>NZ_JAVDVX010000003.1:0-658786 GCF_031457055.1 Cellvibrio fibrivorans | reverse complement strand
ACAACACCGGCGGAGTTGCGTTTGGTATCCATTGAGCGCTCTAACGACGCGCGAATACCGGTAACAGTTACTTCTTCAACCACATCACCTTGCGCATAAGCCAAACCACTAAAGCCACCTGCCACAACTGCAGAGGCAATTGCGGTAGTCAGCACTTTTTTCTTAAAGCTTGTTGTTTTGTACATGGAGCTCTCCTTTATTATCGACAGGAATTATGTTTTCCGGTACACACATGTTTGAACCGCTGCCTGGGCAGGCCTAGGTTCAAACATTTTCGCTTTCAGAATGAAGGCGAATTCTTTAGCGTTCTAATTATCTTTTTCTGGGCTTAACTCTAGAACGTATTTTCAAATATAAAAGTTATTGGCCATTTTTTTACATATAAACAGTGTAAAAAAGACTCTTTGGCAGATGAAGCCGCAAATGCTTCGCCCGAGTTGCGCACAAAACTACTACTATGTGACAGCGCTGTCAAATACTTGCAAGAGGTTTGGCATATAAATTTATGAGAGGGAAGTCACTGCGATCTTATAGTCAAAAAGACACAAAAATCATAGATATACGCTAGAGCTGCCAATCTACCGGCACCTTGTTGTTACGCTGCAGGTATTGGTTAGTAACAGAGAAGTGGCCACATCCAATAAACCCACGATGCGCAGAAAGAGGTGAAGGATGCGGAGCCCGGAGCACTAAATGCTTATGATCATCAATAAAGGTAGCTTTCTTCTGCGCATAACTGCCCCACAGGAGAAAAACGACACCCTGGCACTGGTCATTGACCAACTGAATGGCTTTATCAGTGAAGGTTTCCCAGCCTTGCCCTTGATGGGAGCCTGCCCTTGCCTGCTCTACCGTTAAAGTCGCATTAAGCAATAAAACTCCCTGATTAGCCCAAGCCTGAAGACAACCATGCTTAGGAATAGTAAACCCCAGATCACGGCGCAGCTCTTTGAACATGTTCTGCAGTGATGGCGGTGGCTGGATGCCCGGTTGCACTGAAAAACATAATCCATGGGCCTGACCTGGGCCGTGGTAGGGATCTTGCCCCAAAATCACAACCTTGACCTGATCTAGTGGTGTGGAGTTAAACGCGTTAAAGATATTTTTAGATTCGGGATATATTACTTTTCCCGATTGCTTTTGCTGCAATAAGAACTGCTTTAGCTGCTGCATGTACGGCTGATCAAACTCACCGGCAAGATGCACAAGCCAACTCGGATGAAGATCAATTTTCTTGTCACGTGCCGCCATTAATGCTCCACCGTTAATAAATAAAAAGCCCAGCTAAAGAGCTGGGCTTTTTACAAGAATTACAATAGAAAGTAAAACTTAGAGTTTTGCAGCATGCTCAGCCAGGTATTTGGCAACTCCCGCTGGAGATGCATCCATACCCGCATCACCTTCTTTCCAACCTGCTGGGCAAACTTCACCGTGTTGCTCGTGGAAAATCAAGGCGTCAACAGTGCGGATGGTATCATCGATATTACGGCCGATGGGTAGGTCGTTAACTATTTGTGAGCGCACCACACCGGCTTCATCGATAATGAAAGTACCACGGAAAGCAACACCATCAGTTGACTCCACATCGTAAGCTTTTGCAATTGAGTGGGTGATGTCAGCAACCAAAGTGTAACGAACCGGGCCAATGCCGCCTTCATTAACTGGAGTGTTACGCCATGCATTGTGGGTGAATTGTGAATCGATAGAAACACCAATCACTTCCACATTGCGCTTTTTGAATTCTTCTACACGGTGATCAAATGCCAACAGCTCTGATGGACACACAAACGTGAAATCCAATGGATAAAAGAACACGACTGCTTTTTTACCTTTGGTCGCTGTTGCAAAATTGTAACCGTCCACAATTTCACCGTTAGCCAATACAGCCGATGCGGTGAAATCCGGTGCTTTTTTACCTACTAATACGCCCATAACGATACTCCTGATGATTGATAGGTTAACTGGTGGAATAAATACCCGCGTTAGCGGCCATGAGTTTATTCAAATTGTATGAATAATTTATGGCCAGTTATTGATCGGCTGATATTTATCGATAGTGCGTCGCTATCATACACAGGGATCGAAGGGTGTCATATTGATTTTGTATATGGCGCCGCCAAAACTAAGGCTATGACGGATTCGCTGGCACATTATTAATCAACCAGTCACTCAGTTATAAGTGCGAATCTAAACTCCTGTCAAACGAGATAATTTCCCATAATTTATTGACACAAATTCTCATTAGCATTAGAGTTTATTTGTAGGTGATTTGATCGCATCCAAAGTAACAATCCGGAAAAGCTCTATGTACGTCTGTATTTGCAAAGGTATTACTGATCGTCAAATAAAAGCGGCTATAGATGATGGCGCAAGCTCGCTTGGACAATTACGTAAAGCCTTAGGCGTTGCCAGCCAATGCGGTAAATGTTCGGTAATGACACGCGAAATACTCGATGAAGTATTAAACGACACCCCAATTATTAATGGCTTGCCGCAGTTCTATGCGGTTGCCTAAACCGTTGAATGAAATTAAACAGAATCTAAATCATTACCATTTTTAGTATATTTTCCTTCCCCATCAAATACTTAGCAAGCTCTCACGCTTGACATAGCCGCCTTCGGCGACCAGACTCTCCTATTGTTTTTATCGCATCATTAAGGAGAACTCCATGAAAGGCGATCCGAAAGTCATAGCCGTATTAAACAAAGTTCTGGGGAATGAACTGGTTGCCATTAACCAATATTTCCTGCACTCGCGCATGTACAAAGATTGGGGCCTCAAAGAACTGGCCGACCATGAGTACCATGAATCAATTGATGAAATGAAACATGCCGATGCCTTAGTTGAGCGCATCTTGTTTCTGGAGGGTCTCCCCAACTTACAAGACCTGGGCAAATTACATATCGGGGAAGATACACTGGAAATGCTCAAGTCCGATTTAAAACTTGAAATGAAAGCGATTCCCGATTTACGCGACGGCATTATAGTCTGTGAAAGTGTACGCGATTTTGTCAGTCGCGATTTACTGAAAAGTATTCTTGAATCCGAAGAGGAGCATGTGGATTGGCTGGAGACGCAACTATCGTTGATCGATAAGGTCGGTATCCAAAATTACTTGCAAACTAAAATGGCTTCCTAATCGTAAATAATTTTGTATTAAGAAAAAAGGAGCTGTGTGCTCCTTTTTTTACCCATAATTTAATAGGACTTTTTCATTGCACCAGCAGGCAAAATTACATATTGATCCAACCATTGAGCGCGCGCAATTTAAACACTGCATTACCGTGTTTTAGAATCACACCATCTACAAAAATCTCCTGCACAATAAACTGCCCCGTACCAATAATATTGCCCACCCCCGACGTCTGATTATTAATCACTACGCTGCTAACACCGTTGGCAAGATAGTTATGCCGCGCGTAAGAAATCGTGGGAATCTGCTGCCGCATATTCCAAGGCAGCGCGTTAAAATCAGGAATATTTTTGATGCTATCAAAAGTGCGTGGCGGCGCCTGCTCCTGAATTGAAGCAGTTGCAACGGCAGCATCACCTGTAGGATTGAAAGGATCGACAATCGTTTCCGAGGCTGCCGCCGTGGCCGCTTCCGCTGCATAAAGTTCGTTGACACCTGCATCAGTTGCCGCAGCGGGCTCGGTATCTTTTGCAGCATAGAGTTGATTAACATCTGCATTCGGAGTGGTAACTTCAGGGGTCGTTTCTACAACAGGAATTGCAGTTGCGGAAAATGCAGTAGCTGGTTCACCAGACGGTGCTGTTTGAACAACAACAGGATTGGGGGATACGACCGCAGGGGATTGTTGCGCAGGAGCAGAATTTGTTGCCGCTAATTGTACTACCGACTCCTGGCGCAGCAGTACAACCAGCGTAATAATAATCGCCATCAACGCTAGAACCACACCTATTGCCCACCACAAGGTTCGACGCGTATTTGGGGCAGTATTTAACTCCTGCGGGCGATGAAGGGTATTGAGATCCGGCACTGCGTTTTGATTTTTACGCTCGTGCTCTGCGCGATTCAGGGCATCTAATATTAATGACATACCACTACAGCCCTTCCGTCTTTATCGGAGCAAGTAATTTTTGCTCATCCAATTCTACAAGAGGTTTGTCCAACCCCAACACTTCGTTTAACCGGCGCAAGGTCTGCGCATTGATAATACCGTCAGGAAGAATATTGTGTGTCGATTGAAAAAGTTCTACACGCTTTTGTAACCGCTCGGTAAAAAATTGGCGCGTCAGCGGTGCAGGTTGTTGATCGAGTTTGGCAAACTGCTCAGCAACCCATGTCACCAGATCGCTTTTATCACCCATCTGCAAACTATTTTCAAAACCCTTTGGCCGCGACCAAACATACAACAAGTCACCATTCCACACATTGGCAACTTCACTCCATGGCACAATTTTTTGCACTCCATTTGCCATCAGCAGTGCATGGTTTTCACTCAAACCAATCATCAACGCGTAAACCCATTTTTTGTCCGGAGTCGCGAGCGTTATCAATCCAGGGCGATTAATATCTTTCAATTCATCCCAGGAAGTAATGTGGATTTTTTCGCACACATATCCCGCATCAGTCACGACTAGACACGGATTTTTTTTATCGCCTGCTGCAATTCCCACGTGGTTAAACAATGCTAATTGTGCTGCAACCAAATCCCGGGTAGCCATAGCAACTACTACTGGTATTAGCGGCGATTTTGGCTGGCTGCGCAATTCGCTCAACGAGCCGGAAGCCAATTGCCGCGCTGCGCTTGATTGAGAAACCGCAGACGAGCTGTGTGCTAAAAGCTCACTGCTCGCTGTCTGCGCTACCGCTGGTGCAACCGGCAAAGGCGCCTCATCCGGAACCAGAAACCAAACCGCTACCATAATACCAATCACCACCACCACAAATAGCGCATGCCATGAGGTGCGAGTCGTCGCCAGTTTTTCTTCTTCCAGCGTTGTAGTACCTGCAACTTCTTTCACCGCTGCTGCAAAAATCTGCTTATCAATGTGGTGATGATTTTGCGCATAGGCTCCCAACAATAATCGCTCGCTGATCACATTAATCAAACGCGGAACACCTCCGCTAAATGCGTGAATTCTTTTGACCATCGCATCGCTAAATGGCCGCTGATGATCAGGCAGCCCCGCAATTTTTAACCTGTGGGCAATATAGGCTTTGGTTTCGGGCAGGCTCAAGGCCTCAAGATGGAAACGTGCGGTGATCCGCTGGGATAATTGCCGCAGCGCCGGGCGCGCCAATAATTTTTTTAATTCTGGCTGGCCGACCAACATAATCTGCAATAATTTTTCGGTGGTCGTTTCAAGATTGGTCAGCAACCGGATCTGCTCCAGCACCGGCACTTTTAATAATTGCGCTTCATCGATTAATAAAACCGTTTTGCGCCCTTTGCGATGGTTATCCAGCAGGAATTGGTTGAGCGCATCGGTCAAATTTTTCACCGTCAACTCATCGGCGATATAACCTACGCCCAACTCATCGCAAATTGTTGAGAGCAATTCCGGCGCGCTACCCATCGGGTTGAGGATGATCGCCATATCGGTGTTAGGCGGTAGCTGTTCCAGCAAGCAGCGAATGATAGTCGTCTTACCCGTCCCCACCTCGCCAGTGAGCATCACAAAACCACCATTCTGGATGCCATATAAAAGATGCGCCAAGGCCTCCCGATGCTGGTCACTCATAAAGAGGTAGCGCGGGTTCACGGCGATGGAAAAGGCGGGTTCTTTGAGCCCGAAAAAATCGTGATACATAGGCCTATAAATACAAAGTTATTATGAGTGCGCATTAGAGCGGAGCTGAATCATAGCAGGCCTAAGATTCGGCTGTTACCTTCTTGTTCCCTTAAAACCCTTTGAAAGTGGACAGCAGAAACAAAAACAGCCCCCCAAACCGCGATTAGGTCACTGCTCGATTGCCCGAAAAGCACCAAATTGATACCATTGCCGCCTTTTTAAGCAGGCACCCTCCAGCCTCATCCCTCTCCCTTCTTTATTGTTTGATTTCCTTACACAGAGAGTTTCTATGTCAGTTGATTTTCGTTCAGCTTCCCTGTCCTTATTGGCCAATCAGGATGAGTTTGTAAATCGTCATATCGGCCCGGACGCCCAACAAACTGCCGCTATGCTGGCAACCCTGGGCGTCCGCTCAGTCAATGAGCTGATCGACAAAACCGTACCGGACAACATCCGCCTGAAAAACGAACTGAATCTGGGCAATGCCGTCAGCGAAGCTGATGCCTTAGCGCAATTGAAGGCTATCGCCAGCAAAAACAAGATCTTCAAAAATTACATCGGCATGGGCTATCACGATACACACGTGCCGCTGGTCGTGCTGCGCAACGTCTTGGAAAACCCCGGTTGGTATACCGCTTACACCCCCTACCAGCCAGAAATTGCCCAAGGTCGTTTAGAGGCATTGCTTAATTATCAGCAAATGATCATCGACCTGACCGGCATGGAAATGGCCAACGCCTCGGTATTAGATGAAGGCACTGCCGCAGCGGAAGCCATGGCGATGTGTAAGCGTCAAAACAAAAAAAGCCGCTCAGACGTGTTTTTTGTAGATGCCGACACCCACCCGCAAACCATCGCTGTAGTAAAAACCCGCGCCGAACATTTTGGCTTTGAAGTATTTGTTGCCAAGGCAGATGAACTGGCCAATGGCGACTACTTCGGTGCCCTTCTCTCCTACCCCGGCTCCAGCGGTCAGGTGCGCGATTTAACCGCATTGATTGAAACCGCTCACAACAACAATGCATTGGTGACGGTGGCATCGGATTTGATGGCACTAATGCTGCTCAAATCACCCGGCGCCATGGGTGCTGACGTCGTCGTCGGCACCAGCCAACGCTTCGGTGTACCTATGGGCTTTGGCGGTCCACACGCCGGTTTCTTCGCTTTCCGTGACGCTTACAAGCGCTCCGCTCCCGGCCGCATTATTGGTGTATCTATTGATACACGCGGTAAACAAGCACTGCGTATGGCGATGCAAACCCGCGAGCAACACATCCGCCGCGAAAAGGCCAACTCCAATATTTGTACCTCGCAAGTATTGCTCGCAGTAATGAGCGTGTTCTACGCGATTTACCACGGCCCCGACGGATTGAAACGTATCGCTAACCGCATCCATCGTTTAACCGCGATTGCCGCTGCGGCATTAAAAGCCAAAGGTTTCGGCATTACCAACAACCAGTTCTTCGACACTATTACTGTCAATGTTGGCGACAATCAAAAAGCGATTTATCAAGCCGCATTAAATGCAGAAATTAATTTACGTTTGGTGGGCAGCGATTCCTTGGGTATCAGCCTGAATGAAACGACTTCTGCTGCTGACGTGGAAGCTTTACTCGCTGTGTTTGGCGTAACCGGAATTGAACTGACGTCATTCGACGAACAAGTGCTCGCAGGAAAAAATATCACCGCCAACAACGCAATCCCAGCTGATTTGTTGCGCAGCGATGCGGTATTGTCGCATCCGATATTCAACACCTATCACAGCGAAACTGAAATGCTGCGCTATTTAAAGCGTCTGGAATCAAGAGATATCGCGCTCAATAACGCGATGATTCCACTCGGCTCTTGCACTATGAAATTAAATGCAACTGCTGAGATGATTCCCGTCACCTGGCCGGAATTTGGCAAACTGCATCCGTTCGCACCCATCGATCAAGCCGAAGGTTACAAAGCATTATTTGAAGAACTGCAAGAAATGCTCAAAGCCTGTACCGGCTACGATGCTATCAGCCTGCAACCCAACGCCGGTTCACAAGGCGAATACGCAGGCCTCGTGGCGATCAAAAAATATTTTGAAAGCAAAGGCGAAACCCAACGCGATATTTGCTTGATCCCCGCATCAGCGCACGGTACCAATCCCGCATCAGCGCAAATGGTAAGTTACAAAGTAATAGTGGTCGCCTGCGATAACAAAGGCAATGTCGATCTTGCGGACCTCGCTGAGAAAATCGCCACTTACAATAATCAAATTGCCTGCATCATGGTGACCTACCCATCTACGCACGGCGTGTTTGAAGAAGGCATCACGCAACTCTGCGATATGATCCATGCTATCGGCGGCCAGGTATATATCGACGGTGCCAACATGAACGCACTTGTAGGCGTTGCTGCGCCAGGAAAATTCGGCGGCGACGTATCGCATTTGAATTTGCATAAAACTTTCTGTATCCCACACGGCGGTGGCGGCCCAGGCATGGGGCCAATTGGCGTTGGCAAACATTTGGAACCCTTCCTTGCCGCGCACCCGGTACAAGCGGTTCCAGGTACTGATGTCAGCAACGGTACTATCTCTGCCGCACCTTGGGGCTCTGCCAGTATTCTGCCTATCAGTTGGATGTACATCAAAATGATGGGCGCGGTTGGTATGCGCCAGGCCACTGAATTCGCGATGCTCAATGCAAACTATGTAGCGAAAAAATTGGAAGCTGCTTATCCGATTTTGTACAAAGGCACCAACGGTTTCGTTGCGCACGAATGCTTACTGGATTTGCGTCCATTAAAAGAAGCCAGTGGCATCAGCGAAGAAGATATCGCCAAACGTTTAATGGATTTCGGCTTCCACGCACCGACAATGTCATTTCCCGTCGCGGGCACATTGATGATCGAGCCAACTGAATCTGAATCCAAAATCGAATTGGATAAATTCATTGAAGCCATGCTGATAATCCGCAACGAAATCGAGCAAGTGATCAACGGTGAAATTGCCGCAGAAGCCAGCGCATTGCATAATGCACCGCACACACAAGATGATGTACTGGAAGAAAATTGGACACGCGCTTACTCGCGCGAAGTGGCAGGTCGCCCAGCGCCTTGGTTGAAAAACCACAAGGTATGGCCAACGGTAAACCGTATCGATAATGTGTATGGGGACCGGAATTTGGTGTGCTCATGCCCGAGTATTGCAAGTTACATTGAGTAGTTTTTGTGAATGTAAGGTGTAAGGGCGCGATTTATTGCGCCCTTTTTTATAGCAGCCTTCTTATTTACAGCGCCCTTTTATTTACTTTGCCAGCTCACGCTTAATAACGTATCCATTTTTTTCAAATGCGCGATTAACGGCAATGAAGGCAGACTGAGCACAGAAAAATACTGCTCAGCCATTGGGGCTATGCCGCAATTTACCGGCAACTGCAGTCGCTGTTCGATTATAAAATACATTCGCGGCAGAAAAATAAACTGCAACCACTGTGGAAAGGTCATGGTGTCTATCGCAAAGGGTTGCTCGCTCATCAAGGCTTCGTCAGAAATCATTTCATCATCCCAGAGCTGCAATTCACGCAGCTCTTTTTCGATATCAATTAAGACTTCAGCAATGGCGATGTGAATATTGTTCATATTGTTATTTATGGATGATATGGGTAAACGGTGGCAGCGAATTTAATATCGCCTTGCCGTAACGCTTGGTAATAATCCGGCGATCCAGCAAACTGATTTTCCCCGTATCGGTTTCAGTGCGCAGCAAACGGCCACAGGCCTGGATTAATTTCAGCGACGCGTCGGGCACCGTTATTTCCATAAAGGCATTGCCGCCACGCGCCTCAATCCATTCCGATAGCGCCGCTTCAATCGGGTCATCCGGCACGGCAAATGGCAATTTGGCAATAATCACGTGCGTGCAATATTTGCCGGGCAAATCCACACCCTCCGCAAAGCTTGCCAAACCAAACAACACACTGCCCTGCCCGTCATCAATCCGCTTCTTGTGTTGCACCAACATTTCCTGCTTGGAATTATCGCCCTGCAATAAAATAATTTCGCGCAATTCTTCCGGCATATCTTCAAATACATCGAGCATTTGTTTGCGCGATGAAAATAGCACCAGCGTGCCCGCATTCGGATCAATTAAATTCGGCAGGTCGTCGATAATCGCCAAGGTATGCACGTCAGCATTGGTGGCTTCAACAGTCGCCGCAGGAATTTCCAGCGTTGCCTGCTGAAAATTAAATGGGCTGGGTACTACTTTATAATTTGCATCATTAGGGGTGCCAGCGCGCATCTGGAAACGATAAAAATTTCCCAGAGCCGTTAAGGTTGCCGAGGTAATTACCACACCGCATGCTTTTTCCCACAAACTGTATTCGAGCGTTTTTGCCGCGAGAATGGGGCTGGAGCAGACTTCCAGATCCATATTGCCGCTGCTATCCACCGGTGTTAGCCAGCGAGCCTTAGGAACAGATGAAGGTGTATCTGGCGTGGCGAAACTTGCCCATAAATCGCGATTGGCATCAGCACGCGCCTGCCAGGCACCAAGTATCGGATAGTGATTTTCCAAATCAATTTTGGGCACAGGGCAATGCGCATCTTCCATTGCCTCATTTAATTCGTCGCACATTTTTTTGAGCAGCTCGCTCAAGCGATCAAAGCCTTTGTATAACTCTACACAGGGAATTAATAAATCCTGGGGTACGACACCATTGTTAAAACGATAATGGGATTGGCGATCATCAAACGCGATAGACTGCGCGAGCTGTTCAAATACTGGATAAAGCTGGTCGAGACGCTGCTTGCAATCGATCAATGCGGCAGGTAGTTGCTCACCGTAGCGATCCACATTACCAGCACCACTGATAACACCGAGCATAGCACCGAGGGATTTGTTGCACTGATCCAACCACTTGCTGGTAGAGATCATGCGGCTGTGGTGCGCAAAGTGATTGAGTGCTTTTTGTGGAAGATGGTGACCTTCATCGAAGACATAAATGGTATCTTCCGGTGCGGGCAAAATCGCACCGCCACCGAGCGCCAAATCGGCAAGCACCAAATCGTGATTGGTGACAATACAATCGACGGAATGCATAGAATCGCGCGCTTTAAAAAAACTGCACGCCGATACATTTGAACAGCGGCGCCCCGTGCACTGGCGATGATCAGTGGTAATAATCTGCCATTCGTTTTGTTCCAGCGCTTGCGGCCAGGTGTCGCGTTCACCTGTCCATTTATTGCCTGCCAACGCATCCATCATCGACTGATACAGTTTAATGCCCTGTGCTGATACGCTCGGAAATTCGTCCTCATAAAGCGCACGCGTGGGATTAATACCGCTTTCATATTCAGCAATAACATTGTCAAGTTTACTCAAACACAGATAGCGTCCGCGGCCTTTGGCCAGCGTAAACGAAAATGACAAGCCGCTATTGCGATGCAATTCGGGTAAATCTTTATTAACAATTTGCTCTTGTAGTGCAACAGTTGCCGTAGAGACGACCAGTTTTTTTCCCAAGGCTTTCGCCATGACAATAGCGGGCAACAAATAGGCGATGGTTTTACCTGTGCCCGTCCCCGCTTCTACAACACAGATATGCCCGCCAGTACGCAGGCCGCCCGCACCCTCAACAATTTCACGGTGATTTTCGTCATCCAATTCGATACTGCCAAGGGTTTTGGCAATTTCGGCAATCATCAATTTTTGGCCGTAGCGGGATTTTAAGCCCTTGTTTTCCAAAAACTGGCTATAAGCACCTTGAATTTGTTTTTTGAGCGCATCAGTCAGCATTAGCGATTTTACTCACCACAGAGTTGGCATAAATTGCCAATGCGATATTTCGCTGATCTCCAGGAATGGCTTTCATACGTACATCAAATTCCATTTTTTCTGTAATAACTTGCGCAGGATCATAGGGAATATTGTTTGCACCGTAATTTACGGCAGGGACTTTTCCATGAAGCATCTCATACGCAATACAATTAGTCGCATGCAGTACATAGTTGCCGAGGATCTGATGATCCAGCGCAGCTACCAATTCATCGGCATCCGCGTAATTGCCATCGAGCACATCACCAAAGGCTAAATGCACATTGCCTTTATTGCCGGCAATGCCCATTGCAATACTTTTGACATCTTCGTGCTCTTCTTTTTGGTAACTGCCTTCGGTGCGCTGCAAATAAAGTTCGCGCGCCTTGGCGGCATCACAGGGGTCCAGCTCATAGGATATAGAGACCGGGACTATGCGCAATTTTCTAATGTAATCAGCCAGCTCTTCGGTTTTCGGTTTGTTAAGCGCAATCATGCCCAACACTGCAGAATTGGTTTTGTCGCAACCGTCTTTGGCGCGGCCTTCACGCTGTGCAATCCAGATGCTGGAGTGCTCATTGCAAATCGAATGGTAGATGTAGCTCGACAAATATTTAGCCGCTTTTAATTTTTCACGCGGTGCTTTAGCGGAGCGATTGACGATAAAGCTTTTGTTCAAGCGCATTAAATCTGACACAAACGGTTTGGTCAGCAAATTGTCGCCAATCGCAATGCGCAGAGTATTGCAATCGTTGTGATATAAAACCCAATTCACAAATGCAGGGTCCATAGCGATATCGCGATGATTGCTAATAAATAAATAGGACGTGTGTTTGTCGAGTTTCTCCAAACCGGAAACGGTGAGCGATTTGACGCGGGTATTGATCATGCCCGCCATGTATTTTTCAACCACACTTTGAAAACCTTTGACATCATTGATGCCCGCCAATTGTTGCGCAAGTTTCATGCGCACCAGCGGTTTTAGTAGCCATCCCAACCAGCCATGGAGTCCCGGAAACTTAAGGCGGGTTACCGCATCGGTTAATTCCGGATCAGCCAGCATGCGATCGATTGTTGGACGGACTTCATCGTCGCGGTAAGGACGGATATCATC
The DNA here is from genome assembly GCF_031457055.1 of Cellvibrio fibrivorans. Lineage (NCBI taxonomy): Bacteria > Pseudomonadati > Pseudomonadota > Gammaproteobacteria > Cellvibrionales > Cellvibrionaceae > Cellvibrio > Cellvibrio fibrivorans. The sequence continues at coordinate 646,120 of NZ_JAVDVX010000003.1, read as the reverse complement.
AAATTCATTCATAGCGGGAGGTCATCACTCGAAGGTCAAACATAGACGTTAAGTCTGGCACAAAACTGCAGGCAGGTTTGTCGACTTGAAATGGCGCTACAGGCTTGGCTTATACCGCCAACCCAGCGAAAATAGGCGCACAAAATACCGAAAAGAGCCGCAAAATGCCACCAAAACCGCTTTTATCCGCCCCCGACACACTCTGCCCCTGCGGCACTCAAAAACCCTTGCGCGACTGCTGTTTGCCCTTTATCAATGGCTCCAACAACCCCCTCACCGCTGAGCAACTGATGCGCTCGCGCTACAGCGCCCACGCGCTATTGGCAATTGATTACTTGTGGGACACATGGAGCCCCGAACAGCGGCTGCGTTCCAGTAAGGACGATATCCTCGCCTGGGCTGAAAGTTGCGATTGGCTGGGCCTGCAAATTCTTGGGACCCAACAAGGCGGCACAAATGATGATACTGGCATAGTGGAATTTATTGCCTTATTCCGTCAGCAAGGGAAAATGCATCAACACCACGAAGTGTCACAATTCAAAAAGATCTTGGGTAAATGGCTTTATGTAGACCACCAGACATAAAGCCGACTCGCATCGTAAGGAACTGTGATACAACCACCGATATGGACAAAAATTCGCCATTCGTCTCGCTATCCATTCGACTCATCGACATTCGCTGCTTACACTGCGCGGCAGGTCATAAACTACAAAAGTAATAAAAACGACTACACTCATTTTGTCTCCCTGAATACAGCGCCTTTTAAGCAAGACTATGAAAATTCTTCTGGTTGAAGATAGTGCCACTCTCCGCTTTGCCATGCGCAATTATATTATTGATGCAGGCCACGAACCTTTGATTGCCCGCAGCGGTGAAGAAGCCCTGCAACTGCTTGAAAATACGCCAGTTGATATGATCATCATGGATGTAGAAATGCCGGGCTTGAACGGTTTTGAAACCACACGCTTGATTCGCGAATGGCTCGCCGGTCACTGGATTCCTATTATTTTTGTCACCGGCTTAAATGAAGATGAAAATTATCGCGAAGGAATTGAAGCTGGTGGCGACGATTATTTAATCAAGCCTGTCAGTTTTATGATCATCAAGGCGAAAATTCGCGCAATGGAACGCATTGCCGAAATGCGCGACCAGCTCAACCAACTCAACGCTGAATTGGAGGCGTTGAGCCAACTCGATAGCCTCACCCAAATTTATAATCGCCGCACATTTAATGAATTGGCGCAGCAGCAGTGGGCGCTGGCCAAACGCCACCAACAACCCATTAGCGCGCTGATGATTGACGTCGATCATTTCAAATTATTCAACGATCACTACGGCCACCCTGCTGGTGATGCCTGTTTGAAAAAAGTAACTCACGCGATAAAAAGTTGTTTGCACCGCAGCTCGGATATTTTAGGGCGCTACGGCGGTGAAGAATTTATTGTGCTATTGCCCGAGACCGATGCCAAAGGTGCTATGCGCGTTGCACAGGCAATTAGCGAGGCCTTGGAAAATATCCAGATCCGCCATGACGTTTCGCCCTCCAGCACCTATGTAACAGCCAGCATCGGTGGCGCTACCTGTTTGCGGACTACCGGCCATGATTTGGAAGAATTAATTAAAAATGCCGACCGTGCGCTCTACAAAGCAAAACGTGCGGGGCGCAACCGCAGTTGGATTGATGAAGTTGCCACCCACAAGACGTTATTGTTGGCCGATACCGACCAGGAATTGCTGCGTCACTTTAGCGCGCACCTGCAACCACATTTCAATTTATTGACAGCTGAATCGCAAAAAGAATGTTTGGAGCTAGCGGTAGATTTGCACCCGGATTTAATTTTACTCGGCACCAATATCGCCAACACTGAAGCGGGAATGGAGTTATGCAAAATACTGGCCCGCACACCCAAAACGGCAGCTATTTCAATCGCGTTGGTCAGCAGCTCGTCCAATAGCAGCGATGTGGAAATCGGCAAAAAACTCGGCATAGCTAACAGTTTTGATAAAAGCCTGAGCGCTCCTGCACTGTTAAATAAAATTATCCAGGTTATTCACTGACTAATTTTCCATTCCGTTTTTAAAAAATATTCCCTGATATAAAAAAATCCGCTTGTGTCGCCACAAGCGGATTTTTTATTGAAGACAAATAAACTTGCTTAACAATCAATTCGAACGCAATCAATTCGAGCGCAATGAATTATACCAATTCACCTCGCGCGAAAATTTATCTACCTGATCCGCCACGTCCAACACCAGCGCAAATAACGCCATGCGCACTAATACGCCGTTATCGGTTTGGCGGAAAATCGCGAGGTTGGGGTTTGCATTCAAATCGTTATCCAACTCATTGGCATCGGCGCGCGAATCGCGCGGCAGTGGATGCATAATCACTGTATTAGGTTCGCAGTATTGGGTGTAGATCGATTGGTTCAAGCGGAAGCGGCCGCGATATTGATCTGCCTCTTCCTTGCTCGCAAAGCGCTCCTCCTGAATACGGGTGGAGTATGCGATATCGATATTGCTAATGCTGGAGTGCAGCTCATCGGTAACCGTCACATGGTGGCCTGCAGCGCGCAGATCTTCCACAATGTATTCCGGCATCGCCAATTCTTTGGGCGATACCAGGGTCACGCTGATATTGCTAAACACACACAGGAGTTTGCACAGCGAGTGCACAGTGCGGCCATGTTTTAAATCACCGATCATGGCGATACGCAAATTATCAATTGTGCGATTTTTGGAGCGCAATTCTTTGCGGATGGTGTACAAATCCAACAGCGCCTGGGTCGGATGTTCGTTGGCACCATCGCCGCCATTAATGACAGGGACGCGGCTGCCTTCAGCAAATTCAGCCACCGATCCCGCTTGAGGGTGGCGCATACAAATGACATCGCTATAACCCGAGAGCACGCGCGCGGTATCAAACAGGGATTCACCTTTGGTGAGCGACGAACTTTCAAACCCGGTGGTCTCGCGCACATTGCCGCCCAGCAGGTTAAACGCCGAACCGAAACTCACCCGCGTACGCGTGCTCGGCTCAAAAAACATATTGCCCAGGATCGCCCCCTCCAATACCCGCGTCACCTTGCGGCGCAGGGCATAGGGTTCCATGGCATCGGCCACGTCAAAAATGCGCTGGATATCAGCACGTTCAAATTGTTTGATGGAGAGAATATGCGCGCCGGTAAAGTTCACAAGAATTCCTTAGCGGAGACCGCTGGCCAGGAAAGGCAATAGCCTGAAAGAGTACGAGGTAAAACGGGCGCCATTTTAGCGGCAGTGCGGCTGGGATACCAACGCCATCGGAGAAAAACTTATTGCCGCGCCAACTATATCAATAACCAGCCGAATCGCGCATTCAATGGACAGGAATCAAACTTACCAGCGCGGTATCGGCGCGACGCTCTTTGGTGGGTAAAGAAGGCGCGAGCCGCTCCAATGCTGTCTGCGCAGTAGCGCGATAGGTCGTTAACTTACCCCCCATAACGGATAGCACACGCGGTTGGGTTTCATTATCCACGGCAAACATCACCTCGCGCGGGCGCGCAAACGCATTTTTATCACTCTTGGGCAGTACACGCAGGCCAGCAAAGGTTTCAATCGCACCTGACACAGGAAGAGCAAGTTGTGGGAAATAATGGCGGAGGGTTGCAAGGAGATAGTCACGCTCGTCCGGTGAACAAACTGCCCGCTCCGGCGCACCGGTAAACACCCGTTCAGTAGTACCCACCAGCAACCGCCCCTCCCAAGGGAGTACAAAGACGGCGCGTTTATCCTGCGGTGCCTCCAGGTAAAAATACTGGTCCAACACTGGCGGCAGCAATAAATGGCTGCCCTGTACCAACTCGATTGATGGCGATACCAATGCGGGCTTGATGCGCGCCAACACCTCACCCGCCCAAGGACCCGCGCAATTGACCAATACCCGGCAGCTGATTGACTCATGACCGGTGGCAGTTTCTATTTCGACTTTACAGCACTGGCCATTGCGCTCTGCACCGACAAACCGCGCAGGCATCAACAAATCAGCACCCAATACCACAGCCGATTGCAAGACTGAACGGGTCAGCGCGGCATCATCTGTCTGGGCTTCGTAATAGCGGAATACGGCTTTGAGATTATCCTGGCGCAACCCCGTCAAGGTTTTCCATTCGTCTCTACCCAATTGGGTAAACAGCGACTCTTTATGCAAACCTGCGAGCAAAGCATAAAGGCTAAGCCCAGTGCGGATCGTCAATGCCGAGCGGGTTGAATCCTGATAAACAGGAATATGCAAAGGGCGCAACTTCACCAGCTCCGGCGCCAAACGCAACAATAACGCCCGCTCGCGTAAACTCTCGCGCACCAGCCCGAATTGCGCCGTCTCCAAATAACGCAAACCACCGTGAATTAATTTGGACGATTTACTCGATGTACCTGCTGCCGGCGCCGTTTGCTCCACCACCAAAACCGAATAGCCAGCAGCGGCTGCCGCCTGTGCAACACCAGCCCCCTGAATCCCCGCCCCAATGACGACAATGTCATATTTCATTCTTGTTATTCCGCATGAAAGACAGGGGAAGTATAGGACAGGAATGTAAAAATGTTCGACGGGTCAGGTTGTTGTTTTTACCCACGCAACGCCGCCTCAATTCTGGCAACATCGATTTTTTTCATTTGCATCATTGCATTAAAAACACGTTTGGCGACCGCTGGGTCCGGATCAGCTATACCTTGGCTGAGCACCACCGGCGTAATCTGCCATGACAAACCCCACTTATCCTTGCACCATCCACACTCGCTCTCTGCGCCGCCGTTATCGACAATCGCGTTCCAATAGCGATCGGTTTCAGCCTGGTCAGCCGTTGCGACTTGAAACGAAAACGCCTCACTGTGCTTGAAAGTATCGCCACCATTAAGACCCAGGCATGGAATTCCCATTACCGTAAATTCCACCGTTAATACATCGCCTTGTTTTCCCGAGGGATAATCACCCGGTGCACGAAGTACCGCACCGACGGAAGAATCAGGAAATGTTTCGGCGTAAAACCGGGCTGCATCTTCAGCGTCATCAACATACCAAAGACAAATTCTATTTTTTACGTGCGTAGTCATGTCAATTCTCCATTATGAAATTTTAATGCTCGCCACAGCGAACCCTATAACAACCTCGATTAATGAACCGTACGGTAAATCACCCAGGCATTCTACTACTGGCGAACTCAATAACTTTGTGCGGAATCAAACGGCAAAAGTAGGCGCGCTAGATTACAATCCCCGTTCGAAACTTACAGATGTCTCACACAGGCAGATATTCTTTACGTTTCAATATCCCTGCATTTTGCTACACAACATCCGGTGGAAAATTTGGTCAAGCGTTCGGTAGACATCGCAGTCGTAAAACGTTATCTGCCCTGGTTAGTAGCGATCGCACTGTTCATGGAACATTTGAACGCGACCATCCTCAACACCGCCGTGCCGGCCATCGCCGCCAGTTTTTCTGTCACCCCCCTGAGCCTTAAAGCGGTTGTGAGCTGCTATGTGTTGAGTCTCGCGGTGGGAATTCCGGTGAGCGGCTGGATGGCAGACCGCTTCGGCACCCGGCGTGTATTTGCAGCAGCCGTTGGTATATTCACCCTCGCATCCATTCTCTGCAGCTTGTCGCAGAATGTACCCATGCTGGTTGCTGCACGAATTTTACAAGGCATAGGCGCCGCGATGATGTTACCCGTCGGCAGGCTCGCCATAGTGCGCACTTTTCCGAAATCCGAATTATTAGCCGCGATGAATTTTGTGATTATTCCTGCGCTAATTGGCCCCCTGCTTGGCCCCACCATTGGCGGACTCATTGTGCACTGGTTGCCGTGGCAAATTATTTTTTTGGTGAATGTGCCAGTGGGTGTGATTGCGCTCTGGTTGATTCACCGCCATATGCCGGATTACCGCGCCGATAATCCGCCGCCCTTGGATATTATTGGCTGTGTGTTATTCGGTTGCGGAATTGCATTGCTGTCGTGGGTGCTGGAAATTTTCGGTGAGCATTATTTGAATGCGACATTGACCGGTATTTTAGTCGCATTATCCTTCGCGCTATTGGGAGCTTATGGCTGGCATGCGCACCAACATCTGCATCCACTGCTGCAACTTTCATTATTTAAAACCAGAACATTTCGCGTTGCCGTAGCAGGCGGATTTATCACTCGACTTGGATTAGGTGGCATGCCATTTTTATTGCCGCTGCTATATCAAGTCGGGTTGGGATACCCCGCATGGCAATCCGGTTTATTGCTAATGCCCGCCGCAGCGGCAGCAATGTTTATGAAAGTGATTTCGATCCGCCTGCTAAAACAATTCGGTTACCGCTCAGTGTTAATTATCAACACACTCTTGATCGGCATCACCATTATGTTATTCGCCACTGTCGATAGTGAGACTGCGCTTGGCTGGATAGTCGCAATCAGCCTCGCTCAAGGTTTGTTTAATTCGCTGCAATATTCCAGCATGAATTCCATGGCCTATGCCGACATGTCATCCGAACAAGCCAGCATGGCCGCCACCATCGCCAGTTCATTACAACAATTATCCGTCAGCTTCGGGCTGGCATTCGCATCCATTATTGCAGCTTTATATCTCGGCGATTTACCGCAATCAGACCGCGCCGCTGTTACCAGCGCATTGCACCACGCATTTATTACGCTCGGTTGCCTGACAATTATTTCATCGCTGTCGTTCTGGTCGCTGCGTAAAGATGATGGCGATAATATTAGTCGCGGTATAGGGCCGGCTGATCGGGTGACGTAAAAACGATATTCAATTTCGCGATTAAATATCAAACATAGGGGCGCCGCTTGCTGCGCTCCTATATTTATTCGTGCAGGGTGTTGGTGGTTTGCCGAAGTTTTTATTGAAATGCAGGAGTTTTGTGAGAAGAGGATTGGGTAGGTTTTTTTGCGGGCGGTCGGGAGACCGCCTTCGGCCAAGAGCGGACATTCGCTCTGTACACCTGCATTACGATTATCTTTCCAACATAAATCTCATATAAGAAAATACCGAAAGTGCCAAAGTTTTAGTTAATATTTATGAAAGCCTGTTAAATTAAATAATAAAATCCATTTCTGATATAACCTGATCGAAGTTATCTGATTTTAATAATGGAAACTTAAATCTTTCATGATTAACGATGTCTTCGATAGAAACTTCTTTCATTGTTAATCGCGAATACATTATTTTGTATGAGTCCTCATTGAAATAAGGATTTTTTGTGGTTTTATGTTCAAAATTTGATTTATCTCTTCCAAACTGAGGTGGCGTGTCCAAGTATAAAGTAAAGTTTTTTATGGCTTCGCTTTCATCTTCGTATAATTTGAACCACGCAATATGATCATCCACGCCTACGCTTAACAGCGGCACTATATTTGAATTAAAATATTTCTTTAAAAAAACCTCATCAGAGACATATGTATCGTTGTACTTAAATCCTGAATGAATTTTATTGCTAGTTATTATAAGGGGAACAATCGTGTATTTTTGTTCAGGATCATAATTCCAACCTAACGTAGAGAATATATAATTTATATTCGATTCAACAAATTGTGACTTTCTTTTTACTTGATCTTCCGCATCCTGAAGAATATTTTTTGTTCGCCAGTAAGAAATTGAAGAGTCAGTTGCGACCACTGACTTACACTCGGCGACCACAATTATTCCACTAATCCTCATCAAAAAATCTATCTCTTCTTCAATACCATTAATTTTAAAAGTTTTGCTGACTGGCTTATTGTAGTCACAGAAAACGCTACTGGTTTCAATTGCATCTGATACTACATCGATAACTAAACCCTCATAAGAGAATCCTTTTTCTTTTATTTCTTCGCGCGCTTTTATTAGCCAATGTTCTATCAGTCTATCCATAGTTGAATCTGAAATGGCGCAGGTTAGGAGGATCATTTCTCCATTTCCAAAGTCAACAATCGGGTGGCACCATAGATCTGAACTGTTTACATCATCAAATGATAAAAATTTCAGTGAATTTGAAACTCTGCTTGTATCCATATCTAATGATTTTGATATCGCTAAAATTAACTCTTGTTTTTTCACTACAGGGCAGAATTCGTTTAATTTCTTCACATTACGTGCACTGTCATCTTCGGGAAACCTTCTCGACATGTAAGCCGCCAGCGTTTTAAGCTGTAAAAAAACAGCTAGTACATCATCTAAGCACACTTTGTAGTCGTTAATAATGTCGGTGAAATAGTATTCAGGAAACTTCTCTCTAATATCCATTGCTAACATATAAGCGGAGTAAAATATCAACTGTATTTCTTTATCTGTTCCACCTAATTTTCCGGAAACTATTTTCCTTTTTTCCCTGAGCCCACTACTTTTAGGCATTTAAAATGAGATTTTTTAAAGATATCTAGGTCTAGATCTATACTAGATATCGCCATAATCGACTCTTCCATTAATTTCAATCTACGTGATTGTGTTATTTCATAAATTTCTTCAGAACGAGTTTTTAATTGTTTTACTTCATAAATTTTTCTTGTTTCATCTATACAGACAAAATCGTAGTCTCCGTAAACTAAAGCCATCCAGAGCTCTACATATCCACTGTAAAGCTGTGATAGGCAGATCTCTGCTTTCATAAATTCAATCGGATCAAGTGAATCGTGAAAATCTCCTATGGGATCTTCTTTGTTTAGCAATGCCTTGACCGCAAGGTTTATTCCATCAACTACTGCCGTTGATATTTCGGTCAATGTCAGTTCGTTACCCGAGATTGTATTTTTCGTAGATATTGTTCTTAAGTCTTTGCTAGTAAAGCTGTCTGGATTCATGGAGGAAAGAATGGATCGATCTCTATTCGAAGTCGCAAAAAATAATCTGACTAGTTCATCCCGCGTAAGACTGGGAACTCTTGAGTAGAGTAGTTCTAGCTCGCTCCTAATTTCTTCAAGTAGCGCATAAAATATTTTTCCAGAATTATATATATCCACATCTTCCTTGTCCTCTGACTGCAACTTTATCCACTGTTTGTCCCATTTTTTTAAATCAAATTTTACACTTGTAGGACCTATAACTTTTCTGTTTCTTAAGTTATCTTTAAAAACTCCCATAGACCTTCTCTCCTGTATATTAATTTGGCGACTCTAGCGTGCGTTAATTATTCATTGATTTTGCTATGCAGAATAGAAATCAAAGTCCGCTTTGGGCACAACTAAGTCACTCTGGATATATTGGAAATGGTTTGAGGTCAATTACATCGCACAACGTCCAAAAGCGGACTCTAGATAGAAGGGGTAACTGAATTCCTCTTCCCCTTCAACTCTTTCTGCACTATAGCCTGCTAATTAACTGCTGCTTGAACGACTTGTTACACTTATACTCTCCAATAAAAGAGCTAACTTTGGTATTGATCCGCTTCAGCTGAAGCAAAATTGATTTAATGCTATTAAGTATTGGGCATGCAATTTTCATTTTAGCTATTTATAATAATGCCGTTAGCTTTAAACACTTCGGCATAAACTCTATTAGCTTTGCTTTTGGTTTCAGGATTCCACTCTTCGTCAATAAAAACATGAAGGTTATTGCTCTTTCGATCAGGTGTAAAATAAGCAACCTCAAATTCCATGCCTTGAATATAGTCTGGATGAGCTTTTAACTCTTGATTGATCTTATCCTTTTTTGCTTCGATCTGTGGGCTTACATGGCAGTTTGTTATTAGGTGGTTTAGAAATTCTTCGTTCATTTAATTTGCCTTTGTATGGGTCAAGACTAAAGAGTGTAACGCCGCGATAAACTGTTTGATTGCTTGTTAGGCATTTTTCAGCCATTCTTTTTTCTTTCTATTAATTGTTTTAAGAGGTCTTCTCATTAGATAGCTAATTACAATGGAACTGCAACCCATGGAGAAAAGTGAATTTAAACAATTTTCCCCGAGGCTTGTAAATTGACCATTTGATTTAAAGTTTTTGGGGTGACAAGGCTTAAGAGATTCAATTCTTTCCCTTCCAATAGATTTCATTTCATTTTCAATTTTCCTATTTTCTATTTTTCGTTCCTTTAGCAATTTAACAATTTTTTTATCGAGTCGTTTCAATTCAATTAAATACGTTCTTTCTGCCTGAGAAAATAGAACGGGATTCATATTCATTTCAAATACATAGCCGCCGGCAAAACGCTCATAAATTAAGTCTTTGTATTTTTTTAATCGTTTGAGAACTCCATATTGATATTTTTCTCCAGAAAGTTTAACAAAGCTCTTTGAGTATGAATCCAAATTCAAGTCAAAAACCAATTCTTGAGTAGAATGAGCAATGTCATTTCGGTAGTCAATTATCGCTTCTATATCCAATTTTTCATTTTCAGTCAAAATTTTCTCTGAAACAAGAATCTTCCAAAGCTTCTTGTATAGCTTTGTTGTGCCTTCTTGCAAGCGTTCATTGTCACTAAATTTGTCTGTGACTCTAATGGTTCTAAGAGCTATTAATTTTATCTCTTCAACATAAAATAGAATCATGATCATCTCAAAAGCACGAAACTTTAGGATGTTTTGCTCCAAAGCTCTAAGATTTTCCCCTCTTGGGTTGTAATTAAACATAACTCACCCATTGCCTAATAATGTAATTAGATGGAAAGTTTCCGCATTTCGAGCCGGAATTTTTCCGTATAGGTTTTAAAAGATATTTAACAACAATTCTTCCAAGCCCACGCCATTACTGGCTTCCAGTCGTTCCATCATTTTCTGTTAAGGGAGCTAAAGGCGGAACATTTCCGGCTTAATTCAACTTTTAGCGGACTCTATTAAGGTAAACATCTACCCAACCATTCATTACTGCACCAAAGACCGCTTTGGGCACATTGCTGACCTTCAATCCGTTGTGATTTGTAAACTCAGCCTGCGCGGCTCGCAGCAACTCACCTTGATTGTGCCATTGATCAAAAAAGAGCGCAAAGCTGCCCTCACCCCACCTTCCCCAACAAAACCTCCAACAACAAACAACTAGCCTTACCATCCAAAACCATTTCATTATCAACCTGAAAATGAATGAGATTTTGCTGAAGTTGTACGCGTTGCGTTATCGGACGTGCGGATACTTTGGGGTTTTGGAGCTGAGCCGCCGTTGTGACAGTGATAACCACCGTTTTTTCTATCGTTATGGCAGCCGTATTTATCTGTTCTGCCACCATGGGCAGAAACGAGCGAAGGAATTAATAGCAGGCAAAGCAGTAGTGCTTTATTAATATCCATAATTCCATAGCAACCAAGTCAGGGCTTATCCAGATTTCCATACTGCAATCCCTGCCCTGCCAAAACTGCTGCGGTCACTCCTGTGACTGAAGCCACAAAGATTATGTGACTTATAGTGCCAAAAATATTACACCATATTACACGGAGCCTAATGGGCGGATTGGTAACACCGATGGTGGCCGCACGCGGATAATGTAGGGCGTAGCAAGCGGTGACCCTACGGGATAATCCACTGTTGCATTGCGGATTGCCATTTGGTGAAGCGCTGCAGTAATTCCGGGTTTTGTTGCGGGGTAAATACATCCTCTTGCAAAACCGGCTTCCAACTTTGCGGTAACCCGGCAGCCATGCAGGCTACGCCTTGTACGGTTGCATCCGCGTTATCGCTGCGGTGGATATTGGCGTTGGTGAGGTCTGCAATTTTTTGGCAGACAGCATCGGCTTTGCTGAAGCCGCCGCTGATAATTATTTTTTTTGTGCTTCCAAGTTGATTCATTAATTGCACGTTGATAACAATCTGGAAAATAACAGATTCAATCCACGCGAGAATTTTTTCTTCTGCCGATAAGTTTTCACTAAAACGCGATTGCAAATCGGTTCGCCAATAAGGTGCACTTAGGCCGCCGACGGCATTTAGGAAATAGCAATCAGCTGTGGGATCTAGTGCAAGTGCGCTATCAATGTCTTGCGGTGTAATTGCCAAACCGGTTTGTTGTTGGATAAAACTGATCGCAGCCGCTGCGCCGTTTACGGTTGCCTCCCATGCGTAATATTTTTTATCTACAGGATTTTCCGGCAACCAGAGGGGGCTCACCAATAACCCTTCAGGTGCATGCAAATTTTCACTCAGGCGCTGGATAAATGCGCCGGTGCCGATATTGATGTAACAGCTATCCGGCTCCGGTAAACCGCGCGCAAAAAGTGATGCACCTTGATCGCGCGCGCTCGCGCTGAAGGGGATGGTGTGATTGCCCAACTGCAAATCGCCAAAGTGGCTATTGTGATATTGGCAATGCGGCAAAACAGCGCGTGGGATTTTAAAAATATCCAGTAGCGATTGGTCCCACTCGTTGCACTGCAAATTCCACAATAAGGTGCGCTGGGCGTGGCCGGGATCGACAAGGGATTGTTTGCCAAGCAAATGCCAAAAAATATAACTGACGATGGGGCCGATACTGAGGCAATTGTCTTGTTGCGCTTGTACGACGTTTTTATCGTGCTCAAGGCACCAACGTATTTTGGTTGCGCCGTAATGCGGAGACAAACGCAAGCCTGTGAGCTCTTGGGTTTGTTGGTGTGTAAGTGGACTATTCGTTAAGTAAGGTTCACCGCGAATATCTTGCCAACTTAACACTGGCGTCAGCGCTGCACCGGTTTGATTGTTCCAGCACAACAGCGATGAGCCCTGCCCGGCAAAACTCGCGGCCTGGATTTTTGTTACATCGTCGCCAAGATGCTGTTGTATTTTTTGCAAACAGTCGCGAATACCGGTGAGGATTTCTTCGCCGTTTTGTTCGATGTATTCGTAGCTCGATTGAGCAGGCCTGCGATGTGTTGTTGCGCAGGCGGCAGAGTAACAACAGATTTGTTTGCCAGTGCTTGAGTAGATTGCAACGCGGGTGCTTTGGCCGCCTTGGTCAATTGCAAGAAAAAGATCAGAGGGAAGATGGACTTGGGACATGACACTTGCTCAATAGGGTTATTGAGCAAGTGTAGCGAGAAAATGAGATGTTATTCGCCAAGGTTGGGATTGGGCATAAATCCGCCGTAGGGGAACTGGGCGATTTTATCGCTGCCGCCTTTGACCTCGGAAATCTTGGCGGGACCTTCTTTTTCTACTTCATCGATACGCACGATGGAATGCATCGGAATGTAGGAGCGTTTTACACCGGCAAACTCGGTTTTGAGTTTTTCTTCGGCGGGATCTATCAATAAACCACTGCGCTCACCAAATACAAACTCTTCAATTTCGATAAAGCCATACATTTCGCTTTGGTAAATCGCAGAGCAAAATACTTCGTAAACCTGACCTTGGTTGAGGAATATCACTTTGTATACGGGTTTAACAGCCATAACACTCTCTTGGGAAATCATTTGATAAACAGCTCGGGCAAGGTACCTGATCAGACCTTGCAAAGGGCGCGCAGGATACCACATGTTTCCTCTATTCTCGCCCCATTTGACTGATTTTCATACAGAGCTATTAGTCGATTGGGTTATTAACCACCCTAAAGCCTAACCTTAAATTTTCTCACCGCAGGGGCAGAAACCCGTGGTTTAGGTAAGCTAGAACCACCTAATACAGGGCGTTAACCGGTATACTGCGCGGCCTTGAATACTAACCAGTCGATTTGTTTATGAACTTTGCCTCCCTCGGCCTCGCACCCGAATTACTCCATGCCATTAAAATCATTGGCTTTAAAACCCTGACGCCCATCCAGCAGGAGGCGATTCCCGCTGCACGCCGCGGCATCGACCTGCTCGCTACCGCCCAGACTGGCACGGGTAAAACCGCCGCCTATAGCCTGCCGGTATTGCAGCAAATGCTGGAAAAAACCAAACACACCGAGGCCGGTTTTGTACGCACCCTGATCCTCGCGCCTACGCGCGAACTGGTGCAGCAAATCGCCGAGGCAATGCAGCAATTCGCGCAGTTCACGCCGTTTAAAATCACTACCGTCTATGGCGGAGTAAAACTCACCGGCCAGGCCAATAAGCTGCGCGCGGGTGTCGATATTCTGGTAGCAACACCGGGGCGGCTGATGGAGCATGTCGAGCTGGGCAATATCAATTTGGCCAAAGTGGAATTCGCGGTACTCGATGAAGCCGACCGCATGATGGATATGGGTTTTGTTACCGATATGCACGCGATCCTCACCAGCATTGTGCGCAAACACCAAACGATGTTTTTTTCGGCAACCAGCTCACCGCTGGTTACCAATCTCGCCAAGCAGGCAATGAACCGACCCACCCTGATCTCCATCTCCAAGCGCAATTCAGTCGCGGAAACTGTGGACCACGTGCTCTACCCGGTGGACAGCGACCGCAAATATGAACTGTTCATCCATTTACTGCGCGAACAGAATTGGTATCAGGTGATGGTGTTCAGCAGCACCCGCGAAGAAGCGGAGAACCTGCACAAGGCATTGAAACTCGATAAGGTTGACGCGGCGGTAATCCACAGCGAAAAAACCCAGGGTTCGCGCAAACGTGCGCTGCAGGAATTTAAAGAAGGCAAACTGCAAGTGTTGGTGGCGACCGAAGTCGCCGCGCGCGGCTTGGATATCCAGGGGCTGGATTATGTCGTCAACCTCGATCTACCCTTCTTTACTGAAGACTATGTACACCGCGTCGGCCGCACGGGTCGCGCCGGTAAAAAAGGTGTCGCAATTTCATTGGTGACACCCGCTGAAGAACACAAAATATCGCTGATCGAAGAAGTGATCGGCACCAAAATCAAACGCGAAAAAATCAAAGATTTTGAAGTGACCGAACAAGTCGTCAAAGTCGCAAGCAAACCCAAAAGTGGTTTGCTGAAATTGGCAAGCAAACCTTCGGGCAGATCCAAAGCAGGCGACCCTAAAAAATCAGGCTTTGCCAAAGCGGGTACATCTAAATCGGCCGCCCCCAAATCAGGAAGAGGCACTGCTACAACCAAAACCAGCAGTAAACCTGCCAGCAAACCCAAACGCGCCGGCTCAAAAGATGCGCGCCCGGCCAGCACACTGGGTAGATCAACACGCCCGAAAAAGAAATAAGCCAACAGAATTGATGGCAATAAAAAAGCCGCCTCCGGGGTTCCTGAGGCGGCTTTTTTACATCTGACCTGAGCGATTAATCATTCAGATCTTCGTCATCATCAATACTGTCATCACCAGCTTCGCGCGGTTTGCGGATGCCGTGCGCAGCTAAAATCTCAACGTAAAAACTATCGCCACCAGCAACCGCAACTTCATCCATCTTTTTGGTGAGTTCGCCCAAACGCACCACTTCTGCGACATCCGCCGTCACGCCAAATTTGCAATCGAATGCCCAGTAATCGACACCTTTTGGCAGGGTTTTGCGGCGTTCGCGTTTTACGTATTTGCGCACTTCGTGCTTGATGGCCTCCAATACGCGGTCACTATTTTTGCCTTCGACATGGAGTTTGAACGTCTTTTTCATGGTTTACCTATAAGAATTTGAATCGGGAACAGCCATAACCAGGCTGGATCGCGGGCGCGCATAGTAACACGGGCGCCCTCACCTGCGCTGGCTCTATCGGCGATGGCCAAACCGTCCAAGCGGCGCGCGATAAATCAACCAGAGCCCTGCACCAATCACAGCGGCAGTTGCGCCCATATCACGCCAAGTGTGGTAGCCAAGATAAAACATCAGCTCACCGTAGGCCAACAGGCTCGTGCCCAACAGAATCCACACCAAGCGAGTACGCAATCCAACACCAATAAATATCGCCAAAGCCAGAGCCGCCGCAGTGTGGGTGGAATAATCCAACCCCAGCGCTGGCCACCAATGCCAGCGGTTATCGGCAAACATCAATCCATACACCAGCAGTGCTGACGCCAGCAAACGCAGCCAAAACCAGCGCTGGCCATTCATCCATTTAACGGTTGCAACACCCAATGCAATGGCTAATAGCAGAGGTACATAGACATCGGCGATTTGGTCGAGTATGGCATTCATGGATTATTGGCTCATAGAGGATAAAAACCGCCGCAGGCTAATTCATCGATCGTCGAATGCCAAGGCCTTTTCTATAGGCTTTACCCCGTAAGATAGCTATAATGCGCGCCTTCTTTTTCTGCGCGTTTTTCGATCAACGGCGTAACCAAACCGTGATTTAGCAACACGCATCAGTCAGCGTAATTCCAAGCAGGTAGTCGTTCGATGTCCACCACTGAAGTGCCCAGCAAAAAGCTCTATATCAAAACCCACGGCTGCCAGATGAATGAGTACGATTCATCGCGCATGAAGGATTTGTTGGGTGAATCGCACAACATGGTGCCCACCGAAGACCCGGAGGATGCTGATGTCATTCTTATCAACACCTGCTCCATCCGCGAAAAAGCACAGGAACGCCTGTTCCATGAACTAGGTCGCTGGAAAAAACTCAAGAAAAAGAACCCGGACCTGGTGATTGGTGTCGGCGGTTGTGTTGCCAGCCAGGAAGGTGCTGCTATCGCCAAGCGCGCACCCTACGTGGATTTAATTTTCGGCCCGCAAACCCTGCATCGCCTGCCGGAAATGATGGAAACCAAGAGAAGCAACGGCGTAGTCGTGGTGGATGTCAGCTTTCCTGAAATTGAAAAGTTTGACCGTTTGCCACAACCCGATGCCGATGGCGTCAGCGCCTTTGTATCGATCATGGAAGGCTGCTCCAAATACTGCACCTTCTGCGTAGTACCCTACACCCGCGGTGAAGAAGTCAGCCGCCCGGTGGCCGATGTGATGGCAGAAATTCTGCACCTCGCCAAACAAGGTGTGCGTGAAGTCAACTTGCTCGGCCAAAACGTGAATGCCTATCGCGGCGATGCAGCAGACGGAACCCAGATTGATTTGGCGGAATTGATTACCTACGTTGCTGCCATCGATGGTATCGATCGCATCCGTTTCACGACATCGCACCCGGTGGAATTCAGCGATGCGCTGATTGAGGTTTACAACCAGGTTCCCGAATTGGTAAGCCACCTTCACTTGCCGGTGCAGAGCGGCTCTGACCGTATATTGATGGCTATGAAGCGCGGCCACACCGCGCTGGAATACAAATCCAAATTGCGCCGCATCAAAAAGAATCGCCCTAATATCAGTTTCTCTTCGGATTTTATTATCGGCTTCCCCGGAGAAACGGATGCCGATTTTGAAGCAACTATGAAGCTGATCCAGGATATGGATTTTGATACGTCATACAGTTTTATTTACAGCGCACGCCCGGGCACTCCTGCGGCTGACTTCCCCGATGACACACCGGAAGAAGTGAAGAAACATCGCCTTGCTATTTTGCAGGATCGTTTGATCCAACAAGCGCTGGCAATTAGTCGCCGCATGGTGGGCAATACCGAGCGCATTCTGGTGACCGGTTATTCCAAAAAAGATCCCGGCCAACTCTGCGGCCGCACCGAGAATAATCGCGTAGTGAATTTCCGCAGCGACAATGCCGATCTAATTGGTAAATTTGCCGATATTCTTATCGAAGAAGCGCTGACCAATTCATTGCGCGGCACATTGGTCAGCTCGGAACTGGATGCAGACTGGATAAAATAATTATTCCCCAAAAATAGGAATTGAAAAGCGCAATAAAAAAATCCCCATGCTGGCAATACCAACACGGGGATTTTTATTTGCCAAGACTGTAGGTAAAACTATCAATAGTTAAACACTAGCAGTTCTTGTCGGATGCCTCTTCGCAAGCATCCTCAACACCATCCTTGATTTCATCCGCGGTGTCATCCAATTTATCGCGGGTTTCATCAAGCGCTTTATCAACATTCTCGCCCAGCTTTTCAGCTGATCCATCGTTGGAGTCACATGCAGCTAAGGGCACAGCTAACAAAGCGATGATAAATACACGTTGTAATAAATTCATAAAAACTCCTTATGCAGTGGTTGTATCGACACAGAATATATAGCGTATTGCGTGCCAATCCTGCAAAACACAGAATTGGCGGGCACTTTACCGGCACAGGAGGTATAAATAAAATCAGGATGGCATCTGAATTTTGTATGTTTTACAAAATTTGAATAGAACTAGCACAATTATTTAACAATCCGCCAAAACAACAATCCACTCAAATTACTTAGGCCAATATAGCCTCAAGCTGGGCGAGCGACACTGGCTTTAATAAACTGGCCGTAACACCGACATCTGCAGCCCGTTGAGGATTAACAGCTTCTCCGCTGGCAATAATAATACGCAGTTGAGGGTTTAACTTATGAATTTGTGCAGCACAGTCATAACCATTCATATCAGGCAAATTCAAATCGATCAGCACTGTATCCGGTTTGTGTTGCTCAATTGCTGCCAAGGCGGCAGTGGCATACTGGGTACTAAATACTTGCCAGCCTATAAGGGTTAATAACCCCTCCATTGCTGCCAAAGCATCTGCATCATCTTCCACGACTAAAATGGATTTTTGCTGTGGTGGTATTACCGGTTCATTCTTGGAGAGCCCACTCTTCGCAGGAGACAGAAATCGAGATAAACAATTATAAAGCCGGGTTTGATCAAGTGGTTTACTTAAATACGCTGTAAACCCCGATTCAAAACACCGATCCATATCACCTTTCATATGTGCTGCGGTTAGTGCCACCAGCGGCCGCGTAAAACCCTGATAGCGCAACTGCTGCGCAGCCTGATGCCCATCCATAACCGGCATATGAATATCCATCAAAATCAAATCGAACGTTTTATCGGCAAGGTTATCGGAATTAACGATACGGATAACATCCGCGCCATCGGTGGCGTAAACCACTTCCGCGCCGGTAAGTTGAACAAATTGCCCCACCAGAGTACGAATATCGCGCAAATCATCAGCTACTAGTACGCGGCCAGTAAAATGTGGTATCTGTACATGAAGCTCTTCCGGTTTATCAAAATTTAATGCAAGAATTTCGGTTTCTACACATTCAAGATGATCCAGCTCCAAGGTAAAACTGAACTCGCTCCCTACACCAACTTCACTGCGGACCTCTATATTTCCGCCCAAGCGTTCCACTAACTGTTTACTAATCGTCAACCCTAGC
The DNA here is from genome assembly GCF_031457055.1 of Cellvibrio fibrivorans. Classification (NCBI taxonomy): domain Bacteria; kingdom Pseudomonadati; phylum Pseudomonadota; class Gammaproteobacteria; order Cellvibrionales; family Cellvibrionaceae; genus Cellvibrio; species Cellvibrio fibrivorans. The sequence continues at coordinate 627,150 of NZ_JAVDVX010000003.1, read as the reverse complement.
CCGGTGCCCGCACGAGGATGAACTTGTGCATTTTTTGATTGCACGAAAGGTTCAAAAATAACTTTAAGAGTCTCTGCACAAATACCGATTCCGGAATCTTTGACACAAAAACAGATTTTATTATTTCCATTCTCCTCAAGCCAATCAATCTTTAATAGGACTTCCCCTTCACGGGTGAATTTAATCGCATTGCCCATCAAATTTAACAAAATTTGTCGCAAACGCATTTGATCGCTGTAGATAACAATGGGTAATGGGTGCGGTGCTTCAATGCGCAACTGCAAATTTTTGTCAGCTGCAGCACCTTGCATTAAAAAATAGATATCAGTGAGAAAAGCTGAAAGCGAAATCGGTTGCTTCTCCAACTCCAATTTACCCGCCTCAATTTTAGATAAATCCAAAATATCATTGAGCAATCCAAGTAAGTGTTTGCCATTGCGATGCACTATACGCAAATGCGCAGAGCTTTCTGAATCATTGCTTTTATTCAGTAATAATTCGGTAAACCCTAAAATGGCAGAAAGTGGTGTGCGCAATTCATGGCTGAGATGGGCAAGGAATTCACTTTTTGAACGATTCTCAGCTTCTGCCTTTAACCGCTCTACTCGCTCGCGCTCAACTTCACGACGCGCCAATGCATAGCGAATTGCGCGCGCAAGTTGTTCGGCACTGAGTTTGGATTTTACTAAATAATCAACAGCACCTGCCTGTAACGCCTGACGATCCACCTCAACCTGATGCATACCAGTAAGCAAGATAACCGGGCCAGAAAAACCTACTTCATTGGAAAACTTTAACAATTCAATACCATCACGTGCACCGAGTTTATAATCCATCAAACACAGGTCGTGTCTATCTTCTGCTAATAATCGCTGGCCCGCCTCATAGGTCGAGGCCCAATCCAGGATGCAGGTATGACTAATATCTTCGAGTAAATCCTTAACGAGTATGAAGTCATCTTCGTCATCATCGATAATTAGTAGCTTTACATGATGCATGTTAGCTTTTTGCCTCCTTGATAATTACGGCAGCTCCACAAACTCTACCCAATATTTTCCCAAAGTGCGCATCAATTCAACCAATGCATCAAATGTCACGGGTTTGGTGATATAGGATGCAGCACCAAGATCGTAACCTTTCACCATATCCTCCTCCGCTTTTGATGTTGTTAAAATCACAACCGGGATACGACGCAGTCTAGGATCAGCTTTAATTTCTGCCAGCGCTTCACGGCCATCCATTTTTGGCATATTTAAATCCAATAAGATCAAACCTGGCATTGGGTATAATGCGCGATCACTAAAATCATTATCACCACGCAAATAGCTTAACAATTGCACCCCATCCTCAACAAAATGCAATTCATTGAGAACACGGCTTTCATGCATAGCTTCTTGTGCTAACAAACGATCATCAGCATCATCATCTGCCATTAAAATGATCAAGGTTTTTTTGGGAACATTCATAGGTACATCCTTAGTTTGCTAAAATAGCGACATCTCACTGCTATGGAGCATCCGCAAGCAAATCGATTAAAGGCTCTATCACCATTTGTGTCATAGGTAGAAAGATTGTAAATATGGCACCTTCACCGGGTTCACTCTGCGCTGTAATTGTACCGCCGTGGCGTTCAATAATTTTTCGACATAAAGCCAAACCTATACCAGTACCGGAATACTCGTCGCGTCCGTGTAAACGCTGGAATAGGCTAAATACCCGCTCAGCATATTGAGCCTCAAATCCGATACCTTGATCGGCGAAGCGTAAACAGCACCAGTGACGTTTATCATCCGCTATAGGTGATGCCAGGTTACTTTCGCAAGTGATGGCAATAATAGGGCGCGCATCAGGCGAATGAAATTTCAAGCTATTGGCGACCAGATTCATAAATACTTGTGCCATTTGCGAAGCATCGGCATCAATTGTTGGCATAGGATCTATATGTAATTGGGCATTGGTTTCTTCAATCGCATAATCAAGATCATCCATCACCCTATGCATGACTTCATTTAAATCGACCCTAACAAATGGCCGCTGTTTTGTGGTCACGCGCGAAAAACTCAATAGATCATCAATTAACGCTGACATACGTTCAGACGCCGCCTGCATGCGCACAACATAATTAGAACCCGTTTCACCTAACTGACCAGAAAATTTTTGTTGCAATCGATCACCAAAAGCACGAATTTTACGCAAGGGCTCTTGTAAGTCATGGGAGGCAACGAAGGCAAACTCTTCCAACTCCCGGTTACTGCGTTGCAATTCCTCGGAGTATTGCAATAACGCTTGGGTGCGCACACCGACCTTTTCTTCCAATTCGGCATTAGCGAGCGCGAGGGCTGAATTCAATTCCGCTACTTTATTGGAATTACGGTACAAGGTATAAAAAACGCCTAACGATAGAATCAAACCAATACCATTCGCCAGCAACAACGCCATGAGAATAAATTGCTTATTCTCTGCTGCGACCACTTTGTTTTTTTCCAGCAACGTAAATTCTTCATTTTCCATTTCACCCAGTAGCTGTGAAATAGCACGCATCAATTCAATACCCTCGTCGGTTTTAACCTGACGTATTGCCGCTCGAATTTCATCCCTATTGGTCAATGCCACTATCCGTTGCATTTCATCAATTTTTTTTCTCACATAATTGTGAAGAAGTTCGAAACGATTTTTTTGTTGCGGTAGTTGCGTTGTCGATTCGCCCAACCGATTTAATAAATCATCGACCACAACCAATGTTTGGTGATAAGGCTGAAGATAATCGGCATCTTCAGTTAGCAGGTAACCTCTTTGACTGGATTCTGCTGCCGCAAGTTCCGTGTTTAGATCTTTAATCAAATTAATTGTATGCAAGGTATTATTAATACTGATGTTATTTTCAGTAATCACATCAATAGAGCGATAGGCAAGTACAGCACTAACAGCAAAAAAAGTAATGGCAGCGGAAAGAGCCATCACCCACACAGAGCTAGGCAGCTTATTGATAATATATTTATTGAATGGATTGTTACCGATTAATGAGTCGCTACTCACGTCTCCCCGCCCTCGCTACTACTATCGAGCGCACGAGTGAACCGGGTATTGTGCAGTGTTTCGAGCACCTGGCTACACTGCTGGCACTCCGTCAAAATAGTCTCAAATATACTGATTGCTTTACGTATATCCCCTGTGCGCTCCAAGGTCAACTTACCCAGCTCTGCGTTAATTGAAATGGTATTGAGAGGATTGCGCAAGTCATGCACAAATCGATTTTTTTCGCCGTCCATATTCAACTCCTATAACTCAACATTGCCATAACTGTTCAATCGGTTATAGAGTGTCTTTAAACTGATACCAAGAATATCGGCAGCCTGCTTTTTATCGCCATCAAAATGCTCCAGAGTAGACTCTATAAGCTCACGCTCAACCTCTTCAACTGTTTTCCCAACACGAATACCCGCCTGAGGCTGATGAGCAACTTTAGAAAAAGGTGATGTAAGATTTTCAGGCAACACCAATACCTTTTGTTGTTGATCAGCCATAATGTAAGCGCGATGAATAGCATGACGCAGTTCGCGTACATTGCCTGGCCAGTCATAATCAATCAATCGTTTCATTGATTCGTCATTAATACCTATGGCGCCATTATATTCCTGATTAAATCCAGCCAAAAAATGCTGGACTAATAATGGGATATCTTCTTTGCGCGCGCGCAACGGTGGAATGTGAATGGGAAACACCGCCAAACGAAAATATAAATCCTCTCGCAAGCAACCCTGCACGGCCATATCTTGTTCGGTGCGATTAGTTGCGGAAACAACCCTTCCCTCAATATCAACACTCGTTGTGGCGCCCAAGCGGGTCACTTTCTGGGTTTCCAATACGCGCAATAAATTAGGTTGAAGATCAATTGGCATCTCCGTAATTTCATCTAGAAATAAAGTTCCCTTATTTGCCTGTTCAAATACGCCAATTTTTCGATGGGTTGCACCGGTAAAAGCTCCCTTCTCATGACCAAATAATTCGCTATTGATCAACTCACGTGAAAAAGCGCCGCAGTTGGCCGCAACATAATCCCCCTCTACCTGACTGGCATAATGAATCGCTGCAGCCACCATTTCCTTTCCTACACCGCTCTCACCCAACAACATAACATTGGCTTTGGTTGCCGCCACTCGTTCAATCATTTCATATAGATGGCGCATGGGTGCAGATTCACCAACCAAATAACCAAAATGTAATTTGATAGAGGACTCTGATTTGGCAAATGCCAGCTTTTTTTCTTCAAAAAGTGATTCCAATTGTTGCAAATCTATGGGCTTGATGAGGTAGCCTATATTTGACCCATATAAATTTTTTACAATCGATTTAACAGAGGGGTGACCAGTAATAAGTGTAATTTTCGTGGTATTCGGGGTTGGCAAGGCTTCCAGCAAATGCAAGCCGCTGCCATCGGGCAGGATTAAATCCAAAATCATATGGGTGTAGACATTTTTGCTGATCAACTCCCGAGCCTGTGCAACAGAATCTGCAGCAGTCACACTATGCCCCAATAACCCCAGCAGTTGCACAGTTGCGTCCAGAAAACGTTTATCGTCGTCAACCAGTAAGACATCAGCCACAATCAAACTCCTCATGTTAGCTAGCTAGCATCGAGGCGTATTCTAGCACCAGTCAGAGAGAAGAAAGCAGCAGCTATAACGAACTTAGCGATACAATTCACTTTTTTGTGCCAATCGAGCGCTGCGACCAAAATCTCAAACCAGACAAAGCAACACGGTACAGCTGATGCGACATGAGGATTTTAGCTCCCAATACGAGCTGGGTCACGGCACCAGCAATAAAAGGAGCTATTGCAAACGTAATCAAAAATGAACTGAATTTAGACGTATTAATTCTTGCACACCAACATTGCTGCAGCACTGTATTTTGCAACAATAACTGATCATTCTTTCGTTTTATCTCTGCTATTAAATCCATCTTGCATACTCCGTACAAAATTATCAATTTGTAGGCGCGTACAGGGCAAGGTCATACGTGTACGATATTTTACAAACAACCAACGACAGACTAATAACAATAATACCTGCTGCAGAAAAAACGTCAGCATACCCAAACCGATCTGCCCACTTGCTGCAAATACCGCCCACGCCATAAGTACAGAAAAAGCGCACCAGGTTAATAACATAACGGGCATCATTAACAGCCACAACATGATCAACTTAGGGAAAGTACGAATAGCAAGTAAAGCCTCTACCCTCGCTAAATCCACGACACCCCCGATAAAGCCTACCAATTGCTCTCCCAGCTGCAAGGTTTGCTCTACATCGGCTTCCCAACTGGCAGAAGAGAGTGGCGACGCATTATTTTCTGTCGTACTTTCCCCTAAAAGTTTATCACCTAGAAAACTCCCCCGAGGATTTTTAACATCAGGGGAATTTTTTTTATGATCATGACTATTCATGAACCGACAACTCAGTGGCGACGTTGCAATAAATAAGATACTAACCAACCCGCCGCAAAAGCGACGCCCACTGTCACCAGGGGTTTAGCCCTAACAACTTCTTCAGCTTTTTCTTCCAACTCCAAGGCGCGTGCTTTACCTTCTTGAAGGTGAATTTTTGCGTTAGCAGCAGTTGCACTGCCAATAGAACCAACAGCATCATAAATACTGGATGTTGCTTCTTTAAATTGAGCAATAGCCTCTGACATAGAGATATCGTCCAATTTACCATTCTCATTACTTTTTAATGAAGCTTGAGTAGCCATGGTTATTACCTCTCAGTTTGGTTAATTAAACACATTAAGGACTGTGTAAGTTACTCACACTTGCGATAACAGCGTAGTGATGCTGTCACTTAAAGACGGCGACGACCAAAAATCAGCGACAAAACAAAAAGCACTAAAAACACAAAAAATAAAATTTGTGCTATCCCTGATGCCGCACCGGCAATGCCACCAAAACCGAGAAGACCGGCAATAATGGCAACGATAAAAAATATCAACGAATAATAAAGCATGGGATTCTCCTTTTTAAGCATTCATATTGTTACCTTCAATGAACGTGCCAAGTTATTTCCTTTTTACAGAAAGTACATATTGTTCTTTGAAATAAGCAATTAAGATAAAAAAGAGATAAAACCAATGGATTCATGCACTTATAACATGATCGACAATACGGATGGTGGTGTGCAGATGGTAATTATGCTTAAAAACTATTAAACAAAAAAATATTGAAATATAAATATTGCAAAGGTTACAAAAGGTAGAAAACCTTACACAACAATCATCGTGTTACTACCTCTTTTCACAGCTATTATCGCCATCCAACACATTGATCCAGCAGCCAATTAAATCAAGGTGCGAAGATAAAATTTTAAAACAAACCAATAAGGGAATTGCAATTAGCAGCCCGATTACGCCCCATACCCAACCCCAGACAAACATCCACAACACTACCAATAAGGGATTCATATTGAAACGTTGCCCCAATACTGTCGGCGTAACGAGTTGTGACTCAATAAAATTTAACAGCAAAAAGCTGCCGGGCACCATGAGTGCCAAGCCCCAAGTTTCATATTCAATGAAGCCCACGCCAGTCAAGATGATTGATAAAACCAAGGGGCCTATATAAGGTGCAAAATTCAAGATGGCCGCTAAAGCCCCCCAGAGAAATGGATCGTCTACACCCAACAGTGCCATTACACAGGCCGTCGCCAGACCTAAACCAATATTAATAATGGAAATCAACAGTGCATAACGTGAAATATCATCACGTACAGTTTGAAAAATAATAACCGCTTTCTTTTTCTCAGCAAAAGACGATTGGGCACGCACCAAATTTCGCATTAAATTATCGCCATATACAAGAAAAAAATAGGTGATTACAAACACCGCGACAATTTCTATTAAAAACATTGCCGTTGTTCCCGCAACCACAGAAAATGCAGAAAAGAAAATAGTTTCCAGTGCATTACCAACCGCGCCACTGTGCCCTTCTGCATCGGGCAATATTTGTGCCCTGAACAGATTAAATCTATCTGACAATCCATTAATTTGCGCTACAAGTTTGTCACCCAAGGCTGGCAAACTATCCAGCCAATGGCCCGCCGGCCCAACAAGAATCACAAAGGTAGCCCCCAACCCCACAATTAGAAGAAGCACGACTAATGCTGCTGCAAGGGCATGCGGCACTCTAAAACCAGCAACAAAACGAACTAGCGGGCTGGAAAACAACGCTATAAAACCTGCTACGAATATAGGAAGCATCAATGTGCGACAAAAATACAAGGTATAAAGCACCGCAATCACAACTAATATATTCAGCGCCAAGGAAATAACGCCGTCTTTTCTACTAGTTGGCTCACGGATGATGAAAGTGCTATTCATATGGCCTTCCTCAATTTGCTGCAGTGACCAAAGGCTCTTGCTATTTTCATACCACCTGTAACAGACATTTAAAATCACAACCGAAAGAGCATTTAAAATGCACATAAAATTTACAAATTTTGTAGATTTTTCAAATTTATTTAGAATTTTTATTTTAATTTTAAAATTAAAATACATAATTTGTTTTTACTTCCTACACAAGAAAGACGTGGGCTTTAGGGTGTTTTTAGGAAATTGGCATAAAATCAGCATTATTTTTGTATGCGTTTTTAGTTAAACGCATCGACTACTTTTTAACTTTCTGCTTTACGATTGACCGAGTTACAAAACAGTTAGCAAAAGGAGAACATCATGAAATCGACTTTATTTTATTCGATTGCCATGCCACTGAGTGCATTTGCACTAACTGCTACCATGTCAGTAGCCGCCAACAAAGAGTCAGGTACAACCAACAGCACCTACACTGAAAAACAATCAGCTGCCGAATTTTGGGCCGAATTTAAACAAGACAGTGAACAAACCTGGCAAGACAGTAAGTCCGCATTCAAAGATGGCTGGATTGAAAGCAAGTTGGAGACTGCGTTGATCCTTAATAAACACCTCAACCCGTTCGAAATTGACATTCGCGTGGATGGCGATAGAGCAACGCTGGAAGGAAATGTATATTCCGATATTGACAGAGAGCTTGCAGAAAATATTGCACTGGGTATTGAGGGGATTGACTCAGTGACGAACAAAATAAAGGTTATTGAAAAACCCGCCAAGGTGGCGGAATCCAATCGTCTTAAGGGCCGTAGTTTTGCCCAGTACGTGACCGATGTTTCCACGACTGCGGCGATTAAAACTGAGCTTTTGGCATCCAAAAATATTAAGGGCATCGACATTGATGTGGATACACTCAACGACAAAGTGACTTTGTCAGGCAAAGTAAAATCACAGGAAGAGAAAGCGTTGGCACAGGCTATAGCGGCCAAACATAATGATGTAAAAGGGGTAGTGAATAACTTGCTGGTAAAATCCTGATTGCAAAAGCAAATATTCCGGGGGCGCCTGTCGCCCCCGTATCGACAGTCATATAAAATTAAAAATAACAACAAATACAAAGAGTTACTAAAACAACCTAAAAAAACAATTAAATTAAAGAACCATTCAGCACAGATTCAGCAGTAATTTAGGCTTTATCACTTCCGCCGAATGGTTTAGTCTTAGTTTTCATTGAGTCACAAGAGCTTACCAACCACTTTGAATACCCAGGTTATAGCCCCCCCGGAAATAGTCACCCAGTCATTGACGCTGGAACCCAGTGATAGTCGTCGCCTTGCCAATCTCTGCGGCCTTCTTGGCCAACATCTGCGCCAGGTTGAAGAACGCCTGGAGATAGAAATCCGCCATCGCGGTAGCGAATTCGAATTGACCGGCCCTTCCGCCAGGATTCGCGCGGGCGCGGAGCTGCTGCGCAATCTCTATCTCACAACCGAACAAAACGAACTCACCCCCGATGAAGTGCATTTAGCACTGCAAACTTCTGGTATTGAACAACTTATGGAACAACTGGATAACGCAGAGGCTCAAGCGCTGAGCGGCGCGTCACCTACTACGATCTCAAATAACGATGAGGCCGGCATTACCCTTATCCGCACCAAAAAATGCACCATCAAACCTCGCGGTTTGAACCAGCAGCGTTATGTACGTGCCGTGCAAAAACACGATATCAACTTTGGCATAGGCCCAGCCGGTACCGGTAAAACCTATCTCGCCGTTGCCTGCGCTGTGGAAGCGCTGCTAAAAAATGAGATTGAACGTATTCTGCTGGTACGCCCGGCAGTAGAAGCTGGCGAAAAACTGGGTTTCCTGCCGGGCGACCTCGCCCAGAAAGTTGACCCCTATTTGCGCCCGCTCTATGACGCCTTGTTTGAAATGCTGGGTTTTGACACCGTTGGCAAACTAATGGAACGTGGGGTTATCGAGGTTGCGCCGCTGGCCTTTATGCGCGGCCGCACTCTGAACAACTCCTTTGTGATTCTCGATGAAAGCCAAAACACCACTCGCGAACAGATGAAAATGTTCCTGACCCGTATCGGCTTTGGCACTACGGCTGTCATTACTGGCGACCCAACCCAAATAGACTTGCCACGCGGCATGGCCTCTGGACTGCGCCACGCAATTGAAGTGCTGGATAATGTGAATGGCATTAGTTTCACTAACTTCACCTCCAAAGACGTGGTCCGCCATCCGATTGTTCAACGCATCGTCGAAGCCTATGAAGCCTTTGAGCAACAACAGCCGAAGCAAGACTAAGCACTATGGCCTATCAAATCGATATTGAAAGCAACAGCCAAAGCCAGCAAATCCCTGCGGTGGCTGATCTGGAACGCTGGATTAGTGTCGCCTTGCAAAGCCAAAAGCTTGCAGAGGCAGAGGTCAGTGTTTATATCGTCGATGAGGACGAAAGCCAGGAATTAAACGCGCAATATCGGGGGAGAGATTATCCAACGAACGTGCTCTCCTTCCCCGCTGACATTGCGGAGGAAGTTGGAGTGCCACTACTCGGTGATCTGGTAGTCTGCGCCCCGGTAGTGGAGCGCGAAGCGCAAGAGCAAGGCAAAACACTGCAGGCACATTGGGCGCACATGCTGATCCATGGAACCCTGCATTTAGTCGGTTTTGACCACATTGATGACGATGAGGCCGAAGCAATGGAAACCCTGGAAACCCTAATCTTGACCAGTTTAGGGTATCCTGCCCCCTATCAAGAAATCACTGAAGAATAAAAGACCTTGGGAACTTATATCATGTCGGACGACCATCCGAGTAGCACCACTACCGAAAAACACGAGCGCCACGAAAAGCATGAGAAATCGTGGCTGGATAAACTGCTCCATGCATTCAGTGCGGAACCAAAATCCCGCGATGAACTACTGGAAATTATTAAAGATGCCGCCGACAACCAATTGTTGGATCAGGAAGCCTTAAGCATTATCGAGGGCGCGCTGGATGTCTCATCACTGCAAGCGCGCGAAATCATGGTGCCGCGCTCACATATAGTAGCGATCCGCATTGAAGATTCACCACAAGAATATTTACCGCAACTAATTGAATCCGGCCACTCGCGTTTCCCCGTAATCGGCGAAAATATTGATGACGTAAAAGGCATTTTGTTGGCAAAAGATTTATTGCCGCTCGCGCTAAAAGGCACAGACAATTTTAATCTGGAAACCATTTTACGTCCCGCCACTATTATTCCGGAAAGCAAACGCGTCAATGTGTTACTGCGCGAATTCCGCGAAAACCGCTACCACATGGCATTGGTTATGGACGAGTATGGTGGCATTACTGGCTTGCTTACCATTGAAGATATCCTCGAAGAAATCGTCGGCGAAATTGAAGACGAAACAGACGAGCAGGAAGAAGCAACTGATTTTATCAAGCGCGTGAGCGAGAATGATTACATCATTAAGGCCCTAACGCCTATCGAAGACTTCAATGAGTTTTTTGGGAAGGAGTTCAGCGATGAAGATTTTGACACCATCGGTGGCATACTCATGCAAGAATTCGGTCACTTACCCAAGCGCAATGAAGTTGTGCAAATGGACAATATGCAGTTCAGAGTGCTTTACGCCGATAACCGCCAAATTCATTTACTGCGCCTGACGATATTAAGTGATTAATTTGCAGCGAATATAATTGATAACAATCCCGCCACACGGCGGGATTTTTTTAACCGGACACATAAAAGACAACACCTATGCCCGATAAAATCCTGAATTTATCACAGCCTGTGGCGCTATTCATTGCCCTACTCAGCGGTGCATTAATCACCTTGAGTTTTGCGCCTTTTACGCTCTGGCCGATTGCGCTTATCAGCCTGGCTGCCTTTTCATTATTGTTAAAAGAACAATCGCTCAAAACCATTCTCTGGCGCTGCTTTGCATTCGGAGTGGGGTTTTACGGTGCAGGAATTCACTGGATTTATGTTAGCATTCATAACTTTGGTGGAGCTTCGCCACTATTCGCTGGTTTTCTTGTTTTTATCTTTGCCTGTTTTATGGCGGCCATTTTTATCCTGCCCTTTTATATTTTCGGTCGCTGGTTTAATCATCACTCGCTTGGATTAATAATTGCCCTGCCCGCCTGCTGGCTGCTGGGTGAATGGATGCGCACCTGGTTGCTAACCGGTTTTCCATGGTTATTTTTAGGCTATGCCCATCTAAATACACCACTTGCCGGATGGGCACCAGTTACCGGCGTGATGGGTATGAGTTTTATTGTGATTCTGACTGCTACAGTATTTGCGGAATGGATATGGAAAATAAAAGCTGAGCCTGCAAAAAAAATCTCATTACTTATTGCTAGCACCTGTTGTGCTGCATTTTGGATCGCGGGAATGACTTTAAAAAACATTACCTGGGCAGAAGCTGATCCAACTCCCATAAAAATCGGCATGGTACAACCCAATGTCGACCAAAGCACCAAACTCAGCTTTAATCAGGACACCACTATCACCGCACTCAATCAGTTACGCGATCTTAGTACTGACTTGTGGACGAATGATTGGGTAATTTGGCCCGAAGCTGCGATTCCAACATCACTAACTTATCAGGACGCACTACCGTTTTTGGAAGAGATGAACACCACGGCCGCCGAACACGACACTGCACTTTTTACCGGTGTCATATATGAAGACCGAGATAAGAAAAAATATTACAACTCAATTGCAGGGCTCGGCCAAGGGTATGGTTTTTATCACAAACGTCGTCTGGTTCCATTTGGTGAATATGTACCATTGGAAGAACAACTACGTGGCCTGATTGAATTCTTTAATCTGCCGACCTCGTTTATCCATTTGGGACCACAAGACCAGCACGGTTTAATCGCAAAAGGTGTGCGCATTACACCGGCAATCTGCTACGAGATTGTCTACCCCGATTTAATCGCCCGAGCAGCCAAAGAGACGCAAGTGCTATTGAGCGTCAACAATCTCGGCTGGTTTCTCGATTCAATCCAGTCAAAACAATTTATGCAAATGGCGCAAATGCGCGCTCTTGAAACTGGCCGCTATCTGGTTTACAGCACGAATAATGGCCCCAGTGCGATCATCGATAACCACGGTAAAATCCTCAGCCGCAGCAATTCATTCCAGGCACAAACCTTCACAGGTGTGATTTATGCCGTAAAAGACTGGACCCCCTTTATGATGTACGGCAGCGGTCCATTGGTAATATTCGCGACATTGCTATTGTTATGCATCAGCTTGCCACAGTTGCTTAAGCGCGACCCTTTGCCCGAAGAAGCACAATAAGTATTTCGAATGTAATAGCAATATTTGGGGTGTCTTGCAGCGGTTTTATCGCTAGAGTAAAGCTAACGTCATCACCTCAGTATTGCTATGAGCACCACAACTACCAACACATTTGCTGATCCACGCTGGCCTCTATTAGGCGACGTCGGCGCTGATGGCCAATTTATGTATGCCGTTATTACCACTGGCGTTTACTGCCGCCCTGGCTGCCCTTCGCGTCGCCCCAATCCTGACAATGTGCGCTTCTTTGACAATCACACCCAAGCAGAAGCAGCCGGCTTTCGCGCATGCAAACGCTGCCATCCACAACACTTGGGCAGCGATGCATTGCAAACACAGCGCATCACTAATCTATGCCGGTTTATTGAATCTGCAGCACAAGAACCCAGCCTTGCTAACCTTGCAGAATATGCCGGTATTAGCAGTTATCACTTACAGCGCATATTTAAAGCTGCGACTGGCCTAACACCCAAGGCGTACGCCAAAGCCCATCGTCACCAACTAGAAACTCAACGCAACTCACTTATTCCCAGGAAGCAATCCGCAATGACTCTTTATTTTGCTCTGGAGACATGTTCACTCGGCGCTGTTCTAATCGCACAAAGCGAAAAAGGTATCTGTGCAATTCTATTAGGTGATGATCCACAACTTTTACATGCCGATTTACAGCGTCGCTTTCCCACTGCTGAACTTATCCCAGCGGATTCAACATTTCTAAAAACTGTTATTCAAGTCATTCGCGCGATAGAACAACCACAACTGAAAATTGATTTACAGCTGGATATTCGCGGCACTGTATTTCAACAAAAAGTTTGGCAATCACTACAAAAAATTCCTGCCGGCGAAACACGCAGCTATACAGAAATAGCCGAGGAGATAGGATCTCCCAACGCCGTGCGTGCCGTAGCAGGCGCTTGTGCAGCCAATGCTATAGCCATCATTATTCCCTGTCACCGAGTAGTGCGCAGCGACGGCAATCTGTCGGGGTATCGCTGGGGTGTCGAGCGAAAACAAAAATTATTGCAGCAGGAAGCAGAAGAGGGGAAATCATAAATCCATGCCGACCATCATCGAGACCTGCATTGCGTTACCACACAACTTTCGCCTTACAGACTTTTTAGCATTCCATCAGCGCGATGCGCAAATGCTTGCTGAAGTAGTCAATGAACAGCAATTAAAAAAAGGGATTGTGTGGCAAGCTATGCCCGCCTGCATCACATTCAGGTTTGTTAAAAAACACGTGGAGGTACAGCTCCATCTAGATTCTGGTCGAAAAAAAATGGATGCCGAAAAAACTCAAGCTCGTTTACACCAACATGCCCAACATATGCTCGGCCTGAACCAAACGATTAGCGATTTTGAAAATTATGCCGCAGACCATCCACAGGTCAAACATTTGATTGACCGACAATCCGGCTTGCGTGTTCCGCAAGCAGCGACGACTTTTGAGGCATTGACCTGGGCAATTATTGGGCAACAAATAAGCGTTAACGCTGCGGTATCTGTCCGCCGAAAATTCATCCAGCAAACAGGTGTGCGACATTCGTCAGGCATTTGGTGCTACCCGAGCGCAACACAAATTGCTGCACTCTTAGAAGACGATTTGCGCTCACTAGGATTTTCGCATAGCAAAGCACGAACAGTCATAGAATTAAGCAAGAATATCCATAACGGCGATTTGCCACTCGAGGATTGGCTTAACGATTGTTTGCAAGGAAAACCACTCGCTGCACAACTTATTTACGATGCCCTGATTAAGGTACCCGGTATAGGCCCCTGGACAGCCAATTACGCCTTACTACGTGGTTTTGGGTGGTTGGACGGCTCGCTTCATGGCGATGTAGCCGTGAGAAGCAATCTACAGCTTTTGCTAAATACTGCAGAAAAGCCCGATGAAAAAACAACACAATCATGGCTAGCCACGTTTTCACCTTGGCGCGCCCTGATTGCAGCACATTTATGGAAGATGCAAAAAGTAGAAGGGTTTTGAAATACTATTAAATAATTAACTTAAGACGAATGAATAAAAAATGCATGCTACAAGGGGAACGCAAAAAATGTTATCCGTCAGAAAACTCTTTCTTTACTGAGGAACAAATCTATGTTCATGACAACTCAAATCCTGATATTGTTAATCGCGCTTCTGCACATTTATATATTAATATTGGAAATGTTCTTGTGGGAAAAGCCTGCAGGCCTGCGCGCATTCCGCAACACCCCGGAAAAGGCGGCAATTACCAAAGTATTGGCGGCTAACCAAGGTTTATATAACGGATTTTTAGCGGCAGGTTTGCTCTGGGGGCTATGGTTGGGTGAAGCAGGCACATCGATTAAGGTTTTCTTTTTAGTGTGCATCGCAATTGCTGGTATCTATGGTGCAGCGACTGCCGCGCGCAAGATTCTATATATTCAAACGATTCCGGCATTGATAGGTTTAGGATTGTTATTGTTTGCATGATGCAATAGGGATACCCTGCTTAAGCCTCTTAATAAAAATCAGGCATTATAACCTTGGGATAACCCGTATGATTTTGCTCTCGCCTATCAAAACACTAACGCTTTCCCTCCCATCGCACAAAGACCGTCACCCACACTTGAGTGCTGCGAGCGGTTTGGTGCAGGTTGGCAACTGGCTGTATGTAGTCGCCGATGATGAAAACCATTTGGGATTATTTGCGCGCGATGGCGATGGCCACGGAGAGTTAATTCCACTCTTCTCCGGCGATTTACCCCTGGAACTTGAAGAGCGCAAAACCGCCAAGCCTGACCTGGAAGTATTGACCCTGATTCCCGCCTCAAAAAAATACCCGAATGGCGCACTACTGGCGCTGGGCTCCGGCTCCAAAGAGGCGCGCCACAAAGGCGCTATTATTTCATTTAATGACCAAGGCGAATTAGGCGATGCAGAAATTATTGATCTCGCATTGCTTTATCACGAATTAAAGGAAGAGATAGGTAAAATTAATATCGAAGGTGCAGTCATTATCGATAAAGATATTATTTTGTTCCAGCGTGGCAACAAGAAAAATAAACTCAATGCAACCATTCGCTTTTCACTTAAACAATTTTATCAATACACACTTACGAAGGATAAAAAGTCCAAACATAAACTCGATGCGATTATTAGGCCCTACGATCTAGGAGAGATAGCGGGGGTTCCACTTTGTTTTACCGATGCAACCACTTTGCCCGACGGCACCATTATTTTCACTGCTGCCGCAGAAAATACCTCTGATGCTTACCTGGATGGCCAATGCATGGGTTCTATCATTGGTGTTATCAACAGCCAAAGCGATTTGCACAGCACTATCGCCATCGATAAAATAATCAAGGCAGAAGGTGTGGAGGCACAGCTGGTCAATAATAAAATCCACCTGCTGTTAGTCACCGATGCCGATGATGCAACCCTACCGGCACAAGTCTACGCCGCCGAGCTCAGCGGGTACCCATTTTAAAAACCCAGTATTGAACAGGTAGAACAATTCCCGTGATCTATATCGCCAAAAGTATCGCCGCACTATTTACATTGACCTTGCTGGCCTTTGCCGCCCTGCAATTTAATGATCCCGATCCAGTGATTTGGGTGAGTTTTTATTGCCTCTGCGCTGCCACCCCACTACTGGCGCTGGCAAATAAATTTATCAGCCCGCTTTTCTGGTTGACGCTAGCGTTATGTGTTTTAGAATTAGTCCTGACTGCACCCGGTGCCTACAATTATTATTTGCACATGGAGCAGGAACCGTTAATGCAAAGCATGAATCCGGACAAGCCTTACATAGAGGAAGCGCGCGAATTTTTAGGCGCACTGATTGCTGTGGTTCTGGTATGCCTTAGTGCCTTGCTTGCGCGCTACACGGTCAACAATAATAAATAATTTCAACACAGGCTATTCCAGCCTCTTTATGTCCAACCTCGATAAGGTGATCCAGCATATGCAATTACAAAAAAAACTAGGCTTGGGATTTATTTTCTTTGGTGTTGCCATCATTCTTGGGATGTATTTTGTAGCGGATGGTGGAGCGTTTTTGTTCTCGGCACTCATTGGTCTCATGGCCATTTTCTTCGGCGCATTCCAGTTGATGTTAACCGCTGATTTAGCCACCAAGCCGGCCGCTAAAAGCAAACCTAAAAAAGCTCGCAAGTAAACGCTGACTGCATGGATTGTCCATAAACCCAATGGCAACCCATGCGTTTTTAGCAAACTCACAAGCTTGCCAAGGCTACCTGATTGCGCCCTAAATGCTTTGCTTTATATAGCGCTTGATCAGCACGTTTAATCCAATCCCCTGCGGATTCGCCGCGCTGTAAATCCGCTACTCCCAGACTGATACTCAAGGGCTCCTTCAAACCAAATTCAGCAGTAAAGATTGCCTGTCGCAATTTTTCTGCAACGTTGGTGGCCGCCAACACATTAATTTGCGGTAATAGAATTAAAAACTCTTCGCCACCCCAGCGCCCCAGCACATCTGACTGCCGCAAGTTTTCGCCCAAAATATCGCTCACCTGACGCAAGACCTTATCGCCCATTGGATGGCCGTAATTGTCATTAACTGCTTTGAAATGATCGATATCCAAAATAATTAATGCTGTCGATTGGTGATAGCGCTGCGCGCGCTCAACTTCATCGTGCACTAGCGTTTCCATATGGCGACGATTAAACGCCTGGGTCAGCGAATCGGTAATTACCAGGATATTGGCTGCGGCCAATGCATCCTGCAACGCTTGGGTGCGCTCATCTACGCGTGCCTCCAAATGGCTCTGGTAATCGAGATTGTCATCCAGCACTACCCCCATCAATAACATAGGTGTGCCCAGTGCGAGCACAATCAACGACCAGCGGCTAAAGGCTTCAATACCCGCGCCCATATGTAAAGGGTCCAAACCGAGTACCACGAGCAATGCCGCACTGCCACCGGCAACTGATACCGCCAGTGCAGCACCAATAAATCGCAGACGAATAATAATAAAAGCCACCAGCGGAAATAATAATGCCGCGAGCGATGGCTCAAACCTCGCCAATAGCAGTGGAATAGGAATCGCCAGTGCGCTAAAAAATAATGGGTAATTAATGATTGCAGAAGCTTTGTTGCGCAGCGCGAGCCACAGGGGCACCACCAAAAATAATCCCTGCATATCGGACAAAGCCATCATCGTAAACCGTGACAACAATTCATCAGTACTGATCAACCCAACTGCCAAATGCAGAATCGCAATGCCGGCAACGCTGATCATTACTGCAACAATAATTGCCAGCAAAAAGCGCTGCAAACCAATACGGCTGAAGCGCGGTTCATTGTCCAAACGCCACAAACGCCAGGCCAGAAAACCTTGCAGCGTATCAAACAAAGGGCTGAATATAATGAGAGCAATCGTTGCCAGCACACCATTAGTCGGCATCGCCAGCAAGGCAAAAGAACCATTGATGACCAGCGACGCAAACCACACCAACGGGATGGCACGGCGGCGATAGAGACTAAACATAATCAAACCAACCCCGGAGGTCAGCCAGACTTGCGCAAAAAAAGTACCCGGAAATGCAGCGTAACGAATACCTACATAGCCCAAGACTACATAGCCCAGCATAAATAAAAACGCCTGCAGCCAGGGGAATTCTGACCGGGTAGGCGCTGCAGAAAGACGGAACAAAAAACACCTCCACACCCGGCAACTCCCCTCAGTATAGTAATGATTGGCAGCATGGCAGTTGAAACATGAATGCCAGTGCAAAAAATGCTTGCATGCTGGGAGCTATTCTCAAGCGAAAAATATTTCTATAGCCTCATTTCCTGCAGCCTCACGACACCATCCTGCAACAATTACCCATTAGCCTGTACTTTCTGAGCCAAACACGCTCCTGTACCCGTCGCCGAATAATCACCACAGGCTTATCATGAACTCACCCTTACAACAGCTGACCACACTCGGACACCAATTAGACGGCACACTCCAGCGCTACAAATCTGTGCTCTACCCACAACGATACTGGGAATATCGCCGCTGGTTGAAACAACAGCGCCGGGATATTCCACAAGACGAGCCGCTGGTCGTGTTTGACTTTCGCGATACTCGTATAGACGGTCCCCAAGGGCGACGTTTTTATTGCTTGTTTATGTATTTTATCCGCGCCGGGTTTTATCCAGTGTTGCGTGAAAATTATTTGGTGTTGGGCAATATCCAGGACAAACATAAAAAGCTCTGCTTACAACAACACTTTTCGGTGCTACTGGATGAGCGGGATTTACCGCAAGGCTATTTGCTGGTTACCGATAAATGGTATTCAGGTCTCGCGCACAAAGCGAAAAAAATAATTACCGTTAATTACCAACCGGATTACCAACCGGGTGACAGCTGCTTCCCCATGCCCTTTCCAATGTTTCCACCGATTTATGCAGCACAGCAGGATTTGCAGTTGGAAAATTACCGACAGCAAGCGCGCCAGTGGCAAATATTTTTCGGCGGCGATGCCGAGCCAGGGAAATACAATAAAAAATCTATCCGCAACATTTATACAAAACTCAGCCGTGCACAATTGCTGGAAAATCTCGCACACTCCCTCGCTTCAGGGAGCATCATCGAATTGCAGAATAATGCGGCGCGGCAAAGTGCCGAAGAAAACCACCATGCCGGTTTAATCGTTATGAATTCCCGCCTGTGCAAGGTACAACCGGAGGACTGGCTAGGCACCCTCGCCCGCTCACGATTCTTTTTAGCATGCCCCGGTGTACGCTATCCTATGTCGCACAACATTATTGAAGCTATGGCGGTAGGTAGCATTCCCATCACTCAATATCCGGAAATGTTTTTTCCTGCGCTGGAGGATGGAAAAAATTGCCTGACATTTAGCAATGAAAAAGAATTACAAATAGCGATTATCAATGCTATGGCAATGAGTGAATCCTCAATTGCGACAATGGCGCAAGCAGCTACTGACTACTACGATAACTATTTGGCTCCCACTGCAAGCATCCACCGTTTGATTAACCATAATCCCAATCGTATCAGCTTGCGGCTCTTGCCATTCCTAAAGTCGGGTGGCGGATTTGCTTAGCGCTAGCTGCAATAAATAGATATAAGCATGCAGCGCTCTTGAATACTGTTAAGTATTTTCAGCATGAGCCCGATCAACAACATTGTCATGGATTTCATTGTGGCATTAATAAAGCCATCGAAATTGAAAAAACTACAGAACACATGAAAGGATTTCAAATAGGACAAGTGTACAAAGACAAAAAAATAATAAATACGATAAAAATAAATCATAATTTTAATAAAAAAACATCTACCAAAACACATTAATCCTCGGTTTACGTCCCAAACCAAACCTCGTGGCATGCATGTTGCAACATCCCTTTTACTCAAAAAATTCATGCTTTGATCTGCATTAAACAGCAAGATTATTGTCTTTTTGATAAAAAGGGGAAACGTATGTCAACCTATATCAACTCACCAAAAAATCTTCTTATTGACGCACTTTGTCTGGAAACCCAACGTCGGCTATTTCCTCACCTTGAGGTTGTACATTTGGAAATGGGGGAAGTTATTGCAGAATCCGGAGACGTCATGAAAAACGTTTACTTCCCCATAGATTCAATTGTTTCATTGCTATATGACACGAGAGAAGGTAACTCGACTGAAATATCCCTGGTGGGCAATGAAGGTTTTGTTGGCATTGCGTTGTTTATGGGTGGCGACAGCACACCCAGCCGTGCTGTGGTACAAAGCGCTGGCAATGCTTATCGTCTCTCCAGTAGAAAATTTAAAGAAGAACTGAACCAGCATGGCGATTTACAAAAGCTTATGTTGCGTTACATTCAATCATTATTTACACAAATGGCGCAGACAGCCGTGTGCAATCGACACCATTCAATTAATCAACAACTTTGTCGTTTTCTATTGTTGATGCTTGATCGTCTCTCAGACAATCATTTATTACTCACTCAAGAGCTCATCGCAAATATGCTGGGAGTACGCCGTGAAGGTGTTACGGATGCCGCAGGAAAATTGCAAAAATTAGGCATAATTGAATACACGCGCGGCCACATTACCGTGCTGGACAGAGCCGAATTGGAAAATTTAACCTGTGAATGCTATACCGTTGTGAAACAGGAGACGGATCGTTTATTACCGCAACACCACCTCCACCAGCACAATATTTATCGGCAGTCCGCCTAGGTTATCAATCCACAGTGTTCATTTCCCGTTGCTGAATTGAAGTGCTTCTGGCGGCCTTAACTCGATTCAAATGAAATTGAATATTCAGCCTAAATAGCAGATGCTACTGCTTCATTTATCGACACCAACAGGCATGGAGTAACAGGTTATGAATATGCTGGCAATTTGCGGTAGCTTGCGGAAAAAATCCACCAACATGGGGCTGCTGCGTTATGCGCAAGCCAATGCCCCTGAGGGTAGCACTATTACTATTGCTGATTTATCGGCAATCCCTTTTTACAATGCCGACCTCAGCGAAAAACCGGCAGCAGTCATTACTCTGTTACAGCAAATTGGCGCTGCTGATGCGCTGATTTTTGGCTGCCCTGAATACAACTACTCTATGGCCCCCGCACTCAAGAATGCGTTGGATTGGGCGTCGCGCGAGCCGGAAAATGCATTGCTAAATGGTAAAGCCGTTGCCCTGATGGGAGCCGGTGGAGGTATGGGAACTTCGCGGGCGCAGTACCACTTGCGGCAGGTCTGTGTATATTTGAATTTGCATCCACTCAATAGACCAGAGGTATTTGCAAATGCCTTTACACCCGCATTTGACAGTGATGGCAATCTGGTAGATGAGAAAATCCAGGGTACGATCAAAACGCAATTGGCTGCCCTGATAAGCTGGGCTGCAAAATTGAAATAGCTGCCATGAACAGTCGCCATCTAGCAGATGGCGACTTCCGCTAACAAAAAAAGCTACGCGCCACCATTACACGACCTTACATCTGTACACACGTCCGAATCACTCCATTTTTTAATATCACCATTATTTTTTAGTGCTTTTTCACATTTTCTTAAGCCAATCTATGGCGCCTTCCTCTACCTGATCTATAGTCTTTCCAACCTGTCTTGAAAACCTTAAAAATATCGTACATAGAACGCTACAGCACGCTGGGGAATGAGGTATGCCCCGAAACTTACACCAGGCGACGAAAAAGTAGCATTAGGAAACGGCAATGATCGATAACGAACAGAAAAACTATTGTGCAAACCTTGTTGAGGTCAATAAGAAGCAAGACGTCATCACCAACCAGGCAATTTACAACCAGCAAGGCGTATTGCTCTTGTCTGAGGGATCACGTTTGGATGAAAAGCGTTCCCAGATTTTACTGCAACATAAACTGATGAAACCGCTTGAACAGTGTGTTGGCATCGCCACTAGCATGGACGCCCGTACCCTTTTTGACTACCTGAACAAATTTGCCAAAAACCTGCCTGGTCTTTATGCCGTTACTGACAATGAGGGTTACCAAAAAACCCTGCGACTGGTCTGCCTGTTTTACGAAAAATTTCCGTTGCTACGCCAGAATTTAACTGTGCTGGCATTGCGCGCACGCCATATTTATTTTCACGGAATTTTCAGTGCTTTGGCGGGCGTTGCCATAGCACGCAAGCTCAATCTCAGTTTGCCCGACATACAAGCAACCTTTATCGCTGGTTTATTTCACGACGTCGGATTTTTATATCTCGAACCCCATTTACTTGAAAAAAGCCATAGTTTTAGTGCGGATGAATGGAAAGCCTTGCAAGCACACCCACTGATTGCACAACGATTTTTAGGCATGGTGCCTGGGTTACCCAAAGAAATCGGTATTGCCATTATCGACCATCACGAGCGCATTGATGGCACCGGATATCCACGCCATGTCTTTGGCGATAAAATTTCGATGGTAAGCCAAATTATTGCTGCTACTGACCATATTATTTTTAATCACAGCCGCTATCAGGATTACGGTGTGCATGCGCATAGCATGTTGCTCGCCGCACTAAAGCTCAGCGACAATATTTATTTTGAATCAGTTTACAACGCTGCCACTATTTTGTTTAAAGAAGCACCGCCACCAACCGAAACACTCCTGCAACTTCCATCTATTGAATTATTACTCGCGCGGCAAAGAAAATTACGTATCCAGTTTGAATCTGCAAAAAGTCTGGCCCAACAACTCTTTATCAATTCCAAAAGTCCGGTTATCCGGTCGGTGACCGCAGTAATGGGCAGACTTGCGATTTCGGTCGTTCGCAGCGGAATACTGCAACCCGAGCAAGAAGATTGGCTAACCAAAGTCGGGGCCAGTCGCAGCAATTCCGAAAACTGGTCACTGGTCGAAATCAGTGTGATGCAAGATCAGATTTACGATCAGCTTGTCCACCTAAAAAACTTGATGGAGCGGGTCATCGAGAGTCTTGCAAGTGATCATGAACAACTCGAACACTTTAATAGCACCCTCGATAAAATTGACTTGCACGAAACGGCGCTCGTCTAGCAAGGTTAAAAACCTTTATACTGGCATTTTTCTCCTGAGATAGAGGTATATCCCTTGAATTATGATGCCCGCACTAACAGCTCCGACGCCGACCGCGCCGCCTTTATCCAGTGGTTGACTGACCAGACTGTTGCTGAGTTACAAGCTGCACGCGATAATGAAACAGCCATTCACGCGGCAGTGAAAACCTATGTAAAACACGCGTTGGATGCCTATCTGCCCTTTGAGGAAATTGAAGAAGTACTCGGCATCAACGAACCCTGCATTATGGATTTAGCCGAATTGTCCGAGGCGGATGAAGAAGCGGTCGTGGATGCTTTTGAAGACCTGTGTAATGCCTGATGTAACACCTCTGGCGAATCACCAGTGCCCGCTGTGTAGCCAACCCAACCACTGCGCACCGGCAGCAACTGGCAGTTTTGTCAGCAGCTGCTGGTGCAAAGCACAAACCTTCCCGCCCGAATTACTGGCGCAACTTGCGCCCGATCAGCGTAATAAAAGTTGCATCTGCCAGCAATGTGTTGATCGCTTTAACAACCAACACCCACAGCAATAAAAACACTGAGAAACAAACCAGCGAATCAATGCGCCAATCCACTTTTATTGCATAGAAGAGCATGGATTAAAGGTAAAACAGAA
This sequence comes from Cellvibrio fibrivorans, assembly GCF_031457055.1. Taxonomy (NCBI): domain Bacteria; kingdom Pseudomonadati; phylum Pseudomonadota; class Gammaproteobacteria; order Cellvibrionales; family Cellvibrionaceae; genus Cellvibrio; species Cellvibrio fibrivorans. The sequence goes on along the minus strand of NZ_JAVDVX010000003.1, from coordinate 603,363 downwards.
AAATTAAATTATGTTCACCTTAACAGCCAAACAGAATAAGAAAATAAAAGTGGAACTTTCGTAACAAAAAATACTGTGTCAATTATCTACATAAAAAAACGATTTATTTTATTTGGTAAGTTGATGCGACATATTGCCCAGCGACCTTTGACAGCTCCTACCTTCATCCCTTATCAATAACCTGCACCGGGAAATATCGAATTCGATAGTGCATTTACCTGTATGGATTATGTCATCGTTATTTTTACAAGGGGGTTTTTATGCGAGCCAGGAATTGCTTGTTTTCTACCAGTATGCTGTTGTTAATAGGCAGCATAGCCATAGCGCCAGTTGTATTAGCGCAAAATTCCAACAACAAACCAAGCGCACTGAATATCACGAAACTGGATGATAAAACCGCGACAATTAGCGCGCGTTTTTCTACGCTTTCAACACGTGAAAAAAAGGTGGGAATTTTTCTCGACAAAGAAGCTGTGACACTTTTGGATGATGGAACCGGCGGCGATCTGCGCGCAGGTGACGGCTTATTCAGTGCTAAAGTGGATTTTGATTTTGAAGCGTTTACCAAAGCGAATATGCAATTGGCGAAGTTCACCGACGGGGAAAAAAATAATCTCTTTGCTCCCGGCGGCCGCCAACAAATAACCCGGCAGCGCATTGCGATCAATGGCGATAAAATGGAAATTTTCGGTGTGAGTAACGGCAAGGAACAAATTTTCACACTGCCATTTGACCCGACATTAATTAAGGTCAACCAGCCGATTGCGTTGCCATTATTTAATTTTCCGATTGGACTACCGGTCGATTTTGACCCTGTACCCGCTGCCTCAGTCAGCATTCCGCAATCGCTGATGATTACCGATGTGAGTGTGGTCAATGATCCCGGCCGCACCTGGGCTTGCCCTACCAGCAGTACATCACCCGTAGGTAATGCAACCGGTGAATGGACCTTTTGGCGCTTGATGGAAAATATGGCGAATGGGACTTCTTCTACTTCCGATTACATTAAAGCACTCTTTAAACATTGGACGATTAACCAAACAATAAATGGTTTTAACGTTGCTGCACGGCCTGGTGTTTATCAGGAAGTGATTAAGGATTGGGAGATTCGCAGCGGCGGCCCGGGCGCAACGCTGTTGCCACAGGAAAGTCCTTTCCGTTTACTTGGCATTGTATTGCGTGCAGATTTGCGTGGCGGCACCGGCCCTTATGCGGGTGGTGACGCCGGTGAAGGCCGCTTTGTGTTTGCCCTGCACGATGGCAATTGCAACAACTTGAGTAAAACCCTGATCCTCGAATACAAAGTACCGATTGCGGGCTGCACCAATATCCGTACCTGGGCGCAAAAGTGGATCGACCTCGCCAGCTCAGCCAATTACAACAATGATTTGGCAAGCCTGACCAATGTATTCACCGCGGCTGGTGCAAATCCTTCCGCCCCCAACCAAAGTGCCATAGGCCAAGTGCGCACCAATGAGCTTTTACCCGGTTCGCCTTTCTGGGAGCTGCGTGAATTTGTATTGCCAGCCAGTGGCGGCAATTTGGTGGAGACCGATGTCAAACAAGAGCCGCATATGAGCTTCAACAACTCTTTGACTCTGGCCACCTATATCAACGCGAATTGGCCACTACTCGTCGGCCCGCCTTCAGGGCAGCACACAATTCCCTTGAGCTTTATGGGCAATCCTTTTGCTGCGGGCAGCGCGCCAGTCATGTCGATGTGGAATGCTCCTGCAGCCTCGTTGACGGTGCCATTGACACCAGCTCCCGTAACGCCACCGCCCGCCACAGTGAGAGACGATGCCTTGTTTGAGCTGGCGCTCAACACCTGTAGCGGCTGTCACCTGATGGAAACAGGAACCCCCTTTGCGCACCTGGATTACAACTCGGTTCCCGGCATGCCTGCGCAGCTATCCGGATTCCTGACCGGCATTTCTATTCCCGATCCACGCAACCCGGCGGTGATGCGCAATTTCAACGATCTGGCACGGCGTGCGGCGGATTTAACCGTAGCAGCTAATATGAGCTGCGGTCGAATTGCCCCCATAGGTAACCTGCTGTTAAATGAATTGAGCTCACCTGCGAGACTTAGGGCTGTGCATTAACCCATTGCGTCGCGTTCCCTATCCCTCAACTACAGGCGCTTGAAGCGCCTGTAGTTTCTATTGCCAACCACACTTCAGCGCTGTAATAGCCTAGAATCAGCTATAGTTGAGAGACCCCTCCCCCTCGCATCACCGCTTATTCGCAGGAGCACGCCATGAATCCCTATCACCAAAGCCTGATTTTAATTGGCATGCCCGGCGCGGGTAAAAGTACGTTGGGATTATTGCTGGCCAAAAATTTAGCCAAAGATTTTGTCGATACGGATTTGCTGATCCAACTGGAGCATCGCAAAACCCTGCAGGATATTCTGCATGAAAAAGGTTACCAGGCTTTGCGTGAAGCAGAGGAACGCGTACTGCTAAATGCGCAATACCCCAGCCATATTATTGCCACTGGTGGCAGCGCCGTTTACAGCGCCGCAGGCATGCAACATTTAAAACAATTCGGTCCGATTATTTTTTTGGATGTCAGCATCGAAATATTGGAGCAGCGGATTCACAACATAGATAACCGCGGCATAGCGCGCCCGAACAACCAAACCTTTGCCGAGATTTACGCGGAGCGTCGCCCTTTGTATTTGCAATACGCGGATATAGTGATCGATTGCAATGGAAAAAATCAGGAGCAGTTAGTGGATGAAATCATCTACGAAGAGGCAGATGCGTTTATCCAATATGAAGCCTGATTTTTCACCCCTCTCCCATTAAAAAAGCTCTACCCGGCTATCACTTTCAATCGCAGTGGGTTGTACATCCTCCTTTGATTGCAACAGACTTGATACTGTATCCAGCTGTTGCAGCAAACTGCGAAAATGTTCTTCCACTGCAGAGGTCGCCTCTTGCAAACCTTCCAGCGAATTAAGCGCGCGCTCTGAAAGCCCTAATAATTCCGCCTCTTGCCCCATATTTAAATCTAAACCGGTAGCCATAACACGTAGGGAATCGGATAAACCCGTCATAATATCTTTGACCGAATTGCGGTTATCGCGCGATGCCATTTCCAACAACATCATCACCATCCGGGTATTGTCCTGCTGAATTTTCAAGAGCGTATTGACCTTGAGGGTTTTTGCGCGCGCTTCTGCAATCGACACCAAATGCGCTAACACATCACGCAGGCGCCCATAGCGCTCTGCATCCAGATAAGGTGCATCAGTGATTAACAATTGAATATGGTCGAAGCTGAACAATAAAAAGCGCCCCTGGGATACGATGCGCGCATCTGACTCGCGCGCACTGTGCAATAAGCGCTGGTAGGAAATAGAAACATCGGCAGGAAATAAGGTGATGTCCTCATCAAATATAAATTGGATCACGCCCTCCAAGCGTAAATCTTTCAAGCAGGTAAGCAGGAGTTGCGCGAGGCGATGCAAATCCATCACCACCTGCACTTTTTCAGCAAACACCGCGACGGTTCCCATTTCAGATGCGGATGACATGGCTGTAAATGCAATCGCGGAAAAATTTTTTAATTCTTCCTGCAAACTATTAATCGCTAATTTGTCTTCATGGATTTTGTTCAACACCACTGCAAAATCCGCCTGGTTCATAGCGCAGGAAACATAACCATCTACACCCGCCATAGTGAGTTGTACACGCGCTTCGGGGTGGCTGTTATCGGCTAAAAAACCAAGCTTGGGAAGTTGCGGGGGGATGGTTGAAAGCCAGAGCGGGTCCAGAGGAGCGGCGCCCGCCACGAGTATCACAATGTCCACTTGGGAGCAGAGGTTAGCGAACTCATCCGCAGTGGCCAGCGTCTGCTCAAAGGTGACCGCATTGCTGGATAACTGACCTTGCCTATCGATAATAATTTGCTGATCCGGAACCCGGAAACATCTACCCGGATTGCCCAATAACCACAGTGCGTCCATAAGGTCGTCCTCGACAAAATCACTCGGTATCACTTAACGATTTCAACACTAACGCTTAAAATATAGGCATTAATTACTATATCCGTCAGACAAATTGTGAATAAGTGTCGCCCGAAAACGTAAAGAGTGAAATTTGCCGCCCATGGGCGTAGAGTGGCAGCCCCTCCGATGACCACCGAGACAGCGCAATGGAACCAATAGAAAACCCTATTCCCCAAGAGGAACCCGCCCTGCTCAACGCTATTGAAGCCCGCGTACTGGGTTCACTAATGGAAAAACAGCTTACCACGCCCGACCAATATCCACTGACATTGAACAGCCTGTTGCTGGCCTGCAACCAGAAAACCAGCCGCGAGCCAATCAGCAATTATGAAAGTGGCGTTGTGCAGCGCGCAGTGAGTGAATTGCAAGACCGCAACTTCGTGGCGGTCGATTACGGCAACCGCGCCGCGCGCTACGACCAGCGCCTGACCCGCGTGCTCAGTGTCGATAAACCTACCCAGGCAATCCTTACCGTAATGCTATTGCGCGGCCCGCAAACCGTAGCGGAGATTTTAACCCGCACCCAACGCATGGCTGAATTTGCCAGCGCGCAAGCGCTGGAAGAAAAACTGCAACAACTTTGCGCTAAAACCAAACCGGTGGTGGTACACATTCCCCGCCAGATTGGCCAGCGCGAAGACCGCTATATGCATTTGCTGTGCGGCAAACCGGATTTAGCGGCGATTGCTGCAATGCAGAACTCCACGGCCAGCCCAAGTAGAGGCAGCAGTGGTAACGATGAGCACACAGCGCAACTCGAACAAAAAATTCAACAGCTCGAAAGCCGAGTCGAATTATTGGAAAAACAAGTCGCCACCCTGATGGATTTAAACGGTGTCAGCAACGCCGATTTGACCTGAGTTCACGCCAAACAACAGCTATAGACGTTATCAATTTATTCAAGTGTGATTTAAAAGAAAGGTAAAACCCATGACCGCAGCAACAACCGCAAACGAAAAAAAAGCCCCACAGCGCAGCAAACGTTTGCGTAAAAAATTATTCCAGGACGAGTTCGCCACCTTTGGTTTTGAATTGGAATGCGAATTTAAAAACGACCTGACCGATGAAACCATCAGCCAATTTGTCGATAGCTTTTTTATCGACGCAATCAATGCTGAAAACCTGGTATTTGGCGGCGGCTTATCTAGTAAACGCCTGTCCGGCTTTATCGGCTCAAGCAAACGCTACGGCTCAGCCACTGAAGCCGACAAAGCAAAATTGCTTGCCTGGCTCAAAGCGCAACCACAGGTAGCGACGGTAGAACTGGGTGAAATTATTGATGCGAATTACTATGTCTAATTAGGTTTCGCGCGATACTATTTCCATCCAATGCAAAAAGCCCGCACAAATTTTTGTGCGGGCTTTTTGTTGGTCTTATTTCAACAAACTCAGCTATTGGCCAGAACTGGAATTGGTGTACTTAACCAACACCGATGTGTAAGTCTGACCACCACTCTCATTGATGTGTTTTACGTTGGCTTTCACTTCTGGTGAATACCAATATACATCGTTCATAGCACTGCTCCCGCGCGCATTCTTAAATGTTCCGCGATGCACAATCTTGAACGCTGAATATGTACCACTCGGCACGGTAATTTTTTCAAATGCAACCACTTCTACGTCTTGCCTTGTATAACCAGTAGTACCGTCGTCACTAGTCCAGCTTTCTTCGTACTCCCATTTGGCTCCTACTTTCAGGGGCCATTTGCGAAAAGCCTTTTCATTGACCTTGGAGTCAGCTTGGTCTATTGCAGAAGTTTTTGAACCACCAGCGAATTTTTTAACGAATTTCTTTTCGCCAGCATCCAGAACAACCGTACGCGTTTCAAAGCTCTCCATCAAAGCCCTATTCGGCTCGACATCAACTACAAGTTTCTCCTTCCACTCCCATGTTTCACCAACAGTAAAACTCTCAATACCGGGACGCTGCGCTTCCTGAGCTATGGTATTGACGCTTGCCAAGCCGATGATAATGATTGTAATGAAAACTGAAGAAAATTTCATTTGTAAATCCTTTAATGTGAATGAGACAGACTTTCAGATGTCAATTAAATTAGGAAGATCAGGATCCGCAACATCGCTTTGTTATGTTCGCTTTAATTTTTTTAGTATTTTTACTTTTGCGTCAACGGAACACAGCTACCTTATATTATCGACATACACCTAACAATCAAAAGTTAGGCGATGTGGTGCTGGCTAGGGCACTAATGATAAATAATGAAATAAAAAAGGCTGTGCCGGTTTAACACCGGGCACAGCCTTCTTAAAATCCGTATTACTAATCAAGCCCCTGTTTATAGAGGGGCTTGATTTAATGCAACTACGGTAACGCGATAATCGAAACAGAACCTACCGGATCATAGGAGTAATCGTCTTTCGCTTCGCCTTCATCGGCGGTCAGGATAAATTTCCCATCCGGTGAGAAGGTCAGCATATCTGGCAAGGCACCTACTTTGGCGATACCTAACAATGCATAGGTTGATGTATCAAACACCACCACCGTGCCCTGCTGGGTTTTATCAACACCTTGTAACGCACCCGCCAATTTTCCATTCTTGACGGCAACACTGTTAATACCGCCAGCGTAAGGGCTGAGGTCAATGGTGGTCAGCAATGACAATTTAGTTGGGTCAGCAAGATTCAATACTTCGATGCGCGAATTCTTCAACAGGGTGCCGTTATTCAATACAAACAAACGTTTGGTGGTTGGATCATAGGCGCTAATCTCCGCTGCTGCTGCGCCGCCTTCCAATACCAGGCGCGATGCAAAACTGAATACACCGTTAGCATCACTTTGGTAAACAGTGACGTTGCCGCTGTCTTCATTGGATACCACTAACAATGGATTGCCACTAGGGCTATCAGTTGCACTTACAAACAGAATGCCTTCGGGTGCATCATCACCGGTAGTTTTGAGGAATTGTTTGAAGGTGATATTACTCATGTCGGTAATATCGTAAACCGCAACTGCATCGGCGCGTTCAAGGCCAACAAACACAAAACGTTTGGAGCCGATAATACCAATCGTCAGATTTTCCGGTTCAACGCCTTTGGCATCACTGCGGTCATCCGGATAAGCATTAGCAGTATTTGCCTGCACTTCCAGATCTTTGCCACTGTCAAACACTTGCGCACCGGTAGTGCCATTCCAGATACTAAATGAACGCGCGCCAAAACTCAGCAAGTCGCTGTAGAGTGTTTCGGCAGTTGATGACTTAGCAAATTGCGTAACAACCAAACGGCCTAATTGCGCATCTTTTTTCAATTCAACAGCATTTGGGAAATCTGATTCATCCAATGTCAGGCCAGAGACTTTTACACCTTCAACAAAATTGGTGTAGTAATCGCGCACATCGCCTTCGTTCGCGGTAATCACATAATCCATTCCGCCTTCATTAAAAGTCGCTATACCATCGGGCTGATACATACCAACTACTTTTGGATACTCGGAAAAAGCAATTTTGCTGTCTTTATCGCTCGGGTCGATTTCATTGCCGGTCGCGCCGTAATCTTTAAACCCCAGCGGAAATATATTGGTAATTGCCGGTGTACCATTGAGATTAATACGCGCAAGACCATTATTTTCCTGCAAGCTTACCCAAGCAGTTTTTGAATCGGCAGCTACAGCAATGTATTCCGGTTCAACATCTTTGGCTAAATCCGCATTCAAACCAAATACGCGGAAACCGCCTGCTTCTAATGTTGTTTCCTGATTGTTGTAGGAAGAGAAATTCAACGTAGTCACGGTTAAATTCAACGCGGGAGTTGCAAAATTTTTCAGCGCAGGTGATGCATACAATTGCGGCTTACTGGCATCGGCCAAATCAATCCAGTTGCCACCATCGGGCAGACGGCCGAAGGAATTGACATGGAAATCGCCGTAACTGATTTGATCGCGCTGCTCACCCTTGTAAAACAGGGTAATCGTTTCTTTTTTGCCGATACCAAAGGTTTCAGTACCGCCGTTCAGAATCGCACCTGCTGGAGCATTAGCGGGCAAGTTTGCACCAACGGCCAAATCCGTCAGTAAAATAATATGGCCTTTCGCCGGGATCTCTGTGCCGGCAGGAATTGGCATAGGTTTATTTCCGGTATCCGTTAATGTCCATTCGCCTGCAGCAAAGGTATAGGGCTGCTCACCTTTGTTATAAATTTCAATGTAATCAAAATTAATATCCGGGCGGCCACTGGACACGATTTCGTTGATCACAATATCCGTAGGGCCAGCAGGTGCGACCACAGCGGGCAATTTATTGCTTGCACCGGGTGTTGCTTCCAGTGCTTCGGTTTGCACATGCCATGCAGCACCATCGGGCAAACGGCCAAACGAATTAATGTGCGTGCCGTCATCCCATTTTTTCTGGTCGAGAATTTCATTTTTGTAAACTAATACCGCAGTATCGCCTTTACCCAAACCAAAATTCGCAGCACCACCGATCAAGGTAGATGCAGGCGCACCAAAAGGTACGGCGCTTTGGTCTACCGCAACCAATAAAAATCCTTTGGCAGAAATAACAGTGCCCGCTGGAATCACAATACCGGGAACCTTATCTTCAGCAAAACCTTTAATATCATTCACAGCCCACTCATTAGCTGTAAAGGTGTAATCCGCATTTGCGGCGTTGTAGAGTTCGATGTAGTCATAACCACCGCCGTCAGAACGCATTTCGTTTAACACAATTTGCGGTGCAGGTGTTGGAGCGACGGATGCAGCAACACTAGACGCAGTGCTTGAGGCAACACTCGATACCAGACTAGAAGCAACACTGGAAACTGATGATGAAAGTTGGCTGGACGATGAAGCGCTGCTGGAAGATTTATTGTCGTCACCACCACAGGCAACCAAGGTAAGGGATACGGCAGCCAATGCTGCCAACTGCGGAAACTGTTGAATAAGCTTCATAGTTATTCCTGTTGCTGAAAAATAAATAGATCCGGAACCTGCGCAAGACTTCGCAGGTGGATAGCGATTAAATGGATATTTTCGGCGACAAGACTAATCAGCGTTTATGACGGGTTCGCAACAAATTTATGACAGATTGATGACATCACACCTCCCCACTTTCTCTCATGGGGCTGCAACGAGTAACCCTATCGAAAACCATCTCAGTACGATTAACGATATTAGGCCAGCGCAAAATCGATACCGCTGGAATAAGTAATAACGGCAATGTTGGTGGCTTATTTTTTCGGACAAAAAACAAACACAGAACCATATTGGTGCAAAGCAATTTCATTCGCACCAAAATAATCAGGCACCTGCCCCAAAACAGAACCAAAACCTGCCTGTTTTTTCGCCACCACCGCCCTCTATATTCCACTTCATGAACTGGCGTACATTCTGCATGGCGTCCATTACAACTTAAAAAAATAGTCTTACCCCACTAAAACTATTACGACTCTTTAGAAACAGGTGAAGAAGACCTATGCAACAACACCATTATTTACACAGCGACCTTATGCATTTGTCGCCCGCGGAGCGAGGCTGGCTTAACTGGTATGGAAAAACAGGCAAGGTTTCCATGGGCTGGTCTTGCTGGTTAAACCGCAACCGCTATGCAGTGATGGAACAAGCATTTGAAAGCATCGCCAGTACTCGCATAAAACTATTGCAGCAGTGGGTAAAACGGCAGTGGACGCAATTGGAATCCTGTCGTAGCCAATTACAATTTCTCGACGACAGCTACGACAATATTCTGCGTAAAGCATGGCAAGTCATGGGAGACTGCACGGAATTATTTATTATCGACCAACAGGGTATGGTGACTGCCACAACCTACAATCGCCGGCTTGGTGTTCTCGATTTAAATCCGCGCGCGGTAAAAACAGGATTGGAAAATCCATTTCTGCATGGCCCTTATATCGATACGGAAACACTGCATATCGGAAAGCGCAGCTCTGCCTTTCACGATCAAGTGACATTGATGTTTTACCTACCAGTCGAATTCAACAATGGCAATAAAGGTTGCTTGTGTGCACGCTTCCCCAATGATGTGTTAGGCGATTTAATCCAACGGGAAGCAGGCCACATTTTTACTGAATCTGGCGATAATTATTTATTTATGGTGAAAGCAGTTTTTGATCCGGCAATTAAAAGCGGTACCGCTCTCTCCCGCTCGCGCTTTGAAGACAATACATTTTCACATGGCGAAAATTTAAAATCAGGTGTGCATACCGCATGGGGTGTCGTAAAAATCCAGCAGCACACAGAATTTGAAATCCGCTTTACTGACCCGGCCACTAATGAATTACATCCGGGTGTACGCGAAACGATTCGCAAAAGTAGCAATTTATTTGTCACCTACCCCGGCTACTCCGACTATCGCCATATTCCAGTGGTGGGAAAAGGTGTAACCTTTTCATTGCAGGGCTCGCCAGATACCTGGGGCATGATGTGCGAGGCGGATTTGGAAGAAGTTTATCGCCATCGCTCACTGAATTTTAAACTGATGAATATTTACACGGCTTGTGTGGGCAGCAGCTTTTTAGTAAATGCTGCACTACACGAGTACACCGACTGGTCTAATAACGCCATCAATCTATTTACCCTGTTAACCCTGGTAATCGGCGGAATTATTTTTAAACAGCGCGGCCCACGCAAATTAGCGCGGCGCCTGGGGAAAATGACTGAGGTGATCCACACCATTGCTGAAGGTGGCGGTAATTTGCAGCAGCGTCTGGATACGCGCAAGTTAGCCAATGATGAAACTGGGGATTTAGGGCGCTGGACAAATAGTTTTATCGACAACCTCGATCATATAGTTGGCGAAGTCATACGCGCGGCAGATGAAGTGATGAAAAACAGTGATAGTTTACTCAAACGAAATACCGAGGCGAATCAGTCATCCAACCATGTTTCCAGTTCTATGGAGAAAATGCTGGAATTGGTACATACCCAGTTGCAAGAAATCAGCAATGCCTCCGGCACGGCCAGCGATATGAAAAAAGTCATGGAAAGCGTGGTACAACAAGCGCGTAGCCAATTTGAATCGGTGCGTACAGGAACCCAAAGTATTCGCGATGTGGTGGAAAATTCAGCGCGTACCATTCACACACTGAATAGCCGCACCAGCGAAATCGGCAATATGGTTTCCTTGATCAGCGACATCACTAGCCAAACCAATTTACTTGCGCTCAATGCAGCCATTGAAGCAGCACGTGCGGGTGAACATGGCCGCGGGTTTTCAGTGGTCGCCGATGAAGTACGCAGCCTGGCAGCACGAACTGCAAGTGTGGCAAAAGAAATTGGTGAGAAAATTGAAGCCATTCGTACTGAATCGCAAACGGCAGCCGCCTATATGGAAACCAGCGTCGCCGATGTGGATCGCGGTTTACGTTTAGCCGAGGAAGCATCAACCGATAATTCACAACTACATCATATTGTGGAGCGCATGTTCGATATCATTCATCATATCGACAACAACAGCCAACAGCATGGTCATCACGTACGTGAAGTTGCTAGCGCAAGCCATACGATGAATAAAGTAGTACGCGCCTTGCAAACCAGTTCGGATCGCTTAAAAAATACCGCAACCAAATTGCATCAATTGGCTGGCGTTTTCCAGGTGACTTCGCGTTAGTGATCCATTATTGGAATAAAAAAATGGCAGCCATTTGGCTGCCATTTTTTTCTAGCAATTTTCGCTTGAAAAATTATTGATAAACGCGAACATAATCCACATACATGCGCTGCGGGAATACGCTGCCTGCATCCGGGCTACCTGGCCAGGTTCCACCCACGGCTACGTTGAGCAACAGGAAGAAGGGATTATCAAATACCCAAGCACCGTAGTTTTGCACTTGCGCGCGCGTTACTGAATAGAATTGAATGTTATCGCGGAACCAGCGAATACCGTTGGTATCCCATTCAACGGCGTACACGTGATAATTCACATCCACATATTCACCCAAATTATGGGTTCCCATAAAGGGTGTATTGCCTGAATAGCCTGGGCCGTGAATTGCTCCGTGAGTGGTAGTCGGTTCAAAACCTACGTGTTCCATGATGTCGATTTCACCTGAAGCAGGCCAACCCACTGACCCCAAATTGTTACCCAACATCCAGAATGCAGGCCACACACCTTGGGTTTGCGGCAATTTCAAACGCGCTTCAATTCGGCCATATTTAAATGATTTCTTATCGCGCGAGATCATCCGTGTTGAAGTGTATTCACAGCGACCATACCAACAGCTGTAATTGGCTGGGTTATCGCGGCGCGCTTCAATGACCAATACGTTACTGCCCGCAGCAGGGTCGTTTTGGATAAAGGCATTTTGTCCGCCGGTGTAGTATTGACGCTCGTTGTTACCCCATCCGCCACCACCGGTTTCAAACGTCCAGTTAGCGGTGTTGATGCTGTTGAACTCATCAGCAAATACCAATGGGCGACCGGTAGCTGCTGCACGCACAATGACTGAACTAACGTTATCGTTAAAGCCTTCATTGTTCAGGCAATCATCATCTGCCGTTACTACACGCGAAGTACCGGTAAAATTATCGCCCTGATAAAGCACTGCTTCATAACCGGCAGTCACACGAATGGATGACGCATCGTTGTCAACAAAGCCACGCGCTTGCAGCGCCGCTAAATTGTACGAGCCAACATCCAAGCCAGCAGCCCAACCGGTGAACGGACAGTGTTGGTAAACGGTTGCCCTTGCAGTACCAGAACCGTTAGCCACAACTTCAATCCAGTTAAAATTCCAGCCGTTGGTTTTAGCAAATACACCCAGGCTGTAATTGCCTGCATTTAAATTGACAGTGCGGGTTACAGTTGTCCAGTTTTGCCAACCACCGGTTGCGGGAATAATAAAGTCACCCAGCACAATCGAACCGCCATTTAAATCGACAGATGCTGTAGCGCCATTAGCCGATGCCACACGCATACGGATGGTGTAACTGCCGGCAGTAGGGATGGATAAATTATTAAACGCGAGCCATTCATTGGCTTCAATCCAGCCGACATTGTAGCCGCCACCGGTATCGGTAGTTGCTTCTATATCAACTGCATCACCGCGAAAAACACCACCGGTGTTGCCCGGGGTAGTATCGGAAAATGCGTTGTAATTTTCTGCTTGAAAAACGACAGCATTGGTTGCCGATGAAACACCAATACAAGCAAATAACATTGCCGATAACAGTGTCCATCTAACTGATTTTTTATTCTTCATCGTTAGGTTCCGTTTGTGTAAGGATGGAAATAGAGTAAACATTGATACGCAGGTGTCGTGTATCCAATGACCAGACCGGAAAAATGCCAACTGCCCTTGTTATTATTTGTTACTGCCGTTGTCGCACGAGCGGGAGTATAAAAAATACCAATCAAAACTCAAACAGCGAAAAGGAGCCAAAAACCGCCGCAAATAGGCAATGTTTATTTTTTTGACGAGCAAATAAAAAAGTCGAACCTCGCACCTACCCTCACCACAGGATTCCCACTTTATTTGCATCAACCTGAAACGGTTTTTTTACTTTATTGCTAATTAAGGTTACACAATCTGTTAACCCATCCACTTTATTTGCGGATTTGGGTAACAGTTTTACAGCAGGAATCGATGAAGGGTGAGCGATGCGTCAATCGGTGGGAAATGTGAGTCAGCACATGTGCCATGTTGTGTCTTCCTCATATCGGCACAGTGTTATTTTGGTTTGATGATTTAAAAATAGAGCATGTGATATCAATTCTCAGAAAATCACAGGACCCATCCCTTCAGATTGGCGATAACAGAGATTAACCGAGGAATGTCCTGATTGGCAGAGGCTACGAAATCCTGATCATTTATTGATGCGCCAGTTAACTCAATATCATTACCAGCTGTTTGGATAAAGCTTGAACCCACCGTGTGATCTGGCCCTTCCACATAAAACTTCCATGGACCGGAAGTAGTCGCCAGGCAACGCAGAAGGATGTCTTGTAGCTCAGTTTTTGTAATGTTCAAAACAATTCCTCTAGTTGGTACAATCAAAGCTGACAGAAGGTAATTTTTTTGGGGGAGTTCTAATGTCAACTTCGACACATCAGGAGAACCATAGGCTATTCCTTAAGTTTCTCCATACACTGGAACTTCACATCAGCAACCTCTAACTTAACGGAAAATTGCCGACTATCAACCGACTCAAAGCAGACAATTTCTTTTGCTACGCCAAACTCGATAATTTGATACTGAGCCTCAGCATCAGGTCGCAGCTGTTTTAGCCTAACAACAACGTTCTTCCGGTTATTTTTCAGTAAAGCATGGCGGCCATAAATCACTGTTATTTTCTTTTGGCTAAGCTCACCACTTATCACTTTTCTGACCTTGGCGTCATACAGATAAAAAGTTGACCATGTATGACAATCTTCGCCTTCATCTCCATAGCACATAACACCAGACGTAATACCGGTATCTTTAATAAATTTCAAATCCAAGACCGCTGTCAGCTCTTCAGCAAAACAGCTGTTGGATGTAAATATTATAAAGATAATGATAAATCGAGTCATGAGAGTTTCCATGCGTACGGTGTCCATTTTTTCGGAAATCATAGAGTAACCCAAAAACCTGCAAAACAAATATCCTGAATTTGCAGGTGAGGTAAATACCAGCACAAAAAAGGGAGCCAAATGGCTCCCAAGGGGATAGCTCAATCGATAAACGATTTTGCTGGAGAAAGATGAGCTTATTTTTTCAGCTGTAGTGATAACAAGTGGTAGCCACCAGCGTTGGCGTAGATGCGGATTTTATTGGTGCCTTGCAATAATTTTACATTTGCCAGTTTCACCTGCTGCCATTTTTCTGATTGGGCGACCGCTGTGTCTACCGCGAGCAATTCATTATTTACACTCACGCCAAGACGGCCAGTCGCTACTGTAGCCTTAACTTCTGCCGATAATCCGTATACGCCAGCCTGATCGGCCTCCAGCGTGTATTCAGTCCACTCGCCTGCCTCTATGTGATTTATGAAGTGGGATTTTTTTGCTGGATCAAATTCAATATCTACACCTTCATTGCGATAAGTTGTACCGCGATTCCAGGGCATACGTTCGCTGCCGGCCGAGATGTGATAATTCGCCGAGTCTTTATCATGATAAGCAATGCCGCTGCGCCCCATGTCGTAATCTACCGCTGTAATGGTGCCACCAGTTTTACTAATGCGGTGGGTTTTAAACGGCAAATTCAGTTTGGAGTAGGGTTGGCGGAACATGGCATCAATCACTTCCGGATGGAACTGGGTGTTCTCAAAACGGATATCGTGATTAGCCAATTGCAGCAGCGCTTTTTTCGCGTCTTTTGCGGAAGGTTTTTCGCCTTTGCCATTCCAATAATCCACCAATGCGAGGTAACCGGCATTGGGTTTTACTTCTAAAGGATTATTGAAACCGAGTTTTTTCAGCGGCCACCACGCCCAACCAATCCCTTGGGATTCCACCAATGCAATCGCATCGGTAAACCAGAGATTGGAGTTTTCGCCAGATTCGCCCAACCAAATTGGCATATTGTATTTTGCACGCAAATCCAAATGGCTTTTAATATCGTCCAGCGTGTTGTTGTTCCAATATTTATGGAAACTCAACACCATGTTATTGTCCCACTGCGGCAATACGCCCGCGTAATTATTACCCCAGCAGTTACCTTCGATAATAATCATGTGTTTGGTATCAACCGAACGAATCGCCTTGGTGACATCCACCATCAATTTTTTCAACGGCTCGTTTTTGGTTTCTTTGCAACCATTTTTGTCATCCGCATTTTCAAAACCCCAGTTGGGTTCATTGATAATGTCGTAAGCACCCACTGCTGGTTCATTGGCATAACGCTGTGCCAGTTTGCGCCAGAGCTCGATCATTTTTTGCTGGTTGGCTTCACTCTGCCAGAGCGATGGAGTGTTGGGGTTGCGATCAGAAATCGCAAAATCATTGCCCTGCCCGCCCGGTGCCGCGTGCAAATCCAGAATCACGTACATATTATTGGCTTTAGCCCAGGCGATAAGCGCATCGGTCATGGCAAAGCCTTGCTCCAGCCAAGTGTTTTGGCCTTTCACCGGTTCCTGTTCAATCGGTAAGGTATAGAGATTGAAATGCATAGGCAGACGCACAGAGTTGAAGCCCCATTTCGCCATCGCATCTATATCGGCTTTGGTGGTGTGGTTAGCAAGCCAGGCGTTATAAAATTCTTGCGTGGCTTCGGCGCCAATTAATTCTTCTATTTTTGCCCGCATCGCATGCTGCTGGCCAAGGTTGCCGAGCTTGAGCATGTAACCTTCTTGCAACATCCAACCGCCCAACCCCATTCCGCGCAACAAGACTTTTTCGCCCTGCTCGTTGACAATAAATTGATCTTGAGCACGCAAGAAACTTTGGGAATGCGCATTGACGCAAGCGAAAGCCGCAGTCAGTAAAAGGCATAAATTAGCAATAGACTTCACACAATTCACAATAAAAACCTCTGTTAGGATTGTTATTCCAATAATGTAGATCCAATCCCGCAAATTGGCGTTCGAGTAAAGTAATCACGAACGACACCAGATCCCAGTTTTGTAATCATTGGGAGCAAAATATGGAACAAGCCAGAAAAAGAAACGAATAAACAACAAGTTAGGCACATCGCCTTGTCACAATCATGGATGTAAAGAATTGTCTGCATTGAAGATAGATCGGCAAGGTATGTACACTATTTAGCATAGGTTTTTTACAAGAACGAGAATCGCTGCTCTATACTCAGCAAGGACGATAAGTACAAAATTTAAACTATAACGATAACCAACCCGATTGCCACCCACCATGAACGAAACTATTTTCAATATTCACGACCTCGTCCTTATGATGACCGCCGTGCAATGCGCCTGTTTTGCAATACTCCTATTGGTGACTAATCCACCCACCAACAAAAGCAACTATTTCCTTGCTGCATTTCTGCTCGCACATGCATTTATCCCTATCCACGAACTGATTTTGTGGGGCGCTGATTTTAAAATGATCGCACTGGATAATTATCCGCGTTTATTTTTATGGATAGGCTTTGGCTATTATCTGGATGCAATACTGCTGTACTTTTACGTGAAATCACTGGTCTATCACGATTTCAGCCTGCACAAACGCGATAGTCTCCACTTGATTCCGCTCGGCTTATTTGCCTTATTTTTAAGCTTGACATTTTATAGTCACACGTTGGAAGAGCGGGTACTGCTGATTGATGACGATATTTACGTCTACAGCCCTATGTATCTCATTGTCGATTTTTTATGCAAAGCAACCCGCATAGGTTATTGCATCGCCTGTTTATTATTGATCGCCAAATATCGCGACCAATTAAAAACAACTCACTCAAATATCGAGCGCATTGATATACGCTGGTTGATCTCGTTGGTAGTCGGCTTCTTGATTATCACCGTTACTGAAGCTGCCCTCGCCTGCGCGAAATTGCTGCACTTGTTTATTGGCTTCCACCCGCACTGGTTTGAAGTGATTGGGTTAACAGGATACTACGTGGTGTTTGTATTGGTACTCGCGTTAGTGTTCAGCAGCATTCGATACTTCTCTGGTTTTGTCGCCGTCAAACAAAAAGATCAGCAGAAGAAACCCGTAGAGGAAAAATTACTCAATGCTGGTTTTGCCGAGAAAATCGACGCGTCAATGCGCGAGCATAAACCCTATCTACAACCTGATATTACTCTGGATATGCTGGCAGAGACATTGGGGATTCCGTCGCGGGATTTATCGCTGGTATTCAATCGTCACTTCGATAGCAACTTCTACGAATTCATCAACCGCTATCGTATCGAAGAAGCGAAAACCATGCTCTCTGACCCCAAACAAAAATCCAAAACCATCACGCATATTTATCTGGATGTGGGCTTTAACAGCAAATCGGTATTTAACACTTTCTTTAAGAAACACGTGGGGCAAACGCCTTCGGAATATCGGCAGGAACATTTGCAGGGTCAATAAATGGCAAAAACCTATCTGGACTATCAAATCACAAGTGAGGATATCGCCTGGGAGTTTTTAAAGCTGGGTATAGTCATTCCACTAAGCTTCGCACTGGTGGGTGGACTAATTAATCATTATGGGAAACAAAACGAGCCAGCTACTTTGTACGTGGTTGGCGGGATGATTTCCATCGTCTTTCTGATACTGCAAGGTATAGCGTTTTGGTATTTTCGCCATCCAAATTTTTACGAATTTAAAATTACCCATGAGGTTGTAGAATATAAAACGAATAGTGAAGGATACCAACTACCACTAGCCAGCATTCTACGAATTGAGACCTCCCGTACCATTGGCGGAGAAACCTCTAGGATCGACTACTTTTTTGTGACTGATTCTGGCAAAAGCTTTAAAGTGCCAAAAATTCATAAACTACCTGATGGAAAAATTGTAAAAATAATGATGGAAGCCAATCCTGCAATTGTTAAAAATTAAAGCATCTTTGGGTATTTAGCTTTTGGGAGCGGATAGGTTTTGGCTTTTTTACAACTAGGCTTTTTCCGCTTGCCAGCGCTCCATTTCCTCCCGAATAAAATAATTCACCAAATCCGAATACAATTTTTCAATCACATCCGGATTTAGACCCTGCTCCTGCGCCCATTCACGACGCCGCAACAGCATTGCCTTGAAACGTTCAGGCGCACGGACTGCTGTTTCAGAAGTTTTAAACTTGGCAGCAGCTTGCACATATTGATAACGCTTGCCGATAAGTTGAATGATCGTACTGTCCAATAGGTCAATTTCATCGCGAATATCAGCCATACTGATGCATTGCTCTGGTGATATTTTGTTAATCGCTTCCATTCCACTCTCCGCTGATAATTAATAATTTAAGATTCGTAAATCATTACGATGCAATATAACAAAAAACCGCGCGCAATTGCTTGCGCGCGGTTGAAGTTTCTCTAGAGCTATTTTTGTATTAGTAAACTTCAAAATCCCACAAGGAAATACCGTAACCAGTTGCGCGGGTTACGCTGAGGATACGCACGTAACGGCCACTGGTAGACAACAGGTGATCATCAAATCCACCGTTGCTATTGGTTTCGGCTTTTACAGTAGTCCAGGTAGTTGCATCATTGGAGACCTGGATATTATAAGCCTTAGCGTAAGCTCCTTCCCACTTCAAGGTTACACCGTTAACGCTCATGATGCTGCCCAGATCCACATAGATCCATTGACCGTCACTGAACTGACTACTCCAACGGGTGTTGGTGTTGCCATCCACTGCAAAATTGGCAGCGGTGCCCGCACCTTCACTGGTGGATGCAACAGCAAGTTTGTTTAACGCTTTATTGCCCACAATTGCCGGAGTGCCCTGTACAACAAATTCATACAATGAATAACCGTAACCTGTGCCGCGCTCTATGCCAAACATACGTACATAGCGACCGGTGCCCGCAATGTTTAATGTTTCTACACCGCCGTTGCCGTTAGTTGTGCCGTAGATTTTTGTCCAGGTAATCGCATCGGCAGAAGTTTGGATTTCATAACTTTTACCGTAAGCGCCTTCCCAACTTAAAACTACTTTGTTGATGTCGTAGCTCGCACCCAGGTCAACGTAAACCCACTCAGCGTTATTCCACGCACTGCCCCAACGAGTATTGGCGTTGCCATCCAATGCATTTACGACTGGCAAACCGTCTTGCGTGGTGGATGCAACAGCAGGACGATTCAACGCGAGATTCGCTGATGAACTAGCGACTGAGCTTGCTATCGAACTCGCAATAGAACTTTTGCTTGAACTTGCTACAGAGCTGGGCACAGAACTGCTGGATGAACTCTTCGAGGAACTTTTTGATGAAGAGACCACCGCAACACTTGAACTCCCAAGACTTGAACTAGAGGCAACAGGATTATTATTCACCTGGAAATCAAACAGTGAATAACCATAACCTGTACCGCGCGCGGTACCGTACATACGCACATAGCGGCCAGTGCCATTTACGGCGAGCGTTTCTTTACCGCCAACACCGCTAGTGGTTTCATAAATAGTTGTCCAGCTCATGCCATTGGTAGAGGTTTGGATTGCATAGTTTTTGCCATAAGCAGCTTCCCATTGCAGAACAACTTGATTGAAACTGTAGACAGCTCCCAAGTCCACCATAATCCAGGTTGGATCAACTGCTGCACTTGCCCAACGAGTTGTTGTGCTTGCATCTACTGCATTGTTTGCAGCCCATGCCTCGCCTTCTGTTGTTGATGCAACTGCAGGGCGATTTAATGCCAAATTGCCTACTGGATTCACAGCCATACTGCTTGCACTTGATGCAGTGGATTTTGAAGATGATGGCGCAATTGATGAAGACGGTGCTATCGACGAGGTTGTTGCAACACTGCTCGAACTTCTTACTGATGAAGATAAAAGTGCAATACTGCTTGAACTTCTTGACGATGAACTACCTACGCTTGAGCTTCCAGTACCGGCGATAGAAAATTTCATCCAGTTCAGGTTAATCGCCTGATTAAATACCAAACGCAATTTATGCGCGCCAGCAGTCAATGCTAATTGCGCATTAACGTTGCTCCAGTTTTGCAAACCACCGGTTGAGGGCACATTGATTGTTGCACGTTGTACACCATCCACTAACACATTAATAGTGCCCGCGGCTTCGCTCGCCACACGCAAATTCATATCGTAAGTATTAGCAGCGCCGTTTACGTTGTACTCCACCCACGCACCTACACCCACATCACTTAAGTTAAGGAAACCGGAAACGTCTTTGGTTTCTTGTACACGCAGGCCAGTACGGGTTGCATAATTTTCGGCTTGTACCAATTTTGGCAGTGTGTGTTTACTTGCATCGCCATGCAGCGGCATGTTCACATAAATATTACCGAGTTCCGACAAAACACCGGATTGGCGATAGTCGAACAAACCATTGAATGGATGGCCATTGCGACGACCGGTGAACCATGCGTAACGCTGCATATCCGGATTGTTTTCAAATGAATCTACCACTTGGATCAGCATGCTTTTTTGATCGTCCAGAGTCTTCACGGTTTCCCATGCCGAGAATTCCGTCATCCAGATTGGCTTGCCGTATTTTTTGAATTCATTCACGTACCACTCAATGCCATTGACATCGGGCATATAAGCGTGGATAGACAGTGCATCCACTTTACAGGTTGGGCAGAGCTCAAAGAAATCGTCAAAATAATCGAAGGGGCTGTAGTAGGTCGTGCCGTTTTCAGTCACGCAATTACCGCAGTAATTCATCGCCACGCTGACAATTTTCAAACCAAACTCATTGGCGATTGCTTCCAGACGCGGCCACTGTGCAACAGCTTGTGATGGCGTCATGTTCGCTTGGTCAATAAAGTTAGGTTCGTTAAACGCGAGGATATATTTCACATCCGGATGTGATGCGATATACGCGCGCAGTTCTGCATCATTGAAATTGCCGTTCCACGCCATAGGTACAAACTCTACGCCGTATTGCTGATAGACATTTTGAATCGACAGATCCGGTTTGATACTCCAGTTGTACCACCAGCTAATGCCTTTGGACATTACAGCCATATCATCAACAGAATGGGCACCGTAACCCAGGCCGCGTTTTTTACTTTTTGCATTGTTGAAATCTTTATCAACAAACACGACTGTTTTTGCAATAGCGTTGAGTTCGTCATCGCTCACGGTGAGTGAAACGTGATACGAACCTTCGTTGACGTAAGTGTGATTTACCGTTGCACCGGTAGCGGTAGTGCCATCACCAAAATTCCAGGTGTAGGTCAGCGCATCGCCATTTACATCGACTGACTTGGTACCGTCGAATGTAATGATCGCTGGGGCAATCCCGCCCATGATGGAGGTTTTAATCGCCGCAGAAGGCGCACGATTAACGACAGTGCCATCGGTACCTGGATCTTTTGCCGCTTGGCCACCAGAGAGATAAACATCATCGATGCTGATACCTGCGGTTTCGCCGGTGCCAAGCACTTGCAACAATTGGCGCACATCAAATAAATCCAGATCTTTTGCAATTTCGCTCATCGGGATAACGATGTCATGCCATTGGCCATCGCGTACAAAACCGTAGGGATCATTACCCGCTTTGAAATTAATCCACTTCTGGCCAATGTTATTGAGCGGGCCGCTTTTGAAACCGATTTGGAAATCGCCAGTGTGCGAAGTCTTCATGGAGAAATGCAATTTTGCATCGGCATTTTCAAACGCCGTCAGGTTAAAACCATCGCGCGCCGTCAAGCCCATACCATACCAACCTTTACCGGTTGATTTTAAATGCAGCGCCGAATTGCCTTCTTTATTGGTGCCGGTTTCCAGCGTGAGTGTTTCATCCCACAGGAATAAATCACCGCTCACACCAAATGCAAACTCACCGGCATTTTTGTGTGCGGGCGTTTCAGTATAAATACCAAAGCTGCCAAATTCCGGCGCTTGCAACGCAATACTTTCAGTTAAATAAATATTGTCGAACGCAATTTCCATAGGTGCAGCGGGGCCTGGGCCAAACACACTGAACAGGGTTTTCATGGTTTCAAAATCGAGGTTGCCGAATTTGCTTAACGGAATAGCAACGTGATGCCATTCGCCATCGCGCACGAGGCCGTATTGATCGCCACCGTCATTGAAATCAACTTTTCCATCACCACCGGAGGTACTGGCGAGACCAATACTGAAACTGCTGGTGGAATTGGTTTTGATATCCAAATGCAGGTAGCCGTGTTTGTAGTTGCGCAGGTTTTGGTCTTTGTGCACCAAGCCCATGCCCCACCAATTACCGGGCGCAATCGAATAAGCCAAAGCGCCACTACCTTCAGAAGACGTAGTCGCAATGCTGGTCATGTTATTCCATACATACAAACTGGTGCGATCGCCCCAATTCAATTCGTTCAATACCGGAGTCGTTTCGGTGCTGATACCAAAATTACCGCTTGGTAATTCGGCATTGGCAACCTGCACTTGCGTGCTTGGGTTGGCGTAGAGGCGCACGTAATCCACATACATTTTGCCGGGGAAAGGTGCGGTGATCATTGCCGGATCAGTAATCTCAACAAAATTCCAACCGCCGACAGCGAGGTTCAAAATGATTGACGCGGGATTATCGCGGAATTCCGACATGTTCGGGTCGGTGATATCCATGTTGAAGTAAGGATTGCTATCCACGCTGATGGTGATATTGGTCGGTGTCCAGTCAAGTTTATAGGTGTGGTAATCCTCATAAAAATTGGTGGGCAACTGGGTAGATACCGCGTGATCTGCCTGCAACCAATCGCTCCAGGTTCCAGTTTCATGCCACCAGTGCAGGGCTGCCGAGACTGATTTGTTGCCGGTACCATCGGCCAATGCCGATTTGTAACCTGCTTCGAGGATGTCCCACTCGCCGGATTTAGGCCAACCGTCCAAACCGAAGTTGGTGCCCAGCATCCAGAAGGCTGGCCAGAGGCCGTTGTCTACGCGGGGCAATTTAATACGCGCTTCAAGGGTGCCGTATTTGAATGACATACGGCCATTGGTATGCAAACGCGCCGAGGTGAATTGTTTACCCTCATAGGCTTCGCGTTTGGCTTCGATGACGAGTTTGCCATCTTCTATATAGGCATTTTCACTGCGGGCGGTGTAGTACTGCAGTTCGCCATTGCCGTTACCGTCGCCGCCAACTTTGTAGGACCAAATGGTATTGTCGATTCGCGTCCCGTTGAATTCGTCCGACCAGATAGGTGTGGTTTGCGCAAAAGCGGGGGCAGTCATGGTGAGACCAACACCCAGCGCCAAAGCGCCTTGGGTAATGTACCGCAAGCGAGTTTTCATGGTGTTACCTGCATCGTTATGGTTATTGATTTACGTTCTGTGGTCACAACTAACTATTGTTATTAGTCGATTACTGGTTCTCTCGTCTTATTCCCGCTGGCGCGGTGGCCGATTAAGACAGAGTTAGTTTCCACAGAAATAACGAAGCATGCGTTCGCTTGGTAACACTGATAAAAATATTTTGGTTTGGCTGGTGTGCGCTATCCGAACGTTGCGAACAAGCGCACACCAAGGCTTTCCGCTTATTCCGGAATCCGTCCCACTTTAAGTTTTGGTTGGATTATTCATAATCGTTCGCTGGATTTGCCTGCATCCGCAACTCCAGCGCTATATCAATCAATTGTGTAATTAATTGCCAGCCCATAGCTGCGTGGAGGGTTGTACAGCCCCCGGGGCACTCCGAGAAAGGACACTGAGCGCTGCCGGAGATTTGTTTCATCGGTGATGTTTTTCATCCACAGTGAAATATCCCAGTGTGAATCGATGTTCAGACCCACACGGGCATTGGCAGAAAAGTATTTGGGGATGGCATTGTCCTGCGTGTTATTTGGATTGGAAAAATAATCGCCGGTATAGCCGTAATCGATATGACCGTAGACCTCTGCTTGCCGAAACAGCGGCCGGCTGTAGTCGATGGCAACAAAATAGGTATGCTCAGGGGCGTAAGGAAGATGGTTGTTATCGTAATTCACCCCTAGCCCGCCGCCGTTTTTAAACTCGTCGAAACGCGCCTGGGTAAACGCAGTATTGAAGCTGACACTCAGGCTGTCAGTGACTAATGCGGTGATATCCAGCTCAACACCTTGGGTGGTGACTTTTCCGGCATTCGTCAATGACAATACTGCACCAGCTGACTGTGTGGGAACGAATTGGAATACCTGGAAATCGTCAAATTTAGTGATAAAACCTGCGAAGTTGGCAGTAACGCGTTTGTCCAAAAACGCCGACTTAGCGCCCAACTCATAATTAATGGCGTACTCAGGCTCAAATTGGAAATGCTCCAAGGTGGTTATGAAGTCGGCATTCCATCCCCCACTCTTGTAACCGCGCCCAACACTGGTATAAAACAATACATCCGGCGTTACCTGCAGATTAATACCGAATTTGGGCAGCGGCTCGTCAAAAGTCTTTTGATCGCGCAGATGATCAACATCGATAAATGAACCTATGTTATCCACAGTGGAGTAATCAATATTTTTGGTTTCATGCACATAGCGCAGGCCGCCCGTCAGGCTCCAGCGGGAATCGAGCTGATAATTGCCATGCATAAATAAGGATGTGGATTGTACTTCAGCCGAGGCGGGTGTCTGTATTGATGCGTTTGGCGCTGGGCGAAACAGGGCGCCGGTGATGGCACTACGCTGGGTTGAAATATCCTGCTCTAAAAAATAGGCGCCAATAACGTAATCGAACTTTTCACCTTTGGGTGATGCCAATCGTAATTCCTGGCTGACCTGATCGCTCTTTTCATCAAAAATACTGACGGCAACATCAAAGGGGGAATAATCCTCTTCGCTTAGTTCGGTAAATTCATTGGAGCGAATGCCGCTAATTGATGTCCAGCGAAAAGCGCCGGGAGTTTCGTAACTCGCTTCTACAGTAGCGCCTTTTAATTCCCGCTGCTCAAACTCATCGGCATTGTGCGCAACGACAAAGGGCTCAGGAGCCAGAGTAAAGCCGTTGAATCCACCATTGGCGAGTGCTTCAGCATTAGTGGATTTATCATCATCCTTTAAATAATCAAAGCCAATATCCAACAGTAGATTTTCAACACCCACATAGCGGAACTTCAGTTTTGCTACATCTCTATTAACGCCTTGAAGATCACGTTGGAGCGCAATGTTATCTATGTAACCATCTTGCTGGGTGGTACCAACCAACAAGCTGGCAAATAATTCGGCTGTGAGCGGTAGATTAATTTTTCCGGTCAGCGACTGTAAATTGTAGTTGCCGATATTAGTGAGCAACCCTGCGCTAAAATGATCCTCCGGTTTTTGCGTAACAATATTAATGGCTCCCGCTAAGGCATTGGTGCCAGCTAAAGTGCCTTGCGGGCCGCGCAACACTTCAAGGTGCGCAACATCCAACAAACTTTGGTCAAAACTGGATGAACGCCCGGTCAATACACCATCGATATAAACAGCGACGCGAGCATTGGTGCCTATATTCCGCGAGTAATCGCCCACACCGCGGATCGCTATCTCACCGCGGGTATTCCTATCACCGCGCCCGAAATTGATATTGGGAATCGCTGATTCCATGTCGGTTAATGAGCTGGCGCCTACCTTATCGATAAATTTTTTGTCATAGGCACCAATGGCAACAGGAATGGACTGAACACTTTCGTCGCGCATTTGCGCAGTGACAATCACCTCTTCCAGCGCAGGGCTTTTGGCATTTTGCGACCAAGCGAACGAGCCATAAGTAGCGCCGACAACCAAGCTCGTCAAACAAAAAAAATGGGGGGGCTGTATTTTTTTACTCATTATTCCCATGAATAACCGGCTCTTTGAAAGGGATTAGTAAATAGTCGTTATCACGCATGGCGGGCGTAAGCTCGCAATACATTTTGCAGTCCCTTCATTGTCAGCGGTTTTTCGAGAAAATCCGTAAAACCTCTGGCAAGTAATCCTGATTGATTAGCCCCCAATGGCAGGCTAGTCAATCCAATAATAATCGTTTCATTGCTGATACATGCCCGCAGCGCCATGGTTGCCTGCTCACCATTCATCTTGGGCATATGTAAATCCATCAAGATCAAGTCGTAATGCTTTTGCTCGCACTTACGAATGGCCTCCAAACCATTTTCGGCAAAATCCACCTGATAATGCGGCGATAACAAACTTCCCCCTATGTCACGGTGAACCACTTCATCATCGACAAGCAGAATTGTTTTTATGGATACCGTTCTTAAGGCCGCACTTGTTGACGCATCCATACTTCCGTTATGGATATTGGCAGTCGCGTTATCCCCAAGCGGGCAGGCGCTAAAATTATTCGCTTGGTGCAGGACAGATTCCGACAGTAGGTTTATTTTCTTTTGTACCACATCCAGATTCGACACCATGATCTCTGGTGCACTCAGCAGCGCCTCAATCACTTTTTTATCTCCAGGTAATAAATGCTGAAGATCCGGCGATTCAGCCAGTGACTTAATTAATTGCGGTAAATAGGATGCCAATAACCCAGCTTTCATTTTGGCGACTAATAATGGAGTCGCTATGTCATGAAATAGCGTTTCAGCACTGTCCGACTCATAGTGGTTTTTGGATTTATCTGTCATCACTCGCTGACCCTGGGTTCACTAAAAGCTACTTCCTTAAATTATTTTCTCCATTGTTATAAACCAAACAACAAAAATTCAAGCTTTATTGTCACATCAATACACGGCTGGCAAGTAAGTCAACGCAAAGGGACACGCCAAACGGTTTACGAATGCCAACCCAATCGCACCATTCAATCACTTAGCTATGAAGTTTTAAAGTGTTGTTTTAGGTCGCATAAATTTTGAGCATAATGGAGTTTGACGCCAAGTCCAAGTCGGACATGTCGTCAATACACCTATTTGGCGCATAAAACATCATAACTGATTTTTTTCAGCGTTCTTACTGTCGTAATCAAATGTGAACTTAAACGAGAGGTATCCGATGTTAACTACTGCTATTCAAACCCAACAAACTCAACAAATCCAACAAATCCAACAAATCCAACACAATGATTATTATAGCGTCATAGCGAAAGGTCCGATGCTAGATAGGGTGTATTCAATGCGCTATAGAAGCTATAGTGCTGAAGGGTACATAGCGGAAAACTCTTCGCAAAAATTTATTGATGAGTATGACAACAAACCAAACAGCACTTGTTTTCTTTTGTATCATCAAAATAAGGCAGTAGGATCTATGCGTACTTGTGTATTTGATAGCCACGATCGATTGAGCGTTCCAGTTATGGAAGTATTCGACGAGGAGATCAGAAGTAATATTGGTTACGATAGTACATTTGTAGAGGTCAATAAATTTGTTATCGACCCATCATTTCAAAGGAAAGGTGGAGTAGAAGCGCGAATGCTGCTTGTTGGAACGGTTGTAGAGGAAGCGATTCGTAGAGGTTCATCAAGTATTGTAATCGCAGTAAGGCCAGCACACGTGCGGTTTTATAAAATGTTGGGTTGCAACCAGATATCAGAGGCAAAATCGTATCCACACTTAACCTTTAAAACTGTGCTTATGGCATGTACAGACATTCAATGGTCAAGAAATTTCATCAGAAGCAAAGTCGATGTAGTAGAGAAATGCGATGATCCAGTACTTAATTACGGCAGTTATTGATATCGTCGTCGGGATTCTTGCCTTTTCCAAAAAAGGCAATCCCGCTGCTAAAGCTCTTGCGCTCACTGTATTTAGTTTAGGAGCTTGGTCGCTAGAGCTTTACTTACTGACAGTGGTAAAGAATGTTGATGTTTTGAACATTCTTTTCCACATTACTCGCTGGGGTATGTTTTTTATTCCATCGACATTTGCGTTCTTAACGTGGAGATTGATAGGCAGCCGCTCTCATAACTTTAAAAACTTAGTTGTTATCCCAAGCTTTATCGCGAGCGGGCTACTCTCTTTGGTTAACACATTCATCCTCCCTTCTACATTAAGAGAGGTTGATGGGGTTTTTTTGCCAAATACAGATATCATTTTCTATTTGTTTTTGCTTACCTTTGTTTGGTGCTTCGTAGGATCCATAGGAATAGTATTTGCCTCCTATAATTCATCATCAAACCGGGAAAAACAGCGCTTAAAATGGTTATTTATAACACTTTGCGTTAGTTTTATTGGCGGTGTTCTGGGCATTTCATCGATGCCAAGTGAATTCTATCTGTCAAGATTTTTAGGATCAATTACCAACATTGTTTTTGTTGTTTTATTATTTTACTCGACAATTCAACATAACCTCATGGACTTCAGATTGGCCTTGAGTGTGGGCTTATCGAAAGCTATCTTACTGGGTTTTTTCATCTGGCTATATTTCGTAGTGACATCTGTAGTTGGCGACCATACCGAATCCGTTGGTGGGGTATTGATTCTATTGCTTTTTGTCGCGCTAATTCTCGAAGCCTATCCAAGATTATTGAAATGGATTTTACCGAACGCCAAGAAAATTCTTGCAAAACACGGCTATGAATTCGATCAGGTGAGAGCCGATACGGAAAGCGCGCTCAGAAACTCCATAAGCTTCTCCATGATGTTTGAGGTGCTAGATTATCTGTTTGTAAAAATTCTCAAATTAAACAACTATAAAAT
Source organism: Cellvibrio fibrivorans (assembly GCF_031457055.1). NCBI lineage: Bacteria > Pseudomonadati > Pseudomonadota > Gammaproteobacteria > Cellvibrionales > Cellvibrionaceae > Cellvibrio > Cellvibrio fibrivorans. The sequence goes on along the minus strand of NZ_JAVDVX010000003.1, from coordinate 574,314 downwards.
CCTGATGGTGAATCAACAGAGAGAGCAAATAGGTAATGATGCAAACACCCGATCAACCAGCCTCCCGTTTGATTTAATCGACGAAGACAACTCTTTAGTCAATTATTGCACGCGACAACACCAAGTACTCTTGGCAGACGAAATGCCGGAAACTATTCGGAATGAAATGGAAAAGCATCTTTCCGGCCTGTGTTTTCCAGTTTTTTCAGAAAACGAGATATTAGCGATTGTACTGGTCGGAGAGCCCACCCAGTTTTCCTACTATCGCTACGACGATATGAAAATATTCGAATGGTTACAAACCGAATTAGAGCAAGTACTTAATCGCCTTATTAGGCTGAACAGCATGCATGATCAATTAGGTGAAGCTAAGAAAACACTGTCCATGCTCAGCCTGATGAACCACTATCATCACGATATAAAGGCACCTTTTGCCATTATCGACGGAATATTGTCCAACGATATCTATGACCGCGACAAACAGCGGGATATTGTGCTGGCACAAGTGGAGCGCGGTTCAAAACTTATTGCCACCATGGCCAGTATTTTGGGTGGTCACCACAAACGACGTATCCAATCCTGTGCTCTGGAGTCACTGGTGCAGGACTGCCTCTATCTTTTTGAAAAGTCGTTTGACAAGGTTGAATATGAGCTGGGCGGCATCCCCGATATCAAAGGCGATGCGGAAGACCTTAAGATCCTCTTTATCAATTTAATTAAAAATGCCGCTGAGGCGCGTCGCGATAATGAAGACTTAACCATTAAAATAAAGTCTTGGGTTGAAAATGGCAATGCATACTTTTGCATTTCAGACAATGGCACCGGCATGACGGAAAAGCAGTTAGCCAGCTTATGGGAACCGGGCTTTAGTGTAAAAAAATTCGGTAATGGTATTGGTATGCAGGCCATTAAACGCATAGTCGATGAACACAATGCGCGCATAGCGGTTAAAAGCGAGGTAGCGAAAGGCTCAGAATTTACACTGTGTTTTTTTGCATCCCAAATAGTCCATGAAAACGAGGACGAGGGCAAAACCAAAGATGAATTGGCAGAAAGACGGGCAGCGAATCAACTAGAAAAGCGAAATATCCAATGATTCAGGTGTTAATTGACAACACATTCTATAGATCAAGTACTAAGCTAAACTAGGCGCCACAGCAAGTGTGGCGCCATCTACCCCCTTCATTTTGGTTACCCTCTCTGCGCTAAATTGGCTTACAATATCTAACACATGCTTGAGACGGCATAGTGCGCAGATGAGCCATAAGGCCTTTACACATACTCGGGATTCCTAGCGTGAAATCAAAAATTCCTCTTTGTTTTTATCCGACACAAATTGTATTTGTCGATGATAACCCTGACTTTTTAGATGCGCTATCAGTGGCATTTTCCAAACAGTTTAATGTGCAGACATTTGACAATACGGATGCTGCCCTGCGATATATCAATGAATATCAACGTGAAGCCGAGCTTGTAGCGAATGATGAAAAACCGAAACTCCAAGGTGACTCAGATGCTTGGGTAAAGCGAGTGCTTACACATCAAAATGTAAAACGCTTTGATGAGCTGAGAATCAAAGAAGTGTCCGTATTGGTAGTTGACTACTCCATGCCTAGCATGAATGGCATTGAATTTTGTGAAAAAATTAATAATTTATCTATTAAGAAAATCCTGCTGACAGGTTATGCAACGCCAGCCGATGCGGTAAGAGCCTTCAATAACAACACCATTCATTATTATCTTAAAAAGAATGATGCCAATATGCTCCAAGATCTGGAGACAGCAATCAACCAATTACAACATGCTTATTTCAATGAGCTGTCAAGCACCCTGAAGGCAGAGGCCATCGATAGTGGCACACCTTTTTTCGCAGACCCACAGCTAGCGCGTTACTTTCAACAAGCCTGCGAATCATTGGGCGTGACTGAGTATTACTATCTAACCAACCCTTCACGTTTCGCATTGCGCACACGAGAGGGCAGTAATTTTTCTTGCGTTATTTACACCGAGGAGGATATTGCGGAACACTTACAAATATTGCAGGAAGAAAGTGCACCTAAAACCCTTTATAGCGCAATAGAATCACACAAATTCGTGCCCTTGTTTCAAACTGCAGATGGCTTTTATGAACCTGGAATGAAAGATGCCTCAGCTAGCATTTACCCTGCCGTACATATATCAGGAGCGGTAAATTACTACTGCGCAATAATCGAAGATGCCGGCGCTAAAGAAGTTCCAGCAATCAAATTACCTACGGGCGTACTGCACTAATAACATGCAGAGATCCCTCTCTGACTGATTTCCCATCGGCTCAGGAAAATTCCCTGAATAGCTTGCGGAATGTACTTGGAGACAAACCTGTCCAACGCTTGAATGCATTGGTAAAGCTAGTACGATCAGAAAAATCCAGCGCGCGCGAAACAAGATCAACACTGAGATTGTCATCAATTAAATATTTTATGGCGTAATGAAACCGAAGGTCATCGCGCAATTGGGCAAAGTTGGTGTTTTGGCTTTGTAAGCGACGCTGCAGTGTACGCTTGGTCAAGTTGAGATCAGAAGCAATCTGCTCTATCGATAGATCAGTGTGACCTACACGTAAATGTAACGCGTTGAGAACACGGGCGGGCACTCCATCGCAGTGGGGGATTCGTGCAAGCGACAAGTACTCTTCGTACGTACGAGTGTATGGCTGAATGAATTCTCCATCATTCACGTTATTACTATTATTGTAGTTGCGTTGTAGCTGAATCATTTAAGCCGCTCCTTACGCCATTAGGCACATGTAGAAATGAGAGGGAATCCTTGCAGCGAGCGCAAAAAATCATTTCCGGCCGCGCACGCTGCTCTTGTACCGATCATAGCATAATCATTTTGCACTAGTCTGCACCCACTTGCTATGTTCGGGACAACTGCCAAATACGATACAGATTCCATCCGGCCATAAACATTAACCACATCCCCACCCAGAAAACCCCAGCACTAAATATATGGTTAGCTAGTTCCAGTATTTCTACCGGTTCAACTGACGGATTATCGGTATGGACCAGAATCTGCTCAAAGCGACTTACTTTGAGCAGGATAACAGCCGCACCCAAGTTAATTAATGCCTCCATCACCAACTTGGGGATCGTCCAATACTGATAAACCATATTCCACAATCCAAAGAGCAAGGACACAATCATTACACCCGATAACAATGGAATCCATTCCCTGACCGGATCGGCAAACATCACAGCCAAACGTGACACATGCTCCAACGGCATCCAGAAACTGTAGTTGAGCAACAATAGAAAGAACAAATCGCTCGCGAAATCCACCCCCTGCTCAGCACTGCTGATGCGCTGCCAAGACCGGCTCACGGGTGGCAACTTTTCTGGCGACCAACATTGATAAGGGTTAAACAAAGGTTTACCACCGGGAGGATTGCTGAACACATAAAAAAGACCCGTAATGACCGCAAAGGTAATTAATCCCTTCATCACCAAGCCATGAAACAAATCAATAAAATCCATACTCCCCGAATTGAGAAAGCTTATTGCAAACTGGATCAACCCCAGGATAAATACCAGAATCACACCGTAGTGCAGCGACTGCTTATATAAAGGAAATAAGTCGGCCGATACCAATTGCTGCGGCGGCAGAAAACTGGCTGCCACCTGCTGTGGATGCCCCAAGGCGACCAACACTGCGGCAACCTCTCCTGCCGTGGGTTCACGCTCCTGCTGCTCGCGAATAGACTCTAGGCTATCCAGAATATTAGCGCGTAGTTCGCGGGTAATTTCATCGCGACGACGCTCCGGCAACGCTTGCGCAACTGCATGCATGTAACGATCAATTGTTTCCATTTTCCACCTCCAAGATCTTGCCCACATGTTTATTCAATTGCTGCCATTCGGCTCCAAGGCTTTCCAACAGCACAACACCTTCAGAAGACAATTGGTAATAGCGGCGTTCGCGCCCTTCCCCTTGCTGCCATTCGCTACTCAATAGCCCCTGATCGGCAAGCCGTCGAACCAGCGGATATAGCGTGCCCTCATCTATATCGATACCCGCTTCTTGTAACTGCTTGCGCAATGAGTAACCGTAGTGGGGTTGACGCAGCGAACCAAGCACTGCCAACACCAAAATTCCCCGGCGCAACTCTTGCCGCAGCTTCTCCAAATGCTCTTCTGACATACAACCTCACCATTACTGTGCCACACACAGTAAATACTATGCGGCACACAGTACCTAATTGCAAGCAAGGATAGTGAATATTTTTTAAGCAGCGAGAGGCTAAGGAGTTTAATGCGAACTATTAGTGGATAAAAATGGCACCAAAATCGTCGAAAAAGCTTACACATCAAAAAAATAGATAACTACATCACACTTTATAAATGATTGATGTGCCTATATATTTTTTATAAGGCATAAAAATTGCCTGTTAGATTTATCGTTTATAAACATTTGAGCGACAAAACACTCACTCCAAGGATTTTTCATGAATACATTGATCAAACTGGCCGGCGCAGGCGCATTTGCTCTGGCAGCTGCAGCTGCACAATCAGCACCTATTGTTAGCTTGTCTGCCCTCGGCGAGACGACTACTTCAGTCGCTGGTGCAACTACTATCGACTTTAACAGCGGTTGCGGTTACGCAACTTGTAGCGGCGACTTTCAAATCGTCCTCGGTTCAGCTAGCGGACTCTATGCGCAACCAGCTGGCACCAATACCGAATACCTAACTGTACCCAATCCGATATCAAGCGGCTCAGCTACCTTTACCCTTGATGCAGAGTCCGATTATTTTGGCCTTTACTGGGGTTCAATCGACGCTTACAACAGCATCAGCTTCTATCTTGATGACAGCTTGATCTCTACTTACAGTGGTTCTGACTTGGTAGGTCAATTTGCTAATGGTAACCAAGTGAACTTCAGCTCCAACCGTTACATTAATTTTGATTTCGGCAACGCGAAATTTGATACCGTTAAATTGACAAGCACCAGCTTCGCGTTTGAAAGCGACAACCATGCTTTCCGCAATTTGGCAACCGTGCCGGAACCATCTACCCTCTTGTTAGTATTGGGCGGCTTGTTGAGCCTGGCCGGCGTACGTCTGCGCAAGGCGCAATAAGTAGTCAAGCTAGTCACATACTCCACTTTTTCCAGAGTGTGTGATTAGTCTCCTCATACCGATCTACACCTGCTGTATTTTCATCGCCACTTCAGCAAATACACTCATTCGCAGTAGGTTTCCCGCTGTAATCTCTTACTGTGCGGTCCATCGCATGAAGTAATGGGTATTGCTGCAAGCATGACAACACCCGCACAAACTCTTTTTTTCATACAAATTCTCTAAAAAAAATGCCGCGCAACAAATAAAAAATTGTTGCGCGGCTTTTTACAAACAACTCATTCTTCAACAACAGTATTATTTAAATGCATCCCACACCGCGGTGGCCTTTCCGTTGTTATCCATCGCACCCAAGGTATAACCTTTCCAACCCGGGCGCGCTTCTGGCTCCCAGTAAAAAATGGCAATACCTTTACTACCACTCACCTGCCCGACTTTGGTAATCATATCGGCCACAATAGTTTTAGCTTGTGCATGATCCCAAGGCACTCCGATCTCAGCAATCATGACCGGAACACCGTAGCGGGACACCATATCATTGAGATTAGTTAAGCAAGCAGTGTTGGCCGCCTGCCAGGTATAACCCGTCGCGTTGGTGGGATAGGAAGATGCGGCAATTACATCAAACTTTCCGCCGTTAGCCTTAAGCCCATCAAAAATCCAGCGGAAATTGGCGTTGTCATGACAGTTGGCTAAATGCACAACCACTTTGGTGCTAGCAAATACACTTTTTGCCGCGTTGTAACCCGTTGCCGTAAGCCATGCATAATTTTTCATATTGACGGAAGCTTTACCGTCATCCCACAACATACCGTTGTTCGTTTCATTACCTACTTGCACCCAATCCACTGTGACGCCCGCATCTTTCACTGCTTGCAACGTATGAATGGTTGAGTTCCAGACCGCATCCATCAGTTGCTGGAATGTATAATTTTTCCAAACTGCCGGCTTGGTTTGCTTACCAGGGTCAGCCCAGCTATCACTGTAGTGGAAATCAATCATTACTTTCATTCCAGCAGCTTTGGCGCGTTTCGCTTTGGCGACTACGTCTTGCGTACTGCTGTACCAACCATCGGCAGGGTTAACCCATACCCGCAAGCGGACTGCGGTCATACCCTGCTCTTTCATAATCGCCAAAATATCTTTTTTCACACCACTGCGGTTGTAAAAACTAATGCCATTGGCCTCAATTTCCGACATCCAACTCACATCGGCCCCTTTTATAGGTGCGGCAACGCTTGCATATGAGGAAAGAATAAAAGCAGCCGCCATAGAAGCGGTTAGAACACACTTGATAAGTCTCATATTATTCACCGTTATTGTTATTTAGTTCTCTCATCCATCCACTAAGCCAGATAGACATTAATAAGGCCATTTCAGCCTCATTACATATTTATACGATAAATAAGAATTTAAAACAAGACTTCAGGAAAAGGCATTGTGGCGACTGGCGGCAACTAAAGGAGTATTTCTGGCTGTGAGGTTGAGCGGGAGCCTGAATTGGGAGGATTGTCGGCTGAACGATAGGTAAACACCATCGAAAACTTGGGGTTTTCAGTGGTGTTGCGGCCAGCAGCGTGAAAGAGATTGCTGTGAAATAGGAGTAAATCACCCTGTTGCAGCGGCACTGCAAGCGCCTGCTGCAACAAGTGCCTGTTCTTTACCAAGTCGGCTTTGAGAAATTGTTTTTCATCCAGCTGATCTGCATCAATTTCCAGGCGATGCGAGCCGGGAATGACCCACAGGCAACCATTTTCGGCCTGTTCGTTCCCCAAGGCCAACCAGGCCGATATTAGATCAGCGCGCGCAAAATGCCAGTAGCGGCTATCGCGATGCCATCCTGTCATACTGGAAAATGCTGGCTGTTTGGTCATGATGCAATTGTGATGCGCCTGGGATAAAAAAACAGTTGACCCCAACAACTCCTGCAAAATTTCTTTAAGCGAATCACCCGTTGCCCAGTCACGCAACATAGGTGCGCGCGCCGACGCCATCAACAATCGCCGTGCGGTTCCACCGCCCACCGCAGTTCGAGAAGCGGGAGCACCGGGGTACTGGACATCAGCCTCATATTCAATTGGCATTTTATGCTGTTGTAATTCATTGCGCGCAAAAGCCACTACCGCATCGCAAAATTGTGCAGTGGAAAATCCAGGCAATACCAGATAGCCGTTATTTCTGAACTCAAGAATTTGTGCAGGGGTCAACATCAGCAAAACTCAATTGGATGAAATCATCAGGGCGCGAATTAAACAACGAACAAGCCCGAGGGAAAAGCAGTTTTTACTCCCCAAACCCAAATGGGCTGTATAGGATAGCTTTCTTTGATTTTATTCAGATACCCGAACCATGTTGCAACCAATCAAACGTGAAACTCAAGCAATTGGCATTCTCGGCATAGCACTGTTGATCGTAGCCGCTATTGGCATCCATCAATTCACACACCTTAACGCAGGGCAGTGGTATTTGTTTGCGATGGCCTTGTGGATGTTTGTCGGGTGGCAATTATGGAGACGGCTCGATTTAAACCGCGTCAGCGCACAAGATGCCTTATATCCAACACTGGGCTTGGCCAATCACTTAAGTATATTGCGCGGTGGACTGATTGCATTGACCGGTGGCTTTTTGTTTCAGCCGCAAGCGACAGGATTAATGGCCTGGATTCCCGGTGTGCTCTATTGCATCGCCGCCATTCTCGACCGCATGGATGGCTATGTCGCGCGGCGTAGCAAACACACCAGTTTATTGGGCAACGAGCTGGATACCGTATACGACGCATTGGGATTATTAGTCGCGCCACTACTTGCTGTGGGTTATGGCAAACTTCACTGGAGTTTTTTATTGGTGAGCGCAGCCTATTATGTTTTTGTATGGGGATTGTATTGGCGGCGCATGCATCATTTACCGGTTTATCCACTAATGCCCAGCATGTTGCGCCGCACGCTGGCGGGCTTCCAAATGGGTTTTGTCGCCTTTATTTTATTGCCCTGTTTCCATGCCCCGCTGACTATGATTATCGGCATTGCGTTTATGCTGCCAATCCTGCTCGGGTTTATCGTGGATTGGTTAATTGTGAGCGGCAGGATTCCGGCTACTGCTACCACACAACAGGCATTCAATCACCTCGTACTATTTAGCCATAATATTTTTCAGCCGCTGTTGCGCGCATCAGTGCTCATCGCGACAGTGCTGTTTATATTTAACGGCAATTCTCTTTCATCTATATGGGCATCGGGTTTGCTGATCATTGCCGGTGCAACATTAGTGGGGCTGGTTGGTCGCGTATGCGCACTCGCGCTGTTAGTACTGATTACACTCTTGCACGGCGACAAACAAATCGATGGCATCATCACGGTGATTATTTTTAGCAGCGTTTGGTTAATGTTATTGGGCACTGGCCGCTTCAGCTTGTGGCAGTGGGATGACCGCTGGGTTAACCGCCGCGATGGCGAGGAGCAATCCTGATGCAGCGCGCCAAATTATTTACACTACTCGTGTGGTTAGTCGCTTTGAGTTTGGGTGCATGGACGCTAGCACAACTACCACTTGCAGAAATCTCCAACAGCATTAGTTCACTTAGCACAATGCAATGGATTTGTTGGCTAGGGTTGAATGGGATGATTATTCTAGTGCTCGGCCTGCGCTGGCAAATACTAAATATCGCGCTAAGCGCACCGATAAGATTGCTAAAGCTTTTAGCAATTCGCCAAGCGGGGCAAGCGGTGAGCTTTATTACGCCTGGCCCACAATTTGGTGGCGAACCACTACAAGTCTATTGGTTATATAAATACGGCCTGCCGCTGCGCAAATCACTTTTGTCACTGGGTATGGATCGCTTTTTTGAGTTGTGGATTAATTTTTCAGTGCTGCTATTGGCAGTGCTGCTACTGCTTGCCGGTATTGGCGACAATAGCGGTAACAACAATACCGCTAGCCCAATCGGCGATTGGCAAACTGCGCTGGTGCCACTACTGATTTTTTTAGGCCTGATGTTTTCGCTTGCATGGATTCTAATAAAACAACCGCAATGGATAAATAATCGTCTTGAGCGTATAGCCGCACGCTGGCAACACAATCATCGCCTGAGCAACATTAACCAGCATTGGCAGTCACTGGGTGATGATTTACGCATTGCGCTGCGCACACAAAAACCGCGTTTTCTGCTGGTAATTTTGTTGTCGCTACTCGGCTGGGCAGGACTATTAGGCGAGCTACATTTGATATTGCATTTCGTGGGAATTGATGCGGACCTAAACAGTTTTCTTATTATTTTGGTGGCAATGCGGATGGCGCTCTTACTACCCATGCCCGGTGGAGTGGGCACCTTGGAAGCATCTGTGTTATGGTCATTTCACACACTGAACTTACCCGCCAGCGCCGCATTGGGTTTAATTGCGTTGATGCGTGTACGTGATGCGATCGTATTGATAATTGGACTTGCCTGTTTGCGCGCCAGCAACTCATCCACCAACGCGCAAACCAAAGCGATAGCAGAAAGTTAAAATTGTTTGCGATACGCCGCCCAGCAAGTAGCGTTTTCCCACAATTTAATATTGAGCGAGCCAGCACCGGGCGGATGAATCAGCGCGATAATTTTTTCATTTATAATACGGCTAAAATGCTCAATGCTGGGGTTCAATCCGGCAAACTCTTCTTTATCGTTTAGCAGGCTATCACGAAAATAACCGACCACTTTATCCAGCGCTGCCTCTATTTCTACGATATCAACCAAGTAGCCATGCTTGTCCAATTGGTCGCTTTCAATACTGACTTCGGCCACATAGTGATGTGCGTGCGGAAAATTTTCACTGCCCCAATCGCCGCCGATCAGAAAATGGTTGGCGATAAAATCGCGGGTCACTGCAACGGTATACATAACAATTCCTGCCTGCTTACAAAAAATAAAATTGAAGGAAAATTAAGCGTTTGAATAAGAAAATATGGCTTGAAGTATCTCTGCCGGCGATTGATGAAGACGTTGATAAAGTGCTGGCGCATCACTGAGTGGGACGCGATGGGTGATTAATTGACTGGGGCGCAGATTGCGCAACATGTGCCAGCTCATTTCAAAACGGCGGGTTTTATCCCAGCGGCCACTTAATTCCGGCGCAAGACTGCTGACCTGGCTTGTAGTAATTTTTAACCGGTTGCGATGCGCATCACCACCTAATGCAATTGTCGCAGCTTTATTGCCATACCAGCTGCCGATAACGATCCGGCTGGAAAATCCGCTGAGTGCAATGGCAAGGTTTAATGCATCAGGCGCGCCGCTTACTTCATAAATAAGATCAGCACCTTTAACATTTTCCGCAGCAGTTAATTGTTGTTTAAGCGCGCTGATATCTGCCGTTGAAAATGGGTCAAACACCTTGTTTACACCGAGTTGCAGGGCACGTTCACGACGCAACGGAATCGCATCAACGCAAAGCAAGTCTGCCAAAGGAAATTGTGTTAGTAAATGCGTGGCTAACAAACCCACAACCCCCTGTCCCAATACCACAACACGTTCACCTAACGCAGGGCTGCCGTCTTGAATCAAATTTACCGCGGTTTCCATATTGGGCAAAAATACGGCATCTTCCGCTGCGATATCGGCAGGAACAGGGATAAGGTTTGCAGGTGTGGCGATGAAATGACTGGAGTGGGGTTGAAACGCAAATACGCGCTGACCAAGCCATTTGGTATCGACATTAGTACCAATGGTTTTCACAATTCCGACGCTGGCGTAGCCGTATTGCAGTGGATATTGCTGTTGATCTTGCAACGCGGTGATAGTCGCATCAAGCGCCATATCATTGGGGATTTGCCCGCGATACACCAACATTTCTGTTCCAGCACTGATCGCCGAGCACTCCACCTCAACCAGTAACTCATCTGCACGAGGTGCAGCAAAAATGTGCCCTCGCACTTCAACCTGTTCAACACCGGTAAACCAAAGTTGTTGCGCATGCACTGAGTGTTGTTTGATAAGCGTATTCGTCATGCTGCGTAATCACCATAATCCAAATTACCCCACACGATCAGATCATCACCCAACCGCTCGGAGAAAAACGGTTTTAGTTTGGGTAATGCGCAGCGCGATGCTTTACCCAAATCATTCACGGCCTTATAACCGCCGACAAATTGGGGGCTGATGGTGAGCACTAATGCATCTACCAGGCGCGCCTTTAAAAATGCGCTGATAACACTTGCACCACCTTCCACCATCAAACTTTTAATACCGCGGTGCACCAATAATTTCAACGCGCGCTGCAAACATACTTGACCATCCGCATTGCCTTCCAGCGCGGTAATTTCCAAACCTTCAATCACCGTGCCCTGATCATCAACGGTGGTTAACACCCAGCAGCGTTTATCGGGTAGGCAGCACAATCGCGCTTTTGCAGGAATACGCAGTTGGCTATCCAACACGATCGGCTGTGGATTGTGACCAATCCAATGACGCACGGTGAGCTGAGGATCATCACTCAATACAGTGCCTATGCCGACTAAAATGCCGTCATGCATGCTACGCAATTGATGGGTTAATCGCAGTGATTCCTCTCCGCTCAATGCAAGCGGCTCATCGCAGCGCAACGCAATACTGCCATCGAGGCTCTGCGCATAACTAAGGGTAACAAAGGGCCGGTCGAGCGAACGAAAAGCGTTTTTATTATCGGACAGCCAGTCTTCAATTCGTTGGTTGAGGTTCATGCAAATCACTGTGATGGGATGAAACAAACGGCTTGCTAAACAAAAGATGATCCATACGTTTGGCCTTGGTGATCATATACCCCTGATTTTCAGCGTTAACTGCAATCTCCAGCGGGACACGCGCAACCACCTTGATGCCTTCGGCCTGCAAGGCGTTGATCTTGGCAGGATTATTGGTCATCAAGCGAACTGATTGCACACCCAAATCGTCGAGAATGCAAGCTGCTAGCGAGTAGCTTCGCTCGTCAGCACCATGACCCAACATCAGGTTGGCGTCAACTGTATCGTAACCCTGGTCTTGTAAATTGTACGCCAGCAACTTTTGCTCAAGGCCAATACCGCGCCCTTCCTGACGCAGGTAAATCACCACACCCAATCCTTCGCTTGCAACCAACGCCAATGCGCGATCCAATTGCTCACCGCAGTCACAGCGCAATGAACCCAGCACATCACCGGTAAAACATTCTGAATGGACGCGAGCCAACACAGCCTCTGCCTGGGCCAGATCCCCCATATAAAAAGCCAGATGCTCTTTATTGTCCAAGGTATTGGTGTAGTAACACAATTGGAAATCCCCGTAACGAGTGGGAATTCGAGCGGCTGCAGTGCGAGTAACAGATGGTTTTGACATACACAACATCTTCAATGTGAAAGGTAATATCTATACGCAGGCCGCGATCTTACGGCTCAGTATCGCAATAGGCAAGGCAAGTTCCCGATTAGTATTGATCTGCGCACAACACTGCTTTTTATGCTCATAATTCAACAGGCAAGTGTTTATTTTTGCTGATAAATGGCCAAATCCAGACAGTTAATTTACTGGCAATACACCCGGCACTGGTAGAGAATTGTGCGGCTTTGCTTAACTAAAAAAATTCAACGAGCGTTGCGGTAATGGCTGAACTTTTTTTTGCAATCCCTGGCGATATCAACACCTTGACCGGTGGTTATTCCTATGACAGACGATTGATCGCAGAGTTGCGCGTACTGGGTCACAAGATTGAACATCTCCACTTATCCAATCGCTTCCCGGTACCCGATGCAGAAGCGCTCGCCGATGCTGCCGCGCAATTTGCTGCCCTGCCCGACCAAGCCATAGTGATTGCTGATGGCCTTGCCTTCGGGGTCATGGACACTATTGCTACACAACATGCAGCACGTTTGAATATTATTGCACTCTGCCATCACCCACTGATGCTGGAAGCAGGTTTATCGACTGCGCAAATGCAGCAACTTTTTTTAGCAGAGCAACGCGCGCTTAATGCGGCAAAAGCGGTGATAGTCACCAGCCATATGACCGGTAAAATTCTCATCGAACAATTTGCGATTCCCGCCACAAAAATTGTTGTTGCACTGCCAGGCACTGACCCACAAACATTTGCGCCCTGCAATGGCAATCCGCCGGTACTGTTAACTCTGGCAACACTGACCCGCCGCAAAGCACACGATCTCTTGATCGATGCACTCGCCAGAACTAAACATCTCAATTGGCGTGCGCGTTTTATCGGCGGAATGGATTTTGATCCTGCATGGGTTGCACTGTTAAAAAATAAAGTGGCCACTTACGGGTTGAAAGAGCGCATCCTGTTTGTCGGCAATGTGGCCGATTCAGCCAGCGAATATGCCAATGCCGATCTGTTTGTGCTGCCATCATTATTTGAAGGCTATGGGATGGCGTTTGCGGAAGCGCTGAGCTTTGGTTTACCCATTGTGGCCGCGCGCACCGGTGCAGTACCTGCGGTTGTGCCCGATAGCGCCGGTATTTTAGTTGCACCAGATGATTTGATTGCGCTCACAGATGCGCTGCATAAATTATTGGCCGACACATCCTTGCGCAAACAATTCCAAACCGGCGCACAAGCTGCTGCACACCATCTCCCAAACTGGAAAGATACAGCGGCAGTAGTCGCACACCTGATTAATCAAACGAACAGAAAAAGTGAGTAACCAATGAGTAGTTTTTCAATCGCATGGCTGGATTTACGTGAAGGCGCAGATTTTGCCGCGCGCGATAAAACACTGGCAACACAAGCGCTGGAATGGCTTGGCCAGGCAACTGACCCTGTATCACCCGACCGCATTATTGTTGACCTGGGTGCAGGTACTGGCTCCAGCTTGCGTGCACTGACTAAATTGGGCGCAAACAATATTGTGTGGCGACTGGTGGACCTGGACGGAAAATTATTGGATGAAGCCCTGCGCCGCCATGGCAAACAATATTTAATTGAAGATTATCAGGCGGATTTGAACATTGTGGGTGAACTGCCACTCACAGGTACGCATATAGTTTCTGCCTCGGCTTTATTTGATCTCACATCAGCTGCATTTATTGATGCATTGATCGATCGACTCGATGCACGCAAAACCGCCGTCTACGCAGCGCTGAATTATGATGGCACCACCACATGGACACCGGCACATCCGCTCGATGAAAAAGTGTTGGCCGCATTTAATCAGGACCAACGCCGCGATAAAGGTTTTGGGCCTGCACTTGGCTCCGCTTGCACCGGGTATTTGCAGAAAGCGCTGGAAAACAAAGGCTATACGGTCACGATCAAACCCAGCCCCTGGCAACTGGGAGCAAAAGACCAACCCATGCTAAACGAATTAATTAATGGTATTACCGCAGCAGTCAATGAACATTATGGTTTAACAGAAAGCGAGCTGGACGATTGGAAAAAATTTCGGCTTACCAATATTGCAGAGGGTAATTGCACCATTGGACATTGGGATTTATTGGCGCTGCCGCGCTAATGCGCGGGCAGTGAAAAAGTCTCTATTAATCTATTGCGCAACTCATCCATGCGCCACACAGGCGCATCGGCCGCGGGCAACATTCCCGGCGTCCATTGCCAATGCGCTACCGCGTCTATCACCTTCGGATCGCGCGCAATTAAATGGATTGGTACATCGCGCGCGCTGCTTGTCAGGTGACCACTATCACCCGTCACAATAGGCGCGGGCTGATGATCACCCAACACCAGCAGCACCAAATTATCATCGCCATAATTCATGACATAAGACGCAATGGTTTGCAGCGCATATTCAATCGATAAACGAAATTGCAAACGAATGCGCACGCTATCTTTCCAAACTTCTTCCGGGCTATCACCACTTATCGCTTGCTCATTAAACACAGAGCCATCGCCAACAGAATGCCAATCGATTAATTGCGGAACAGGTGTCCAGGGGGCATGGGATGAAATCAAGGCAATTTCTGCCATTACCGGTGTATGCGCCAATTCAATAGCGGGCTTGGCAAGCTCACGCGCATGAAACGCGGCGAGAGTGAATTGATCGGGCATGGTGACCCAATTAAAAGGTTTGCCCTGGTAACCAAGATTATGCGCATCGTAAATATGCTCATAACCGTAATAATTTCCCTCTGGCCAATCCATGGTAATTGCAGGCATCACCGCTACAGTCCGCCAACCCGCTTGGTTAAATAAACTGTTGAGCGATGGCCGCTCGCTGATCATTAAACTGTTGTAGCGAATTTGGTTATCAATCCACAAGCCCGACATAGCAGTGCCATGTGCAAGCCAACTTAACCCACCCACCGTCGGCGAGGTTAAAAAACCGCTGCGCACTGCAAAACCTTTCTCCGCTAACTCACCCGTGGTGCGCTCCAGCAAGGGACTGATCTGCGGCGCAAATTCAGGATTATCCAACACCGTGCGGCCATAGGATTCAACAAATATCACCAGCACATTTTTGCCGCGCAAGAGACCAAATAAATTTGCATCAGTGCGGGCAACCTCATCAACCCTAGCCAACTGCGCATTAAATGATTTGATATCTGTTGCAGTAACAAGAATATCGCGGGCATGCGCGGCCAAGTGTTGATAGAACCCGACTGATACGCGCGGATATTCAACAAAAAACAATACTGACCAGAGCGCCAACCCACCCACTAACAAGATCGCAGACTTGCGCACTGAAACACACAACACTCTTTGTGCCCGCCCCAACACCCAGAAAGCACCTGCGATAATTGCCAGCACCAGCAGCGCCAGCAACACTGCTACTAACAATGCCCCAGCCTTACCAATTGCCCCATTAAGCAAATTCATCCCGTTAGCAAATAAATAGCCATCAAATACCGGATTAAACGGCCGCGCAAACACCTTGAAAGTCGCCATATCCGCACATTTAAAAATGGCTCCCAATGCCAGGAGTGCAGCCATCACCCAACGCACAACCAAGCCGATAAGACCAGGCAGCAATAGCAAAAGACCGACAAGCAATAATTCAAGTGGAAAAAACAGAAAGGATGAAAAGTGAATATCAGTGAGGCGATTGGGGATAACCAAGGTAAGGATCACCAGCAGTAACGCAAACACACTGACAATTGCAGAGCAATACCGTGAAACTAACATGGAATTATTCATTATAAATGTGAGTATTAATTGACATTATTCTGCCCACCGGCTTAGTCGGCGCCAATGCAGTATAAATGTTGATGATTGAAAATACTCTTTTATATTTACCGCTATAGTAATGATGCAATCTATAGAAAGTTTTTCGAGAAGAAACTACATTAGAAAATAAGAACTTACATCCGGCTACTCATATCGATAATTGATATTTTCGCCGGACATAATAACCAAGATTTAACTACTAGTAGCAAGTATAACCTGATGCTGATCAACAGAAGCTATGCGATTACGCATATCCACTCCAACGGCTGGCTCGAATGACGCCATAGCCTGAATCAATGCATTAATATCAACATTGCCCGATATGTACCGATCTCTATTGTCTGGCAGAGTTGCAGCAAAGGAATCTGATGTGGCACTGGCAATAACCGTCTCTGTATGATTACCAAAAGCAGCCAATGATGCCTTTTCAATTGCGTAAGCAGCGACCGTTTCGAGAATTCCAAGATTGTTAGCAAACTGGGGCCTAGCCAACATTTTATTTGCCATGGCGGGAGCAACCACAGGTCTAATTGGAGAAACATTACCCGCTGCATCTTTCGCTGTAACATTTACCGTTTGATTGATGGCTAGTGCGGTCCCTAAAGTGATGGTGTAGGCCCCAGTTGTTGCGTGAGCCGTAAATTGACCCAACTTTGTACCCGCGGTGTTTTTTACCTCAACCACACTACCCGGCTCCGCAGTACCCGTAATGATTTTACGGGAAGTATCAATACTAGCTGTCGGCGCTAAGGGCGCTGTTTTATCCGGTGCAACGATAGCTTTTATTGCCGAAATATTTCCAGCTGCATCTTTGGCAGTAACGTTAACGGTTTCTTTATTGATTAGCGCTGTGGTCAGCGTAATCGTGTAAGCACCAGTTGTTGCGTTTGCAATAGCTGTTTTTAATTCAGTACCAGCTGCATTTTTAATACTAACTGTACTACCTGCTTCAGCCACGCCGGTTATGATTTTTCCTGTCGGATCGAAACTCGCAGTAGGAATTGTTGGCGCTGTTTTATCCGGTGCAATAATGGCTCTGATGGCAGAGATATTTCCTGCGGTATCTTTTGCAGTAACGTTCACCGTTTCCTTATTGATTAGCGCTGTGGTGAGCGTAATGGTATAAGCACCGGTTGTTGCGTTTGCTACGGCCGTTTTTAATACCGTGCCGCCCGCATTTGTAACACTGACTGTACTGCCTGCTTCAGCCACACCGGTAATGACTTTTCCTGTCGGATCGAAACTCGCAGTAGGAATTGTTGGCGCCGTTTTATCAGGTGCAATAATGGCTTTGATTGCGGAGATATTTCCTGCTGCATCTTTTGCCGTCACGTTTACCGTTTCTTTATTGATTAGTGCTGTGGTCAGCGTAATTGTATAAGCACCAGTTGTTGCGTTTGCTACGGCTGTTTTCAATTCCGTGCCACCCGCATTTTTAACGCTAACTGTACTACCTGCTTCAGCCACACCGGTAATGATTTTTCCTGTTGGGTCGAAACTCGCAGTGGGGATTGTTGGCGCTGTTTTGTCAGGGGCAATAATGGCTTTGATTGCCGAAATATTTCCTGCCGCATCTTTTGCCGTCACATTTACCGTTTCTTTATTGATTAGCGCTGTGGTCAGAGTAATTGAATAAGCACCAGTCGTAGCATCAGCAACCACCGACTTTAACGTAACACTATTGGTACTATTTTTAACAACAACTGTGCTACCAGCTTCAGCAATACCCGTTATAACCTTGCCCGTAGCATTAAATTCTGCGGTAGGTTGCGGCGGGGGAGTCAAGTCCGGTGCCTTTATTAATATTGCGGAGGATGAATTTCCAGAAATATCTTGCGCAATAACACTGACGGATTCCCTGTTTGTCAATGCAGGGAATAATTCCATGCTGAATGCCCCTGATACGGAGTCTGCTAGGGCTGAACCAATCTCAATATTGGCGTTGTTTTTAATGATGACAAGACTGCCCGCTTCAGCAAGCCCCTCTATCACTGTTCCTGTTGAGTTAAAAGTAGCTGTAGGTTGGTCTGGCGGCGTAACATCTGGCGCATGCAGCGTCAACTCATTAGAAATATTTCCGACCTCATCAGCAGAAGTTAGAGTAAAAGCCTGGAAATTTAAAAAATAACTACCCGTGTCAATAGAAAACGAGCCATTGGATAAATTAGCTTGCACAATTCCAATGCTATGTCCATAAGCATTTTTAACTGTAATGAAACTCCCTGCTTCGGCAAAACCACTAATGATGCGGCCAGCAGAGTCAAATGTTGCTGTTGGAGTAAGGGGGGCAATTAGATCTCGCGGTAATCCGGAAAGTTCACGCATAATCCACGCTTGATTCAAATTGGTTCCATCTACAAAGCGAATGCTCTCTATCGCACGGGTTAAATTAAAATTACCAGTGTTTTGATTGAAAGTATCAAATATCTTAATTTCGTCCCCTGTATTCATACTAAGAATTAAATCTGAACCGTTTCTGGTAAAAATCAAATCATTAACTGTAACTCCAACTCCAAATTCAATACGATCATCACCAGATTCGTCAATTATCTTGTCTTTACCGTCTCCGCGTGAAAATGTATATACATCATCTCCGTTACCTCCAACAATAAGGTCATCGCCCATCCCACCATGCAGGGAATCATTTCCATTGGATGCCTTTAATGTATCATTGCCTGCGCCACCATCTAAAAGCCCCATCCGATTATAAGAAATCTCCAGCACGTCATCGCCATCATACCCATAAAGGCTACCACTATAAAATCTGTAGGGTCCGGTAATGTTATCATTCGCATCAGTACCGAGCATCGACCGCCGTTCCACTTCGGACACAGACCAAGTTGTTCCTTCAGAAAATTCAACTTGGAAATTATTAGAGAAGCCGGATATAAAAATTTGGTCGGTGGCATTAAAGTGCAGGTAGTAGCCATCACCATTAGAACGCACAATAACATTGTCAGGCTCGATACCTGCCCCAAGGATTATTGTGTTCAAGTAAGTACCCAGTGTGATTGCATCTGAGCCATCACCAAGGTTAAAAAAGTAGCTATTACTTCCTGCACCTCCAAATAATCGGTCATTACCCGAGCCGCCAACTAAAATATCATTCCCATCTTCGCCGTAAATGACATCATTCCCCTTTCCACCTAGCAATGTGTCATCGCCTTTGCGTCCATTTAGATAGTCATTTCCTAATCCACCGTCAAGGATATCGTTCGCAGAAAATCCAACAAGGTCATCATTATTTTTCGTGGAGGCGTAACTTAAATGAGCTTTGATATCTTCAAAGCTCCATATTTCACCATCGGAAAACTCAATTGATTCTATAGAAGTCGTGGTAATGTTGCCGTCATAATCAAACATATTGGTAATGACAACTGAATTATTACTTCCATAATTTATGCTTGTCCTATATCCATCTGTTTTAACAGTAACTGAAGCTGCGGTTATGCCTGTTCCGAGTCGGAGAATATCGAAGCCACCACTATCATCAACAGTATCTATGCCATCGCTCTGATCTATATAATAAATGTCATTACCAACACCACCATCAAGCGAATCATACCCCATACCCCCCCTTAGATGATCATCACCATTACCCCCTAATAATTTGTCAGCGCCGTATTCTCCAATGAGCGTATCATTCCCGGAATCGCCAGTTAATGAATCACTACCGTTTCCACCATTTAGAAAATCATTAGCGTCACCCCCCGTTAAAGTATCGTTGAGTGTAGTGCCGCTGAACAAATCATTATCAACTGTACCAACTATCGTTACACCGATTTTCGATTTTAGTAGCTCCTCGAGAATTTTTTGCTGATCCCAAATTGCGCCACCAGAAAATTTAATGCTGTCAATAGAGTAATCAGACTTAAATATCTTTTTGGTTGTATCAAACATACCAGAGACAGTGATTGTTTCACCTGTATCAATGGTGATAACCACATCGCTTGAATCGATTAAACCTGTGCCTATACTTACCTGCGCTTCAGTAATATTGGCTCCTAATTCGATACTATCGAAACCCGTACCGGTTTCGATAAAATCTGGCCCATCACCAATATTAAATCTATATACATCGTTTCCTTTTCCACCATGGATCACATCGCGGCCAGAACCCGATTGGATTGTGTCATTACCATTCAGAGCGTAAATGTAATCAGCGCCTGTAGAGCCGGTCATAACATCGCCTGAGTCTAACCCATAGTAGTATTCCGCATCGAATGTATGCATGGAGACTGAAGGGTTGTTGATACTTTCTCGAATTGCTTCTTCTACATCCAAAAAAGAACCATCAAAAAACTCTATTTTTTCCACCACCTTGGGAAGAGTAATTATTCCTTCCGATGAAACAACGGCTGATAGATGAATGGAATCGGATGAGCCAATATTTATATCTACGTAACCACTATCGATATGAAATTTCAAATCATTCTTAGTTATGCCAACTCCAAATTTAATAATATCTACACCACCGGTATCGTATATGTCGTCTCGCCCATCACCTAAATTAAATAAATAGACATCATTGCCAGCTGCACCCTGTAAATAGTCATCGCCTTTGCCCCCATTTATAGTGTCATTGGTATCGAATCCGTTGATGTGGTCGGTACCGATAGTACCCTTGATTGCAGCCTGCTGAATACGAGCAAGATCCCAGGTATTTCCGTTTGCAAACTCGATGCGCTCTATACCACTGTCTGCATTCTTCGCCCCAGTAGTTGAGTTGAACATATTGTTAACACGTATTTCATCTCCACTCGTAAATGTTATCTCAAGCTTTGAGCCGAAACGTTGCAGACTAACATCACTCTCAACAATAGAAGAGCCCAACTTAATAGTATCAAATCCATTCACATCTGTGATTACATCAACGCCATCGCCAGATTCAAAAACAAAAACATCATCACCAGCACCACCATCAATTAAGTCAAAATCTTTACCGCCATAAATTGTGTCATTCCCATCAAACCCAAGTAGACTATCATTACCGCCACCACCAATAATTAAATCATCGACTGAAAATCCAACAATTTTGTCATTGCTATCTGTGTATGTAAAAAGCTCTGATTTAATTTTCGCTCTATCCCAAACTTCATCACCTGAAAACATAATTTGATTGATTGCATTTTCATTTATAGAGTCTCCAGCATCAGAACTAAAGTAATTTGCTATTCTGATTTCGTCAGTTTGATATGCAATGACAATATTCAAATCCCTACCAAGGCGCTCCACTTTTATATCATCTGGAATTATTGAACTGCCAAATTTTATAATATCGCTATCGCTCGAGTCGCCCAGATTGATGATTAAATCAAGACCATCACCTTTGTTGTAAACGTAAGTATCATCTCCGGCCCCGCCAGAAAGAATATCATCCCCTTCTTTCCCCGTTAAAATGTCATCCCCTGCATCCGCAAATATTTTACTATTGCCTAAAAGACCATAAAGATCATCCTGCTCAGCAGTGCCATAAACTTTTTGCACATATTCATTTTCAAGAAAAGGGCTCACATATGACATGCCACTCGTAATGGCATTGATGACACTGGGCTCATAATCAGACAAATCGTTAGATGATTTGAATAAGTTCCATTGCGCGATTAACGTAGTGATATTTTTATTATCATAAGGATTAACACCGTTAATGCTTTGGATAAGATCTGCTATGATGGGCATTGCCGTATCCGAATGTGTTGCCACATACTCCAGTAATACTGGAAACAATCCTGAAAAATCACCTGTAGATTTTTTTGTTATGTTATCGGTAGACCAGGTAATTTCATTAAAAAAGCGAGCAAGATGTGCTTGAGAAGACAGCTGATAAAATACGGTATCTACTAAATCGGCAAAATACTGATTATACATTTGAGCATATTGCAGCCCCGATCCCTTTGGCGAATCCACGGCATAACCGTAAAATGCCTCTAAGGCGACAATTCTTCTACTGTCAACAGGAGATTGATAATAAGGATCGTAAAGTGCTCCAAACTGACCAGTCCACGCAAATATTATTTGTTCAGCAAAAAATAAGCGCTCACTACGCAAAGGGGTAGTTACAAATTGCTTAACCAGCAACTTTAATGCTCCGGACGTATCGCGAACCATTGCCTGGTGTAACGAGTGTGATTTCCCAAAACCTACCGCATCCGGCAACAAACGAATATCCAGTGGAACATCCTTTATCTCCGCTTTCGAAATGGTGGGGTTTGTTGCAAACCATACATCTGTAATATTTCTAAAATTACCGCTTGTTGTTTCATAGCTGCCGACCTGATCCAGCACATTGCCATGTCGGTCTACTTGTTCAGGGTAACTCGTGTAATCTAATCCAATATCTTTAATGCCAACCGCATCCAGTTCAAATAATTCATTGGTTTCAGATTCGCCGTTTTGATTCAGGTCGCGCCATACCCGTAAGTCGCTAAATCCCCTATCAGTACTATTGATATGACCGTCTCTATTACCATCCAACCTTGCCAGCGCTGTAAATCCATTTGTCTCCAATCCACTCGTACCAACGGGCGCGACGGTTGAATTACCAAACAACTCGTACCCGGTGTTAATCATTCCATCTTTATTTCTGTCTAATACCAACAGCCCATCATCAGCAGAAACCCAGCCGGTTAATTCTTTAAACGTGTCGGATTGAAAGTCAAAATAAACGCCTGCCTCCATACCGGTAAGTTCGATTCCATCACCATCGAGATCTAAAACCAGAGGTGATGCGGGAGTTGGGCCAGGAACTGGAGGGGGCGGAGGTGAAGGCAATTCGGAATCATCCAAACCAAGCATACTGCCAAAAACTTTAACAAACGCATCACCACCCAGCACTCCCCCTGCAATACCTGCCAGGAAAGAAAGTCCGCCCGCGACGACAATTCCCACAGGCCCCATTAAATACATTGGCGCCAACACTGAACTTGCCAGTGCAGCAGCAGCCACCCCACCTGCCAAGCCACCGCTAAACTCCAAGCCCCATTTGGTCATGGTATCTATAGCTTTATTTGTATCGCCAGCGTCATAGGCAGCATTGGCTTCATTTATTGCAAAGCCTAATGCGATTGCATCACCTGCAATACCTAATTTATTTAATGCTTTTTCTGCTTTTGCAAGCGCAACTGAATCACCAGCTGCTATTGCGGCAGCTTTTTGTTCGTTGGCATAATTTTTCATTTGTTCGTTAGCGAACTGGGAATTTTCGAGATGGGTGTTAGGATCAATATTTTTGGGTATTGCAACTTTATCATCGCCGCGCGCTGTGATGATCACATTAGTCGCGCTAGAGGCAGTCATACCCTCTGGTATAGGCTGACCAGCAATAGACCGATCGTTAAAATAATGCTCAGTTCCAATGGCAACAGGCGTTTTATCGATTGTTTGAACAACACCTGCTTTATCCGTAGGGATTTGCAACCTTGAAACGGACTCCCCAGAGTGATTAACAATTGCTGAGAGCACAACTGAGTGCCCGCTGCGCCCAGATGTATTTGCATCAGCGGCAAGCCGCTGGTAGTCAGCTTTTGACTTCCCATCAACTTCACTTACATTTGGATTATTCAATAATTCCTTTAATTCAACTTCAGCGAAGACACGATTAGGGTCAGCAAAGGGAGCTATAACCCGAACATTGCCACTTGTTGCTGGCGATGATACAAAGTTTTTAGATACTGTAGCCCAAGCGCCTAATTCACCACCATAATTTACATCGAAGAGAAATTTGTTTGCTTCTGATCCCCGAATATCAGGATCAGCATCATCGCCACTCCAAAAAGCATCAAAAAGTTCAAGCAGTGTAGAGTTACTCTTGTAATCTAAAAACTTAGCTGCATCTACATTATTAACAATTCTGATGTTTGAATCACTGTTAGCTAAAGCTATGGCAATTCCTTCTGCACTAGTATTGACTCCAAACCCGCCGCTATAAAGCACTGTTACATTTCCAGAACCTGCGACATCTATTTGATTGATGAGATTGCGCAACTCTTCAGGAGTTTTTGGACGAGAATTGTTATCCTCAATTATTGATTTAGCTTGTTCCAATGTGATTGACATGGCATTCTCCTTAAAAACCAAAAGAAACTAATAACTCAGGACGTTGTTTCTCAACCCCTCTCGCGCCATACACGAGTAAAGCCTCCATTAGCACAGGCTTTATTTCTTCATCAGTTATAGAACATCCTTCAGGCCGCCATACATCCTCAAAATCCCAACGAATTGTATTTTTAGGTAACTCTGGATAACCAAACTTTCGTAAAGTTACACTTAAATATGTCCCTCTCCACCATAAGATACAAATAATTTGATTGGAATATTCTTCCTTTCCTGATTTTGCAGGAATAAAGAAAACACCCCTATCTTTATCAACCGTCCAGCTATGTTTTTTTTGCAAATTCAAATCATTTTTACTAAACGGATGAAACTGATCCCAAATCTCACGAATTCCATATTTTTTTATATCCTCTTCGGATATGTATTCATTAATAAACGCCATAACTTCACTCCATTTTGTTGTGGTTAATACTTAAAATATAATGCAACCTTAAGATCATTTCACTCTGTTAAGCAATTGCTTACCTAAACCAATTGCCGGATAGCTAACTGTATTATCATCTACAACCGTAGAATTTTGCGAAATTGCTCCGATTGCTACCGTAATCACACCATTGCTGTACGAGTATGTGGAAATTACTGCTTGCTCAGTTTTTCCTTCCACGCGGAAGGTTGTTTTGTCAAAATTGTATATCATTGATGGTATCGTTTGGCCATTATAAACAACCGAATCAGTTCGCCACTTACCCAACAGGAAATTCTTGTCCATTTTAATGGCAACTTTGGAATTACTATCCAATTTCAAATTTTCCGTATTCTGGCCTGCTGGTGACCTGTCACCGTAATGAACATTTCCCTTCGCGTCCACCCATTTTTTTAATATCACTAGCACCGGCAACTGAAGAAATTAACAGCAAAACAAAAAAATATTTACGCATAATCACCCCTAATTCAACTTGTTGATAAAAACCAATACTTATTTAACCCCTATGGATTGCACTTAAACGCAGCAATTAATGGTAGCCGCGCTCTACTTCAATTATGCAGCAACTCCCAACCAAAGAGATTAGTTTCCACAACACAATTACTTGCCTACAGCTAATCAATTAAAAATATTTTCTACCCACAACTTTTGCTTAAGCAAACACACCCTCTCAAGATCATACTGCTGCAAAATAAGTTCCCTTGCCATCTCGCCCAATCGTTGCCTTTCTACTTGACTCTTTAATAAGAAATCTACTTGCTCTGCAATTGCTTTTACATCAAAAAAATCCACCAACAACCCCGTTTCATTATGCTTAATCACTTCCCGCACAGGCGCTGTATCACTCGCTACAATCGCACAACCTGCACTCATCGCTTCCAGCAAACTCCAACTCAACACAAAGGGATATGTCAGGTACACATGCAAGGTGGACAATTGTAATAGCTGGATAAAATCTGGATATGGCAGTCTTCCTACAAAATGGACACGACTTAAGTCGAGCTGATCACATACTTCATTTAAAAAGAGTTGTTTCCAGGTTGTGCCCTCGGGTGGCTTACTGCCATAACTCACATCGTCACCACCCACAATAATCACTCTCGCCTTTGGGTTTTCTTTGAGTATTTTCGGTAAGGCACGCATAAAAACATGGTAACCGCGCATGGGTTCCAGATTGCGGTTTACGAAGGTGATGATCTCATCATTCTTCGTCAGCTCCATTCCATTCAACCGCATGGTGACGTGAGGATCGGGTTTGATGCGGCTGGTGTCTATGCCATCGTGTATTACAGAAATTTTATCCTGGAAATGTTTGGGGAAGGTTGAGCGCTGGTAGTGCGTGGGCGATATGCCGGCATCGGCTTGTAGCAGATGCAAATCAAAGTTGGCATTTTTAAGTTTTAAACGGCAGGCCATATCCAATTCCGGTGTTGAAAATTCCGGATCAAAGCCGACATCACCGCCCACTGCCTGATAATAAAACTCGCAGTAAAGCGCGAGCTTTGCATGTGGCCATACATCTTTCAAAAACAGGCTCTCGCCCCAACCGGGGTGGGCAATAATTAAATCGGGCATGAAGCCTTCTTTTTTTAATTGCATAGCGCCCCAAAATGCCGCTTCGGCTCGTATGGTTTTGGTTTCCATATCGGTAAGCCAGGGGTGTATGTCTTTACTGCTTGAACGTTTGATGTTGTAGGTATGCAGTTTTACGCCAGCTGGACATGGGCGATTGCTGGGTGTGAGCGCACGAATATCATTTTTAGGATCTGCCGCTAATGCAGGTGCCAAGTGCACAAACTGGGCGGGAAAGTTTTGGTGGATAAATAGTACGTTCATAGCAATAACTGATCCTTAGCGCTTACTACAAAATCGATATTTCTGGATACCCGCGTTCGCGGGCATGACGAAACATGGATACCTGCTTTCGCAGGTATGACGATGTATGCGCACCTTACCGCTCACGAATACTTTCCTGCTTATACCTAAGCAACGGTGACAGGAAATATTCAATTACCCTACGCTGCGTAGTTTTCACTTCCGCCGTGACGGCCATGCCCGGAATAAGTTTCACATCTTTGGCTTCCACACGAATCGTGCTCTTGTGCATTTTCAAATGCATGGTGTAAACGAGCCCCAGTTTTTCATCGATAATCGCATCATCGGAAATGTGCGTAACGGTCGCATCAATCAAACCGTATTTGGTAAACGGAAAGGTGTGGACTTTGATTTCAGCGGCCATGTCTTTTTGTACAAAACCCACATCCTGATTGCCGAGCATCACTTGTACTTCAAGACTTTCTTCTTCGGGCACGATGATCATCAGTTCTTGGGCTTCGGTGACGATACCGCCGATGGTGTTGATGGCGAGCTGCTGCACATAACCGGATACGGGAGCGTAGAGGATTTGTTTGTCATTCATATCGGTCGCTTTAACCAGCTCTTCACTGATGGTGGCGATTTGGTTGCGGCTGTCGGCGATTTGGGTGAGCAATTTGCCGAGGGTATCAGCTTTGAGGGAGTTGATTTGTTGTTGGGCTTCGTTGATGGCCGCGTTTAATTGCTGCTGCATTTGTTGTTGTGCAGCGAGGTCTTGCACGCGCTCGATACGCTGTTGCTCCAGCTCCAAATATTCCGCCTCGGAAGCCATATTTTTGGCATAGAGGCTTTCCAATGCTCGTGCCCGTTTGGTAATCATCGGCAGGGTTTGCTGGAGCTTTTTAATGGTTTCCTGATTGCCAATTTTTTCGCTTTGCACTTTTTTAAGCCCGCTGTGCAAACTACTTAGTTGCGCCTGGTATTGCTGCCACTGCTCCCAGGTTTTTTGTTGGTGTAGCAGTATTTCCGTTTCAGAGGGTTTGATAGCTGCACGAACTTTTAATTCGATTTCAGTGGCCATGCTCGGTTGTGTTGTGGGTTTTATATTTTTATTTGTATTTTGATGTGTATTGGTACTTGCGTCTGTTGTTGAACCTGAGGTGCTTACCAGAAACGATTGCAGCGCTTCTGCACCGGCGAGGTTGAGGCTGGCATTGTGTAACTCCTGCTGCATGCGCGCTTGATCGGCGGCGGTGATGGTGCGATCCAATTCAATCAGTGCATCCCCCTGATTCACAAACTGTCCTTCTTTCACATGAATCGCTTTCACAAAGCCTTTGGTGAGTGGCTGGATTTGTTTAACGCGGCTGCCGGGAATAATTTTGCCTTCTGCACTGGAGACGACATCCACTTTGCCAATACAGGCCCAGATCAGCGTCAGTACAAATAAGGCAATCAATACCCAGGCAAGCCAACGCACCAGCGGATTGGGTGGCGACTCCTGCAACTCCAGTGCAGCGGGCATAAATTCGGAAAGGTTTTGGTGTTTGGAACCATCGCCGAGTTTGGCGCGGTCACGCCAGGCATCGAGTAATTGCTGGAAAAAGTTAGTCATGGACCACCTCCAGCTTCGGGCTTGAGTGTGAATGAGTTGAAGTGTTTTTCGGTTGAGGGCTGTGTTGTTGATAACCGTGCAACTGGGCGTAATAGCCTTGCAGTTGCAGCAACTCGTCATGGGGGCCTTGCTCTACGATCTGACCTTTATTCATCACAATAATGCGATTGCAAATCCGCACCGTACTTAGGCGGTGGGCGATGATAAATACGGTGCGGCCTTTGCAGATCTCGGCCATGTTGTCCTGAATAATCCGTTCCGATTCATAGTCCAGCGCACTGGTGGCTTCATCAAAAATCAGGATGCGTGGATTGGTTAAGAGTGCGCGTGCAATTGCCAAACGTTGGCGTTGGCCACCGGAGAGATTGCTGCCCTGCTCGCCGACCATGGTGTCGTAAGCTTCTGGGAGATCGACAATAAACTCATGGGCGCCCGCGAGTTTAGCAACGGCAACAATGTGTTCCATGGGCGCAGCGGGGTTAGTGAGTGCGATATTTTCTCGCACAGTTTGATTGAATAAAAAGTTTTCTTGCAACACCACACCGATATTGCGCCGCAACCAGGCGGTATCCACCATCGCTAGATCGACACCATCCACCAATACCCTGCCGCTTTCCGGTAAATACAAACGCTGGATTAATTTGGTGAGCGTACTTTTGCCGGAACCGGAGCGACCGACAATGCCGATAATCTCGCCTGGTTTTACTTGCAGGTTAAAGCCGTCGAGAATTACCGGGCCATCGTGTCGATAGCGAAAACGCACATGCTCAAAGCTCACATCGCCGGCAATCGATGGCAAGGTGGAACGATTGGGGTTGTAGCCGGGTTCACGTGGGGTGTTGAGGATATCGCCTAAACGCTCAATGGAAATTCCCGCTTGTTGGAAGTCTTGCCAGAGTTGCACCAGTTTTAAAATCGGCCCGCTCACACGGCCTGCCAGCATATTAAAGGCAATCAATTCACCAACCGTAAGCTCACCACCAATCACCAGATGAGCACCCCACCAGATAATGCCAAGTGTCATTAATTTATTAATCAGGCCAGCGATTTGATTCGCCACATTGCCGAGATTTTGGCTGCGGAAAGACGCGCTGACATAATTGGCTAACTGGTCTTCCCACTTGCGCTGCATTTGCGGTTCTACCGCCATGGCTTTTACGGTTTGAACACCAGTAACGGATTCGGTGAGAAAGGCGGTATTGGCGGCGCCGTATTTGAATTTCTCATTCAGGCGATGACGCAAAATAGGTGTGATAAAAACAGACAGGAGGATGTAGCAGGGAATTGTGGCAGCAACGACAAAAAACAACGTGGAGCTGTAATACCACATCACCAATAGGAACACGATGGTAAAACCCAAATCCAGAATCAGCGTGAGTGCACTGCCAGTAATAAAATTACGGATGGTATCCAGCTCATGTACACGTGCAACGTTTTGCCCGACTTGCCGTGCTTCAAAATAGCCCATGGGTAAGGCCATCAAGTGATGGAATAAACGCGAGCCCAATTCCACATCAACACGGCTGGTGGTGTGGGACATGGTGTAACTGCGAATACCGCCGAGCAGTGCTTCAAATATCGCAATCGCAAAAAAGGCAAAGGCAATCACATCGAGTGTACTGAAACCGCGATGCACCAATACCTTATCCATCACCACCTGAAACAACAGTGGTGTAATCAAGCCAAATAATTGCAAAAAGAACGAGGCAATCAGCACTTCGCCAAACAGCTTGCGATATTTAATGAGTGAAGGAATAAACCAACTGATATCAAACTTTTGTTGCAGGCTTTCACGGATACCGAGGCGACGACTCAGGAAAATTACTTCGCCTGACCACAGCGAATTAAATTCATCTGCGCTTAATGTTTTAGGCGTTTGCTCACGTAAATCCTGCACCAGCACTTTCGTCGGCACGCCATTCTCTTCGGCAATACGCGCGAGAATGATGTAATCGCCGCCTTTGGTTTTGGCGATAGCGGGCAAGCTCGAACCGATTAATTTGGCGAGAGGGAAGGTAAAAAGTTTGGCTTTAAAGGTAAGCGCTTTGGCAGCACGGAGGATTTCGGTGTTGCCAAGGGGTTGGCCGGGTATTGCGAATTGGTGGGAGATTTGTGCCGCATCAGCGGGCAACTGGTGGAATCCTGCAAGTGCTACCAAGCACTGTAAACCTGTGTCCATGGCTTATTTATCCGTAAGTGACAATGATCAAAACGGCGCCAATATTAATTACGAAAGGTTCTAATTACAACCGCATTTAAAACTTTTGTCGCTTAAGACAACATGCAATATCAAATGCTTAACCTCACCGGGTGAAGCGCGATCCATCAAAGTGCGCCCGTCGACAGTAATTATTTTTTCCCATCTGGGTGTATGAATGCCTATATGGGGTACAACACACCGATAAGTACTTTAATGACTGTTATAAGAGGAGCTCACTAATTTTTAGGAGTTACGCTATGACTAGCGACCATGAGATACGCGAGCTGGCTTATTATATTTGGGTATCAGAAGGGAAACCCAGCGGGCAGTCGGACAAACATTGGCAACTGGCAGCCAAAATGGTCGCAGAGCAAAAAAATAAAAATACTGGATCAAACAAATCCACCAACCCTTATGAAAACAAAGGGGATACAGAACCTGAACAGCCGGATCAAACATAATTACTGGCGAGCAATTTTGATGACCCGGCGACATTGCGGATTTATTGTGTCATCGCGACGGTTTCAGTTTTGTTAACCGCCCTCTTCCTCCCATTCAACATCCAACCAATCGGCGTCCAGCGAACCAGCAACAGGTAGCTCACCGCACCTATTAATAACGTGATGCCGACTGATGCGCTGTATTTGGCAAGCAAGCCCCAGTTTTTATCCATCAATTGGTATTGCACTGCGAACAATAACGGCAAGTGAATAATATAAATCCAATAGGAACTGTCGGAGAAAAAGCGCATGGTGCGACTGTGGGAATTTACATAGCGTTTTCCTGCAACCAGGCACACCAGTGTCATCCACACAGAGATATAGGCTTCGCATAATTTCACAATAATATTCTGCGGAAACTCAAAGGGTGTTGATGGAAAGGTAAACTCTTTGGGTATAAAGAAATAGTAGGCGGCGTACAGGATCAGACTCGCCATAAACAGGGCGATGTAATACGGCTGGAATCTATCGATAAAATTCTGCGTGCTGAAAATCCAGTAGCCCAACGCGAAGAACAATCCAAAAAAGCCAAAAGCCCACAGCTGTGGTAATAACTTGTCAGGGGCAGGAAAAGGAGATTCAACCAATAGCAAACCCGGAATCAGCAAGAGCGGAAACAACAATACAAATGGTAGCGGTTTGATTGCACTAAACAGCTTGTATAAATGTGACCAATTGATATAGCTAAACACCCAGGTCAGTACGCAAAAAAACATCAGGTTATACAAAAACCATAAATGCATAGTGGAAAAAGGTGGCGGTGGAGTACCCGGCGTTGCCATAGCCTGTGCGACCATTTGTAGAAACGGTGACTTATGCTCAACTGTCGCCACTGCAGACATTAGCGACGCCACTATCGCCCACAAACACAGTGGAAGAAAAATAATAAACGGCAACAACACGCGCTTAGTACGGTTAAACAGCATGCCGCGCATACCGCGCTTGCTCACCAGATAGGCAACAAAAAAGCCGGCGATGACAAAAAATAATGG
Organism: Cellvibrio fibrivorans; assembly: GCF_031457055.1. Lineage (NCBI taxonomy): Bacteria > Pseudomonadati > Pseudomonadota > Gammaproteobacteria > Cellvibrionales > Cellvibrionaceae > Cellvibrio > Cellvibrio fibrivorans. The sequence continues at coordinate 542,426 of NZ_JAVDVX010000003.1, read as the reverse complement.
CATTCTAAACAGATGTGAGAACCATGCGACAATATCGATAATAACCGATTGCTCGCGGTCTGCCGTCAACCAAAGATTATGTAATGCGGGGCTGTAAGCCAGCATGGCATGAAAAAAAACGCCGCCGATCATCGCTAACGCGCGCAAATTATCCAGGTAATGCAAACGTTCAATTTCATAGGGGCGCACCATTTTATTGGCGTGCGAGTGCTCTGTGGAATTCATAATGACCACCTCATGCGAGTTGTTTGGGAATTGCCTGATGCAAATTCAGGCTCGAATCAAAGGACTAATAGAAAACTTTTTTGCGCGAGCGGAAATACAATGTGCCAACCAACAACAACACAATGGCGAGGATTTCACACAACAACACCAGGGTTGCTGTAGTCGTCCAGACGACGTCGCCATTCAAATTATGGCCACCGATATTGGGGGATCGGGCGAGAAGATATAACGCAGGGTTTAACAAACAGTTGAGGCCGATCATCACCAGCAAAAAACTGCCTTCAGTTTCAGTCGCCATGGTCACCGCCCAACAAATACAATGATTCACTGCAATAAGCACACAGACCAGCAAGGTAAAAGCGACCAATCCGTCTGGCAAGGGCGTAAGCAAAATCACAATTGTTGTGGCCAACACCAACAGCGACCAGGGGACAAAAAAGAGCACCATATTCGATAAAAATTTCGCCATGGCATAATCAGCTGGCGACACCGGCAAGCTCATTACAAACGCTAAGGTTTGCTCTTTGCGCTCGTTAATCATGGTGACAGATAACTGATGATTACCCATGGCCACCAGCATGGTAATAAACATAATGGCGCCCATAAAAAATTGCCATTCGCCCAAACTGATAATGCTCAACGAAAAAATTCCGCCGCCTACATAGACTGCCAATAATTTTCGATTTAAGTACCAATCCTTATACACCAGCTGTTTGATGACCGGCATATTGAGTACCGCACGATTCGCTATCGAATTCATTGTTTAGCCACCTCCCTTACACTCGCGATAAAAATTTGTTCCAGGGTCATGCGCTCAACTTGGGATATCTGTAACCCTTGTGCATGAATTCTGGCCAGCATTGCATCTTCAAAGCCCCTGATTTTAATTTCATGCAGGGAGCCATTGCTCTTAAATTCCGCCACACCAGGCAAATCCAGCGGCTGGTTGAGCGTGCCCGAACACAACACCCTGCGCCAACCTTCGATGTAGGTTTCCTTATCCTGACAGGCTAGCGTTTTACCCTTGTGTAAAAAGGTAATCGAATCGGAAAGTTGCTCTACATCCTGGGTACTGTGCGAGGAAAATAAAACACTTCGATTTTCATCGCGCAGGATTTCCGCCAATTCAGCCAGAACTTCGTAGCGCGAAACAGGGTCAAGCCCTGTGGTAGGCTCATCCAAAATCACCAAGCGCGGGCGCCTTGCCAACAACAAAATTAAACTGGCTTTAACCCGCTGTCCGTGCGAATAACCTTTGGTTTTTTGCTCGGCATTCATATCGAACCGTTTTAGCAAATGCTCGGCATAGAGCGGGTCCCAAGAGGGGAAAATCGATTGGATAAATTGCATATGCCAACGCAAATTTTCTGCGCCGTATAACCGCATATCCTCAGCGGCGTAACCAATATTTTCTTTCGCCAACACCTGTTGCTCAGGCAGGCGATAACCCAATACATCTACACTGCCGCTGTCTGGCTGGATCAAACCCATAATCAACCGCAAGGCGGTGGATTTACCTGCACCATTCACACCCACCAACCCCATCACCTGACCGGTTGGTAATTTCAGGTCAAGGTGATCCAGATAAAACTCCGGATAGCGCTTGCAAACCTGATTAAATTCAATGGCGTTTTGCATGATTGCGTCTCTTATTCAGGCAATTGGTAATCAAATTTTTTCGACACTTTCTTATCGGGGTAAATTTTCCGCACTGAGATTTGCATTCATACCTAGCAAGGTAAAAGCACCAGCAACTACCTGAATAAAAATTAGCTTTTTCATTAATCCTCCTAAAAAATATTGCATAACAACTAACTCCCAATTAATGCTTTTTTTACCAGCGCTACAATTTGGCCATCACTTAATCCCAACACATGTGCAGTGTTAATCACACTGGCGATATGCTTTTCCAACTCCGCTTCAAGCAGCGTTTTTTGCACATCCACCACATCGGCCACAAACGATCCGCGCCCTGGCTGAGTCACAATAACGCCTTCCATTTCCAACTCGGTATAGGCGCGCTTAACCGTAATCACACTCACCTGGGTTGACACACTCAACTCGCGGATTGAGGGCAAGGGGTGCCCCGCAGGCCAGTCGCCCGCGCGCACTTTTTGTTTGATCTGCTCCATGATTTGCAGATACATGGGCCGACTGTCATTCTGCGAAAGAAATAATGCCTCGGTCACGCAAACCCCATCTGTATATATACTATATACACAGTATACACAGATATACACAGTGCGCAACCAGAAAAGCCAATAGCCCTTTAAACTCCCCGTATAGGCATCCGCCTTCAAAGTGCTTATCATTAGCACCCGCCCGTCAAACCATAAGTCACGGATCGCATGAATCAACGCAGCCAAACACAAGCCATTATGTTCGCCGACGTCTCCGGTAGTTCGGCGCTATATAAGCGGGTGGGTAATGAACAAGCTAAAGCGACGATTGATGACGCCGTGCAATTTATGACGGCGCTGACCATAGTGCATGAGGGCACGTTGGTGAAAACCATTGGTGACGAAATCATGGCGCGCTTTGATTTGGTTAACCAAGCGTGTGAAGCGGCCATTGCGATTCAGCAGCGCAGCATTAAAGAGCCTCGACTGAAAGATTTGGGAATTCGTATCGGCATTGCCTATGGCGATGTACTCATCACACCCAATGACGTTTTTGGCGATAGGGTTAACGATGCGGCTTGCGTGGCGCACATCGCCCGCGCCAACCAGATCGTGATCACCCAATCCGTTGTGGATGCAATGGATAATGCACTGCGCCGCGATTGCCAGATGTTTGATCGTATCAACATCAAAGGTGAAACCGAGAAAACACTGATTTATCGCCTGGAGTGGGAACATTCAGGTAAAGACAACCGCGCGACTATGGTGATGCCGATTCATGATGTCACCCGTTTTGTCGATAATTTCCAGCTGGAATTGGTAGTGAATGGCCGCACTATTTCGCTACTGCCAGAACAGACGCCCTTTCACATTGGACGCGACCCGCACAAAGCACAATTGTTGATCGAAACTGAGTTGGCGTCGCGCGAGCACTGCCATATTGAATTTCGCCGCGGCAAATATGTACTTGTCGATCACTCCACCAACGGCACCTATGTCTACGTGGATGAGCAAGAACCTATTTATTTGCGCCGCGAAGAATTGCCGTTACAAGGCCGGGGGTTTATTGGCCTTGGCCAAACCGCTACTGCCAGCACGCCTTGGGCGCTGCATTTTAAAGTGTGACCCTCCAACATGAACAATCCCTCCATGAATATCGAAACAACAATTGAATACTCCACGCCCAGCCTGATGCGCCGTTTTGCTGCCATGGTGTATGACTCACTCTTAATTATGGCGCTCAGTATTTTGTATGGTGCGATTGTGGCGGGAATTAACGTGGCCATTAAGGGCGCACCCGAGACAGGGGAACGCATCACCTGGGGAATATTTGGTGCAGTCGTTTTTATTGGCTGGATTTTGACTATAGGATTATTTTTTTGTTATTTCTGGCACAAATCCGGCCAAACATTGGGAATGAAAACCTGGCGGATGAAAATCGTAAATAGCGATAACCTGAATTGCCCGAGCTATGCACAATGTATTATTCGTTTTCTCTGCGCGCCAATATCACTCTGCTTGGTGGGCGCCGGCTATTGGTTGATGTACGCCAACACCGAGCGCCAAACCCTGCACGATAAAATCAGCAAAACACGCACGCTGTTATTGAGCAAGGAAAAAAAATAATTTAGCGCGCTTTGTTCAACAAATAAACTCCCAACGCAATACACAGGAAAATAGGAATCATTACGGCAATAACAGGAGGAAAACCAAATACCAGGCTGGATGGCCCCAGTAAGCGTTGCAGCAACGCAAAAACAATTCCAAAAATAACCCCTGTAAAAATCCGCTGCCCCATAGTCACACTACGCAGTGGGCCGAATACGAAAGAAATAGCAATTAGCACCAGGCTGGCAGACGCAAGCGGTTGCAATATTTTCTGCCAAAATGCCAAACTGTAATTACTCGCAGTAAGATTTTGTACTTCAAGATAATTGATGTAGTAATGTAGATTGCGCAGAGAAATATCTTCCGGTGCCAATACCAAAATATTGAACAGGTTAGGCGTCAACGGCGTCTCCCAACGGCGATCAGCCAACGCCTCATTGCGCACACTGGCCTCTTCCATATAAGTAATAGAGATATCTTTTTCTTGCCAATATCCGTCCCGATAAACCGCTTCTTTAGTAAAACTGGCAGACTCCAATTGATGTTGGTCGTTAAACTTATAGCGAGTCAAGCCGTAAATAACCCCATTAGGCAACACGGCACTCACATACATAAACTCATTGCCTTCGCGATTCCATACTTTTTGTGGTGCCTGCTGGGTCACATTGTATTTTAAAAAGTGGCGACGATTTTCTGCCATTTGTTCTGTATAAGGCGAAACAAATTCGCCCAACAATAAAGCGATCGCGATAAAGATTAACGCAGGGCGCAGGGCAATCCAGGCAATGCGTTTTACCGATACCCCCGCTGCACGCACAATGACCAGCTCACTGGTACTTGCGAGCAACCCCAAGCCAGCAAGGCAACCGATCAAACACGCATATGGAATCAAATCGTAAAGGCGGCGCGGCACTGTCAGCGACATATAATAAAAAGCTTCCAATGCCGTGTAAGTCTCTGTGACTTTTTCCAGCTGACTAATCAACCCGAAAATAAAATCCAATGAAATAAATACCAGCAACGTCATGGCAATTGCATAAAAAACCGTGCGCGATATGTAAGCCGTAATTTTATACATGGGCAGCCCTCACCGATTTATTACGCGACTGCAACAGCGCCTGCCAATTCAACATCAAAAGAGCAATGACCAAAAAAGGAATATGTACCACCCACACTCCCAACCACACAGGCAGATCACCCTCGGCGATTGCTCCGCGGGCATTGATCAAGAAGGCGAGATAAAAAATGTAAATCAAAATGGCGGGCAACATTTTCAGGTAGCGCCCTTGACGCGGATTGGTCTTGCTCAAAGGCACCGCCAGCAAAGTAGCAATTAATACCATTAAGGGCATAGAGATACGCCACTGCAGCTCAGCTTTACTTTCCAAATCTCTCGCAGCAAATAACTCGGCTGTCGTTTTTGCATCAGCTTCACTTTCAAACTCTGCTTCACTGGTTGTAGGTGGAAGGTATCTACCCCACTCCTCAAACTTTGTGATTTTAAATTCGCTGGTACCCGGGCGTCCCTCGTAGAGATGCCCATTATGCAGTACCAAATAACGCTGGCCATAATCCGCGACATACGCCTGCTCACCGGTTTCGGCGATCACAATGGTAGAATTGGTTTGGCCATCTTGTTGGGCAACAAATACTTGCTCCAAACGCTTATTGTCATCGCTCACTTGCTCAACATAAGTCATGATGCGCCCCTGGCCGATTGCCTGAAAGCGCCCTTCCTGCAAGCTTTCAAACTCGCTGCGATTGCGCTGCTCCGCGAGAACTTGCTCAGTGAGTTGGGCACCTAGAGGGCTCAACCAAAAACTAAATGCCGCGACAACCAAGGCCACCAATGCAGCAGGCACCAAGGTAATGCGCACCAATTGCCACTGACTCATGCCAGTCGCCGATAACACGACCATTTCACTTTCGATATACATGCGCCCATAGGCAAGCAGAATCGCCAGATAAAAACCCAGGGGTAAAATCAATTCCAGCAAATCGGGCATGCGGTAGGCGATGATGGTGAAAAGCACGTCTACAGCAAGCTTGCCTTGCGCGGCATCATCGAGGTAATCGCTGAATTTTCCCGAGAGAAAGATGGTGAGCAAAATCGCGCTCACTGCCAAACTGGTGATCAACAAATCCCGCGAGAGATAACGAAAAATAATCAAAGTGATAATCCTGTCATTCGACATTGGCTACTGCATGTACAAAATGTGCCCAATAGGGTCTGCCGCTTTTACCGATAGATTGTACAGTTGTGACTAGTGACTTGTGGTAGGCGATAAGGTTCAGCTTTTCACCGAATTTTGCCGCCATGCACCGCGCAAATTGTGGCATTATCACGTACCGCGCCCGATTTGTCTTGAGCGAATTTTTCACTGCTTTTTTTACCAAGGACTTTCTATGACCGCCGCCAAAGCCTCTGCAAAATCTGCCAAACCTGCGACTGCCAAATCCGCCATTACCAAAACCAGCCTGATCCAGTTCTCAACCAAAGCGATCGATCCCATCAAACAAGTGACCCAATGTTTGGTAGTTGCCAGTTATGAAGGGGTAAAACTCTCGCCATCTGCCAGCGCGATCAATGCTGCCGATGCACAGCAATTGGAGGCACTGCTCAAGCGCGAGGGATTTCAAGGTAAGGCGGGGCAAAGCTTGTTGTTATTAAATCCACAAGGCATAGCCGCAGAGCGCCTGCTAGTGTTGGGTTTTGGCGCAACAAAAGATGGTGATGTAAGTGCCGATAACTATCGCCGTGCCGTACAAAAAATCAGCGACGCACTGCGCGCGACAACTTGCAACGAAATCACTATCGCACTGGCTGACGTCAGTGTTGCCCAGCGTGATGCCGAATGGCAGGCACGCCAAGTCGCAGAAAGTCTGAGCTTGCTGGATTACCGCGCCGATAAACTCAAAAGCAAACCGGCCGAACTTAGCTTGCAGCTAAAGAAAGTATTTTTTGGTGCAACCAAAGCCCAAACCGCTGGCGCAACCAAAGGCCTGCTGCTCGGCCAAGCTATCGCCAAAGGCGTCAATCTGGCGCGCGAACTGGGCGATTTACCGGGTAATATTTGTACACCGACTTATCTCGCCAGCGAAGCGAAGCGCCTCGCCAACAAGCAGTCAAAACTGAGTGTAAATATCCTCGAAGAAAAACAGATGAAAGAATTGGGCATGGGCTCACTCCTGTCAGTTGCCGCTGGCAGCGACCAACCCGCCAAACTCATCGTGCTGGAATACAAAGGCGGCAGTAAAAAGCAGGCGCCAATCGCGCTAGTGGGTAAAGGCATCACCTTTGATACGGGCGGCATCAGCCTGAAACCAGGCGCTGCAATGGATGAAATGAAATACGATATGTGCGGTGCCGCCAGCGTACTGGGTACCATCCAGACCCTGCTGGAATTACAACTGCCGATCAACGTAGTGGGTGTGATCGCCGCATCGGAAAATATGCCCAATGGCAGCGCCACTAAACCGGGTGACATAGTCACCTCCATGTCTGGCCAGACGATTGAAATCCTCAATACCGATGCCGAAGGCCGTTTGGTGTTGTGCGATGCCCTCACCTATACCGAGCGCTTCAAACCAAAAGCCGTTGTCGATATCGCTACCCTCACTGGTGCCTGTGTTATCGCACTGGGCAACCACGCGACTGGCTTGTTCAGCAATAACGATGAGCTTGCTAAATCCCTGCTGAAAGCCGGTGAAGAATCCGCCGATCGCGCCTGGCATATGCCATTGTGGGACGATTACCAAAAACAATTGGATAGCAACTTTGCCGACATCGCCAATATCGGCGGTCGCGAAGCTGGCGCTGTCACCGCCGCCTGCTTCCTCTCACGCTTTGCGAAAAAGTTTGCTTGGGCACATCTGGATATCGCCGGTACAGCTTGGCGCTCTGGCGGCGCTAAAGGTGCAACCGGCCGCCCGGTCACCATGTTAGTACAGTACTTGCTTAATCAGGTTTAATCGTGACTCAAGTGGATTTTTACATACTGCCGGAAACAACCAGCGAAGCCCGCTGGTTGTTTGCCTGCCGCTTGATCGACAAAGTACAGCGTATGGGCATGCGGGTATTGGTGGCGATGGACAGTGAAGCAGAAGCACGTGCGTTCGATGAATTGCTTTGGACGTTCAAGCCGGAAAGTTTTATCCCGCACCAACTGATAAATGGCGGCAAACCCGCGCCAGTAGAGATCACCTTCACTCCGGAAGCTGGCGATCATCAAGGTTTATTGCTTAACTTGAGCAAGACCACGCCACCCTACTTCAGCCGCTTCGAGCGTTTAAGTGAAGTGGTAATCCAGGAACAACAGAGTTTGCAATCCAGCCGCGAGCGTTTCAGTTTTTACAAAAGCCGAGGCTATCCGATTGAAACGCGCAAATTGTGATAAGCGCGCACAGACAAGGCGATTAACAGGTAAGCATCATGGCCAATACGAATAAAACCAAAGCCGAAATATTGCAGGAGCTGGAATCGATAAAAGGATTATTATTGGAAGAGGATGACATTCCTATTTTGCAAGATATGGAAGGTGAAGATGAAATTCTCGATGAGGAATTCCACGCAGAGCCACCCGTGCTTATCAATCGTCATGCCTCTGTTTTACCTGGCCAAGGTTCGCTCTTTGACGAACCAAAATCGACGCTAACCAAAATTGCTGAACAGCTCGATACAACAACCAAACCGCATGAACCAACGTCATCATTACAGGATCACAAAAAGCACGGCTTTGCGTCGCACCTGGGCACAACACAGTCAGGCATGCACACAGATCATCGCCCCCTTGCCAAAGCCAGCGGCGAAAATCCTTTTTTACCGCAACACATTCGCGAGCGATTGCACGGAAATAATCCGCCACCACTATTTGAATACGAAACTGCGAAAAAAATTATTAGTTCCACCAAAAATATTGCACACAAAACCAACAAGCCGCGTCAATATTTAGTGGAAGAAGTAATGCTAAGCATGATGCCGCAAATAGAGCGCGAATTACGCCACCGACTATTTGCAATGAGCGTGGAGGATTTGGAAAAGTTATTAAATGAAGATGAAGATTGAACCGCAGCGATTTACTAATCGCTGCTTCAACTGCTAGTCGCCGCTAATTCACGCGGACTTTTTACCTTGCCAAACACCCAAATAGCGACAAAAACCAACAGGATATTGACTACAAACACTTGATGGTAGCCATAGTAATCTGCCACTAAACCCACCATTAAGCTACTCAACAGATTACCCACGTGAGTGGTATTGGTGTAAAGCGCTGAAGCGCCACCTGAGCGACCCGGCATCAAATCCTGAATTACCGACACACCTAAGCCAGCCAACACACCGATAAAAATCGCATTGAAAATTTGCAGCACAAATAAGTGCCACAATTCACTCGCAAAATAAACGCCGACATACAAAAGCAGAGCCGCAACACCCGCACAGCGAATTAGATTAATTAAACGAAATCGGCTGGCATAATGCCCAGCCAATAACATAAACGGAACTTCCAGCGCGGCGGTTGTACCCATCACCCACCCCATCCACTGCGCTTCGATGTGCAAATTATCCTTGAGATGAATAGGTAAACTAATGAGATAGGCATTGTTCACCCCCCACATCAACGAAAATGCAATCGCACACAACCAGAGCGATTGCTTAATCATTGGCGATAAAGGCGATAGCGCGAGCTGCTCACCGGCGGCATTAACCGGTTTATTTTTTTTGGGTAACCGCGGCAATAATTTAAAACTTGCAGCGGCAACGAAGACGTACAAGATTGCTGCAATGCCGTAGCTGACATCAAAACCAAAATAGGTCGCCAGTAAAAAGCCGGCGGGCGGCCCCGCCACCCAAGCGAATGCAATCTGCGCGCGCATAATAGCGTTGAACAGGGGAATGCGTTCGACAGGAACTTCAGCCTCCGCATAATCCAGGCTGTAAGCCATGATTTGCGAGAAAGACACCATCGACAAACTGAGTAAAAAAATCGCAGTAAAAGCCACCAGCCAATAGTTACGCGACAATGCAAAAATCACACAAGCCAAGGTTCCCAGCAAACAACAAAACACGACTAACGGACGGCGATCTACCAGCTTGTCCGACCAATGACCCAACCAATGGTTGTATGCAATACTTGCGAGGGCGATGCCCGCAAACGCCAAACCCACCAACAGCGGACGCACGCCGATTTCTTTGGCCAGAAACAAGCTAAAGGTCGGCAGTACCAATGCCCCCACCACGCCGGCAGTAAAAAATAACAGGTATAAGCCCAATGCAATGGGGCGAAATAAGGGAGAGGACACAGAATTTACCGCAGGGAAAAGACGAAACCGCATCATAGCTGAAACCGGTTACCGCCAAAATGGGGAGTTATGAGGATTAATGCTTCTTAACAGCGACATGATGGATATACCCCGAGTTTATTAAGGGTGATCAGAGCGCGCTTTCTGTATAATCGCCACAATTGCACCCGAGGACAGACCCCACCATGCAATGCATCAGCATTCAAATCCAACCCAAATACAGCCGCGACTTTAACCGCGAAGAGTTTCTGCAGCGCGTGCGCGCCATTCGCTCACCGGAGGTGGATGCGATTGAAGAAAAAGGCAAACTCTATCTGAGCTTTAATTTTTTCACCGAGTTCCCTGCACCACTTTGGCAAGCACTGAACGCGTGCTTATATAAAGATGCCACTTACGGCGCAACCATTGCCCCGGTTTCGGTGGTGATTTGCGAAGGCGAATCCGATGATGAATGCTTGTTGCTGCATCATTTCGATTCCAGTGAGCAACTGGATACGCTTTAAAAAATTTCTTTTTGAGTAAAACATGTCAACAATCAATTGGTTCCCCGGCCATATGCACAAGGCCCGCAAAGAAATTGCGGAAGTAATGCCACATGTGGATGTGGTCATTGAAGTTATCGATGCGCGCATCCCCTTCTCCAGTGAAAATCCTCTGGTACCTAGTTTGCGTGGCGACACGCCACTGATTAAATTGCTCAACAAAGCGGATTTGGCCGACCCGGCGATTACTGCACTCTGGGTTGAAAAAATGGAACAGGAAGCGGGCGTAAAAGCGCTACCGGTGAGCCAACAACGCCCCGATCAAATTCGCAACTTATTAAATGTGTGCACCAGTTTAGTCAGCGAACGCCAGCGCGATGTTCGCCCCGCACGTGCGATGATTATGGGGATTCCAAACGTCGGTAAATCCACCATCATCAATACTCTGGCTGGGCGCGTAATTGCCAAAACCGGTAACGAAGCGGGCGTGACCAAAGCACAGCAAAAAATCAAATTGGAAAACGGTATCTTATTAACCGATACACCCGGATTTTTGTGGCCGAAATTATCGCCGCCCTCCTGTGGTTATCGTTTGGCAATTACCGGGGCGATAAAAGATACAGTGTTTGATTATGCCGACATCGCACTCTATGCCGCCGAGTATCTATTAAAAGCCTATCCGGATGCGCTAAAAAAGCGTTATGGTTTGGATGAGCTACCGGAATCAGATGTGGAGTTACTGGATGCTATCGGCATAAAACGCGGCTGTACCCGCAAGGGTGGCGGAGTAGAAATCCAGAAAGTATCGTCAATACTGATCACCGAATTGCGCGCAGGACTACTCGGGCCGATCAGCTGGGAAACTCCCGAAATGACGCAACTGGAAGTGGCAACAGCCAAAGCAGACGATGAGAAAAAACGCATCGAAAAAGAAGAAGCTGATCGCATCCGCCGTTTAAAAACCAAAAAAAATCGCCGCTAAGCGGCGATTTTTTGCATCAGAATTTCAATCGCAACATCCCTTTACAACAAGCTGCGAACATAAGTTGCCAGCGCGGCAGGTTCTGGGTTTTTAGCTAAATCCTCAGGCAATTTTTTCACATGCCAAACCACCGTCCAATCCAAATGCTCGCCCGGTGCCAAAGCCACTGATGCGCCCTGCTGTTTCATCTCAATAAAAATATGCTCAACGTGGGTAAATATTTCTATCTCACGCTCGCCGGGAGCAATTGCTGCAGGTGGATTATCAGCAAACTCTTTAACCAACAAATAACCTTTATCAACATAGGCAACCCAACCTTCTTTGCCATCTTGCATGACTTTGTGATGGTCAGTGCGAATTTTTTTGGCGTCATAGTGATACCAAGTCAGGTCATCAATATTTTGCACATCCAATGGATAAAAAATACCGCTAATGGGATCAGTATCACCACGCGGATAAAACAAATCACCCGACGGCGGCAAACGTGTCACTTCCAAAGGCGCTACGTTTTTTTTGTGGTCACTGTGATTGGTGATTCGATAAGTGACCGAGATGCGGTCATCGCCAGTTGGCATATAGGTTTTGGTAAATTGGTAGCCGGTTTTTTTATCGATATCACTGGTTAAAACCAAGCGGTCTTCCTGTGAGCCCAGCGTGTAGGGTTTGCTATCCAAGGTCTCAACAGGAGGCCAACTCCACTCTGATTGTGGACTTGACCAGAACACAGTTCCCCAATCAGTGATTTGATCCGGATCAGCAATGCCCACCAATATTTCATGGCCATCATATTTAAGCGAGGAAACGCGCGCGGCAACTTTGGGCATTACCTCCATGCTGATATTGCCCTGCTTGATATACAGACGCGAGCCATCCTGCTTACAAAATACCGGCAGTTGCTCAGCCTCGTTGGACTTGCCACACCCGAACAAAGCCACAGATATGGCCAGGAATGCGATCAGGGAATAGCATTTACTCATTGTGTATCTTAATCCTCTAGCAGCACGGTGACCGCCATTAAGGTCAGGCCCTCTTGGGACTCTCACATTACGGTTTTTTTACAGATGTTCCAGTGTACCCACTTTTGGTGGCAGCGACCATTTGCCGGGAGGTAAAGCCTAGTAAAGCAAAGTAAATAACTTACGCTGGAATTCAATCGCCAGAGGGTCTGCCTTGCCCAGAGCCGCGATAATTGCAGTAAAGGTTTTACGCGCTTCCCCCTCAGCAAAATTACGCTCCGTGCGAATAATTTCCAATAAATGTTCTAACGCAGATCGATATTGGGCTTCCTGATGATATTGCAGCGCAAGTTGATAGCGTACCGTTAAATCCTGTGGCGATTGCGAATAAGCTTCTTCCAGCGCGGCCAGCTCCGGCGTTTTTGCGGCCTGTTTTTTTAGTGCAATTTCCGCTATCAATTGTTCGTAATGCGCATCCTGATCGACTATTTTGATTGCCGATAAAATCGCTTCAGCATTGTCGATGCGGTTAAGTTCGAGATGACATTGCGCCATCAAGAGCGCAATGCTCGCCAGTTGTTGCGATGCATCGTGTGCTTCGCGCAACAACGGAAGTGCATCGGTAAAGTTTCCTGCAGCCATCAGCGCTTGCGCTTGGTTAAGCGGCGCCTCCCAGGGCTTGGGTAAGTATTTGGCCAGTAATTCACGCACTTGTATTTCGGGTAATGCTCCCGTAAAACCATCAATTGGCTGGCCATTTTGCATAACCATCACCGTGGGCAAACTGCGCACACCAAATTGCGATGAAATCATTTGCTGCTCATCAGCATTTACTTTTGCCAGTAAAAAAGCACCGGCATATTCGTTGGCGAGTTTTTCCAAAATCGGCATTAGATTTTTACAGGGGCCGCACCAGTCCGCCCAAAAATCAATCACCACCGGGCGATTAAAGGATTCATCAATTAAAAACTGCTGAGCGTTTTCGAGGGTTATATCAACAATCGCTAATAAGGGAGCATTCATTTCTGGAGTTTTCATAGGGGTTATTCCATCTCACGCAAGCTAATCGCCACATTCTCAGTCGCCGTGGAAACATAGGCGATAGTTTCGGTAATTGTGACTGTCAGGTTCATCGTTTTATCTGCCAATGCCGTCAGGGCCTGTAATTCATCCGCAGCAAAATGGTGGACGCTCACTTTGGGCAAGGCACGGATGGCAGCGCTGTTGGTTTTCCACCAGACATCCATACCGCGGCCATAGCTAAACACTTTCACCGCTTGCGCTTGGCCCGATGCTTTTTTCAAGCGATCCGGTGCCGGCTGCCCTACCTCAATCCACTCAAGGATAGTGCCGTTATCGTGCTTCAACCATAAATCCGGCTCCTCCATGGAGGATAGGCCTTTAGTAAAGGTTAAATTTTCCGCAGCGCGATAACAAAAGGCTAGAATACGCACCATCATGCGCTCAACAGTCTCAGAGGGATGGAGGGCGACGGTCAGGTTGAAATCGCCAAACACATTGCGATCCATATCCGACAAGCTCAGGTTCGCCTTATAAATAGTTGCCTTCACTGCCACAATTTTTCTCACTTATTTAAAGCTAAATAATGTCCGATACTTCATTTGAAATACCGCAAAAATTCGAATTCACTGTTACCCAAGCCGAGCAAACCGCATTGGATTTGTTGGCCGAAGGCACCGGGCTATCCAAGCAGCGCATTAAAGATGCGATGAATAAAGGCGCCGTCTGGTGGACACTCAAAGGCAAAACACTGCGTTTACGTCGCGCCACCAAAGTGTTGTACAAGGGTTCTAAAATCCAGTTTTTTTACGATGAGCAGGTGCTTGCACGCAAACCTGAAAGCGCCAACCTGATTTATGACGGGGGCAATTACAGCATTTGGTTCAAACCCGCTGGTATGCTCTCGCAGGGTTCCCAATGGGGCGACCACTGTAGCATTTTACGGTGGGTTGAAGTGAATGGCCAACCTAATGAAGGGCAGCGGCAACGCGAGTGTTTTTTAGTACACCGCTTGGATGCTGATGCAATGGGGCTCATTATCCTCGCGCACGATAGCCAAAGCGCTGCAAAATTATCCACTCTCTTCCAAGCGCGCGATATGCGCAAATTTTATCAGGCGTGGGTAGTGGATGATTGCGATGTCCCCACCACAGGGCTCACTCTGAATGAGGAGTTGGATGGCAAATCCGCCACTACCCATATCAAAAAAATTCGCGTGGAAAACAATAAAACATTGCTGGATGTGCATATCGAAACCGGCCGCAAACATCAAATCCGCCGCCACCTTGCCAATATCGGCCACCCGATTGTGGGCGACAAACTTTACGGCACCAAATCCCCTTCGGGTTTGCAATTGCTGGCTTATCGATTGGAGTTTGTTTGCCCCAATGCCAAACAGCCGGTAATTGTAGAATTACCGCAGGAATTGCAGCTCAAATAACGATTGATTAAAAATAGTAAAGGCTGGTGAATCCAAAACCGGAAAACATTCAGTCTTATCAATGCGAAATTGAATAACCGGTCATTTTCATGATCGAATTACCATCGTCGGCGCAAGGAATCTCCCATGACAGCATCTATACCCTCCCCCCATCCCATTCATAAAATGGATCGCATAGTCACTCTGGATGTCCTGCGTGGCTTCGCACTGTTTGGAATTCTCTACGCGCATATGATTTTTTGGTATGCCGGCGGTCCGTTGCCTCAAGAGACTTATCAACTTTATAAAGATTTAGGGAGCGGAATCGCAATAGGGACTTACATGATTTTTATACTTAGTAAATTCTTTGCGATTTTTTCATTCTTATTTGGCTTGAGTTTCCACATCCAGATTCAAGGGCTTGTCCAACGCCATGAGCCAGTCTTGACACGTTTCGGCTGGCGCTTGGCCATATTGGGTGTTATAGGTGCGTTACACCACATTTTTTGGCGCGCTGATATTTTAACAATTTATGTTCCGCTCGGGTTTTTGCTACTGTTTTTTCGCAACCTAAGTAATAAAACCTTGCTGATTGTGGGTTCGTTATTAGTATTAAATATCCCAACTAAATGCGCTGAACTAATTTCCATTCTACTACGCGATCAATTGCAGTTGATTCAGGAAGATCACAAAACTGCAGGTGCAGCATATTATGAAATCATTAAAAACAGCAATTTTGCTCAAATGATCCAGCATAACATCCATGCAGTAACGGAAAAGCTTACCTACCAGATTAATAGCGGTCGCGGTTTTATTACGTTTGGTTTCTTTTTACTAGGCATGCTTGCTGGGCGTATGCAGTGGTTCGTTAATATAGATCAACATCAGGCGCGCTTTAAGCAGGTTTTGAAAAGAAGTGGATGGATATTACTGATAACCGTTTTAGTAGGAATAGCTTTCGGCACAACCACTTTTGCATTAAAGATTGATATGCAAAATACTCCATTTGCAGGATGGATAGGCGGGTTTATTCTGGAAATTTTCAACACCAGCCTTACACTGATCTATATCACCGGCATTAGCCTATTAATTCTAAAGCCTAAGTGGGAAGCACGATTAAGCCCTCTGGCCAGCGTTGGAAAAATGGCACTGAGTGTTTACCTGAGCCAATCAGTTATCGGTGTATTTTTATTCTTTAACATCGGCCTTGGCTTATTTACGTTGACTAGCCCAGGCCAGAATGCGCTGTTATGCATAGCGATTTTCACCACACAAATTTTGATCTGCCGTTGGTGGCTGAAATATTTCAGCTATGGACCTATCGAATGGCTGTGGCGTTCAGCAACAGATTTAAAATGGCAACCGCTCTATAACCGCAGAGTTGAAATCAAGCTGAATAAAAATTAACCATTCGAAATTTTTTATTCACCAAGATCTACATAAAAAATCCCCACTAGCCTCGCGGCCAGTGGGGATTTTTTACTCGCGATCTAACGCTATCAGTTACATTGATTATTCAACGCACAAGCCTTCAGAGCATTCGAGAAAGCATAACCGGTTAAACCATCTTCCCACGTAGACCATGCCATCACACCGCGCAGATCTGGATAGGTTTTTGCTGGTTTGTAGCCGCTACCGCAATCACCGGAACGCAAGCAACGTATTGCCGCTTTCACAACAGTAGGATTGGTATAACCACTACCGGCTGCAGCGGGTGAAGTAGATGCTGGCAAACCGATCACCACTTTGTTAGCAGGCAGGCCCAGATAACTTACACCTGTGCTACCAATTGGGAAGCCTTCGATCAGCGCTTCTGTCCAAGCCACCAAACCGTCTTGCGTTGCAGAGTTATAGAACTGGCCATTTTTGCCTGGCATAGAACCGGTGTTGTAGTACTGCATTTGGATCCAACTGATGTCGTCGCGCAATGCATTCATCAGTGGCAAATAAACACCCCAGTTGTATTGACCCAACCAGTTATTGGGCAGGTTCGCACCTATGGTGTGTGCAGTTTCAGGAGCCATAGTCAGCAGGAAGTTCGCACCATAACGCGCTTTCAAACGCTTGATTGCACGCACCAGATAATCCGCTGAATATTGCGGGCTGGTTTGGCTAATTTGCGCATTTGGATTGGTATGCAAACCTTTTTCGGTATCGATATCAATACCATCCAAACCAAACTGATCTTTAATCGCGATGAAAGAGTTTACAAAATTATCTTCATGCGTTTGGTTGTTCAGTACAAAAGTCGCATTAGCTCCGCCGATCGACAGCAATACTTTTTTGCCTGCGGCTTTTGCTGCAGAAATTTGTTCTGCGGTTGGATTGTTTTGCACGCCACCATCATTACCAAGATAGAGCGAACCATTGGCATTGATTGAAGGGAATGAAATATTCAATACAGTGTAATTAGGAATTGTCGCTGGTACTTCCAACGGCCAATGCCAGTTTTCCCAATAGCCTACCAATTCCCTGCCATTGCTCGGCGCTACGGAACTACTGCTTGCTGATGAAACACTGGAGCGCGATGTACTCACGCTGGATGAACTAACCGATGACGGTACCAAGCTGCTGGAACTGGAACGAGATGTACTCGCACTGGATGCACTGGTACCCGGGCAATTGCCACCGGCAGTCCAGGCTTGTTGCCAATAAGTACCCGTGCCTGGTGCGTAAGCCCAAGTTGCCGTTGATGAACACCAACCCGGAACCTGGCAGGTGTAAGCACCACCGGCATTAATCACCACCGCACCGGCAGCATAACTAGTGCCCGCAACAAAGGCAGGGCAAGAACCAACACTGCCAACTGATGATGAAACACTGCTTGGCGCTATTGAACTTGGTGTTGATGAGCGAGAGCTTGAAGAACGTGAACTGCTTGGGGCCACAGAACTTGGAGCAACACTGGAGGTAGCGCCATCACAAACACCATTGTCGGTCCAATGTGCCCACTGTCCTGATGAAGTGGTCGGATTATTCGCTTGGGTCCAGTAATTCGCGGTATAACCACGATTCAAATGTTGGACCTTATTGCCCTGGGTATAAACGCTGCTGCTATTCCATTGTGGCAAACCAGCACAACTTACGGCAAAGGCATCCATTGAGGCTAAGGAAACGCTGAGTAGCGCACCCAGTGAAAGTATTTTTTTCATCGACGTTATTTATCCTTTCATTATCGTTAGTTAAGGAAACGGGGTTGGCGAATCGCAACAAAAATCTCTCACCGTCAATGGCGGTTGCATAAGGCTAAAACCTTTTTATATTCGCCGGTCAGCTATTGTCAACGTTGTCATTTGCAAATACACAGAAACCAGCAAGGTAAAAGGAACATCAATATCTGGGGAAATTTCCGGTACGGGCGGGAGGACAAACTTAAATCAAGACAAGCGACTGTCACTGAGAATAAGTATATCTTTTGTGCAATGCAAGCATTTACCGTATAAAAACACGAACAAACTAACATTTTGACGCTATAAAAAAAGTCGAACCGTGAACCAATATTTTTTATTCGAAGATACCAAGACGGAGCATAGAAAAGTACAGATAAAAAAATAGCGCCCTGAAGGCGCTACTTTCACTTCCGATCGTTATTCCGGACGCATGTGCGGGAACAACAATACGTCGCGAATTGACGGTGCATTGGCAAAGAGCATAATCAAGCGATCGATACCTATGCCCTCACCCGCTGTTGGTGGCAAACCGTATTCCAGTGCACGCACAAAGTCAGCGTCGTAATGCATTGCTTCGTCATCACCGGCATCTTTCTCGCGCACTTGTTGCATAAAACGCTCAGCCTGGTCTTCTGCATCGTTCAACTCAGAGAAACCATTCGCCAACTCACGCCCGCCGATAAAGAATTCAAAGCGGTCAGTTACTGCCGGGTTGTGATCGCTACGACGTGCAAGCGGCGATATTTCAATTGGGTACTCTGTAATAAATGTTGGCTGATCCAGTTTATGCTCAACGGTTTCTTCAAAAATTTCGGTTTGGATTTTTCCGAGTGCAGTGCCGGGTTTAATTTTCAAACCCAAATCTTCGGCCGCTTTGGTAGCACCTTCAACGCTGCTTAATTGCTCTGCCGTAATTTGTGGATTGTAATGCAATACAGAATCAAACATAGACAGGCGAACAAATGGCTTGCCAAAATCGTACTCGCTGGTTTGGTATTTCAGCGTGGTACCGCCAGTCACCTCAATACACAATTTACGCAGCAAATCTTCCGTTAAATCCATCAAATCTTTGTAATCAGCATAAGCTTGATAGAACTCCATCATAGTGAATTCTGGATTGTGGCGAGTTGAAACACCTTCGTTACGGAAGTTACGGTTAATTTCAAACACACGCTCAAAACCACCAACGACCAAACGCTTCAAATACAATTCCGGCGCGATACGCAGGAACATTTCCATATCCAATGCGTTGTGATGGGTAATAAATGGCTTGGCAGATGCGCCGCCTGGAATAACATGCAACATGGGCGTTTCTACTTCCATAAAACCACAACCGCTCATGTAATTGCGGATAAAACTGATGCACTGTGAACGCAAACGGAATGTGTCGCGCACTTCCGGATTCACAATCAAATCGACATAGCGTTGGCGATAGCGAATTTCCTGGTCGCTCAGACCATGGTATTTGTCTGGCAGCGGACGCAGGGATTTGGTGAGCAGTTGGTACTCCTCCAAATTCACATACAAATCGCCTTTGCCTGATTTGTGCAATGCGCCTTTAACCCCAACGATATCGCCTATATCCCACAAACCCCATTTGTCTTTGATAACTTCTTGCGCTGCTTTATCAGCATACAACTGGATTGAGCCTTCACCATCCTGCACAACCATAAACGGGCCACGTTTTGCCATGATACGACCGGCAACACTAACCACATGATTCAGTGCTTCCAATTCTTCTTTGGTTTTTTCGCCAAATTGTTTTTGCAGATCAATGCTCTTGTCA
Source organism: Cellvibrio fibrivorans (assembly GCF_031457055.1). Classification (NCBI taxonomy): domain Bacteria; kingdom Pseudomonadati; phylum Pseudomonadota; class Gammaproteobacteria; order Cellvibrionales; family Cellvibrionaceae; genus Cellvibrio; species Cellvibrio fibrivorans. The sequence goes on along the minus strand of NZ_JAVDVX010000003.1, from coordinate 522,357 downwards.
CCGCGACGGAAGTCATTAGGGAATGCGTTGCCCTTTTCGCGAATCGCAGACAGCTTTTGACGGCGCTCTGCGATCAATTTATTTTCGTCATGTGCATCTGGCTGTGCTGAATTGATTTCGTTGCTCATAGTCTTCACTGATCATTAATAAAAGGTTTAGGGCTGAAAAAATTTAGGGATTAACCAAAAAATAAATTACAAACCGGCTTTAAGGCTTTCGACAATAAATTGGTCGAGATCGCCATCCAACACTGCTTGGGTATTCGATGTTTGCACGCCGGTACGCAGATCTTTAATGCGCGAATCATCCAGTACATACGAACGGATCTGGCTACCCCAACCGATATCGGATTTATTATCTTCCATCGCCTGCTTTTCAGCGTTGCGCTTTTGCATTTCCTGCTCGTACATTTTTGCACGCAGCATTTTGTAGGCTTTATCGCGGTTGGCGTGTTGCGAACGTTCGTTCTGGCACTGCACCACAATGTTGGTTGGAATATGTGTAATACGTACAGCCGAATCCGTTTTGTTAATGTGCTGACCACCAGCACCACTGGCGCGGTAGGTATCGATACGCAAATCGGCGGGATTAATATCAATTTCGATGTTGTCATCGATTTCCGGTGAGATAAATACCGAACAGAAAGAGGTGTGACGACGATTGCCAGAATCGAATGGTGACTTGCGTACTAAACGATGCACGCCCGTTTCGGTGCGCAACCAACCAAAGGCATATTCGCCTTCAAAATAAATGGTGGCGCTTTTGATGCCGGCCACATCACCAGCGGACACTTCTTCCAGCGTCACTTTAAAACCTTTGGCTTCACCCCAGCGCAGATACATACGCAAAACAATTTCAGCCCAATCCTGCGCTTCAGTACCGCCTGAACCGGATTGGATATCAAGATACGCATTGTTCGCATCTGTCTCGCCCGAAAACATGCGGCGGAATTCCAGCACGCCCAATTGTTTATCAAGGCGCTCCAGCTCGGCCTGTACATCGGCCACCATGGATTCATCATCCTCTTCCACAGCCATGTCGAGCAGCTCGCGCGAATCGCGCACGCCGTTATCCAGATCATCGATGGTTTTTACCACCATCTCCAAGGCTGCCCGCTCACGTCCCAACGCCTGGGCACGCTCAGGTTTATCCCAGACGCTCGGCTCGCCGAGATCAAGTTCAACTTCTGCTAGACGCTCTTTTTTAAGATCGTAGTCAAAGATACCCCCTAAGCACATTAGTGCGCTCGGTCAGGTCTTTAAGGGCAAGTAATAAGGGGTTAATTTCCATGATGATGCGCAATTTAGTCTGGGTTTAGGCCTGAAACAGGCAGAAAAAGCGAGGCGCGCATTCTACATGAGATGACTCTTGAGGCCAAATCACACAGCAGGTAGCGATGACTGGCAAGTAGCTAAGCCTCTGCACCGCTTAAAAAATCAGTTTTTCCTGCGGCTAAGATCTAATCGGACTATCTGAAAGCATCTAGCGTATGTATACTTACAAAGTAACCGGTTACATTGGTTAATAACCCCATAATCCAAAATGATAATAAGCTCGGAGTCCTAATGAAGAGTTCAACCAAATTTGCTACAGGTGCAATCTGTCTGGGTATCACCTTAGTGTTAACGGCTTGTGGCGGAGGAGGAGGTGGCTCATCTAAACCTACCGCATCCAAACCGGCATCCAGCCCCCCTGTTTCGAGCATCGCCCCCAGTTCAATCGCATCAAGTAGCTCATCCCAAGTATCGTCATCGAGCCTTGCCGCGCTTGCTAAATGCACGGTTGATGGCAAGCAGTGGAATGTCTGCGCCAGTGATAATGGCAGTTGGAGTTTTGAAAATAGCCAATACTGCATAGCTCAAAAATTCTGCCCAGCTAACCGCACTAGCCTGCCTGTCACAGCAACACGTACAGCGCCAACCGATCCCAATGCAAATGCGAAAACTCAGGCAATTTACACTTACCTGAAGAGCATCTGGGGACAAAAAACCCTTTCGGGGCAGCAGGATTTAACCTGGAAAGATTCCATCGATATGGCGGAGCGCGTGTTTACTGATACGGGTAAATACCCTGCCATAATGGGTTACGATTTTATGAACTATGGCATGACTGCCAACTGGGTCGAGGGCGTTAAACAAACACAAGAAGCTATCGATTACGCCAAAAAGGGGGGCTTGGTGACTTTCGCCTGGCACTGGCGCGATCCGGCATTGCTCAATACCGCAAGTGTTAATGACGCCCAGTTTTATACTAAAGACACCAACTTCCAGATACCTGTTAAAGATGGCGCATTGGATACAGGCAGCGCAGCTTTCGCCCACATCAATGCCGGCATTGATTTAATCGCCGTTGAACTGAAAAAACTAAATGATGCCGGTGTAAGTGTGCTCTGGCGTCCGCTGCACGAAGCGTCAGGTAACAACGGTGATGGCTGGTTCTGGTGGGGGCGTACACGCACCGATGGTGTACCGCAGTCCTTTGCCCAAATTTTATTATGGCGACACATTTACAACCGATTGACGAACGATCACGGGCTCCATAATTTGTTATGGGTATGGAATGGACAAAACGCCGCTTGGTATCCCGGCGATGAATATGTGGATATCGTCAGCCACGATATTTATGACAGCACTGATAACAAAACTTATAAATCGCAAATCAGCACTTATACACAAGCACGCAAATACCCGTTTGAAAACAAAATGGTTGCACTGAGCGAAAATAGTTACATTCCCGACCCAGATAAAATTGCAACTGATGGCGCATGGTGGCTGTGGTTTATGGTGTGGAACGATGGACACACTGCAGAGGGCGCTGGTGTTACCCATAAAGATAACTTCTGGACGGGTGAGTATTACAACACCAACGCGCACAAAACCAAGGTCTACAATCACAACAATGTCATCACATTGGATGAACTGCCAACTTTCTGAACGCTGAAAAAAGTCCAACAAAAAAGCCCTCAAACGTGAGGGCTTTTTTAAATTCGGGACAGACCAAACTACAAATTAATCATCCGAAATTTCAATGTCCGGCAATGCTTGCATGGCGAGATAATGTTGCTGAACATTTACCACCAACTTCCGTGCAATGGCACGATATTTTTGGCTAATCGCCGATTCGGGATCAGCAGCCACTGAAGGCTTACCCCGGTCTGCATCTGCACGAATGGATAAATCCAAAGGCAAAGAACCCAACAACTCAGTTTGATAATCGCGTGCAATACGCTCACCACCACCCTCACCAAAAACATGCTCTTCATGGCCGCAGTTGGAGCAAATATGAATCGCCATATTTTCAATCACACCTAAAATTGGCACATTGACTTTGCGGAACATCTCTATACCTTTTTTGGCATCCAACAAAGCTATGTCCTGTGGTGTGGTAACAATCACCGCACCCGTTACTGGTACTTTTTGGGCGAGCGTAATTTGTATATCGCCGGTACCTGGGGGCATGTCGATGATTAAATAATCCAAATTATCCCAGCGGGTTTGCATCAATAATTGCTGCAGCGCTCCCGTCGCCATAGGGCCACGCCAGAGCATTGGAGTATCTTCAGTAACCAGATAGCCCATGGAAATCGATTGGATACCGTAAGCATTGATCGGTAGCATTTGCTGCTTACCCTGGTCACCAACCACTTCCGGGCGGCGCTGCCCTACCCCCAACATTTGCGGTTGACTGGGGCCGTAAATATCCGCATCCAAAATACCTACCCGCGCACCTTCTGCTGCTAACGCCAGTGCAAGATTAACGGCAGTAGTGGATTTACCTACTCCCCCCTTACCCGATGCAACCGCGATAATATTTTTTACCTGCCGGATCGCTTGATGATGTGTTGTACTTTGATTGCTTGCCATAGAACCCTCTGTGTAACGCTATTCAGCACTCAAATTTCTGCTAATGAATTTGGTCGCACCCTAACAAAAAAGGGTGCCAATTGGCACCCTTTTTTGTAATCGGCTGCTTTAGTTAGCTTCAGCCAAATGCTCAAGCTCTTCGCGATCATGCTGATGATCTTTGGCAAGCAGCATGTACACCGAGGGCAATACAAACAAGGTAAAGAAAGTACCAATCGTCATACCGAGCACTAACACAATACCAATCGCATTGCGCGCCTCCGCACCTGCACCTGCCGCAAATATCAAGGGCGTATGGCCGGCAATAGTCGCGACGCTAGTCATCATCACCGGACGCAGACGCAACGAGGATGCCTCGCGAATTGCATCAAGCTTGGCGACACCCTGCTCCTGCAATTTATTGGCGAATTCCACCACCAGAATACCGTTACGCGCGATCAAGCCCATGAGGGTCACCAAGCCCACCTGTGAATAAATATTCAGTGTGCTGGTGAATCCATTGGTAAAGAACGGAATGGGCATAGGTATTTTCAGGAAGGTGAACAAGAGAGCCCCGAACATCGCCAAAGGTACCGAACCCGCAAGAATAACCAGTGGATCACGAAAGCTATTGTATTGCGCTGATAACACCAAAAAGATCATAACAATTGCCATCAGGAACGCCGGCAAAAAGGTATTACCTTCACGAATCAACTGACGCGATTCGCCGGTGTAATCGATGGTGTAGCTTTTTGGCAATATCTTACGTGCTTCGGTTTCCACATGTGCCAATGCTTGCCCTAACGGAACACCCGGAACGCCACTGATTTTCACTGCGTTGAGTTGTTGCATACGGTTAATCGTACGCGGCTCTGTCGAGTGACTAATGCTCGCGACCTGATCCAAACGAATCAAGTTCCCATCAGGACCCGTAACATACAGGTTGGCCAAATCATCAGGGTTTAATCGTTCCACACGCTTCACTTGCGGGATTACTTTATAGCTTTGCCCAGCCATATTGAACCGGTTGACATAACCACCACCCAACAAGGTCCCCACATCGTTAGTCACAGTCTGCAAATCCAAACCAAGATCCGCTACTTTTTCACGATCAATACTGAGCTTGTAATCCGGTTGATCCACTTTTACATCCAGCGTTTGGAAGTAAAACATACCGGACTTCACCATAATCTCCTGCACTTTCAATGCATAGTCATAGATCTCTTTGATATCCGCTGTGGATGCCAATACGATTTCAACAGGGAACTGGCCACCACCCGGTAATGCAGGTGGTGTAATGGGTAGAATTTTCACACCGGCAATAGCAGATAACTTTTGTTGTACTTCCGGCATTATCTCAAACACATCACGATCACGATCTTCCCAAGGTTTAGTTACCATGCCGGAAAAACCACCGGTGGGAAACGTCAATTGAAAAGTAAACGCTGTTTCCGGAACAGCCATAAATACTTCATTAACTTGCTTACCATAATGCGAAGCCTGATCGACGGTTGAGTTGGCCTGGGCATCTACTATTCCGAAAATAACACCTTGGTCTTCTGTTGGTGCCAATTCTTTAGGTGACATGTTGTATAGAGGAAAGCACAGTAAAGTGATACCTATCCAGAAAACATAAACACCCGCACGATTCTGCAAGCTGACTTCCAGCTTGCGCCCGTACCATTCGCGGAAACGCTCAAAAGGTTTTTCCAGCGGAGCCTTCAGTCCAGTGTGGGGTTTCAACATGCGCGACCCCAACATCGGCGACAAAGTAATTGCAACAATCGCGGAAATTGTCACTGCTCCTGCAAGTGTTATCGCAAACTCACGAAACAATGACCCGATCAAACCGCCTTGTAAACCGATTGGAATGTACACAGAAGCCAGTGTTACTGTCATCGCCAAAATGGGGCCCGCCAATTCACGTGCGGAAATAATTGCGGCAGGGAAAGGTTTCATCCCCTCCTGAATATGGCGTTCGATGTTTTCCACCATCACAATCGCATCATCCACAACCAAACCTACGCAAAGTACGATTGAGAGTAGCGTGAGCAAGTTCAGGGAGAAACCGCAGACCTGCATAATAAATAATGCGCCGACTAACGACAGTGGAATCGCCAATACCGGAATGATGACCGAGCGGCTAAACCCAAGGAATAAGAAGATTACTATCACAATAATCAACAGGGTTTCCGAGAGGGTTTTGATTACTTCATGAATCGCGGCGTCGATATACTCTGTTGAGTCATAGGCAACTGTGCCGGATAAACCTGTCGGCAATTCTGCCTTAATCGCTTCCATTTCCTTATTGACCGCTTTCATTACATCCAATGCGTTTGCATTGGGTGCAACCCATACCCCCATAAATACCGCAGTATCGCCTGAGTAGTTAACAACTGTGTCGTAATTCTCTGCGCCTAATGCGACGTCAGCAATATCACTTAACCGGATAATGCCATCAGCAGAGTTGCGAATAACTAGCTGCTTAAATTCATCGACACTTTTTAAATCAGTATCAGCGCGTAAATTAACCTGAGTATAGGTACCTCGAGTTTGCCCTACTGCTGCTTGCACGTTATTGGCCGCTAATGCAGCACGCACTTGTACTGGTGTTACGTTTAACGCCGCCATGCGTTCTGGCTTCAACCAAATACGCATAGCAAAAGTTCTACCACCCAACACGTCAGCTTTTTGTACACCTGCAACGGCCGTTAAACGCGGTTGGATCGAGCGGGTTAAAAAATCAGTGATTTGGTTTTGTTCAAGAATTTCAGAGCTGAAACTTAAGTAGGCAGCAGCAAATTGAGAATCCGCTGCCTCGATACGAATCGCAGGCACTTCCGCTTCTGGTGGTAAATCACCACGCACCTGATTCACCTTGGCCGAAATTTCAGTCATGGCTTTCAGTGGGTCGTAATTCAAACGCAAGTGCGCAGTGACGGTCGACATACCCATCGCACTTTGCGATTCGATGTAATCAATACCACCCGCGGAGGCAATCGCGCGCTCAATCGGAGTAGTAATGAATCCACGCACCAATTCTGCGTTAGCACCAACATAAACGGTGTTGATGATAATGACGGAAATATCACTACGGGGATATTGACGCACAGTCAGGTTGGAGCCTGCCTGTATACCCAAAATTAAAATAAGCAGGCTCACCACTATGGCAAGTACCGGCCGTTTGATAAAAATATCAGTAAATTTCATAAGTTAGGCTCATGGGCTTTTTGGCTTATGGAGTAAGTAAAGCGTGTGATCTTGTCACTCGCTCCACAATGAGGAGCGAGCAGGTAATCAAATACTAACTATCAGCTGGGGTTGGTTCGAGCTTGAACTCCGGTGTTGGCAATGCACTTACCGTTACCGCTTGTCCATTCAACAATTTGAATGCGCCTGCACTGGCAACTACATCACCCACTTTCAAGCCATCAACGATTTCAACAAAATCGCCGCGTGCCTTACCCAAGCGTACAAATTGTTGACGCGCTTTAAATGTGCCGGCTTTTTCACCGGCTTCAATTACAAAAACCGTATCACCGAAGGGCGCATAAATGACTGCTGTACTTGGAACAGCCAATACTTCCTGCGGATCAGACAAAGTCACTTTGGTTTCAACTGCCATGCCGGGAATCAACTGATTTTTTTCGTTTTGCAAATAGGATTGCACAATTGCATTACGGGTTACTGAACTGATCTCTGCACCAATCGCCGTAATTTCACCGGTAATTGTCGCATCAGAGCCATCGCCCACGTTGACTTCAACTGGCAAACCGCGATTCATTTGTACCAACCAGAATTGCGGTACGGGGAAATTGACGCGCACACTATTAGTCGCTTGTAAAGATACAATTTCGCCACCGACTTGTAGATCCTCCCCCAAGTCCACTTGACGAATGCCCAAGCGCCCATCGAAGGGCGCGCGCACTATTTTTTTCTCGAGAGTAGCTTTCAAATCGCCTACATCGCCTTCAGCAGATTCCATTTGCTGAACGGCAGTATCGAGTTCGCTTTGCGAAACAGTATTACGTTTGCGAAGCTCCACTAACCGTTCATGATTTGATTTAGCCAAACGCAGACGCGCTTCCGCGGCGCTCAGTTGCGATTGCTCATTACCCGACTCTTGTACCAGAATCACAGTACCTTTTTTAACTTGTTCACCGGATTTAAAGCGTATCTCTTTCACCTTACCGGCAACTTCGGCGGCAATCACAATACCTTCGGAGGCTTCTACCGTACCCATCGCCGTATAGCTATTAGGCCACTTTTGAATTTCCGTGGTGAACGTGCTGACAGTCTCAGAAGGTGCAGGGGTATTCTCGCCGGCCTCCACCATAGCGGCAATTTGACCGCCTTTGATGCCGCCGACAACCAACACAATTCCTAGAAGGCTTGCAACAGCAATACCGATTGATTTCGCATTGTTCATAAGATGAAGAACCATTGAGAGGAGAGAGGATTCAAAAATATGGGGTTGGCAAGCGACTACGGAGGGAGGAGGTGATAAACCGTAGGTATCCCAACCATAACTTCGGCATTTTTCAGCTGAAGAATTGTTGCACAGCCACATATAAAACCAAAACCAACAAGTGTCACAAAGTGTAAAAGTGACCTATCCGCTTTAGCTGTCAGAGAAAACCAGCCGACCATCTGGTCGGTTGGCAAATAATATTCCCTTTTTGATCATTGTCCAACGAATTGTTAGGCATAACACAAAGTTATGACATTCATCATTCAATGATGCCGCTATTCTCCACAATGGAGTGACAAGACCTGTCAGCAGAACTAATCGCCCGTTATGAAGGATGATAAAAGCTCAATCGACCAACTCGGCGGTGGTAATGCAGTAATTGCTCTCCGGCTCAGATACACCGCCCCCCAAAGGATCATGAACAATACCTACCTCGTAGTGGTCACCGGTAATTTGAGCAAGCAATTCACGAAGGGCCGCATACCGTTCAAGCGGATACCCGATGATATCGCCCTCCACCAGAACCACGTTTGAGCAATCCAGAATTGCTGCCCTACCTGCCACTTTTACCCACCCACCAACCGCTTGGATCTGGATACGAATAAGGCCGTAATGGTATTTATGAATAGAATCAACTTTGGGAATAAAATGGCGGAAATTTTGCCCAGCCGAAAAGAAAGAAGAAGATTTGAATTTTGAACCTATCACCCCTGCCGCAGACAGATGGCGCTCAATCAATTGAGTTTTATTAAAACCAACATAGGGTTCAGGATAAAAAATTAATGCAGTGGCGGTCATATAAACATCCTTGCTGTATGTGTTGATTAATGTCGGTCCGTGATTAGGCGGATTCAACCAAAGAACCGACTAAAAATCAACAAATGAAACTCGCTGAATTTAGCGATAAGTCTGCTAGGATTTGCGCTCTTTCGATTTTTCCAAGGAATATTTATGACCTGGGCACCCCACGTAACCGTCGCCACCATTATTGAACGCGATAATCGTTTTTTAATGGTGTACGAAGAGGCCGATGGCAAAAAAGTTTACAACCAACCGGCTGGCCATTTAGACCCTAACGAGACATTAAAAGAAGCGGCAATTCGCGAGACCTTGGAAGAGACAGGTTGGATTGTGGAGTTGACTGGTGTAGTAGGTGTGAATTTGTATACCGCGCCCAGCAATGGCATTACCTACTTCCGCACCACGTTTATTGCCAACGTCGTCAGTCATGATGCAGCGCGTACTTTGGATACCGGCATCATTGAAGCCGTCTGGCTGACCTATGAGGAGCTGCTGGCCCGCAAAGACCAGTTACGCAGCCCCATGACCCTGCAAATCATTGAAGAATACCTTGCAGGGCGCCGCTTTCCCCTCAATGTCGTCGGCTAAGGTGGCAGTGAGGGGCCGGGGCGGGTAAAATGCCCGCCTTTCCCTTTCCCAGCAGTTGCTCCTTATGTCAGACGCTCTTCCCGCCCCCGTCTCAGGCTCATCTATAGGCCAGGGCCAAAAAGTTATCGTTGGAATGTCCGGCGGTGTTGATTCCTCAGTCTCTGCCTTGCTCCTGAAACAACAGGGCTATCAGGTCGAAGGCCTGTTCATGAAGAACTGGGATGAGGACGACGGCACTGAATACTGTACGGCCAAAGCCGATCTGGCGGATGCCGAAATGGTCTGCGAACGCATTGGTATCAAGCTACACACCGCTAATTTTGCAGCGGAATATTGGGATAACGTATTCGAACACTTCCTCGAAGAGTACAAGGCCGGGCGTACACCTAACCCGGATATTCTCTGTAACCGCGAGATCAAATTCAAAGTTTTTATGGAATACGCGCGCATGTTGGGTGGCGAGCTGATTGCCACCGGCCACTATGTGCGCCGGGCCGACAGCAATGGCCATGCCCATCTGCTGAAAGGCCTAGACCCCAACAAAGACCAAAGTTACTTTTTACATGCGGTGGGCGAAGCTGAATTTGCCAAGTCCCTGTTTCCTGTCGGTGAGCTGGAAAAGCCGGAAGTACGCCGGATTGCAGAAGAACACGGTCTGGTTACTCACAACAAAAAGGACAGCACCGGGATTTGTTTTATCGGCGAGCGCCGCTTTAAAGACTTTTTGCAACAGTACCTGCCCGCACAACCGGGTGAGATTCAAACCCCAGACGGCAAGGTGATCGGCGAGCATATGGGTCTGATGTATCACACTATTGGCCAGCGTCAGGGGTTGGGCATTGGCGGCGTAAAAGGTGCCAACGAAGAGCCCTGGTTCGTTGCGCAGAAAGACTTGACACGCAATGTGCTGATAGTGGTGCAAGGTACGGATCACCCCCTTTTATATACCGATCACTTAATTGCCCAGCAGGCCCATTGGATTAATGGCACCCCGCCCTCATCTACCTTTACCTGTACTGCCAAAACCCGCTACCGCCAACCCGATCAGGAGTGCGTAGTAACCCTGTTGGCTGATGGCACCCTGGATGTTGGTTTTGCGCAACCGCAGCGCGCAGTAACACCGGGCCAGTCCGTCGTTTTTTATGAGCATGACATCTGCCTCGGTGGTGCAGTGATCGAATCTACCGACAACCGCTAACCCGTAAATCAAATCCCTTTTCAAGTAGCTGAGAGAATTTCGCGTGAGCAAAAACTGGCAAGACATTACCCTCGCCCTCGCAGGCGTATTTCAAGCAACTGCATTAGTGGAACAGGTTGCAAAAACAGGCCATGTCCCGCCCGATGCCTATAAATGCAGTATTGAAAGCATGCTCGACCTCAACCCTGAGAGCACACTCGCCGTTTATGGCGGGAACCTGGAAAACCTTCGTACCGGGCTCGAAGTCATGCGCGAACTACTGCGCCCCGGCTCGCAAAAACACCGGGAAACATTGCGCTATGGTTTAGGTGTGCTACACCTGCAGAAAAAACTCGCTGGCCGGCGCGATATGCTCGGCGTTATTGGCAGCCGTCTGGAGCAAGTTGCGCAACAGGCGCAACATTTTTCGTCTACCCATGAAAACGTTATCGCCAATTTAGGCACGCTCTATACCGAAACGCTGAGCACCTTCCGTTTTCGCATTCAAGTTAATGGCGACTACAATTATCTGCAACAACAGCGCATCGCCAACCAAATACGCGCCCTGCTGCTCGCTTCAGTGCGGTCGGCAATCTTATGGCGACAAGTTGGCGGCAACCGCTTGCAACTCCTGTTTTATCGTAAGCATATTGCGCAACAGGTCGATGATTTTTTGCGCAGGATGTAATTGATTCATAAAACACGGTGAACAAATTCGCATTTTATTTTTTAATCTTTAAACGAGAAACACAATGGACAATTCATTTAACACACTCAACGCGCTTAATGCTGTATCGCCAGTTGATGGCCGTTACGGTAGCAAAACCATCGCACTGCGCAGCATTTTTAGCGAATTCGGATTAATTCGTTTCCGCGTAGAAGTGGAAGTTCGCTGGTTGCAACAACTCAGTCGCCTTGAAGGTGTTCAGGAAGTCCCGGCATTCAGTGGAGCGACCAATGTATTTCTCGACAAGATCGTTACTGATTTTAACGAGGCCGATGCACAAGCAGTAAAAGATATCGAGCGCACCACCAACCACGATGTAAAAGCGGTTGAATATTTTCTTAAAAACAAATTTGCTGGCAATGCTGAACTCGAGGCCGTGTTGGAATTTGTACACTTCGCATGTACCTCGGAAGATATCAATAACCTCTCGCACGCATTAATGCTGCGCGAAGGCCGCAAAGTATTCCTGAAAGATGCTGAATCCATTATCGACGGAATCGCCAAACTCGCACACGATTACGCGGCAGATTCCATGCTCTCCCGCACTCACGGCCAAACCGCATCACCCACTACTGTGGGCAAAGAAATGGCGAACGTGGCTGCGCGTTTACGTCGCCAGTTAAAAACCATTAAAGAAGTGGAATTGCTCGGCAAAATTAATGGCGCCGTTGGTAACTACAATGCACACTTGTCTGCCTACCCTGATGTAGATTGGCAAACCAATGCGAAAGAATTTGTTGAAAGCTTGGGCTTGAGCTGGAACCCCTACACTACCCAAATCGAACCGCACGATTACATAGCTGAATTGTTTGACGCGATTGCACGTTTCAATACCATCGTGATCGATTTTGACCGCGACATCTGGGGTTATATCTCACTCGGTTACTTCAAACAAAAGACCATCGCCGGTGAAGTGGGATCTTCCACCATGCCCCACAAAGTGAACCCGATCGATTTTGAAAACTCTGAAGGTAACCTGGGGATCGCTAATGCGATTTTCACCCACCTCGCACAAAAACTGCCAATCTCCCGCTGGCAGCGCGACCTCACCGACTCAACTGTATTGCGTAATATGGGCGTCGGTTTTGGTTACGGCATGATTGCTTACGCATCAACGCTAAAAGGGATGAGCAAATTAGAAATCAACCGTGCGCGTCTCGCGGAAGATTTGAATAATTCATGGGAAGTGTTAGCCGAACCAATCCAAACCATTATGCGTCGCTATAACGTCGCAGAACCCTATGAGAAATTAAAAGCACTGACTCGCGGCCAAACTATCAATCGCGAGGTGCTCGCTGCATTTGTTGAAACGCTGGATATTCCCGAGCACGCCAAGCAGACTATGCGCGATTTGACCCCCGCCAATTACATTGGCAATGCGGTGGATCAAGCCAAGGCGATCTGAACCGTGAAAAAATAAAGGGCTCTTCAAGAGCCCTTTCTTATTTTGATTCCCATTTTATTTTCAGGTATTAAAAATGACCGCACCACTCACCCATCTTGGCGATATGCCCATCGAAGAATTTCTGCGCCATTACTGGCAAAAAAAACCACTGCTGATCCGCAATGCATTTCCCGGTTTTGAATCGCCAATTTCACCCGATGAATTAGCAGGTTTGGCGTTGGAAGAAGAAGTGGAGTCGCGCATTGTATTGGAAAAAGGTGCGACGCCCTGGGAATTGCGCAACGGGCCGTTTGATGAGAAAACTTTCGAGACATTACCAGAAAGTCATTGGACATTATTAGTTCAAGCAGCCGATCAATATGTGCCGGAAGTAAACCAAATGCTCGATGCATTTCGTTTTATTCCCAACTGGCGTCTGGATGACATTATGATCAGCTATGCACCGGATAAGGGCGGTGTCGGTCCACACTTTGATTATTACGATGTATTTTTACTGCAAGGTTTGGGGAAACGCCATTGGAAAATCGGTCAGATGTGCGATAACGATTCACCGCGTATTGAAGGTACCCGCTTAAAAATCCTGAGCGAATTCCACACTACTGACGAATGGGTAGTTGAACCGGGCGATATGCTTTATATACCGCCCGGGATTGCCCACTGGGGCAATGCGCAAGGCGATGACTGCATGACCTACTCAATCGGTTTCCGCGCACCCAGCCATGCCGATATTATTTCGGAGGTCGGCCAGGAGGTTGCATTGTCTATTGCCGATGATTTGCGCTTTAGCGACCCGGATTTGAAATTGCAGAATAATCCTGGCGAGATTGGTGCTGAAGCTATCTCGCAAGTACAGAAAATTTTGCAACAACATTTAACCGCAGAAAATATCGCCCATTGGTTCGGAAAATTTATGACCGAACGTAAATATCTGGATCACACCGACGAAGAGCCGATGGATATCGATGCCGATGAGTGGCAATCAGCCCTCGCCGATGGCGAATTGCTCTGGCGCCACCCATCGGCTCGCCTCGCTTTCCACAGCGATGCTAAGGGCACTTTATTATTTGCCGATGGCGAAGCGATTTGCTGTTCGCGCGAGCTGGCTGAGTTAGTGTGTAAAGAAGTGGAGATTAGTTGGCGCGAACTCAAAGAGTTAGTGCAAGATCCACAAAACCGCGCGGCAATTACCCAACTGGTCAATCAGGAAACCTTATTGGTCGATGAATAGCATGCTGATCACAATTATTCCCACCAGCTGGCAGCAACATAAAGCGGATTTAACTAAAATCCGAACCAATGTTTTTATGCACGAACAACAGGTTTCTGCAGCAGATGAGTGGGATGGATTGGATGAGCAAGCGATGCATTTTTTAGCCTTATCGGCAACTGACGAGGCCATAGGTTGTGCCCGATTATTGCACGAGCCATCGGGCGTAAATAATCTTTATCACATCGGTCGGGTTGCCATTCTCGAATCTTTTCGCAACCAAGGTATCGGCCATCAATTGATGCAGTTTGTAATCGCTTATTGCAAAAAAACAGCGCCCGCGAATCACATTTATTTACACGCGCAGACTGAACGCCGCCATTTTTACGAAGCATTGGGTTTTATTGCAGAAGGACATGAATTTATGGATGCAGGAATACCTCATGTCCGTATGTATCTACCGCACTAAAGGAGCAATAAAATGGCTGAACAATCATCAGCAAGTGATACGCTGTGGCTGTTGGATGGAATTTCGGATTTTCGCACTTATAGCGAACAATTGATCACGCAAAGTCGCCGTTCAATCGCCATTCTCACACGTGACCTGGATGCACTTGTCTACGCCACACCAGAATGCGTACAGCACTTATCAGACTTTGTGCGTTCCAGTCGCAATGCACAAATGCAAATATTGATTAAAGATACCAAACCCGCGATCGAAACCGGGCACTTGCTTGTGCGGCTTGCGCAGCGACTTTCATCCAAAATCCTCGTGCGTAAAATGACCGTTGAGCCCAACAATAAAGAAATGGGTTTTATGCTCGGTGATACTGACAAGCTACTCTATAAAAACGACGATGCACTGTATCGCGGTTTTTTTAATAGTGCCGCCGCCAGTGAAATAAAGTCCTTGCGCGAGGAATTCAATTACCTCTGGCAATATGGCGAACTTGAGCCTGAATTCCAAGTGCTGCACATTTAAGCTGCAAGCCCTACCCCCCGGTAATACCCATAAAAACTGTTGCCAAACTTCACAACGCGTAAAAAAAGCAGTTTTTGCCGGAAAAGCAGCGTATTTTTTGTTGCCGATTACTTTTTTATCCTATATATATAGCGTCAATCCGCGTTTAGGGCCGTTTAAGCCTACAAATGCAGGGCTTTTTGTTATAAAAGTTGTTGTACGAGTATTGCCAGGATCAACCAGACTCTGCAATTCACGTTGTTGCTATACGTAGTGACTATAGTTAGTTACTACGCTATTACTACACGAGCATCTTTGTTCAAAAGATAAGCATACCCACTCATCAATAAATAGAAGGAAACCAATATGGCCGCCAAAAAACCTGCTGCCCCTAAAGCTGCTCCAGCTAAAAAAGCACCTGCTGCTAAAGCTGCTGCCCCTAAAGCCGCACCAAAAGCTGCCGCTAAAAAAGCACCAGCACCAAAAGCCGCTGCTAAAAAAGCACCTGCTGTTAAAGCTGCTCCCGCTGTTGTTAAGCCGATTGCTGAACGCCAAAACAAAACCCAAATGTTGCAACAAATTGCTGACTCAACCGAACTGAGCAAAAAACAAGTTCAAGCAGTATTAGACGAGTTGACCAACATTATCGAAGGCCACATCAAGAAGAAAGGCGTGGGCGAATTCGTATTCCCTGGCCTGTTGAAAATTACCACCGTTAAGAAGCCCGCCACTAAAGCACGCAAAGGTATCAACCCCTTCACTGGCGAAGAAGTGATGTTCAAAGCCAAACCAGCGAGCACCTCTGTAAAAGTGCGCCCGCTGAAAAAACTGAAAGAAATGGCTGTTTAAATACTCGCTGCTTCTTGCACAAAAAGCCCCGCAACAGCGGGGCTTTTTATTGATACTCAAATCAATCTATAAAACCCTAAACCCTTCACCCACCAATGCATTTTGCAAGCGCTTGATGCGCTCAGCAAATTCATCCGCCGTGTATTCTTTTGCGGGGAGCTTACCCCAAATCGGTTGAGGCCATGCCGGGTCGTCGGTAAAGCGAGCAATATGATGAATATGGAGCTGGCGCACCACGTTGCCAAGTGCCGCCACATTCATTTTGTCGGCATCAAACACGCTGGTCATCACCTCTGACAAACGACAAGACTCCCGAATCAACTGCAGCTGCTCATCTTCTGCCAAGTGATGTATCTCATACACGTCCTCGCGCTTGGGCACCAAAATGCACCAGGGATAATTAGCATCACGGCTTAGCAGCAGTAGCGATAAATCAAATTCGCCGATAACGATAGAGTCTTGGGCAAGACGAGGATGAAGTTCAAACATGGTGCCTTCCTTCTTTTATTTGACAAGAGATAGACACTGGAGCACCCGAGGCGCTATACCAATATCTCCAACCGCCGTAGAATAAGCGGCTTTGAAACCCATTATAGCTACCAAGAAGTCATAACTATGCGTTCCAGCCGATTTTTAATTGCCACACTTAAAGAAACACCTTCAGATGCGGAAGTTATCAGCCATCAATTGATGCTGCGCGCGGGCATGATCCGCAAAATGGCCTCAGGCCTTTATAACTGGTTGCCGATGGGTTTGCGCGTACTGCGTAAAGTCGAAAAAATTGTACGCGAAGAAATGAATAAATCCGGCGCGATGGAAGTGTTGATGCCGGTAGTACAACCCGCAGAATTATGGGAAGAGTCGGGTCGCTGGCAGCAATACGGCCCGGAGCTACTGCGCATGACTGATCGCCATGATCGCCCTTTTTGCCTCGGCCCAACCCACGAGGAAGTGATTACCGATTTGATCCGCAATGAGATCAGAAGCTACAAACAATTGCCGGCCAATTTTTACCAAATCCAAACCAAATTCCGCGATGAAATACGTCCACGTTTTGGCGTAATGCGCTCGCGCGAATTTATCATGAAGGATGCTTATTCCTTCCACACCAGCACTGAGTCCCTGCAAGAAACTTACGATGTGATGCATGCGACCTACTGCAATATCTTCACCCGCTTGGGATTGCAATTCCGCCCGGTATTGGCCGATACCGGCTCAATCGGTGGCGCCTTCTCCCATGAATTCCATGTATTGGCCGACAGTGGTGAGGACGATATTGCGTTCAGTAACGCCAGCGACTACGCCGCCAATATCGAAAAAGCCGAAGCTCTGCCACCTTCGACACCACGCACCGCTGCACAACACGTGATGCAGGAAGTCGCAACACCAGGCAAACACAGTATCGATGAAGTCTGTGAGTTCCTGAAAGTCAGCCCGCAACAAACGGTAAAAACCCTGATCGTGCTGGGTGAAGTACGCGAAGATAAAACTCAGCCGCTGGTAGCGCTGGTATTACGTGGCGACCACGAACTCAACGAGATCAAAGCAGAGAAATTAACCGGTATCGCATCACCACTGACACTGGCACCTGAAGCGCGCATCAAAGCGGAGTTGGGTGTTGGCGTAGGTTCACTGGGTCCAGTCGGTCTGAAGATCGCCGTGATTGTTGACCACTCGGCTGCGCACCTCTCGGATTTTGTCTGCGGTGCCAATAAAGATGGCTTCCACCTGACGGGTGTAAATTGGGAACGCGACGCGACTGCACCGCTGGTTGCCGATATCCGCAATGTAGTGACCGGTGACCCAAGCCCTTGCGGTAAAGGCACATTGGAAATTAAACGCGGTATTGAAGTTGGCCACATATTCCAACTCGGTACTAAATATTCTGAAGCGATGAAAGCCAAGGTCTTGGATGTCAACGGTAAAGAGCAAACCATGATTATGGGTTGTTATGGTATTGGCGTAACTCGCGTTGTCGCCTCGGCCATCGAACAGAATTTTGATGAAAACGGTATTATCTGGGCAGATTCCATTGCACCTTTCCATATCGCCATAGTGCCGATCAACATGCAGAAATCCCCAGCTGTTGCCGCCAAATGCGAAGAGCTTTATACACAACTGCAAGAGGCAGGCTTGGATGTCTTGTTGATGGATGAAGACAAGGCACGTCTCGGAACCATGTTGGCAGATACCGACTTGATGGGTATCCCACATCGCATTGTGATTGGCGATCGCGGGCTGGAGGCTGGTAGCATCGAATACAAAGGGCGTCGTGATGCGGAGAAACAGGAAATTCCGGTAAACGATATTGTGAACTTCCTGAAAGCCACTGTGAAAGTGTAAACCAACCTTGTCTGTGCCCCCTTGAATTATCAAGGGGGCACATCGTCATCCCGGCCCTCTAGATAGAACTCACAATAGCATCGACTAACGCACATTTCTCTTCTGCAGTGAAAAGTCGTACTTATTTTTTCTCCGCCATCCACTTCGACAAGAATTCCCGAAATCTCAGTGCTCAAACCTTGTGTGTTTTGGTCGCAATAAATTGTTGTGCAAAGTCCGCTTATAGTGTGCAGTTACGCATAAAAAATCGGCTTTTTGTACCACTTCATAAAGTGGCATTCGCTTAAAAAAAATCGAACTTCTCCAGAAGAATTCCCACTTTAATTATTAACTGGCACCTTTAAAACGCTGTGACGCAGGTTGCAACGCCCCTTCAAGCATGAGTGTTAACTTGGCCTCGCTGTACGCATGGTTGTATTGTTTTTTTAAGCTGATATCACGATAAAAATATTCCATGCCTCCCTAAAAATTCGACTTACACGATCAATGGGCGATCGAGGTATCGGATTTATTTCGCATTGATAGACTCATCACACAATAATTGAGAGGAAATGCAATGAACTTTCATCGCGTAAAAAATACCGCCAGGCATTTGTTGTTTGCCGGCATCACTAGCTGTGCACTTGCTAGCACCGCACAAGCGGCCACCGTTGATTTACTGGTCCTCTACGATAATTTCTCCAAAAACTATTTTGGTGGCGATCCACAAACTGCAATGAACAGTTGGGTAAATCAAATGAATGCGGCTTATGCCGACAGCCAGATCGACGTGCAACTACGTTTGGTCGGTGTGCGTGAAATGGAGCAAGCGGGCGCCGACATGGGTGCGGTATTGGGCAACCTGCGCCTTAACAGTGCCGCCATCGCCCTGCGCGACCAATTGGGAGCAGACTTTGTATCCCAACTTCACCAAAAAGGCGCTTGTGGTGTTGGCTACGTGGCTGTCGATAAAAACTGGACATGGAACGTTACAGCACCGGGTTGCGGCCCTATCGTCATGGCGCATGAGCTGGGGCACAACATGGGATTGAATCACTCCCGCAAACAGGGTGACCAATCAGGTGCACGTTTCCGTTATGGTGTTGGTTACGGGGTGGATAACGTATTCGTCGATATCATGGCCTACGAAGGCGTATTTAATACTACGCGCGTCAATCGTTTCTCCAACCCCAATCTCACCTGCCGCGGACTACCCTGTGGTATAGCCGTGGGACAAGCCAATGAAGCTTACGGCGCACTGGCTATTCACAATGTCCGCGACGAAATCGCAGGCTTCCGCCCAACCGCAGGTGCTTCTGGTCCGGTACAAGTTTCACAGCATTGCGACTACGGTGGCTACAACGTTGGCTTACCAGTTGGCAGGTACACACTGGGTCAATTGCAAGCGCGCGGCATTATCAACGATGATATTTCATCGCTCCGCGTTCAAGCGGGTCACAGTATTACGCTCTATCAAAATGACAATTTCAGCGGCAACTCCATCACTAAAACCGGTGACGATAACTGCCTGGTGAATGAAGGATTTAACGATACTGCCAGTTCGATTGTCGTGGCGGCGAGCGGCGGCGTTAATATTTTGATCCAGGCTGAAAATTATTTTGCTAACAACGGTGTGCAAACTGAAGCTACTACCGATACCGGCGGCGGCCAAAATGTGGGTTGGATTGAGGCAAATGATTGGATGGCTTACAGCAATATCACCATTCCAACGACCGGCACCTACACGATTGAATACCGTGTTGCGAGCCCAAGTGGCGGCAGACTCTCAGCCGATTTAAATGGTGGTGGAATTCTGTTGGGTGAAGTAGCCATACCGGCAACCGGCGGTTGGCAAAATTGGACCACCGTTACACAAACCGTCAATATGAATGCAGGCACTTATAATTTTGGCGTGTTTGCCAAAACCGGTGGATGGAATATTAACTGGATTCGTATCAAACGCTAACGCAAGCTTGTACACGTGGAATAGGCATCGATTCCTGATGCCTATTCCGCGATTTATATTCTCACCACAACAATAATGAGCGAAAGAGTTATGCAAACCCAACGACATTTTTGGCTAAAAACAGTAATTGCTGGCGGGATTGTAATGGGCGTCGTGTATTTTTTTGCCCAACCATTAGAAGATGCGCCGACAAATATTATCGACCCGGCGGTAACCATACAAAAATCGTCCCCTAGTGTTGTTGATGATGATAGTCAGTTAAATAATCAACGCACAGCACAGAACTCCTCAAGTGCATCATCAGCGGATGAACAGACAATCGCGCCTGAACTACAAGAGCGCTTGGCGGCTATGCAACAACGCAGGCCCAATCAGCAATTTTCCAATAGTGAAGTTGCCGCTGCAGTCAATCGCACTAGCAGTTGGACGCCAACGGAAGACATTCCCCGCGAACTGCCATTGCAGCCAGAAGAATTTACCGATGGCCGTCAATTTATCGAATTGGATAGCTTAAAAATTGAAACATTAATGCCCGGTGACCAGATCAATGTCCGCGTAGATGAAAATGCCAAAGATTATAAAGTGACTATCGATAAAGTAGAGAAGCACGATTACAACAGCATCAGCTGGCACGGCCATATACAGGGGGATGACGGACAAAAATACAGTGTGAGTTTTACGCGCGGAGAACAATTAACAGTGGGGGGGTTGGATACACCGGATGGTCACTACGTTATCCAAGCCCATGGTGACAAAGGTTGGGTTGCATCGAGCCAATTGTTGTTTAAAACAGACACATCAGTGAGCGACGCTATACATCCTGCCGATGTAGATCCCAACTACTCCAACAACCAAGGCACACCGCATAACCATCAATGATGTGGAAAAAATATCGGCTCTTCTATACAGAGCCGATACACATTATTGGGACGGCACTTGCAGAAATTCCGCGGGTGACAATGCGCGCTTGGTGATTCGCGCTTGCGCAATATCCCCTTTAAACCAATGCACTTGATTCATGCGCGCGCCAATTGACGTTTTAGCATTGCTGGCAATCGGCAAATAGTCCACCTGCCCCACTAACTCTTGCTGTCCGTTTACGTAGGAAACAAACTCGCGATTTTTAAACGTTATCGCTGCGTGCGCCCACTCCCCAATGGGATGAACTTTGGTTGGGTCAATCAACGTAAATTGCGATTTTTCCGATTTGATATACGCATCCAAATACCACTGCTTTTTATCATTCAATCGCAATTCGATTGTGACGCGACGATTCGGATTGTCGGGTGATTCAATATGAAAAAAACGCGGTTCAAGATTATTCGGGTAAGCATCCGCCGGATTGAAAATAATCTCGATGGTAAATTCGATCGCATCACCCAAAGGATTGGCATCCACCAGCAAACGGTCGCCATCACCATCAAAGCGCACCGCAGCGCCCAGAGCCGTATTCACAACTTGAGGATTTCCCAAGACCTCGGCCGACGCACCGCCAATCCGACTTAGCGAATTGATATCCCATAGCGAAGCATCAGTCGATATTCCCGCAGGCGAGGCACAGGCAATCAACACCAGTGTGGCGGGAAGCAGTAATAATTTCATAGAGGCTGCAACTTATTCATCATCAGCTCCGGTGTAACGAGCTTGGTCTTGCAACAACTCACGCTCTACATCACCGGGTGAACCCGTATTGCGCGCGAGCAAACTGTAAGCCACAGGAACTAAAAAGAGTGTAAGAAAAGTTGCGACCAGCACACCGGAGATCACTACTACACCAATAACAAAACGTGTTTCTGAACCAGCACCAGATGAAATCACCAAGGGAATTGCGCCCGCAACTGCAGTAAGGCTGGTCATTAAAATTGGACGCAAACGCGCAGAGGATGCCTCCAACAATGCCTCGGTAAATTCCACACCGCGATCGCGCAATTGGTTGGCGAATTCCACGATAAGAATGCCATTTTTTGCGGCCAACCCTATCAGCATCAACAAACCAATTTGCGAGTAGAGATTAAAACTACTGCCTGTCAAATAAAGCCCCAACATTCCACCCAGTATCGCTAGTGGAACAGTAAGCATAATCACAAACGGGTGCACGTAGCTTTCAAACTGGGCTGCCAATACCAAAAAAGTAATTAATATTCCCAGCAAGAAAATAAACATAATCGAACCGCCTGCCGTCTGGAAATCGCGCGATAGGCCTTTGTAATCCACAACAGCGGTCGATGGCAGATGCTCGCGCACCAAACCATTTAGGTGATTAAGCGCATCACCCAAGGCAAGTCCATCAGCGAGGTTTGCTTCGATCGTGAGCGAGCGCATACGGTTATAGCGATTCAAGCGGCTGGCATCGGCAACCTCCTTCAAGGTAACCAAATTCGACAATGGAATTAATTCACCCGAACGCTCGGAGCGGACATACATGTTTTGCAAACTGGTCGTTGTGCGCTGCTCGTCTCGCTCGCCTTGCATAATCACATCGTATTCTTCACCATCATCAATATAAGTCGTTGCGCGACGCGACCCCAACATAGCTTCAAGTGTACGACCGATATTATTTACACTCACGCCCAAATCTGCAGCACGATTGGTATCAATTAGCACCTCGACTTGCGGTTTGGTTTCTTTGTAATCCCAGTCGATACCCGTTAAGCCTGGATTATTTTTTTCCAGTTTCTCTAATAAGATATCGCGCCATTTAGCCAACTCCTCGTAGGTGCCTCCGCCCAAAACAAATTGCACGGGTTTAGTCGCCTGCGAACCAAAGCCTTGGCGCATTACAGGCGCTGCGGTTACACCGGGTAAATCCGCAAGCTTTTGACGAATTTCATCCATCACCACAAACGCACCGCGGCGCTCGCTCCAATCATTCATCACGGCGATAATCATGCCCGAGTTAAAACTTTCTACCGCACCAAAACCGCGTGGAGCACGTACCATTAACCGATTGATTTCTCCCGCCTCTACATATTTCATCATGCGGCTTTCAATTTCGGTCATGTACTCTTCCATGTAGGCGTAACTGGCACCCTCAGGGCCATTCACCATCACAAAAAAAGTACCGCGATCTTCACGTGGCGCATATTCGGAGGGGATTTGTTGGGCAAGAAAAAACGTACCCAACAATAATAATGCGAAACTCACAATGATTAATTTTGCACGGCGCAAACAAGCGCGGATGGCATGCTGATAGCGCAGGCGCATACGCGACATTCCCCGATCAATCGACGCAACAAAGTTATTTTTATTTTCATTGCGCACCAGCATTTTGGAGGCGAGCATGGGCGAAAGCGTGAGTGCGATTAATGCAGAGAAGCCAACAGCCGCAGCCATAGTAATGGCAAACTCGGAAAATAAACGCCCTATATCGCCTTTTAAAAATACGATCGGAACGAAAATGGCAATCAGCACCAGCGTAGTTGCAATAACAGCAAAGCCTACTTCACGTGCACCATCATAAGCAGCAAGCAAAGGTGTTTTACCTTTTTCTTCTATATGGCGTACGATATTTTCCAGCACTACAATCGCATCATCAACCACCAAACCAATTGCGAGCACCAGCGCCAGCAAGGTCAGCATATTTACTGAGAACCCCATGACGGCAAGCACAGTAAAGGTCGCGATAATTGAAACGGGTACTGCGACAGCAGGCACTAACATCGCGCGGATGCTACCCAGAAATAAATAAATCACCAACACAACCAAAGCGATTGCAATACCGAGCGTGATGTAAACTTCATGAATCGCGCGCTCAACAAAAATAGAACTGTCGTAGCTATCTTCGAGGCTCATACCTTTAGGTAAAATTGCGTTGATGCGGTCACGCTCTTCTTTTGCACCGCGCGCCACATCGATGGTATTTGCAGTGGATTGCTTCACAATCCCGATACCGACTTGTGTAACGCCGTTACCGCGAAATAAGGTGCGATCCTCTTCGGTACCCTTCTCGACTTTGGCAACATCACCCAAGCGAATTAAATGCCCATCATCGCCGCGCTTAACAACCAACTGACTAA
This sequence comes from Cellvibrio fibrivorans, assembly GCF_031457055.1. Classification (NCBI taxonomy): domain Bacteria; kingdom Pseudomonadati; phylum Pseudomonadota; class Gammaproteobacteria; order Cellvibrionales; family Cellvibrionaceae; genus Cellvibrio; species Cellvibrio fibrivorans. Next base: position 498,025 of record NZ_JAVDVX010000003.1, on the reverse strand, counting down.
ATTGATCTACCGTGCGATAGGAGCGTGCCATACGCACTGTAAATTGCCGCTCCAGCGATTCAATACTACCCGCCGGTAATTCAATATTTTCGGCGCGCAATGCGGATTCAACATCATTCACCGTTAGATTGCGTGCGGCGAGTTCGCGTCTGTCCAACCATAAACGCATAGCGTAACGCTGCTCGCCACCAATACGCACTCGAGCAACACCGTCAATCACCGAAAAGCGGTCAATTAAGTAGCGCTGCGCATAATCCGATAGTTCCGGCATCGTCATATTTTCGCCGGCCAAATTAAACCAGAGAATCACATCTTCATCGGAACTGACTTTTTGAACTTCAGGCGGATCAGCCTCATCCGGTAAATTTCCTAATGCACCGTTGACGCGGTCGCGAATATCATTGGCTGCAGAGTCCATATTGTGGCCAGTATCAAACTGTACCACTATGTTAGAGATACCATTTTCGCTGGAGGATTCGATAAAACGAATGCCCTCTACGCCTGAGATGCGATCTTCAATGACTTTAGTAATCCGCGTTTCAACAATGCTCGCCGCCGCACCGGGATAATTGGTGCGGATGGATACGACAGGTGGATCAATATTGGGGTATTCACGCAAAGTGAGGCGATCAAACGCCACTATGCCGAAGGCAATTAATAAAATTGAAATGACCGAGGCAAATACCGGCCGCTTAATGGAAATATCCGAGAGCATCATCGCAGGTTACCCTCAGTTATTTTTTTGTTTGATTAAATCGGAAAGGTGTGTACCTTCTCCTGTTTGTTCGGCATCAGGTTTTTCCTCTGCCAATACTTTTACTTTTTGCCCGGGACGAACTTTTTGTAAACCATGGGTCACTAATTTATCACCCGCATTCAAGCCACTTAACACCTCTACCGATCCCGCAAGACGCTCGCCAATGGTAATTTGGCGGCGTTCAACAATGCCTCCTGTTTCGTCCAGCACAAATACGAAATTATTACTGCCCAGCGGCACTAAAGCGGATTCGGAAATAATTAACGCGTCGCGCGATGCCGCTTTTAAATCGACCAACATCAACATACCCTGCTTTAATTCGTGATTTTTATTGTCGAGCAACGCACGCACTTTAATTGAACGAGTCACTTCATCGATTTGGTTATCAATGCTAAAAACTTCTCCTTCAAAAACCTTGTTACCTAAATCACGGCTCTTTGCAATGATCGGCAAACCCGGTGACAAGCTGCGCAAATAAACTCCGGGCACGGTGAAATCCAGTTTCATTTTTGAATCGTCATTCAAGGTGGTAATTTGGTCTCCAGGTGAAACCAATGCACCGACACTCACTTCGCGCAAACCAACTACACCTGAGAAAGGCGCTAGCAACACCAAATCTTTCAAGCGCGATTCAGTTGCATTGTAGCGCGCACGCGCCGACTCAAATTCTCGCACGCGTTGATCCAGCAGCGATTGGGAAGCGGCGCCGCGTTTAGCTAGCTCTTGCACACGGTCGAGTTGTTTTTTGGCCTCATCGGCATTAAAGCGCGCCTCTTCTAACAGCGCTGATTCTTCTCGACTGGTCATCTCCACCAGTACCTGACCTTTTTCAACGCGCTGGCCATCCTCAAAATTAATCCGCGTCACCTTTTTCGTATCATTCGGGGTCAGCGTAATCGCCTCATTTGCGCGCAGAGTCCCGAGTGCTTCAATAGTGGTTGTCAAACTCTTGATACTCGCAGCTTGTACGATGACCTCGACAGGCCTATCTGCTGGAGGTTGCGCATAGGCGCTGGCAACAAAAGCAAAGGAGCCGAATATAAGGACACGCAAACTATTCAATAGGCATTGCGAACCGCGTAGCGAAACATGCGGATGTTGATTCATAAGATCTCCCTGGAAATAAAGCATCGCCATTATTCAAGTGATTTTGCAGCGCTGCCAAAGAAAATAAGTAACACGGCGGTTTGATGTTGCAGCCTATTACGCACAGATGTCGGTAAAGGATAAACGGCAACCAGAAGGATCCTGCAAGTTTAACATTTGTTTACAAAATCAAACCTTTAGGCGCAATTGTGCAAGAAAAACAGAACGGCAGCCGGTTATTAATCACAGCTGCCGTTGCATTATTTTTCATCAGGAGAGAAGAGAATTGATGCTGAGTTGATGCAGTAACGTAAACCGGTCGGCGCTGGCCCATCGGTAAACACATGGCCAAGATGGCAATCGCATTTGCGGCAAACCACCTCGGTTCGCACCATGTAATGGCTGGTATCCATATTTTCCCGGATTGCCGTTTTATTGACCGGAGCATAAAAGCTTGGCCAACCGCACCCGGCATCAAACTTGGTATCAGCATCAAATAAGAGCTCGCCACAGCAGCGGCAGCGATAATCGCCCGCACTGAACTCCTGCCAATATTCACCGGTAAAGGGGCGCTCGGTGCCCTTTTCCCGGCAAATCCGGTACTGCTCAGGGGTTAATTTTTCCCGCCATTCGGCGTCGGTCAGGTTTTCGTTATCAGCCATAAGGATTTCCTTGACAGATCAACTAGTTAAGGTCGATTATTCGAGTGTTTTTCAACCGCAATCACGCACGACCGCAATCAAGGCATCTTACTGCAAATGAACCCGATTAAGAAATCCGACAAACTCAATGGAGTCTGTTACGACATACGCGGCCCGGTATTGGACCACGCCTATCGCCTCGAAGAAGAAGGCCACCGTATTCTGAAACTGAACATCGGCAACCCTGCCCCGTTTGGTTTCTCGGCACCTGATGAAATTATTCAGGATGTCATCCGCAACCTCGCCAATGCCGAAGGTTACACCGCATCCAAAGGCCTGTTTGCCGCGCGCAAAGCCATCATGCACGAATGCCAGCGCCTGGAAGTACCCGGCGTTGAAATCGAAGATATTTTCCTCGGCAATGGCGCGAGCGAATTGATCGTGATGGCCATGCAGGCACTGCTGAATAATGGCGATGAAGTCCTGGTGCCCGCACCGGATTATCCGCTTTGGACTGCTGCTGTAAATCTTGCTGGCGGTAAAGCTCGTCATTATTTGTGCGATGAGCAATCTGACTGGTTCCCGGACCTCGCCGATATCGAAAGCAAAATCACCGATAAGACCCGCGGCATTGTAGTTATCAACCCCAACAATCCAACCGGTGCGGTTTACAGCCAGGAAGTATTGGAAGCGATTGTGGAATTGGCCCGTCGCCACAACCTGATTATTTTTGCGGACGAAATTTATAGCAAAATCCTGTACGACGATGCCGAATTTATCCCTATGGGGAAGTTGGCGCAGGACGTACTTTGTGTGAGCTTCAACGGCCTATCAAAAGCCTATCGACTGGCTGGTTTCCGTTCTGGCTGGATGGTCATCAGCGGCGCCAAGCATCGTGCGCGCAGTTATATTGAAGGCTTGGAGATGCTCTCTTCAATGCGCCTCTGCGCTAACGTTCCGGCCATGTACGCCGTACAAACGGCATTAGGTGGTTACCAGAGCATTAATGAATTAATTATTCCTGGCGGCCGCCTGCGCGATCAGCGTGATACTGCCTTAAAAGCCATGGCCGATATTCCCGGTTTGTCCTGCGTAAAACCCAAAGGCGCTTTGTACTTGTTCCCAAAATTGGATTTGAACATGTACAAGATCAAAGACGACCAGCAAATGATCCTGGATTTCTTGTTGCAGGAAAAAGTATTGTTGGTTCAGGGCACCGCGTTTAACTGGCCGAACCGCGATCACTTCCGCATTGTGTTTTTGCCCCGCGAAGATGACTTGACCAAAGCAATTCATCGCTTCGGTAATTTCTTATCCCGTTACTCGCAATAATTTTTTCATCATTTCAAAAAACACACATAAAAAAACCAGCCTTGCGCTGGTTTTTTTATGTTCAGGCAGCTGATGGAGGAACTCGGTACACCAAGAGCTTTAATTGCTGCTCTGGGTCTATATCGGGGAAATCTGCATGCGGTCTTACCCTTTCGATAAATTCCGTATGCGGACACTGCTCAACAAACTGCTGCTTTAAAAAGCCTTCACTCAATTCCGGTGCATTTAAACAAGCCAGCACTAACCCACCTGTGGGCATCAATTCCGGCAAACGACGAATAACTTTTGCGTAATCTTTTTCCGCGATAAAACTGCCTTTTTGGTAAGACGGCGGATCAATAATCACCAGATCATAGGGGCCGGGCTTTTTAACACGACTCCAGGATTTCAAGATATTTTCAGCAACAAATTCACTTTTACTTTTCGCAAGATTGTTGAGCTGATGGTTGGCACGACCTAGATTCAAGGCGGCACTACTCATATCTACGTTAACGACTTTCTCTGCACCAGCGTTGATAGCAACAACCGAAAAAGCACAGGTATACGCAAATAAATTCAGTACCCGCTTATCTGCTGCATGCTGTTCAATCCATTGCCTACCCGATTCCATATCCAAAAAGAATCCTGAGTTTTGCTGTTGTGCAAGATGCAAATTAAACAGTGAATTGCCACGGCGCGCATAAATCAAATCGGGCAACTCACCCCAGACAATTTCACTCGGTGCATTAGGCATATAACGATGCTGCACTACTAACACCGAATTAGATGATGCAAACAGAGGATGAATTTGTACAATCAATTCGTCCAACCACTGCTCAGGTGGTTCAACAAAAAGAGTTACCAAAATAGCGGGCTGAAAAAAATCAACTGTCACAAATTCCAAGCCAGGAAATGTGCGACCACGGCCATGAAATACACGGTAACTATCAATTTCAGTTTGGATACGAATTTTTTCAGCGAGCAAGGCAAGGCGCTCAACAATAATCTGCATTAATGTTCGCCTTCTACGGAATAACCTACGGGATACATAATGGCCTCGCGATACCCGACAATAACCGGGCGATAACCACCGAACGCAACATCCAATTCGGGGTCATTGGTATCCACCAATAGTGGGCGGCCATTAAGCGCCAGGATTTTTCCGCGCGCGGCAATAATATGGATATTATTTTTGCCAATGCGACGCAAAATCGCTGGAGTAAATTGCTGATTGCCACGGCCAAGAATATGACCTTGCCCACCAATCGCAGTGATGATCATTTTTACTGGACCGGAGAACTGATCGAGGTGGGTAATAATTTGTGCAGCACTGACATCTGTGGCAATTAATTCATTATTCAACAATACATCCACACCTAACAAACTGCCATCAACACCAAGCTCTTGTAAAAAAAGATGTGTCGTTGAACCTGGGCCGACCAAATACAGTGTATCGGGTTGCAACTGCTCAATCATTCCTTGGGCAACATCCAGTTGCGCCAATTCATCGCGCTCAGTACCGGCATTTTTAACTTGCTGCAAAAATTGCGAATCTTCCGGCACTAATAAAGTGCCGTAAAAGCGTGCACGCACCTGGCCATTACGAAACGCATCTTCATCAATATCTTTTACATCGCGCTCGACGATATTCACCAAGGAGCCGGTTAATAATTGTTTAAGGATTTCACCCGCAGCTTCTGGCGCATTAGCGTAAACACCGGAATGCATCTTCACACCACAGGGAACACCTAATACCGGTTGGGATGTACCCACCACATCGGCAATTAATCGCGCAGTGCCATCGCCACCGGCAAATAAAATCAAATCAACATTGTGTTGCATAAGCACCGTGGCCGCAGCGCAAGTATCTTGCGCACCGCTCGGCTGTTGTTGCGCAGCGCCGACAACATGGGCAGTAAAACCAGATGCGTGGGCACTGCTTTCCCCCATATCGCCAGCAAAACAAAAAATCTCTATTTGCTCACGAAAATTGGCAATCACCTGCAGTGCGCGCTCCATACGCTGCAATGCACGCGGTTCAGCACCGCGCGCAATGGCTTCAGTGCGAATCGCATCGCCATCGGAACCTTTTAAGCCGACACTGCCGCCCAAGCCTGCACAGGGATTAATAATTAAACCGAGTTTAAACACAGTGGAATCCTAATACCTGCAACCATTTTTTATCGGTATCAGTGATGCTTTCCAAATGCACTTGGTAATTATGAAATTCACGGCGTACCGGATAGTGTTTGCGCAAGCTATCGAAGCCTTCTCCAAAAACCACTTCACCTGCAAATGCCTGCGTAGCAAGTGCACGCAAACGCGCATCGTCTGCGGCGATATCGTAAACCTGTTTTATTAATTCTTTGGCGATATTGAAAATATTATTATGCTTATCAATATTTTTATCGATACGCAATTGATTATTCGCCAATGGCGGCACCAATGCAGTGAGCGAGGATTGCGGAGATTTATCGAGATGACGGCAGAGCGCCTGATAAATCAGCTCGGTGCCGTTTAATTTTCCATCGTAGCTGTAACCAGCGATATGCGGGCTGCCGAGCAATACATGATTGAGTAATTCCAGCGATATATCCGGCTCAGGTTCCCACACATCCAATACAACACGTAAATCATTGCGCTCAGTTAACACATCCAACAAAGCCTGATTATCAATCACCGGCCCACGCCCACAATTAATTAATACCGCTCCAAGTTTCAATTGCAGTAATTCTTTACGCCCCAATAAATGAAAGCTTGGATGTGCCCCAGTAGTGACGAGCGGCGTATGCATACTGATTACATCGCAAGCCAGTACCTCTTCAAGACTAGTGAGATCAGGATTTTGTGCAAGTGTCAGATTGGGATCATAACAGAGCACATCAACGCCCTGTGCTTTGAGCCGTTTGTAGAGCAAGCCACCCACATTGCCGCAGCCGATAATGCCGAACTTTACTGGCAGCCAATTGATATCCAAATGGCAAAGTGCGGCATAAACAAACTCAACCACTGAATTGGCATTGCAGCCTGGGGCGCTGGACCATTTGACTCCATGTGCATCCAAATAGGCTTGATCCAAATGATCAACACCAATAGTGCAAGTACCCACAAATTTAACCTTACTACCCTCTAGCAGAGCGGGGTTTACTTTGGTAACCGAACGCACAATCAAGGCATCTGCATCACGGACATCAGCCGCAGTCATAGTGCGGCCCGGCAAACAGACCACCTCACCCATATGGCCAAAAAATGCATTCACCAGCGGGATGTTTTCATCCGCAACTATTCTCATAACAACTCGCTTAGGTTCGAAAAATGGCTTCTATAGACCTTATCTGCGGTAAAACCAAGCTACAGATAAATCTATGGAATAAAAAAGTTGCCCATAGCAGTTGTGCTTTGGGGATTTAGCATATACTTTATATAGTGATGGTGACGTTAAAACCATCGTTCGGCACCTGGTTTTCAAATCAGGCTCTGCCTCACTTTAGGGGGTGGTATTATGAAGATCTCGGACACTGGCCACAACATGGATAATGTGGTTGATCTCTTCACCAGGAAAACCTATTCGGCCCTTCACGATGAGCGTTTTATCCGCCTGGCTCCTGAATTGGACGGATTGGAAATGCTTTATTCCAACGATACCAGCTCCGAAAAACTCTACAGCCTAAAAATCCTTTGTTGGGGCTTACGCGCTAACGGCGAAGTAGTTGGCTTGGTGCCGTGGCTCAATGACATAGTGCCCTGCCCTGACTTATGCGACCCCTTAAATGGCCATTGGGAAGGGTATTATGATCCGGGCATTGACGAGCTGTTCTTCGAGGCGCCCATGCACAAGATCATTGAGCTGGAAACCGCAGCGGAGTATTACGAAGTTCAGTGCGACAGTGGTGATGATGTAATCCAGGAACTACCCGATACTATTGGTACACATGCCGTATTGGCCGTGCCCGATAGCAAGCGTTTATCATTGGTAGAAGTCGTGAGTTGGAGCCTGCATTTTGATGGCAGTGTTTACGCCATGATTAGCGATCCAGCCAAAGTAGTTAGCACGCCGGTGTTGCCGGGAGATGATTCTTTGTACGAGGCCCAAGCCAGCGAATTTTTCCGCTACTTCTTCCAACACCAGATTGCCAACAAAATCAAAGCAGAAGACCCCGAAGCTATGGCTGCGATTTCCATGCTGGTTGATGGAATACAGTAATTTTTATTCTCCTGCACCTTTGCAAATAACGCCGCTCGTGCGGCGTTATTTTTTGGCGTCTCGAAAAGATATAACTAAAAATCCGTAAAAACCAATTTTTAGTTTTTACGAATATAAAAAAAGTACTGTTTTTCCGTTTCTTTTTGCTCGATCAAATCGTGACCAAGAAATAAACAAAATTTGGGAATATCGCGCAGCGTAGATGGATCTGTTGCAATCACTTCAACAACATTACCCGTTGCAGCTTCACGCATTACTTTGTGCAACATCATCACCGGCTCAGGGCAAAGCAAACCTGAAGCATCCAAACTTTTATCAATTGTGTCATTCATAGTTTTAAATCGTCTATAAACTTTTCGGCAAATAGCCAAGCGATTGCTATCATTAGGTCAACGGAAAAACATTCAGCAAAAGAGTTAACTACCGAGGAACCTGGTTCGATGTCTCGGATATCTATAAGCGATTATATGCCCACCGATTTTTTTAGTCGCCAAGCGTTGGAGCTAACGTTTCGTCTTTTGCGAAACAATCATCCTTTGCTGGCACATGCTGTAAAACAAACTATCGATAATACTGCCACTGTATCCTACGAAGATTTACAGTCTGCCTACACAGGTGAAATGCTACTCAACTCCGAAGTATTAGCGTCGCTAAAAGCCCACACTATTGGAAAAATAGTATCTGTGTTAACCGACATTGGCGAAGAGGCACTCAAACAAAATGATTTACCTCCAAGCCATATGACGCTAATGCGCACCTTGATTGAAGACTGGGTGCAGCTCACAGAATGGGTGCTTGCACATACTTCGGCAGATCAAAACGACCGTACGTCATACCATTAATTTTAGAGAATGACTGCGCGCTTAAGAAACGCGCAAATGACCAGTTACCTCTTCTCTATCGTGATACAGTTGCTTGAATTGGATTTCAACTTTAAAACCCGCTTTTTCCAATGCAGTACGAATACGCTCTTCACATTTTTTCACTTCAAGATAGCGCTGCTTCATAGGTAATTTCAAATTAAATACAGCTTCACGACAATTGGCTTTCGTGAACCAACTAATTACCATACTCGTTACACGCGCAGGTTTATCAACGATATCGCATACCAACCAATGCACCGGTTTTTTCGGCTCATATAAAAAACCATCCGTCAAAATATGCAAGACCTGCCCTGTCTCTAACAAGTTTTTATCCATTGGACCGTTATCGACTGCCTCCACATACATTCCACGCTGCACCAATTGCCAGGTCCAGCCACCCGGCGCAGCACCCAAGTCAACGGCGCGCATGCCAGAGGCTAGACGCGTATCCCAATCTTCTGCAGGAATAAAGTGATGCCAAGCCTCTTCCAATTTTAAGGTTGCACGGCTGGGCGCTTCTTTGGGCAAACGCAACCGTGCAATACCCGTTGGCCACGGCGATGAATTGTACGCAGGAATCACACCTAAATAGGCTTGTGTACCGGTGATAAACACCAGATGCAAACGCATGTGGCTACTTGGCTGAAATACTTTATTGGCTTTTAATGCTTTCTCAAACGGCGCGGTAAATTTTTTACTTAACCCAGAGAGTTCTTTACCCTCATTTGTATCGACGGTTTCTATCACCAATTCGCTGGTACTTGGCAATGCCTCCGCCGCTGCCAGTAAAGGTGTGACGCGATCAGCGACGGGCAAGTCATCAATCAAACCTGCACTGACAAACCACTGGCGCGCAAAAATCAATTTGGTAAAACGCAGCTGCTTGGTGATTAAATCTGCACCATTCGGCTCTTGGGTAATGAATACCACATAAGCGCTACCATCTTTGGTTTTGCTATAGCCATAAATACCCAGCTCACCAGCCAGATCAGTAATTTCTGCCGCACACTCTTTTTCAAAACCCGCACGACAATGTAAAAATAAATGATTCACAATTTTCCCGTTACGCAGATACGCGTTTAAATATAACGGAGCACTATTGCTCCATAAGTTCAGCATCACGGCGCGACAAAATACTTACCGTTTCTGTAGTAGTATCAAACACCACTACAATGTCGCGGCGCTTTAATTGCTGTTTAATTTGTTCAACTTTGGTACTGAGCGATATCTCTTCAACGCCATAATCGGTTCCCTCACGTGTAATAAATTCTTCAATTAATCCTTGTAATGCATCGCTCGATAATTGTTCATAAGGAATAATCATCTATTTCTCTTTCTATCGGTTTTGTGAGGAGAACCCGGTGATACCAGACCTGACTTGTTCAGCAGCAGCAAGCGGAGTAATCTTCGCTTATCAATCCTGTTTAACTGTTCAATCCAAACAATAAGGAATCACCGTGAATACACAATTGGTTTTAACTGTCCTCTGCGATGATCGCCCCGGTGTCGTTGAACAACTCGCCCAAACCATCAGCGAGCACCACGGCAACTGGCTGGAAAGCCGTATGGCGCAACTCGCAGGTAAATTTGCTGGAATCCTTCAGATCGCAGTGGCGGATACCCACCAGAACGAATTACGTACAGCCCTGGGGGGATTGACCGATAAGGGCTTTAAGATCGTCATTGAAAATGCGGTCAATACCACCAAACCGGACTGCCGCGAGTTCAGCTTTAGCGTCGTAGGCAATGACAGACCCGGCATTGTACGGGAAATCGCCCAAGCTTTTGCCGCCCGCCATATTAACATGGGCGAGCTGGAAACGGCGTGTTCAAGCATGCCATGGTCGGGAGAGCCGCTATTTGAGGCCACTGGGATAATTGAAGTGCCCAAATCGGTCGATATGAATGAGCTCTACGACTATCTGGATAAGATTGCTGATGAGCTGGCGGTGGATATCCGATTAGAGTCATCAACCGAACGCAATAGTTAGATCTACGCCACCACTAACAGCAGGGGCCACACTTGTGGCCCCTGTTCATAGCATTCATGCCATTGTTAGCCATCAGTGCTTTCGCTTTTTCAGCTCCTCATCAAACTTTTCCAATTCGATGTTGATTGCTGTAGTAGAAATATTGACCTCATAAAATGAAAACAATAGCGAGATCACCAACAAAATCAGACTGACAGCGAACAAATACATTCCCGCCGAAAGAAAAGACAGCAATAGCGAAAACATCGACAGCGTACAAAACACAAACGACAACACCCCAAACGCCTGCATCAACCGGATTACCGTCATACGGATACGCAAATTTTCAATTTGGCGAATTACAATGTCGCGGCTAGGTGCATTTTCCAAATTGCTTAATTGACGAATCACATTCGCAAGAGTCACAAAACGATTGGTGTAGGCCAGCATCAATAATGAAATTGCAGGGAATAATAAACTTGGAGTGGTGATGGTCATTTCCATAAATAAATTTTCAACTCAATTAAAATCTTTCACGCCAATAAATTACACGGTCATGGCCGCGATAACTACCAAAGGTATAACGCGCAGGGGGCAGCGCCTGATCAGAAAAACTGCCATCCTGATTCCAATCAAACCTAAGCCAAGGATAGCTCGTAAGATCAACATTGACATTAAAGCTTCCTGTACCGCCTCCAGTTGGCGCACTGAAAGAGTGAGTGGCCGTTCCGTTTGCGAAACCAACTTCAGTAGCCGTCATTTGACCGTAGGCACCGGTAGTGCTTCCCCCTGATAATCCTACGGTTAAATTCGCAGGAGTTAAAATATTTCCTGAAGGATACGCAATTACACTGCGTAAAATTGTTGTGCAGCTGTCATTCATATTTGGTGCAAAAAAACTACCCGTCCAAAATTCTGTAGCAAAATTAACAGGGAGAATCGCTGTTTCCGGACCAAATGCACCATCCAGCCGTAAGCGACCATAGCGCATGTTTAACGTAGAACCCAAATTGATTGCCGTACAACCTAACCCACTACATATCCCCGTAGTTGATGCATTCATATCCAACCCCTGCAAACTACGAGAATCAAACGTATCGCTCAATTGCAAACCAATTTGTAAATTCTCAAATGGACCATCAGGAACTTGATTAGGTAAAACGCGATTAAAACTTGCTGCAGCTGAATTGAGCAATAATTCACCCGCTGACCAAGTAAGAGCCGCACCAGCAGTGAAGCGTGGCAAGTTAACTCCCGAATTTGCGTTTTCTGCTACATAATTAATAGTAGGAATCGTGCCATACGCCGGTATGTAATTAGCCAATTTATTATTTCCAACTCCCCTTGCCTCTATTGAATAACTCAAGCTCAAAGGTTGTTGCATATAAGAAAATGCACCACAACTATTTGTGAGCGTAGAGTTTGTCAACGTAAAATGATTGGGATAAAAACGCCCCACAATTCCACTAGGAGAAATAACACTCACATTGCCCTGCCCCAAGTATCCCGTACCTGAGAGGCTGGGCTCTAATCTGAAACTCCCCACTTCATTCCATATCCTTGGAATTGTCGCACCGGCGGACAGTGCGCCATACGGAAAAGGAACATCGACAATATTATCGCCATTAAGGTCATCACCAATGATAAGCTGACCGGAAACACCACCTGTAGGGTAGTCTGGTTTTCTGACTGCACACGCCGGATCACTGACATCATCCCGCTCTGGGCATCCCATATTCAATTGAATTTTATTGCGTTCTGACGTAGTTATTTCATTGCCAAAATTCGGTGTAATTGCTCCTACTGCATTACGTGATTGCACATTCACCGTAAATTTTTCCCCCGCCGGAATAAAACCTAGCACGGGATTATTGGTACCCGCTGGATTAGCTTTAAATGGCGATGCCGTCTGGGCAACCGCTGATACAGCTAAAGTGTAGGGTTTAACCACAAATGGATTACTGCTTGCGGATATTATTAATTCAGGATTATTTCCTGATTCATCAATTTTTAACCGACCATGTAACGTAACTTGACCAACATCAGAATAATTAATTGTCATGGGCGCTTCGCCATTCGCATTAAAGGTCAAATTCACATTGTTGTAGGTAACTGCAGCAGCATTGTTATTGGCGGCGATCTGTATCCCGTTCACCGTAAAGGTTTGACCGCCTACACAAGAGGTTGGATTATTACAGGTAAATCCTAATCCTGTTTGAAGCGTTCTTGATGCAACTATCGCTTCACATACACCTGTTTTTGGGTTGGTACTAATCACCTTTGCAATCGCACTGCCATTTACACTGGCAACTTGCGTAGGAATATCAGCGAGTGCCGAATTAAGTGCAATCCGCAATACGGTATCAACAAACGTAATTGTTGATGTATTCGATGCTGTTGCGCTCTCAGCCTTAATCGTTAAAGTACCAGGCGTTGTCTGTCGCAAATATTTTGTAAAACTGGATTCATTACCCGTGAACGTAAAGGTATTTCCACCAACCCAAACACCTGTTGCAGGAGTTGTACTGAGGGTAACCAGGGTGCCGGCTGGCGGATTGTAAACAACACCCAATGAATTCCGTGCAGATACAGTCACCGCCTCTGCAGCGCAAGTAATTCCAGTTGCATTGTGACTGATTAAATAAGAGGCCGGTGTTGTAACGCACTCATAAAGCCCAGCCGCCGATATTGGTGAAGAACCCGTACCGCGAGGAATATCCACATAAGATCCACTGCCCGGCGTTTGCCATCGCAATTGCGCTACTGCAAAGCCGCCATTTTCGTAATATTCCAATTTAATGGGATAACTATTGCCTGCAACCAAATTCACTGCAGCAGACGTATGTATTGTTGCAGCATGATCATTCCATTGATCAATTAGTAAAACACCGTTCACCGTCAATCGTACGCCATCATCGGAATTGGTTTGGAATCGGTGAACACCCGACTGAGTAACATGCACGTAGCCGTCCCATCGAACAGAAAAAGCATTGGCACCAATACCGGTGGGCCCGGGAGCACCAGTGCCCCAGTCAAAATTAATGGGGCCATCAGATCTTCTGCTGGTCACAGGCGCAGTCAGCGATTGATTATTGAAATAATCGCCCGTAATACCTGCCGTTAAGGTTGTAGGGCATGATGCTACAGGCGGTGTGGTAACTGGCGCGCACTCATATAAACCCGCCCCCATAGCCGGTAATGGGCCACCGGGAATAGCGACATAAGAACTTGCCCCAGGCAATCGCCAATTCAAACGTATAACTGCATCACCACCAGCTTCGTAATATTCCAATACCAAGGTATAAGCGCTACCTGCAACTAAAGGGATATCAACCGTTGTGTCCGTTGCTGCCGAATGATCATTCCAGCGATCAATCACCAAATTACCATTCACATACAAACGTACGCCGTCATCAGATACCGTTTGAAAACGATACGAACCCGATTGAGTAACACGTACATACCCGGTCCATCGAGTAGAAAAATTATCAGCGCTAATACCGCTTGGCCCCGGTGCAGCAGTGGCCCAATTAAAATCAATCGGTGCATCACTGCGTGTCGCAGTTGAAGGCTCGGTGAGTGTGCGGTTGTTGTAATAATTTCCTGTAATTCCGCTGGATACCCCCGCCGGGCAATTCATCGGCGATGGTGGTGCGGAGCCACATGCATTTGCCGGTGTTGAACCCGGTGAGCAGGTGCCATATACGGCTCCGCCGTTGGTCACATTTACTGTTGAATAATTTGGGGCAGTTAAACTCCCATACACAATAGAATTATTAACCGTAATCGCTCCACTCGTACTACTGATACTGATTGACGAGGAGCCTGAACCCAACACACTGCCGTTTTGAATAGTCACAGTACTAGCTCCAGAAATACTGCCGCTCGTCATTGCCACTCCCGATAACGTGAGTGGATTGTTCGAGGTCATCACAAAGTTTCCGGCTAAAGTTCCACCCGTAATTGACATACCGGATTGTGCAGTGGCACCACCACCTAAATTCGTGCCATTAGTAGTGATGGTATTGTTGTTACTCCTCACCAACCCGGTTACACCACCACCGGTTAAATTAATATCACCATTGGTGGTGACCGTGCCATTAACTGTGGTGCCAACCAGCGTAACTGCGCCACTACTAGTCAAGTTGCCCCAAATAGTCGTAGTAGCAGAAGCGTCATGAGAGCCGTAAGTAGACGTGAGGTTGATACGGTTGCTAATGGACCCAATTGTGTTGTTATTCAGCGAAAAACCGTTATTAGCAGAAATGGTAATGGTGGTATTGGATGTCAGGATATCACCCGATGCCAAAGTCACTCGCCCATTACCATTACAGGTGTAGGTAGTGCCTGAAACACTCCAACTCGTACTACATGGAGGATAAGAACCTGACGTGAGATTATAAGTCGCAGCATTCACAATTGATGGAAACACAAGCGACCATAACAAGACGATCCATTGTATTTTTTGATTCACTAGATATCGGGATAAATAAAATGTTATGCGCATTTATTACTGCTCCCGGAAAGCGCCGACTTCAATAGTACGGACCGCGCGATAATGATCGCCCGGTCCGCAGGTGCCAACGCTTCTGATTGTGTAAAAACTTCTTGTTACACCAACAGCCGATGTCTGCAAATAATTAGTACCTACAGTGGGAGCGCAAGCGCTGTTATTCTGATAGATACAAGTACAAATCACAGTGGCAGTGCATGCCTGAAGACCATCTATATTGGCAAAATTCTGATTGATCGCCATATTAGCGCAAGCTTGATCGGTTGCCTGGCGATTGGCCGTTGTTAGAAATAACGCCTGCATACCACGTTGCGCACCACTCTCAGCAGCGTAAAATGATTGGATATTAATGAATTCCTGAATAGTGGACGTATTGGTTTGCGTCGCTGTACGTGAAATAGTTAATGCCAAAACACCCATAACCACCAAAATAAATAATGCCAATGGCAGTAAAAACCCGCGCTGGTCACGATAAGATGAGTCCGGAAATTGATTAGGGCACATTGCGAATTAGCACCCTCTGTGTAAAGTTAATCGTTTCACCACCGCTGGAAAAATCCAGTGAAATTATAATGGCAGTGTTGCGGTTTTCAGTACCTGCAGCCAAAGTAAAAGGAACAGTAGCAGAAACATTACGCGCAATAATATCGCTTGCACCAGTCACATCCACATTTGCGCTAGCAACATCAATACCCTGATAAAAACGAAGCACATTACTCACCACACAAAACGCTTGGGGATTATCCAGTAAGTAATAACGCCTATTGAAAGAATTCCGCTGCCAACGTTTGGCGGCACTCAAGGTAATATTACCCCCGGCATAACCCTCGCGGGATACCGCAGTAGTGCCATATATTTCAGCGGCCGACATAGCGCCTATAGTCACAAAAATGGGAGTTCCAAAATCAGCAGGAACTGGGACAGGTGAAGCAGGAATACTGTTACGTGGCGCCGCAAGGTTTTCATTATCGGGAACCGGATCAAAATAATTTCCACCGGCTGCAATCGGCATAAACTCAAGGCAATTACCACCATTGGTTACGCGCACTGAATAAGGTAATGCAATTCGCAACTGTCGTGTCATCCGCTCCAATGCCTGGCGTGAGGTATTAACTATTAAAGCTCGGTTTTGGGTGCGCTGATAAGCCTCTGTAGTTTTCACCACAAAGCCAGTTCCGATAGTGGAAAGAATGGAAAGGAGAACAATAACCGTGATTAATTCGATCAGTGTAAAACCTGACGAGCGGATTCCTGGAGTGAGTAAAATTCCTTTTGCTTTTAGCAAATAATGTTTCACTAAAAATTCGCTCGCTCAGCCGCTAACAAAATGGTTTCACCCGTCGGCGTGGCAACTCGAACGGTAATGAGTTTGATAGAATTCGCCGCATTAGTTTCAACAGTAACGGCACGCGTATAGCCCGCGTAAGGTGCATCGTTCCAATTGCGGTAATCATCTACATCGTTCATGTTAGCATCGGGCGTATCATCACACGCAGTACACGCGGGAATTCCGCCAGTGGGTGTGTTTTCAGAATATCTCAGCGAAAGAATTTCATCCAACAGCGATTGTGCGGCTTCCAACGCCTGAGTACGAATTATTGGATCGACATTGGTGATAGTGGCTTGACGATAAACACCCACCAACGCCAGCAATGCAATACTCACCACCACAATAAAAACAATCATCTCAATCAAGCTAACACCTGATATTCGAATGCGATGCATTAGCAATTTATTGCGCATAAGCATAACCACTGGCATCAACTTGAATGGTTGCAGTAACACCGCTGCTATTGCCTGAACCGGTCAGGACTATTTGTGTCGCAGTAGTACGGCCTAATTTATCGTAATTCAATGTCAGTGCTGGCAGGCTCACACCCGCTGGCATCGTCAGCGGATAAAAATCGTTACTGACGGCGATGGGGTTATTATTTTCATTGACGCTTACAGAGTTAGCGGTGAGCACTACAGAAATATTGCTACGCATCATTGCTTGTTGTTGAGCAAAAAATAAGGCCGCGATGAGATCATCGCGGCCTGATTGTACTGCGGCGGCACCTGTTGAACTTATACGAGATAAGAGAACAACCGACACTATTCCGACTAAAATCATTACCGTAACCAATTCAATAAGAGTAAAGCCTTGATTACGCATAATTAATTTTTAATCAAGTGAAATATTAAGGCACATAAATGCCACCAAAAGTCGCAGTATCTGTCGTACTATCTTGCGTAACTGTGCAAACAGCCTCCGCACCCAATGTGGTTGCGGTAAATGTGCCCGTAACTGTATAACCGTCAGGAACTCCACCTAACAGAGCATCTTCAACGTCAGCGCACGTATTTATTGATGCTGCAGTAGTCGTAACGGTTAAGCCCGCTGCGCTCGCAACCGCATTGGCATAATTCATTGCCATCGCACTCGCTAGGCTACCCGCCACGCCATCTAATGCCGCCTCCTCAGCCGCATCCGACAAATCCACAAAGCGCGGAAGCGCCGTGGCAGCTAAAATCCCGAGAATTACAATTACTGCAATTAATTCAATCAACGTAAAACCAGATTGCTGTTTCATAAACAAAACTCCGCGCCGTTAAAAAGAGAACATTAAACATTGTGTGGCTGGCTCAATAACGCCCGGCCTCGTAGGTTGGACATCCCTGGGGTTCATAAACGCCTATGGTATTTACGAACAAAAACTCATGTGGTTAAAACAAAATATAGCTAAAACTCTCAAGAACGCCAGTTTATAAACTAATTAATATTTAAGCGTTAATGACCTGTTGGAATGAACATTAACCTGCCATCAAAAGGGTAATAATCAAAATAAGCAGATCCATCGGTAAATTCGTAGCGGCAGCTATTAGCATTGGCAAATACGCGATAGTCCCAGCGGCTTTTTACAGCTTCCCCCTTGGCAATGGGTGCGGGGTTTTGTAATAGCTGCTGCCATAACTGATAACAATCTTCGTCGGTCACTTGATAATCATCGGCAACCGGGCCAGTAACCGATACAGGCCAGCCCTGCTCCGAAAAATGAAGTGGTTGCCCGGAACGGGCTAGCGGTTCTTGTTCACTCTTTTTATCGACAATATTGGTTACTAAATATTGGATGCGCGCATTAGCGGCACCCGTCATGAAATGATTGGATATAATTTCCAGGCGCAAAACTCGTGCATCTTCAGCCATTAAGGAATAACGGCCCAGCGCAGCAAGCGCGATAATCGCAATAACGATTACTGCAACAAAAAACTCGAATCGCCCATGGTGGTAAGTTTGGATCAAAATCACCTCACTTTTGAATGTTATACATATCCCACATGGGCAGAAAAATACCCAGAGCAATTACTGTGACGAAACCGGCCATAATCACAATCATGATTGGCTCGATCCGGTCGCTCAGTTGTTTAACATCGTATTCCACTTCACTTTCATAAAAGGCAGCAACTTCAGCCAGCAGAGCATCCACTTGGCCACTCTCCTCCCCCACGGAAATCATCTGCAATACCAGCGGCGTGAACATGCCGCTGATCAGATGGGTTTGGAACAAACCTTCACCCCGTTCGACACCAGCGCGTATACCTCGAATTTTATCGCCGAGGTAAGGGTTATCCACAGCACGCGCGCTCAACTCCAAGGCATTGGAGAGCGGCAACCCTGCATTCAACATCAAACCAAATGAACGGGCATAACGCGCGAGGGATGCACGCTCGATAATATCGCCCACCACAATCAAGCGTAGCTTTTTGCGCCCCCAAACACGGCTGCCTTCTGGTGTATTTACATAGTGATAAGTCCAGGCAATGACTGCCGCGATCATGGCAAACACATACATCCAATAATTGACAAAAAAGTCAGAGACACCAATAAGTATGCGAGTTGGCAGTGGTAACTGCGCACCAAATTTGGCAAACATACCGGCAAATGCGGGAATAACTTTTATGTTAATGACCGCAATGGCAATCGTGATTGCAATCAATACAAACGAAGGATAACGAAGTGCAGTTTTGATACTTTTCATGGTCGCCAGATCGCGCTCCATGTATTCACTCAACTGCTTGAACACCAAATCCAATCGCCCGGAGTTTTCCCCCACACTCACCAAACTGACAAATAAATTATTAAATATTTTGGGGTGGGCACGCATTGCAGTAGACAGCTCAACCCCCGCTTCCAAGCGTTCCACAATATCGTTCAACGCTTGCTGGAACGCATAATTGCGCAAGGATGCCGATAAACCACGCAAGCCTTTTACCAGGGGAATCCCTGCACGGGTAATGGTGTGCATTTGGCGGCAAAACATAATCAGTTCGACGGTTTCCACGCGCCCGCGATTAGTGGCGCGTGCAAAACGCTCAGACAAACTCAATTGCTCGATAAACTCTTTTACTTCGACCGGTGTTACCCCACGCCCAAGCAATTGATTGACGGCAGCATCCTGGCTGGATGCATCCAACTGTCCGGTAATCAAACGGCCCTCAACATTTCGGCCTTTGAACTCATAAATCGCCATTGTTATTTATTACCTGACACGTTAGACATCATCAATTTGCGCGGAAATAGTCATCACCTCTTCCAGTGTTGTCGTGCCTTCCAGTGCATACCCCAATGCCGCTTCGCTGAGCGTAACAAAATTGGGAACTGCGTAAGCGGCGCGGGTAAATCCGTTGATGTCGTTCATGCGCAACGCTTCTGCCATCGCCTGGTTTAATTCCAACATTTCAAAAATACCGATGCGCCCACGATAACCCGTGTTGTGGCAATGCGGGCAACCTGCACCCTGCTTGAAGGGAACATTGCTAAAATCGCGCCCTTTACCAATAGTCGCCAGCAACTGTTGTTCATTGGCATCGGGTGTATAGGGCTGGATGCAGCTTGTGCAAATGCGGCGCACCAAACGCTGTGCAACAATTGCCTTAAGTGCGGTCGCGACCAAATAACCATCGACGCCTATATCCATCAAACGCAAGGCCGATGTCACTGCATCGTTGGTGTGCAAGGTCGATAACACCATATGGCCAGTCATGGATGCACGCAGCGCAATCTCCGCTGACTCTGCATCGCGGATCTCGCCCACCAATAAAATATCCGGGTCTTGCCGCAAGGTTGCACGCAACACACTTGCGAAATTTAAACCGATTTTTTCATGCAGCTGCACTTGGCTAATACGCGGCAAACGGTATTCAACCGGATCTTCCACGGTGATGATTTTTTTCTCGGGTTTATTTAATTCAGACAAGGCACCATAGAGCGTTGTGGTTTTACCGCTACCGGTAGGCCCCGTTACCAATACCAAGCCGTGCGGGCGAGTGATCGCTTTGCGGAAGCGATCAATTAAATGCGGCGGCATGCCCACATTATTTAACGGGCGCACACCATCGGTCTGGTCAAGCAACCGCATTACAACCGATTCACCAAACTGCACCGGCATAGTAGAAATACGCACATCAATATTGTGGTGTTTTACTTTCAAATTAAAACGGCCGTCTTGCGGCAAGCGCTTTTCTGAAATATCCATACCCGACATTAATTTCAAGCGCACCACTAAGGCGGAGGCGATACGCTTTTCATTCATCACCTGCTCAAGCAGTACACCGTCGATACGGTTGCGGATACGCAACACTTTTTCATCGGGTTCGATATGGATATCCGAAGCTTTGGTATTGATCGCCTCTTCAAATATTTTTTGCAGGAGTTTGACTACAGGTGCTTCACTGTCGGTTGCGTCTACCGCGAAATCAGCCAAATCCAATGCGGATTCTTGCAACTCCTCATCCAGCTCACCAGCAAGGGTCGCAATTTCGCTGGCGCGGGTGTAAGCGATATCAAGAATATCCAGCAATTCCGATTCACGCACTACCGCCGGTTTAATATTTTTTTGTAGGATACGCTGCAACTCATCCAGGCAAAAAATATCGGTAGGGTCGGCCATACCCAATAACAAGCCGTCCATATCCTCGCGCAATAGCATCACCCGGTAGCGGCGCGCACTTGTCTCCGGTAATTTTTGTACCAACTGGCGATCAAACCGGAATTGTTTTAATTCCACAAAAGGAATATTGAGCTGTGCGGATAACAAACTCAGCAGCGCATTTTCTTCTACATAACCCAACTCTACCAAAGTGGCACCCAGCTTACGGCCGGTCAGCTTTTGCTCTTGCAAGGCGTGCTGCAATTGGGATTCAGAAATCATATTTTTCTCGACAAGCAAATCGCCGATACGAATACGTTTTTGTGTAAATGTATTAGTCATAGGTTTTTAACCAGTTGTTACTGCTGCAAAGCAGCAATGCGCTGCTGGACATAAGTACGCACTTGCGGTTGCAAGTCGGCATATTGATTTACACGCTGATAGGCTTGCGCCGCTACTTGCGGTTGATTAAGTGCATCTTGCGCCAAGGCAAACCCCAACCAATAGGCGGGTTTATCGCCAAACACACTGAGCAAGCGGCGGTAGTGATTAGCCGCTTCCAGATTCATTCCTGTGCGTTGGTACAACCCGGCTAGCAATCCGCGATAATTTTCGTTGCGCTCAGCCTCACCCAAATGTGCTTCCAATAATTGGATTGCCCGTGCATCCTGCTGCTGGATAGAAGCTATCTTCGCCTCATAAAAAGTCTGCTCAACCACCGATAAATAATCGGCTTGTGCAACCAATGCCTGCATAGCACCGGTGTTCTCTTGCGTAGCAAAAATATCCAGCAAGGTTTTTACAGATTCACGCGGTTGATTGGCAGTCGCGATAAAATTTTGTAGTTTTGCTATGGCGATATCCACTTGGCCTTGCACCACTAACTGATTGGCCTGTTGCGCCTGCTGTTGATCTATCCATTTAACATTCGGTGCAATCGATAATTGCGGCTCACGCTCCTCAACCGGGGGTATCGCTAAAGATTCTGCAACAGGTTCTGTGGCTGCAGTTGCAAATGGCTCCTGGATACTGACGGATTCCGGCGCTTCTGCAGAAATTAATGCGTCTGTTTGTTCAACTGGCACCAATGGCTCATTTGGCGTTGTTTCGACATTGGTAGATTGGTTGACCGGTTGATTATTTGCATTGGCAACCACCACAGATAAATTGGTAATGGCCGATTCCAATGCGGCAATTCGCTCACCCAATTCCGGCGCAACTGAGCGGCTATCAATAGCTTCAGGGACTGGTTCTGCTGCGCTGGTCTCCTGCTGTGTTGTTTGCTCTACAGTGGTGGATTCAATTTGCTTCACCGGGGCTGGTTCAACAATCGTTTGATCGGTAGCAGATGGAGTAGCTGTGGTGTCCGTAGTTGCCTGCGAAAAAAAATTCAACTTCCACAGCACCAGTATTGCCAACACCAATACAAACACAACCAAACTCGGCACCAGGGTACGCGGTAAAGGTTTTACTGCACGGGTGTTATAAAATAATTCACGCTGCTCTTGCGCATTAAAATCCAATGCCGCCTGATTCGCAGTTGCCGTTGTTTCTAATGTTGTTTGCTGATGGGATAAATCCCGCAGCATATCGTTAAGCAAGCTCATCACATGCCCCCCAACAAACCTGGAGCCAATACAATTGCCGCTGCTGCGCTAGCGGCCAACATCGGCCAGAGCCAGTAATCGCGCCGCGCTAACCATCGGCCGAGTGAGCGGCTTTCGGCAGTATCTGTAATCGCCCGCACCATATGGCTACGGTTAACTCGGTTGGCCGCTTGGCCATAGGCCGCAAGCATGGCCTTGTGTGCCATCACATTAATCAAACGCGGCACACCACCAGACGCTTTGTATAAGAGTGAGGTTGCAGAATAGGAAAATAGTGAAGCACCGCGATAACCGGCGGAGCTTAAACGATACGCAAGGTAATCTGGCAAGCTCGCACGGGGAATCGTTTGCAAATATTCAGAGAATACAATGCGCTGCTTAAGCTGGCGCAAATCCGGGCGATCCAGCAACTCATCCAATTCCGGTTGCCCGAACAACACCACTTGCAACAATTTACTTTTTTCAGTTTCAAGATTAGTCAGTAAGCGCAGCGCTTCAATCGTTTCTCGCGGCATCGCCTGCGCCTCATCCACAATCAATACGACTTGCCGCTTTTGCTGGGCAAGCTCGACCAAACGCAGATTGATATCTTTTAATAATTGGTAGGAGGGAATTTCGGGAGAATAAGCTATGCCGATCTCCTCTGCCAAAAACCATTTAAGTTCATCGGGAGTGAGAAACGGATTGGGAATATAGGCAGTAATGTAATTATCGCCCAGGCTAGCCAATAATTTTCGGCTCAACAATGTTTTGCCGGTACCCACCTCACCGACAATTTTAATAAACCCTTCACTGTGGCGCAGTGCCAGCAACAGTGTGCTCAATACTTCGCGATGGCTTTGACTGTTGAAATAAAATTGTGTATCCGGTGTTAACGAGAAGGGATGCTCCTGTAATCCGAAATGTTGACGATACATGGGAAGCCTCTCATGCAAACACTGAATGTTTGCGATTTATTTCTACTCGCTAAAAATGATATTTACTGGTTGCGGTATGCATCGCCCATGCGTTGCATATTACTCTGCGCCTCATTGAGCTGTGCATCCCAGGTTTTATCATCGACAACAATGGGGCGCAGCAAAATTACCAGCTCGGTTTTTGATTTGCTTTTGTTCTTGGTGCGAAACAGGGCATTTATTCCCGGGATATCCCCCAGCAATGGGCGCTTGCCATCGACATTATTACTGGATTCAGTCATCAACCCACCTAATACAATTACCTGCCCATTAGCGGCCTTAACAATACTGTCTGATTCACGCACTCCACGCAGAGCCAATGGCAGGGCAAATTCCTGATCGCCCACCGTAAATACTTTTTGCTGGTCAGTCACTTCACTCACAACCGGGTGGATGTGCAAAATAACTTCACCGGTTTCGGAAATTTGCGGTGTGACATCCAGCGATATACCGCTGAAAAATGATGAGAGTTCAATATTCGGCGTATTAGTCGTTGTCGCTGCATTGGATGTCTGGTTGCTGGAAATGCCGGTAACAAAATATTCGTCGGACCCCACACGGATAACTGCTTTTTGATTGTTCACCGTAGAAACACGCGGACTTGAAAGCACTTGCACACTCCCCTGCGTTTCCAACAGCGATAGCAACTTAGTAATATCCGTTACTTGAATTAAGCCAGCGACAGTTCCACCAATTGCCTCGCGCGATGGGATAGTTTGGCTTTGCAAAACACCATTGGCATCGATATAGGTGCGGGTAATATTAATTGCGCGAAATTCGTCTACCGGTGCTGATCCATCGGTATTGAGCGGAAAACCATCGCGAAGATTTTTTGCCGCAGAAATTTGTCCGCTAATCGCCCCCCAATTAACGCCCGCTTCAAATCCTTCACTTAAACGAACTTCCAGGATTTTTGCTTCAAGGATGACTTGTCGCTTTACACTTAATTCAGAGCGTTCCAGGAAATCGCGCACCGCACTCAGTTCATGTGGCATAGCTTTCACAACCACCATGCCAGCCTGTGGGGTAATCATGACCGACCGATCTTCTGTTTCGCCACCAATAATCGACACCACTGTTTTTTCCAGTGATGACCAAAAATCGGTGCGATTTAACGTTTGTACACGTGAGCCCGGTGTGAGCGCTGAGCCACCGCCACTCTCTTTACCCTGGCTCGCATTTTCAATCATGCCAAGCAGATTGGCATTTTCATTAGCGCTGTTACCGCCACCACCTGAATTGGAATTCGAGTTATTACCACCGTTGCCTGAACTTTGCGCACGGCCAATCATCACACTCGTATCAGACACACCTACACGCTGCACATCCAAATAATTAATCTGGAACACTTCTGTGCGCATGGCATTGGCG
This sequence comes from Cellvibrio fibrivorans, assembly GCF_031457055.1. Classification (NCBI taxonomy): domain Bacteria; kingdom Pseudomonadati; phylum Pseudomonadota; class Gammaproteobacteria; order Cellvibrionales; family Cellvibrionaceae; genus Cellvibrio; species Cellvibrio fibrivorans. The sequence goes on along the minus strand of NZ_JAVDVX010000003.1, from coordinate 472,837 downwards.
TAAATGGTGTAAATACCGCGATCTTTTTTGTACTCATAGCCATAAATATCGCGTGTAACACGCAGCACATCATCGACCGTCACATTATTTAAATCGAGCGTCACACTGCCGTCTACATCGGGATGAACAACCACATTGACGCCAGTGCCGCTTACCAAGCCGAGGAAGAAATCTTTCGCTGCAACATTGCGCACCGAAACATCAAAGCGTTCGTAGTTAGTTTTTGCCAAACCACCAGAGGCGAGGGTTTGATTATCGAGCAGTGTTTTATTCACTTCTGGCGGTACAGTTTTAGCTGCGATGTTTTGCTCGCGTTGCTGTTCAACGACTTGATCCATTGCATTTTCAGTAGCCAGACGTTTATCACTGGTACCTGTTGAGCTACAAGCATTCAATATGAATGTTGCCAGCATCAAACAGGATATTTTTTTTGGGTTGGTGAACATCGTCACTGCCTCAGTTATTTTGTTCAATCGATTAATGCCGCTTCATAATGCTGGGGGATAACCGCAGCACCCAGGTTTGATCAGCCTGTTGCAGGACAACGGCCTGAGCCGAAATTCGCTGCACTTTTACATTGCCAGTGCCCGGCACGGTTTGCCCTTCGCGCAAGGTGCTGCCATTAATAATGGCCAATTTACGCTGCGTGCTAATTAATATGGAATTCAATGCAAATTGCTGCACACCACTCGCGTTTGCAGTAGCGGCAACATGCCCTAAAGGTGTGGTTGGATCGCGCACATCCAACGCACTGACGTCATTCGCCAATACTCGGGCACTGAGCAACAACAGACATAAGGAACTTGCGATGATTTTATACACCTAACAGCCCCTCCTCTGAACTCAGGGTAAACACGCGAATATCAATCTCCGCATTCGGATATTGCTTAACGGTGTAATCCAGTGACTCCCAATAAAATTTCCATTGCAGCGCTTCTATTTCCGTCATCAATTGAATTAACTGTGAATAGCTTCCTGCAACACGGATTAACACTCCATGCTTATACACCCCGGTCCCACCGGAAGCTGGCTTACCCTCAGTGTTTGTATCCTGTACTGGCGCTGCTAACTGCAACTCAGTTGCCGCCAAGGTGCGCACTTGTAGAAGTTTTACACTGGAGGTGCGCAGCAGCACTTCTTCTAATACTTTGGGCAATTGCTCTGCACTGATCAGACCCTGCGACAAATTAGACAAACGCGCTTCAACGGAAGCAATATCTGTATTGAGTTTTTGAATGATGTTGGTTTTGGCGATTGCAGGATCACTTGCCATAGCCATCGCCAGAGTGTTCATTTGTGTTTGCAACGTTTGTTGTTCACTGGCAATTTTTGTGGCCTCTGCTTGTAGAAAATTGCGCTCGCGATCAAATCTGGCTTGGACTAAAAAATTCCACAGTAAAAAAATCAACGCCAATAGCGTAAGAAAAATCAGCACTCGCTCGCGCAGTACACGGCTATCAATTTTTTCCAATAGGTTGTTAATGGCCGGTGGCATTAGCGTGCACCTCGCGCTTTTTCATTCAATTCCAGCAACATTTGCACAGCCGTTTTAGCTTCAGGGTCTTTGCCTGATACCACCGGTTGTTTAGCGAGTGAGAAATCGAACAACCCTTGGTTGTTTTGTACGGGTTCAATATTCAGCACCCCGAAAGCTGTCTGGGTAAAAACGGGCTCGCTGCGCAAACGCTGGATGTAGAGAGGAATCTGGTCAGCCGCGCGAGTTTTTCCCGCGAACTCGGCGTAATTACCGCCCTGCTGCAAGGAAAAAACCGAGAGGCTTAATGTATCCGGGGATTGCCGCCCCAACGCGTGCAGGTGTGCAGAAAAACCCGTGTTATTGCCCAGGTTTTTATTGGCGATGACATTGAAAATTTGTCCGCGCCGATCAAGCTCGTCAGTTAATTGCACAATTTGCCCATCCAACTCTGCTAAATTGTTGCGCGGACGCTGCTGTTCTAATTGGGTAATTTGTTCTTTCAATTGTTGTAATTGTGCGCGGCTTTGTTCGAGTGCAAGCTCTCGCTCACGGTTTGCATTGGCACTCAGCACACTGACAATCATTAACAACACCACAAATAACCCCAAACCCCACAACATTTGCACGCTGCGTAGGGGTTCGCGGTTGGGTTGGAATTCCGGCAGGTATAAGTTGATCTGTTGCATATCAGCCCTGCCCCACTTGGTCTTGGCGCAATGCCGCACCTATCGCACACAGCGAGAGCGATAGGATATGGTCGGGAATTGCACCTGCAACTTGTACACCGCTATTGAGATCAAGCAGATTAATGGTGACAGCGAGTGCATTGCGAATTTCAGGCGTTAATTTATCCGCAGTAACATTTTCGCCACAGAGATAAATGTGGCTGGGGGGAACTTGGCGCATTTGTCGCTCGAAGTAATCCAGTGAGCGCTGCAGCTCCAACACTAGCGCTTCGCCAGGTAAATCATCGAGCAAACCGGCGTTATAAGAGAGAGAAAATTGTCGGGACAAATACAAATTGCCTTCACGAATGATTTGCAAGCTACCACCGCCCTGCTGCAGCTTTACGATAGCCACTCCGCGTTTAGTGTCACAGCAGGCCTCTGCCAAGTTGCGCAATACAAGTTCGGGGATATCGATGTTTTTTAATTGCAGCCCGGTAGCTTTTGTTGCAGCCACTGCTGCTTCAATATTTTTACGTTGGGCTGCCACCGTGTAGGCCATACGGCTGGTGCCACGCGCACTGTCTTCCGGCAACAAAAACGCATCAACAATCGCTTCGGCAATCGGGAACTGCACCAAATCTTTAATGCGCCAGCGCAATGCCTCAGCCAATTCTTCTGCAGGAACTTTGGGCGCTTCACCCAAAATTAATTGATAACTCCCAGGGCTCATCACCAAATTGCAGGGAATACCCAGTAACCCCAGCTTGAGTAAACGGGTGCGCAAGAGATCAGCTGATTCAATACCGTTTTCGGCAGGAATGAAATCGCAATTAACCAAATAAGGTTGTTGGGTCGCCGGGCGCTGGATGTGGGCAAAAGCAACCCCTGCGGTGCTAAAGTCCACGCCTATGACCTGATTCTGGCGTTTTGCTCCGCGCAAAATGCGGGTTACTTTTTCCACAAGCTGTTTCAAATCGGGGCTCTCGAATACTGGTTTCTGCGATAATCGTGCTGCCACTATTGATGTCTGACCGAAAGTCGTGCCTCACAGTAAGTTCAGCCGGACGAAAATATTGTGCAGGACAGCTAATAACTCTTGCTTATAATTGACGTCGCAAACATAACCTTTAACAAAGAACATAGACCATAAAGGTACAAAACGCCAAATGCTGCACATAGTTCTTTTTGAACCGGAAATCCCACCCAACACTGGAAATATTATCCGGCTCGCGGCCAATACCGGTTGCCAACTCCATTTGATTGAGCCACTGGGTTTTAAGTTGGATGAAAAAAGCGTAAATCGCGCCGGTATGGACTATCGGGAAATACAGGAATTAAACCTGCATCAGGGCTGGGACGAGTTCCTGGATAAGCAAAAACCAGCGCGGATTTTTGCGCTTAGCACCAAAGGCACGCGCTGCCACAGCGATGCACAATTCAAGCCCGGCGATTATTTATTGTTCGGCCCTGAAACGCGCGGATTACCGGCAAGCATTCGCGAATCCCTGCCTGCCGACCAGGTGCTGCGCATCCCCATGGCAGCCAATAGTAGAAGCATGAATTTATCCAACGCCGTAGCGGTGATGGTTTATGAAGCCTGGCGCCAACTGGGGTATGCTGGCGCGGTTTAAAAACAGGGCGTCGGCCCACACGTGTAAGAGATGATCGAATGAGCAAAATCCAGATTTTTATCGGCAGCGTCTATGGCGGTGCCGAAGAGGTGGCTGAAATCCTGAGCGAAGCGCTAGGCAAGCTCGGCCACGACGTTAGCTTAAATACCTACGCGCGCGCAGAAGATCTGGCGCGCGACCCGGACGAAGTTATCCTGTTGTGCCACTCCAACACTGGCTCAGGTGAATTACCCGACAACATCCAACCACTCTATTTGCATCTGACCCGCGATTACCCACGTATTGCAGGGCGTCGTTACGGGGTGGTGAATCTGGGCGATAGTAGCTACACCACCTTTAACGAGGGCGGGCGCATGCTGGATGCCGCCTTTGAAGACCTTGGCGCTCAGCGCATTGGTGAACCCTTGGTGTTGGACGCGAGCAGCGGCGATGATGCAGCGACACTGGCGCGTGACTGGGTGCAAGATTGGGCGAAGCTGATTTAGCTGAATTAATGCAACTGATTAGATGTACTGATTAAACCTAAGTAATCGAATATGAGTGAAACCAAAACCATCGGCCTGTTTTACGGTAGCTCTACCTGCTACACCGAAATGGCAGGCGAAAAAATCTGCAAAACACTCCACAACCTGCTCGGCGAAGAGCGCGTGGATTTTTTTAATATCGCCGATACCCCGATTATCCAAACCCAATTTTATGATTACCTGATTTTTGGTATTCCCACCTGGGACTACGGTGAACTGCAAGAAGATTGGGAAGAAATTTGGGATGAATTGGATTCGCTCGATTTCAGCGGCAAAAAAATTGCCATCTACGGCCTGGGCGACCAAGTGGGTTACCCGGAATGGTTTTTGGATGCCATGGGTTATCTGCACAGCAAATTGGTACATCGCGGCGCAACACCCTGCGGTTATTGGCCACGCGCCGGTTATGTATTTGAAGCCTCCAAAGCGCTCACACCGGATGAGCAGTATTTTGTGGGCCTTGCCCTGGATGATGAAACCGAATTCCAATTGAGCGATGCACGCATTCAACAATGGTGCACACAAATAGTTGATGAGTTTGGTTTGTGAGTGATTCAACGCATATCGACCATGCCCAACTGCAATGGGATGAAGATGGCCAACCCGTCTCCAGCACTTTTGGCGATGTGTATTTTTCCCGCGCGAATGGATTGGAAGAAACCCGCCATGTTTTTTTGCAGCACAACCAATTACATGAACGCTGGCAGCAACTTAATGCCGGTGAACATTTCACTATTGCCGAAACCGGTTTTGGCTCAGGATTAAATTTTTTAGCTGCCTGGCAATTGTGGTTAACCGCTGCACCTGCGGACGCACAATTGCATTTTGTCAGCGTAGAAAAATTCCCGCTCACCAAACTGGATTTACAACGCGCCTTGGCGCTCTGGCCGGAACTGGGTGAATTTACTGAACAACTGATCGATGCTTATCCGGTTTTTGTCGGCACTGGTTTTCATCGCCTGAGTTTTATGTATGGCCGCATCAAACTCACACTGATTATCAACGACGCCGCTGCAGGTCTTACCCAACTACTCGCCACGACTCATCCCGCGTTCGCCAATTATTGCGCGAAAATCGATGCCTGGTTTTTAGATGGGTTTGCCCCTTCTAAAAACCCACAGATGTGGAGCGATGAATTATTTACAGCGATACGCCAACTTAGTCACGCGGGCACAACAGCAGCAACCTTTAGTGCGGCGGCGATTGTTAAACAAGGATTAAAGTTCGCAGGATTTAACATCCAGAAAGTACCCGGCTTTGGACGCAAGCGCGAGATGGTAAAAGCCCGAATGGAACAAGAGCCTGTGGTTGATTATCAGGACTCAGTGCAACCGCGCAGTTATTCACCCTATCCCGTACCCTGGACTATTGATGTTGCTGCCACGCCCCCAACAGAGAAACATGCCTTAATTATTGGCGGCGGTTTGGCCGGCTGTACCAGCGCGCGCGCATTGGCTGAACGCGGCTGGAAAATTACCCTGGTAGAGCGCCACGCGGGACTTGCGCAAGAGGCGTCTGGTAATCCGCAAGGTGTGCTCTACGCAAAACTATCTCCCAAAAATGAAGCACAAGCAGAATTTAATTTGCATGCACTGCAATTTGCGCAGCAATTTTATCGCTCGCGTTGGAATGCGATAGGTGAGCAATGCGGTGTATTGCAACTGGCGCATTGCGAATCCGAACAGCAATTGCACGAACAGCTGCGCGACAAATTTTCCGCCACTGAAGAGTTAGTAGAGTTTGTAAATGCAGCACAAGCGACGGCTATTGCAGGTGTCAGGCTTAACCAAAGTGCATTGCACTTTCCCAAAGCTGGCTGGATTAATCCACGCAAACTTTGTGAAAGTTTAACGGATCATACCGCCATTCGGGTGATCACTGATTGCGCCGCGCTGGCCTTGGAGCACGTTGACAGTAATTGGCAAATCAATAACAACCCTGAATTGCGTGCACCAGTGGTGATTATCGCCAATGCTACCGATGCAAAATCGTTTGCGGCTACACAACACTTGCCAATTAAATCTATCCGTGGGCAAATTACTTATCTTCCACAAACAGCCGCAAGCAGCGCACTAAAAACCCTCGTCTGCAGTGAGGGCTACATTGCCCCCGCGGTAAATGGCCTACATTGCACAGGCGCGACCTTTAATTTAAAAGACAATACACGCGAGCTGCGCGCAGAAGACCATCGCAACAACCTGGAAAATTTGCGCTCGCCTTTACCGGAATTATTGGATGAGTGGGAAAACATGGAAGTAGAGAATTTGCACGGGCGCGTTGCATTTCGCTGCACTCTACCCGATTACCTACCATTGGTAGGTGCTGTGCCCAATGAACAAACCATGTTGGAAGACTTTGCCCCGCTGCGCAAAAACGCGCGCGCTGCGATTCATAAAACAGGGGCTTATCACCCGGGTTTGTTTATTAATATTGGCCACGGTTCACGCGGCCTTGCCTATACGCCACTGAGCGCAGAATTGCTGGCGTCGCAGATTAACCAAGAAGTACTACCACTGCCGCGCGAGCTTGCCAATGCATTAAATCCAGCGCGCTTTTTAATTCGAGACCTGATCAAAAACAAACGCTAAGGCTGAGACACAAACACTTTTAGTCGTTCGTAGCCTGCGCGGCTAACAGGTAATTTGACACCGCTATGCAACACCGCTACTTGTGCATCCTTACTGATACGCTCCAAAGATTTCACCGCACTGAGCTTGGCAATAACGGAGCGATGAATGCGCACAAACTCCTGACTATCAAGCTGTGCCTCCAATGCTGATAAGCTCTGGGTTTTCATTATGGATTTTCCATTCCAGTAAATACTGATGTAATCATCTTGCGCTTCTATGTACTCCACTTCCGCCAGTGGAATAATATGAACCTGGCCACGGTCGCGTACTACAATACGCTCCAGTTTGGCGTCGGCAATTAACTCAGAAATATTGGCAGGTGTTGCATCCAGTAGCTTTCGTGCGCGCACAATAGCTTCATCAAAACGTGCCTGCGAAAAAGGTTTTAGCAGATAATCCACTGCATGCAGATCAAATGCCTTCAGTGCGTATTGATCGTAAGCGGTAGTGAAAATCACACCGCTAGTGCGCCCAGTTAACTCCAGCACTTCCAACCCATTGAGTTTGGGCATAAAAACATCCAGCAAGACTAAATCTGGCGCAAGCCTATTAATCGCGTCGACCGCTTCCAGGCCATTGGTAGCTTCGCCGATGATGTTGATATCTTTGTGTTTGGCCAAATATTCACGCGTCAATGCTCGCGCTAATGGTTCGTCATCCACAATTAATAACTGCAGAGTTTTAATCATTACGGCTCCCAGCCATGACCGGCTCAAAAGGAATTATCATATCAAGATAAAAATTATTGTGCGCCTTATACCAGCTAATGCGCGATTTTTCCTGATAAAGGCTGTGTATGCGTGCCTTGAAATTTTTAAGCCCGGTTGCGGTGCCAATCACACTGGGCGATTCGGGATCAACAGGATTGCTAATTGCAATATGCAACCAACTATTTTCAATAACACTTTTAATCTGAACAACACCGCCATCACTGAGATTACATATGCCGTGCTTAATCGCATTCTCCAACAGCGGCTGCAAAAACATAGCTGGCACCTGCGCAGTCAATGCTGCCGGATCAATCTCCCAGCTAACTTGTAATTTTTGCCCAAAACGAATTTTTTCAATCTTCAGGAAATGTTTGCAGAGCTCAACTTCTTCGCCAAGGTTGATTTGTTGCCGCGCAGATATAGCTAAAGTTTTGCGATAAAAACTACCCAACTCTATCGCCATATCGCGCGCAGCAGCCGCATTAATAGACGTAAGCGCGCTGATAGAGTTGAGACTATTAAATAAAAAGTGGGGATTAATTTGGCTGCGCAGCATTTGTAACTCAGCATCGCGCGCGAGCAATTGGCTGGCAATTTGTTGGCGCTCTGCGCTGCGGATATTTTCAAAGGCGATAAAAACATCGTGCGCCAGCAGCGACACCAGATACAACAACAGCGCCGCCACAAACAATAAACTCGTCAACTGACGATCGATTAACACGCCATCAGGGTACCCGGTTGCATCGCCAATAATTTTGCTCCAGAACACGCACAGTAGTATCCATAACAGTGATGACAGCAAGGATGCACAGCCAAACACAGATACAACTCTTAATGCGGTGCGCTGACGAATGGGTAATGAACGACACACGAAGTAGGAGGAGGTGAGAATAAATCCGTACAAGTGCACCGCCGGCAGCGCAAAAAATAACGCGCTACTCCATGCAACTGAATGCACAGCAACCAATGTCCAGGCCAATAAAATACCCGGAATAGTCCAAACAAGAACATACCAAAACAGTCGGCGCGGCTGGGATAAAATGGGATGCATAATTCTGCGCTTTAATTTTTGATCTCTACACCGCCCATAATCGCGGTGCCGGTGATGATCAAACGCTTGGTTGAACCAGCGGGAGAAATCGTTTTATCTTCAATCGCGCCCATCAATGCAGTACCACGATTAATAACACTCCAATCTTCAGGCACCTTGATCACAATCCCGCCCCAAGTCGCCCAGAGGTTAAGAACGGCATCCGAACTGATTGACGCACCACGCAAATCCAATTCAACGCCGCCCATCACCGCCGTAATATCGCCGCCTTTAAAATCTTGTGAATTGCTAATCGTTTTGTTACCACCCATTACGACACTGATGTCGAGGCAGGAATTATCCGATGAGGCCTGTTCACCAGATCCAAATACCATTGAGCCGCCCCGCCCCTTATCTTTAAACATGATGTAAGCACCGACTGCGATCAATATCGCCGGCCACCAGTCCCACAAGTTGATATTCAGAAGACCGAGATGTTTCAACGTCAACACCACGCCCACAAAAATCAAACCACCGCCGATAAAAATACTGGAGCGACCCTTGGAATGGAGTATTTTCAGAATACCAACGGCAATAAATACCGTGGGCCAGAATTGGAAGAAATGCAGGGATTCAAAAATATTCAGTTTATCGATTAAGGCTATCAAGCCGATGATCAATATAAAAGCGCCAATGACAACGCGCTGCTGGGGATTCGTGTTAGCCATCATAAACTCCTTTAGGACAGTGAAGGTGATGTTGCAACCTTAGGGCAAACATCTGGGGCTGTCGCGTGTTAGTCGGCAACTGGCGAGAAAAGTCGGTGAATAACGTTACTCAGTGTGCTTTACCGGTAATTGTCTATACTCCTAAACATTCCCTAATGAGAGGTAACGCCATGCTGACCAACCGCGCCTATATTTTGGACGATGAAGTCGATTTTCTGCATAACTATTACGAGCGGTTGGTAGTGCAGGAAGTGCACGACCAGAGCGAGCGAGTCCAACAGGGAGACCGGGATTTCCTCGCTGACGTAGCCTGTGTTGCTTTGAACCGCTTGCCGCCGCGCTATATCCGCCACGATGTGGATATGACTTTTTTTATGTCGCCGCAAGATATGGTGGAGATCGAACGCAAAGTCAGCCAAGCGGTGACTGATGCACTGAGTTATGTTGAGAGCAGAGAGCGCGGCGAAAGCCCTAAACTACCGCCTGTTGAAGTCTCGCTTATTTCCACCCGGGGGGATAAACCCGCCAAAGCAGGCAAAGCGGTTACAGCAGAAAAAACTGAAGGATCCAAACCCGGAAAGGCACCAGTCAAAGCAAAAACACCCAAGAAAAAGTAGTCATCGACATTTAGTATCCAAACGAAAAAGGCCAATTAATGGCCTTTTTCGTTATTGGTATATTCCAATTTGGCCGCATTCGGCGGTATCTCTGAAATCACCTGCGAGCCACTGCCGCAGGCAATCACGGTGCGCATCGCCTCCTCCACGCTCACGTGCGGCAATAAATCTACACACTCGGCCGACAAGTGATAGACAAAACCGGAGGTGGGGATGGGTGCAGTTGGTGCGTATACCGTGTAATCACCATTGGCATGTTTCGCCGTGACGATTGCGGTTACCGATACACCCGCCGCGCGGCCCATCAAATAGGCGCGGCACACTTCACCTTTTAACAACGAGGTATTGCCCTCACCACCTAACAATTGCGAAACCACTTCACGGATCGTTTTGTAACCCGGGGCAAGGCGTGTCAGCCATTCATCCAACTGATCATGTACCCACTCGCCCACACTGGTTTTAATAAACAAACCGATCAGAAAAAACGCGCAGAGCAGTAAGAGAACACCCAGCACATCGGCCATGTGATTGGTAAATGCCGTTTGCTCAACCAACCAATGGCTCAGCGGTTGGATAATCGAACGCACCACACCCAACAGCCATTCCACCAACCATAAAAAGATCGCAATCGGCAGGATTACCATAAATCCACCGATCAGGGTGATGCTGACAAACGAACGCAAACGCTTCATGATTGGAGCCTTTTAATAACGATGGATTAACGAGTGAACCAGTTTATCTGCGCACTATTGTGCACCAGCTTATTTTTTATAGCGAACCTGCTGCCGGCAACAGCCTGCGCGGCAACCCCGATTACATTTGAAGTACTCGCCGAGCGCACCCATAAACCCACGTTGTTCACCCAAGGTTTATTAGTCGATGGTGATCACTTTTATGAGAGCAGCGGGCTGTACAATCAATCGCTACTAGTGACCTACCCCATCGCAGAACCAGCCGGTACCTGGGCAAAAATATCGGCACCCTTTACCAAAAAACAAGTAGTCCCCTCGCGCTATTTTGCCGAGGGCCTGGCACTGTTGGGCGACAAACTTTATCTGCTGACATGGCAGGAACAAACCCTGCTGGTCTACGACAAAGCCACGCTCAATTATCAAAAAAGTATCAGCTACCAAGGCGAAGGCTGGGGTTTGACCAGTGATGGCAAACAACTGATCCGGAGCGATGGCAGCGACACACTATATTTTCATAACACAGACACCTTTGCTGTTATAAAAACGCTAAAGGTTTCCAACGATGATCTAGCGGTAAGCAAACTCAACGAACTGGAATTTGCACAAGGCTTTATCTGGGCCAATATCTGGCACGACGACCGCATTGTTAAAATTGATCCGGCCACGGGCGAGGTTGTCGGCGAGTTAAACCTCAGTCAGCTCAAGCATGCATTAGCATTAAAGAACAGCGAACAGGTTTTAAACGGCATTGCCTGGGACGAAAAACGGCAAGCATTCTGGATTACCGGCAAAAACTGGCCAAAAATGTTTTTAGTCCGCATCAACCATTAATCCCGCACTTTAATCTCCACTCCCGCCCAAACCACTAGGCCCGCAACCCGGGCCTGATGGTTTGTTTTACCTGTTTTTTCACCGTCTCCGATTGCAGGCGCATTGCTGCTTGAATTGTTCCGGCTTAACAAAAGCTTGACCTATCGCACATTAGATTTTTTTATCCAGCGATAAAATTGCCATAATTGGTATAAAAAATACCAAATATGGAAATTTAAACCAAAAGGTCATTAACAATGGCCGCTACTGAGAGGTAATAATCATGAACTACAAACTGGTTTCCCCCCTGTTAATCAGCTTGCTACTGGCCGCCTGTGGTGGCGGTGGCGGCAGCGCAAGCACTGACAATACCGGCATCAACAATAGTGTTGCCAATGGCGAGATTGCCCAAGGTATGGTGACGGGTTTCGGCAGCGTGATAGTAAATGGCGTACATTACGATGTGAAAGACGCCGAGATAGTGGTCGATGGAGAAACATTGGTTGAATCTGATCTGGAAGTTGGCCAGATAGTGCGGATCACCGGCAAGGTAGGCAGCGATGGCATCCACGGCACAGCAACAAAATTGGAAGGCGAGGCGCAATTGGTCGGCCCTATTACCAGTATCGACCTGGTTGCAGGCAGCCTGGTTGCCCTTGACCAAACCATACTGGTCACAGCCGATACGTTCTTTGATGACGATCTGAGCCTCGAGCTATTGGCTGTTGGCAAGGTGATCAAAGTCAGTGGCCAACTCAATACGGATGGCGTTTTGGTGGCAACACGTATCGATGTAAAAAATGGGCTCGCCAACAACAAATTCCAACTCTCCGGGGAAATTGCAAACCTGGACACCGCAGCCATGACATTTACCCTTAACGGAACATTGGTGGATTACAGCAAAGCAACACTCTCCCCCCTGCCCGATAAAACCCTGGTAAATGGGTTAAAAGTACGTGTCATCGGCAGTTTTAGCGGCGATGTATTTGTAGCAGTCGGAAATGTTCACCCTAGCTGCCTGGGCTTTAAACACCATGATGATTTTAAAAATCACACGGGCATTACCCTCAGTGGATTGGTGTCAGAACTGGTTACCGGTACCAGCTTCACGCTCGACGATACCAAGGTGCTCATCACTGCCGACACCCGATTTGATGGCGGCAGCGCGAGCGATTTAATCGATGGCATTCAGGTAAAAGTTTATGGAGCACTGGATGCAGAACAAAACCTGGTCGCTAAAAAAATAAAACTCAATTACAAGGCAAAAATTAGCCACAAAGGTTTGGTTGAGGCTATTGATCTGACCGCCCAAACGTTCACTGTCAACGGCATTCTTTTTGAAGTGACTAGCGATACCAGCTTCAACGACCGCAGCCGCAACAAAGTGCGCTTCTTTGATCTGGAAGATTTGGCAACTGGCGATACCCTGCACATCCGCGGCTACAAAGTCCCTGCGACAGCAACTGCCCCTGAGCGCAATATCGCCACCCGTGTTGAACGTCACAACCCCCACGCCTTTGGTGACAATGATTGGAAACTGGAAGTGGAAGGAATTGTTGAGGCCGTAGGGGATGGCAGCATTACCGTTGCTGGCCAAATAATTCAAGTGAACACTCTGACGCACCTTGAAGGCTTCGCTAATCTTGAGGATTTTTTCTCCAACGCCTTGGGCGCCACAATTGAAGTGAAAGCACTAACGATGAACGGTGTAGCCACTGCATTGAAAATTGAGCTTGAAGATTAAGGTCTAAGCATTCCCTGTGTGTTCTGCTATTGGGACACACGGGGCTTTTTCGCGAGAAAGATATATTTCTGTTAAATTTCGCAACTGAACAATTAACAACTCTGTGGAAACACTGAAATGCGATTTTTTCGGAAGCCTGTATGACAACCACCAAAGACACCGTACTCTCCGCTTGTCGGCAACTTATGCAACCGATTATCGGAATTCTACTGCGCAACGGTGTCACTCACAAAGAACTCGCGTCAATTTGCAAACAACTCTACGTTCAGGTCGCCTCAGAAGAATTCGGTATTCGCGGCCGCCACACCAATCTCTCACGTGTTGCCATGCTCACTGGAATCGACCGCAAAGAAGTTGCGCGCATTAAAGAAGCCTGGCAAAACAATGAACAAAGTGAACAAAACCAGCAGCACCAGGACCGCCTGACGCGCCTGCTTTCTGCATGGCATCAAGACCCGGACTTTAGCACTGCAGATCATCATCCACTGGCATTGACGATTGACGGAGACCGGCACAGTTTTGCGGCCCTCGCCCGCCGTTACGGTGGCGACCTGCCTGCAAGCGCACTATTAAAAGAATTAAAGCGCGTGGGTGTAGTTGCAGATGTTGATGGCAATCTAGATACCAGTGAACACAAAGTTATCGCCACCAAACGCTATTTTGTACCAGCGCAATCTGACCCGGGCGCACTCTTGCGCGCCGGTAGTGTGCTCCATGATATGGGTGCAACCTTGCATCACAACCTTTACAAAGCCAACCAGCAGAAACAGCAGCCACTGCGTTTTGAACGACGCGCAAGCAATGCGCAGATGCCCGTGGAAACAGCTGCCGCATTTCGCGAATTTGTGGAGCAAGAGGGCCAGGCATTTTTAGAAAAAATTGACGCTTGGCTCAGCGCACACGAACACAGCAATCCAGACAAAATTACCCCGCACCTGCGTTTAGGTGTGGGTACTTATTTATTCAGCAATCCCATTGAGCCTGAAGCCAATGAGGATGCCAGCAATGAGGAAGACAAATAATGTTGCGCGCAACTTATCTGATAGGATTTATTATCAGCCTGACACTCTCGCTATCAGGCTGCGGCAATTCCAGCGGCAGCCAGACTGCCGGTATTGATGGTAGTGGTGAACCCGTTGCCACCACCACTAACGGCACTATCGATGGTTTTGGCAGTGTGATTGTGAATGGCCTGCGCTACAACTCCGACAAAGCGCACATACTGGTCAATGGCGAAACCGCAATGGAAGATAACCTGCGCGTAGGTTATCAAGTGCGAATTATCGGCAGCATCGCCGCCGATGGCTTGGCTACGGCTGACAAAATTGAATTTACTCCGACACTGGTTGGCACCATCGAACAAATTGACCTTGCCAGCAATAATCTGGTGCTACTCGGGCAACAGGTGCACATCACCAACAACACTATTTTTGATGCAACCATTAGCCCTAACAACATCACAGGTTTAGCGATAGGAAATAAAATTCTTGTGAGTGGTTCGCAGGCTATTGATGGCAGCATCAGCGCCACCCGCATTGATGCAATTAGCGCAAACCAAATCCAGCTACTGGGCTTTGTGCGCGAACTGGATGAAAACAACAACACATTTAAACTCAACCAACAACAGGTCAGTTTTGCTGCAGCACAATTAACCAATGTTGATAACAACCGCCTGCAAAACGGGATGTTGGTAACCGCTATGGGGATGCTGGACACAGGTAAAAGATTACAAGCCACACGCATTACCAAACTCAACACCCAGTTTTCCAATTCAATAAAAAATGCAGATGTTGAAGGTTTTGTGACCCGTTTTGTTTCTATGACCGATTTTGATGTGGCAGGCACACGCATTACCACCAACGCCCAAACCCGCTATGAAAATGGCAGTGCAACCAGCCTGATGATCGGCGCTAAAATAGAAGCCAAAGGTAAACTCGATAGCACCGGAAAATTAGTTGCGGAAAAAATTGAATTTGAACCGCGCAGCAACAACAAACTCAGCGGTACGGTTACCAGCCTGCAAATTACCAATAACATTGGCATAGTCACCGGCCAATTGGAGCTGGATGGCACGCGCATCCAAACCACAATTAACACGCGCTATGAGGATAAAGGCCGCAGCAATGTGAAACGCTTTAACCTCGGCGCAATCCAAGTGGGCGATTATCTGGAGATTACCGGTTATTCAACCGACACCGGATTTATCGCCACCAAAATTGAACGTGAAGAAACAGATGAAGCAATGTTTGAACGCGAATTTGAGGGGCTGGTAATCAGTATTGGGGTTAATACTTTTACGCTTTTTGGGCGCACTATTACCACTGATGAGAACACCGAATTCCGCGATGCAAGCCGCACCAGAATCAGCGCCAATACTTTTTTTGCACAGGCAGTTGGAAAACGCGTGGAAGTGAATGTAGCCCAATCCAATGGGATATTTTTAGCTACCCGGGTTGAATTGGAAGACGATGACATATTGGACTTTTAAATCCCTAACAACACCATTAATAAATTCACTAACAAATTTATTAACACAACAAAGGATTTTTTTGAAAAAAGCCCCGCTGCTCGCGGGGCTTTTTTAATTTATAGACAAGGGCTACCGCGCACTACAGGAACCTGAGCCGCGCTAGCAGGCTTGGTTCCCTGGAAACCAAACTCTACCGTCTGACCAGGCTGAATAATGGCATTCCAATCCAAATTACCCGCTGCATAACTACCGGGAATTCCGCTATCCCACAGCTGGGCATTCCATAAATTAGTCACCTTGGAACCATCGGTGTATTGCCAATTGATCGACCAACGATTAATCGCGCGTGCACCGGTGTTTTTAATGCGAATCGCCGCCGTAAACCCGTTCTGCCATTGGCTATTCACAACGTAACTGCAAATAGCAGTAGGCGCCAGAGAGCTTGAGGAGCTGCGCGAAGAACTGGAGAGGCTGGAAGGTCTAATTGAACTCGACGATACGCTCGATGGTACAGACGAGCTGGATGGCTTAATAGAAGAACTTGATGACCTAATTATCGACGAACTTGAACTTGAGCTGATGCAATTATCCGAGTATGAATGCGACAGTGTTTTAGTTGCAGTACTTACTCCACCTTTACCATCACGCACGGTCACAGTGAAACGATAATTCGTGACAGGACGCATTCCATAAGTCAGCGTTGGGCCAGAAAAATAACTATTAGTAGCTGAATAGGGATTATAAACCTCCCATTCATAAGTTAACGTATCTCCATCAGGATCAGACGAGTTGGCTGCAGACAATTCTGCATTAACATAACCGCAACGTACCTGCTGAACACCACCCTCAAGTACTGCAAGAGGATTTTGATTAGCGATTGAGCTGCTACTGGACGACGAACTACTGGAATTAACAAAAATCGATGCAGGTTTAGCCGTTGATTTAATACCGTTGGCACCGTTAAAAAGTAAATTTCCCCAAACCGTTAAATTATTTACATCCCAATTATTGGCAAGATCTAAAGCCGGGTTCTGGTTACCACTCCAACTCCAACCAAAATAACCCGCACCATATTGTTCGGCATAATGCATCACAGCATCTTCCGGCAGATCATAAACGACAGCAGGACGAGGAGATGTGTTATTTGGATGATAATAAGAGGTGGGAGCGAAACCACCAACAACCAGGGGCGCACCAATTTGTGCAAAATTGGCAATATAATCCTGCACAGCCTCAGGGGTTGTGTAAGCGTCAAACATTTCTACCGAATAAAGAATTTTAGGCCCATAGATACCGTTGTTTGTATATTGTTTCGCAAATTCCAACATCCCCTTATTCTGATCCTGCCCCCAACCACTACCGTCAATCATTATCACAAAACTACGCAAAGACCCTTGGCCAAAATCACTGAGATAAGACTGCATGCGTGCAATATATTCAGACGAACTCATAGGGGATAGATACTGATTACCAAAGCCAAGAATGATGTAACTTTGTTGGCCAAGTATTGCCTCACGAATACCTGGCCAAGCCCAAAAGCTTGTCGCCGTAGAGGGGATGCCTGCATTAGCAAAATCCGGATAACCAGCGACATCATTTGGCTCTAAAACACAAATTACTTTGTTAGCTTTACATGCCTGGATAATTTCGCTCAATTGATTTCCCGTAATCAATGTCGCTTGATTATAGAGATTCGCATTAATTTCCACTTGCACGGCATTAGCACCTAATGCGGCAACATCTTTAATTGCTTGCACTGTCTTTTCAGGAGCCAATGCGTGCTCAATAGTAACGCCACGAAAAATAAATGGCTTACCATTAGGGTCTAGTAATTTTCCACCCTGAATACTCCACGGGTTAACAGCAGGAGACAACGCGAAGGCAGCAGAGGAAAGCATAGCGACAGCGGCGGCTAAGGATTTTATTATCAGTGAACGCTTTTTCGGGGAACAGTTTTTCATAGCATTTCCTTTTGAAATATAGCGGATAAATAATTGGATTTATGATTATTAAAAAGTTACTTACTCCACGGCAGATGTTATCTGCAAAAAGCCAACAACGCAGTGCCATGATGGTTGAGACCAGACTCTCTCATCGTTGAATAAAAAACTATTGATGAATGAAAAAACGCCTGATAATTATTAGGATAAAAACAGCAACCAATTGGTCTCTGTAGCTTTATTGTTGGCGAGGCACAGATTGCATTGATAAGGAGAAAGACGCAATCGATTTGAAATTTATTCAACCAGCAAAATTGCGACTTGATCTACAATTTTTGCTGGTTCTCACTAAAACTTTTGCCTATGAAAAGCAGCTTATAAAGCTGCGTTTATTTTGGCGTGGCTTTTAACATCTCCGCCAACCCGGCCCCCACCAATGCCGCCCCACCCTGCGCCCATCCACCATCAACCGGAATGACAGCGCCGGTGATATAGCTGGCAAAATCCGATGCTAAAAATAAACAGGCATTGGCAATATCATCAGTTGAACCCATACGTTGTAAAGGCACGGATTTGGTGACTGCTGCGCGTATTTTTTCATTCGGCGCCAAACGTTTCATACCTTCAGTGTTATCAATCGGGCCGG
Organism: Cellvibrio fibrivorans; assembly: GCF_031457055.1. Taxonomy (NCBI): domain Bacteria; kingdom Pseudomonadati; phylum Pseudomonadota; class Gammaproteobacteria; order Cellvibrionales; family Cellvibrionaceae; genus Cellvibrio; species Cellvibrio fibrivorans. Next base: position 454,520 of record NZ_JAVDVX010000003.1, on the reverse strand, counting down.
GAATAACCGAATTGATACGAATGCCTTCAGCGCCCCATTCCAAACATAAAGTACGCGTAATCATATCCACGCCCGCTTTAGCGGCACACACATGGCTCTGCCCCGCCATGGGAATTTCTGCTTGCGGCGCCGATATATTGATAATCGATGCCCCCGGTTTTTGCAGATGCGGATACACCGCTTGCATTACATGAAAGGTACCGAGCAAATCAATTTCGATAACCGAGCGAAAACCGTTGGGCGACATGCCCATCGCCAGCGCCGGAAAATTCCCTGCTGCACCAGATACCACCACATCCAATTTTCCCCAAGCGGCTGCGATTTCGGCAACGCCATTTTTTATCGCATCGGCTTCACGCACATCTGCTGCAAATCCGCGTGCATCTGCAGTGCCACAGGCTTTTAGCGATTGAATAGTATCGTCAACTTTTTCCTGTGCGCGGCTCACCACTGCAACCCGCGCACCGGCTTTGGCAAAAGTTTCCGCAATACCGCGATTAATACCGCTCGTACCACCAACAACAAGGACATTTTTATTTTTAAAATCAAAGGGCGTGCTCATAATATTTTTCCCAGCTGTTTTACCAAGATTAAAAACGTGAAAAATCCGGTGCGCGTTTTTCAAAAAATGCGGTGACAGATTCTTTGCATTCGTCGGATGCCAAACCTGCAGCAAACCCGGCATATTCAGTACTTAAGGATGCATCCACCGCAACATTGGTTGCCGCGCGCAGCAGGGCTTTAGTGCGCCGCACAGCGCCAGGCGGTTGCAGTGCGAGGCGCGCAATTTTCGCACGCGAATACTCCGTCAATTCATCCCAGGGAACGGCTTTGGTCACTAATCCTAATGCAGCTGCATCGGCACCAGAGAAGGGTTCGCCCAGTAAAAATAATTCCGCTGCTTTTTGTTGTCCCACCAACCGCGGCACCAAATAGCTACTCGCGTATTCCGGGCACAATCCCAAATTCACAAAAGGCAACTGCATACGCGCATCATCAGCGGCGTAAACCAGATCGCAATGCAAGAGCATGGTGGTACCAATGCCCACGGCATGGCCGCGCACCACGGCAACTACCGGTTTACCACAGTGGCGCAAGGCCTCCATAAAACGCACAACCGGATGGTTATCATGAATTTCAGGCTCATTCATAAAATCCATCAGGTCGTTGCCGCTGGTAAAAAATTCGTCGGTGCCGGTCAATACTAAAACGCGCACCTCGTTATCCGCATCAGCCGCTTTAATCAAATCGGCTAGCGCGCCATACATGGCGAGCGTCAGGGCATTTTTGCGCTCGGGGCGATTAAAACTCAGTGTCAAGACACGGCTATCGAGCTGGGTAAGAATCTGGGGAATCGGGCTAGTTATCATTATCGGATCCTTCTTGGGCAGAAGTGGAAAGTACAGATACAGGGTTGGATTCAAGAGTCGTATGAGTATAGACAAACTCATCCAGCCTGCGCTGGTGAACAGTCACAAGCCTATAAAAGATGGCATCACCCACCCTCGGCGGGTACAATTCGCCACCTTCCGTATTTAGCTACAGCGACCGAATTTACCCTATGAATATCCGCGAATTACTGAACCAAAAAGTCCTCCACGCCATGAAAGTTGTGGGAGTACCCTCTGAACTGCCCGCCCTGATTGCCCCCGGTAAAAAGGCCGGTTTTGGTGATTACCAAGCTAACTGCGCTATGGGCGCGGCCAAAGCCATGGGCACGAACCCGCGGGATTTGGCTGCTAAAATTGTTCAAGCAATGAAAGCAACGGCCGTACTTGAAAAGGATGAAACAATTGAGGAGCTGGAAATCGCCGGCCCCGGTTTTATCAATATCGACCTCAACCCTGAATGGCTGGGTGCTCAGATCGCCAAAGCGCAAAGCGATGCGCGGCTGCAGGTTGAGCAGGTCGCTGCCCCGCAAAATGTGGTGATCGATTATTCCGGCCCCAACCTCGCCAAAGAAATGCATGTGGGCCACTTGCGCTCCACCATTATTGGCGACTCCCTCGCTCGCCTGCTGGAATTCCAAGGGCACAATGTTATTCGCCAAAACCACGTAGGCGATTGGGGTACACAATTCGGTATGTTAATCGCCGAATTGGAAGAACAATTGGGAGCCAAAGGCGATGAAGCCATGGCACTCAAAGATTTGGAAGTGTTTTACCAGCAAGCCAAAAAACATTTTGATGACGACGAAGCCTTTGCCAATAAAGCGCGCGAATATGTTGTGCGCTTGCAATCCGGCGATGCGCAAATGTTAAAACTCTGGGAACAATTTAAAACCATTTCCCTGCACCACAGCACCGAGATTTACCAACAGCTCAACGTCACACTGAAAGACACTGATGTTCGCGGAGAAAGTTTTTACAACAATGACCTCGCGCCTGTTGTAAAAGAATTACAAGACCAAGGCCTCGCCGTAGAAAGTGACGGCGCCCAAGTCGTATTCCTGCAAGAACTCGCCGACAAAGAAGGCAATCCATCGCCAATGATTATCCAAAAACAAGGCGGTGGATTTTTGTATGCCACTACCGACTTGGCTGCACTGCGCTATCGCGTAAATACGTTAAAAGCCAATCGCATTATGTATTTTATTGATGCGCGCCAATCGCTGCATATGCAACAAGTATTTACGCTTTCACGCAAAGCAAAATTTGTGGATGAATCCGTAAGCCTTGAGCATTTGGCATTCGGCACCATGATGGGCAGCGATGGCAAACCCTTCAAAACCCGCACCGGCGGCACCGTTAAACTCGCCGAGTTATTAACCGAAGCCGTTGAACGCGCAGGCGCATTGGTAAGCGAAAAGAATCCCGATTTGTCTGCCGATGAAATCGCGGAAATCTCACGCAAGGTGGGCATCGGCTCAGTGAAATACGCCGACCTATGTAAAACCCGCACCAATGATTACATATTTAGCTGGGAATCCATGCTCAGCTTTGAGGGTAACACCGCACCTTATCTACAATACGCATTCACTCGTGTACAAAGTATTTTCCGCAAAGCCGGTGTTACTCCGGAGTCACTGACCAATGCGATTATCATTGGCACAGAGCAGGAAAAAACCCTGGCAATTAAATTACTGCAATTCAGTGAAGTTTTGGATCAAGTTGCACGCGAAGCCATGCCACACTTGCTCTGCACTTATTTGTATGAAATCGCCAGCCTCTACATGACCTTCTACGAAGCCTGCCCGATTTTGAAAGACGGTATAGCACCGGACGTGCGCGATAGCCGTTTGCGTTTGTGTCATTTGGTTGCGAAGACTATTGAGCAAGGGTTGGAATTGTTGGGGATTGAGGTGATGGAAAAGATGTAAATATTGCAATACAAAAGTGTTGCCAAAGCCCGGCATAACCGCCGGGCTTTTTTATGCATGCCAGAATGAAGGCAAGCCACTGAAGCGCAAAACCAATCTAATAACCAGCCGGATTTTTAATAAATTCCCATAATATTTTACATGCAATGCTCCAGCTCTTTGCCCTACTCTCAACCGTATCTGATATTTCGTCGAGCTTGTTACGATCATATAGATTCCCATTAAATATGACCGCCTCAATACTCTGCGTATTGCGAATATCTTCGAAAGGATTTTTATTGAGTAGGATCAGGTCTGCATTCATACCTGCGGCAACACTGCCGTATTCTTTTTGTAAACCAAAGTATTCAGCAGGCAAGATAGTCGCTGCTCGCAGCGCATCGACGGGTGAGAGACCAGCCATTACCAGTTGCTCTAATTCATTGTGCACAGTTATTCCAGCAACAATGTAATCTGTGCCTACTAACACTTTTACTTCAGCGCGATGAGCTGCCCCCGTCAACTCAAGTCCTTTGTGGTAAAAATCACGATAGGTTTTTCGCGCTTCCGGTGACGGTTCTTCACTAATAACCTTATTAACATCTTCAAGCCATTGCCATTTCATTAACGGATGCAAATAACGCAGAATGGGGTCTTCCAAAATAAGCGCTTCATCACCGTAAGCATCAACCCTGCGGGTGAGATGTGTAGGCACATACCAGGTACCTGAGTTTTTCATCGCGCTAAAAATAGCTGTAGCCATTTGTGGTTCATGCTCGTCCAACATTCGCCGCCGGTCTTCGCTCCACAATCCTTTGGCAACTGACTCTCGCAATGCTGCGCTGCCCGCAAAAGATTCATGCAAAATAAATCGCGCGTGTTCAATACTTTTTTGATGTTGCGCCGCTTCGATTGCACTTATCGCAAGCGGGCGATGCCCAACTACATCAATGCCCACTTTTTTTGCTTCATCAACCAACGCAAAATACGCTTCACGTGAAATGTAATTATAAACTTTGATCGCATCTACCTTGCCGGAATAATAGCGGACAAATTCCCTTGCCTGTTGCTCATTGGCGGTGCCGAAAAACTCAGGTAAACCTTTAATCTGATCGTGAATACCAGGGCCATTCAAATGCCAGCTTGAAATACCCTGCACACGCGGCCCCACCAACTCATCATTATTCGCTTGATGAGTCCAACGCTTAAAATCTTCAGGGCAGGCAGCAAATGGATCATCAGCTTTTGGGCAACTCGCCATATCCCGCACATTGGTAACGCCATAACCAATGTAAAGAGGCAGATCCAATAAGGGAGTTACCTTGAAAATATGGGTGTGCATATCCCATAGGGAGGGCATCAAAAATTGATTGGCACCATTAATACGAATAGCATTTTCTGGAATAGCGACATTATTTGCAGCACCAACAATTCGGATCTTTTTACGCTCTATTATGACGGTTTGATTAGGCAGGATTACACCGCCAGCAACATCTACGACGGACGTGTTTATTATTGCGATTGGAGCATTAGTTTTAACAGCTTCCACTGTGGCAGGAGGCAAAAGTACACCAATAGCAAACAGTGCAGACAACAGTAAAATAAATACTAACAAATAGAGAGTGGCTTGTTTTAATATCCTGATCATCAATATTTCCATTTATTCATTATGTAAACCCAAGGTAAGTAGGTGTATCTTAACGACTATTGCAGTAAAGGAAATGATCTATCTATTCAAAGTTTCAAAAATACCAGGCATAGCATTCTGACTTAAGTTTTCAATCACAGCCGTGAGGAATCGTGAATACATTCCAAACCTCCTTATTTGCCATCGCCATAGGTTACTGCCTCTTGAGTGCAACGGGGTTACGCAGTTTATTGCCGCAATGGCGGCTGCGGTATTTCTCAGTATTCCTGCTGTTAGAAGCACTCGGGTTTGGCTTTGAATGGTTGATGTTACACCCGAGCACAGGATTCAAATCCTTGTGGCTTGGAGGACTGATGTTGTTGTCGTTGTTGATTGCCCCTTGCCTGTGGTTGTCTACGCTGGAAATTACCCGCCAGCAAACACCAAGCCCCTTTGTTTTGCCTAAATTACACAAATGTTTGTTGGCGATAGCAAGCTTGTGTTTGCTTCCCCTGCTCTTGTCCGCGCACGCTGGTAATGAATTCGGTAATGCGGTTGCACCGGCATCAGCTTATCAGGCGATGTTTATTCATGGTTGTATGTTGGTATGCATCGCTATATTTACCCTACAAGTTCCGATGCTTGTGGTGCGAATTCGATTAATGTTGCAGAAATATGAACAACAGGTTTTTGCGAATGTTTCCAACCCGCATGAATATTCGTTGCAGGCAATAAAATGGCTGCTGTTGATTTTGGTGGTGAAGTGGATGATGGCAATCCTGCGTACATTGCACTGCATGTATATCGGGCCGGTGGGTGGACTGGGAATAAATCTGTTTATGACGATAGAGATTATTTTTACCCTGCGCGCCCTTTTTGGCCTAACGCGACTTAAGCCTTTAGCATTAACCCCTGCATCGTCAGAAGATGTAAATCTGGCACCTTCCGCCAAAAGTAATACAGAGAAATACACCAATTCGCCGTTAGACGAAGGGATAAGACGCCGCATCAAAACCAAATTGTTCGCAGCGATGGAAAACGAAAAGCTTTACACGCAACCAGGTTTCAGCCTGAAACAACTGAGCGAGCAGTTGCGTGAGAGTCCGCATTATTTATCCCAAGTAATTAATCAAGATCTGCAAACCAATTTTTATGAGTGGGTCAACAGTTACAGGATCAATGCCGCCAAACAGGCGTTATTAACTTATCCAGACAAAACTATTCTCACCATTGCTGAAGACGCAGGTTTTAATTCCAAATCCACATTCAATACCGCATTTCGCCAACAGACGCAGATGACACCCAGCGAATACCGCGCCCGCAACTTGAAAATGGCGAGCGAATAGCGTTCGTCCCGATCGGATCAGCCGCTGATCACTGCATTACGGGGTAGCCTCCAGGAAACTATCTGCCACTGGAGGCGCTTATGAACACCGCTACAATATTCTTCTGCCTGTTACTACTGACTATTGGCATGGATGCTGAGGCTACCGATAGCCAAATTACCGACTTCACGATCAAATCGACCGCCCTGGATGGAAATCTTATTGGTATTAAGCGCGAGCGAAATATCAAAGTTTATCTTCCTGCCTCTTATCAACAAGGTAAACACCGCTATCCCGTCATTTACTATTTCCATAGTTTGGGATGGAGCAATACGAAATTTTTTGAGGATGGAAAAGTACAACGTACATTGGATGAGGCCATCCGCACAGGCCGCCTGAAGGACTGCATCCTTGTCGCCGGGGATTTCACAGGCCCTGGCTTGGGAAGTTTTTACAGTAACGCGCCCAGCAGCGGCCGCTGGATGGACCACATTATTCAGGAATTGATACCAGCCATAGACCAGCGCTTCCGCACCAATCCATCTTCAGCTGCACGCGCAGCCGTCGGGGATATGATCGGCGGTTATGCCGCCATTAAGCTGGCAATGGATTACCCCGGCTTATTCGGCAGTGTTTACGCTATGCATCCGTTCGGCACAGCGACAGGGGAAACGCTGATGCAATCCAAGCCTGACTGGCGCCAGATGAATCAGGCTAAGAACTGGAAAGATCTTGAATCCAATATTTATTCGCGGGTATTTATGCTGATGGCACAGGCGTATTTACCTAATCCGGATAAACCGCCCTTCTATGCTGACTTGATGGTGGAATTAAAAGGCGATCAATTAATTACCAACACCACCCATGTCGCCATGCTGCGCGATAATTTTTTATTGGACAGCCGCCTACCTACACGCGCAGAAAATTTGCTCCAGCTACACGGCTTCAAAATGGACTGGGGACGTTATGACGACAACCCAGACCATGTGTATGCCAACCAAAAATTCACACGTATATTGGACGATTTTGGTGTTCAACATCAGGCAGAGGAGTACAGTGGCAATGCGTGGAACCAATACTGGGAGGGAGAGGAAAGGTTTATTAACGATGTCATTCCATTCTTAAACCGTCATTTGGCACCTTAAGCTGGCGGGTTAGAGTTAACCCTCTAAATTGGTATGTGTTCACACTGCGAAATGAGGTGATTTTATTATCACCTCAAAAGCTTGAAGCCATCAGGAAAATGTAATCTAATCCAGCTTCAAAAAAACAGCTATCAACAAGAACGTTAAAACAATAACCAGCTGTGCATACTCCGGCAAGTCCTCGGTCAGATTTACCTCACACCCCACTAAAGAATCCGTATTTACGGAGGTAAAGATGAAACTGGTAAGCATAATACTTGCGACGCTATTTTTATTGGTATCAGTACGATACGGCGTGCTCTATCTGGATCACCAAACCCTGCAGCAGCAGTTAACGCAGCAACAAGTAGACTTTGATGCTCGCTTGCAGGAAGAGCGCGAAACCTATCAGAAAAAAATTGATAGTTTGCAGGAGTTTATTGCCTTTGGGCAAAACACCTTACACTCCACCAAACAAGCTCCCCTGACGGCAAACCCTGTTGTTACGTCTTCCAAGCTGGACGAGTTTGCCAGCATCCAGCAAGAAAACCTCAAGCGCACTCTGGAAAAAAAATATGTGCTGTTGATGTCGCAATTGGGCTTGGCGGGACAAGCGCGCAATGAGCTACAAGAATTATTATTACAGCGAGAACAAATTTTGGGGGCATCCAGTATCGGCTATTATTCATCTCAAGCGGATACCGAAGAAGCAATTCGCAAACAGCAAGAAAGTCTGGCAGAAATAGATCGCCAAATTGCCCAACTGCTCAGCTCACCTGAAGATAGAAAAACCTATGATTTGCTAAAAGATTCTGCTTACGAGCAATATCAGATGAACAACTTTTTTGATCAAGTACAAGCAGGCTCGCCTATCCCCAGTGAAAAACGCGACGCACTCCTACTCAGTAAACTGGAGCAAAAACAAGAGTTTTCCCAATATTTGGAAACAACAGGCCAAACCATTGCAAACGCATCTGCAGCAGAAAAACCTTTTTTAATCGAAAAAGCACATGAAGCGCTGCTCGATTATAAAGACAATTATTTGGCAACGGCGCGTGCAAGCCTGAATGAAGCGCAATACGACGCCCTGCGCGCACACGAACAAAAACATTTTGATGAGATGTGGGAAAGCTTAAAAGCAGGATGGGGAGCACAGTAAAATCACCAACATTAGAGATATGCACCACCCACTATCTTCTCATTACATTGAACGATCCGGATTTGCTATGAATTACTACAAAAAAAAGCTCTTTGCTACTCGCTGTCGCTCCCTCTTGATAGGACTCAGTATTTTATTGACTTGCTGCCAGAGTATTCCCAAATCACCGCACTTAACAGGACTGGTGATTGAGCAAGAACCATTAACTGACGCACAAGTACAATTAATCGATGCAAATGGTAAACAACTACAAACAACTACTGACGCTTCCGGACGTTATGAATTTCCTCTAGCTGGCATTACTGCACCGCTACTGCTTTCTGCTGTTAGCGAAGGCAATGCAGAAGACTGCACCAAAAATTCAATTTTACGCCCCATCTGCATGGCAGCCGTTATTGAAAAAATAAATCCCAATCAGCATCAAATTGGCAACATCAATCCACTGACCGATCGTATCGTCTCAGATCTGGCGGTAGCGCTGGGCTTTATTGGTCCGCAGCAATGGGTAAACAGCAAAAAAATAGGCGCGTTCAACCCCATCCAATTGCATGCAGCACAAAATGAATTGCGCAAAGGTTTTAAACAAGCGCTGCAATTACTAGACGTTAAGAATAGCGGGAGTTTTAATCCTGCAACTTATTCCATTCAGCCAGATGATAAGTTGATTGAATTATTTTCACTGATTCATCACAACCGCAATTACGACAACAATACCGGCGAAACCGGCCATACCACGTTGGCAGATATTAGCTTTCGGCCAATTGTGGGGCTGTTGCCTCAGGGTGCCTATGAGCCTTTTGATTTGCTGCGGGCGCAACAGGAGTTAGTGCAAATTAACAATGCAAATCGCCGTATTTTTATTGTGGGCGATTCAACCTCTGCGGTTTACGAGCAACTACGTTTTCCACGCATGGGATGGGGACAAGCATTTGAAGCTAGGTTCAACCAAGATAGCGGGATAAAAGTGATTACCGGATCACGCGCTGGCCGCAGCTCGCGCGATTTTTTTAATGGCCGCTGGTTTGCACAGATGGAACCGCTGATCCGGGCCGGCGATTATGTCTTTATCAACCATGGCCATAACGACCAGAATTGCGATTCCAGTAAACCAATACGTGGGGCAGCGGACGTAAATAATCTCTGCACCTACCCCAACAACAGCGAAGGACAACCACAATTTCCCAATGAGCAACCCGAACTTTCATTCCAGCACTCACTTGAACGATATATAAAAATTGCACGGGAACGCGGTGCAATACCGGTATTGTTTACCCCCACTACACGCATTAAAAATGCACAGGGGCAGCAAACCACACCCGTGGTACACAGTCACGTTACCAAACAAAATAACAAAAACGGTTATTTGTACACCGGCGACTACACTCAAACTATTAAAGACACTGCCACCGCTAACGCAGTGCCGCTGATTGATCTGGAAGCAGCAAGCATTCAATTTGTGAATGGTTTGGCAGCCAATGAATGGAAACATTATTGGCTGGTTGTTGACCCCGCCACCAATAGTTTTTATGCCAATGGCGCCCCTGGCAGCATTGAGGCACCCGATGGAACCCACTTTCAAAAAAATGGAGCAGAAATAATAGCAACTTTGGTGGCTCAGGAAATAAAACAGAATCGGGAACTAATAGATTTGGGAGGGGGGTTAAAATAAAGCCATGAACACGAAACAATAAAACATGCTAACGCTGATGCAGGATTCATTTTTACTTAACAAAAAAACCTGAGTGATTAGCTCAGGTTTTTCACTCAAAAAATATCACCGAGAAAAATTAAACGCTAAACAAAGCGGCACTATCCAAACCTTGTTTTTCCATGATATCGCGCAAACGCTTTAATGCCTCTACTTGAATTTGGCGAACCCGCTCGCGAGTCAAACCTATTTCAAGACCCACTTCTTCAAGTGTACTGACTTCGTAACCACGCAAGCCAAAACGGCGCGCAAGAACTTCACGTTGCTTTTCGGTTAACTCATCCAACCAATGGTCGAGACTGGTAGTCAAATCCGCATCTTGCAAAAGTGCTGCAGGGTCTGACACATGAGTGTCTGCGATGGTATCCACAATTGCGCGGTCAGATGAATTACCGATAGGTGCATCAATTGAAGTAACGCGCTCATTCAGACTCAACATATGCTCAACATCAGCTACTGGTTTATCGAGCAGATTGGCAATTTCTTCCGGCGTTGGCTCATGATCCAGTTTTTGCGACAGCTCGCGCGCCGCGCGCAGATAAATATTTAATTCTTTAACAACATGAATGGGCAAACGAATTGTGCGAGTCTGATTCATAATCGCACGTTCAATGGTTTGGCGAATCCACCAAGTGGCGTAGGTTGAAAAGCGGAAACCGCGCTCTGGGTCAAATTTTTCAACAGCGCGGATCAACCCGAGATTGCCTTCTTCAATCAAATCAAGAAGCGCCAGACCACGGTTAACATAGCGACGGGAGATTTTTACAACAAGGCGGAGGTTACTTTCAATCATGCGCTTGCGCGCTGCTTCATCACCTTTCAGCGCTTTACGTGCAAAAAATACTTCTTCTTCGGCGCTTAGCAGGGGGGAAAATCCAATTTCGTTAAGATAAATCTGGGTAGCATCAAGTGTCTTGTTGTACTTATCATCGATAATTCGTTCACTTACATTGGCCGATGAAGACTTGGGTAATTCGTCATCTTCTTCAGCCAACATCAACTCTGCTTCATCCAACTCTACATCCGGTGCAATAAATACATCATCGCGATCAAATGTGGTTGTGTCCCTATTTTGTAAAGTCATTTTTTCAGCCCCTTATATCAATTTTTATTTAACCGGCTGGCTTTTTGTAAGTCATCCAGCTCGCTCAAGCTGTACCTCTGCACATAGATGCCATATGTTCTGAGATATTATCCGTAAGTTCCCGTTCTAACTTATGAATGTGACACTTTAGCGTCGTGGCAGAAACTTTAACGGATCTACCGGAGTACCATCACGACGAATTTCAAAGTGAAGCTTTACTCTGTCGGTACCACTCGAACCCATATCGGCAATTCTTTGCCCAGCTTTAACAAAATCACCTTCTTTTACTAACAACCTATCGTTGTGGGCATAGGCGCTGAGGAAAGTTTCATTGTGCTTGACGATAAGTAACTTGCCGTACCCGCGCAGTCCGCTTCCGGAATAAACAACCTGTCCACCAGCAGCTGCAAGCACAGGCTCTCCCAATTTACCGCCAAGATCAATACCCTTATTTAACGCGTTACTGCCCTGAAATGATGAAATTAATGGCCCCTTAACAGGCCAGCGCCATTGTGGTGCGCCCCAGGCCTGTGTTTTGCTGGTGGAATTGGCACTTTTGACTGTTCTATTTTCTTGACGATTATTAGTATTTTTTAGCGTTGAAACAGGTTTTTTAGTTACTGCCGGGCTCACTCTGGCATCACCCTTTCCCGACTGTTGTTTTCCTGCTATCGCTCCCCCTGTTCCAGCAATATCCAACCGGATTACTTGTGAAGGGCGAATGACATAAGGAGGATAAATCCGATTATGCTTAGCGAGGATTTCGTATTTCAAACCGTAACGCCAAGCAATTGAAAACAAGGTATCACCGGGGATAACCACATGTGTTTTAGGTCGAATAACAGAAGATTTGGATCTATCAAATACAGGGGCAGGAGAATGGGAGGCACAGGAAACCAGCAGCAATAGAGCGATCAGTATTACGAACAGTTTTAATGATTTAACCCGGTAATTAGATGACACTTCCGACATGAAATCACTCAAGAACTATGGTTGTTTTTTGATCGCTCTTATACGATTTAGAACTTAATAATCGAAATTTATTTTAAAATTATCTAATATTTTTATAAAAACGTGCACAAAAAGAGGATTTAAACAACTAAAACACTGGGTAGATGAGTAAATTCGCACGTTTCCTATTCATTATTGGTGCATTTCTAAACATGCAACGTATCGTTACTTACAAACTTTAGACTTAAGATTAAGTATTAGCGTGAAGTACCTGAAAGAAAAGGAACAAATTTAACAGGCTCCAATATCTGGGTAATATAGTTCTCTGTCTCGCCATCGCGAAGAATGAGGTGCAGTTGCTGCTCCCTTCCACCAATCGGTATTACGAGTACACCACCGGGTGCCAACTGCTTCAGTAGTTCGTCAGGAACAGCCTGCGGCGCTGCAGTGCTGAGAATAGCATCGTATGGGCCAGCTTCCGGCCAGCCAAAACCACCGTCAGCATGACGCAATTGCACATTACGTAACCCCAACTGACGCAAGCGCTCGCGGGCTTTGTCCTGCAGAGGTTTGATCCTTTCTACACTGTAAACATTTGGCACTAATTGTGCGAGAACGCTTGTCTGGTAACCAGAACCAGTGCCGACTTCCAATACTTTATTGAGCTTGCCACCTGCCGCTCCCAGCAGTATTTCTGTCATGCGCGCCACTATGTAAGGTTGGGATATGGTCTGACCATGGCCGATAGGCAGTGCCGTATCTTCATAGGCGCGATGAGCAAGGGCTTCGTCAAGGAATATATGACGCGGGGTATTAAGCAATACATCTAACACACGCATATTGGTGACGCCCTGATCGCGTAAACGCTGAATAAGACGCTCACGGGTGCGTAGCGAGGTCATGCCTACACCTTGCATCAATAAGTTAGTCATCCCCAGATTCTCTCCTATTTTTATACAGCGGCAACGCAAATAATAAATGCACAATTAACCAGCTGGCGCCGAAACAACCAAAGCAGCAACTATACCATGGGTTGCGACGTTTCCTGCTAGGCGGGATCAGACACTTCCGTCGATTGGTTCTGGAGCTGGGCAAGCTCGTGCAAAATCGCCGTAGCAAACTCACCGGCATCGAGCGAAAAATGCAATACCAGATCATTATCAACCCAAGACCAACTGGCGTTACGGGGGATCAATTGCAGTGAGCGACGCTCTTGCGAGAGACCCGCATGCTCAAGACCATCACACCAGGCAGCCCAATTCGCCAACGCATTTTGCTCTAACTCAAGCAGCGCACCCGATACCAGTGGTCGCCCCCTACCCCAAAGTGGCCCAGAGGGCTGGGGGTTGATATCCCCTTCGATCTGGTTTGCCCAATTATTAGCAAGTACACGCGCGGCGAGTACCTGATTGAATAAATAGGAGCGCGCGGCTGATAACATCAAACCGCGTTTTTGCTTGTCGCGATAACGCTTTCCACCCACAAGGATAGCTTCAGCCTCGCGTAAATTATTTCCACCCAGCCCAAAACGCTGCTCACCAAAATAATTGGGTACACCTTGCGCAAAAACAGCATCAACTTTTTGTTGTAGCAGGTTGCGATCTTCTGTCTGCACATCGCGCAAGCGGATCACAAAATTGTTCTGCTGGTGCTCACCACGGCGCAACTTGGTTTGATGTCTGGATGCAGATAAGAGTTGGATCGACTCCGTATTCAACAATCTCCAATCGGGCTCAGGAGCCTTGGGAAGATAAACACTAAACCATTGGGCTGTCACCGCATGGCGATCTTTGCGCCCACAATAACCGACGTCAGTTACATTGACATTGGCAAGCTCGGCAATTTTTCCAGCGACCCACGCAGTATTTTCGCCACGCTTAACAATGTGCAAAAAAACATGTTCGCCTGCCCCTGAAGGAACATAACCCAACTCTTCATCAACTTGAAAATCTTCAGGTTGTGCACGAAAAATTGCAGCTGCAGTTAACGCCCCATAAGCGCGGGGAAACTCCAATGAAAACTCTGTCAAAACTTTACCTGTATTATGAAAGTGATTTAAAAAAACCTAAAAATCGCGTATCCAACCACCACTCCAGCCGATCACTTAAAAAACCAACATGACCACCGGAGCGCGTAATCTCCAAGGTCAATAACGAATGGCGCTGAGCAAGCGCAAGCGGAATGCAATCCGCATTCAAAAATGGATCATTCAACGCAGCCACCATTAAACAAGGCACAGCAATTTTTTCGAGTGACGGTTTGGCGCTGGCGGCAGCGTGAAGCTCTGCTGCATTTTTATAACCATTTAAAGGGGCTGAAAAAAAATCATCATAATCGCAAAATTTTTTAACTTTCGAATAGTGCGACAAATCCAGTTTCCCCGTAAATTTAAACGCCTTTCGTTTAAGGCGCCATTTCATACTGGTAACAAAATACAAGCGATACATCAGATTGCGCCAGCGATCCAAAGTACTCACACAAGCATGTAAATCTATGGGTACTGATGCAGCGCAGACTGCTTTAATTCCCCTAGCCTGCGCATTTTCGCCTTGATCACCAAGCCATTTGAGCACAATATTTCCGCCAAGCGAGTAAGCCGCGAGATAAATTTCTGTGTAACCATTACCTTCAGCCCAAGCCACTACCGCCTCAAAATCCTGTATCGAGCCAGCAAAATATAATTTTTCAGTTGTATTGTCTGGCTTTCCACATCCACGCAAATTCCAGGCAAGTACATCAACAGCTGCGCCAGCAACACCTGACTCAAGCGCCGCTTCGGCCATACCGAGGATATAATTTTGCGCGTTACTTCCCTCAAGCCCATGCGAAAGGATTAATAATCTTTTTTGTGGCTGCAATCCAGACAAATACATATTGGCGCTGAGATTATCACCATCTAGTGTGGGAATAATCAAAGAAGAAGCATCTAACCTGATATGACGTAATAACACCGGCAACTGGGTTTGCAGGTCGCCATTGAACATCCACCAGGGAGAGCGAAAACCAGATTCTATTAACGGCATGAAAAATCCTTATTCAATAATGTAATTTACGCTTTTTCCAACAAGACCA
Source organism: Cellvibrio fibrivorans (assembly GCF_031457055.1). NCBI lineage: Bacteria > Pseudomonadati > Pseudomonadota > Gammaproteobacteria > Cellvibrionales > Cellvibrionaceae > Cellvibrio > Cellvibrio fibrivorans. The sequence goes on along the minus strand of NZ_JAVDVX010000003.1, from coordinate 439,172 downwards.
CTGCGTAGCAAGCAATACCTTCTTCGCGCCCAGCAAAACCCAAGCGTTCAGTCGTGGTTGCCTTAACATTGATTTGATTTAATTCGCTCTGCAAATCGGCAGCAATGGTTTCGACCATACGGGGAATATAATTCGCCATACGCGGTGCCTGCGCAACTATCGTCATATCGGCATTAGCAATTTTCCAACCCTGCAGCCCTACTTTTGCATAAACCATACGCAACAGGGAACGACTATCGGCATTACGATATTGCATATCTGTATCTGGAAAATGCTTACCTATATCACCTAATGCCGCAGCACCCAGCAATGCATCGCACAACGCATGCAAGAGCACATCACCGTCCGAGTGGGCAACCAAACCATGATGATGTGGAATAACCACACCACCAATAACAATTTTATCGCCGGGACCAAAAGCATGGACATCGTAACCATGACCAATACGCATAGACATATTAAATTTCCGTAACTAAATGAAGAATAAACGGGCTAGATCTGTTGCTGTAAGAGCATAGCAGCAATTGCCAAATCTTCCGGTCGCGTAATTTTTATATTATCGCTGCGCCCTTGCACCATTAACGGCTGATAACCATAGGATTCCAGTGCCGAGGATTCGTCGGTAATTAATTTGCCTTCCGCCAACCCACGCTGCAGGCAATCGCGCAACAAGCCCAAGCGAAACATTTGCGGTGTCTGCGCCTGCCATAATAAACGCCGATCGACAGTAGAATCGATAATAGAATTATTCACTTGTTTTAAAGTATCGCTAACCGGCACGCCTAAGATGCCGCCGACGGGGTGTGTTTTTACTTGCTCAATCAAATGCAAAACACTCTGTACATGAACACAAGGGCGAGCGGCATCATGCACCAATACCCAATCATTGGGAGATGCGTTATCGAACAATTGTTCCAATGCATTTAATACCGAGTCGCAGCGTTCTGCGCCGCCTGCAACACGCTGAATACGATTATTTTGTGCGAGGGATAAATCATTCCAATAATTGTCATCAGCGCCCAACACCAAATAAATACCAGCGATATTCGGCAGTGCCAATAAACGCTCCAAGGTATGCTCTATAACCGTTTTCCCAACAAGTGGTAAATATTGTTTTGGGCAATCAGCTCCCATTCGAGCGCCTACACCGGCAGCCGGAACGACAATCCAATAAGCGGGACTTTGGGGTGATGATGAGTGATTCATGAGGGAATATCGAAATTGGATAGTTAATAAAATGTAGTTATTGGCAACTACTGCTCTTCATCCAAAATCATAAAAAAAGTTTCGTCTTTTTTGATCAGGCCTATATCGTTACGCGCACGTTCTTCGATGGTGTCGAGTCCCGTTTTTAATTCTTCTACCTCAACATCCAGAATGCGGTTACGTTCACGCATACGATCATTTTCAGCTTGCTGCAATTTGATATCAGCCTCCAAGCGATGCGCCTGTGCCAAACTGCCGTCACCGATCCACAAACGGTATTGCAGCCCGGCAAGCAATATGATCAATACACCTAATAGCCATTTCATAACATTGCGCAATCTTGTCAAACGTTAATAACGGTTTAATTAGCATCAAAAAAACAAAGGCCGAGTAGTCGGCCTTTGTTTTTCAAATCAACTTACGACTTGAATTCTGCGCGACCCTTGTAAGGTGCAGCAGCACCCAATTCAGCCTCAATGCGCAGCAAGCGGTTGTACTTGGAAACGCGGTCTGAACGGCACAGAGAACCAGTCTTAATTTGACCAGCTGCAGTCGCAACAGCCAAATCAGCGATGGTGGTATCTTCAGTTTCGCCTGAACGGTGAGAGATAACAGCAGTGTAACCGGCATCTTGTGCCATCTTGATAGCATCAAGTGTCTCGGACAAAGAGCCAATTTGGTTAAATTTGATCAGAATCGAGTTAGCAATTTTCTTCTCAATACCTTCTTTTAAAATTTTGGTGTTGGTAACAAACAGGTCATCACCTACCAACTGGATTTTGTGGCCAATTTTTTGGGTCAGATCTGCCCAGCCAGCCCAGTCGCTTTCGTCTTTACCGTCTTCGATAGAAATAATTGGGTAGCGTGCAGCCAGATCAGCCAAATAATCCGAAAATTCGTTAGTGGTAAATACACGGCCTTCACCAGCCAAATCGTATTTGCCATCTTTGTAGAATTCAGTAGAAGCGCAGTCCAGAGCCAGGGTTACGTTGTCACCCAGTTTGTAGCCCGCCTTCTCAACAGCTTCAGCAATAATTTTCAGCGCGTCCTCGTTAGATGGTAGGTTTGGTGCGAAACCACCTTCATCACCTACTGAAGTGCTCAAGCCTTTATCGTGCAGGATTTTTTTCAGCGTGTGAAAAATCTCAGCGCCAACACGCAGAGCTTCAGCAAAAGTTTTAGCTCCTACAGGCTGAACCATAAATTCCTGGATATCAACGTTGTTGTCTGCGTGCTCACCACCGTTGATGATGTTCATCATAGGAACTGGCATGGAGTATTTACCAGGAGTGCCATTCAAGTCAGCAATATGTGCATAGAGTGGAACTTTTTTGGAGATCGCAGCTGCTTTGGCATTTGCCAAAGACACAGCAAGGATAGCGTTTGCACCTAAAACCGTTTTGAAGTCAGTGCCGTCTGCTTTGATCATTGCATTATCAAGTGCACGTTGATCAAGAGCATCGAAACCCACTACCAAATTTTTAATAGTGGTGTTGATATTGTTAACTGCTTTTAAAACACCTTTACCCAAATAACGGGATTTATCACCATCACGCAATTCCAATGCTTCACGCGAACCGGTTGAAGCGCCTGATGGTGCAGTCGCCGAACCTACAGAACCATCAGCCAAAATAACTTCAGCCATCACAGTTGGGTTGCCGCGGCTATCCAAAATTTCAAAAGCTTTGATATCAACAATCTTAGTCATTCGTTTTCTCCAGAGTGTGTTTCTACAAAATGAGTTAGTGTCTATTACTTTTACGGTCTATTAGTTAATGTCGAGTGGCGGAAAATTTTTCACCACATCATCAATAGATTTCATTTGCTGCAGGAAGGGTTGCAGTTTATCGAGCGGTAACGCGCTGGGACCATCGCACTTGGCGTTATCGGGATCAGGATGAGCCTCCAGAAATAAACCAGCCAAACCAACTGCCACACCTGCACGCGCCAATTCAGCAACTTGATGGCGACGACCGCTCGATGCAGCGCCCATAGGATCGCGGCATTGCAATGAATGGGTTACATCAAAAATCACCGGGGCATTGCCGCTGACTTCACGCATGGTACGGAAGCCCAACATATCGACAACCAAGTTGTCATAACCGAAGTTGGTGCCGCGATCACAGAGAATAATTTTATCATTGCCGCACTCACCAAATTTTTCGACGATATTTTTCATTTGGCCTGGGCTTAAGAATTGCGGTTTTTTGATATTAATCACCGCGCCGGTTTTGGCCATAGCGACGACCAAATCCGTTTGACGGGCGAGAAAAGCAGGTAATTGAATAACATCTGCAACTTCCGCAACAGGTGCACATTGATAAATTTCGTGCACATCAGTAATCACTGGGATATTAAAGGTTTGTTTGATCTCTTGAAAAATCTTCAACCCCTCTTCCATTCCCGGCCCGCGGTAGGAGTGAATGGAAGAGCGATTTGCCTTATCAAATGAAGCTTTAAAAACGTAGGGAATTCCAAGCTTTTGCGTAACCTGCACATAAGTTTCTGCCACATGCATGGCCATATCGCGCGATTCAAGTACATTCATGCCACCAAACAATACAAACGGCAGTGAATTACCAACACTCAGATTGCCAACTTTTACTATTTCTTGAGACACAGGTATTCCTTTCAGAATAGTTTTAAAATCAATCAATAATCTTTACAAAAAGGGGCGCATGTATCTGCGCCCCAAGATTATTTTTTATTTGCCAAAGCCGCTTTTACAAACGCCGTAAACAATGGATGTCCATCGCGCGGAGTAGAGGTAAATTCCGGGTGGAATTGACAAGCAACAAACCAGGGGTGATCTGGAATTTCTACCATCTCTACCAAGGTATCATCGGCCGACCAACCGCCGATTTTCAAACCGGCTTTTTGCAATTGATCAACATAATTGTTGTTAACTTCATAGCGATGGCGATGGCGCTCAACAATCACATCGGCGCCATAAACTTTGCGCGCATTTGAACCGGCAACCAAGCGGCATTCTTGTGCACCCAAACGCATGGTACCACCAAGGTCAGAGGACTCATCACGCTTTTCAACTTCGCCTTCCGAGGTGATCCACTCGGTAATCAAACCGATAACCGGATGCGGGGAATTGCGATCAAACTCTGTAGAATTGGCACCTTTCAAACCCAACACATTGCGTGCAAATTCAATCACAACTGATTGCATCCCCAAGCAAATCCCGAGATATGGCACTTTATTTTCGCGCGCATACTGAACGGCCATTAATTTGCCCTCCACGCCGCGCTCACCAAAACCACCGGGAACCAAAATCGCATCGGCATCTTTTAAAATATCTACGCCTTCATTTTCAACACGCTCGGCATCGATGTAATTAATGTTCACTTTGGTATGGGTATGTATACCCGCATGAGTCAGCGCTTCAATTAGCGACTTGTAGGCGTCCAGTAATTCCATGTATTTACCAACCATGGAAATAGTAACGGAGTTCACTGGATTTAATTTACCTTCCACTACCTTGTCCCACTCACTCAAGTCAGCGACGGGACACTGCAAACCCAGCAGCTCAACAACAATCTGATCCAAACCATAGCTTTGCAGTAGACGGGGAATCGAATAAATGGTGTCTGCATCGGGAAGCGGCACGACCGCACGCTCGGCCACGTTGGTGAACAGAGAAATTTTGCGGCGCGAGTCCTCGTCCACCAAGCGTTCAGAGCGGCATAGCAAAATATCTGGCTGCAAACCGATTGAACGCAACTCTTTCACCGAGTGCTGGGTTGGCTTGGTTTTGGTTTCGCCAGCGGTGGCGATATAAGGCACAAGGGTCAAATGCATCAACAAAGCACGGGAACCCATTTCTACTTTTAGCTGGCGCACCGCTTCCAGAAAGGGTTGGGATTCGATATCGCCAACAGTACCGCCGATCTCAACCAAAGCGACATCAACATCGCGTCCACCTTCAAGAATGCGGCGCTTGATTTCATCGGTAATATGGGGAATAACCTGTACGGTGCCGCCCAAATAATCACCACGGCGCTCTTTGCGCAACACTGTCTCGTACACGCGGCCAGTAGTGAAGTTGTTGCGACGCGTCATTTTGGTACGGATAAAACGCTCGTAGTGACCCAGATCCAGATCTGTCTCGGCGCCATCTTCGGTAACAAACACCTCTCCATGCTGGAAGGGGCTCATAGTGCCCGGATCTACGTTGATATAGGGGTCGAGCTTCATGATGGTTACTTTGAGGCCACGAGCCTCAAGGATCGCCGCCAGGGAAGCCGAGGCGATGCCTTTGCCCAATGAGGAAACAACACCACCAGTTACGAATATATAGCGCGTCATGTAAAACCTGATTAACTGTGAAAAATGCGGAGCGGAATGGAGATAAATGCCAACAGCAGCGCTCGTTGCGAGGCAGGGGGATTTATCGTTCAGGACGGGGCGCCAGAGTAACAGAAAGGCCTTTTCGGCTCAATGAAAAGCTCGCCGGAGTAGCAAACCTGTAGACGAATCAAATAATTAGAACAAAGAAGAAACACATCAGCAAACAGCCACATAAGCCGGATTTTCACCAGTCGTCGCTAGTTGCTACAGTAAATACTGCCTGGATATGGCGGCTGGAAAAGCCGCGCGAGTGTAAAAAGCGCATTTGCTTTGCCCGCTCGCGGGCATCAGCAGGTATAGTGCCGCGAAATTTTTTCCGCCATGTGTCATGTGCAAGCTCAAACCACAAAACATCAGCATCATCGACAAACCGGCCAATCAGTCCGGGATCAACACCCTTTTCACGCAATTCCATCTTAATAATAACCGGCCCCTTCCCCTGCCTCTGACGCATGGCAACAAAAGCTTGGGCAAAGCGCTCATCGGATTGCAGATTTAGCTCGATCAACCCCGCAATAGCCTCGTCAATCAACTCCACAGTTGCAAATTTGCGCCCTAACTTCTCTTTCAACTCTTTAGCAGAATGTTCGCGCAGCGCTAAAAGGTTCATCGCGTTGAAGCGAATGTCACTTAATGTAGGGACTACCCCAGGGACTACTTGTTGCATAGAATAAATCCAGTGCTAATAAAAATGGCCGCAACAGCGGCCATTTGGATCATTGCACCACGGGCTTAATTAACCGGTGGAAACTGGGCAATTACCTCTGTGACAGCACGACTCAACACTTCACGCTGTTGCTGGGGCGCCATACTGCGACTTAAACGTTTCTCGGAAACTCCACGCCAAATAGGCTTTTCAGTTTTTGCATCGACAACATCAATAATCAAGCTGCCTTGATTGTACACGCGCAAACCAGTACCCGGACCATGAAAGAAAGGTGATGGATAGCGATAAGGGCGGCCATAGTAGCCAAACCCGTAAAGATCATCGTAGCTGCGGGGATCGATCTTCTCTTCGATGACCACGTGATAACTCACAATAAAATCAGGTTTTGCGCCTGTCGCCGCATTTTGATAGCGCTTACCTAACTCACCTTCCAACGCAGAATGAATATGGCTCAAGGTAAACGGCGAAACCAGAATACTATCTTTAGTGTCCTGCTTGGTCTCCGCCACATCAAAAGTCTTTAGTGATGAAAAATCAAAATCCGCTTGATGGTCCGTTTCTACTCTGGGCTGCGTGGTGCAACCAGCAAAAACCAATGCGCTTAACGCTACCAACAACACACCTATTTGTTTCATTACTAACACCACCTTTAATATCGCCTGACTGAATATCGAATATCGTCTTAACTTACACATCCACCCTATTAATTTTGTGCAAATTTTCAATTCCAGTTTACCACTGTAGCCACAACATAGTGAGTAGCATTAATCAATGCAAGCGCACAGATTTAAATACAAAAACCTCCGCTGCCCAAACGCAAACGGAGGTTTTTAACAGCCCTACAGGTACTTACATTTCCACATCGTCAGTCACTTCACTACCACCTGGACTTAATGAGAGTGCCGGGGTAGCCAGGAGTTCCGTTCTGACTTTGTGCTCAAGCTCTTTGGAAATAACCGGATTTTCCTGTAAAAACTTCATCACATTGTTTTTACCTTGACCAATCTTGTTACCCTGATAACTGTACCAAGCTCCGGCCTTATCGATTAAACCCAGCTTAACGCCATAATCAACAATTTCGCCCATGCGGTTAATTCCCGAGCCATAAAGGATCTGGAATTCAGCTTGTTTAAATGGTGGTGCAACCTTGTTCTTCACCACTTTTACACGGGTTTCTGAACCGATGACTTCTTCACCCTCTTTCACGGCACCTATACGGCGGATATCCAAACGCACAGATGCATAGAATTTCAACGCATTACCACCCGTAGTGGTTTCAGGGTTACCGAACATAACACCGATTTTCATACGGATCTGATTGATAAAAATCACCAGGCAGTTGGCGTTTTTGATATTACCGGTAATTTTGCGCAACGCTTGCGACATCAAACGTGCCTGCAGACCCACATGGTGATCACCCATTTCGCCTTCGATTTCTGCGCGAGGTGTCAAAGCAGCAACCGAATCGACCACCAATACATCAACCGCGCCAGAGCGCACCAGCATATCGGTGACTTCCAAGGCCTGCTCGCCGGTATCCGGCTGGGAGATAATCAAGTCTTCGACATTGACGCCGAGCTTGGATGCATAAATAGGATCGAGCGCATGTTCGGCATCGATAAACGCACAAGTACCGCCGGCGCGCTGGGCCTCAGCAATAACTTGCAGCGTCAGGGTTGTTTTGCCGGAAGATTCAGGGCCGTAGATTTCAATAATCCGGCCTTTAGGTAAGCCGCCAATCCCCAGCGCCACATCAAGCCCAAGGGAACCGGTAGAAATTGCAGGAATGGCGACTTGCTCTTTGTCGCCCATACGCATCACGGTACCTTTACCAAATTGACGTTCGATTTGGCTCAATGCGGCCTGCAGCGCCTTCTCTTTATTCGCATCCATCTGACACCTCAACATAAAAAATAATGAAACACGTTGTTATGAAATTACTATGAAATCTGTTGAACCACTCTATCCGGCAGCTCTTTAGGGTCGCTCTTTTTGCAACCAGGTAGATTCAAGATCACACCATTGGGGATAGCATACAGCAAAAAACTGTATGCGCAAACAGTACTAGCCTTTTATACAGTACTTTTGAGTCAATGCTTATTACTCCAGGCCTTTGAACTCGCCGGTAAAGTTCGCATTGGACACGTCGCCATTGGATGTCATCAGCACATACAAGGTCTTTTGCTCAATGTCGTTAGTGACAGCAACTATGCAGTAGCCATCACCTTTCCTGTGCAGCTTTGCATTTTTGGCAGGTACGTTACGCCAGCTTTCAGGAAGCTTACCGAAACCAAACCCACCATCTTCCTGAGTTAACTGCACTGAATAATCCTTTCCAACAATAATGGCAGCGGGTTCGGTAATGAAACTGTGATCATGGCCTTCATGCGCCATTGCCACTGGAATATTGCATAACACACCAACCAATAAAAAGGAGATCAACGTTTTCATCAAGCCGTTTCCTGTGAGGGTTAAAAAAACGAAATATTCAAGCCTGGCAACTATATCAACAATTGCACGAGGCGGAATGGCACCGGCGATTAGTTCGCCGGTGCCGCCCAACTAACGTGGTAAGTGAGCAAGCGCGGACACCAGGCCAACCTGTTGGAAAGGTGTTGGGGAATAATCGGTTGGCGATCAGCATTCCGGTCACAGCTGTAACCGCGAGTGCATCCACTACCCGAGCACCTTTGCTTTGCTCTTTGGCGTGTTGGCGCTTGCGCTTTTTCACAAAAAAGATAAAGCCGGTGGCGATACATACTCAGCCGGCCAAAACACCAAACACCTACAACCAGCGCTGCAGCCAATGGCGAAAATGCTGCAAATGCAAACCGGTAAGAAATTCATTGATATGGACAACCACTGCTGGCATAGATCGGCAAAGCCACCACGCCGGTGAGATTGTGCAAATCCAGAATGGTGCGGGACTTGCTCTTATTGGGACGAAAAGTAAATACCCCGAGGAACGATTATAATGGCGGCGGCGCTACGCACATGGCATACACGTCAAGTGAATTGAGCGCGCCGACTACCGCGCCCTGGCTGATTTCTACTGAATCAAAATTATTGCTGGTATTGACTAATAATAGATATTTGCCCGGCTCGTTAAACACCCCCAACAATTGCAGACTTACCGCACTACCCAAACCGAAGGTTTGTTGTTGGGTACCGTTATTGAGTGTAGTGATTCTGATTTTTCCCAGAATCGACAAATCCAGCAAACCAACAGGAGCTGAAACTATAACGCCAACTCTTTTGCTGCCGGTGTAAGTCGTTGCGGGGCCATGGGTTGCGCGGGCGTAGACTTCTGCTGCGGTGCCGACCAGGGTTACCAGCGTGCCCGCGTTGGTGAGGCTGGAATCGATAATATTATTTGCATTCAACACACCGCAGCCAACGCACAACACACCGCGTGCCCCCGACGAAATAGTAACATCAGCTTGATTCATGGGTTTAAATAATGCGGTGGGACCACAGGCGATATTTTCAGTGGCATCGCAACTATCACCGATTCCATCGCCGTCGATATCACCCTGGGCGAGATTGGCAACGCTAGGGCAATTATCGACTCCGTTAAGAACGCCATCATTGTCGATATCACTATCGCATACGTCACCGGTCCCATCGCCATCGGTATTGAGTTGGTTGGTGTTAGCGACGCTTGGGCAATTGTCGGAAACATCGGTAACTGAGCACCAACCCCATTACCATCTCTTTATTGTTCTGGGTATTTTTACCAAAATATTTAATTGAATGAATATCACCTCCCAAGCTTGAAAACGCCGACTGCCATCGCCCTAAAGCAGGCAACCCCATCCGACTGAATATTTTTTCATACCAGGTTGGCGATGCTTCAAGTATCACAAAAATCCGGATTGGCGTATTTCCACAGCGCTGCGTCAGCAAAATTTGCATTAAGGATTTTAACCATTCAGCATCCACTCCATGTGAGAGGCCATCAATAACAATCATCAGCGGGGTTGATCTATCCCAATAGATTGCATTGACAAGCTCTTCAACCTGTTGGTCGCTGGCAATTAACCGGTAATTATCAATCGCTGGCATTACTTTGGATTTGAGCGCAATACTCTCTTCACTATCGATATCAACCCAGGAAAATTGGGGCCAATCATGCCGCTCACTGAGCCGATGAAAACGCGTACTCAAACCAGCACCGCACTCAACGCCCAATCCTTTGGGGTGCTGATTAAAAAATGCGAGGCAGCGCTGATCCAGCCAATGATTCGCACGCAAATAGCGGCGTTCATCCAACGGACAAAAGCGCACACCCGCATCGATATTTAATAAACGGCTCAACACAATCGCCGCTCGATCATAAAAATACATTTCAGGCCAAAATTGAACCGCATCGGCGCGCGCATTCAATGCCATCATTTCTGTACTGACCATAAGGCACCATTTAAAAATTCGCCCGTAAGGTAATACGCATATTGCGCGGCTCACCGCAGCGATTGGAGACGGCGGATAAATATGAGTAACACTTTTTATCCAGCGCATTGTCGGCGTTCACAGCAACAGTGAAAGTGTCGTTAATCGGATAGCTCGCCATCAGATTCACTAATAAATAATCATCCTGACGCGCAGACACAGCACTGTAGCGACTCGCGCTCCACACACTTTGATAATTAACTCCACCACCAATGGTTAACTCATTGAGACATTGATAAGTCGCAAACAAACGTGCGATGTGCTCAGGTGTAGCTTCATTAAGGACGCGCCCTTGAAACGAGCACAGTTTTCGGAAAGGGGTAACGCGATTAGCCTTTTGCTGCATCGATAGATACTCTTCTATGATAAGAAAACGTATAACAATCAGAATCAACCACCAATTGATAATAATTATCATTAGAGTATCATTTGCATTATGCTGTCATCAAGCCTATCGTGCAAAACAACAGCCATTGCCTGAGCCAGGATTTCAGGCTTGCTGTGAAATAATGCCCAAATCCCAAGAGGAATATTTCCTCGCCCACGCCCGCAACTCCCCCTACTCTGGCGACTAGAACATTAAGGATTCTGAATGTTCTTTAGCAGAGCTTGATTGCACCCTGTAACCAAGCCGTGTTGTTAATCACTAGAAGGAGTTTCGTCATGAAGCCGCAATTGTTTTTGGGGCTGGCAACAGCCTGTTCCCTGTTTCTCTCCAGCCAAACCCTGATGGCCCACAGCGCTGCCGATGCAGATGCCGGTGGTCTGCGCGAATTGATGGCGCAGAGCGCTGCAGTCGCTTATGGCAAAGTCGTTGATATCCAGTACCGCAATTCCGAACCAACCCGCGAAGAACCCAAAGGTGTTCCACACACATTTGTGACCTACGAGATAGGTAAAGTATTTCGCGGTTATCTGCCGGAAAAAATTACCCTGCGCGTTCCCGGAGGTGCCGATGGCAGTGGTGGTGCTTACACCGAAACTACTGCACCCACATTTGCACGCGGCGAAGCCGATGTATTGTTTATTCCCGGTGGTGAACCTGGCGATTGCCAATTGGTGAATTGTGTAGAAGGCCGCTTCCGCGTCATTGAAGACCGCATCTACAGTGGCTTTGGTGTGCCGCTGGTAGGCGCAGAAAAATCGTTGGAATTTGGCGGCAAACCGCGTTTTGAAGTCAACACCATGGAAATGCCCCGCCCTGCATTCGATAAAGTGATCAAACAACCCGACGCCGCGCGTTGGATTGCTGCGAATCAAATTGATAGCAAAGGATTGGAAGAACTGCGCAAAAAATATGAAGCAGAAGCACCGGCTTTATATCGCATCAACATGAATGTTGAAGGCATTACCAAAGCAGATGATTACTCAGGCGAAGCGCCTGCAGAGGTGATGAAAAAATATCGCGAACCGCTAATCACAGATGAGTTTTTTGCATTGATCGAACACTTCAACGCAGAGCTGGGCCAGCCCGAACAACGCGTTGTACCGGCCAATCCGAAACTCGCCTTTACTGTTAAGCCTCCGGTGGCTGCCGCAGTAAAAGAAGTGGCTATCACCGAGCCAAAACCTAGCGATGAAGAATTGAAATTCCGTGGTCAAACGGAAAACCTTGTGCGCAAGACTGCCACAACTTCACCACTAACCGTTAAGTAATATAGGGAGACATATCATGTTACGGTTTAATTTATTAATCAGCTCATTAATTGTATTGCTCGCACAACCCGCACTGAGCGCATCCTGGCTGGAGTGCGATGGCGATAGCGGTAAAAAATTGCGCTGGGGTGGCAACTCAACTAGTGCGCGGATCAACACCATTAGTTTTAACGGCAGCAACTTAACCGCAGTGCAACGCGGCATTAATGCTACCAATGCCAACCCATCACCTTTTGTTGTGAATGCGACAACTGAAACCGGCGGTGTCAGCCGGGGCAACGGCCAAAATGAAATTTACGCAAACAGTATTTCGCCACCGGGCGTAGCGCAAATGAATTACCACTGTTATTGGTTTTTTGGTTGGCACTATGGTTTGGATGAAGTAGATATTGTGTTGGATTCGGATCGTACCTGGACCAGTTCTACCGCAAAATCATCCAACTTCACCTATACAGGTTCAGCACGCCCGATTGATTCGGTCATCACGCACGAAGCCGGACACTTCCTCGGTTTGATGCACGTGAATTGGGAATACAACGTGATGGGCGATTCATGGCGTCACCACCACACCAATGGCACCACGGCGAATATTTATTTTGGTGAAGATGCATCGCACGGCTCACGCGTTTTGTACGGTAACCAAAGCAGTACTTTCAACGATGTGTCTGTAGCCCACTGGCGCCGTACCGGTGCCGATGGTGAGTATTCCAGCCATGACCGTGTAAGAGTGCGCAACAGTGCCAATACCGCGACCTTAACCGGCATCACCATTGCGGGTGAACCTGGCTTCCGCGTAACCCGTGGCACTACTGTGCGCCCGGAATTTACACTGGAAAATAATGGTAAAACCACGCAAAGCAACATCAGCTTCGGAATTTATGTCTCCAACAATGATTTCATCAGCACGGGCGATAGACGGCTTGGCGGTGGCACATTCGGCTCCCTCAGCCCGGATGATGTACACACCACAACTATCCCGGTATTTATTCCGAGCGATTTAACGGTGGGGCAAAATTATTGGATCGGGATTATCATCGACGAGAACAATGACATATCCGAAACCAATGGCGATAACAACATGGCTTATATTCCTATTCGGATTCAATAAACCACTGCTACTTTTATGGTTTATCATGCGTAGAAAACCCGCCAGAACTGAATTGTTCTGGTGGGTTTTTGTTTATCAGCAACGCCTGAATTTACTACTTACTTAATCTGGGGCGACACCCAGGCCACTACATCTTTACTCAAATCCTTTAAGCATTTACGCGTTGCGGAGCAGACAGTCGTTCCGGTTCCCAAGTCCAATACGTTGGTCGATGGAGTAAATTCATTAAGCGTCATGATGGCGCAAGTGTGTTTGGCAGTGACCATATCATTCTTACCTTTGATCAAGGCAACAGTAACCTGCACCTTGGGAAGCGGGTTACTTTGCTTGGTACCGAATTGACGCTCTTCATTTCCCAACACCAGCTTTTCAATGTCGATGGCCACCACCGGGATCACGCCATTGAGAATTTTGTCCGCAGTGCCCACAGGCTCAAGCTGTATGCCATCGCTTTTGGCTTGCTCGACAAGATTTTTCACCAGTACCTTATCGATATTGCAGGGAAACTCTGACTGCTTATAGTTGTAGCCCTTCACATTAAAGCCGATGTTTTGGTTGATGTAGACCAGCGGAGCCTTGGCATCACCCGGAGCTGACTCAGGCGCAGCGAAGGAAAGCAGCGGACAGAGAAGAAGCGCAGGCATGAGCAGTGACATTTTTATTTGTGAGGACTTAATGAATGAAAGTTTCATAACCTTACCTTTTGCGGTTGTGATGTAAGAGGACACTCATCGATACAGCAGAGGATGTGTGTGAATTGAATATATTGCAAATAGCGATGAAAACACTGACCATACAAAAACTTCGCGCTTACCTTTTGCTTACCAAATTTTTCTATTTAAAAATCAATAAGATAGAATTTATCCAAACACGCACATTACTTGTATTCACCCGTTCATATCTTGCAAAATTACACCCATGCCGCAGCTTACCGAATACACTGCGCCGCAAGCAGACTAATAAGAAAAACTTACCAGAAAAGGGTTAACCATGCTGACTGCAACAGGTTCCGGACTGCTATGAACGCCCATCAAGAGACCAGCTTTATGCTGGGCGAAGTGAAAGTATCGCCTTCACACAACACACTTTGGGCACACAACCAAAGCATCAAACTACAACCCAAAGCGATGGAGGTATTACATTACCTCGCACGCAACCAAAGCCGTGTGATCAGTAATGAAGAACTGATTGAACAGTTATGGGAAGGCCGCGTCGTCACCCATGGTTCAGTGCAAAAAAGTATTAACGCGCTGCGTAGTGCATTGTGCGAGCTGATTGGTGATCAGGAATTGATTGCCCATTATTCAAAGCGCGGCTATCAATTGATGGTAGAGCCGCAGTTTCTTGCTCATGCTTTAACCGATACGACAAATGAACCCAGTGCAGTTGCAACACAGGCAAGTAACACACACAACCTGTGGCAGTGGCGTGTTGCCGGCGCGGCATTAGTCGTGCTGGTGGCGATCGCAATACTCTATAAGACGATCAACTGGAATACCCTTTACCTACCGCACAACCACCAAACGGATTTCCACACAACCCAGGGCTACACTAACGAGACAGGACATGAGCGCAGCGCGACGCCGCACCCGGATAATCGACATCTCGCCTATATCCGCGAAAAATTACTTACTGATAAGCTGACTGAAACCGAAAGCGAAATTGTGATCCGCAATGCGGAAGGTCAAGACTGGCGTATTGCCAATAGTAATGGCAATTGGTTCAAGCTGGCTTGGTCACCGACCGGTAATAATTTGGTAGCGATTGAAGTAAAACGCCGCGACGGCTTGCCACTGGGAACACAATTTTATCAACCATCCAATTACCTTTATTCTTTTCATATTTTCACTCTGGACCTTACACAAGAGCGACTATTAGAGAAGCAGCAACTTAGCCAATGGCAAGGGCAAATTTTCAGTGTGACCTGGTGGGATGAAAATACGCTGGAGATTGTGGCCAAACAAGGCCCCAACTCCGGCAATGGCCGCTACCGCTATTCCATTCTAGATCAGCAATTAGCATTGTTGGATGAAGTTGAAGGCGCCGCTAACCCGGTTGCCAGCGCTGTGCTCAATCAAAAGACGGCAATTGCCAGCAGGTATAAAAACAAAATCCAGATCGATTTTCTAAACGCGCAACAAGAGCGTATCAGTCGCGTGAAGTTAGAGGTTACCGCAGCGGATATCACCTGGATCCCCGATGGTAGTGGAGTACTGATATATGCCGAAGAGGAACGGAAACTAATCGCGGTATATTTGGATGGAAAACAAACCCCCATTCCATTAGCGGATAACAAAGACAAAATTTTCTCGCGCCCACATTACAGCGCTGATGGCAATGGCATCTTTTATACGGAAGAAAAACGCAGCTCCAATATTTTATTGGTCGCACTCGACGGAGCCAAAACCCGGCTCACTGAAAATACTGACTTTAATTATGCAGCCAGCTTTTCCCCCAATGGTGAAAAAGTTGTCTATGCCTCGGTGCGCAACAATCAAATCCATTTATGGTTAGTGGAGAATGGGCAAGAACGCCAACTCACCACTCAGCCTGCGCCGAAAAAAGTCGATAGTATTATTTGGTCTGATGATGGCGAGCACATTGTCTTCAACGCCGATAACCAGATTTATCATCACAACCTGCTTACCCATAAAACGGCATTATTACTAAGCGGCACCGATACTATCGAACCTATCGCCTACTTCCCCACAATCAATCGGCTTTTTGCACTCAAGCACAACGGCGAAATCAGAAACCTCTGGCGCATTGAAGGCGAACAGTGGAAGCAGCTCACTTTTGGCGCTGTGGGCTCGGCAATCGAATACGGTGGGGATATTTATTTCCAATACGTTAGCGAAAACGGCCTGTGGGCGTTGCGCGGCAAAAATGACACACTTGAACGCGTAACCGCTAACCTCGATGAATACAGCAAATTGCTTAAAGCCGGCAACAAAGGCATTTATTTCATGAGTGGTGGAGTTTGCCAGGAATCCGATATCTACTACCTGGATTATGCAGCAGCCAGCAAATCGACTTTTTTAATACAGGAAAGTAGTGCCGTCTCGACCACGTCGTTCAATATCGATAAAGGTTTGCTGCAAACAGAGTGTTATTTGCCAGAGGCAAATATTGTGTTGCTGAAGTAATGGATATTTCCAAAGGATGGATAGTGTGTAAATCACTAACTAATAAACATTAAAAAACCGCCGACAATTGGATTATGTCGGTGGTTTTTTATTTTCCTATCAGCTGTTACTTAATAGTAGACAGCAGATTTCCGCTAGGGAGTTACTTCACGCACGATAGTCATTTTTTCAATTTCTACGCGGCGATTCGGACTTAAGCAACTAATCAGCGCCGCTTTGTTTTGTTCATCACACATCACTACCGGATCAGCTTCACCACGGCCTTCTGCACGCAGACGGCTCGATTCTATGCCTTTGTTCATCAAGTAATCTTTAACCGCAATTGCACGGCGCTCAGACAACTTTTGATTGTAATCATCGGAACCCAAACGATCTGTATAGCCGACGATAACAATTTCATCCGGTGATCCATCTCCTTTTAATGCAGTCGCGATTTCATCGAGTTTTGCTTGCGGTTGACGCACCGCTGAACTATCGAAGGTAAATAATTCATTTGCCGACAAGGTATATTTTTCTGTGCGCGGAGCAGGCGGTGTCGGCGCAACCGGTGTACGAACAGGTTCCGGTTTTTGCACTACAGCAATCGGCGCTGATTTTACGCCAAAGCGATAAACCAAACCGATCGACACCAAATCAATATCGCCTTTATTACCTACAGCGTCGTTAATGCGATAACGTTCAGCTTCGATGCGCATTGCAAGTGCATCGGTGAATACATATTGCACACCAGCACCCAATTTTAAATTGGTATCACGTTCATCCGCGCGTGGGCTGAGTACATTTACCGCTCCCGTTCCACTGAAGTGGTCTTTAGCTTCGGCATAATTAGCACCTACCCTACCGAATGCAGAAAACTTTTCGCTGAATGGAATAAACCCTAGCAAGTCGAGATTAATGCCGCGGAGTTTCATGTGACCGTCCAAAGTCCCCGCTGGCATTGTGGTCGCGGTATAGCTGAATTCACCCAAATCGAAATAGCCGCCTTCCAATGCGAAATTGCGATTGAGTTGATAACCACCAAACAACTTGTAGCCGGTATCGCGGTCATCATTCTCAATCATGATTTCAGAGAAACCACCGTCTAACAAATTCCCGGTGATTCGATCATTGTCGATGTCAGCAGTCGACTGGCCGATGTTAGCTCCCATATACCAACCCGCATCGTCTGCTTGAGTAACGGAGCTAATGATTGCCGTAAGTGATATCAGACCCAACATCCCTGACGCTTTAATAAATTTCATAGGTTATTCCTCAACAATTTAATGACTCTATGAAGTCGGTAGTGCACGGCACTTACCGACGCCAATTACTGATCGACTACGGATTAGGTACATTGATGATCGTGTTGACCATCGTCACTGACGCATTCAACGAAATGACCCGACCATTGATGGTGACGACTGCAACATTACCGTCGGTAGAAATCGCAGCGCCTGCTTGTGAAATAACGGTACCGACCATGGTTCCACCACCAGCGGCGTTGATAGTTGCTGCGGTTCCCACTTGCCAGAACACGTTCTTCGCTTGCGCGCCATTCACCAGCAAGATGCTTTGCGGTGCAGCAGCGCCGGGGCCACCGACCCTAAGGGTGCTGGCCATTTGAAATACCCAGGTCGCATTGGTATCGCCTTGTGCATCGAGAGTTAAGTCACCACCCTCCACCATAAATGAACCCGCAGCGGCGGTATAAACACCAGGTACTAACACCAGATTGGCGAGGTTGCCCGCACCTTGGTCTGGACCGCCCGGTTGGGCGACGAGAGCGTTGTAGGCGATCAATGCATCAGCACGCGCTTCTTCTGCTATTAACGCTGTGACTGCAGTGCCTTCCGTCGGGCAGGCAACTGTCGGTGGTGGTGCGGAGGTGTAAATTTTTCCATTAACAGTGCCGATATTCAGATCCGTTTCGGTGTAGGTGCAACCAACGCCGTTATCGTGAAAACCCGTTACCGCGGTAGACACGGCAGTGGTACCTATATCGCCGTTAATAATGGTCAGAATGCCCTGATTGGTAGTACCAGCCGAGCCGCCAAAAGTACCAAAAGTAGCTATTGAGCCTAATGGAATGATTACCGGGGGGATGGTCGAGCAATCCACGGCAGTAAAATCCCAGCTGTAGTCATTGGTCATGGCGTTGGCAGGAATGGCCAAATCTGTCACACCATTCGCGCCACCTTTCAATGTCGCGGTGTAGGTAACGCCGGGAACGAGATCGTTTAGCGGATCAAAACTGGCGATGCGACCAGTTGCTGCATCAACAACTACGGCCGTTGCAATCACTGGCGTCTTGGCGACTGTCGCTTCGGTAACCGTAAAGGTCGATGAGTTGACACTGATGGGATTCATGCGCACGCCGGACGGAACCATAAACGTAGCGTTGATAGCTGCGTCGGGGCACACATTTCCGGCATTGTCGGCGGGATTAGTATTGGTGACGGATACCTTCCCTGCCGCAGTTGCTTCGGCAGAGGTCGTAAACATCCACACATAATTGCTCGCCGCCGGTAAAGCAGCTTGATTGCCCGCTAATGCGTTTCCGGCCAGATCAGTCGCCACGCTGGTGATTTGCGCGGTGTAAGTGGTGTTCGTCATAAGTGCCATCGCTGGTGCAAACACCATCGTTTTGGTACCCACGGAATAACTCAGGTTACCAGCAGGATTAACGCAGGGCGCAACGCAGGTAAGGCTAAAACTGGTTGAAGAAATACTCGCTGGCGCCATGTTTTCTGAAAACACCGCATTGATGGCCATGTTGGTGGGCACACCGGTGGTAGGACCAGGCGATGTCGTTGCAGGCACCGTGAAGGTAACGCGCGGACGAGTCGTATCAGCAGTGCTCCCTGTTGTAAAAGTCCATACAAAAGGCGACGCCAAAAGCGCACCGGTCACAAGACTACTAACACCACTCACACTCGCGGTATAAACCGTCATAGGCTCAAGCTGCATTCCCGGCGTAAGCGTAAAAGTGGCGACGCGATTGGTCGGGTCACGCGAAACTGAGCCGGTTGGGCTGACACAAGGTGCGGCGCAGGTCACCATAAAATTTGCGTTCGTAACTGATGCAATGGCTTCACTGAAGTCGGCACTGATAATCGTGTTATTGATTGATACACCCGCGCTATTCGCGCCAGGTGCAACAGCTGTTACCGTAACGGCGGTCGATGCAGCACCAGTCGTAAAATTCCAGCTGTGGGGGCTTTTAAGCGTAAGACCGGTAGCAAGACTTTTAGCACCGGTGATAGTTACTGTGTACTGGGTCATGCCCATTAAATCGGCGACGGGAGTGAAAGTTGCGATGCGGTTAGTGCTATCAATGCTCACCGCTCCCACCGGATTAGTACAGGGCGAAGCGCAGGTCACCACTACACTCGCTCCACCACCGACAACCGCCACCGCTTCGTTAAATGTGGCGGTAATCATCGGGTCATATACCAATACATCGTTGGCATTTGCGGCGGGAGTTACTGTGGTGACTGAAGGCGCAAGTGCCGCGTTGGCGCTAGATCCCAATACATCATCCTTACCGCCACAAGCGGTCATTAAGGTAATGGCGCATAGCGGGATCATCCATTTAAGTCGCATAGAGTCGTTCTTTAATATGTTCATTTTTTGCCGTCCTGGTTATGATTTTTAGTGCTGAACCGATTCACGACCGTTTATACAAAACTGTCGCCGAATGAGCGATTGATGGGAAAATCGTGCGTGAAAAATAAATGAGAGGGATCGCGTGATTGACAGCCAACAACGCAATAATTAAGCAGATGCTACAGAGGGAAATTTTTTATGTCTGTTCGCCGGCGCACCTAGCGGGTTGGGAATGGATTTCAAACTCTAACTATGAACAATGGGATGAGGTGAAAAATAAGTTGGAAATACCAGAAAGATAAATTCGATAATCACACCCCTGAAATTGAATATGTTTTTTCAAAATGAACTAAACCAAAATCATCACACCCTCCAACGCCAAAACCACTGCCTGTTTTTGCACCTCCGCCCTATCCCCATCAAAATGTTTTAACTCCGTTTTAATTTCACCCGTTGCAGTAACCCAGGCAAACCAAACAGTGCCAACCGGTTTCTCAGGCGAACCACCGCTTGGCCCCGCAACACCGCTAATCGCAACCGCAATATCAGCGCCCGACAATGCGAGTACACCGCGCGCCATTTCGATGACTACGGCTTCGCTGACCGCGCCTTCGCGTGCGAGTGTTTCGCTGGATACACCGAGCAGTTTTTCTTTTGCGGCGTTCGCATAACTGACGATGCCGTATTCAAACCAGGCGGAGCTGCCGGAAATTGCGGTGATGGCAGCGGCGACTCCGCCGCCAGTGCAGGATTCTGCAGTGGCAATGCGCCAGTTACGCTGGAGTAATTGTTCGCCGAGACGTTGGCTTAATTGATGTAGATGATCATCCATTGTGTGACCCTGTTTGAGTGCGGATAGGATGGCGATAGTGTGCCGCCATTTAGGCATTGATGCCAGCGGGAAACTTTTAAACGCATGCGACAGGGCGATCTATACTCCAAGCCATATAACTTGTGAGAGATTGAGCGTGCAGACAATTCCGGGGTATCACATCAAAACGCTGATTGGCGAGGGCGGTATGGCCAAAGTGTATTTGGCGGTACAAAAATCGCTCGACCGGCCGGTGGCGATTAAAGTGTTGGACGCAAGTTTGAATCAAGATCCAATCATCCAACAGCAGTTTGAACAGGAATCCACATTGGTGGCGCGTCTTAGCCATCCGAATATTATTCAAATTATCGACAAAGGGATTAGCGAGCAGCAACTGCCCTACTTTGTGATGCCTTACGTGAAAAGTGTTTCGCTCGAAACCGTATTGCCGCGCAAAGATATTAGCCTCACGCGAAAATTAAATATTTTAATCCAGCTCTGTAGCGCACTCGGTTATGCGCATCGCAATGGTGTGGTGCATCGCGATATCAAACCGGCCAATATTTTGGTGGATTACGACGGCCATGCCTATTTGGTGGATTTTGGAATCGCCGGATACTTTACTGCGAACAAAGGGGCCGCCAACGCCAGCAGCGAGACAACAGATCCTGATCAGGAACGGATTATGGGTACGGGTGCTTACATGGCACCTGAGCAGCACAATGGAACATCGCACACCAATCAGCTAAGCGATATTTATTCGCTCGGCGTGCTTATGCATGAATTGATTTTTGGTGTGGTGCCTGTGCTCGCTAATGAACAAACCTATGCAGAGCAACTCACAGATAAACACCAAATGACCGCTGCATTGCGGCCGTTGATTAATCGCTGTATTGAAGCCAACCCCAACCAACGCCCCACCAGTGTCGATGAAATTCGCCAGCAATTATTATTGATTTCCCAGGGGCGACATTTACAGGGTAACCGCTGGGGCAACGAATCCACTCGCGATAATATTCCGCCCAATTACACCCTGCTCGATGTATTAAAAGAAAACCCCTTCGGTGCGACCTATTTGGTTAATGATCCCAATCGCCAGCGTTTTCTCGTGATAAAAAAACAAAACCTCGATCATCTGGGCAATGCGCCGCAATACGCGGCGAAATTAACGCAAGTGCAACATCCACATATCGCACGAATTTTCGGCACTGGAAAAAATCCACGCGTATTTATCAGCGCAATGGAATATTTACCCGGTGGCAGCTTGCAGGAGCGGCTCACACAATCGCTGAGCTTGGGGCAGTGTTTAACCATTGCACAACAACTTTGCAACTCCCTCGCCTGCGCGCACTCCTACGGAATCGTGCACGGTAATTTGCGCCCCAGCAACGTGTTATTTGCCGAAAAAAATCATTTGAAACTGAGTGACTTTGGTTTTCCGGCGCACAGTTATGGCGATGGCACCCACTGGTATCAACCCGCCAATGAACCTGCCTCCACCGGTGCTGACGTTTACGCATTAGGCGCGATACTGTTCCAATTATTCACCGGAAAATTGCCGGTACCTGATTTATGGGGCTGGAAAAATGCGTGGCGTTTACGCAAGGCGCCGGCCAAAGTACGTCGATTGATTTTGCAAATCATCCACCTCAACCCACGTAAACGCATCGCCAGTGCAGAACTGGCAGGCGCGGCATTTAACCAAGCGCAGGGTGAACAAAAAACCCAAGTGTTGGAAAAAATGGTGGGAATCTAGGAATTCTCCGAAATAAAACTTATCGTCATACCCGCGAACGCGGGTATCCAGAGGCATCAATAAAATTAGAAGCTGGATACGTGCGTTCGCAGGTATGACGAACAAACTATAAAGCGCTATTTTGGTGCCACTTATCAATTCACCAATCAAATACCTGACCACTTGTGCAGCATAAAAAGTTGTCGCAATTGGCCAGCTTTTTTGTGAAGAATTTATGACGGCAACAAAGTGCAGGTATTAAAACTGTACTAATTAATGGTTATTCAAATACTTAGCAGCTAGTCAACAATTAAACCCAACACACTTACGCTAGCGGTTTTTTCATCTTTTATGTCGCTGGTACGAATCCTGCTGAATGCCCTTCTATGGTTCCCGTAACAGGGACATATCCGTGATCGTACAATCCACAAAGTAATCCATAAACAGATACAGAGGGCGTAGCGATGAGTACAAGTCTGAAGAGTTCTTTAAATGCGTGGCACCTCTGGGGGCTAGCAGTGGGGCTGGTGATTTCTGGTGAATATTTTGGCTGGAGTTACGGGTGGGATAAAGCGGGCACGCTCGGCTTTTTAGTGACTACCGTGATGATCGCGATTATGTACACCACGTTTATTTTTAGTTTCACCGAATTATCGACTGCAATTCCCCACGCTGGTGGGCCTTTCGCTTACGCGCGCCGCGCCTTTGGCCCCAAGATGGCATTTGTCGCAGGCTTTGCAACGCTGATTGAATTTGTATTTGCACCACCCGCGATTGCAATGGCGATTGGGGCTTATTTAAATGTGCAATTTCCCGAGGTGAATCCAAAAACCTTTGCGATATGTGCTTACGCTATTTTTGTGGGTTTAAATATTGTCGGTGTGCGCATCGCTGCAACCTTTGAATTATTTGTTGTTGTTCTGGCGATTTTTGAATTGCTGGTATTTATGGGCGTAGTAGCACCCGGATTCTCCATCTCTAATTTTGTCGCCAACGGTTGGGCAGGTGAAACAGAATTCAGTGCTGGTGCCATCACCGGCATAGTCGCCGCGATTCCATTTGCGATCTGGTTTTTCCTTGCGATTGAAGGTGTGGCTATGGCCGCAGAAGAAGCAAAAGATCCGCGCCGCACTATTCCCCGCGCCTATATCGCAGGCATTTTAACGCTGGTTGTGCTGGCAATGGGCGTGATGGTATTTGCAGGCGGCGTAGGCGATTGGCGTACTCTCTCCAATATCAATGATCCTCTACCGCAAGCAATGAAAGTGATTGTCGGCGAAAACAGTAACTGGTTGCACATGTTAGTGTGGATTGGTTTATTCGGTTTGGTCGCTTCCTTTCACGGTATTATTCTCGGTTATTCACGCCAAATTTTTGCGCTGGCGCGCGCTGGCTATATGCCCACCTATTTTTCAGTTGTGAACGAAAAATTCAACACACCGCACAGGGCGATTATCGCTGGAGCTGTGGTGGGTATCATCGCCATTATGAGCGACGACTTGCAATTTAATGGTATGACGCTCACCGCCAACCTGATCACCATGGCGGTGTTTGGTGCGATTGTGATGTACATAGTATCCATGATGAGCTTATTTGCACTGCGTAAAAAAGAACCGAATCTGGATCGCCCGTTTATCGCCATTGCATACCCAGCCTTCCCTGCCATTGCGCTCGGCTTGGCGATTATTTGTTTAGTCACCATGATTTATTTTAATCCACAACTGGCTTTACTTTTTGTGGTGTTGATGGCACTGGCGTTCGCGTATTTCAGCATGACCCAAGCGAAGCGCGATGCATCTTCTGATAATGCAATTGCAACATCGGTGTAATAGCCTGAAGCTCGCAAAAAAAAGATCTGCTAAGCTTGAGCCATCTGGCTCAAGCACATGCATCTATAAATACGGGTCGCAGTATGCAATACAAACACACTCTGGGTTTACAGACCTATGAGTTTCGCGATTTAAAAGAGGTGATGGCGAAAGCCTCACCAGCCCGCTCCGGCGATTATCTCGCCGGCGTTGCAGCAGCGACTTATGTGGAACGCATGGCCGCGCGCATGTGTTTAGCTGAAGTACCGCTCGCACAGTTCCTGCAAGAATTATTAATTCCCTATGAGAGCGATGAAGTCACGCGCTTGATTATCGATACACACGATAAAAAAGCCTTTGCCGAAATCAGTCACCTGACTGTTGCAGATTTTCGCAATTGGCTGCTGTCCGATATCGCCACTACTGAAACACTCACACGCGTTGCACCCGGAATCACACCAGAAATGGCCGCTGCCGTGAGCAAATTAATGCGCAACCAGGATTTAATTCTGGTCGCCAAAAAATGTTCAGTCATCACCCGCTTTCGCAATACTATTGGCCTGCCAGGCCATATTTCTGCGCGCTTGCAACCTAATCACCCGACCGATGATCCACGCGGCATTGCGGCGTCATTAATTGATGGTTTGCTGTACGGATCAGGCGATGCAGTGATTGGGATTAATCCCGCGACTGATAATTTATCGGCGCTGATGGAGCTGTATCATTTAGTTGATGGCGTAATCCAGCAATTTGAAATCCCCACGCAGTCCTGCATCCTCACCCATGTGACCAACCAGATCCAGTTGATTGAAAAAGGCGCACCGGTAGATTTGGTTTTTCAATCTATCGCTGGCACTGAATTGGCGAATAAAAGTTTTGGTATCGATATCGCGCTATTAGCAGAAGCGCGCGACGCGGCACGCTCACTCAAGCGCGGCACCATTGGCGACAACGTGATGTATTTTGAAACGGGCCAAGGCTCGGCATTGTCGGCCAATGCCAATCACGGCGTTGACCAACAAACCTGCGAAGCGCGCGCTTATGCGATTGCACGGCATTTATCACCGCTGCTTACCAACACCGTTGTGGGTTTTATCGGCCCGGAATATTTATACGATGGCAAACAAATTATTCGTGCGGGATTAGAAGATCATTTCTGCGGAAAATTATTGGGTGTGCCTTTAGGATGCGATGTGTGTTACACCAATCACGCCGAAGCCGATCAGGATGATATGGATACATTAATGACACTGCTCGCCAATGCGGGGCTGACCTTTTTAATGGGCATCCCCGGCGCCGATGACATTATGCTGAATTACCAAACCACGTCGTTTCACGACACGCTCTATTTGCGCAAAATTCTCGGCTTAAAAGCCGCGCCGGAGTTTGAACAATGGCTCAAGAAAATGAACATCATGGATTCAGCGGGACAAGTGCGTCCCATCAGCCAACAGCATCCACTCTTACAACAATTCCCCAGCAAGTTGGCGTAACAGCGCCAATTAGTGTTGATGATCCCTGGCAGGATTTAAAACAATTCACCCACGCGCGCATCGCTCTCGGGCGCACCGGTAGCAGCTTAACCACTAAAGCCGTGTTGGATTTTAGTTGCGCCCATGCCATGGCGCGCGATGCGGTGCATCTTGCATTGGATTTGAATTCGCTTGCTGATCAATTGCACGCTCAAGGTTTAAAAACACTGCAGGTTCACAGCCGCGCAACTGATCGGCATAGCTATTTATTACGTCCGGATTTTGGACGGCGCCTGGATGAAACGAGCGTTTCGTTTTTGAAAGATTATTCACGGCAACACTATGCTGAAAAACCAATCGATTTATTATTGGTTGTTGGCGATGGCCTTTCCTCTATGGCAGTTACCCAACAGGCAGCAAAACTTATCGCCGAAATTCAATCACAGATTCCACCACATTGGACTTTAGGCCCAATCGTCATCGCCCAACAGGCGCGGGTTGCACTGGCGGATGAGGTCAGCGAATTGTTAAATGCGCGCATGGTGGCCATGCTGATTGGGGAGCGCCCAGGATTAAGTTCGCCCGATAGCCTCGGGGTTTACCTCACCCATAACGCCAAAGTCGGCTGCACGGATGCCGATCGAAATTGCATTTCCAATGTGCGCTCCGAAGGCTTGGTTCACGCTGCTGCTGCGAAAAAATTATTGTGGTTATGCGAAGCGGCAATACGCATGCAATGCTCTGGCGTTGCGTTAAAAGATGAAAGTGATACCGGCGGATTTATTGCGGCTGCACCAGTGTTACTGGTAGAAAAAGAATAAACGTTAACCTGTCGCTCGATTCTATTAAGTATCAACTCCAGTATTCTCGACAAAACCCTTCCGCCGTATTTACCCCCACATAGCCCCCCCCCAAGGGGCAAAAAATCTTGTTTAGAACTAGTCATATAATTAGATGAATGCAGTTTCCTCTTGACAGCTTTTAACTGATCAGTAAAAATTAAGCCTATAAATATGATATATATAACAAACGAGAGAGAAACCATGAAACACACCCCATCGAATACGTTCGTACGCACCAGTCTGTTTGTTGCCGTAAGCCTGTTAGCCCCCATTGCCGCGGCGCAGAGCACCGCTAGTCAGGAAGACTTGGTAGAAGAAGTTGTCGTTACCGGCAAATTCCTTAAAAGCTTGCAAACTGCCGCCGAAATCAAACGCAACTCGGCGAGTGTGGTAGAGGCGATTTCCGCGGAAGATATCGGTCAACTGCCCGATGTGTCGATCAGCGACTCATTAAAACGCCTGCCCGGCCTGGCGCAAGACCGCGACCGCGGTAATGGCAGCCAGATTTCGATCCGCGGTATGGGCGGCATGCTCGGCTTTACCACCCTGAATGGCCGCGAGGTTGCGATTCTGGAAGAGACACGCAACATCCGCTACGACCAATTCCCCTCCGAATTGATCAATGCGGCCCAAGTCTACAAAACCCCGCAAGCCTGGATTGCTGAAGGCGGCGTATCGGGTACCGTAAATCTGGACACGATCAAGCCGCTGGATTACGACTCCACCAAAGTGGTAGTCGATTTGCGTGCAACCTCTTCCGAACTGGGCAAAGACGTTGATGATGCTGCGAATAATGGCATCGGCCAACGCGTCAGCATTTCCTATATCGACCAATTCCTCGATGACACCCTTGGTGTGGCCATTGGCTATTCAGGCCGTTCTGAATCCATCGCCACCCAACGCGCCGAGCTGTGGAACTACGGTGATACCTGGCACAACACCCAATGGAACAGCGAGTTGGGCGCAAACGTGATCGCGCCTTGGGGTGGTTCTGCGCTGGTGCGTGGCGGTGAAGACGAACGCCAAGGTGTGATGGGCGCTGTCCAATGGCAACCTACCGAGAATCTGGAAATCGCCTATGACGGCTTCTGGTCTTCATTTGATATCAGCGAAAACCAACGCGGTTTTGATTTCCAAATTAGCAATAATTTCGACAACCAGTGGGACCTGATCAGCACAGTCCCAACGGCCTACACCAACAGCAACCTGGGCGCTGGCGCTGTAGATTTAATTTCCGGCACTGTTAACCTCAGCTCCCTGCGCAATCTGAACGAAGAATACGTGCAAGACGATGAACTCACGAGCCACGGTGTAAACGTGAAGTGGTCGCAAGATTTGTGGACAGTCGCTGCCGACGCTGGCATTTCTGAAACCAGCCGCGACAAACGTTGGGCCACAGTGCGCACTGAAAACAGCGCTCCCGGCCGCGCAACCTTTGGTGCGACTAACGACGGCCGTATGACATTCAAATTGTTGGACGCGTCATTAACTGATACCAGCACCAATAATGTCGCCAATATTCAAGTACAACCCCAAGCTGAAGGCGGCGATGAACTCAGTTCATTCAAATTGGATTTCACCCGCGACTTTGATAATGGCTTTGTGCAAGCCGTTAAATTTGGTGCTGCTATTTCCAGCCGCGATAAATTTGAGCATGGCCAAATTTGGTCACAGAGCGTTACACAAAACGCTGGTGCTGCCATTCCGGCCAGCGCGATTATCGATGCAAAAAGTGCAAGCTACTGGAGCGACCTTCCCGACTATCTGAGTGTTGATCGCAATGCAGTCATCAACAATTATTTCGGCGGCCTGAAAAATCCGACACCGGGGGATGCGGATGATTTAATTTCCAGCTGGGATGTCAGTGAAGATATCAGCGCGCAATACGTGCAATTGGATATGGGCACTGAAGTATTCGGATTGGCACTTACCGGTAATCTCGGCGTGCGCAATGTAGAAACTGAAACCACTTCCAGCGGTTATCAGCAAGGAGAAGATGTTTGGGTAGAAGTCACTCCCGGTAATTGGCAGCCGCAACCCGTCGTCAACGCAGTGTCAGTCGACCACGACTACAGCGATGTATTGCCGAGCACCAACTGGACATTGAACCTGAACGATGAACAATTAATTCGTTTCGCTGCCGCCAAAACCATGGCACGCGCACCGGTTAACATGATGAGCCCGAGTCTCAATTTGAATGAAGATTTGTGGGGTTCAAACCCGGGTGAATCCACTTCCGGTAATCCAAAACTCGATCCATTCCGCGCTGATCAAGCGGACCTTTCTTACGAATGGTACTACGCCGAAGGTTCACAATTTGCTGCAACGCTTTTTTATAAAGATTTGGAAAGTTTTATCGCTCGCGCTGCCGATGCAGAAACTGTGGTGAGCAATGGTAAAGAATACAAAGTATCGCGCCCCATTAACGGCAGCGGCGGTTACATCCGCGGCTACGAATTATTGTGGCAACAATCGTTTGATTTCTTGCCGGCACCTTTTAATGGTTTGGGGATTTACACCAACTACTCGCACAACGAATCCAACGTTGAACAGTTTGTACCGCTGAACAGCGATTACAAAGCCGGATTGACAGGTTTATCGGAAGATGTTGCCAACTTCACGCTCTGGTATTACCTGAATGGATTTGAAGCACGCACTTCCTACAGCTATCGCAGTGAATTCCAACGCGATATCAATCTGGTGATGGGCGAAGAAGGCATGAACGATGCGGAAGGCTATTGGGATTTGAGTTTGTCTTACGAATTCAACGACCACTACAAAGTCTACTTCCAAGTGCAAAACCTCACCGACGAGCCGTACAAGACCTATGGTTTGGAGTCCAACAATCCAAACCACATCAACAAATATGAAGAGTTTGGCACTCGCTACTCAGTTGGTTTGAACTGGAAACTCTAGCGCGTTTTGTTGGTAAACCTGCTTTAACTTGTTAATGGAACTCTCCCTTATTGTGCGGCTGCTTCGGCAGCCGTGTTTTTTTGGGAACCACAATTCCACAACACATAGATGAGCTAGATGATGATTAAAAAATTACTGCTTCTTGCCATAGGTTTTATCGCCGCAGGCACTTTGGCAAACACACCTGTACCAATTAATGCAAAGCCCTTTTACGTCGGTGCTGATCTATCTTATGTCAATGAAATGGAAGATTGCGGCGCAACCTATTACGACAAAGGTAAAAAACAAGATCCCTTTGCACTCTTTGCCAAAAAAAGTGCTGACCTAGTGCGTGTGCGCCTATGGCATGACGCCGACTGGACGAAATACTCTGACCTCGCCGATGTGAGTAAAACACTACAACGCGCGAAAGATAATAAAATGAAAACCCTGCTGGATTTTCATTATTCCGATACTTGGACTGACCCCGAAAAACAATTTATTCCCAAAGCCTGGGCGCATATCACCGATACCAATCAACTCGCTCAAGCGCTATACGACTACACGACGGAGACACTCGCTGCTCTCGATAAAAAAAATCTGTTACCCGACATGGTGCAAGTTGGTAACGAAACCAATATCGAAATATTGCAACAAGAGAACTCCATAGTACACGGCATTCCCAATTGGCAACGCAATGCACAATTATTAAATAGCGGCATTAAAGCCGTGCGCGATTACAGCAAACAATCCCAAAAACCTATCCAGATTGTATTGCATATCGCCCAACCGGAAAACGCGCTCTGGTGGTTTAAACAAGCAAGCGAAAATGGTGTGACCGATTTCGATATTATTGGCCTCTCCTATTATCCGCAGTGGTCCACTTATAAACTGCCGGACTTGCCGGATGCCATTAAAGAATTAAAAAACACCTATCACAAAGAGGTGATGATTGTAGAAACCGCTTACCCCTGGACGCTGCATAATTTTGACAAGGCTGGCAATGTATTGGGTGAAAAAGCGGTGCAGCCCGAATATCCTGCCAGCGCTAAAGGCCAGCTGCTTTATCTGCTAACATTAACCCAATTGGTAAAAGCTTCAGGTGGATTGGGTGTTATCTACTGGGAACCGGCTTGGGTCAGCACTCGCTGCAAAACCCTGTGGGGCAAAGGTTCGCATTGGGAAAATGCCAGCTTTTTTGATGCAACACGCCACAACAATGCCCTACCCGCGTTTTTATTTTTTTCGGCAGACTATACCGAATAATGTAATTACCCACATAATTCAAAAAAAATACGAGTGAGAGAGAATATGATTAACAAAAAAATTCACATCTATACCTTAGCGCTGTGTGGTTTAATCGCTTCCTGTTCGCCAGCGCCGCAACATAAATCGCCTGTTGGTGATACGCTCTACGATAAAGACTGGCAATTTTTCCGCAGCAACAACGCACTCGATCTGGCAACAGCGCAACAGCAAAAAGAATGGGAACCTGTGCAAATCCCGCACACACCCAAAATCGAGCCACTAGTGGTAAACGAACAATTCCAGGGGGATGCCTGGTATAAAAAAACCATCGCAACAGAAGAGAGCTGGAAAGGCAAACAAATCTCATTAAAATTCGAAGCAGCAATGAATGTTGCTGAAGTTTGGTTAAACGGCGAAAAACTCATTACCCATGTCGGTGGATATTTGCCCTTCACGGTTAATCTCACCGAAAAACTAAAGTGGGATACACCCAATGAATTGATGGTGCGGCTGGATAATCGCGACAATCCCATTACCGGCCCAAAACCATTAAAGGATTTGGATTTTAATACCTACGGAGGTATTTATCGCCACGTGTATTTGCAGGTTAATAATGATCTGCACATTACCGACGCGGTTGCTGCCGGAAAAACCGCCAGTGGTGGAATTTTTGTAAGCTATCCACAAGTTACGGCCGAACAAGCCACTATCAGAATCAAAACCCATCTCGCCAACGCGCACATTGATCCGAAAAAATTCCGTGTTGTGCAAAAATTATTGGCTGGCGATAAAGTAGTCGTTGACCAAACTGGCGAACTGCAAACGGTGAACGGAAAAACAGATGCCGAAAACACTATTGATTTAGTGCTTGCCAATCCGCAACTTTGGTCACCCAAAACACCTAATCTCTACCATCTGGTTACCCGTGTTTATGAAGGCGATTCGTTGGTAGACGAACAGACCACACGCATAGGTATACGCGAATTCAAGTGGGTAAAAAATCATTTATTGATCAATGGCGAGGCAACATTCCTGCGCGGGGTAAATCGCCATCAAGAGTATCCTTACGTTGGTTACGCAACGTCTGATGCAGCAGATTATCGCGATGCTGTCAAAATAAAATCCGCCGGATTTGATTACGTACGCCTCTCACATTACCCGCACTCACCTGCGTTTATGGCAGCGGCTGACGAGTTAGGTTTAGTTCTCCTGGATTCAATTTTAGGTTGGCAATATTTTTCTGAAGACCCGGCATTTCAGGCGCAAATTCAACAAACCTGCCGGGATTTAATTCGCCGTGACCGCAATCACCCGTCGGTAATGGCTTGGGAGTGCTCGCTAAATGAATCCTGGATGACTGAGCCTTTTATCGATTCATTAACCAAAATTATTGATGAAGAATATCCAGGCGCTATGTCTGCTGGCTGGCAGGAATACGGTTACGATATTTATTTGCAAGCGCGCCAACATCGCTTGGAACACTACAAAGAACCGAGCAAGCCCTACATCGTAAGCGAATACGGTGATTGGGAATACTACGCCATGAATGCCGGTTTAAACCAAACCGAATGGGCAAATTTGCTGCAGGCAGATCGCTCCAGCCGCCAATTATTAAGCGATGGCGAAACACGTTTGTTGCAGCAGGCATCCAACATTCAAGAAGCTCACAACGATAACTTCAATACACCGGCATTTGCTGACGGCTACTGGGTGATGTTTGATTACAACCGTGGTTACGCGCCGGATTTGGAAAGCTCGGGCATTATGAGTATTGATCGCCTACCAAAATACAGTTACTACTTCTACCAAAGCCAGCGCGATGCCAGTGAAGTATCTGACAAATTTACTTCAGGCCCCATGGTATTCATCGCCAGCGAATGGAATGAAAAATCTGATGCTAATGTGCGTGTATTTAGTAATGCGGATGAAGTGGAACTGCTACTTAACGGAAAAATTATCGCCAAACAAACGCCGGACAAAAACGATAACAGCAAAAATCTGAAAAACCCACCCTTTAATTTTGCACTGGAAAAATACGAAGCAGGCGAATTAAAAGCCATTGGTTACATTAATGGCAAAGCCGTTGCGGAACATAAAGTGGTAACCGCAGGTACTGCAACGAATATTCGCTTAACGGTAGATACCAGCGGAAAAGCACCCCAAGCTGGCGTTAAAGACATTGTGTTTGTATATGCGCAATTAGTTGATAGCAAAGGCAATCTGGTACGCACAAATAATATCCCGGTTACCTTTGGAATTAGCGGCAATGCAAAACTGATCAGTCCGGTAGAAGTTAGCACCAGCAGCGGTATCGCAAGCGCATTAGTTGAACTTGGTGATTCACTGGATAACATCAATATTAGTGCTACTAGTGATAATTTAGCCGGCACCAATTTAAAACTCTAACAGCCTGTTGAAATTATTGATGTCTAAATGGCGTTATCCCAGAAAGGATGACGCCATTTTTTATGGGCAGTTATGTTCATAACAGCGGGCATATCACAAATATAAAAATACTTCAGTGTGAATTACACCAACAGCTTTTAGTTGACTAGCGGATATTTATCGCGCAAGATCCGCGTCAAAATTATAAAGCCCTCCTACGATGGGCTGATGCAATGCTTCCACCCACTCCCCCTACGCAGTAATTCCTCTAGCTAACTTCACCCTGCGCTGATTTGCGCTGAATTTGCTTTGCTCCGCTTTTTCTGCGGCGCACAGACTTATTTCAATTTTTATCCTATCTATGAGGGACATATGTACAACAAAATTGCATTCATTTTGATTTCATCTTCCATGCTCGCTGCATGTGGCGGTGGCGGAAACACAAATAGCACATCAAAACCCAGCTCCGTAGCCAACGTCAGTTCCATACCCGCGCCCAGCTCTACACCAACGTCCAGTTCTGCACCCGCTGCGAGTTCAACTGCAGCAGCGATTGTCCTGCAGGGACAATTTAAGGACACGAGTATTTCCGGCGTGCGCTTTGTTTCAGGCGCGCAGACAGGCATGACCAACAGCACGGGAATATTTACCTACGAGCAGGGAAAATCCATCAGTTTTTCAATCGGCGGCATAACACTCGGCAGCACCTTGGGGAAACCATTGATTACGCCCATCGATTTGGTTGAGAACGGTAGCTCCACTCATCAAACCGTACAAAATATGGTGCGCTTTTTGTTGATGCTCGATGCCGATGCCTACAGCGAAAATGGCATTCAACTTTCAACCGCACTACAAACGGCAGCAAACAACTGGACGCAAATTGATTTTAGTGCCCCCATGTTTGAACAAAACATGACTACTATTATGACGGCAGCCTCGGCCGCCGATGGAGGCACACATCAACTACCCGACACTACCGATGCAAAAGAACATCTGGAAGCCACTCACCTGTGCAATTATTCGGGCATTTATCAGGGCACCTTCACAGCAGACAACAGCAACGGCAAGCTCGCGTTTTTCGTCAATGCATTAAATGGCGAAGTGAATGGATTTGCGCTGCCGGAAAACACCCTTGAACCTACCGAATTGAGCGCGATAACACCGCTGCAATACAATCAAACAGCAGCGTTTGAAACAGGCAATAGCAGCGATAAGAGCAGCTATAACGCCCAATTTATTTCAGCCAATGACATCACCGGCACATGGAAAAAAGAAACGCGCAGCGGATCTGTCAGCGCAACGCGCGTGGGCGGTGCGAGTAATGCCGTTTATCGTTTTAGCGCGAGTTTTAACGGCAATAATACCGGCCTGCTGAGTATTGATATTGATGCAGCCAATAAAGTCACCGGCTCAGCTTACAATCTTAAAACCCATGAAACCCAAACGCTCGGCGGCCA
Organism: Cellvibrio fibrivorans; assembly: GCF_031457055.1. Classification (NCBI taxonomy): domain Bacteria; kingdom Pseudomonadati; phylum Pseudomonadota; class Gammaproteobacteria; order Cellvibrionales; family Cellvibrionaceae; genus Cellvibrio; species Cellvibrio fibrivorans. The sequence goes on along the minus strand of NZ_JAVDVX010000003.1, from coordinate 404,343 downwards.
ATTAACCGGCCCCTGGTTAACCATCGCCACTGCCGACAAAACACAGCTGCAAGGGTTGTTGGGTATTGAGTCCGGCCTTTTGGTTGGCACCTGGGTAAATACTACCAAGGGCACATCAGGAAATTTTTCTGGCAGCGGCTGCCAACTAAATCCGGTGTCGCTGTCTATTAATGGTTTCCGCAACTGGAAACTGGGCAGCAACACCGGCTCCAAACAGTTGATCCCGGCCACGGGGACAGATCCATTGGTATTGCTGGATAGCACACCAGTAGCCATGGTGCGCATGACCGTAGCACCCTGGGGTGAAATGTCATTTCCGATAACCGGTTTTGACAAAGCCGGCGAGGCCGAATCGGTTGACCTGAGCAATTCAAGCTTTATCGATATCACCTACCAATCCAACCAAAGTGTTAACTTGCAGTTGCGCCAATATGCTGTGCACGGTGGAACACACAATCAAATAACACTGCCCGCCGCAACCGAGTTCACCAGCGTTCGCATTCCACTGAGCAATTTTGTCGGCGGTTTAACACCCCTGGATTTAACCAAAGTTGCCAAATTTAACTTCGCATTGTTGAGCAATAACGCCAACGATGGTTACGCAGAGTTGATTGTGAAACGATTTAAGATAGACAACTTTAACTAGCACTTTTTCAATTTGGCAGCACCTCGTGTTACGAGTTGTTGCCAAATTGGAGACTAGAGCAATTCCCCTATCAACGCCGCGTGCGACTTAAACGCTCCACTACCGACACCAATAAATCAATTTCTTCACAGGTGTTGTAGAAAGCAAAACTTGGGCGCACGGTAGTTTCCAAACCAAAGCGACGCAAAATCGGTTGTGCGCAGTGATGCCCGGAGCGTACCGCAATACCTTCGCGATTTAATTCAGTACCCACCTCTTCGGTTTTATAACCCGCCAACACAAACGATAAAACGCTGGCTTTATTCGCCGCTGTGCCCACCAACCGCACACCGGGAATCGGTTGCAAGCGCTGGGTGCCGTAGGCAAGCAAATCGTGTTCGTAACGCGCGATACGATCCATGCCGACACGCTCGACATAATCAATCGCCGCACCTAAGCCCACTGCATCGGCGATATTGCCGGTGCCCGCTTCAAAACGGTTCGGTGGATCTTGAAAGATAATGCGATCAAAAGTCACATCGGCGATCATATTGCCACCACCCTGCCAAGGCGTCATTTTTTGCAAGTGTTCGGCTTTACCGTAAACCACACCAATACCGGTAGGGCCAAAAACTTTGTGACCGGAGAACACAAAAAAATCGGCATCCAGCGCCTGCACATTCACGCGCATGTGAGATACCGATTGCGCACCATCTACAACCACTGGCACACCATTGGCGTGGGCGATATCGATAATATCTTTAATCGGCGTCACTGTACCGAGCGCATTGGATACTTGCGTCACCGATACCAATTTAGTGCGGCTATTAATTAATTTGCGGAACTCTTCCAACAAAATTTGGCCAGTATCATCAACAGGAATTACGCGCAGTGTAGCGCCTACACGTTTTGCCAGCATATGCCAAGGCACTATGTTGGCGTGATGCTCCAATTGTGAAACGATAATTTCATCACCCTCGCCCACGTGTTGTTGGCCAAAAGTATTCACCAATAAATTGATACCTTCGGTCGCACCGCGCACAAAAATAATTTCATCGGGTGATTTTGCACCGAGGAATTTTGCCACTTTATTACGCGCACCTTCATATGCATCAGTCGCACGTGCTGCCAGTTCATGCGCAGCGCGATGGATATTGGAATTTTCGTGTTCGTAAAAATAACTCACGCGATCAATAACACTTTGCGGTTTTTGGGTGGTGGCGGCGTTATCAAACCATACTAGCGGTTTGCCATTCACACGTTCTGCCAGAATTGGAAAATCGCGGCGAATCGCATGCACATCAAAACCGGAATTTTCTGCTGCAAACTGGCCAGTTTTGGGAGAATTTCCAAATACTGGTTGCGCGCCTGAATCGAGAAAATAAAAGCGCGAATCCGGTGCTGGTGATGCTGACGTTGCCGGTGCATCAAATTTGGTAAAACGAAATTCAGCTGCGAGTAACTGTTGGATATCCGGCTCACCCGGTAAATGTGCCGCACTAGGTGATACGCGATCTGAACTGGCTTGCGGCTGGTGATAATTATCCGCATTGGATTCGAGACTATGCGGCACTTTTAATTCCTGGTTTGCTGGTACTGGCGCCGGTGCTTTGGTCACAAAGCGATTATCTGCCAATAAATCGCGCAGGTCGCTTTCATCCGGCAAGCCAAATGCGTGCGGTGAAACCTGTGTCGCCAACTGATCAATCTGCAAATTTGCGAGCGGATAATTGCTGGCGTTATCCGCGAAATAATAAGTCGGTGCAGGAACAGCGGCGGCATGTTGATCAATCGTTGGCGAGGTAAACGACGGCGCTTCACTGGTGCGCCCAAGTTGTGGACGCTGTTGGCCATTCGCAAAACCTGCCGCCGGGATGCTGGGCTGCAAGCCAGATACAATCGGTAGCGCTGCCGTGGGCAGCGACTGAAATATTTCGTTGGCCATAGCGGCAAGAGATTGGAGGTCAGGCAAACCTGGATGCTCGGACATATCAGCACTCTTGTAAATGTTCGCAAGTTCGCGGTACAAAAAATCTGCACCGCACACTAGTATCGATTGTTAAACCAGCGGTTAAACTGCTTGGTGAAATCGAATTATTGTTTGTAGGTGTCTGGACTATTTATAAGTGTCGGGGTAGTCGTGATACTTACCTACTTCAACATCTTCCAATACCGCAACTGCATCTTCAGTGAGAATGGCGAGCGAGCAGTAAAGTGAAATCAAATAAGAGGCGATAGCATTGCGGCCGATGCCCATAAAACGCACGGATAAACCAGGGCTTTGCTGACCAGCCAAACCGGGTTGATAAAGACCGACCACACCCTGGCGTTTTTCACCCACGCGAATCAATAAAATTTTGGTTTTGCCATCTTCATCAATCGGTAATTTATCCGAAGGAATCAGCGGCACACCGCGCCAGGTAATAAATTGTGAGCCAAATAAACTCACAGTAGGTGGCGGCACACCACGGCGGGTGCACTCACGGCCAAATGCGGCAATTGCTAACGGATGCGCAAGGAAAAAGCCCGGCTCTTTCCACACTTTCACCAACAGTTCATCCATATCATCCGGCGTAGGTGCGCCAGTGAGTGTAGAAATGCGTTGGGTTTCATCAACGTTTGCCAACAAGCCGTATTCAGGGTTGTTGATCAGCTCACTTTCCTGGCGCTCTTTGATCGTTTCAATCGTCAGGCGCAATTGCTCTTTGATTTGGTCGTGCGGGCTGTTGTACAAATCCGATACACGCGTATGCACATCAACCACACTGGTCACTGCATTTAAAAAATATTCACGCGGCTTATCTTCGTAATCAACAAAAGTGGGTTTGATTTCCGATTCATCGCGCTGGGAGCAAGTCACAGTTACCTGGCGCGGATTTTTAACGCGGTTCAAACGAAAGATACCCGCCTCAACCGGAACCCATTGTAGAAAATGTACTAACCAGCGCGGTGAAATAGTCGATAGTTGCGGTGTGGTCTTGGTGGCATTGGCAAGCTGGCGCGCAGCATTATCACCCAGCGCCAATTGGACTTCATTTTCGGTAGACATCCCGAGGCTCCTTTATAAATTCGTGTCGGCAGGATAAAAAATAAAAACAGTAGAATAAAAATTCATATAAGAAAAAACACTAAGCTAAGATCGCATCGATCTAAGAAGCGCTCAACCGGCTATGGCCATCAAAGCCTTCCACTGCAAAAAACGAAAAAAGTATCGCTGGAAATTGCGTAGCAACTGTTGATTAAACAACAGCGGCCTGTAAGGATTTTTCTTGCGGAGTAATATGCAGTTGCTGTTGCCGCTCACTGAGGGCAATAAGTTCTGATGCGGAAATATTTAATGCACTGGCAATTTTGGCAATCGTCGCCAGCGATGGCACAGCCACGCCGCGCTCCACTTCACCGAGATAAGTGCGGTTAAGGCTGGCGCGATCAGCAAGCGCCTCTTGTGAATAGCGATGCTCTTCGCGCAATTGTTTTACCACGCGGCCAAAATAAATTCCGATACTCATAAATTAGCCTCTTGTGGAACCAGATTGCGTGAACTTGCTTGGGTAATACTGCTGCCGGCTTGCACACTGCGGGTCAGCCACACGTTGCCGCCAATGATGGATCCCTTGCCGATAGTGATGCGGCCAAGCACGGTGGCGCCGGCATAAATCACCACGTCATCTTCCACAATAGGATGACGCGGCAAGCCTTTTTGCAAATGGCCTTTTTCGTCAGTCGGAAATGTTTTTGCTCCGAGCGTAACCGCTTGATAAATACGCACCCGCTCGCCAATCACTGCCGTCTCACCAATCACCACACCTGTGCCGTGGTCAATAAAAAATCCGCTGCCGATTTCCGCCCCCGGGTGAATATCAATTCCCGTCAACGAATGCGCCAGCTCTGCAACGATACGGGCGAGCAAAGGCACATCCAGTTGATAGAGCGTGTGAGCCAACCGGTGATGGATAATGGCGAGTACGCCGGGGTAGCACAGCAACACTTCATCCACGCTGCGCGCAGCAGGATCACCCTGGTAGGCCGCCTGAATATCCACATCGAGGATGCGGCGCAAATTGGGCAGCGCCGCAGCAAATGTGCGCACAATGCTATTAGCTTGGGCTTTTAACGCAAGATCATGGCCGTTATTGCCCTGTTGGCGCGCCACATAAAATAATTCCAGTTGTACTTGTTGCAATAATTGGTTGAGCGCGGCATCCAAGGTGTGGCCAACATAATAGTCCTCACTCTCTTCGCGCAATTCTTGTGGACCGAGGCGCATCGGGAACAGTGCACCGCAGAGATCGCGAATAATTTGCTGCAGTAGATCGCGCGAAGGTAATTCGCGCAAACCCGGTTCACGGGTCCGGCCGCGCAGGCTGCGCCAATCATTGCGCGCGTTGCGCAGCTCCTGCACGATTTTATCCAACTCCCAATTCGCCGCAGTGGCCGAGTGAAATTCAGATTCACTATTGATTTTGATCGTCATTGTTATTCTCTGAGATTGCCGCATGGCCAAAGTGGTTAAATTTCAACAGCCCGGTTTTTAGTCCTGTACCCAAGGCAAACCGCGCTGGCGCCAACCGCCATTTGTGCCGCGCTGCTGGCGATCATCCAAATCCCCTTCAAATCCCTCACGCACGTTGAATACATTTTTAAAACCTGCCGTTGTTGCATTGGCGGCCGCAGCAGCTGAGCGTTTGCCACTTCTGCACAACAACAGAATCACCGCATCTTTTGGTAATTTATTTTCCAGCTCGCGTACAAAGCGCGGGTTTTTAATCAATGCCGGGCCAGTCTGCCAGGCGACATGCAGGGTGTTGGGCACATGGCCAACAAACTTGCGCTCTTCCGCCGCACGCACATCCACTAAATGTGCCTGGCCATTGATAAACAACTTCCAGGCATCGTCCGGCGCAACAATCCCTGCATAAGCTAATCCCTCTGCCTGAGCTTCATCTTTTGCGATACGCAATACATCCGGCAAGTCCACCGCAGGGTTGGGGGCGCTGCTGGTGTTCAATTGAATAACTGTCATAGACATTCCTCGATATCACTAGCTGTTTATTTTTAAACAGTTAATGTTTGCACTGCTTATGAATTGGTTGTAATCAACTGTGCAAATCACAACGTATTGAAGGCAAATATAGAGATGGCTTTAGGCAATTGGAAAGAATATATCCGTATATCCTTATAATCGATCAGAGACTCCGGCTCATTTGGCTGATGTTATAAGCTGAGAATATTTAATTCTTTTATAAAAAAAATTCTTCTCTCTATGATGCGCTGCATTAACCGTTTACTTTTATCCTATGCAAGGCCGCACCATGCCACTCACAGAATTGATGAATTATTTTAATGACCAGCTGCAAACCCAGGCGCGCACCAAGTCATTACCCAAAACCGGATTTTTTAAAGCCGACAATAGTTATTGGGGGCGCTTCGGTAATTTGATTTTAGGTAGCCGCTTCCAGGCCATCCACACCTTTGCAGACGATGCATTGATTGGTTACAACAGCGACTTGCTAGTGCGCTCAGCAACAGGCAATTCGCTCAATATTGATAGCATTTTTAATTCGCTGGATAGCACAGACCAAATCATTCACCTGGATCGGCTGGTGCGCACCCTGCACTCATTAAATTATTTGCAGCAATTTGACGGACGCAAAGATTTGTTATCGCTGCAAGTGCAACCGCGCCACATCATCAGTGTGGTGAGCGACCACGGTAAAACCTTTGAAAAAATACTCAGCGATTGCGGCCTCGGGCCCGAGCGAGTGTTATTGCATACCCGCTTGCGGGATAACGCCACTCTGCCCCATTTTCAACAGGCGCTGGCGAGTTATCGCCAACGCGGTTACAAAATTGGACTTCATTTGAGTGAAGCAGGCGATTTGGATCTATTATTAAAACTTGGCTTAACACCGGATATTATTTTTGCTGATCACCCAGCGTTAACCACACTGCTGATCGATGCACCATTACCTTCGGAATTTGATCCAAGCCTACGCATTCTGGTAGCAAAAAAGCCTGGGATAGATGCAAAGACCAGCAGTGCACTGGATGGTTATTTTTTTAATACTGAAGACACGCTTGTGTTGCCGCAATCGGCAATTTCCTAACGATGAATGAGTGATTAAAACCAGCATGTGCCAGCTATTGGGAATGAGTTGCAAAAAACCGACAAGCATTGGTTTTTCGTTTGAAGGCTTTCGCGCACGCGGTGGTTTGACCGATGAACATAAAGACGGTTGGGGTATCGCCTTCTTTAACGATAACAGCGTCGATATTTTTGTGGATCACGAACCTGCAGCCGAATCAAAATTGGCAGAACAAGTGCATCGCGCCGATATCAAATCCAAAACCATTATTGCGCACATCCGCAAAGCCACAGTCGGCGAAGTTAAACTTACCAATTGCCATCCATTCCAGCGCAACCTTTGGAATAGCGAATGGGTGTTTTGCCACAACGGTGATTTAAAAAAATTCACTCCAGAGCTTAATGGACAATTCCAGCCACAAGGTGAAACGGACAGTGAACTTGCATTCTGCTATCTGCTGCAACAACTGCAACAACATTTTCCTGCAGGAGCGACAGATGCGGCCGAGTTGTTTTCCGTATTGGATAAGCTCAGCCGTGAGATTGCAACCTATGGAACATTTAATATCATCTTGTCCAATGGTGAATGGCTTTACACCTACTGCTCAACCAGTTTGGCATATGTAGAACGTAAGTATCCCTTTACCACTGTGACATTAATTGACAGGGATTTATCGTTGGATTTAAGCCAACATACCACAAGCGAAGACAAGGTTATCCTGATTGCGACCAAACCACTGACAGTGAATGAAAACTGGAAAGTCTACGCCGAACATGAATCACGCTTGTTTAAAGATGGCGAGTTGTTATTGGAGCGAAACCAGGAGGGAATTTTGTAACGCAGTTAAATACTAAAAACCGGCGGATTTGCAGCATTGCCGTAAATACGCCGGTTTTTTATTGGATATAAAGATCAATAACCCAAATCCAAACTGGCCTCAGGCGCGGCCACTATGATCCAGGCCAGCAGCGCCGAAATAACCACAATCAACACTAATGCCAGCCAGATCCGTGAAGATTCAATCGCTGTGGCTTGGGCTAAATTATGCGCCGGTTTTTTTCCGGTGATCATAGCCTTGATCAAATTTTCGCGCTTGACGAATACATAAAAAAATACCGCGCCGACATGAATGACTACTGCGCCCAAAATCCAATAAAATAATTCTTTGTGCACGGCAGTGAGCTTTAAACTTAATTCGTGGGTAATGTAACCATACAGCGGGCCAATATTGAATATTTCGTCGTTGGCGAATAATCCGGTAACGGCTTGTAACAGCAATACCAACAACAAGGTAAGCACCATTAACGCACCCAATGGATTGTGTCCAGGATAGGATTTCGCTTTACCTCTGGTGAGATGAAGTGCGTATTTCACACTCTCTACAGGGTGACGTACAAAATTGACAAACTGCGCGTGATGGGTACCGACGACGCCCCAGACAATCCTGAAAACTAAAAGGATAACAACAAAATACCCCGCCCATAAATGATAGGCAAAATAACTGACACCTAACCAATTTGTGACATAGGCAGCAATAAAAGAAACCACTAATAACCAATGGAAAACCCGGGTAGGCAAATCCCATATTTTTAACTGGGATCTTTCAAGATTATTATCATCTTCTAGGGCAATGGTATTTTCAGCAGCTTCGACAAGTTGTTCAGTCATAGTCAGGCCTGTCAGTTATTTCAATTAACATCTCAGCTATTCAAAACAAATCGCTCTTGCTGCATAACACAGCAAGAGCGATATGATGAGCGCTATTTCAAACCGGAACCCTTACACCGCTATTACTTTGCTTTGTACGCATCGTGACAGCCTTTGCAACCTTCAGCGACGGCTTTTGCAGCTGCTTTAAACGCATCTGACGCGGTTGATTCTTTGGCAGCAATCTCGGCGAGCGCCGCAGCGTTTACCTGAAACTCTTTAATTTGTTTATCAAAGTCTGCTTTTTTCGCCCAAATTTCCGGCTTGGATTTAGTGGTAGGTTCCCCGAGGTTAGACGCATCCGGGAAAGTGCCATCCAACAATAAACTCAGGAAGGCAACGCGTTCAGAACGCTTAACAATTTCTGCCTGATTGTAAGTTGCTTTACCTTGCAACACTTCACCAATTGGCTTGAAGTTATTAGCAATCAAAACGAATGCTGCTTTGCGAACAGCAACCGCTTGTTTTGCTGCAGCAGCAGGATCAGCTGCAGGTTGTGCGGCTGCATCCGCCACGTACAAACCCGAACTCAAGGTGACCAACAATGTTGCACCCAGTAATTTCAACGATCTCGCCACTTTTGATACATGAGTCATTAACGCCTATCTCCTAATCACTATTAATTTTCGTTACGGTTAACTGGTTGTGTAAATCCGAGGTCATTATACAAGTTCTTTCAGCGGCCTCGCTATTCATTGAGGACAATGAGAACGACACATAGGCTAACAGGATAAGTGCAGATACAATCCAACGTCGCCTGCTTAATGAAATATTTTTCCCCATTAACGTATTCATACAACCCTCCAAAAAAGTCAAATCACTATCCACAGGATACACACCAATTGTTGGGAATTTCAGTATTCAACGGCTTGGGATGCACGCACATCCAGATAAATCCAGCCAGGTGAATTAACCCATGTTTTCTTGGTGGTTTCACTCTTCAGTTCGAAAGGTTTTTGTGCATCAAATTCAGCAGAAAATGCAAGATGCGCCGTAGCTGCAGTAGCACTTAAAAACCAAAGTAGACTGACCAAAAAGCCTAAGGTTTTTTTTGATGGGAGTGACATATTTATTTTCCTTCAAACAGTTAGCTTTAAATTAGAAAAATTATTTAATCTAATTTAGTAGATAGCAAACACCAGGCCAACTCATGAATAATTTAATATAACGTCATATCCACTTAAAAAGTGCTGAAATATGAACAAAAAACCATCATCCATGTTTTGTTTTACACAGGAAATCATTGTTGACAGTCAACATACAACAGCCATTACCTGTACTGAATGATAGTGAGCAAACCGATGGGTTAATTGCTGTTGATTTTTAAACAGCCAATCAACAGCAAATATACTTATTGTGGTTTTTTGAACATCTCTTTTTATAGATATCATTTCATCATACCCGCGAATGCGGATATTTATTAAAGGACAACTTAGCCAGAGTTAACGCGCGGAAAGTTGCTGAACTTTTTCAAGCGCCGTTTTTACGTTCTCTGCGGGTGTTACACCACCGATAGTAGCTGCGATTTTGCCATCAGGTGTAATGATAAAGGTAGTGCGTTCGGCAAAGCCGTGGTCAATAGCCTCACCGCGTGAATCCACCTTCCCTTCTACCGCTTCACGTACATTTAATTCGAACGCTTTGGCGATCTTGCCATCCGCATCCGAACCCACCGCGAATTTTCCAGCACAGTATTCCGGATCAGCGGAAAAATCGTTGAGACGCTCAATACTGTCGAGCGAAACACCAATGACCGTTGCACCTGCAGAAGCAAATTTTTCACTGCTGACGGAAAAAGTATGCGCCTGGATATTGCAGCCGCCGGTGTAGGCTGACGGATAAAAATACACGACCACAGGGCCTTTCTTCAGGCTTTCTGCGAGCGAAAATTGAAAGGGTTTTCCTGCCAGTGATGCTTCCAGATTAAATAGGGGAGCTTTATCCCCCTCTTTCAACGCTGCAAATGCCGGACTCATTAAACCCATAGACAAATCTGCCACAACACCGAAAGTTAATAAACGTTTCATAAACTATTTCCAATAAGGGTTAAAGACTTAAAACTGGTTAAAGACGTGAAATATAATCGGTTAATGCCTTGATCTCATCATCGCGCAAATTGGCGGTGACGTTATTCATGATGCCTTCACTGCTATTGGTGCGCTCACCACTGCGCCAATCGCGCAATTGCTGATCCAGATAGTGCCAATCCTGCCCACCGATAATGGGAATAAACTCCAAATCTAAACCTGCAACAGGCGATGGATGGTTTGGCGCAAGACCGCGACCATCGATACCGTGGCAAATGGCACAGGCTTGAATCTGTCTGGTGCCGTCACCTTCAAGGTATAACTTTTTACCTAAAAGATTATCGTCTGTACCGCTACCCCGCATAACTGGCTGTGCGGCATAGTGCGCAAATATATCTGCGGCGGTTTCATCATCCACTGTTCTGGCCATCATCGCCATGAAATCGTGGTGGCGGTCGCCGCTGCGGAAATCATTAAATTGTTTTAACAAATAGGCCGGGTGCTGCCCTGCCAGCTTGGGGATTTTACCGGCTTCGTTGTTCGCGTGAATATTGCCATCAACACCATGGCATTCCTGGCAGCGTTCATCATTGGATAATAATTTACCATTGTCCGCGCTAGCAGAATCAAGCAGTGAATAATCGGGCTCTTGTGCGCCAACCGACAGGCCGGCACACAAGCACAACAATACCAAAAGCTGCGCCAGAGCAATACGACTGCGCAATAACATATGCTTAGTCTTCTTTATAAAAATTGTGGCAGGTTTTGCAAGTGCGCGCCAAATCGGTTGCGGTATTGGCTGCACTTTCAAAATCATTCTGTCCAAGAAACGTTATTATTTCACTGGAAAATTTCACACTTTTTTTGGTTAAATCCACAGCCTCTGCAACATCCTTACCAGCTGCCAACTCTTTGGAGTAATGTTCTTCAACAACGGCAAACAGCTCGTTCAGTGTTTGTGCATCGGCAATAGCAGACTCTGCATTTTCCAGGGCGATGTTAGAGGAGAGATTATCATTGGTACTTTCAATGGTCTGCATCAGATCCATATCCATTTCAGCCTCTTGGGCAAAACTGGTAAAACTGATTAACAAACTACTCCCAATTACGACAGCAACAAAACGTAAAGCAACAACTAGATTACGCATAAGTGTAAACAACATGCCCCAAACAATAATTTATGAAACAGGGGTAGCACGGCTACCCCACAAGATTGCGGATATAAATCAAGCCAAAATATCTTTAACCACTTTACCGAACACCACTGTTGGTCGCTCAGAGCGGCCATTGTTAATGAAGGTGGTTTTCAGGTGATTCAAACCTAACAGGTGCAATACGGTTGCATGCAAATCGTAGGTGTCAACGGCGGTGTCTTTATCGGCAACCTGCACTCCCAATTCATCCGTACCGCCGTAGGTGAAGCCCGCTTTCAAGCCGCCACCCGCCATCCACTGGGTGTAACCCCATGGGTTGTGGTCGCGACCAGTACCGCTTTCACCCCAAGGCGTGCGGGAGAACTCGGAAGTCCATACCACTAATGTAGATTCCAACAAACCGCGCGATTTCAAATCTTCCAACAAACCGGCGATTGGCTTATCGACCATTTTTGCCATAAGGCCGTGGTTTTTATCCAGATCATCATGCGCATCCCAACTGGTGATTTCGGTTTCGCCATCAGGCGCACCGCTCACGACTTGAATAAAACGCACACCGCGCTCTACCAAACGGCGCGCGCGCAGTAGGCTAGTGCCATAGCTGCCGGTGATCGCATCGTCAATGCCATACAATTTTTTGGTCGCGTCGGTTTCTTTGGAGAGATCAACGGCTTCCGGTGCAGCAACTTGCATACGGTCAGCCAAATCGTAAGAGCGTAACCGCGCCTTCAATTCGGTATCTAAGGGGCGATTTTCCGCATTTAATTTATTCAAGCGATTCAACAAATCCAGTGAACTGCGTTGTTGCAATGCAGAGCGCAATTCCGGGCGATCCAGATAATAGATTGGTGAATCACCAGGACGGAATGCAGTACCTTGATAAACCGCCGGCAAGAAACCTGAGTTCCAGTTTACCGAACCTGCACGCGGTTCCGAGGCGCCGTTATACAACACAACATAGGGCGGCAAATCCGGATTGGCAGAACCCAGTGCGTAAGAAATCCAGGCACCAAGCGATGGGCGGCCGGGGTTAAGGTCACCGGTATTCAATTTCAAAATAGAAATATCGTGAGTTGCACCAATAGTTACGCTGGATTTGATAAATGTCAGCTTATCAGCGTGCTGTGCAAGGTTAGGCAACAAATTGGAGAACCATGCGCCGCTTTCGCCGTATTGTTTCCAACTTCTGTAATTGGAAACAAATAATTCATTTACGCCACCTTGCGTACTGGTCTTGATGCCTTTCAGGAATGAATCAGGTACGCCTTTGCCAGCTTGCTTTACCAACTCCGGTTTGTAGTCGTACAAGTCCAACGTACTCGGGGCACCGTTCTGATGCAGCCAGATAACCGATTTAATTTTCGCCGGAAAGTGCGGATCTTTCGGTGCAAGTGGATCGATTAGCTCAGCAGCTGATGCGGCAGAAATATTGAACCCAGGGATAGCGCCAGCCAGTGCAACACCACCCACTCCCAAACTGCTGTTCTTTAAAAAATCGCGACGTGATTTGTTGTCCATTTTTTTAATCTCTTAATAAGTTAAAAATAATAATCAGTAAGTAATTTTCTCTCACCCTACCCGCTTATGCAGGTAGGGCTAAACAAGTCATACATTAAAAGCGATACGCGAATTCGTTGGAGTTAGCCACTGCATGCACCAGATCAACAAATGCTGCCGCCTTGAATGGATCAAGATTTTTGGTGTCCTTCAATCCAGTCGGTACAGCGACTTCAAATTTGTCAGTCCAGGCTTTGCTCTCTACCAATTTCTCCTGTTCTTTGAGGAAACCTTTCAGCGCTGATTTCTCTTCGCGCGTTGGTTTACGTGAGAACAAAATTTCATAGAGCGTATCCAATTGCGCATTTTCATTTGCACCGGCTTCTGAAATGACGCGACCAGCCAGGGCTTGTGACCAACCAAAGACCACATCGCTGTTAAACAAAGTCAGCGCCTGCAATGCAGTTGTACTGACGTCGCGCTTGTGGTGCGGTTTGGATGGATCAGCCGGATCAAAGGATGCGGTTAATGGATAAGGCAAACTGCGGCGCACAAAGGTGTAAATACTGCGGCGCTTATGATCGTTAGGATCTTTCGCATCTTCCCAGAGTGCACCGCCCTGGCCATTGTTCAGCACATTTCCCGCAACCAAACTACTAGGCACTTTCGGGAACACCGCAGGGCCGCCAATGGTTTCGTCCAGCTCGCCGGATGCATAGAGCAATGAATCGCGCAGTTCTTCCGCTTCCAAACGTTTGCGTGGATAAACCGCTAACAATTTATTGGCGGGGTCAACAGCAACTACATCGGCGCGCTCTTCAGATGACTGGCGATAAACAGCCGACAAAACAATTTCACGCTGCAGTTTTTTCGGGCTCCAACCGTTTTTCACAAAATCAGCAGCGAGATAATCCAACAACTCCGGATGGGTTGGCTTTTCACCGGCGCGACCAAAGTCCTCAACAATACCGGCAATTCCCTTGGCAAATAATTGAGCCCATACACGGTTGACATACACACGGGTAGTTAATGGATTTTCTTCACTCACCAACCAATTAGCGAGAGCAGTACGGCGACCCGTTGATGTCGCAGTGGGCGTAATTTGCAACTGGGTATTATTGCCAGCCCAGAGTTTTGGCAAACCAGGTTCAACCGCTTCTAACGGACGCTCATGGATACCATTGAACCGCACATGAGTAGCAGGCGCTTCTGTACCTAACTCAGTCAATGCTGTGTAAGTTTTAGAACCGCGGCGTGGGCGCAGGTTGTCGTACTTTTTCAACTCTTCAGTGAGCTTTTCATACTCAGCCCAACGCTCAACATTCGCAGGATCATATTGCGAATGCCCCTTCTGTGATGTTTCGCGTAAATAGCCCGCAATATCGCGCTCGGACGCCACTGCATTCAAACGCGCATTGACCCACTTATCCAAGGGTGTCCACTGCTCTTTCGGTTTGAAAATTGCCTCACGGCTATCCGTTAAGTATCGTTCGTTGTGATATTTACGTCCCTTTTCACGCACTTGGTCGAGAATGGCTTTTTGTTGATCGGTAATCGGTTTGATCGCCGCTTGGTACACCGACTGCGCGGTAATAAAATCGATATCCCATTGCGTTTCACTGCCTTTCGCTAACTCAATCCGCTCATTGTTAAAGGTGTTAGCAAAAAAAGCTTGCAGCTGGAAATATTCGACCTGGCTAATCTTGTCGATTTTATGATTGTGGCATCTTGCACAACCGATAGTAGATGCGAGAAAAGTTTCGCCAACCAGATCGGTCATATCGGTAGCAATTTGGTAATGACGCTGAACCAAATCGCGCGAGTTAAAATTATCCGGGTAGCCAGCCAACAATCCGGTGGCGATTTTTGCTTCCTGGCTATCCGGCCAAATCTCATCACCGGCGATTTGCTCACGCACAAATTGATTGAATGGCTTGTCATCATTAAAAGACTTGATCACATAGTCGCGATAGCGCCAGTTATTAGGACGCGTCTGGTCATTCTGAAAACCGGCGCTGTCTGCATAGCGAGCCAAGTCCAACCAGCGGCGTGCCTGACGCTCGCCGAAGTGTGGTGATGCCAACAAACGATCCACTAATTTTTCATAGGCATCGGGGGATTTATCTTTTTCAAAGGCTTCCACTTCGGCTGGGGTTGGCAACAGCCCCAACAAATCCAAGGTGACGCGGCGGATATAAGTTGCGCGATCCGCTTCTTCCGATGGTTTTAAACCATATTCATTCAACCGCGCTAACACAAAATTATCGATCGGTGAGCGCACCCACTTGCTGTTGCCCGCATCCGGTACCGGAACGCTGGTATTGACTGGCAAATACGCCCAATCCTTAGCAGCAGTACTAGTGATGGGTTTAACAGATTCTTTTTTGGCAACCGCCGGCGATTTTTTTTCGGGTGCTGACTTGGTATCGCCCGCTGCCCAAACCGACGTAGATGCCGCAAGGATCAGCCCCCACAATAACGTTTTCTTTTTCATTAATTCACTCCTGAACTTGCACTCTAACAGGGGCAGGCGCCCTGTTTGCCGATGCCGAATTGTTTTGAATAATCAACAGTTAATAAATAACAACTGGGGAATTGCAACTAGCACGCCAAAATTCAATTACGATTAAAATATAAATTTTTAAATTGATGCAGATGATTGAATCTATTGAAAAAAATATTTCTTGGCGAAATTAAAAGAAGGTTTAATTTTTTATTTGGCACGCAAGTTGCGAAAACCACTTCTGTTGAACTACATAAACCAGGAGTTTTTTCATGAGTTATCGTCGTAACGTTTATTCGCCAACATTGGCTGCTCGATTTTCAACAGAAACACAGCGTTTTTCTATCAAACCTATCGCCCTTTTAATCGCCAGTGTATTTTTTTCATCAGCCGCTGCTGCACAATCAACAAATAGCACCAGCAACAACACTGCGCAAAATGCAGCGGCGAAAGCGACAACTGCACAAAACACAACTGCTGAAAATAAACCACTGGTGTTGGGAGTAGTCACAGTGCGCAGCCGCAATCGCATTGAAAAATTGCAGGATGTTCCGCTGTCGGTATCAGTAGTAGCAGGTAAAGAACTAGAGAAATTAAACGCGACAGATATCAGTGCCCTCACCCAGCGCCTCGCGAACATATCCTGGAACCAAGGCAACCAAAGAACCAGCAGCCTATCCATTCGCGGTATTGGCAAGCAGGGACAAACTGAAGCGCAGGATCCGGCGGTGGGTTTGATTGTGGATGGTGTTAACTACGCCTATAACGCACTCTCATCCAGTTTTGATTTCACCGATATCGAAACCGTTGAAGTTGCGCGCGGGCCACAGGGAACCTTGTTGGGTAAAAACAGCAGTATCGGTGCAATCAACGTCACGACTAAACGTCCATCGTTTGATCCGGATTTTAATTATTCGATTACGCTCGGCGAATGGGACACAGTACAAGGTCGCTTCGCAGGCGGAGGCGCGGTGATTGAAGATTTACTCGCATGGCGCGGCACACTCAGTGTGAGCAAAGGCCAGGGTGATATTAAAAATGCCTACAACAGCGACGAGAGCATTTCTAACAAAGAGCGTGTTTCCGGGCGCGTACAATTTTTGTTGACACCCACTGAGGATTTCAGCGCACGCTTTGCATTTGACGTGCAACCGCGTGCGGGTGAGCGCACTAATGGCCGCACAATTTACACGCCGACACCCACAAAATTCTCCAATGGTGCGGACAATCCGAATACTTCCGATGCCAGTGTTCGCTTAACGCGCCGCTGGTTTACACAAAGCCCCAATTACAATTACGAAGACAGCTACCTCTATGGTGGCGGTAAAAATGAATACAACACCGATGGCCGCCGCCCGCTAATCACTGGCAGCAATGGCGCTACTGCAGAATTAAACTGGAAGCTGGATACACACACCATCACCTCAATTACCGCTTATAAAGATTACCATTTCAATGCGGTAAACGATGAAGGCACGCCGTTTGATATACAGCGCAATTCCGGTGGTTTTTTTAACGACTACAAACAAGTTAGCCAGGAGCTGCGTTTAAGTTCACAGCAAGGCGAGTTTGTGGATTATCAAGCGGGTTTATTCTATTTGGATGTGAATAACGTTGCCGAGTATCAACGGGTATGGGGTAATGATGCCGGTGCCTGGTTTGCCAGTAACGCGCAATACAATACACTCGATAAAGATTCCAACGGCCGCTACCTGTTAATTAATTCGCTCTCCGGCCTGGACATGGCATGGAATAGCCCTGCTGGCTTTCAAGATATCAACAACGAAAGTTCGGCGGCATTTGCGCAAGCCAACTGGAATTTCACTGAACAGTTTGTACTGACTACAGGCTTACGTTTCACCCGTGAAGAGCGCACTAACCGCACTGGCACTTACATCAAAGATCATGGATTTGGCGCTGAGCTAAATCCGGCAGTGGTCAACAATGTCAATCTGGGTGGTTTCCACTCGGTTAATGCGGCCACCAAAATCAACGATACACTCACCATTCCTGCAGGCACATTGGGACGCGTAGTCACCAATCCAGATGGCACCAAAACGCTGGTAACCGATAACTCAACTGCACAACTGACACTGGCCGATCAACTTGCCAATGAATATTTTGCCAAAACAATTAGCGGCGCGCCCGGAGATACCTATGCCAGTTTAACCGCTGCACAAAAAGCGCAAGTGGGTGCAGCAAAAGCGCTGCGCCAATCGCAAATCGGTGTAGTGTTTGACGAATTTGATGTGGAGCCCTATGAAAAAACCCTGCCGTCTTTTGTTATCAGCCCCACTTACAAATGGAACGAAAAACTGACTACCTATGCTTCCTGGCAGCACGGTGAAAAAGCCGGTATTGCGCAGGCAACCAACGGAATTTCCAATCTGGTAACAGAAGAAAAAATTGATGCCTATGAATTGGGCATTAAATCATTACTGTTGGATAACACCCTGGTATTTAACCTGGCCCTGTTCCAAATGAATATTAAGGACTACCAACAAACCAGCCGTATATTCGACGAATACAGCACAACACTCGCCCGTCAGGCCGAGCCAAAAGCGGTAGATATTTACACCAATGCCACGGCCAACATTCCGAAGGTGGAAGCACGCGGTATTGAAATCGACGGTATTTATTCTGGCGTCCCGAATACTACCTTACGTTTTGCAGGTGCAATTACCGATGCAGAATACGTGGAGTTCACCAACTCCGCGCAACCCTCGGAAGATAGTTTCCCCGGTGCAGATCCGTACAAGGATGTGAGCGGTGAAACACTACCGGGCGCTTCGAAATACTCGTTCAACATTGGTGCTGACTACCGCTTGCCCATTGGTAATGGCAAAGAGTTCCATACCAATCTGAACGCGCAATACAACAGTAAATACAACTCGGATAACTCCTTGTCGTCTTACGGTTGGATTGAAGGCAGAACGCTGGTGGACTTTGGTATCGGTATTGGCAATTCAGACCAAACGTTTGATGTCAGCTTGATTGTCAAAAATTTGTTTGATGACGACACACCCAGCACGCGCACCTGGAATAGTTATACGCCTGCCAACCCGCGTTGGGCAGCTATCAGTTTCAGCGGGAGGTTTTGATTATCTGATTAGCTAACTTTTAATTCTTATCGTTAACTCGTAGCCCGTCTGGAACCTAGCGAAATACGGGGATTTTATAAAAATAAAATCCCCGTACCCGTACTACTTTTTACAGACAACTTTCTCAGTGCACATTATCGATATTCTCCTTCAGACTTTTCAACAAAACATTTCCTAAATGAGTTAAGCTTCATAAATAATTCAACCTCTTCAATTGAGGATTCTGACTTTGGTCCGATCACTATTTTTTGTATTGACTCCACATCATTTCCAGCCAACTTAATCGCTGAATAGGCTTTTATTCCATTTTGCGTAGCCATGAAATCAATTTTTAGCTTTGACTCAAAAATCAGATCAGATTGATATATTGAAGGTGAGTGCCATAGTGATGCAAAAATTCTCACCTCCTCTTCCTCTTTATAAAATTTACTCTTTAATAGACAAGCATCCGAGATAAGCTCTGAGTAAAAATTAATATGACTCAACTTAGTAGGCTCGCCACTTGATTTTTCGAAAGGAACTCCATATTCATTTATAAACTTTGTAAGCTTTTCACTTATGTAAAATCGAAAACTTTCTTCATTATAAAAAACATCTTGCATCTTAAATGGGGGAGGAAATCGAACTATAGAAGCTTCAGAATCATTTCCTGATGAAACCAATATATTTTTACTGAACGAATTTGAGTTCAATAAATCAAGCTCGGATACCCCTATAGCAAACCCAGCTCCATTACCCCCATATGATCGCCATTGACTTAATAAGTCACAATTCTTAGAGAACGATGCTGCCAGATAGAAAAACCGATCATGCTCCAAATCATTAGATGTAAACTTCCCTTTCTGGCTTGGCACCATTTCGTCCCAAAGGCTTCTAACAATTTCAAATCCGGGCGTCAATTCAGATGGATCATTCATTTTTTTTAAATCACAAACCCACATAGTTTTACTTTTAACAATGCTAACAAAACTAGCTGGATTACAATAATGATAGATCATGATATTCCTATAGATATTAGTACCCAGCTGTTGGCATTTATATGCTCACCAAAAACCTAATGAGGTACATATTTTAAATATTGAGTGCTCATTTCCATTTACGTATGATGATTTTTCCGTAAGAGATACCTACAAAAGTTACACTCACCTCAACTCTAAATGTTGATTAATCAACTCCCATCACCAACACATGCTTCTTTTTCAACACAAAAACCCAATCCCAACCTTACCCAACCCGCATAAATCCTGCAACCACCAAATGGCGCGGTTATTGCTGATGGCTGTTGAATGCCCTTTTAACTGTTGAATTTACTTCTATAGAAATCTCCCTGCCATGTGGATTGTTCAAATTGCGTTACGTCGCCCTTACACATTTATTGTGGCGGCACTGCTGATTGTATTAACCATGCCGTTTGTGTTGAGCAAAATGGCGACGGATATTTTTCCGCAGATTAATATTCCGGTGGTCGCCGAGCTGTGGGAATACAAAGGGCTTACAGCGAAGGAGATGTCGGAGCGGGTTACCTCCGCTGCGGAGCGGGAGCTTGGGCAGGCGGTGGATAATATTGAGCACACCGAATCGTTTTCCGCAGCGGGTCTGGGAATCGTAAAAGTATTTTTCCAGCCGGGTACCGATATCAATACGGCACTGAGCCAAACTACCATGAGTGCAAATGGCGCAGCGCGTGGTATGCCGCAGGGAACGCAGGCGGGGCGAGTGCGCGCCTGGTCTGCATCGGAATTGCCGGTGGTACAGCTGAGTATTTCCAGCGATACCTTATCGGATATTGAAATTGGCGATGCAGCGGGCACGGTGTTGCGGCCAATCGTATCGAGTAAAAAAGGTTTATCGCTCACCTTCCCTTACGGTTCGCGTTCACGCCAGGTAGCGGTGGATCTGGATGCAGGTGCCCTGCTCGCCAATAACCTCACACCGGCAGATATTGTGGCGGCTATGGGTGTGCAAAATTTAATTTTACCCACCGGCACTATGAAGGTGGGCGATAGCGAATTTGATGTAAAACTCAACGGCGCTATTGCGACAATTGATGAGATCGGTTCTATACCGATTCGCACCGACAAAGGCCGCACATTGTTGTTGCGCGATGTGGCTAACGTTCACGATGGTTTTACGCCGGGCACTACTATCGCGCGGCAAAATGGTTCGCGCAGTGTATTGAATTCGGTGTTGGCGTTTGGTGGTGTATCTACCATTGAAGCGGTAGAACATATTAAAAATTCCATTCCGGAAATGCTGGCCAAAATGCCGGAGGGAATTGATATCAAACTTATGTTTGACCAATCGATTTTCGTAAAGGCGGCAATTAGCAATGTGGTACATGAAGGGTTGATTGCCGCTGCGCTCACTGCCACGTTAATTCTGCTTTTCCTCGGCAACTGGCGCAGCACCTTGATTATTGCGGTATCGATTCCACTCTCCATTATGGTGTCATTGATTTGCCTGCATTTAATTGGCCAGACCATTAACCTGATGACTCTCGGTGGCCTTGCGCTGGCAGTCGGTATTCTGGTGGATGATGCCACGGTAGAAATTGAAAATATTGAACGGCAAATGGCGATGGGTAAGGACCCGCTGCAAGCCATTCTGGATGGCGCGCAGGAAATCGCAGTGCCGGCTTTCGTCTCTACCCTGTGTATTTGTATTGTATTTTTGCCGATGTTTTTCCTCAGCGGAATTGCGCGTTATTTGTTTGTACCACTGGCCGAAGCGGTGATATTTGCAATGATCGCGTCTTATATTATCTCGCGCACCCTGGTGCCTACGCTGGTAATGTTTATGATGAAGAATCATCACCAAACCAAACCCGTCGCTAAAAATCCGCTGGTCATTGCCTGTATCAATTTGCACCACCGTTTTAATGATCGCTTTGAAAAATTCCGTCATCACTTTTCGCTATTTCTGGCAGTGCTATTACATAAACGCAAACAATTTATGGCGGCTTTTTTTGGCTTTTGTTTATTGTCATTAGGTATTTACCCGATGCTGGGGCAGGATTTATTTCCGGTGGTAGATAGCGGTCAATTGCGCCTGCATATCCGCGCGCCTTCCGGCACACGCCTCGAACAAATGCCACAATTGGTGGATGAAATTCATAAGCAAATTCGCGCAACCGTACCTGCAGAGCAGATGGGCGATATCCTCGATATTATCGGCGGGCCATACAGCACCATTAACACCCTGAACGGTAATTCAGGCACAGCAGAATCTGCAGATTCAGAAATTATGTTCAGTTTCACTCCGGGAAAACTTAACAGCGCCGACATTATGAAAAGTTTGCGCCTGAGTTTGCCGGAGCGTTTTCCACATGTTGAGTTCTTTTTTCAACCCTCTGACCAAATCAGCCAGACGTTAAACTTTGGCATACCCGCGCCGATTGATGTGCAGTTTATTGGTGGTAAACCGGCCGACATCATTCCCCTCGCGACCGCACTGAATAACGAGCTGCGAAAAATTCCCGGTATCGTAGATGCGCATGTTTACCAACGCTGGAGTAAACCGACACTCTCGCTGGAAATGAACCGCACACAATTGCAGCAGCTGGGCTTAAACGCACGCAATGTGGCGGAAAATATGATGATAGCCCTGAGCGGCAGCATGCAAACCACCCCTACCTATTGGTTGAATGAAACCAACGGCAACACCTACAACATAGGCGCGCGCAGCCTGGAAATCGATATGGACAGTATCGACGAACTTATGGGCATTCCCATCGGTAAAGGCAGCGATGGCAAACAACAATTGTTGGGCAATGTCGTCACCTACAAACGCACGGCGCAAACGTCAGCGGTTAATCGCTACAACAACGTCAACATGATTAATATTCACGCCAACATTCAAGGGCGCGATTTAGGTTCTGTGAGCCGCGATATTAATAAACTAATTGAACAGGCACGCTCCACATTACCGCGCGGTGTAGATTTAAAAGTCCGCGGCCAAATCGAAACATTGGAAACCGCTTTTGTCGGGTTAGGCTTGGGCATTATTGTGGCAATTGCTTTAGTGTATTTATTAGTGGTGGTGAATTTCCAAAGCTGGCTCGACCCGTTAATTATTATCAGTGCCCTGCCCGCTGCGCTCGCCGGTATCGCCTGGATGTTATTTTTATCCGGCACAACACTCAGCGTGCCTGCATTGACCGGCACCATCATGACCATGGGTGTTGCAACCGCCAACAGCATTCTATTGATGTCATTTGCACGCACGCGTTTACAAGAAGGTATTCCACCGCTCACTGCCGCGCTTGAAGCAGCATCAACGCGTTTGCGTCCGGTTCTGATGACGGCTTTCGCAATGATTATGGGTATGTTGCCTATGGCGCTCGGCCTTGGCCAAGGTGGTGAACAAAATGCACCACTCGGCCGCGCTGTTATCGGCGGACTATTGTTCGCCACTGTATCGACACTGATTTTTGTTCCCGTGGTATTTGCCAGCCTGCATAAACGTTTAGCTGACCGCCCGGCCACGAAGTCTTTTAACAGTATTTATATCAATTCTCACTGAGTAGTATTTGCATGAATGATTTTCACCCGCTCCCGGTTGATCTTCCCGCACCCCAGGAACAACAAAGCCAGGCACAACAGAGCCAGATTTATGCGAAGCGCGCAATCTGGGCTGTTGTTGCGTTGCTCATCGTGGGTGGCAGTACGCGCGCATTAGTGAATAGCCAGGAGGCAAAAGCGCTGGAAGCTTATACCAGCGCAACGCTGGAACGCACCGTACTCACCACCAAAGCAACACCCGGAAAACTTGAGCAAACGTTGCGCTTGCCCACCACATTACGCGGCAATAGCGAATCCGTAATTTATGCGCGCACCAGCGGTTACATTGCTGCATGGCACAAAGGGATTGGCGATTACGTCAAGCAGGGTGAACTACTCGCGATTATCGATACACCCGAACAAGAGCATCAATTGGCAGAAGCGCGCGCTGAGCGCGAACAAATTGCCGCACGCAGCCAGCTAGCCAAAACAACATTGGCGCGCTGGGAGGCATTGAGCCAAAGTGAAAGCGCAATCTCACAACAGGATCTGGATGAAAAACGCAGCGCACTGCGCCAGAGCGAAGCGGATTTGAATGCGGCACAGGCGAATGTGAAACGGCTGGAAAACCTGGAAAACTATCGCAATATTGTTGCCCCCTTTACCGGCATCATTACGCGACGCAGTATTGAAGTGGGCGATTACATTACAGTGGGCAGCAAAGAATTATTTGCACTGACACAGACCGATCCACTCAGGGCAACAATTTGGATTCCGCAGGCCTATGCCGATAATTTGGCAACAGGTACCAGCATTGCCATTAATTTGCGTGAACAACAAGGACAAAACCTTAACGCACTAATTGAACGTATTGCTGGTGGTATAGACCCCAGTACCCGCTCGCGCCAAGTGGATTTAATTTTACCCAATCCCGGCGCAACTATTTTACCTGGAGCCTATGCCGAAGTTTCCATTTCTGTTACCAGCAGCATAGAGACATTGGTTACACCTGCTGCGACTTTAATTATCCGCGACCAAAACCAGCGCATTGCGGTAGTTGAAAGCGATAACACGATTAGTTTCCGCACGATAAAATTAGGCCGCGATCTCGGACGCGATGTCGAAGTATTGGAAGGTATATCCAAAGATGATTTATTGGTAGTGAGCCCACCGGATCAATTAGTGGAAAATGAATTGGTGAGAACCAGAGAGTGGAAACCGGCTGCCTCAGCGGGCAGATAAGAATTCATAAAAATAAAAAGCCAGAAAAAATCTGGCCTTTTTTGCTCAACCATCTGGACAAGAAATATCAGTTAGCTACAAAACAATAAAATAATCCTGCACCACCAGTACCAACCAGGTTTTCCTGGCTGCAACCACGGCTAGCGTGTGCAGAGTTCCAGGATGCATTGCCGCCGCCAGTGCGATCAAAGTGCCCCACTTGTACTGAGCCATCGGTTGCAGTACTCGTATAGTTTTTACAGGTGTGATCCGCAGCATCGGTAAATGCAGTACCGTCGGTTTTTGAACCGGTGAGGATATCGTGTTGGTTAGGCGTATCACCTGCACCTAGAACACGTTCACCTTTTTCATTCAATGCCTGATTGCGTGTAAGGTTGCTGCCCAAACGTGCCTGTTCCAAGGTATCGCCATGTAAATGCGCTACATCGTTGGCAATCAACGCGCCTTTCACGTTATACCAAGGGCCTTTACCAATACGGTCGCGCGCATTAATCGCGGGCTTGCCTCCTGCGGCTTGTGTACTTAAATAAGCGCGCCAGATTTTATTGCCTGCACCAGCTGTTTTCGCCAATGTTTGGCAATGTGCATCGGCACCGGCCAAACCACCCAGATCAGCGCCTTTGCCTACACCCGTACTGGTTACAAAAAAACTGAATTTTTGCAGCGCTTCTTCCGGGCTAATAACCGGACGTTGTTGCGCCGGTGCGGGCGCCGCACTTTGTGCAAATCCAGGCAAACTGGAAATGGTGATGCTGGCACCGAGCAAACCGGTGCAGATAGCAAGAGCTTTCAATTTCATTGATGATTCTCTTTTGTAGATTAGATAAATGATTAAATGGATTGGATGTTAAATAAAAACCAGCATTTTCTGATTAGCTCTTAGGAGCCGGAGCAACGATTTTGCTCAGTGTACCGCCTTCAGCTTCGTAGTCCTGCACACCTGCAGCACCCGCTACTTTGAAGCCTTTATCGGCCAATATATCGGCGCCACGCAAAGCGCGGCCAGCGTGGTTTGATACGGTGATAATGGTG
The DNA here is from genome assembly GCF_031457055.1 of Cellvibrio fibrivorans. Classification (NCBI taxonomy): domain Bacteria; kingdom Pseudomonadati; phylum Pseudomonadota; class Gammaproteobacteria; order Cellvibrionales; family Cellvibrionaceae; genus Cellvibrio; species Cellvibrio fibrivorans. The sequence goes on along the minus strand of NZ_JAVDVX010000003.1, from coordinate 378,870 downwards.
CGGTCTTTAGGAATGAACGCCAGGCTTTTTCCCAGATCCGCCAATTGAATGCTGAGATAAACCGGGAAGCCGCCGATTTTGGTGAGTTCATCAGGGCGGCGTAAATCAATAAATATCAGCTGCTCCGGTTTGGCCAATAACTTATCAATTTGTGCGCGGTTCAATTTCGGGCTTTTGGCTTCATATTTAACAGCCGGTGCAGGTTTGGCAGCCTCTGTCTGCGCAAATGCCAGATGTGTAAATGACAGAGGTGCAACAAAGACAAACACCAGCGACAATAATTTAGCAATGGATTTCATAATGCAATGTCCTTCAACAAAACGGGATTCCTCAGTGCAAACCGGGACGCCCAGAAACACTCTGGGATAAATGCACTAGAGCAACATACATACCATTGGTTTGGCGCCGGTTACATTTTCTTAACACAAGGTTATTATTTTTTTAGTTAATTGATTTTTAATGGATTTTTTTCATAGCCCACTGCTGGGTTGGAGAAATCAAATAATTTGGCAGGCGAATTGTTTCTATCTCAGCAGTTTGATTTTATTTATCTGTTTGATAACAAGCAGACAACTGCTGTTTTTTGCAGCTATAAAAAATCCCTGCATGATTACCCATGCAGGGATTTTTAAATTTATTACCGAATACACTTAATAGCCGGTTCGCTAACGGGGATTAATTACCCACGCAAATGTTTATTGAAGAAATCGATTGTGCGCTTCCACGCAAGGGCAGCTGCTTTCTCATCAAAACGCGGAGTCGTGTCGTTATTAAAACCGTGCTGGGCATTGGCATAAATATGGGCTTCATATTTTGTGCCCGCCGATTTAAGCGCAGTTTCATACGCAGGCCAACCCGCATTAATACGCTCATCTACCCCAGCATAATGAATTAACAAGGGCGCTTTGATTTTAGGTACATCTGCTACTTCTGGTTGACGACCATAAAACGGAACTGCAGCATCCAGATCCGGCAAACGAGTGGCAAGGAAATTGGAAATACCACCACCGTAACAGAAACCTACCACACCTACTTTGCCATTACCTGCAGGCAATTTTTGCAGGTACTGCGCCGCCGTCACAAAGTCTTCCTGGGTTTTAGTTTGGTCGAGTTTTTGGAACAACTCGCGCGCTTTGTCTTCATCGCCAGGGTAACCACCCAGAGTAAACAGCGCATCAGGTGCAAAGGCAATAAAATTATCCAGCGCCAGGCGACGGGCAATATCTTCGATATGCGGATTCAATCCACGATTTTCATGCACTACCAACACCGTTGGTAGTTTACCTTTGGCGTTTGCAGGGCTCACTAAATAACCGCGAATTTTGCCATTGCCATTGGGCGAATCAATCTCTACATAAGTTGCTTTAATACGCGCGTCATCGGGCTTTACTTGCTGGGCTTCCGCGAATTGCGGGCTGAGTGCAGTCAGCAATCCCGTCGCGGTTACACCCGCTAGTGCGGCATACTTTGCTGCGCCGGTTAAAAAATCGCGGCGCGATGCCTGACCATGTACATATTGGTCAAACAGTTTTAATACTTCCGGATGAAAATCATCAGCTGTTTTGCGTGTCATGAATTGCTCCCTGAAACGGGTGGAGGCTGGCGGCTGCCAGCCCATGAACTAGTGGTAAGTTATTTAACGCGACCGGCAAAACCCGGTGTGAGTACCGCTACTTTATACGCTGCACCGCGGCCAACAATGTAGAGGGTTTTCTTATCTTTACCGGCAAAGGCGACGTTTTGTGGCTTATGTGGCACAGGAATGCCGCCGAGGAATTTGCCCTGCTCATCAAACACGTCAACCCCCGCGTTTGAAGTCACATACAAACGCCCTTCGGCATCAATTGCTAAACCATCTTGTCCACTGGATGACACACCCTGCTCATTTTTTTGCAATCCACCAGGAATTTTTGCAAAGTTTTTACCTTCGCCTAAGGTGCCATCAGACTTAATCGGATAAGACAAAACATACTCACCGTTAGTGTTAGCAACATATAAGGTTTTTTCATCACGACTTAATTGAATACCGTTAGGACGGGCAATTTTATTAATATCCACTACCCGCTTGGTTTTGCCTTCAGGGCTAATGTAATAAACCCCGGTACGCGGCGCTGCTTTTACATCAGCACTTGGGCCACTGTCGGTAAAATAGATACCGCCATTTTTCGCCAACACCAAAACGTTAGTACGTTGGAATGGCTGACCTTCGTAATCCTTAACAAATACTTTTTCTTTGCCCTTGGGATAGATAATACCCACTTGGTTATTGTTAACCTGCACTGTGATCAGCTCGCCTTTGTCATTAAAAGCCAGGCCATTGGAGCCATTTGAATTTTCCAAAAAGGTGGAAATACTGTTATCGGTTGCGATTTTAGTAATGCGATTAGCGCGCGTTTCAGTAAACAAAAAACTGCCATCCGGCGCGGCGATAGGACCTTCAGTGCCCTCAAAACCTTCGCGGATGAACTCTACTTTTGTACCCGCCGCAGTAACGCCGGGAATCGTCGGAGCCGTCGCATCGGCAGCAGAAGCGCTTAATGAAAATAGTGCGGAACCTGAAATGGCAGCTACGGCAATTCCATTAATAACTTTAGCCAGGGTTGCTGGCAAAAATGCCACAGAGTGTTTCATTAATATATTTCCTCAAGAGATCAGTTGAATTGCCAGTAATCTAAAAACCGAAAAAAGACCGGCGCAGGTGTTGTGAGCCTTTGCCGGTCAAGATTAGCGTTCGGCGTCGTCACGCATCCTTGTGCCCGTAAAACGTAATCGAACCACAAGTGCAACCGGCTTTACGGGCAAAGGCGTGTTAGTGTTCGCCTTGCCGGTCATTAATCGGCATAGGCACTTCGCAAAAGTCGCGCCAGATTTTAGACACAGAGGAAATTAGTACTGATAAAAAATAAGTTATTGATTAGTGGGAAATTTTTATTGTTATTAGCGCCAAGGCTAAAATTGCGAGAGGACGAGACATGTAGCAAGACTGATTGAAAAGAAACAGAAGCATTTTTTCTTGTTGTTAAATAAGCAGAGATGGTTGATTTAATGTTATGCCCGGTATTGCTTTTTACATCAGGGAAATAAAAAACGGGCCGCATGCGACCCGTTTCTAGTAGCTAGCAAAAGCGGCTTTACTTAACCCGCATATTTAATAGAGCAACCGTATGGCGCAGTGCTTGGGTTAGGGATTTTCTTACCGGCGGCCAGAGCTTCCAGCGCTTCTTTCACGTAGGGAGTTGCCTTTGAAATATCGGCAGGATCGGCGGTTTTAATACTGTCGATGCCACCTTTATATACCAACACCCCCTCGGGATTGATAACAAACATATGAGGTGTAGTTTTGGCGTTGTACAGCTTTCCGATAGTACCGTCTGCATCCAAAATAGTATTGGTCGGTGCTGCGCCGCGCTTTTCATTCAAGCTAATTGCAGTTGCACCATCAACATTACCCTGCTTGCCGGGTGCAGAAGAAATCACTTGCAACCAAACAACATCCTTACCAGTTGCATCTTTCTGCAGGCTCGGGATGTTACTGCTTTTATCATAATGTTTAACAACATAAGGGCAATCGTGGTTGGTCCACTCCAGCACAACCGTTTTGCCTTTTAAATCGGCGAGATTAATGGTTGAACCATCAGCCGCTTTACCAGAAAAAGTGGGCGCGGCTTTATCGATAATCGGTTCAGCCATTACATGCGAACTAACAAAGGCAAGTGCAAGACTTGCGGCGGCGATTTTTAAGAATGACATAAAAGACTCCTATCAAAGTTATTAAGGTTAGAGATTAAATTGACAACGGACTGTGTTTTTTATGGCAATTACTCCTTTAGCAAGTTAATGAGATGATGAATCAGTCACCGCCGAAATAACCATGTCCGGCGTAAGAATTTGCGGCAGCTCTGCCGGTTGGTCTGACTTCCCTGCTGGATAGAACACATAGAGCGGTACACCACTGCGATTAAATTTTTGCAGGAATTGGGTAATTGCCAGATCGCGATTGGTCCAATCGCCTTTTAAATAGGTAATGCCTTCTTGCATGAAGGTTTCCTTTACTCTGGCATCACTCAGCGCGACACGTTCATTCACCAAACAACTAATGCACCAGGATGCAGTGAAATTCAGGAACACTGGTTTTCCCTCGCGCAATAATTCATTCAAGCGCGCTTCGCTATAGGGTTCCCAATTTTGCTCTGCTGATTTTTCCGAGCCATTTTTTGTTGCATTTACAACACTGGCAGTGCTGGAATTGATACCCGCATAACTTATTCCCAAAGTGAGCAAGAGCAATGCCAATGCAAACACAGTTCCTGCATTGCGCGCGCGCGTGCTGGATAACAAGGTGGTGTTATACAACCAGGCTGCAAAAGCGATCAACAACATGCCGCCCAATGCAATCACAATTGAATTAACTCCTGCCTGCTGTACCAATACCCACACCAACCAAATAGCAGCGGCATACATTGGAAAAGCCAATACTTGTTTGGCACGCTCCATCCACATACCGGGGCGCGGCAACCAGCGCTGTAAGCGAGGCCAACAGGTGAGCAATAAATACGGCAGCGCCAAACCCAAACCGAGGCTTAAAAAAATTGCCAACAATTTTTCTGCAGGCTGCGCAAGTGCATAACCTAGTGCCGCCGCCATAAAAGGTGCCGTACAAGGTGTTGCAACAATAGTGGCAAGCACGCCGGTAAAAAAACTGCCGCTATAACCGGGCTTTTCGGTAAGCGACGAGCCAACACCCGCCACTGAACCACCAACATAAAATACGCCGGATAAACTCAACCCCACCGCAAACATTAAATAGGCAACGGCTAAAACAAATAGCGGCGATTGAAATTGGAAACCCCAACCAATTTGTGCACCACCGGCTTTCAGTACAATCAGCAGCAGCGCCAGCAACGCAAAGCTCGCCAACACACCCAGGGTATAGACAACGCCGTGGGCGCGAATTTGCGCTGCACCTTGGTTGCTGTGACTTACCAGTGATAAGGCTTTAATCGATAACACCGGAAACACGCAGGGCATAAGATTTAAAATAATGCCGCCGATCAGCGCGAGAAATAGCGCCGTGAAAAAACCAAGAGCAGTATCGGACGTGGTGTTGCTTGCAAGTTGCAACACACTATCCACTTCAAATCCGCGCGCGATTTTTTGTGTTGTAACCTCACCTGACTGCTCGGTAATCACTAACACGCCGGTTACTGCATCGCCAATCTTCAGCGGTGCCTCACCGGTTTTAATGCGCAACTCAATTCCGCCATCAACCGGTTTGCGCAACTGCTCACTGCTTTGTTGGATAGGCCCCCAGTCATAGGGATAAAACCAGATGTCCTTTACCTGCGCGAGTTGCGCCTCTGATAAAGGAATATGCAGAGTTAATTCACCTTGGGCAGTTGCAGGATCGATTTCAGTTTGTGTTGCGCGGATTTCCCAAGGGCTGGCGACCGGCAAGCGCGCCAAGGCATCATCGATACGCGGATCGCCAGCACCAGCTGATTCGCCGACTGCAACAATCGGTAAACTTAACGCCAACTCAACCGTCTGCGGAATGCATTCTTCTTCACACACCAACCAATCAACCAATGCCTGCGCGGTAAATTGTTCACCGGGTTGTGCATCGGCGGGAATTTTTATTTTGGTCAGCAGGGTGACATCATTTTCATAGGCGTAATTGGTAATGGGGCCCATCGAAAAACGGCTGGGAGCGGGCCAGATAATATCGCTCGCTGTCGCGCCTTCTGGCAACGTCCATTCAATAGTGGTGGCATTACCTGAATCACCAGGATTGGTCCAATAGGTATGCCAATGGGGAATAATTTTTTGGTTAACACCCAGATAAATTTCCATACCGGGCTGCACACCAGCCACTGATGCGATGAGCTGAGCTTCCACTTGGGGTGTTGCTGCGCGATCAGAAATCGCCAATGCATTTGGGGAAAATAAAAAAGTTACCAGCGCACTCAACCAGAGCGCTCTTACACAAAGCACATTGGCGGTTAAATATCGTTTCCCTCTCTGTAACAGATTGATCATTCATCACCGCAACAAAAGCAAGAGTTAATAAAGTAACAGCAGCGACTAGCTACCCCGCTACTGCTGATGGGATTAATGAACCAGTATGTGACTCATAACATAACGCTAAAGTTTCTCAGTTGCGGATCACTTTACCTTTCTTTAACTAAGACGTGCACATAACCTTACTAAAGATATGGGCATTCTCGATAAAAAACGCCGACTGAAATTTGCTTATATTTAAACAATCCGAAAACCTGAATTGCTTTTAATGCAACAAAGAACATCCACCAAAAAGCTCATTTTTGAACACTAACAATAATCATTTGTTCAAAAAATGAAAAAACAAAATAATTATTAATGGATTAATTTGTAAAAAAATAATCCATTATTTTCGAGAAAAATTACGGGACACGCTGCCGCTTTTACTTATACCAATTTGTTCGTCGCTTAAAACAAAGTGTTTTGAAACAAGCAGATTATTTTTCAAAAAAACTCTGGCATAGATCTGGCTTTAGCGGTGTTACACAGGATTTTTCACTGAACACGTGAAACACATGGATGTACCTGATATTAAAAAAACACCGGACATTAATTTGTAGATCTACCACTCCAAAGGAAACACTATGAAATTGTTAAGTAAACGCGCCGCGCTTTTTGCAGCAACTGTTTTGATCACATCGGCCAGCTGGGCAAAAGACGTTACGTTATTAAACGTATCCTACGATCCGACTCGCGAACTCTATCGCGAATTCAATACTGCTTTCGCCAAGCATTGGAAAGCCAAAACCGGGGACGATGTAAAAGTGGAACAATCTCACGGCGGTTCTGGCAGCCAGGCGCGCGCGGTATTGGATGGATTAAAAGCTGATGTAGTGACACTCGCACTCGCTGGCGATATAGATCCGCTCGCCAAAGGCCAATTGCTCGCAGACAACTGGGCATCACTTCTTCCGAACAACAGTGCACCTTATACATCGACTATCGTGTTTTTGGTGCGCAAGGGAAATCCAAAATCGATTAAGGATTGGAACGATTTGGTCAAGAGCGGTGTGGAAGTGATTACTCCCAACCCTAAAACCTCAGGAGGTGCGCGCTGGAATTATTTGGCTGCATGGTCCTACGCCAAAAAACACGAAGGCACTGATACCGCCGCACAAGAGTTTGTCAAAAAGCTGTACAAAAATGTTCCCGTTCTCGATTCAGGTGCGCGTGGCTCAACCACCACCTTCGTACAGCGCGGAATTGGTGATGTACTGCTAGCCTGGGAAAATGAAGCGCACCTGGCGATCCAGGAAGCAGGGACTGACGATATCGAAATTGTTTATCCTTCTTATTCAATCCTCGCTGAACCACCCGTTGCAGTAGTGACAAAAAACGCAACCGCTAAAGGCACCACAGGTGTTGCAGAGGCGTACTTGAATTATCTCTACACCAAAGAGGGCCAAACAATCGCCGCGAAAAATTTCTACCGTCCACGCGATCCACAAGTTGCCAAGGAATTTGCGAAAAACTTCCCTACCATTGAATTTGCAACCATCAGTGACTTTGGCGGCTGGAGCAAGGCGCAACCCGAACACTTTGGCGACGGCGGCATTTTCGACAAAATTTATGCAAAACCCTGATGATTAAACCGGTATAAAAAGCAACCAAAAACAACACTCGCCGCGCGCGAGTGTTGTTTTTTGAGCAGAAAAAAATGAATTTGCTGAATTCCAAGCAGATAAGTGTTGGCAAATAAACTTTCCTCATAAGGCTTATAAACTTCGTTATAAGCTAATAAAAAATCAGTATTTTTCGTTTTAAAACATCAACCCTATGATTGCGCCGACTTCAGGAAAAAGTACCTGTACCCCCACCTGAATAACGCATTATTAATTCCTGTGAGGTTAGTTATGGGAACCCATCGTCCAGAGATAGAAAGCACCACCGACGAAGTGCTGGCTGAAATCAAACGCCAGCTAGCGCATATCCGTTACGGCTCAGTGGAGATCCAGATTCACAACGGCCATATAGTGCAATTGGAAAGCAGAGAAAAAAAACGTTGGGACAAAGGCGTCAACGCCAGATAAGTCGCTGCGGTTAAAAAGTAGTACGCCTTGTTTTAATAACACTGAATATTGATTTACATAACCTAAATAAAACACTGACCGGACCACCGGAGGTGATATGTCTTTTTTTGGAGATTAGCATGTCATTAGCACGTACCCGGTCAGTTACTGGCTCACAACACACCAAAAATTCTTTCACCCGCACCGCACTGGGTGCCGCCGTAGGCGTGGCACTTTCTGCCAATGCATTGGCTGGCTTCCCTACCCTTTACGGCAAATTGCAATTGACTGCAGGCCAATACGATTTTGAAAAAATTGCGTTCGCACCCACCGCTGCCGGTGCTACTACCTATCGCCATATTGGCGCAACCGATGTCACTACCGAACTGGACAGCTTCACCGTTGAAAGTATTGGCTCACGCCTGGGCGTACAAGGCGATTTTGATGCGGCCGCCGGTGTGAATGTGTTCTACCGCGTTGAATACGGCGTGGATGCAGACAACGGTACCAACAGCAATGGCCGAGAATTGGTACAGCGCAATATTTTTGGTGGCCTGCGCGGCGAATGGGGCGCGCTGCTCGCCGGTAAAAACGATACGCCGCTGCGCTCACTCGCTGGCCGCAACGGCACCATCGTGAAAAATGGTTATGTTCCTGCAGTACAACGTACCGACATTGACCGTTTTAACGAAGCGCCACTGGCGGATATTGGTACTTACCTGGTGGGCGAAAACCGCGTCGATAACGTTATCCAATACACCTCGCCCATCCTGCTTGGCGGTTTGGAAATTAACCTGGCCGCAGTCCAAGGCGAGGAGACCGGTGTATCACAGGGCGCAACCAACCAACAGGACGACAACAATTTCGCCTCCGGCCAATCTGTGTCTGTCGGCTACGGCAAGACTGGCTGGTTCATTGGTGCTGCCTATGAAAGCAATGTGGTTAACAGCGATACCTTGCGCGCGATTGGTGAAGTCACTGTCGGCCCGGTAAAACTCGGCGCCATCTACCAAACTGCAAAGCGCCATGAAGACTACGACACCCTTGGCGGCTTCGGCACTTTCGTCAACGCCACACCGACGACTGTGGGTGCACAAAACGGCTTGAACCCACTCTCCGAATGGGATGGCGCCTCAGGTACAGCCTACAAAGAGCAAGACGGTTATGTATTGAACGGTGTGTGGAAAATTGCCGGCCCATGGTCAGCCAAATTCCAATATGCCAACAGCACTTCAACCCCCAGCAATGCTACCTACGGCGAGGTTGATCTTGATGCATTGGCCCTTGGCCTGGATTACGCATTAAATGATGCAACCCGTTTATTCAGTTACTACGCCGAAGTAGAAACCCAGGGCGATGCGGCAATCAGCACCAAAGCCACTACCGACAATGTATTAACTGTCGGACTGGATTTCCGTTTCTAAATTTGATCACCACACTTTTGGATGCATCCCAAAAAACTTGACGGCTATAGCCATCAATTCGACGTTATAAGCTAATAAATAATCAGTCTTTTTAGTTTTAACAACAGTTGAATATGATGGCGACACCAAGCAGGACTTTTTGTAAATACTTAACAATAGGCCTGAAAAATATTTAGCAATAGAGATGTCGTTATGGAAACTTACCGCACCGGGCAGGCAGCTATTCCAGAAGATGTATTGGAAGAGATCAAGCAACAACTGGCACTCATTCAATTCGGCTCATTGGAAATACAAATTCACAATGGCCAGGTAGTGCAGATTGAACGCCGCGAAAAAAGACGCTGGGAAAAAGGTGTAAGCACCAAGTAGTCAGCAAAGTTTTAAGTAAAAATTAACAACAAACAATCAAAAACGCCACTGACCGGACCACCGGAGGTGATATGTGAATTTTTGGAGATTAGCATGTCATTTCAAACACCCTGGTCGGTTGTGCGATCACACGTTGCAAGAAAAATTTTTCAGCGCAATGCATTAACCGCTGCTGTAGGTATTGCACTGTCAGCCAATGCATTCGCCGGTTTTCCAACGCTCTACGGGAAAATCCATTTAACTGCCAATCAATATGATTTGGAAAAAATTAATTTCGACCCTACCGCTGCAGGCGCCACTACCTATAAACATGTTGGTGCAACCGGTGTAACAACAGAATTAGATACATTTGCATTGGAAAGCACAGGTTCACGCTTGGGGATTCAAGGCGATTTTGATGCGTCATCCAGCGTAACTGTGTTCTACCGTTTGGAATACGGTGTGGATGTAGACAACGGCACCAACAGCAATGGCCGCGAATTAAGCCAGCGTAATATTTTTGGTGGCCTGCGCGGCGATTGGGGTTCAATCCTTGTGGGTAAAAATGATACCCCATTAAAAACCCTGCAAACCAACACGGTACTGCGCACGGATGTTGATCGTTTCAACGATTCACCATTAGGCGATATAGGGACTTATATCGTCGGTGAAAACCGCCCGGACAATGTTATCCAATACACCTCACCTATTTGGTTTGGCGGATTGGAAGTAAACCTCGCGGCAATTCAAGCGGAAGAAACTGGTGTTCCGGTCAGTGCAACCAACCAGCAAGACGACAATGATTTTGCTTCGGGTAAATCAGTCTCAGTGACTTACGGTAAAGCCAAATGGTTTGTTGGTGTTGGTTATGACAACAACGTTGTAACCACTGATGCGCTACGCGCAGTAGGTGAAGTTACACTCGGTGCGGTAAAACTCGGCGCAATTTACCAAACCGCTGAGCGTCACGAAGATGTTGATAGCCTCGGTGGCTTGTCCACTTTTGTTGGCAGCAACGGCACCACCCTCGGTGCGCAAAACGGTTTAAACCCACTCTCTGAATGGGACGGCGCCTCCGGCAACGCATTTAAAGAACAAGACGGTTATGTATTGAATGCGCAATGGAAAATTGCCGGTCCATGGCTCGCCAAAATTCAATACGCGAGTTCAACCACGACTCCAACCAACGCGCTTTATGCCGATGCTGAATTGGAGGGTATTGCCGTCGGTTTGGATTACAACTTCAACGCAGGCACACGTGTATTTGGTTATTTCGCCAGTGTAGAAGTAGATGGTGATGACAAGATCAGCACCAAAGCCACAACGGATAGCACAGCAGCGCTGGGTTTTGATTTCCGCTTTTAAAACGAATTTAATTCTTGAGAGAGATATATTATGAAATTAATTATTAAATCCGCTGCGTTCATCGCCGCCAGTTTGATTGCAGGCAGTGTGTTTGCAAAAGATATTACCCTGTTAAACGTGTCTTACGACCCAACCCGCGAACTCTATCGCGATTTCAATGCTGCCTTTGCAAAGCACTGGAAAGAAAAAACCGGTGACAACGTCAGTGTGGATCAATCACATGGTGGTTCAGGTGCACAGTCGCGCGCGGTAATCGATGGCTTGCGCGCTGATGTGGTAACACTTGCCCTTGCAGGCGATATCGATCCTATCGCCAGCATTGGCAATCTTTTGCCTAAAGATTGGGTGACCAAACTGCCGCAAAATAGCGCCCCCTATACCTCGACCATCGTATTTTTAGTCCGCAAAGGCAATCCAAAAAATATTAAAGATTGGGATGATTTGACCAAAAAAGGCGTTGAAGTGATTACCCCTAATCCAAAAACGTCTGGCGGCGCACGCTGGAACTACCTGGCTGCCTGGGCATTCGCCAAAAAACAAGGTAAGGACGATGCAGGTGCACAAGAATTTGTGCGCGCATTGTTTAAAAATGTTCCCGTGCTGGATACCGGTGCGCGCGGATCGACTACTACTTTCGTACAACGCGGCATTGGTGACATTTTAATTACCTGGGAAAACGAAGCGTTTTTGGCAGTTAACGAACTAGGCGCAGATGAAGTTGAAATTGTGGTGCCTAGCCTGTCAATTTTGGCTGAACCTTCTGTTGCAGTGGTCGATGAAAATGCAAAAGCCAACGGCAACTATGAAGTAGCTAAAGCCTACCTTGAATATCTCTACACCAAAGAAGGCCAAAACATCGCGGCAAAACATTATTACCGCCCACGCGATGCACAGGTTGCCGAAGCCCACGCAAAAACATTTCCAAAATTGGAGCTGGTGACAATCGACGATTTTGGTGGCTGGTCTAAAGCACAACCGTTCCACTTTGGCGACGGCGGTATTTTTGATCAGATTTATCAATAATTATTTTTAAATCCCTCCCCGACCCTCCGGCTACGCGCCCCGCTTAAAGGGAGGGAGATTGACTCCCCTCCGCTTATATCCTAGGAGAGTAGCTCCTCCCCTTTGAAAAAGGGGAGGCCGGGAGGGGATTAAAAATCATCAGTTTCCTGACCACAGGTACTCAAAGAGAGTTGTACATGAGTGAGATAGCTTCTGCGGTGTTCGACACAACATCGCCCGTCCCCAAGCCCAAAAAACCCTGGGTAAAAAAATCGGTGCTACCCGGTTTTGGTTTATCCATCGGCCTCGCCGCACTCTACGCCAGTTTAATTGTATTTATTCCACTGGCAGGCCTGGTACTTAAATCCCTTGAACTGAGTTGGCCTGAATTATGGGCCGTGGTCAGTAATCCCCGTGCAGTCGCCAGTTACCAATTAACCTTTGGTGCATCGCTTGCGGCCGCCAGTATTAATTTGGTTTTCGGTTTAATCGTCGCCTGGGTGTTAGTGCGTTACGATTTTTTTGGCAAACGCGTGATCGATGCATTGGTAGATTTACCCTTTGCTTTGCCCACCGCCGTAGCCGGTATTGCACTCACCGCGCTTTACACCACCAAAGGTTGGGTTGGCCAATGGTTTTGGTTGGCCGATATCAAAGTCGCCTATACCTGGCTGGGTGTAACGGTTGCGCTCACGTTTATCGGATTGCCGTTTGTCGTGCGCACTGTGCAACCCGTACTTGCTGATCTGGAAGCAGAAGTGGAAGAAGCCGCCGCCAGTTTAGGTGCATCGCGCTGGCAAACATTTAGCCGCGTGTTATTGCCTGCACTTTTGCCATCACTCTTGACCGGATTTGCCTTGGCATTTGCGCGCGCGATTGGCGAATACGGCTCTGTGGTATTTATCAGCGGCAATATGCCCTACAAAACTGAAATCACACCGCTGTTGATTATGACCAAACTCGAACAATTTGATTACGCCGGTGCCGCTGCACTCGGTACTGTCATGTTGATATTTTCCTTCGTGTTATTACTGCTCATTAACTTGCTCCAGCATTGGAGCCATAAGCGCACAGGAGGTTAATCATGGCCGGTGCTGTTTCATCACTGAATTCACGCAAAACTGGCGCTGCGCATGCAGCCACCAGTGAAGCAACCTGGGTGCGCGTAGTGTTAATTAGCGTTGCATTAACCTTTCTCGCCTTATTTTTATTCTTACCTTTGGTGATTGTGTTTACCGAAGCCTTTGCCAAAGGCGCAGAAGTCTATTTCGCTGCGATTACTGAACCCGCGGCTGCCCATGCGATAAAACTGACATTGATTGCAGCCGCGATCGCGGTGCCCTGTAATGTTATTTTTGGTTTGGCGGCAGCATGGGCTATCGCCAAATTTGATTTCCGCGGCAAACAATTTGTGATCACGCTGATTGATTTACCTTTTGCAGTATCGCCTGTTATTGCCGGTTTGATTTATATGTTGCTGTTTGGTCGCCAGGGATTTTTTGGCCCCTGGTTGGGCGATCACGATATTCAAATTATGTTTGCCGTACCGGGCATAGTGCTCGCCACTGTGTTTATTACCTTTCCATTTGTAGCGCGGGAATTAATCCCACTGATGCAAGAGCAAGGTAAGGAGCAAGAAGAAGCGGCGATTACCCTGGGTGCCAGCGGTTGGAAAATGTTTTGGCGCGTGACCTTGCCATCAGTTAAGTGGGCGCTGCTATACGGCATGATTTTGTGTAATGCGCGTGCGATGGGCGAGTTTGGCGCGGTGAGTGTGGTCTCGGGAAAAATCCGCGAGCAAACCAATACCCTGCCGCTACACATTGAAATTCTGTACAACGAATATCAATTTGCCGCCGCGTTTGCCGTTGCATCGCTGCTGGCCTTATTGGCATTAGTGACACTGGTATTAAAAAGTTTGCTGGAGTGGAAAGCCGCCCGCGAACATGAACTGGCCGTGCGTGCGGCAAGTGCACAGTAATTAACTAATTTGCGAGAACAACTGTATGAGCATCCAAGTCCGCAATCTGCATAAAACCTTTGGCAATTTTACTGCCTTGAATAATGTGTCACTGGATTTCCCCACCGGTGAATTAGTCGCCCTGCTCGGCCCATCCGGCTGTGGTAAAACTACCCTGCTGCGTATTATCGCCGGGCTGGAAAACCCCGACGCAGGCAGTGTGCACTTCCATGGTGAAGACGCCACTAATGTGCATGTGCGTGAACGCAATGTGGGTTTTGTATTTCAACACTATGCATTGTTCCGCCACATGACGGTATTCGACAATGTTGCATTTGGTTTGACGGTGCGCCCGAAAGAGACGCGCCCCACTAACGAATCCATTAAAAAACGTGTGCATGAATTATTGGAGCTGGTGCAACTGGATTGGTTGGCTGATCGCTATCCACATCAACTGTCCGGTGGCCAACGCCAACGTATTGCCTTGGCACGCGCGCTGGCAGTTGAACCAAAAGTATTATTGCTCGATGAACCTTTCGGTGCACTCGACGCTAAAGTGCGTAAAGACTTGCGCCGCTGGTTGCGCCGCTTGCACGATGAACTGCACATCACCTCCATTTTTGTAACCCACGACCAGGAAGAAGCAATGGAAGTGGCCGATAAAATTGTGGTGTTAAACAAAGGTAATATCGAACAAATAGGTTCACCGGATGATATTTACAACAATCCCGCCAGCCCGTTTGTTTACGATTTTATTGGCCAGGTAAATTTATTCCACAGCCGTGTCGATAACGGTTGGGCACATATTGGCGATTACAAACTGCCCGCACCGGAACACAACAGCGTGCAGGATCAGGCCGCTATCGCCTATGTGCGCCCACACGACATTGAATTGAGTGAATCCGATAGCGAAGGTGCCATCGCGGCGCGTGTTGCCCATGTCAGCACAGCAGGCTCGGTCTTGCGTATTGAGCTGTTACATCAACTCAGCAAAGATGCACTGCATGTGGAATTGCCGCGCGCGCAGGAACGCAATTTGAATTTGTCGGTAGGTGCGTCGGTGTACGCTAAACCCACCAATTCAAAAATATTTTTGCAAAAGTAAATCTTTAAACGACAAAACATCGTGGTGGGAAGTTCCCACCACGAATTCTTATTCTGCAATGCTGCCCTCTTCCCCCCACAAAATTCATCATCCAAATGAACACTCACAAACCACTTTTTCAACAACATCACAAATCCATTATACCACTGCTTAATTAGCGATTAATTTGCGCAAAAACCATCACTGGTTGTTATTTTTTAAGCATGTTTTTATTTGTAAATTGGTTATAAGTTTATAGATTTAAATTCCTTATTAAGGTCAGGCATTAACGACTAGAATGCGCTCATTAATACGCAATTTCTCGCACTCTATTAATTTGAGGAACCATCGTGATTCAGGAAAATAAACAACCGGTTCTCTTATCCCTGGAAGGAGGTAATGCGCAACCGCTCTCGGTAAGGGCAAAAGCGTTAGTATTCTCCGATCCTATTTCGGCAACTTTATTAGAATATATCGAGCGAATCGCACCTAGCGATGCTCCGGTATTAATTGGTGGCGAAACAGGCACAGGCAAGGAATTAGTCGCGCGTCATATCCATTTACTCAGCGGACGCAAAGGCCCTTTTCTGGCAGTTAATTGCGGCGCGATTAGCGATCAATTAGCCGAGAGCGAACTATTTGGCCACGAAGCAGGTTCATTCACCGGCGCTGTGGGCAAACGCGAAGGCTGGTTTGAAGCCGCCAACGAAGGCACTCTATTTCTCGATGAGATTGGTGATCTTCCCCTGCCCTTACAAGTAAAACTCCTGCGTGTATTGCAAGAAAAAGAAGTGGTACGGATTGGCTCGCGCAAAAGCATTCCAGTGAATGTACGCTTGGTTGTCGCAACCAACGTTGATCTGGATTACGCCGTGTCTGCCGGACATTTTCGCCGCGACCTGCTTTACCGGATCAATATCGCACAAGTAAAACTGCCGCCACTGCGTGAAAGACCAGGCGATGTGTTACCACTTGCCGAACATTTCTTAAAAACCTATAGCCAGCGTATGGGTTATCGCCAGCCACAATTTTCTGCCGGCGCAGTGGAATTACTGCTGACCTATTCCTGGCCGGGCAATATTCGCGAATTGGAAAATGTGGTGCATTTTGCATTGCTGGTTTCCAGTGGCGACAAAATCGAACCCGCACATTTAAAAGTAACCGGTGGCTGGAATACTGGTACGCAGCACCAACAAGTGCCACAACCAGTACATCAACCATTGCACAGTGCAAACACCCAAGCACACACGTTCAACCATTCAGGTTTTGCTGCGCAGCAGGGACCATTAAATGGTTCGGATAATAATTCCGGTAATGGTTCAGGCAATAGCGATGATCCCATGACAGCAATTGCCAAACAATTGCGCCGCCTGTTTGCCGAGCAAGGTGATAGCGACCACTTTGACAAACTGGAAAGTTTGATTGTGCATGAAGCCTTTGCGCACGTGCGCTCCAATCAGGTTCACGGTGCTGCGTTACTGGGGATTTCACGCAACGTCATGCGCACTCTGTTAAAGCGCCATGGACTGCTTGCCGATGCGGGCTTTACCCGTGCAGGTGATAATTCTGATCAGGAAGATCAACTACAAAATTTGAATCCCAGTTTTGCGGGCTAATCAATTTTATAGCGCCATTCATGATGACGGGCGTGCTCTTAGTTGATCAACAAAGCAGAGATAGCAGCGCTAATCGCATTAGCCTGCTGTCTTGTCTCATGCAAAGCAGTGGTTTCAAATAACAAACCCGACAAAGCAGGACCTAAGGCAAAAATGTTATGCGTAGCAGAGATTGAAAAAGTAGTATCGCTTTTCACCAACGACTGACGCAGATGATCATCAGCAGCCAGTAATTTTTCGCCAATATTTTTTATCCGATTAACACCCGGTGCGTAACCACTGCAAATAACGACTTTATCGGCGCTAATAGTCAGCACCTTATCTACATCTAATGGACAACTGGATCGCAGCTGAAATCCGTTGTTGAGCGGCTCAATAGCCGTTACCGGACAACGAGTAATAGTTAGGCGATCTTGTTCACGCAATTGCTGCAGGTTTGCATAGGCATGGGGTGGAATGCGATGGCGATGAATATTCCACCAAGGTAATGCCTTGGTTAAACGGCGCTGCTCGACGGCCGTTAGCTTCGCCCATAAATAGCTGACATGTGGGCGTATTTTATTAATGCTCTCCTGCCATTCAAAACCAGCACGGCAATTGGATTCAACATAAAAACGCATTGCGCGCACAACTTGACGCGCGGTATTGCCCACACCACTTAAATCAAGCGGTGGAGCTGCAGCCATAGGCTGCTCATTACTGTGCGGCAAAGGCAGCAGGCCATGACGGGAAAAAATCTGGAACTTTCCGGTAAAACCCTGACTGGAAATAAATTGCACCGCATCAATCATACTTAAGCCTGCGCCCACAATCGCAATATGGTGCAAGCTAGACCAATCCTGGTTTAAAAAGGCTGCCGTGTAAGGCGAATCGAAACAGCATGTGCTGGCTATATGCTGTGCAGGGTTATTGCCTGTTGCAAACACCACTATGTCTGCCTGAATTTTTTGCTGCTGGGTGCTAACGCAAACCTGTACGTCAGCCTCATCTGCCAAGGGCGCAACCGCAGCCACCGGTTCTTTTAGTTGGATAATACGAATATTTTTTTGTTCCAATAAGGATACAGAGCGTGAAAATACCTTCCGCAGATATGCGGCATAAATCATGCGAGGAACAAAATCATCTGGCGCAAAATTAACGTCTGCAAAATCGGGATGCAGACCGCGCCAGTGCATTGGCTCCTGCAATAACCATTGATAAAAATCATCAGGTTTGGTGGTATAAGCCCCCATACGCTTTGCAGCAACGTTTAAAACAAATGCAGGGTGATTAACGGAGTAAGCGAGACCTAAAGGTGCAGAGGGATTATTATCGATAAGATAAATTTCAAGCGGGGAATCAAGGGTTTCAGCTAATTCGGCTAATAACAAGGTTGCCGCAGCACCGCAACCAACGATAACCAATTTTTTCCTGTACAGGGTATTTGGCAAAATGCACTCACTTAATTTACAAAAAGGGGGCATCCAAGGAAGTTACAATAGGATACTAAAAATGATACTACCAACATCCTTGTTGATATTTTCTAGTCAAAAACGACGAAATCATTGTCGCTTCGATTTAAGTCTGCTTTTCAGTTATAAAAGATAGGCGTTGTATACCTGCCTTTTCGATAAGCACCATCAATTTTGCAACCGTACCGTAGGGAACGGTTTCATCGGCATTCAAATTCAAACGAATTTCCGGATCCAATGCTTTTCGGCTGGCCAATTCGCTCTCAATCACATCCAGCGAATATTCATCTTCATCAAGATAAATCCTACCCTGCTCATCCACACTGACAACGACCGGTTTTTTCGGCTCCTCAATTTGCACTGTAACATCCGTATCCGGCAGGTTTACTTTTATTGCATTGGTCATTAGCGGTGCGGTGATAATAAACACCACCAGCAACACCAACATTACATCCACCATGGGCGTAATATTGATTTCACTTAATACTTCATCGCTATCGCCACCGCCACTGGAAATTGCCATTATGCAAATACCTCTTTGCCGTTTTCAGTTTTGCCAGCATCGCCACGCGCAGGTTGTACTTGGCCGGCTTTAATAACTGGCGCAGTTGCTTTGATACGGAAACCGGCTTTTTGGACAAGGCTAACAAAATCAGTTGCAAAATCATCTAAATCGGCCGAAATTAATTTTAAACGGCGCAAGAAAAAGTTATACGCAAGCACTGAAGGAACTGCGACCGCAATACCAATACCGGTTGCAATCAACGCCTCACCAATCGGGCCGGCAACCACTTCAATACTGGCAGATTTGCTCGCGGTAATTGCAGTAAGCGCTTGAATAATGCCGAACACTGTACCGAACAACCCTACGAAAGGCGCAGTGTTGCCGATAGATGCGAGGATCGCCAAACCATTTTCCAATGAGCGGCGCTCTTTCTGGATTTGCTGGCGCAAATGACGCTCCAGTAAATCCTGGCGATCCCAACTGTGCTCCAAATCATTTGCGGGGCTTGCGTCCGCATTGCGCAAGGTTTGGAAACCAATCGCGGCAACCCGGGCAGTAGCACCTACATATTTTTCTAATGATGCTGCCTCATACAAATCCGGTGCGCTCCAAAACGTTTTGATAAAACTACGGTTCTGGCGCGACAGCAATATGTGTTGAACCGCTTTGATTACAATCAGCGTCCAGGTAATTATTGAAAAAGCGATCAGCGCCCACAGGGTCCATTCAACGATATGTTGGTACAACTCAGACATAATAAATACACCTTAAAAAATAACGAATAAATAAAAATTTCTACAACTACATCTCCGTCATACCTGTGCACACTGGTATCCATTAAAACTTGCTGGACTCCTGCTTTCGCAGGAGTGACAAACATGCAATCAGGTATTGGAAAGTTTGAAATCAATCGGCACTTCAACCCAGGAATCGATGGGTGTTTCACCCTGTTTGGCTGGGACAAATGACCAGCGTTTTACGGTTTGAATCGCGGCGGTATCCAACACTTTACGGCCACTGGATGTTTTGATTTCCACACTGGATGGTTTGCCGTTACCCAATACATGCACATTTAAAATCACTGTACCTTCCCAACCGCGCTCTACTGCTTGCTCTGGATATTCCGGTGCAGGGTTACGCAAGTAACCCGGATTAGCCGTTGCAGGAGTCACTGGCGGTGGCGGTGGCGGAGCAACAGGTGGCGGTGGCTCAACGACTTTCTCAACCACAGGAACCGGTGTTGGTTCTACTGGTTTCGGTTTTGGTTTTTCTACCGGTTTGGGTTTTTCCACTTTTGGTGGTGGAGGTGGAAGCTCTTCCTTGGGCGGTGGAGGTGGCGGCTCAACCGGAGGGCGATATAACTCCACCGTCATAGGTGGAATTTCCGCTTGGGTAATGGGCGCTTCCGGTTTGAAATAAAAATACGCAAACGTTGCAAAGTGCAATCCAACAATTAACAACAGCGCAAGCGTGCTTAATGCACCTTTGTATTTTGGTGGATAAACCAATTCGATTTGTTTGTCGCGGTTAAATTCGCGCGGTATCAGCGTAATAATTTCCGCTGATCTACGTGCGACCGGTGCAGGCACGGTGTTACGCAACAAGTTGCGCGCATGGCGGCGATCATAATGATGCGGTTCAGAGTATGCACGGGCACTCATAAATTTCTCCCTACCCTTATCGGGTCAACAGAAGCCGCTTGTGGCGACAGAAATTACAACGATGAGCGAGCCATTAATCAGCATTGTGTACTGCAGCAATGGCTCTTTGTTAAGAGCTATTTAGCAGCATCTATGCCAGAGTGATGCAATCGTTTTATTTTTTATAAACTGTTGAAATCAATAGAAATATTGAACGGAGAATTACAGGTTTTTGTTGCATGAAAAAAACAGGTGCGCCGTGCTGTTAAATAAGCAACCACTCTGTTGATTTCTCAGCAGGCGGTTTTTTTGCGTAGCTGGCGGGATTGTGGAAAAGTAAACAGGCAAGCGATCGCATTAGCTATGTGTTATCCGGCAAGCCAACAGCCTTAATTGCCACCGGCTTGCCCGGAAATAAATTTATTTATCCTGCAGTTCCGGTTTGTAACTCCAGTGCGGTGTCACTAACAAAATAACCAGTGAAATAACCGCGATGGCAATCGACAACCAGAGCGCAAGCGGTGTCTCTGCAATGCGCTCGGGATAAATTTTAACAACTGCACCCAAGCCAATGACATTTCCCCCTGCCACCAGAACCGCACTGGCGTAATCGTGAAAGCGCCGCGCCTTGTTAGCGCCCTGCGCCCAGGTTGGGTGAGTGTTATAACTGGGCAATTCATCGTGCGCGTTATTTAATTGCTCCAGCGCCGAGAGAAAGCGGCGCAAATTGGTAATCGCCCGCTCGGCTTTATAATTTAAAAAAGCCAGGCAGATCGAGGCAACCGGAAACCCGGCGATCAACCATTCAACCGGTACATCTGCCCCACCCGCGCCGGGTTTAAGTGCGACTAACGCCGCCAACAAACTTACGACTAGCGTGACGTACAACGCCAGCGCTTGTTGACGCTGGTTAATGCGCGCATTGACCTCTTGATAAGCCGCGATAAAACGGTAATTGGCATCAACGATATATTTTGTTGTCATAATTTTGCGCAACCCAAGAAAATTGGAAAAATAAAATACAAAAACGACAAAGGCGCTTCCAGCGCCTTTGTCGTTGTATTGGTTGCCCGTCGCGGAGCTTTGACCAGATGAATTACGCACGCGGATCCGGCGTTAACCGCAAATAGGGTTTAACAACTTTATAGCCTTTGGGGAAACGGCGCGCGATTTCTTCCGGATCTTGCAGTGCAGGAACAATCACCACATCGTCACCGGATTTCCAATTACCCGGCGTTGCCACTTTGTGATGCTCAGTCAATTGCAATGAATCTATCACACGCAAAATTTCATCAAAATTTCTACCGGTGCTTGCTGGATAAGTAATGATCAAACGGATTTTTTTCGCCGGATCAATAATAAACAATGAACGCACAGTTAATGTCGCGTTAGCGTTGGGATGGATCATGTCGTACAGGGTTGCGACCTTGCGATCAGCGTCAGCCAGAATCGGAAAATTCACTTGGGTTAATTGGGTTTCGTTGATGTCGTTAATCCAGCGGTTGTGTGAATCTACCGGATCAACACTCAATGCGATGGCCTTGACATTGCGCTTGGCAAAATCCTCTTTCAATTTTGCCGTCAATCCTAACTCGGTTGTGCACACGGGAGTGAAATCTGCCGGATGTGAAAACAACACGCCCCAGCTATTGCCCAGCCACTGGTGCAAACTAATAGGACCCTGGGTGGATTCCTGGGTAAAGTCCGGTGCTTCATCGCCTAAACGTAAACTCATTATTACCTCCTTTGGGTTGCTGATAAGTATGTAGCTATAGATGACTCACGTGAGCTGGATTTAATACTAGAAGGCAGACTGAAAATCTAAAAAGATTATTTTGGTCTTTGCTTAGAACCAAACATGTACGCACAGAAAGTTATAAGCACATAAGAACTTGGTATTTCCCAGATTAGATATGACTGGATAGGATGCAGCCACTTTCGCAAAGCGATCAATAGCTCCATCGTGACCAACCAGACAACTGGAAAATATAATGAAAATCCGCAACCTTGATTTATCTGATAGCCCCGTCAATCAGGAACATGAGGCACTGGGCATACCTCCAGTAGAAAAAAATCATCCCGTTATTCGTACTGCAGTCTGGTTTGCGATACTGACCTTAATCAGTCTGGTTGGGTTTGGTGTGGCGCAAGTATTTGGCAACAGTTGGGATGACGGTGTTACCACCATTAAAACCACACTGGATGATTCCATGTTCTGGAATGCATTACTGGTCGGTCTGCTGGCGCAAATTGTCGATGGCGCATTAGGTATGGCTTATGGCTTGACCTCTACCAGTTTTTTATTAGCGACTGGAGCGTCCCCTGCGCTTGCTACCGCATCTGTTCACATGGCAGAGGTATTTACCACCGGCATATCGGGAATTACCCACGCAAAATTCGGCAATGTGAATAAAAAGCTTTTTGTACGCCTGTTGGTGCCCGGCATTATCGGCGGCCTACTGGGCGCACTGCTGGTTACACAAGTGGATGGCAAAATCCTCAAACCCTTTATCACCGTATATTTATTGTTGATGGGCGTTTACGTATTGAGCAAAGCCTTCCGTAAACACATAGCCACCCGCAAAGAAGAACCTAAACACGTTGCCAAATTGGCGCTGGTAGGTGGATTTGTAGATACCTCGGGCGGCGGCGGCTGGGGACCTGTGGTTACCACCACACTGGTCGGAACAGGCCATGACCCACGCACCACGATTGGCTCGGTAAACTTTGCTGAATTCTTCCTCACCCTTACAAGCGCCGCATCGCTGTTTATTTTGGTCGATGAAACTATCTGGCATGTGGTTGCAGGCCTGATTGTAGGCGGGTTATTCGCAGCACCTTTTGCGGCCTATGCGTGCAAAAAGTTTTCGACCAGAACCCTGCTGATTTTGGTAGGCCTACTGATTAGCGGGATATCAGTGTTCAATCTATATAAGGCGCTTATCGGTTGATAAACACGCTCAAAAAACCAACAAACGGCAGGTTGTTGTATAACCCTGCCGTTTTTGTTTAGGGTTTTGATAGACCAGCGAATCCCGTAGAATGCCCGCCAGTTTTCCACTTCCAGCGGTCACCTCCATGTCCAATACCATCGAAGCCAACGATAATCACACACCTATGATGCAGCAATATCTGCGCATCAAAGCCCAGCATAAAGACGAGATGGTGTTTTATCGCATGGGGGATTTTTACGAGCTGTTTTTTGACGATGCCAAACGCGCTTCGGAGATTCTGGATATCACCCTCACTGCACGCGGAAAGTCCAATGGCGAACCGATTCCCATGGCAGGCATTCCGTTTCATTCTGCTGATGGCTACCTCGCCAAACTGGTGAAAGAAGGTGTGTCTGTCGCTGTGTGCGAACAAATTGGCGACCCCGCAACCAGCAAGGGACCCGTTGAACGCAAAGTGATGCGCATTGTGACTCCGGGTACCGTGAGCGATGAGGCGCTGCTGGATTCACGGCGCGATAATTTGTTAGTGGCGTTGCATCAATCTGGTGAGACGTTCGGAATCGCATCACTGGATATGGCCAGCGGTCGTTTTCTGGTCTTGGAAGTTGAAGGTTTGGAATCGGCGCTGGGGGAATTGCAGCGTTTGAGTCCCGCGGAATTATTGATTAGCGATCACATCACAACGCCTGCATTGGTAGAAAATCGCAAAGGTTTACGTCGCCGCGGCCCTTGGGAATTTGATTTGGAAACCGCCGAGCGGTTGTTAATTCAACAATTTTCCACCAAAGATTTAGCGGGGTTTGGTTGCGACCATTTAAAAACTGCACTCTGTGCTGCCGGTTGTTTATTAAGTTACGCGCGCGAAACCCAGCGCACTGCCCTGCCCCATGTGCGCAGCCTTGCGCATGAGAACCGCGATGAAGCGGTCATTATGGATGCAGCAACTCGTCGCAATTTGGAGCTCGATATCAATTTAACGGGCGGCGATGAACACACTTTATTTTCTGTATTAAATCGCGCCGCGACCAGCATGGGTAGCCGTTTATTGCGCCGCTGGTTGAATCGCCCACTGCGCGATCTGGATTTATTAATTGGCCGGCAGGATGCGATCGCTGAGTTACAACACAATTATGCGTTTGAAATTTTTAATGGCATTTTAAAACGTGTCGGTGATATGGAGCGCATCCTTGGTCGCCTTGCATTGCGCTCAGCGCGCCCGCGCGATTTATCGCGCTTGTTGATGTCGATAGGCACCTATCCTGAATTACAGAATGAGTTAGCTCATAAAAATTCATCGCAGTTAAAAAATCTCGCGCGGCAAATTTCTGCGTTCCCCGACCTGGTGGAATTGTTATCGCGCGCGATTATTGAAAACCCGCCAGTGGTGATTCGCGATGGCGGTGTTATCGCTGAAGGTTACGATGCCGAGTTGGATGACCTGCGCAATATCAGCACGAATGCTGGCCAGTATTTATTGGATTTGGAAACACGTGAACGCGAGCGCACGGGTATCCCGACATTAAAAGTCGGCTACAACCGTGTGCACGGTTATTTTATTGAATTGACCACGGCGCAATCGGAAAAAGCACCGGCGGATTATATTCGTCGCCAAACCTTAAAAAATGCCGAGCGTTACATCACTCCCGAATTAAAAGAATTTGAGGATAAAGCGCTGTCAGCGCAAAGCCGCGCACTCGCACGCGAAAAAGCGCTCTACGAAGAATTGATTGATATTTTGAATGTGCAATTAATTCCATTGCAGGATTCAGCTGCTGCTGTTGCCGAGTTGGATGTGCTCGCCACACTCGCAGAACGCGCCGATGCACTCGGTTTTTGCAAGCCGGAATTATCCTTGCGTGCCGGCATTAATATTATCGGCGGGCGCCATCCGGTGGTTGAGCAAGTGACGTCGGCGCCTTTTGTGCCGAACGATCTGGAATTTAATCCGCAGCGCCACATGCTCATCATCACGGGCCCGAATATGGGTGGTAAATCGACTTATATGCGGCAGGCAGCGTTGATCACACTGCTCGCACACATCGGCAGTTTTGTGCCTGCGCAAAAAGCGACAATTGGAATTGTTGACCGCATTTTTACCCGCATTGGTTCAGCCGATGATTTGGCTGGTGGTCGCTCTACCTTTATGGTGGAGATGACCGAAACCGCCAATATTTTGCATAACGCCACCGAGCGCAGTTTGGTGTTGATGGATGAAATCGGGCGCGGTACCAGCACCTTTGATGGTCTGTCACTCGCCTGGGCTTGCGCCAAACACCTCGCCGAAAAAGTGCGAGCTTTTACATTATTCTCTACACATTATTTTGAAATCACCACGCTGCCGGAAACCGTGACGGGTATAGCCAACGTGCATTTGAATGCAACCGAACACAAAGACAATATTGTGTTCCTGCATAAAGTACAGGAAGGGCCTGCCAGCAAAAGTTATGGTTTGCAGGTGGCAAAACTTGCAGGTATTCCTGCACAAGTATTGGCGGAAGCGCAGCAACAGTTGCATCTGCTGGAAAATGGCGAACATCCGCATTCGATTAAATCAGCACCTGCACCGGTGTTATTGACTGATCCGGTTAACGTGGGTGCATCTGCATCGGTGCTGGTCGATTCTCCCGCGCAGTCCGGTTTATTTGATGCGTTACCCAACCCAGTGTTGGATGCACTCAAGAAAATTAACCCGGACAACCTGACTCCACGCGAAGCACTGGAGCATTTATACCGATTAAAAGAACTTTATTCGCGCGGAAAATAACAGCGTGGGTATAGATACGCTCAATATGCGTTATCACCCAAATCGGTATTCAAAAAGAACGATTCTCAACTACGCTTTTTCGAGCATAAATGATGGTTTTTCGAGGGTGATTCAAAGCAAAAAGCCTACCCAAACCGGATTTGGCTGTTTAGAATGCGCGCTCTTGCGTTGCGTCAGATTGAGCTGGCGCATTGACTATCGAATTCTGTTACTTGTGGGAGTCTCCTATGACGTTTGTAGTTGGGGAAAATTGCATCAAATGTAAGCACACAGACTGCGTTGAAGTCTGCCCGGTTGATTGCTTTTACGAAGGCCCCAATTTTTTGGTGATTCACCCGGACGAGTGTATCGATTGTGCATTGTGTGAACCTGAATGCCCAGTTGGCGCCATCTTCTCGGAAGATGAATTACCAGAAGACCAAGCGGTATTCCTGGAGCTGAACGCCGAGCTGGCACAGGTCTGGCCAAATATTACCGAGATCAAAGACTCTCCCGCTGATGCGGAAGAATGGGATGGAGTGCCAGGCAAACTCCAGTACCTTGAGCGTTAATTGCACAGAGTCCAAACCAGTAGCTATAAAAAACCGCGCCCTGCGCGGTTTTTTTTCGCCGCTTGTTTGTAACACTGTTAGCACGCAGAAATCCCTCACTGAACTCTGGCTATTTGGGGGGCTGTGCTACACTCAGTTGTGTTTAGGTTAGACCATCGCCACAAGCAGTGGGATTTGGATTTCTTCAGATCAAACAACCCACCAGTACCAATAACGAACACAACAACCAATAACGAGGAACAAGCTATGGGGATTAACGATAAGCCTTACAGCGAAAAGCGCGATTTCATCCGTATGAAAATCGGCGCGCCCTTGAATGCCAAATTGGCTGCTTCATCGGACATCATAGAGGGTCTATGCCTTGACTTAAGTGGCGGCGGACTGCAGGTGGAGACTAAAAAAAGTCTTGAAGTTGGTACCGAGGCAGAGGTGGAGGTTTCTTCTGACCATGGCCACAGCCCAACCTTGAAAGCAAAAACAAGAGTAGCTCGGGTAACGACTAATGAGGCTGGGGGTTATGTAATAGGATTGGAAATACTCCAGATCCTTCCCTAAGACAGCTAGTTCACATGACAGCCCAATACAAAAACGGCTACTCTACAGTAGCCGTCCGGTTAAAACTCCCCTTCAAAATCTTCTTCATCAAACTCTTCCGTGCCGAAGTCGTCCTCAATTTCACCGTTGTTGATCAAGTAATCGCGACGTTGCAAATAAACATCACGGACAAAAACGTACCGGTCGCCGGTTATACCGTTCTCAAGCTCCAATAGCCTCGCGCGGGTACTAGTCAATGAAACAGCCATCACCGTGTTATCAGTAGGGACATGATCGATGTAGGTAGTGGGATTGGTGTAATAGTCTACCGGTTTGCCAAAACCATCTCTCACCGTACTTGGCCCGAACAGGGGTAATACCAAATAGGGCCCTTGCCCCACGCCCCAAACCGCCAGAGTTTGTCCAAAATCCTCCGGGGTATCTGCCGGCAGATTCATATACTGCGCAACATCCAGCAAACCACCGATACCGAGAGTGGTATTTACCAGCAAGCGGCCCGTATCGTGTGCGGCACCTTTTAAATCCCCTTGCAATACACCGTTAATCGTATTGGGCACTTCCATAATATTGCTGAAAATATTGCTTACACCTATCTCCAACGGATCAGGCATCACGAACTTATAGGTTTTAGCCAGGGGCTTCAGGGTCCAACGGTCAACCGTATCGTTAAACGTAAACACTGCACGATTAAACCCCTGCCAAGGGTCCGGATTCTGTTCGGTTTGCGCCAAGCTGGTATAAGGGGTGGCAAAACCAAGAGAGAGAAGAGCAAACAAAGATTTGACGATGGATTTCATAATGTCCCTGAGACGCAGTAATGCGCAATTGAAGCGTTTCATAAAGTAACGCTTTAAGGAAGCGCCACTTTAGCGAATCGCCATAGCTTGAACAACCCAATTTAGTGCAATCCACACCCTGCCGTTACAATTTGCAACATTTCAATGTGTTTCAAACCAACCTGCCAAATGAGGGGTTTAGCTGCCATTTGAAACATTAACGACACATATCAGCAATAAATCTTTCACAAATCTGTCGTTTAAATTTCATATTTGTCACTGAAGATAGCGCCACAAACGCGAAACAACACTGCGTTCACATTTTCCTTACACCCCTTGTGAAACTGAGAAGAGAGTGACCTCATGAAACTGAAAAATCTATTTGCATTGAATGTATTGGCTGCAACTTTGGCGGCTTGCGGCGGTGGCGGCGATATCAATCTGAATCCAAGCAATACTGTGACTGATTCAAACAACAACACCACAAACAACAATGGTGCGAGCAGCTCTTCAGTAGCAACCAATCCCTGTGCATCGTACGAGCTGGGCGGACAAAAAGTTCAAGGCGTGCTAAGCGGCAACAACTGCACTTACGGAGTAACCTTTGTGAGTGATACACGCCCGCTGACGACAGACCTTGAAATCCCCGCACTGGCAAATGGTGGCGTACATGTTTTCCAAGACAGCCTTTTTGTTGGTGAAGACGTAGACACCAACGCTATTGCCGCCGGTACAAAAGTTCCAGCTGCAGGTGCTGGCCCCATTTTGACTATCAAAGCAGGTGCCAAAATAGCCTTCAGTAACCCGGTTGATTACTTGCGTATTGCACGCGGCTCACAGATTTTCGCTGAGGGCACTAAAGAAGCGCCTATCGTATTGAGCGCAACCAAAGACCTGATCGAAAAAACAGCAACTGAAGCTGACCGTGGCCTTTGGGGTGGTGTACAAATTCTCGGTCAAGGCCTTACCAATAAATGTACCGATGTAAACAACTGCCATGTAACTTCGGAAGGTCGTCCGGGTACTTACGGTGGTAATAACAACAATGAATCCTCTGGTACATTGCGTTACGTTGTAATCAAACACGCCGGCTACGAAGTTGTTGATGGCAATGAATTGAACGGTTTGACTATGTACGCAGTTGGCTCAGGTACGATTGTTGACTATGTACAAACCTACTCTACTCGAGACGATGGTTTCGAAATGTTTGGTGGTGCGGTAAACCTGAAGCATGTGGTAGCTGTTAACGTTGCAGATGACTCATTCGACTTTGCCGATGGCTATGTAGGCAATATCCAATTTGCCTTGGCAATTCACACCTCTGGCGCCAACCGCTGTATCGAAGGTGACAACACAGGTGAAGGCCGTGCCGATGGCATTCTGCCGATGACCCACCCACGTATCTCTAACCACACTTGTATCACCAGCGCAGTTGATACCAACCAAGGCACCATCCCAACGTCTAAAGGGGATTCTGAAGGCCCTCTGTTACGCGAAGGTGTGCAGTTCGAACTTTACAACTCCATCATCACATCTAATGCAACCGGCATGTCATCAAACGAGTGCTTTGAGCAAGACGATACTGAAGGACCAGAAACTATCGATGCAATGGAAGCTGGAATCTCTGTTGTGAAAAGCACTCTGGTAGCCTGTACCGAAGCAATCAAAACCGGCAAGGTTGATCCAAGTAACGCTGGCTTCAGTGCAAAAACCTGGTTCACTGCAGCGAGCAACAACAATGTCGTGATCGACTCATCTGTTACTGGTGGCCTACCTGCAACCATCATCAAAGATTTGGCGACCAAACCACGTTCTTACATTACTGCAGCAGCTATGACTGATGGCAACGCAGCAGCAATTAACGTAGCAGTTACTGATGTAACCAAACTCTCTGAAAAACCTTCCACCACCACTGCGCCTGTTGCCGGTAGCAACGACTTCTTTGAAGCCGTGAATTTTATCGGCGCTGTTAGCGAGAGCAACGATTGGGTCTCAGGCTGGACTGTAGGCATGACTAGCAACTAATTCAGGGCACACAACACGCCTTGTTGCTGACAACGAAAAGAGGCGCCTATGGGCGCCTCTCTTCTTGATAGCCCTCAGATCAGATCAATGCATACAAGAAGGTTACTATCATGCAAAAACTTTTCACTAATCGACACAAGCTGTTTGTTGCAATCTCTGCAGCTTCATTTTCGATGTTATCACCTGTGTCAGTCGCTCAAGACGACACCGAGCAACCAGCAATCCCAATGCCGGCCATTGAAGCCCCAGTGCTGGAAGAAATGATGGTCGTAGGTCGCCAACAAAGCGGGGCGCAAACTATTTCCCAAGAGCGTATGGAAGATGCTTTCGCCGCAGACCTTATGGGCTCTGATCAAATTTCTCGCACAGGTGATTCCAACGTTGCAGTCGCTTTAACCCGCGTTACCGGTGTAACGCTGAACCAAGGTAAATATGTATACGTTCGCGGCCTTGGCGAACGCTATTCCAGCGTACAGCTAAATGGCGCCCAGGTGCCCTCACCTGAATTAACCCGCAATGTATTGCCGCTGGATATTATTCCAGCATCTATCGTAGATAGCCTGAAAGTTCAAAAATCCTATTCGCCGGATTTACCTGCCCATTTTGGCGGCGGTAACGTTGATATCCGGACCAAAAGTGTACCTGACGAGTTTGTGTTCAACATTACTCTCGGTACCGGTCAAAACACGGGTAGTGGCAGTGATGATCTTACCTACTCCGGCGGCGGAAAAAGTGATGGTCTACCTGCTAGCATCGACAAGGCCTTGGACACTTATCAAGGCAACATCGATATCAACGGTATTAGACGTATCCTCAGTACCGAGGTCGATGACAGTGTTACTCCCGCACAAGCGTTGGAATCAATTCTTATCAATCGCGACCTAATGCTCGCGATCAATCGCGATGTAGACATCCGCAAGGACAAATCACCACTGGACCAAAACGGCGCAGTCGCCTTGGGCAACTCATGGGATCTGGGTGACGACTGGACGATTGGCAGCATCCTCAACTGGTCAGAGAAAACTGAATGGCGCAATAAAGACCAGGAACGCAGAGGTGTAGGCGCTCCCGATGTCACCTATTCATCCATCAAACGTACCGTTGAAGACACCAAAGAACTTGGCTCCGTAGGTGTTGGCATCAACTATCAAGATACGCATAAAGTTGAAGCTAGCTACATGTTGATTGGCAACGAAACTGATGAAGCCGCTCTGACATTTGCCCAAAACAGCAATAACAACCTCGCCGATGGCAACCAAAAAGTGACCTACGAAACCCGCTATCAAGACCGCGAGTTGGAGGTCACCCAAGCCACAGGCAAACATAGTTTTGATCAGCTATCCGGTGACATTCTGGGCAATGTGGAAATTGACTGGTTTTACTCTGACTCCAGTGTAGAAACCAATATTCCCGGCGCAGCAACTATCGGCGGAGACAACACAGTTGACCCTGCCACCGGAGAAATCTTGAGTACGCGCATTACATCAAACTCGTCAGCGCAGTTTGCCTTCCTGAATTTGAAAGATGACGTCATTAGCAATGGCTGGAACGCAAAATTACCGCTCGCTTTTGATAATGCTGAAGTCACCTTGAGCGGTGGCTACAGCTACAACGATAAGTCCCGCGAATACTACGGCTACACAGCACTGATTGATGTTGGCGGCGGCGACTTTCTGGTAGGCACTCCCGGCGATGTTTTTACCGACAGCAAAATCAATGACCTGAATAATGATTTCACCCTGACCATGAGCCGCGGTTTTGGTACTGAAAGCTATGTAGCAGCGCAAATGACTGATGCGTTTTACGGCATGATCGATGCAACCTTTAACGATGCATGGCGACTGACCGCAGGTGCACGTTACGAGGATTTCCGCACCGCCGTATTGCCCATTGATTTACTCGATTACACGGGTGTCACACTGCAACAATTAATCGACAAGCTCGATGACGAGAACCAAACCTACGCGCGCCGCAACGATGATGTGTATCCGTCGATGGCATTGACCTTCATGAATGACGGTTTTATGTGGACTGAAACATTCCAATTACGTTTAAGCTATGCCAAAACAGTGGTACGGCCAGACCTGCGCGAATTGTCGGATGTTGTTTATATAGATCCAGAGTTAAATATCCGCGTAAAAGGTAATCCCAATCTGCTCGACTCCGAATTGGATAACTTTGACATCCGTGGAGAATGGTATTTTGATGGCGGCAATAACCTGACAGCGTCACTGTTTTATAAAGACATCGCCGGTGCGATTGAACAGAAATTAGAACCTGCCTCAGACAGTGATATTTTGATGAGCTTTTATAACGCTGAGTCAGGCGAAATTTATGGCTTGGAAATAGAAGGACTATTAAACCTGGATTACGGTTTCTTCTTCTCCAGCAACCTGACCCTGAGCGATTCAGAAGTCGTATCACTGAAAAATGCTGGCTTCACCAATGCTGTTCGTCCAATGACAGGACAATCAGCGTACGTGCTCAACGCACAATTGGGCTATGACTCAGATGATGGAAAACATGGTGCAGCGCTCGCCTATAACATCGCTGATGAAAAATTGGCCTTTGCTGCTGTATTGACCGGTCACGATGACGCCTTTGAACAACCATTTAGCTCGCTGGATTTTACCTACTCTTACTATCCAATTGAACAGTTAACCTTCAAGGCTAAATTGCGCAATCTGTTGGATGAGGATCGTGAAATTACTCAAACCAATTTGAGCGGACAAAACGTTACTATCCTTACTCAAGAAGTAGGTACAAGCATGAGCTTGGATATTAGTTACAATTTTTAAAAAATATGGATGTCACTGAGCCACCTTCGGGTGGCTTTTTTCTGTGCACAGAAATTGACTGCCTCGCACCAAAATACAGAACTATACTTTTTAAACGGTGATTTAAGCAGCCAAAATACATATTCAGGGACACTAAAAAAACCAATCCCCCCTAGTTCGAGGCAAAACTTATAATCAAAATCACAGAAATAACTAAATATTTTTAAATTATTTCTATTTAAATCAAAAAGTGTCACAAACTATTCACATTAGTGTGCTAAGCCGAGTGCTAATCTAACAATGAAGCCGGAGATCAATGACCCAGAAGGGTGCAGATAGCCGTTTAATGATTCACGAGGAGCACACTATGACTAAAAATTTCCTACAAAAAACCATTCGCTCACTGGTAATACTAGCGGCTATTGCACCCATTGCGAGTTATGCAGCAGCATATACTCCAGCAAAGTTTGGCAATGCAGAAGAAACTCTGGGTAAACAAATCACTATGCCGGCCTCGTTTGGCGAGGGCGTAAAAACCGTCGCGGTTTATTGCCAGGCTGATGTAATGACCACCGGCAATATCAACGCAGTCACCTGCTATGAAAACAGCCCACTGGTATCCATGCAAAAAGTAACGGAATCGGCACTCAAGTCAGCCACCTTCACCCCCGCCACTATTGATGGCAAAGCCGTTCCGGTGAGAATGCAAATGCGTGTTGTCTATTCACTGGCCGGCACACAGGCACCGATTGTTTTGCTACCCAATTTAGGCACGCTGCAAGCACAACACGGTACTCACTATTACGCACCGCAAGAGCGGTTGGATACCAGTGATTGGTATGCCACCTACTCCACCAAAGAACACGGTGACGGAAAGTTATTTTTTGCCGAAGGCAAAATGACCCGCGTTATGGCAAACATTGAAGCCGATGGCAAAGTGGAAACTGTGAGCACCATCGAAGCCGCGCTGCGCAAACAAGCAGACGCAGCAAGCATAGAAAGCTCGCTGAAAAAATCCAAATTTATTCCCGGATTTGTGCAAGACAAACCGACTGCCATGCACTACATCGCCGTGGTTAATTACCAAAAATAGATTTTTTATCCCACAAAAAAGGCCGCACCATTTGCGGCCTTTTTTGTTTTACACTTCACAATTAGTTAATCAAGGCAGACAAATTCTATCACCAGCGAAATTCTTCCCATCGCCAGCGGCCGATAATTTTCACGTATCACGGAAAAACCGTTTGCGCATGGCTCCATAGCTTTAGGCAACAACTGCGTGCGCGCCAAAGCGACGCTTGACCATTGATCCACTTCAACACTGAGTGAAAAAACTTTTTTAGCTTGTAGGGAGTTGCCTGGGAGATTTTTTGCTCCTCCTGTTGCTGGGATTTTCTCATCAGCAGAATTTTCTATAGCCGTTTCCAGCACTGCCCCTTCACTACCTTTTTTAAAGGCTTTGCGTAAAACCCCATTAAGCCCTTCATCGGTGTAATCGCAATCCTGCTGGTTTACATTCATTGAATCGGCCGCGTCAACAGCATTTTCACAGGTGTCATCGGCATAGGACTGAGTAGCGCAACACGCACTGATAATGACTGTCAGTAACCATTTCATCGCATCACCTCTTTTTAGCTACTTATCAGAATTACGTACAAACAATAAAGGGTGCCGAGGCACCCTTTATTTTCGCATAGAAAGAACTACAACAATTAGAATTTGTAATCCAAACCAATACCAGCGTAGTTATCATCGCGGTAGTTGTCTACAGCAACCAAATCTGGCTGACCATTTTCTACCACGGTGTAATAACCAAACAAAGTAGCGCTCTTGGTCATTTTGTAATCCACACCAATGCTGCTGCTTTCGCCATCAATCCATCTAACTTCTGAGCTGCCGTGTTGTGCTTTTACCGCCCACTTGTCAGTTACATTCCACAATGCAGAAACCAGTGCACCATCTTCTTCATCGGCAACACCGTTATCGTAATTCTCACCTAACACACCTAACTGGAAAGCGCCGAGAGTCAAACGACCAACCACACGAATCAAATCAACGCCTTCAGCTTCAACGTCCTGATCCATAGCTACACCAACATAAAACGTTGGGCTGTTGTAGCCGAATGATGCAGAAATACCGTTACCTGTTTCACCGGTTTTTTTGGTCACACCATCATTTTCTTCAGTCACATAAGCAACCGAACCAGAGAATCCACCGCCAAAGGTTGGAGTTACGTATTGAACGATGTTGCTCGCACGAATCTCACCTTTGAATATATGTGTGATATCACCTTCCAGATCGTTGAACAAATCAATTTTTTCTTGCGCGACTTTTGTCGGGGTATCAAAGTGACCGCCCATAATAGTACCGGCAGAGCCTTGCAAACCCAAATAGATATTACGCTGACCAAAAGTCTGGCTACCGTTGGTACCATCATCCACTTCAGTTTGGTATTCAAATTGATAAATTACTTTCAGCTGTGAATTAACTTCTTCACCACCTTTAACACCAATGCGCGATGCGTTGCTCAGCAATTCAACTTTGCTACCGTCAGCTTGGTTGCCGTTAGCGCTGGAAAGAGCAGCTTCATCGGTGCTTTGCACAGACACATTTGCTTTACCATAAACGATAACGTCGGCGAACGCAGCGGCGGGAAGTACAGATGCAATGACCAGAGCCAATAATGTTTTTTTCATGGAGTCGTCTCCTGGATGTGTGTGTTTGGTGTTCAGACCCTGAACACCGGGAGTCAGGTGTTATTAATAAAATGACATTTGTGTTTCAGGGGTGTTGCCATTGTGTGACCATAAAGTTACAGAAAGATGACAAAACGCACTCTGAATGTCGCGGGCGGATTATATAAAGAAATTTGCCCTAATTTTGTGATTAAACGTGGTTTTAGGGCAAAAGACCAAACTTTTTGCACTATTTTTGCGCTTTTGATAACCAAATGGCTGCAAAAATCACCAGTGAAAATGTAGTCACGG
The DNA here is from genome assembly GCF_031457055.1 of Cellvibrio fibrivorans. Taxonomy (NCBI): domain Bacteria; kingdom Pseudomonadati; phylum Pseudomonadota; class Gammaproteobacteria; order Cellvibrionales; family Cellvibrionaceae; genus Cellvibrio; species Cellvibrio fibrivorans. Next base: position 343,020 of record NZ_JAVDVX010000003.1, on the reverse strand, counting down.
ATATCCGTTACTCAAAATGGCTGATGACATCCAATGCAAACAGCTCATTAATGAGTACCTGAGCTTCACCAAACAAAACGTCAGGTTGGTTGTGCTGCAGTTCGGTGGCAATAAGTTGCAGTTGGTCCCCCAAGGTAGCCTGGGGGTTGGTTTGCAGCAAATGTAAGAGGCGCAACGTCATAGTATTAGCCGTCATAAAACGCACCTTATCCTCGCGGTTGCGGTATACCACTAACCGTGTCAGCTCTGGTGCCAGAGGTCGATGGCGGGGAGAGATTTTATGTACGGGATATTGATAGCTTAAACACACAGCCAAAGGCGAAACACGTGGTTTAGATAGAAGCGGCGTTTCTGGATAGGCAGAAACTGCTGGAATACTCGCCTCATTCACATCCAGCGCCAACTCAATCCACTCATAGTGTGCGAGTTCAAGCAAATATGCCGGGTCGCCATCGCACATGCCACGCTCTTGCGACAGATACTGCAAAAACTCCTCACTGATTTCCAAAAAATACGGCGTTTGACAGCGGTGGCGATGAATAAAATCGCGCACCATCGAATGCCAATGCCCGTCGCTGAGCAGTGAACGCAGAACAGGAAATACATTGGCGATAAAACTTTCAATATTGTTGTAAATCAAGTCGCGATAAATACCCATCCGCGTATCGTTCATTTCTGCTGGTGCAGGGTAGCGATCGGGGGCGCGCAAATGTTGGGTAAATGCCAGCTGGGTTTCTTGAAACGATTTCATGATGCTATAGACCAGCACGAACATTGATTGACGAAGACAAGCGCTGGCGTGTTTTGATTTCATCTAACTCCGCCATTAATTCTGGCAGCGGTGGAATATTAAAATCGCGCTCCAACAACGTCGGTTTTACACCGAACAGTTCATAGGTTTTGTCGAGCAGATCCCACACCGATGCAATTACCGGTGCGCCATGGGTATCTACCCGCAAATCCTCAGCTTCTTTGTAATGGCCTGCAATATGAATGTAAGCGGTGCGCTCGCCAGGCAAGCTGGATAGGAACTCGTAGGGATCGTAATTATGATTAATGCTGTTAACGTAAATATTATTCACGTCAAGCAAGAGCGCGCAGTCTGCTTTTTTGATGACGGCATTGATAAATTCACTTTCCGTCATTTCCTGCTGTGGTGCGCAATAGTAAGAAGAATTTTCGATGGCAATGCGCTGGCCAAGAATATCCTGCGCTTGCTGGATACGCGCGGCGACATAGTCAACGGCTTCTTCGGTAAAAGGAATGGGCAATAAATCGTAGAGCTGCCCGTCATCGCTGCAATAACTTAAATGCTCGCTGTAATAACGGATACCGTGCTCTTGCATCAGCTTTTTTATTGCGTATAGCAAATCTGTATTCAGTGGTGCGGGCGAACCAATTGAGAGGGATAAACCATGGCAGACAAACGGAAAACGCTCAGTGTAAGCGCGAAATTTTTTACCAAGACGACCACCGACATTAATCCAATTTTCCGGTGCCACTTCCATAAAATGGATATCGTCTGGCGTGGATTCTTCAAGGGTATTTAGCAGCGTCCGGCGCAGGCCTAAACCTGCACCGACAATTGCAGCAGAATAATCCACCAAAGAATGCGCTGGCATTATTCAGCTTTTTTCTCTTCTTTAGCTTCGTCTTTTTTCTCGGCTTTATCGGCACCACACTTACCTTCACCGCATTTGCCTTCACCACATTTTCCTTCGCCATCCGCTTTTTTATGCTCAGCAGCGCATTTACCTTCGCCACATTTGTGCTCGCCTTCGGCTTTTTTATCCGCGCCGCATTTGGCTTCACCGCACTTGTGCTCGGCATCAGTTTTATCGGCGTTATCCGCTAGGGTATAACCTGCGTTTAACGAGGTGGCAGCAAAGGTGGCATCTGCCGCTGTTGCCATTGGGGCCAACGCCGCCGATGCTACAAAAGCAGCGCCAACCAAAGCAGACAGAGAAGCAATTTTGTTATTCATAATGAACTCCAGCGTGTTATGTGTCGTTAGGGGCTGTTCAAGCCGTAAGAAAACTATCATAGCCAAGGCAGTAGAGCTAGCGGATGCATCCGATTTTATGGACACTCCAACAGCTAACCACCATATGGTTACAGGATAGACTCAACACACCCGGATTTGTTACAAGGGATCAACATTTCTTAACCTTGGGCCTCCAACATGGCCTGCTCCCACTGTTTATCCATCCGCTTATCGGATACCGGAACCTGGGTTTTGAGGGTCTGCGCAAAAAGCGAAATCCGCAACTCCTCAATCCACCAACGGTAGTCCATCAGTGCCGTATTCTGCGCCAACCGGTAATCGCCCTCTTTCGCCAGATAATCCACTAGCCGCTGCCAATGCGGCGCTATTTCCGCTAGTTGAAGTTTATCTTTTTGCGGGTTCAACGCCGCTTTCTCCAAACGCTGTTGGATGCCACGCATGTATTTCGGGTATTGCTGCAACCACAGCGCAGGCGTTTTATACACCAATCCGGGATAAAACAACTGCGCTAATTGTTGATTGATATCACTAATCGTAAACGCTAGCATCAACATATTTTTTTGTTGCTTGAGTTGTTTTTTAACTTCAACCAATAATTTCAAACTGCTAACCAGATAGCTCGCCAAATCTTGTGCATAAGCAATTAATTTTTCTTTAATAAGATTAACCCGCTCATCAAAAGCAATTTGGGTGCGAGGTAAATTTTTCTGATCAGGTAAAGCAAGTTGTTTGATCGCCGCCATAATTAAATCGTCGGCCACTTGCTCGCGGTTACCAATACCAGCTAAAGTCAATGCAACCTCTTGCCCTTTCAACAACTCTTTCTGTAAATATTTAACTGTTTGTGCCAGCGACAAACACACCAAACGCGCGAGCCCACGCTGGGTTATATCCAATGTTTGCAATGGATTATCTAACACTTGCAGTGCAACTGAGGATTGCTTGTCAACCAATGCCGGATAAGCGCGAATACTGATTCCACCACGAGGCAATTGAATCGCTTGCGGCAACTCAGCAAAATCCCACCCGACTATGCCATCGCGCTCAATATTGGTCGCAGCTGATTGGATATTTTGTTGTACACGCTCTCGGTATTTATCGCGCAGTGGCGCCAGTTCGCGGCCGCTGGCGATGACTTTGCCTTTGTCATCCACCACATGGATATTAAAGCGGTAGTAATCATCCACGCTGGTTTCAAGCCAAGCCTCTTTGGACACCTCTACACCGGTCAAGCGTTTTAATTGCAGGCCCAGCGCTTCGGTCAAGGGCTTATTGTCAGGTGACAAAGTGGCAAGAATTTTATCCACCACATCAGGCACAGGAACAAAATGTTTGCGCACAGTTTTAGGTAGGGATTTAATCAGGCCGATACATTTTTCACGCAACATACCCGGCACCAACCATTCCAGACGCTGCTCCGGAACCTGATGTAAAACACTCATGGGCACGTGAATGCTCACACCGTCAAAAGCATGGTTTGGTTCAAAATGGTAACTCAGTGGAAATACCATACCGCGCCATTCCAATTCATTGGGAAATTGCGCCTGGGTGATATCACCCGCGCCGTGACGCATCAAAATCTCTCGCGTCAGGAATAATAGTTTCGGATTTTGCTGTTCCGCTTTTTTTCGCCATGCATCAAACCCGGCAAGATTTACCACAGATTCAGGGATGCGCTCGTTGTAGAAATCATAAATCACCTGCTCATCCACCACGATATCGCGGCGACGCGCTTTGGATTCAAGATCTTCCAGTTCTTTTAACAACTGTTGCTGATGTATAAAAAAGTCTGAGTCAGGATTTTTATTCTGCAAACTTTTCCGTTTGGGGTGTTGGTCATACTGCCCTTCTACCAAAGCCGCGCGAATAAATACTTCGCGACACTGCACTGGATCTATATGGCTATAACTGACCGATTTTTTCTCAACGATGGTCAAACCATAAAGTGTAATTTTTTCAAACACCATCACCTGGCCGCTGCGGCTATCATAGTGCGGCTCAAAATGCTGGCGTTTCACCAAATGTTCAGCAGCGGCAATGACCCATTCTGGTTCGATTTTGGCAACCGTATGGGCAAACAATTTAGAGGTTTCAATCAGCTCTGCCGCCATAATCCATTTAGGTGTTTTTTTGGCGAGCGATGAACCCGGAAATATTGCAAATTTGCGGTTGCGTGCGCCCAGATATTCGCGCTCTTCATGATTAAAACCCAAATTGCCGAGCAAACCGGTCAACAATGCCTTGTGCACCGATTCATAATTAGCCGGTTCGGAATTAACACGAATACCGAGATCCTTCACTGCAACGCACAACTGATGATGCACATCGCGCCACTCGCGCAAGCGCAAATAAGACAGGAATTCTTTTTTGCATAGCTTGCGCAATTGGTTTTGCGTGAACTCCTGTCGCTGGGTTTCAAAATAATCCCACAGGTTTACAAAACCGGCAAAATCCGTGTGTTCTGCCCAAAAACGGCGGTGACTTTGATCGGCCGCCTGTTGCTTTTCAGCGGGGCGCTCGCGCGGGTCTTGTACTGACAGTGCACTGGAAATAATTAATAGTTCGCGCACACAGGATTGCTCCTGCGCTGATAGCAACATACGGGCAAGGCGCGGATCCAATGGCAATTTACTGAGTTGCTGCCCCACTGGTGTGAGCTGGTTTTTGGCATTGACCGCATGTAATTCTTCCAGCAATTTAAAACCATCGCTAATCAAACGATGATCAGGTGCATCGATAAATGGAAATTTATGGATATCGCCCATGCGCAATTGCAACATTTGCAAAATAACGGCAGCGAGATTGGTGCGCAAAATTTCTGCATCGGTAAATGCCGGGCGCGAATTAAAATCGTCTTCGCTATACAAGCGGATACAAATACCTTCAGCGACACGACCGCAACGACCTTTGCGCTGATTGGCGCTAGCCTGTGAAACAGGTTCAATCGGTAAGCGCTGCACTTTGGTGCGATAGGAATAGCGGCTGATACGCGCAAAACCCGGATCAATTACATAGCGAATTCCAGGCACAGTAATCGAGGTTTCTGCCACGTTAGTGGCCAATACAATGCGCCGCCCGGTGTGAGGTGCAAATACTTTTTGCTGCTCCGCCAAACTCAAGCGCGCATAAAAAGGAATTACTTCCATATGCGCAAACTGTGCTTTGCGCAGCGCTTCGGCGGCCTCGCGAATTTCGCGCTCACCACTTAAAAAAATGAGTATGTCGCCACCGCGAGCACCCGAACCGGTCTTTTCGTGCAATTCAATTTCGTGTACCGCATCGACAATCGCCGCGTATTGGTCGGGTTCATTTTCACTCTCGTCGCTGCCCTCAAACTCATAGAGTGGACGGTACCAGACTTCAACCGGATAGGTGCGACCGGAAACTTCAATAATCGGTGCGTTATTAAAATGTTGTGAGAAACGTTCGAGATCGATAGTCGCGGAGGTAATAATTAATTTTAAATCAGGGCGTTTGGGGAGAAGTTGTTTTAAATAACCCAGCAAAAAATCGATATTCAAACTTCGCTCATGGGCTTCGTCGATAATGAGCGTATCGTATTTATTCAAGTAAGGATCGTGCTGGATTTCGGCCAGCAGAATACCGTCGGTCATTACTTTGATAAGGGTATTTTCATTGGACTGATCACTAAAGCGAACTTGATAGCCCACCTTTTCACCGAGCGTGGTTTTTAATTCTTCAGCGATGCGATTGGCAACGGTATTAGCGGCAATACGGCGCGGTTGGGTGTGGCCAATCAACCCGCTCACACCACGACCGATGGTTAAACAAATTTTGGGGATTTGGGTAGTCTTGCCCGAACCAGTTTCACCCGCCAATACTACTACCTGATTGTTGGCAATAATCTGTGCGATCTCTTCACGCTTTTCGCAGACGGGTAAATTGGGGAATTCAATGTCGAGAGGAACCAGTTGCTGACGACGCGCCACGGCGGCTTGTGAGCGAGCCAATTGGCTATGCCATTTCTCCAAAGCCTGATCATAGGGCTTTTCCGCACGTGCAAGCTTTTCTATCTCGCCCAGCCGGCGCGTGAGATTGTGCCGATCCTGCCCCATCACGTTGACGATGGATTGTTTATAACTTAACCAAATATTTGACATATCGACCCAGATTGCTGCATTGGCACCATAAGGATTAAGGGTGCCGGTGACTCTGGGTGGGGATGATACAGCGAGGAAGATTGGTGATTCAAATAATGCTTACCAAAAGCATAAGCTTAACCCCTATCACTAAAACCAGTATTAACATGGAAGGCGGTTTCGGAATAAGTGATAATGAGCGGTATAAAAATCATGAGTTCAACAACATGTCCAATAACAATTTCTTGCCGCCGCTGCACCCACAGTTCCGTTATCGCATTGAGATTGTTGGCAATGAAAAAGTACCTGTATTGGTAATCGATAATTTTTTACACGAAGCGGAAGCTTTATTGGGCTACGCGGTGAAATTTGGCGAGTTTAGCGATGGGACGGATTATTACCCCGGAATACAATCCCATGTACCTGAGTTTTATAGCCAGGCATTGCAAACTTATTTACCCGATATAATTTGTGAAGCGTTTAGCCTTACGCGAGAAAATATCAATTATTCCCAATCTACCTATTCATTGATACTCACTCCACCGGCCCGTTTAGCGTTGCCGCAATCGCGCCCGCATGTCGATACGATTCACAAAGAAAAGCTGGCGTGTGTACATTACCTTTGCACACCAGAAAAAGGTGGTACCTCTCTTTATCGGCATAGAGCAACTGGATTTGAACTGCTTTCACCTGAGCGAATGGATATATACGGGGAACATCTTGCAAAAGAGGCGCAGGATACGAGTTGGCATAAAAAATATATTAATGGCTCCAACCAATACTACGAGGAAATTGCCCGTTATGAGTCCAATTTTAATCGTTTGATTATGTACCCTAGTGATGTACTTCACTCCGCCTCTATTCCAGAGAACTTCCAGTTCCGCCCCAACCCGATTATTGGGCGGCTAACGTTAAACAGTTTCATTTATTTAAAATAATAAAAACGATTAATTCCAATCGCTCGCTTTGCAATAAAAGTCCAAATAATCTTTATGCGTAGGCATTTTTGGCAGGTTTTGATTTACTTGCGTGCGGATTTCCGCAAGAAATTTTACCAAGTCGTCTGCCGGAATTTCATTCGCCACAGGATGATAATTTTCAGGAATTAAACCCTGCCCCACCATGACCTGCAACCAGGAAGCTTCCGAAAATAATTCATAAGATTTAACAAACACCTTGCCTGTCTCGCGGAACATTCTCATGCGGTGTTCAAGTGATTCGGGAATATCCATATTTCTGCAGTATTGCCAGAATGGACTATCGTTTCTGTCAGTTAAATGATAGTGCAGAATGATAAAATCCCGCACGTTCAGAATTTCCACTTTCATCTGCTCATTATATTCGTCCACATCACAAGCTCGAATACCTGCAAATGGAAACATCTGAATCAAGCGAGTGATTCCTCGCTGAATCAGATGGATGCTAGTAGATTCCAGGGGTTCGATAAATCCACTCGCTAACCCCAATGCAACACAGTTTTTATTCCAATGTTTAAGGCGTTGCCCAGTGCGATATTTGATGATTTTTGGTTCAGAAATCAAACGCCCTTGTATATTATCCAACAATAATTTTTTCGCGTCATCGTCAGATATATAACGGCTACAGTACACCAAACCATTACCTACCCGGTGCTGCAACGGAATTTGCCATTGCCACCCTGAAGCATGAGCGATAGAACGAGTGTAAGGTACAGGGTCACGCACTGATTCAGTCTGCACAGCCACAGCACTATCGCACGGCAACCAATGTGACCAATCTTCATAGCCCGTATGCAACGCTTGTTCGATAAGTAACCCCCTGAAACCAGAACAATCAATAAAAAGATCGCCTTCAACTATGTGGCCAGATGCCAATTCAATGGATTTAATATAGTCATCTTTATCCAGAGAAACATTGGTAACCTTACCCTCAATGCGAGTCGCACCTGCCTGCTCTGCTATGTTGCGCAAAAATTTCGCATAGAATCCGGCATCAAGATGGTAAGCGTAATTGAGCGACGCATTGGGCATGTGAGCGAATTTATTATGCTCTGCTGCTTTGTGCTCCAGCGAATAATCACCCAAAGGATGGTTAACGCCCAACTCCTTTCCACGCAGCCAAAAATGCTGAAAACTTGCTGCCCAAGTGTCTTTACCTGGTGTACCAAACATATGGAAGTAATTTTCGTTAACGTTTTTCCAGTTTTCAAAAGAAATCCCTAGTTTGATACTGCCCTTAACAAACGCAAGAAATTCCTGTTCATTTATTTCAAGATAGCGATTTAACAATATTAAAGGAGGTACAGTAGCTTCACCAACACCAACGGTTGAAATTTCATCTGACTCAATCAAGGTAACAGAAATACTTTTCCCTAATAATTTAGCGAAAGAAGCTGCTGCCATCCAACCTGCGGTGCCACCGCCAACAATCACCACGTTTTTTACTGCTTGACCACCGATCATAGTATTACCAAAAATAGTTAAACATTTATTATCTGGATGAATGACTCATCTGTTTAATTGATTCAGCAGTCGTGCCCGAATTTTTCGGGCATTATCATCTGTCAAATCGCCAATCGCACCTTGGGCTTGTTCAGGTATATGAGCAAAGTCTTCTTTGTTGTAATCAAAAATATAATGATCAAAGATCATTTTCCAGGCAGAACGTTGCTCAGGTGGAAGATCGCGAATTGATAGCACTGCATTAAAAAGTGCGTTTACCGGCTTCCCAAAAAATCCGGGGGCACCTTTAAACCAATAGTTAACCAGTACATTTACAGAATCCAAACTTTCAACATGGTGCCACCACATACTGGGAATAAATAACCCATCACCGGGCTCCAAATCTGCAATCTGTGCATAGGGTAATGCATCTTTAAATTTCGGAAATTTTTCGAAATCGGGATTATAAAAATCCACCAGACTAATGGCTTGCCCGGCAGGTGTTTTATCCAAAGGGCCAACATACAAATTTTCCATCTGTTCAAATGGAAACAGGGTAAAACGGCGATGCCCGACAACCGAGCAAGCAATATTCAACGGACTATCCCAATGGGCAGCGATGCGGCATTTGTTGGAAATCCAAATACTGACCAACGGATTGTGCTCGCCCAAAGCGATATCATTCTCTGCACGAAACCCCGGTAAGTATTGATCGACCGATGTAGAACCTATGTAAATCGTGGGGGGGGCGGAATTTTCGGCGTGTTGACGCAATTGTTTTAATGCAAAATCTAATTTTGTCGAGACAGAATCATAATTAAACCCTGTGAGGGTTTCATCGTAAAAAATGCGACCGTTATTTTCAGGTTTACCTAAAAAGGCTACCACCTCTTGGCCTTCGTAAAATTTCAACAAGTACTTTTCAACTTCCTCAAGAGAAGCTAAACCAGCTTGTGCAATTGGCCAAGAGGATACCAAACCTTTCAAAATCAACGGTTCCGATGAAGACAATACTTCATCGGGGATTTTATCAGGCGTGCAGCCTTCAATAACCTTCACTTTTTTATCAATGTTAATCATAAAAACAACTTGGCGATGTTGGTTATTGGCTTGACAACTTCGCCTCAACACGGGCAATTAATTTGATGACATTGGAATGAGAAGCCAACACCATATAGATGCACTCCATAAAACCTTTAGTGTGCAAATCTGCTACTGCACCACCTGCCAAGCCACTAAGCTTGTCTTCGTTAATGGTGTAAAGCCCTGCAAGATTATTGCGCTCGCCGTTTTTCAGTGTGATCTCAAGTGTCACCACTTCCAACAGTTCATATGCCAATAGCACATCAATAAATTGGTCATTTAATTCTGTTCCATATTGGATGTACTCCAACAACTCCACTATAGATTCCAAATAAGGAGAGTAGCCACCATGTGGTAAAAATACTGGCTCTCCTACCGACTCATTGACACGCGGGCTATCCATATCGACATACACCATACGGCTTGGCTGATTACCTTCGCCCGGTTTAGGTGGCTGCACTCCAATTAAAAAAGGCCGTCTTCTTACTGAGGCTGGAACATATTGCGCATCCCACCCATTTTCAGATAAAAAAAGATTTTCATTTTGGCGAAGTCCCATTAATGCAATAGGGATAAACTTTCCAGTTTCTGCATTTTTCTGAAAAAATATGGGGTATTCATTTTGGATTGCACGGAACTCTTGCGGAAATGTCACAACAGATCTTTCATTATCGCCAAACTGCACGGTGTTATCGCGAATCACACGCAGATTTTTATGGGCAACGTTATTTAATAAAGCAAAATTAGGCATGATATCTCCCGGATAAAGCGTTTCCGCTATCGTTATAATTGGGCTTAAATGGTTTGCAGCCCATGTTGTTTTATTTTGTTGATCAGATCGCGATTAGACTGTAATACTTTTTTAAATTGCTGGATGTACTGGGCATTTTCTATAAACAACGCTTCCGCCTTCCTCAAATTTTTATCATATAGGCGCTTGCTATTGCCATGCGCGCTGCTATCTGCAGCCACGACATCTGTAGTGCTTTGCATACCATAATAGATATATTGATAGCTGGCCGATGGAAACATTTCCTCGCGCCGTATTTCATCGTGCACCCAGGGAGACTGCACTTTCCACAACGCTAACAATTCATGCAAGCTATCGGGAATAGTGCCCGCAAGACAGTTGTCGCGCCAGTATTCAGTATCGGTGCGTTTTGTTAGCACGTAATGCAACTTTAGAAAATCGACTATCTGTTTCCAGTGATGGTGTAGCGTATTATTGAATCGTTTAGCCACAATATCCATCGCACTACGATTAGCAGGAAACTGCTCAGCAATCATTTTTGCCGAGAGTTCGATTAATACCAGTGCGGTCGCTTCCAATGGCTCTATAAAACCGGCAGACAGACCAATTGCAACGCAGTTCTTATGCCAGAAAATATTGCGGTGCCCCGGATTAAATGAAATTTTCCTAACGGATAACTCTTCCGCCATTTTTTCACCCACCGTAGGGGCGATGTATTTACGTAACTCGCGCTCAGCAAGCTCATCAGTAGTATAGTTACTTGAAAAAACATGGCCTATGCCACGACGTGACTGCAAACCTATATCCCAAATCCATCCATGGGTTTGCGCCGTTGATAGCGTATGCGATGCTATAGCATCGGCTCCCTCTGCGTAAGGGATCTGAACAGCAAGGGCGGAGTCATTAAAAAGGACATTTTTTTGTGATAAAAATGGAATGTTGTAATGTTTTCCGAGCAGCAATGACGACAACCCTGTGCAGTCAATAAACAGATCACCAACAACCTTACCTTGGGTATCCGTATTTACCGATTGAATATCACCATTTTCATGAGAATTAATTGCGGTGACATTTGCACTGATGTAAGTAACACCTAATTTTTCTACGCAGTGCTTATGCAAAAATGGCGCAAATTTTCCTGCGTCCAAGTGATATCCGTAATTTAATACAGCAGCAAACTCTGCTGTGGTGATTTGTTTGGGTGCACAACCCAAATCGCACATGACTGCCTGTGGGCAAACTGCATTTGCAAAAGCAATTTTATCTTTAAAGGGCAACCAAAAAGGTGCCAGATTAATTTCATGGTATTTGGCCGGCAGCGTGAAAGGATGATAATAATCATCGTCTTTTGACAAACTCGTCCAGCGCGAAAATTTTGAGCCTTGTTTAAAACTGGCATCGCACTCGCGGAAAAAATCCGTTTCCGATATGCCCATTGATTGCAAAGTTGCGCGCATGGTAGGCCAAGTGCCTTCACCAACGCCAATAGGAGCGACATCAGGAGATTCTATGAGGCTTACATGAACATGAACCGGGCTTGACGCTGCAATAATGCCCGCCGCTAACCAACCTGCGGAGCCCCCGCCCACTATTACAACCCGGGTTATATGATCAGTCATAAACGCCCTATAAATTGCTAATCTTTTTTATTGGTAAGCAGCATATACAGAAATAAGACTAACGCAAACGGTTAAAAAAGCCGCTGTTCCCAGCGGCTTTTCCGGTTTTAACTCCAACTCCACATATTAGAAGCTGTAACGAACACCCAGGTTGTAACGAGCACCGGTTTCCCAGTAATTGCGCACCAGATTCTCATGACGACTGTATTGACGCATGGTTTCGTCAGTCAAATTCAACGCCTCTAAAGAGACCGTCAAATTATCAGTGAAGTCATAGCTCACGCTCGCATCCACTTGACCGTACTCTTCAGTGTAAACAGGGTTTGAACCCGCGCTGTCGCCAATGCTAGCCAGGAAGCTGTCACGCCAGTTGTATGCGATACGCACTTGCAAACCATCTTTATCATAGAAACCGATAAAGTTAGCCGAGTCGCTTAAACCAAAAATCGCAAACTGAGTCGCTTTTGACAGGTTATCGTACTCGGTATCGGAATCCACTTTAGTGGCGTTAGCCTGGAAGCCAAAACCAGACTCACCGAAGGTGTGCTGGAGAGCAAGTTCAACACCGTCTAACGATGCGTCTTTGTTGTTAACGGGGCTGTTAACTTCAAATGGCAAAATTGGATCTTCTGCTAATGCGAATATGTGACCCGTCGCCGGATTCACACTCGCAGGGTAGTTCTGCAGAATGTAATTCTGAATTGCAAGCAGATCAGTACCAACCGCTGCAACTGCCGCTTTCCATCTTGGACCATTCACTGGCGTATGGAAACCGCTGTTGGGCAGTGGCAATTTGTCAGTGCCAATAAAATCAACTACGTCTTTCTTGAATACCCCAAGAGACACATAGCTCGCATCTGCGTAGTACCATTCAGCAGAGATATCGTAGTTAGTTGACTCTAACGGATCCAAATCCGGGTTACCGGCTGAAGCTTCACCCATTGCAATACGTGGTGCAGTATTCCAAACAAACCCACCTTTGATGTCATTGTAGTTTGGACGCGCAATCGTTTTGCTGAAAGACGCACGAGCTTTAACGTCATCTGTCAATGCAATGTCGAAATCAACATTGGGCAATGTTTTGGAGTAATCGCCGTAAGTTGTCTCATCGTTGCTGCCTGATGGTAATAGCGCATACTCGTTACCACCATTCCAACGAATGTACGGAGTATAGGTAGACAGGTATGAAGACGACTCAACATCAGTCGTTTCATAACGTACACCTACGGCCAAGTTTGCTGGCATACCAGCAATATCTTGCTTGAAGCTCGCTTGTAAATAAGCAAAATCAGATGTTTCGATAGTTGATTGATCCGCAAAACCATCGTTTGCTTTGGTCGGATCATAAGATGTGCAATATGCTCTTGGGCAATCACCGCCATCTGTTCCATACAACTCGGCACCAATCGCCAACAAATCATTCCAGTTGCCGTGAATGAAATTGTTTTGGAATCCAGAGTTTCCAGTCGCACCGTTGTCAAAATATTTGGAGAACTGGTCAATCTTCCAATAAGAGGTGGGAATATCACCTATACCGTTGGCTCCCTGTACACCATTCCAACTACCTTGGTTTTGCGCTTGAACACCCAAGTTAAAGTAGTGGTTAGTGATTTCATTTGTACCGACACCCGCTTTGATGTTATCGATGAAACTATCATCAAATGTATAAGTGCCTTTCAACTGGTACTCGTCTACAGATGAGTCCTGTAGCTGCACACGGAATACGTTGTTAGTCAATTGCGCACGGGAAACATCCGGAATAGCCCCAGTGCGACCATCCTGATAACCCACATTGAGGATTGGGAAGTCACCAGTGAAGTCGACGTTGGCACGGTAGTTATCAAACACACCCATGTTAAAGGTGTTGCCGTTGCCCCACTTGCCATTTGGACCTGAGAATGAGGTCGAATTATGACCGTCAAATTCAACAGTCAAATTGTCAGTGGCATCCCATTTAGCATTCAAACCAGCTGACTTGAGGTTTGACTCGGCCAAATTGTAGTTCAAGGAGTTATCGAGTTCGTGCCAACCAGTATTTTCAGTGTAAGAAACTGGGTAAGCCGGGTTGGTATCACTCCACTCAACATCTACACCGCTTGCACGAGTGAACCACATCCCACTTGAAAAACGATTGGTTTCGGTTTCTTGCTGCACGTACAAGTAATCCGCCGTAACCGTCAATTGCTCAACAGGTTGATATTGCAGCGTAAACTGGCCATTTAAGCGCTTACGATTAACTTCGGTCACTGAATAACCAATGTTTACCGGAATCGCGTAAGCACGGTCACCGCTGGGTTTTTCACTATCCGGTACGCCAGCCCAGTCACCACCGTCTTTGGTGTGAGAGAACCATCCACCAACGTTGGCGTTACGGTCACCACTGTTACGCTCCTGATAACTACCAGTCAGGGCAATACCGATAGTGTCGTCGGCAAACGTATTGCTGAACAAACCAGATACTTCCGGAGTCAAGTCGTCTTCCATTACAGAAGACTCATCCTTTACTGCTTTAGCACCCACAACAGCCTTCAAGCCCGGGCTACTAAGCGGGCGAGGAGTCGTGATGTTAATTAATGCACCCATACCACCGGATTGCACATCAGCACGGCCGCTTTTGTAAACTTGTACACCTGAAATACCCTCAGAAGCCAAGTTTGCAAAATCAAATGAACGGCTGGTACCGAAAGATGAAGCCGGCATTTGACGGCTGTTCAGGGTTACCAGATTGTAGTCACCTGCCAAACCACGAACAGTTACTTTACTACCCTCACCGTTTACGCGGTCAATAGACACACCGGGAATACGTTGCAGGGATTCCGCGAGGTTGGCATCAGGCATCTTACCGATGTCTTCGGCAGAGATAGCATCTACTACGCCGACTGCCTCGCGCTTCACATCCATTGCACGCTGTAATGAGCCTTTAATACCGGTAACAACAACTTCTTCTACGCTACCGTCTTGTGCAAGTACTACGCCACTGAACCCGGCCAAAGCGTAGGTTGCGATAGCGCTCGCGATGATCTTCTTCTTAAAGTTGATTGGTCTTTGCATGAACTTATCCTCAAACCGTTTATTGTTATCGTAACCTGCTGTGCGGGATCACTCTCCTGGAGTAGATGTCCTGGGATTGCCGTATCCCTTAGCCAGTTACCATACTGGTCTTGCCTTTGTAGTAGGCTGGTCGCTTAAAGCTTCTCAGCCCATTACATAGTCACAAGTTCGCGTCAAACCAGCGTCCTAGTAAGGCACTAATGTTCAACATGGGAAGTTCAGTTAATTAAATTTATTTAAATCACCCTAAAACAGTCATAAAAATCAAGTAGTTAAAATAAAATTCAACGCCAATTTCACTAGTAAAAATTTGTAGCGAATTTACTCACATCCCAGTTTTACGACAGAGTTCTAACAAAAAATCCCTAGTTGTACGCCTAATTTTTAAACAATAAAAAACCCGGCAAGCCGGGTTTATCAGATATAAAAGATAATCTACTTCAACACGAGAGTGCGATTTACTCTAGCAAACTGCGCAGCATCCAAGCTGTTTTTTCGTGAAGCTGGATTCGCTGGGTTAGCAGATCAGCGGTGGCTTCATCACTAGCAGCTTCAACTGAGGGATATAGCGAGCGCGCTGTGCGCACCACTGCTTCTTGACCCTCTACTAGCAGACGGATCATGTCTTTAGCAGCAGGGACCCCATCTTCCTCTTTGATGCTGCTGAGTGCGGCGTATTGTTTATAGGTTCCAGGCGCAGGAAATCCTAAAGAGCGGATGCGCTCAGCCACCAAATCTACCGCCAGTGCCAATTCGTTGTATTGGGTTTCAAACATCAGGTGCAGTGTTTGGAACATAGGGCCGGTAACATTCCAATGGAAGTTGTGGGTTTTTAAATAGAGGGTGTAAGTATCAGCCAATAAACGTGACAACCCTTGGGCAATCTCCTCGCGATGTTGCTGGGAAATACCGATATCAATATTCATAAGCGGCTCCTTATTAACCTACTTGTTTATTAATAGTAACAACATGATTTGAAATGACTATAGATACGGATCAAACCCTCAGCCATTTGCTTTTGCCTATGGCGGGGATTGCAAAAAATGGTTCACCTTTGAATATACCCCATAAGCACCCAATCGCGGCCACGGGTGCGATAAGTATTGTAAGTACGGAGAATATCTTCAGGGCAGTGTGATGGGTTTTGCACAAAACCCAATGCAGCGTAAAAATCACCCAGGTGTGGAAGAGCAAAACAATAGCAGCGGCGCGGAGTCAAATCAGGCAAGAGTTTCAGCATTAACCAGGTTGCTATGCCCTGCCCGCGCCAATCGCTCGCGACCAACAAATTGCGCATCCAGTAATGCCCTGAACTTTGCGGTACCAAGCGAGCCGCAGCGATAAAGGCTCCATCTTTATCAGCCATAGCATAAACACGCTCATTCACACCGCATTTTACTTTGTAACCCTGGGCGCGATAGAAACGGTCAACCAGTGCGAAACGCTCTGACTCAACCGGTTGAAAAACACAGGATTTATCACCAGTAGATAGAAAAACGGAATCAATTACAGACATAAGGGAGTTTATTTTTTGTTGCTATCGGAATCATCCAAATTATCCAATGGAAATAAATTATCCGCCATCAAATCGTCAGACATACTCATCTCCGAACCCGACATATCTCCCATAGGTATATGTGCCGTCTGGTCATCCGAGACATCAATAGCCGTTTTTTTGGCCGCGTCTTTTTTCAAACTACCGGAATCCGTTGCAAGCGTTTTTTCAATTTCTGCCAATTCATCTTTATTGCCCTTGCCTGCGATCAGGCGATAGGCAACGTACCCCAGCACCAACACCAACAAATTGCCAATACCGATACTGATATACAGCAATAAATTATCCGACTCCTCTTCAGCTTCAGGCTCTTTTTCAGTTGCAGGATCCGCTGCAGCAGCGGGTTCGCTAGCTACCGATGAAGACGCCTCACTTACTGGTTGTTCAGCAGCAAGAACGCTTGCCTCATCCGGAAAATAGAATTGATCTGCTTTGATGGTTTCGGTCAGTGGGCTGCCATCAATTTGCATACCTTCAACTTGCAGCACAATGTCATAACGCGCTACCTGCACCGGCGTAAATGAGAACTCCCAGTGATCTTTACCAATCGTGTTTAGCTGCCGCTCCAGGTTATTGTCTTTGGAGTTTTTAATTACGGCAGTCACTTTGGTCTTGTCTACATCAACCGTTTCCAGATCAGCGGTTAGTGTGTACATGTAGGTCTTTTTACCATCAGCCTCATCTACGCGCTTTTCCAGCTTAAATGCTGAATCAGTAATATTGACGTGATGGACAAATTCGCGCTTGAAGGTTTTTCCATCGATCACGACAGTGACATCGTACTCCCCTTCATTGCCAAAACCGTTTAGGGAATGCTGGAAGATACCATCGGCAGACGCAGCGGTTGCCAAATCAATTTCCGTTACTTCATGGGAGGCTTGATTGGAAACCAATGCCTTACCGGTCAACAAATCCAGAAAATCTTTATTGGTAATCGTTTGACCATTCTCTTGAAACGAATAGGCAAGATCCAATGCCTGATTGGATTTAATGTTGCTTTTCAGAGGTGCAACAACTAGCTGTAAATTACTCACTACCGTAACGCGGCTATTGGGCGCCATATCAGTTTTGACTTTCCACTGACCGGGAACAGGCTGCTGCACAGTGATCAAGTCATATTTACTGGTGCGATACCAATTGACATTATTCTGCGGG
The DNA here is from genome assembly GCF_031457055.1 of Cellvibrio fibrivorans. Classification (NCBI taxonomy): domain Bacteria; kingdom Pseudomonadati; phylum Pseudomonadota; class Gammaproteobacteria; order Cellvibrionales; family Cellvibrionaceae; genus Cellvibrio; species Cellvibrio fibrivorans. The sequence goes on along the minus strand of NZ_JAVDVX010000003.1, from coordinate 325,281 downwards.
TCGGTGCCGCTGTACTCTTTGCCATCAGGTGCAACAATAATTGTTGCAGGTACCTCGGCGCGACGAAAAATCAGCGCGGTAAATTCCTGAATGCTGGCATCTACCAGAAAACCATTTTCATCGAGCGGGACACGTTCAGCAGGAACAGCTTGATCAAATATTCGCAAAAAAGTACTCATCAACTCATCGGCAGTATCGGCAACTTCAAAAATACCGTCGGTGGCGATGGACAATTTCTTCATCAACTCCTGATCCGCATCTCCTGACAGCGCGATAGTGTGTATGCGGTAGTCAGAGGCTTTTAAGCGCGGTAACAATTCAGTCAGTACACGTTTGCGTTCATTTAAATTGACGACAGCTTCTTTGCTGATATCCACTACACCATCAGTCAATAAAATAATATTGCGGCGATAATCTTGCGCAGGCGTTGCGAAATCTTCAGTCGCTTTTTCAAGTGCTGCACCGATATTGGTAAACATGGCAACCGAATTAATCGTTGCCGCTTTTTGAGCACCTTCGCTGCGCCACTGTGGATCTACGACGCGGTGCGGCATCAACATATTGACCGACTGGCCAAAAGTCCACAGGCCTGCTTTGCTCGCGTCGGGCAAGAGCCGCACAATTAAATCTACCGCCGGTTTGCGCAAATTCTCCGGATCGGTTTTTTTCATACTGCCGGATATATCAATAATGACCCGAACATCAGCTGGGAGGGGTTTGGTCAGTTCATCCGCGGATGCCGTAGCGGCAACCCATAGCAGGCAGGACATTAATATACGAACAAGAAGTTGCATGAGAGTTCCCATAAATAATCGCTCTGCGCGCAAGCCGCTGAACCTGCAACTTTTTTGCGCTCATATCGCCATTAGTTATAGCAGCTCATCGCCAATTCGCCATTTTGGACAATCGGGACTTTTGTAAAAAGTGGTTCACCAAAAACCAAAAAGCCAGCGCTATGGCTGGCTTTTGATTGCACTAAACAAATTGAATAAGGCTTAACGGACGGCGCGGATCGGCTCTTCATGCAGCAACTCATCGCGCGCAATACGCTCCTCACGGCTTAAGTTACGGGTACTGGCGGTACGGCGGGTATTAGGGGAATAATCGTAATCGTCCTGCATTTCCGGATGCACATAACCTTTTGTAGATTGACCGTTGCGATAACCTTGTTCGCTTGATGCATGAGTTTTACTACGCGTTAGTAATTGATAGATCAATGAGAGAATCAAGGCACCAATCCAAAAACCCAGCATGAGTTTCAGCACGGGTTTGATAATGATAAAGCCGCCATCCAAATACCCAAACACGAGCGTATAAATCGCAGGTGCCATGGTCATGGTTTCTGCATCAATGGCATAAGGGGTGAATAAAATCACCATTACCGTAATAACAAAAAAATGCACCCAGGCGCGCCCTGCACGGCGAAACAGTAACCAGGTCGCTAGGCTGCAGCCAACTGCGCCGATCAGGTACATCATCCAGGCATATTGATAGTCAGTTATATTTTCCACAATCAAGTCTCCTTTCGGCCCATCATCTGTGACCGCGGTCGATTAATTAACCCAACGTACAACATGGTCTTCCAAATCATCCGGATCGACGGTGTTTTCATGCACAACACGACCACGCACGGATATACCGGCAGTGTGCACTGATTCAGGGTCACCCGAAATCAGTGGATGCCAATCAAACAGGGGAATCCCCTCAGCCACCAGGCGGTAGGCACAGGTTTCCGGCAACCAGTAAGTATCTTGCACGCTTGCAGGAGTCAGCACTGCGCAAGCTTCCACCAGACGCTGACGCTCAGTGTATTCCTGACAGCGGCAAGTGTCATGATCCAGATAGCGACAGGCGACTTTGGTGTAATACACATCGCCAGTGTCTTCATCTTCCAGTTTATGCAGGCAGCACTTGCCGCAGCCGTCGCAGAGGGATTCAAACTCCTCTGAAGACATCTGCGCAAGCGTCTTAGCCAGCCAAAAAACCTGTTGTGCCATTGTTGCCTATCCAAATAAATAACAAGAATGCCCGAATTAATGCCCCGACAATTTGGAATTAAGCGCGCGTAAACGCTCTGCTTCCGGGTCGCGCTCATTGCGCGGTGGCAACTGCAAATAGAAGCCCTTTTCCTCAAGACTTTCTGCCACCTTCTCTACACTTGCATGTGCCAGTTTTTTGCCGGGAGTTAACAGCAACACCATCGCTTGTTGTGGTTTACCAAACACTTTTAGCAGCTCTTCCGGCACCTTACTAAGGCCTTCTTCCTTTTTTACGTAGAGGTACATACCCTCTTCTTTTGGGCTGCGGTAAATTTCGCAAATAATTTTCATAAATAATAGACGTCGCTTTAGAGTGTTTCAGACTGCTGGGATTGTGTTTGGGCAACCTTAAGCAAACCTTCACCAATCAAGGTAAAGCGCCAGCCCATTAAACGCGCAGGCAATTGGTACGCACCACCCTGCATGCCGGAGCGCACTAGATATTCGTAATCTTTTTTACGGATCAACACTTCCGGTGGCAACTGCGCCTGCTCTGCGTATTCACGCACATAATTTTTTAGCGCTTTCATCAGCGGCCCTTCGCTCTGCGCCAGTGGCGGTTCGAGGCGCGCAGGCCAACTTGACTCATCAAGTTCAAGCGCGTCACGCACAATCTGTAAAATTATTTCAGCATCGTTTTTCAATGTCCGCGAAGGGATATCCGGCACCTTGGACAAATGCGCTATATCCTGAATTTTTTTGCGCGCGATTTCCCACAACGATGGCTCTTTGATTAAACGGTTGCGCGGCAAGTCGCGTGCGCGCGCTTCGCGTTCACGCCAAATACACAGCTGTTTTAATATCGCCAATTCTTGCGGGCGCAACTTCCAAGCGAAACCGACTTTTTGGTAGGCATCGCTATAATCTTCAAGTTTGCGTGCATTAGCCACCAAATCTGCACAATCGCTTTTTACCCATTCCAAACGCTCGCTGGTTTTAAGCAATTGCAGTAATTTTCCGTACACAATCAGCATATGCGCAACATCCAGAGCTGCGTATTTTAATTGTGCGACGCTGAGTGGGCGCTGCAACCAATCGGAGCGGGTTTCATCTTTGGGGATTTCAATGGTCAATAAATTTTTAACTAATCCCGAATAACCCAGACTAAATCCCAAACCGGCAAATGCAGCAGCAATTTGGGTATCAAACAAAGGAGCGGGCACAACACCCAACCAACGCTGAAACACTTCCAGATCTTCCGAGCAGGAGTGCAATACTTTAGTCACCGCAGTATCGAGCATTAGCTCGCGCAGCGGCGCAAGATTGCTGATCGTCAGTGGATCAATTAAATAACAACCTTTGCCGTCGCCAATTTGCAGTAAGCCAGCGATAGGATAAAACGTATCGCTGCGCATAAACTCGGTATCTACAGCAATCGCCGCTTGTTTACGCCATACAGCGCACAACTCGGCCAATTGATCGTCTTGATCAATCCAGATAGGTTCACTCGGAATCAACATTAAAATTACAGACTTCTGCGAGAGGAAAAAGCGTGAGCGAGTGTTCCGCCGTCAATAAATTCCAACTCGCCACCGAGCGGAACACCATGAGCAATACGCGAAACAGTCACATTAAGATTTTTAGCGCGCTCACTAATATAATAAGCTGTCGCCTCACCTTCTACGGTGGGATTAGTTGCAAGAATTACCTCGGTAATCGGTTCTTGTTGCAACAAATTAATTAATTGATCAACACCAATATCTTCTGGCCCTATGCCATCAATCGGCGATAAATGCCCGAGCAATACAAAATATTTTCCTTGATAAGTTCCAGCCTGTTCAATCGCCAATACATCACCCGGCGTTTCAACGACACAAAGCAAACTGTTGTCGCGGCGATTATTCGCGCAAATCCCGCAATGTGTTTGCTCTGTGAGCGTGCGGCAACGCTGGCAGCGGCCAACACCTTCAACAGCCTTGTGCAAGCTCTGCGCGAGACGCTCAGCACCCGCGCGGTCGCGCTCTAATAAATGCAGCGCCATCCGCTGTGCGGATTTGGGGCCAACACCAGGCAAGCAGCGCAGAGAAGCCATAAGATCGTCGATTAGCGGGCTGAACATTCAATTTCCAAATTTTGTAGGGGCGCCGCTGGCTGCGCCCAGATGTTTTTGCGGTTTTTCGGGCGCAGCAAGCAGCGCCCCTACGATGTAAAAACGAGCAACATCACAAGAATCAAAACGGCATTTTGAAATCCGGCGGAATTCCCATACCAGCAGTCATTTTTGCCATCTGATCGCGATTTTGTGTTTCGATTTTACGCACCGCATCATTCACGGCAGCCGCCAATAAATCTTCCAACATTTCTTTGTCTTCAGTCATCAGGCTTGCATCAATCTGCACGCGCTTTACATCGTGACGACCAGTCATCACTACACTCACCAAACCAGCGCCCGCAGAGCCTGTGACTTCAGCTTTCGCCAAATCTTCCTGCATTTTTTGCATATTGGCCTGCATTTCCTGGGCCTGCTTCATCAAATCGCCAAGACCTTTCATAGCATCCTCTTTCGTAAATTAACTAAATAGATTAGACAGGTTGAATAGTTTCTTCGCGCAGGGTCGCGCCAAATTGCGCAATTAGTTGCTGCACAATAGGATCATTTTTTATCGCGCTAATCGCATCCTGCAAACGCTCTTCGCGCAATCGGATTGCCATCATCGATGGCGTTTCTGCAGTGATCTCACCCAATTGAATATGCGCACGCACCGGCTCGACAAAATAATCGCTGAGTAAATCCGCGAGGCGCTTTTCGTGACTGGTGTCGTAAAGGGTGCTATTGGCTTTATCCAATACAAAATAAAAATCATTGCCCTGGCGATTGATCATCTGACAATTCGCCACAGTGCTTTGCAAAATGCCGGTTACGCCCAACCCCAAATAAATTTCTGTCCAATCGGCAGGGCTCGCCTGTTCGTAGGGTACCTTGCGCAGGGTTTTGGAGGCTGGAACTTTAATCGGCTCCGCAGGGGCTATTGCGGCGGGCACCGCTACTGAAACCGCCGCTGCTGCTACCGGCGGCTGAGCCGCCTCAGGCTTTTTTGGTTCGTTTACCTCGGGCACGGCAGTAGCCGGGGCTTCGTAATATGCAGGCGCCGGCTCGTATTCATCTTCTGCGGCGGGGACATAATCATCATCAGGCCCATTCCCGTAAGAGCCCTCGAATACAGGCGGCTCTGGACTTGTCGGTGCTGGCTGTATGACCGACGCAGAAGTGTCTACTACAGATAGGGACGTCATTACCGCCGGTACGGGGGCCGTTACGGAAAGCGGTGCAGCAACTGGAACAGCAGCGGGCGCAGCATTCGCGGCAACAACATTTGCCACGGCAACAGGCGCCAGGGCTGCGGGCTTAATCGGCGTCGTCGATTGCGGCAAAGCCTGCGTCGGAACCTCCATCACACCCTGAGGCTTAAATGCCAACATGCGCAGCAGAACCATTTCAAATCCGGCACGGGGATCGGGAGCTAAGGGTAAATCGCGACGACCTAATAACGCGGTTTGATAAAAGAGTTGTACATCTTCCGATGGTAATTGCTGCGCGAGTTGCATGATGCGCTCACGATCACCATGGCTATTATCCACCGCTTCAGGCAAGGCCTGTGCGATTGCAATGCGATGCAACACCGCCAACATTTCTGCCAGCGCACTGGCGTAATCCGGTGCTTGCTCGGACATGCGCTCCACTGCCGCCAACACCGCGCGGCCATCAAGCGAAGCCAGTGCATTGACAATATCGTAGACCGCCGTTTGGTCGATGGTGCCGAGCATGGTGCTAACTTCAGCTTCGGTAATTTTGCCTGAGCCGTAAGCAATAGCCTGATCAGTCAAGCTCATCGCATCGCGCATACTACCATCGGCGGCGCGGCCCAGATGCCAAAGCGCTGATTCTTCAAATGGCACCAATTCCTCGTTTAGCACAAATTTCAAATGCTGAACGATACGCTCGGGGTTCATATTTTTGAGATTAAATTGCAAGCAGCGCGACAAAATCGTCATGGGCAACTTTTGCGGGTCGGTCGTCGCCAACAAAAACTTCACGTGCGGTGGTGGTTCTTCGAGTGTTTTCAGCAAGGCGTTAAAGCTGCTATTGGAGAGCATGTGCACTTCGTCGATCAAGTACACCTTATAGCGGCCTCGGGTCGGCGCGTACTGGACATTTTCCAGCAGCTCGCGGGTATCTTCTACTTTGGTGCGCGAGGCCGCATCTACTTCGATCAAATCGACAAAACGGCCTTCGGCAATTTCGCGGCAACTGGAACATTGGCCGCAGGGTTCAGAGCTAACACCGGTTTCGCAGTTCAGGCACTTGGCCAAAATCCGTGCGATGGTGGTTTTACCCACACCGCGCGTACCAGTAAATAGATAGGCATGATGCAGACGATTGTGATCCAGTGCATTAATCAACGCCTGCAGGACATGCTCCTGCCCAACCATTTCGCGGAACACACGCGGGCGCCACTTGCGCGCCAGAACTTGATAGCTCATGCCGATTGCTGCTCTCTATTCAAAAGGGGGCGGATTGCCAAAAACAGGGCGCGATTATAGCGGCCAATGGCGGAAATAGACACCAACTCAAATCGATGAAAATCGGATGGAATCGCTATAGCCAGCAGTGTTTGAGGCACCCAGAGATGCAAAGGGAACCAGAAGGAAAACAATAGGAAAGAAAATTGGAGGTGACCTAACCAGCCACACCCCGGCACATAACTTACTGCTACCGTTGCTCCCTTCCGGGCCTGGCGGGGTTTACAGATCGTCATTGCGAGGGGACCGGCTAGATCACCATTGCAGCTTGCTAATAACATCACCCCAAGACAGAGGCGGCCAGCGCAAGAGGCGCGCATTATCATCACTTTGCATTGCCAATGCAAGGCGCAATTTTGTAGTTTTCGAGCAATAGGGCAAGAGCAATCGCTTGTTAATGAAAGATTTTATTGCTGTGGCGCCCATTGCAATTCCCTTTTTCGCCACGATCAACTAGGCTTCATGCAGTGTTTTTCTATGACAAAAAAACCACAACAAATCCATCCCCACCGTTCAGGAGTATTTCAATGGCAACAGTCACCCTCAAAGGAAACCCATTCAACACCAATGGCAATTTGCCCGCTGCAGGCAGCAAAGCGCCAGCGTTCAAACTGGTTAAGACAGATTTATCAGAGGTTTCCTCAGCGGATCTCGCTGGCAAACGTGTGGTACTGAATATTTTCCCCAGCGTTGACACTCCTACTTGTGCGCAATCTGTACGCACTTTCAATGCCCAGGCCAGCGCACTGGATAACACTGTAGTCGTTTGTGCATCGCAGGACTTGCCCTTTGCGCTCGCACGCTTCTGCGGTGCTGAAGGCTTGGATAAAGTCATCCCCGCCTCGGCGTTCCGCTCCAACTTCGCTGCTGATTACGGCGTAAAACTGGTTGACGGCCCGCTGACTGGCTTAACTGCACGCGCGGTTGTCGTGCTGGATACCGAAGGCAAAGTGTTGCACACCGAGCTGGTAAGTGAAGTAGCGCATGAACCTAATTACGATGCGGCACTAAAAGCACTGGCGTGATCGTCGTTACGCATTTTTATTGATCAATAACGCCAGCAACTATGCTGGCGTTGTTTTAATCACCCTATCGCCCAATCATAAAGCCCTGCCAAAAACTGCTATCAATAACTATTTTTTATTTCCAAACACTCTGAAAAATACCGCCCTTTTTTCTTGCCTGCCAATGCCCGTGCATAGACGATGCCTATACTCAAGCTCATAGACGCTAAAACGAGCGAGAAGCAATCTTACAAGGGAGAAAATGCAGGATGTCCTTTCAGGAAGAGCCCGGGAGTGCCAATCAACCGAGTTACATAAGGGAACTGTTGGACGCAGTGCCCGCAGGCATTATTGTCACCCATCAGGACGGCCGCATCAGCTACCTGAATGCAGAGGCCGAACGATTATTTGGTTACGCCCGCAATGAGTTAATCAATCAGAGCATTGATTTATTGCTCCCTGACCGCTTCAATCACAACCATGCACAGTTGCGTCAAAGCTACATCAACAACCCTTCTACACGTTACATGGGTGCGGGCCGTGATCTATATGGCAAACGTAAGGACAACAGTGAATTCCCTCTCGAAATAGGCCTGCGTTCGCTAACCGCCGATAATGAACAACTTATTGTTGCTACTATCGTCAACATCACCCGCCGAAAACAATTGGAAGAGCGGCTGGCAAAAGTCATTGACGCCTCCCCCTATGGACAGTTATTGGTTGATGAGAAGGGCATCATTCAATTAATCAATCCCAGCTTGCTACAGCTTTTTGGTTACAACAAAGAAGAATTGCTGGGTAAATCCATGGATATCCTATTACCCGAACGCTATCGGGCTGGCCATGAAAAATTGCGCTTGGGCTATGTACAAAAGCCCAGTTTACGCCCAATGGGACTCGGCCGGGATCTGACCGGACGCCACAAAAGCGGAACCGAAATTCCTATCGAAATTGGTTTAAGCCCGGTAGAAAGCGATGCAGGAAATTTAACGCTCGCGGTCGTCACCGATATTTCCGAGCGTAAACGGCTGGAGTTAAATCTCAAACAAGCTAATGCGCACCTTGAAGAATTTACCTACGTTGCCTCGCACGATTTGAAATCACCACTGCGCGGCATTAGCGATTTGGTGGAATGGATTAGTGAAGATTTGGGAGCAATCACACCCGAGCCCGTCGCTAAAAATATCGAGCGCATTAAGCTGCGCATTGGCCGGATGGAACGTTTAATTGATGATCTATTGTTGTACGCGCGCGCGGGCAAGCGCGCCAAGGAATCGGCAGCAGTTGATGTATATTCATTGATTGCTGACATTATTGAAATGCATCCCATTCCCGCTAACTTTCAAATCCTGCAAGACATCCGTATCAGCGAAATTTATGCTGCAAAAATTCCGTTGGAAACGGTATTGCGCAATTTATTTAACAATGCGTTAAAACACCACAGCGGCATCAACCCCACCATTACCATCAGCGCCGAAGCCAGTGGTAGCTATTGTTTATTCAAAGTGATCGATAATGGGCCTGGCATCCCTAAAGCAGCACAGGAGCGAGTATTTCGCCTTTTTCAAACGCTTGGCAACAATGAAACCAGTGGTAGCGGTATAGGTTTGGCGCTAGCCAAGCGTCTCACTGAAAGCCACGGTGGACAAATTGAACTAATCAGCACGAGTGATAATAAAGGCTGCAGCTTTCATGTGTGGTGGCCGCGATTTGCGAGGAAAGATATTGATGAATAGCCCGACCAAAGTGAATATTTTATTAGTAGATGACGATGATGTCGCCGCTGAATCTGTAGTACGTAGCCTGCGAAAGCACGCCATGGATTTTCCGGTGACACTTGCACGCGATGGCATTGAAGCGCTGGAAATATTGCGCCACACCCACCCTGATTTAAGCATTGAGAAGCCCTACTTAATATTGCTGGATCTCAATATGCCGCGCATGAATGGTTTTGAGTTCCTACAAGAAGCGCGCAGCGATAAAAATTTACACGATTCAATCATATTTGTACTAACTACATCAGATTTCGAATCCGACAAATCCCGCGCTTACCATGAAAATATTGCTGGCTACATGGTTAAATCTGCCGTCGGCCCACAATTCGCCAAGTTAGCTGCATTGCTGGACAATTACCGCAGCACAGTTTCGCTGCCCGCTTAATACCGTCGGCATGGAAAGAGGTAAAGGCAATGATGCTCGATAACATTTCAGATAAACCTATCAATATTCTACTGGTAGAAGATGATGATGTTGACCTTGAAAAAATACTTCGTTTATTGCATAAGGCCTTACTCAAATTAACCATAGTAGAAGCCTCTTCTGCTGCCGAAACCATGGAGCTTATCAATAATCAACAATTTGATTGTGCCATTCTCGATTACCAACTAAAAGATGCGATGGCTTCAGAATTAATAAGGAAAATCCAAAATCATAAAAGCGCACCAACTCCTATCATTATGATCAGCGGGAACAGCGATGAACGTGTTATTGCTGATCTGATGCGCGATGGTGTATTTGATTATTTACCCAAACGTCATTTGGATGCAGGACAGTTAACTGACACCTTGAGCGCAAGCCTGAAATGGGCAGAATCCGAACGTCTACTGAAAGAAGATCGTTTAAGGTTCAATCAACTCGCAGAGGGGTTGCCGCAATTGGCATGGACTTGTTTACCCGATGGGCGCTGCGACTTCTTAAATCGCCGTTGGTGTGACTACACAGGTATAAGTGAACAAGAGCAATTGGGTTATGGATGGCTCAATCAACTTCACCCGGATGATCGCGACCCCTTGCAACAAGCATGGACCAAAGCCGTTATTAGCGGCAATGAAATGTATACGATGTTTCGCATTCGCCGTTACGATGGCGAGTACCGATGGTTTGACACGCGCGCGGTTCCGCAAAAAAATGATAAAGGTGAAATTATTCGTTGGCTGGGTAGCAACACCGACATCACTGACATTGAATTAACACGACAAGCCCTTGCCAATAGCGAACAACTATTTCACACCGCTTTTGATTACGCTCCACTGGGCATGATGATGGTCAATCTGGATGGCACCACTATTCAAGCTAACCCGGCGCTGCGCCAACTGCTGGGTTACGAGAGCTCGCCCAATTCATCGGCTATGCCGGGGCTACTGGCATTAGTCCATCCGGAAGATTTGAGCAACACTCAGTTCCAATTAGAAAAATTACGCATTGAAAAACTGGCGTTTGCTCAATACGAAACACGCCTGCTCGCGGAAGACGGACATTCCGTCCCAGTATTGATTAGTTTGGCATTCATTAACAAAGTCGCCGGCGAACCCTGTTACCTGCTACAAGTTTATGACCTCTCCGAACGCAAACGCTACGAATTGCAATTAATTAAATTAGCACATTTTGATCCACTAACCGGGTTGGGCAATCGAGCCAAACTGCATGAGGAAATTGAATTTTTAATTCAAAAATCTCGCCGCAACTCTGCTCCCTTTGGTGTTCTTTTTGGCGACCTTGATCACTTTAAACAAATTAACGACGGCCTTGGGCATGAAGCTGGCGATCTACTATTAAAAACCGTAGCGCGCCGCCTACAAAAAGCATTACGCCATGAGGACAGTATTTGCCGATTGGGGGGTGATGAATTTGTCGTTCTCTTGCATGACGTCACCAAATTTGAAGCCGTCGTCACTGTGGCAGAAAAACTGATAAAAAAAATTAATAAACCCATTCGCCTCGGCAATAACAAAGTCCACGTGGGCATGAGTTTTGGTATTGCACTCTACCCCACCGATGGTGATGATGCCAAAACCCTGTTGCGCAATGCTGACAGCGCACTCTACGACGCTAAAGGCAAAGGGCGCGGCTGCTGTCAGTTGTACCGCAAAGAGCTTACTGAATATGTCCATAATCGTCTGCGGATGGACACTGATTTGCGCAAAGCAATTAACAACGACGAGTTTGAACTTTATTATCAGCCTATTATCAATTTGCAAACGCAGCAGATTGTATCGGCGGAAGCGCTGTTGCGCTGGCATCACCCGACACGCGGAATGATTCCACCCAACGACTTTATTCCCTATGCGCAAGAGAGCGGCCTGATTTCACCTATCGGTGAATGGGTGATTCAGCAAGCATGCAGACAAGCAGCTGAATGGCACAACAATGGCTTTCCACTATCAGTATCGATAAATGTCTCTGTCCGACAATTTGAGCAGCATAATTTATTGCAATTATTTTCCCAGGCACTAACGGAGACCAAGCTGACCGCAGAAAAATTGGTTATCGAGATTACCGAACAAATGTTTTTGGAAAATACCGAAAGCAACTTGAAACAAATCAGCGAACTTAAAAGTATTGGTATCAATATATCGCTGGATGATTTTGGAGTTGGCTATTCATCACTCAGCTATATAGTGCGCTTTGCGCCCCAGTACTTAAAAATTGACCGCTCATTTGTAAGCAGGATAGGTGAAGCTAAAGAACACGATGAAATGGTGAATGCAATTATCGGATTAAGTAAAATTATCCCGATGAAAATTGTGGGCGAAGGTATAGAAGAAGAAAGCCAGCGCGATTTTTTAGCCAGCCGCGGCTGCGATCTGGGCCAGGGTTATTTATTTTCGCGCCCACTACCACAAGATAAATTCATAGAATTATTGCGCAACCGCACTCGCTAATTAATTTGTACCACGCCTTGTAAATGATTAAGGCAATGCGCTTTTGCCAATTGCAAAAATTCCTGCACAAATGGCGACATCAAGTGTTCTTCACGAACCGCCGCATAGAGCGTCGGCCAAACACCTGCTTTTCCTGCCGAACGTACACTGATTAATCCTTGCGCTACATACTCGGCCAATACCCAATTAGGTAAAGCACACACACCACGGCCACTGGCAACCAACTGCACCATCATCAAGGTCAATTCCGACGTGCGCACCGCTTTGGGTTCAACACCAGCAGGTTCCAGAAATTGCTTGAACACATCCAGCCGATTGCGCGCAACCGGATAACTAATCAGCGTTTGGTCTGCTAAATCCTGCGGCTGCAAAAAAGTTTTTTCAATTAGTGTGTGATTATTCGCAAGCGCGATTTGCATTTCGTAACCAAATAGCGGCACATATTCGACGCCTTTAATAGGTTGCGGATCAGAGGTGATCACCAAATCAATATCGCCCTGCGCCAACGCAGGCAGTGGTTCAAAGGTAAATCCACCGGAAAAATCCAGCTCAATACCTGGCCACTGATTGCGGTAAATATCAATTGTCGGCATCAACCAGTTAAAACAACTGTGGCATTCAATCGCCATATATAAACGTCCCGCTTCACCGTGCACGAGTTTTTTGACATCGCGTTCGGCTTCGCTGACCTTGGCGATGACTTCATCGGCCAACATCAAAATACGCTTACCCGCCTCACTAAACCGCAATGGGCGGCTTTTGCGGATAAACAGCTCGCATTCCAAACGCGATTCCAATTCCTTGAGCTGGTGTGAAAGCGCAGATTGAGTGAGGAACAAACGCTCAGCCGCCTCCACCAAACTGCCCGTTTCCCGCAGTGCAATCAAGGTTTTCAGATGGCGGATTTCAATCATAGCGATGTGCTCCGTAGGTTGCTGGTCAGCTTGCGAACTGCAACGTTTGTCGATTGGGGTTCCTGTGGTTCGGCTAATTGGTCGTGTTGCGGTTCGCTCCTCAGTCTGCGCGACCCGCGACAACCCACACAAAAACATTAATATTATTCATGTTAAACCTGAAAATTACCAGTTTGATTCATATTAACCACTAAGAAACAATAGGTTCACTTGCCAGTGCATAAAGTTATACGAATCGAAAAGGGTAATTTCACATGACTCAAAACATCACCACCCATAATCTGGGTTTTCCCCGCATCGGCGGCGACCGTGAACTTAAGAAGGCACAAGAAGCCTACTGGCGCGGCGAGATAGACCAGGCGCAACTGGAGCACATCGGTCGCGAGCTGCGTAATATTCATTGGCAGTTGCAGGCCGATGCCGGTTTGGATCTTATCCCCACTGGCGATTTCGCCTGGTACGATCAGGTCCTGACCCTCTCGGCCACAATCGGTAATATCCCGGCGCGCCATCGTAAAACCGCAAAACCTGGCCACACACATGCGCATGATGACGACCAACACTGCTGCGCACATCTCAGCCATGATGTGAATGAATTTAACCCGGCACCTTGCCGTGATATCGATTTGGACACGTTGTTCCGTGTCGCTCGCGGCCGTGCGCCCACCGGTAATGCGACAACTGCTTCGGATATGACCAAATGGTTTGATACCAATTATCACTATCTGGTACCGGAATTTCACCAGAGCCAGCAATTTCAACTAAGTTGGACACAGATTATTGATGAGACTGCCGAAGCCATCGCTTTAGGTTACAAGGTAAAACCGGTAATTCTTGGGCCGCTCAGTTATTTATTCTTAGGAAAAGAAAAAGGCGCGGCGTTTGACCGTTTTGATTTGCTGGATAATCTCTTACCTGCTTATCAACAATTGCTCACTGCACTCTCGCAATCTGGGGCGACCTGGGTACAAGTTGATGAGCCCATTTTAGTATTAGATTTGCCCGAAAAATGGCAACGCGCGTTTGAATCGGTGTACAACCGTTTACAACACCACAAATTAAAAGTGCTGCTAGCCACCTATTTCGGTGCACTGGGTGAAAATTTATCAACTGCAGTCAACTTACCTGTTGCCGGATTGCACATAGATGTCGTGCGTGCACCGGAACAACTACTCGCAGTAGTTGATCGTTTACCTGCACATAAAATTCTGTCGGTCGGCGTCGTCGATGGCCGCAATATATGGCGCAATGATTTAGCGAAATCGCTCAATCTATTAAAACAAGCGCGAGAGCGTTTGGGTGATCGCTTGTGGGTCGCACCTTCATGTTCGCTGCTGCACTCACCGGTGAATTTGGAGCGTGAAGAAAAACTGCCGCAGGATATTAAAAGCTGGCTTGCATTTGCAAAACAAAAAGTGCAGGAAGTGGTCACCTTAAAAACACTACTGACACGTCCGTTTGACGCAATCGCACAGGAATTTTTGGCTGCCAGTGTAGCAGCGGCACACGCGCGCTTGAACTCCCCAAAAATTCACAACCCTGAAGTGCAAGCGCGCCTGAAAGCCATCAAGCCAGAACACACACAACGCAGTTCGGTATTTGCAGAGCGCATCGCCAAACAACAAGCAATTCTGCAATTACCTGCATTCCCTACCACCACCATTGGTTCCTTCCCGCAAACAGAACATATTCGCCAAACGCGTAGCGAGTTCAAGCAAGGAAAAATTAATTCTGTGGAATACGAAAACCGTATCCGTCAGGAAATTGCAGATTGCATTGCGAAACAGGAACAGTTGGATATTGATGTGCTCGTGCACGGTGAAGCCGAGCGCAACGACATGGTGGAATATTTTGGCGAGCAATTAAACGGCTACGTATTTACCCAATTTGGCTGGGTGCAAAGTTATGGTTCGCGCTGCGTAAAACCGCCGATTATTTTTGGCGATGTATCACGCCCAGCCCCCATCACTGTGAGCTGGGCGCGCTATGCACAATCGCTCAGTAAAAAACCGGTAAAAGGCATGCTCACCGGCCCTATCACTATGTTGTTCTGGTCATTTGTGCGCGACGACCAACCGCGCGCAACTACTGCGCTACAACTTGCATTAGCGCTACGCGATGAAGTTGTCGATTTGGAAAGCGCAGGAATCCGAGTCATCCAAATTGATGAACCGGCAATTCGCGAAGGTTTGCCGCTGCGCGAAAAAGATCGCAAGGAATATCTGGATTGGGCAGTTAAAGCCTTCCGTATTTCCGCCAGTGGCGTGCAGGATGAAACACAAATCCACACTCATATGTGCTACTCGGAATTCAATGACATCATAAAAGCGATTGCAGACATGGATGCGGATGTCATCACCATTGAAACCTCGCGTTCCGATGGCGAATTGCTGCAAGCGTTTGAGCAATTCAATTACCCGAATGATATTGGGCCGGGAGTTTACGATATTCACTCACCGAATATTCCCGACATTCAGGCGATGGTGAATTTACTGAAACGCGCCGCACGTGAAATCCCGGTAGAGCGTTTATGGGTGAATCCGGATTGCGGTTTAAAAACGCGCCGCTGGCCGGAAACTGAAGCAGCGCTGGCGCGCATGGTAGAAGCGGCAAAAATTTTGCGTGTGGAATACAACACTGGTGCATCTGCCAAAACCAACAAAACAGCAGAACTTGCTTAACACTTAACCCCTGCTCAAGGATGAGCCTTTTTATTTTTTTTGCTAACTTAAAACTGGCTCACCATTGCCAATGCAGACCTATACTCGCCTCACGCCCGCGATTGGGCACACCACCGACTAATCCAGTACCCTGCGATGGCGTGAAATAATTTTTATCCGATAAGTTTTTTATCGCGAATGCCAAGGTAGTTTTTGCATCTACCGCATAACGCACCTGAGTGTTGAAGTACCAATAAGAATCCAATGTTGCGCGCTGGCTACTGGTCAGTTGGTATTGGCGTTCGCCTTGATAAATTGCCGATAGATTCCAATTCCAGCGATCACGCTGATAATTCACACCTAATGAACCCAAGCTGTCGGCTTCACGAAAAAAAGCGTCGGGCAATTCATGAAATTTGCTTACATGACCACGTAGCATCCATTGAGAATTGAGCTGCCACTCAAATCGTGCCCCACTGCCATATATTTTTTGGCCGGCGCCATTGACATATGTTCGTGTCGCACCAACAAAACCTGTGCTAATCGGTTTTTCATATTGATTGTGGTTCAACGTCATTCCCAAGGTGAGCTGTTTCCAAGTACCAACCCACAGCAATTCGCTGGATTTAACCGTTTCACTTTCCAAATCGGGATTGCCTATTAAAAACTGGTTATTCTGTAAATCGGTTTCGCCAAACGTTGGCGCACGAAAAGCTTCACTGTAGAGCAATTTGAGCGTGTGATGCTCATCCAGTTGATGAACCACTCCAAGGCGCGGACTAACATGGGCTTCCAGAAATTCGTAATGATCATAACGAAGCCCGGCCGTTAAACGCGTATCATCGCGTAACTGATACAACCATTGCGTGTAAATCCCGGTCAAATCGCGCGACCGCTCCCGTCCCACAACAGTTTCACTGGTCAATTCGCCGTAGTAGTTCACCGGATATTCGCGCTGGACCCATTGCAGCAAATCGTAATTGTTGTAGGAGCGCGCCTTAATTTCGCGTTGATGTTGCCACTCCATCCCAAACTGCATGCTAAGCAGTGCGTTGATATCCAAATCGTTAGCGACATTAAACCGGTAAGCTTCGCTGGCCAAAACACCCTTGGTTAGCAGAGGTGCGTCGCTGGAAGGGGTACTGATTACACTCAATGCTCCGGCCGGCAAAAGAGTTCCCATCAATTCTTGCTGAGCTTTTTCATGGCTGAGCGCCAGATTTATTTTCCAGTTTTCGCTCGGATTTAACTGGTGATCAAAACGCAAATGCTTGAAAGTTTGCCAATAATTATTAAATCCATTGTTTATTTTTTCCAGCACATAAAAATCACTGGCTTCTTGCTCGGAATAAAACGCTTGTATGCGGCTATTGCGGTACTGGACATTCCAGTCTAACAACATTTCCCGGTGGGGATCACGCGTCGTCTGGGACCCAATTTGATACTGCTGTCCACTGTCCTGTGCCAAGCGCCCATAAAAGTGGGTTTGCCAATGACCTAGCTGGTAGGAGAGATTAATATCGGCATTACGCTTTTGATTTTCCCCCACCCCCAACGTCACCTGATTAACTTGTTTGCGGCTGGTGATGCTGATCACGCCGGTGAACGCCCCGGAACCATAAATCGCCGATGCGGGACCACGGATAATTTCCACCTGTTCGATATTGGCGATGGGGTAAAGATGTATAGCACCCTCGATACTGCCCGAACGGGGATCGGTAAACGCACGACCGTCCACCAGAAGCATAACCTCGCGCGACTGGCCACTTTGGCGACGGCCACGAATACTGAACGAATAGCTAAAAGGGCCATCGGCGGCGCGGCTGGTTTGGAAACCAGGCACCAGACTGAGAAGCTCATGCAAATAATCCAGACCCAATGCATCCAATTGGGAACGCGTAAAAACCGTGGTTGCTGAAGGTACTGTTTTAATTGACTCTGCGCGTAACGTTGATGAGGTGATATCGACTTGTAGCAACTGCTCCAGGTTCATATCCAGCAAGTTGCCCGGATTGGCCCAAACAGATTGAGTCACTAGCACAACACCCGACAACATCAGACGAATGACACGGAGCATTGCGGGGGCTCGTTTAAACATGATTAAAACCGCCACTCAACTTCAGCACTAAGTTCACGGCCGCGATTGGGAATTCCATCGAGTTTCCCCAAACTCTGGGCGGGTGTTGCGGCTTCTTCGTTGGTGATATTTTTTACTTGCAGCTTCAGCTCGTAACCGGCAGAGAATTGATAGCGCCACTGGGTGTTGAGCATCCAAAAATCATCCAGCGTTTGCTCGCTCGTTGGGGTAATAGGTGTTTGGCGTTCGTCCTGATAAAAGCCTAACAAATTCCAGTTCCATTTTTCAGCAGCGTAATTTATTTCAAATGAACCGGTGCGCGCAGCTTCGCGAAATGCGCTCGCAGGTAAATCCATGTAGGTATAAGTCGAGCGCAATGACCAATGGGTGGATAACTCCTGCGCCAACTCAACCTCCACCCCTTGGCTCTTTTCCTCAGGACCGTTCCGGTAAGTACGCGCAGCGCCCACAAATACAGTTTCAATGGGATGCTCATAGCGATTTTCAAACACCCCCACACTGAGGTTAGTCGCCTTCCAATTGCCCATCAGGATCAGGTCCCAGGTTTTTACAATTTCGTGGTTTAGATCCGGGTTACCGAATAGCAGCGGATTATTGATCAACCCGATTTCCGCCAGCGTAGGCGCACGAAACGCTTCGCCATAAAGCAGTTTGAGGCTGTACGTCTGATTTAGCTGCTCCACTAAACCCAAGCGCGGGCTAAAACGCCCAGCCAACTCTGTAAAGTCATCATAGCGCCCCCCCAGAGTGAGGCGGGTGGACTCACGCAGATCGCGCAGGTATTGGACAAAAAAACCGACGTTGCTCTGCGACGCCTCAGTACCTATAGGAAAAACCTTGCCCTCATCACCATAAAACGCGATGGGGAATTGCCCGTGACTAAGCTGGATCAAATCAAAATTGCCGCGCGCGCTGGCTCTGGTTTCTTCATGCTGCGCCCACTGCACACCCCATTGCGCGCTGGATTGATCATCAATCGCCCAATCATTACTGAACGTGAAGCGCCAACTTTCGCCCGCCAAACCAGCATCACCCCAGAAAGGCTCAGCGCTAGGTGGATTGCTGTAGTTAGCTAAAAAACCCGGGGCAGTAACATACAATTTAAAGTCATAGGAAAATTGCTGGTAGCTCAATACCACCTGCGATTGGGTATCAGGAAGCCATTTAAAACTCTGATCAAACGCGATATGCCATAGCTCCCGCTCATTGGCATTGAAGCCATTGGCGGTATTCTCAGATTGGTAAAAATCCTCAGTTTCCGCACGGTTGTATGACAGGCTGATACCGGTGTTGCCCTGCTTGAGCGCCAAATCTACGGCGAGTTGCTGGCGCGGATCGCTAGTGGTGATGGGCTGGCCACTGAAGCTGTCGCGCAGGGTAAATTGCTCGCCATTGTCCTTATAGGCATGAATGAAGAAGTCAGACTCCCAGCCACCAACTGATTGTGACCAAAATCCTTCCAGTTGACGCCGCTGCTGCGAGCCGTACGCCAACGCGAGAGATTTTTGCTGCTTGCGCGTGATGATATTAATAACGCCGGTAAACGCAGAACTGCCGTACAAAGCTGAACCTGGCCCGCGAATCACTTCCAAGCGCTCGATACGCGCCAGCGGGTAAAGTGGCAAGGTGATATCCGGACTGCCGGCGCGTGGGTCATTCACCACTTTGCCGTCGATCAATAGCATCACTTCCAGCGACTGCTGGGTAGTCCGCCTGCCGCGCGCGCTGTAGGTATATGCTAATCCGTTACTGGCATTGCGGTTGAATTGGAAACCGGGTACCAGGTTAAGTAGTTCATAAAGGTAATCCATCCCCAAGCGGTCAATCTGCTCACGGGTAAATATCGATACGGCTGCCGGTACGGTTTTGAGAGTTTCTTCAGTCAGAGTGGAGCCGGTGACGGGTACATGAAGCAGCTGTTCAAGGCTGAGGTCGAGATAGGCGAGATCTTCATCGGCATGGCTGCCATTAGCGAGCAGGCATAACAAGACCAACACTATGATCGATGGCAAGTCTTTCGAATTCCTGATCGGCATAACACCTCCTCCATCCCCCATCTGACAGCGGTGGTGAGTTGATGGCTACCAGCGCCAGTCCAGCCCTATTCCCCACTCACGGGCTCGATTGGGAACACCCCCAATAATCCCCGCCCCCTGCGGCGGGCTTGCGTAGTCCTCATCCATAAGGTTTTTGATTGTTAGTTTGATTCGTGTGTCTTTAACCAATTGGTAACTTAGCTGACTATTGGCTAACCAGTAGCCTGCCAAACGCTCTCGTTGGCTGGCGGTGCGCAGGTAGTCCCGCTCGCCTTGATAATTGAACGAAAGGTTCCAGTTCCACACACCCTTGTGGTAGTTAAGTATATATGCTGCCAGCCGATCTGCCTCCGCGAAGGCGGAATCGGGCAGATCGGTAAAACGGGTTAGGCTCAGGCGCATTAACCAGCTTTCGCCAATTTGGTGTTTGATATCCAGTGAAGCACCTGCACTCCGCTGATCGCTACTGTTGATGTATGAGCGTGCGCCTATGTCATCCAATCCCGAGATAATCGGATCTTCATAGCGATTAAAAAAGCCGGCCAGATTGGTGCTGGTGTTTTGCCACATTCCCACCCAAACCAGATTCCAGGTTTTGACCAATTCGTGGTTAAGCTCCGGGTTACCACGAATGAACGGATTATTAGTCAACCGCGTCTCGGCAAATGAGGGGGAACGAAACGCCTCGCCGTACAGTAGCTTCAGGCTGTGATATTCGTTGAGCTGGTGTACCAGGCCCAAACGCGGACTGGGGTGATCACCAATCTCCTCGTAGTGGTCGTACCGGATGCCCAACGTCAAGCGGGTATCAAACCCGAGTTCTTGCAACCACTGGGCATAGGCACTGGCTGTATCGCGGCGGGCGGCGCTCTCGACTACCGTGAAGTTGTCAAAATTACCGTAATAATCCACTGGAAACTGCCGTTTAACTATCTGCTCCAGATTGAAATTGGTGTAGGCCTTGGCATCAATCTCTTTCGCGCGCAGCCCCTCAAG
Organism: Cellvibrio fibrivorans; assembly: GCF_031457055.1. Classification (NCBI taxonomy): domain Bacteria; kingdom Pseudomonadati; phylum Pseudomonadota; class Gammaproteobacteria; order Cellvibrionales; family Cellvibrionaceae; genus Cellvibrio; species Cellvibrio fibrivorans. The sequence goes on along the minus strand of NZ_JAVDVX010000003.1, from coordinate 304,352 downwards.
GCCAAATTGGATACTGCCGTCGTCGCTCAGTGAAAGATCATTTGCCAGGGCGAGTTTATGCGCCTCAGCAAAGAAATTAACTTTGGTGAGCACTGGATCTCCGCTGGCCGGTTGGCTGACCGATGTTAGTGCACCTGCAGGTGACAAAAGCGCATGCAGATCCTGATCGTCGCTCTGGTAGTGATAACTCAATTTGGTCTGCAAGTTGGGGCGCAGGTGAAATTCCTGTTCAAGGCTAAAGTGGCGATACTGCGGCTGGAAGTGATTGAACTCGTTGTACACTTTTTCAAGCACGTAGAAATCATCTGCAGTCAGGCGAAACCACGCAACTTGAACACGGGTATCGCGATAGGCCAAGCCTAAATCCAACCCCAGTTCCTGACGCGGGTCGCTGGTATGTGCACCGTTCGCCAAGCGATAATCCTGCCCTTGATCTTCATAGGCATGGGCAAAGAGATTCAATTGCCAATCATCCTGCGAATGGTTTACATGCAAATCGGCCTTGCGCCTCTGGTCGCTGCCGGTGGCAACACTGAGCGATTTACCGCCACGGCGACTCACGATATTAATTACACCAGTGAATGCACCGGAACCATAAATGGCTGATCCGGGGCCCTGAATGACTTCCACCCGCTCAATATTCGCCAGCGGGAACAATGCAAAAGCACTGTCGGCCCCGCTAGAGCGGGGGTCAACAAATAACCTGCCATCCACTACCAGCGCGATTTCGCGCGCGCGGCTACCGGTGCGCCGACCGCTCGTGCTAAACGTGTAATTCAGCGGATTATCAGCAACCCGGTTAACCTGAAAACCTGGCACCAGGCGCACCAGCTCATACAAATAATCCAACCCAAGAGTATCCAACTGCTCACGGGTAAACACAGTGACAACCGAGGGCACGGTTTTAAGGGATTCATCACGCAGGGTTACGCCCGTTACCTTGACCTCCAGCAACTGCTCCAGATCCATCTCCAAATAATCCGCCCCACGTGCCATCATCGACATGACACCAGTGGCCGCCAAAAGCCATATCGATAGACGATGCGCGCTCATATCAAGATGCCAACCACTGCGTCAACCAAGCCTCAAACTGTACGGGTGGCAAAGGTTTGGAAAAGTGGTAGCCCTGCATCAACCTGCAACCCTGGCTGGCGAGCAGAGCTACCTCTTCCGCTGTTTCCACCCCCTCGGCAATCGTCTCCATTCCCAGCGATTCAGCGAGGCGGATAATGGACGTTACGATCGCGAGCGAAGCGCCATCTGTCTGCATATCGCGTACAAAGGATTGGTCGATCTTGAGGATATTCACCGGCAGGCGACGCAGGTAATTAAGGCAGGAAAAACCGGTGCCGAAGTCGTCGATGGCAATGCGGTAGCCCAGATCACGGAAGGCTTGCAACACCTGGATCGACACCTCCATGTCACTCATCAACATGGATTCGGTCAACTCCAATTCAAGCGCACTGGGTTGGGTACCCGCTTGCGCCAACAGCCCCTGCACTTCTGCTAAAAAACCCGCCTGATGGAATTGCAGCGCAGAGATATTCACGCTCACTATCAAATCGGCAAAGCCTGCCTGATGCCAGGCGTTGACTTGCCGCGCCGCTTCGGCAATAACCCATGCCCCCAAGGGGATGATCAAACCTATCTCTTCCGCCAAGGGGATGAAGTGGTTGGGCGGCACCAACCCGCGCTCAGGGTGACGCCAACGCAACAGCGCCTCGGCGCCGTAAAGTGTTTTACTGCCCGCCACAATTTGCGGTTGGTAGTGCAATTCAAACTGCCCCTGCTCCAGCGCCGAGCGCAGGTCATATTCCAACTTCAAGCGATCCAGCGTGCGTGCATTCAACACCGGGGTGTAGAACTGATAGTTGTTGCGCCCCTTCTCTTTGGCGAGATACATAGCGGCGTCGGCATTTTTGATCAGCGTACTGGGAGTTTCGCCATCATCCGGGTAAACCGCAATCCCGATACTCGGGCTCAAGTGCAGCGGCATATCTTCCAGAATGTAAGGTAACAGCAATTCTTCGCGCAATTTGATCGCTACTTCAGCGAGGCTGCGTTCATCGCGCACACGCGGGAGCAGCACCACAAATTCGTCGCCACCCAAACGCGCAACAGTATCGTCGGTGCGCACCGCAGCACTTAAACGCGCGGCAGTCTGGCGCAAAATCTGGTCGCCCGCTGCGTGGCCTAGCGAATCATTAATATTTTTAAAGCGGTCGAGATCGATAAATAAAATTCCGACTTTTTCGCCACGCCGTTTGGCGGTATTGATCGCCATTTCCAACCGGTCATTGAGCAGCGCGCGGTTGGGCAATTCAGTCAGGCTGTCGTGATGGGCGAGGAAGTCGATCCGCTCGCGGGATTTTTTCCGCTCGGAAATATCGCTGAAAATGGCGATGTAATTTTCCGGCTGGCCGTCGGCATTCAGCACCTGGCTGATCGAATACCAGGTCGGAAACTTTTCGCCATTCTTGCGTTTGTTAATCAGCTCGCCCTGCCAGTAACCACGTTCCTTAAGAATATGTACAAGGTTGCGGAAAAAACTGTGTGAGTGCAGCCGGGTGCCGACCGTTGCGGTATCCACCCCCAGCACTTCCTCTTCTGTGTAGCCCATGATTTTTTCATAGGTCTTGTTGACCAAAATAATATTCAGATGCGCATCGGTAATCAGGATCGCCTCATTGCTGCCCTCAAATACCTTGGCCCATAACCGCAGCTCAGCCTCCTGTTGTTTGCGCTGGGTGATATCGCGGATCACCATCACCACCTCATCCCGCTCACGCAGAATCACCCGTGCCTCCCAGGTGCGCTGTTTTTTCTGCGCTTGCGACCATTCAAACTCGACCAACTGTTCACCTTTACCCGCGAACACCCGGCGGATTTGCGGAGCAAGGATCCGGTATACCGGGCCAGGTAAATGACCTTCACCTGTTGTAGGGTCATAAACGACCCACTCTTCCATCTCGTTCACGTAAGTGCCGACTTGCATATCAATCACATGGCCATCACGGTCTATGCGCAGAATAATGTCGGGGATGCCCGCGAGCAGTGCGCGCATCTTGCCTTCACTGATACTGGCCTCGTTAAGTGCTTGTTTGGCGCGCAAAATAAATTGGATGCGGTAGGGCAAGGTGCCCCAACTAACCGGTTTGGTAATAAAGTCGGTTGCACCGGATTCATAGGCTTGATGGATGGAATTGATGTCATCCAACCCGGTTACCATCGCGATTGGCAAATCGCGCCCGCGCGGATGGGCGAGAAATTCACGGCACAGGCTGTAGCCATCTCCGTCGGGCAAGAGCACATCGAGCAAGACAATATCGGGGATACGCTCGGCAAATCGCTCGCGAGCACTGGCGCAGTCGGCCGCTTCCAACACCTGATAACCCGCCCGCTCCAAGGTGATGCTGGTGGTCAGGCGCGCGGCTTCATCGTCCTCGACGACCAACACCAACGCTCCGGCTCCTGAATCAGGCGATGCGATGCCTGTCGATGTTAATTCTTTCACTCGCCTTGCTCCCTTCGCTCCAGTTCAACTAGCCCCTGTAGCGATAAACCATAAAGTGTTTGGATGCTATGCAGCTGTTGCTCAGCCTGATCCAGATCACCCTGACGCGCCTTGGACTCGCAGTCGCGGCAAGCTGCTGCCAACTCCACCAAACCGAGGTTGGCAGCACTGTTTTTAAAATTGTGCGCCGTTTTATAAAGCAGGTCTGCATCGCGCTGAGCCACCGCCATTTCAAGTTGGGCGAGCAATGGAGGGCTGCTGCTGCGGAATAAACCAATAATGCGTGGCAACAACCCTTCGCGCAGTTCACGCAGTTGGCGAATGACTTGCTGATCAATTTCAATTGATGGAGCCTGTGCCGGAGCGGCAAATTGCGTTTTTATTGGAGTAACTGCAGCAAGTGCAGCAACCGTTTCAGGCTGGGCTCTGCGCGTTGGTAGCCAGCGCGCCAATAACTCGTGCAACTGCTCCTGTGCGAAGGGTTTGCTGAGGTAATCATCCATACCGAGCGCGAGGCAGTGTTCGCGGTCACCACTAATGGCGTTGGCAGTAAGCGCAATAATCGGTATGGCCGCCAAACCCAATTCAGCTTCGCGCTGGCGGATACTGGCGGTTGCCTCAAAGCCATCCATGATCGGCATTTGACAGTCCATCAATACCAGATCAAAACTTTCCAGTTGCAATAAATCGATCGCCTCCTGGCCGTTGTTGGCAATTTTCATGCTCACGCCCACACGCTGCAGCATGGCAGTGGCCACCTCTTGATTGACTGGATTGTCTTCCGCCAACAATACCCGCCCTGTTAGTTTCGCCAGTGCTGCGGTGCTGACAACCGGCTCAAAGCTGTGGAATTTTCGGGTTAAATCACCGGCAATGACTTGCGCAATCAGGTTGTGCAACTCCGATTGGCGCACCGGTTTCAACAGCAGTGGCGCGCGCTCTGCCACTTCAGGGCGCGCTGCCATGCCCGCCGAACTCAATACGATAATTGCCATGTTGTTAAAACGGGCATCGGCAGCGAGCGCATCCAGCAATTGCCCGCCATCCATATCCGGCATACACCAGTCAGTCAGCATCAATTCAAACGGGGTACCCGCCTGCGCCTGCTGCCGTAGGAGCGTCAAGGCTTCGGGTGCTGAAGCTGCTAGCAGCGGCGCCATCCCCCAGGATTTGAGCCAGTATTCAAGGATTTCTCGGTTGGTGGGGTTGTCGTCCACGATCAAGGTATGCAACTTGCCAAAACCAGCGACCAATTGGTAATCGCGCGGGTCGTTTACTTTTTGCAGGTTGAGTTGAAAATGGAAGTAACTGCCCTTGCCTGCATCACTCTGCAAACCTATTTCCCCCCCCATCATTTGGGTGAGACGCTGGGAAATCGTCAGCCCCAAACCGGTGCCACCGTATCTGCGCGCCATGGAAGAGTCGGCTTGGGTAAAGGATTGGAACAAGCGCGCCTGTTGTTCAGGGTTGATGCCAATACCGGTGTCGCGCACACCAAACTCCAGTTGCACCATGCCATCGCGCTCGGCAATCAGTTGGATATCAATTTCCACTTCACCGGCTTCGGTAAATTTGATCGCGTTGCTCAACAAGTTAGTGAGGATTTGCCCCAAACGCGCCGAGTCACCTACGACCGAGAGCGGTGGCAAAGGTGTTTTGCACAGCAATTCCAGCTTTTTGCCTTGGGCTATAGGGGCGTAGCGCTCGGCAATATCTTCTACCAACAAATTTAGCTGGAAGGGGCGATATTCAAGCTCGAGCTTGCCCGCCTCAATTTTGGAGAAGTCGAGAATATCGTTAATGATCAGAAGCAGATCTTCACTGGAGCGGCGTGCAACACGGGCGAAACGTTTTTGTTTGGCATCCAGCTCGGTGTCCATCAACAGGCCGGTCATACCCATGATGCCATTGAGCGGTGTGCGAATTTCATGGCTCATGACCGCCAGGAATTCACTTTTGGCTTTGCTCGCTGCCTCGGCTTGTTCCCGCGCCGTTTGTAGCTCGATAGTGCGCGCCAGTACGCGCTGTTCCAATAACTCCTGATTGAGGCGCAGCTCGCTGTCTTGTGCCTCGATACGGTCGAGCATGGCATTAAAACGGCGGGTAAGCCGGCCGACTTCGTCCTCCACCGCAGGTTCGGGTGCACGCTCCTGATATTGGCCTTCGCGGCCAATTTTTTGCGCCAGTTCGCTGAGGTTGCCCAAGGGGCGAAGGACTGACGAGATCAACGCCCAGGTAAGCAATCCACAAACTAACAAGGCGACTACCGCAATCGCCAACACCCATATGATCTGGCCATAAAATTGGGTGCGCAGTGGTTCAAGGGTTACATCCAACTCCAATTGCCCGAGATGCTCGCCCTCCCAAAACACCTTGGCGGTAATCTGTTCGTCTTTGGAGAGGTGTATATCCTGCGGCACCTGGTATTGCGCCAGCAATTGATGATCTTTCAGATGCAGGCGCGCCGCCAATACTTTGGGCTCGACGCGCAGGGCAGCGAGGGTTTGCTGAGCCGCATCGGTATCGATAAACATACTCGGCGCGGCCAGATTGAGCGCTGTCGCTTCCGCCAGGATCTGCAATTGGTTGTTCACCTGATTGCAGATGTAGTTGTACTGCTGCCAGGTACTCGCCAATGCCGCTCCCAATACCGCAATGCTGGTCAGCAGCATCGCCAATAAGCTGATTTTGCGTGCAAGAGAGACGTTGCGCATCTTAGCTGCCTCCCTCTTTACGCTTCTTCGCCAGTTTGAGCAGTTGGCTACTGACTTTAACGCCTGCGTGTTGGATCGCTTGTTCGTTCATTACAAACTCAATACGGTTATCGGCCGTGCGCTGCAGCGAAATACCGACGCGGGCATCATTGGGGTCTGCTTCGTCGACAACTAACAACACGCCGGAAGGAAAAGACTGAGGCAATTGGAGATCGGCCCCGGTGTTGGGGACGTAGAGTAATTGGCAAGTAGTGAGTTGTTGAGCGACGACATCAAGCGAGTCGATATAAACAACCTTGATACGGCGCTGCTGATAGGGTTTGTTGTCCAACTGCGCCAATGACTGGCGCGTTACATCCTGCGCGCCCAGCGCACACAGGGAGAATTGTGAGCCTTGTAATGCGGGCCACTCGATAAACTTAAGGAAGTTGTAGACGAACGCGACACGCAGACCCGCCTCTGATGCCTGAGCAGATGCCACCAAACAATGCACACTGAGGATTAAGCCTAACCCCCAGCGCAACATTAATTTGCTAGCCCATGTCACTTGCACCACAACCAAAAGTACCTCCTCTGACGCACGCACAAAGCGTGTTATCAGCCAAACCAAACCCTTGCGGCCATGGCTAGCAAGACAATAATTTTTATAAAAGGAATAACCCTGAGAAGAAATCAGTGACTTGAGAATAGCCCAGAGTTCAGCGCTTGGCGAAAATGTGCAGAAAATCACGAGGGAAAGAACTTCTGTGAAGGTAAGTGGTATTATGCCCACCCTTCCGAACCTACCCGAATGGCGTTTTTATGTTGTTGTTTGTCGATAACCTCACCAATGTCGATTTCAGTTTCCTTGACCCAGAGCGCGGATTATTGGGCGAAACCTGGCTGGCCAATGTGCGCCTTTTCGGCGAATTGGATGAACAGGGCATGGTGTGCGATTTCGGCACAGTGAAAAAAGTCCTGCGCCATTGGCTGGATACCGAGCTGGACCACCGCCTCGCGGTGCCTGTGCACTCACCCAATATCCGGATTGAAGAAGAAGGTGATTTTTTGCAGATCCACTGGCAATTCGGCAACGATGGCGAATTTCTCAGCACCCGCTCACCGCGCGATGCAATCGCCCTTGTGGATGCGGAAATCCTCACCCAAGAGACTGTCGCCGCCTGGTGCATCACCCAACTCAAACAGCAATTTCCCATGACGGTGGCGCGTCTGGAATTGGATTTCACTCTGGAAGCAATGGACGGAGCTGCCTACTACCATTACAGCCACGGCTTGAAAAAACATCTGGGCAACTGTCAGCGTATCGCCCACGGCCATCGCTCGCGCATCGATGTCTGGGCCAATGGCAAAAAATCACCCAAGCTGGAACAGCGCTGGGCCGATGAGTGGAAGGATATTTATATAGGCACACGCGACGATTTGACCGATAAACTACAACACGCCGGTATAAGTTATTACCAGTTTAATTACGAGGCGCAGCAAGGCCCGTTTGAAATTATCCTACCTGCGCGTTGCTGTTATCTAATCGACACCGACAGCACCGTGGAATTTATTGCACACCATATCGCGCAAAAAACCCGGCAGGAAAATCCCGAAGCCTTTATTCGAGTGAAGGCCTATGAAGGGATTAATAAAGGCGCGATTGCCGAAGCCTAACGATTTACCGGCTCGCAAGCCGCGAGCCAATCACTGTGCAATGCCAATCAGGCATTGCGCAGCAGCATCACAAAAGGTATTAGCGTCAACCCCGCCACAAACATAATTCCCAGCGCGACTGCAATAAAACGAATGGGCTGCGCGCAAAAATGTTGCCACACACTGGGTACCTGCCCTGCTTCCACCAACTGCGCATAATTTTGCTGCTGGCGAACAGCGCGCTCCGCTTGATACTCTCGAATCAACTCCCGCGCGCGCTCTTCTTGCGTGCCATCGGCTAACCAAATCGCATCCAAACCCACGCGGAAAAAACCCGCATCGGTTTCGTAATAATGAATCTGGTGTTCGTCCAAGATAGTGCGAATTTCCTGAGCTTCATCGTCAGGCACTTGCGCAAGTTTGAATAATAATCTGGCCATAATGTCCGGTTAATCTTGTTATTGAGGGCGCTAAGTGCGCAGGATAACAGTTCTCCCTCAGTGATTTGTATTAACTTGCCAGCTTAGGCGTTTCATTTTCCGCGCCAGAGCGACTATGATCGACCTCAACACCCAATTTGAAAGATAAGGATGAACGCGTTGCTCTTTCGTATTGAACAGTCTGATATCGGGAATCAACCTACAGCCGATCCCATAGAGGGCACCTCTTCCGCAGCTACAGCCACCTCAAAACTGCAGCTGCATCTGTGTGGTGATTGGCAACTTGGCCATACACCGGACAGTGAAACCCTGATTGCCGCTATTCCAGCTGACTGCAACGGCATCGCCCTTACCACCAATGAACTACGACACTGGGATTCAAGCCTTGCAGTCACATTGCTACAACTTGCGCGCTGGTGTGAACAAAAACAGATTGCCTTGGATACCAGCGCCACACCCGAAACATTACAACAACTACTTAACCTGGCGACTGCCATTCCTCCATACCAGCCTGGTACCAACACCAATAAAATTAGCCTGCTCGCGCGCTTGCAAAAAACGATTACAGTCCAAGGCGAGGGTTTAACAAATACGCTCATTTTTATTGGGGACATCAGCCTTGCATTTACCCACTGGTTGCGAGGCAACGCAAAAACCCGCACACAGGATATTTTCTTTTTTATCGAGCAGGTGGGTCCGCGGGCGCTGGCAATCGTAACCTTGATTGCACTGCTTGTGGGTATGATTCTCGCCTACCTGGGTTCAGTACAGCTACGCCAATTAGGTGCACAAGTATATGTTGCCGATTTGGTTGCTATTGGAATGGTGCGGGAAATGGGCGCGCTGATGACCGCCGTGATAATGGCTGGACGCACTGGCGCCGCTTACGCCGCGCAGCTGGGAACTATGCAGGTGAATGAAGAAATTGATGCACTGAAAACCATGGGAATTTCCGCAATGGAATTTTTAGTGCTGCCGCGTTTGTTGGCATTGGTTTTTATTATGCCGTTGCTGTGTATTTATGCCGATGTGGTCGGCATGTTGGGCGGTGCCTTGGTTGCCACCAGTATGGATGTCAATTTTAGCCAGTACATCTTGCAAACCCAGGGTGCGGTTGACTTGATGGATATCCTGGCAGGCCTGATAAAAAGTGTATTTTTTGGAGTGTTAATCGCTATCGCCGGTTGCCAGGCAGGCATTGAATGCGGTCGTAATTCCGATGCGGTGGGCATGGCAGCAACTAATGCCGTGGTGCGTGCCATTGTTTATCTGGTCGTCGCTGATGCTGCGTTTAATATTCTTTACGACAAGCTGGGTATTTAACGATGAATACCACTCCATTTATCAGCGTGCGCGATCTCAGCATTGGCTATGGCAGCCGGGTAGTGCAGCAAAACTTAAATTTTGATATTAGTAAAAACGACATATTTTTTATCATTGGCGGCAGCGGTTGTGGTAAAACCACATTACTCAAACACATGATTGGTTTAATTGCGCCCAGTAAAGGTCAGGTATTGTATGAAGGCGTTAATTACTATCAAGCGAGCGAAGATACCCGATTAAAACTGTTGCAGAGTTGGGGCATTACTTATCAATCCGGCGCTTTATTTTCCAGTATGACGCTTGCCGAAAATGTTGCCCTGCCCCTGCAGCTTTATACAGACTTGTCGGAAAAACAGATCGCCGAAACAGTCTCATACAAATTGTCGTTGGTGGGGCTGGCAGGTTACGAAACTTTTTATCCATCCGAAATTAGCGGCGGCATGCACAAACGCGCGGGGCTTGCACGCGCAATTGCACTCGACCCGCAATTATTATTTTTTGACGAACCGTCAGCAGGCTTAGACCCTATCAGCTCCTTGCGCCTTGACCAGTTAATCGTACAGATATGTAAAGCATTGGGGTCAACAGTGATTATCGTTTCTCACGAGCTACCCAGTATTTTATCTATTGGAACCCACTGCGTGATTCTGGATGCACAGGCCAAAACCATGCTGGACTCAGGTGACCCGAAAGAATTACTCCATCACAGTCAGCACGAAAAAGTGCGCCAATTTTTAAGCCGTGCAGGAACAGCGGCAGCGGAGAATCAATGAAGAAGAATAAATCGCTCAGCATAGGTGCTTTTATCGTCGGTGCAATATTGCTGGTTTTTCTGGCACTCCTATTCTTTTCCGGCGGAGACTTGTTTTCGCAAAAGGAACGCGTAGTCATGTATTTCGAGGGCTCGGTGCAAGGCCTGCAAGTAGGCGCACCTATTAAACTAAAAGGCGTGATCCTGGGCGAAATAACTGACATTCAAATTAACTTCGACAGCAATGCGCAAGATAATGGCAACAAAAATAATTCCGCAAAAAACATTGTGACTGCAGTGACCGGTGATTTAGCGCTAAAACGTATTAGCCGCAAGGGAACTGAAGTGTCGATTGAATTCTTTGAAGAAGCCATAAAAAATGGGCTGCGCGCACAACTGAACTTCCAAAGCTTTTTAACGGGGCTACTCTACGTAGAATTGGATTTTTTCCCGGACACACCCGCTACACTTTATGGCTTCAAAAAAAATCACCTGGAGCTACCTACTGTTGCGACGGGTTTTGAAGAACTCACCAAAAACCTGCAAGAGATTAACTTGAAAGGTTTGGTTAATAATTTGGACAAGCTGACTTTGCACCTTAACAAAATTGTAGCAAGCGGCATGATTGAACAAACACTGGGTAGCGTCAAATCAGCAGCCGACAGTTTCACACTCACGGCCAACACAATGCGGCAGGACGTGAGTCTGCTCAGCAAGAATCTTAGCCACACCAGCAGCCAACTGGATCAATTATTGGCATCCCTTAACCAGCAAACACCGATAGTTGCCCATGAACTGCGAGCGAGCATGGTGCAACTACAAAAAAGTTTAGTGGAATTGGATAAAGCCACTAACAGCGTACACCAAAGTTTTTCTGAAGATGCACCACTGATAAACCAGCTCAACGAAACACTCGACGAGGTAAGCCGTTCTGCACAGGCGTTCCGCACACTTAGTGAAACCATCGACCAACAACCTGAAGCATTTTTACGCGGTAAAAAGTTAACGGATAAGGATGAATAAGACTATGCGCGTTTTTATTATTTTATGTTTAGTCGGCAGTTTAATAACTGGCTGTCAGCAGTCGCCACGCAAACAATATTATTTGCTCAGTGCGACCCCCACAGCGAATCACGGGATAGAAATAACCCGAACGCTGGGATTGGGACCAATCGACGTTGCCGATTATTTACATAATTCCCAAATAACGACTAATCGCAATGCCAATCATTTACTGACCACTGACAACGCCTACTGGGGCGAGCCGTTACAAAAGGGAATTATGCGGGTGTTGACGGTAAATTTAATGAATCATCAACCAGACACCATCATAGAAGCATTTCCCTGGCGTAGTGATTCCATGCCTAAATTCAGTTTGCGCCTCAGCATTTACGATTTACAACTCATCAATGGTGAAGCACTTATCAACGCCAGCTGGAAATTAATCAATAACGAAACCAAAGCCGTGCTGACACAGCAACATTTTGTGCGCAACAAACCCAGCGGAGATAGCCCTGCACAAATTGCTGGAATTTACAGTAAATTGCTGGTCGAATTGGCGGGAGAAATGAATAAAGCCATTGCGCTACAAAACTAACCACGATGAATTTTTGTTTATTGGGGTGGCCATTATTTACGAGCATCCCTTATCAAAGCACGACAGTTTGCATCAGGCGCGTCACCATCTTCCACAAATGCAAGCAGTGCTGCGAAAGGGGTTAGTAGCGCCCCCAATACAATAGCAGTGACACCACGATTGGCTGTTTTTTCCTTGTCGATTCCAATTGATGGGGATTTAAGATCTCCGGTGATCGTAATCGGAATGCGCAACGAAAGCAGACTGTTATCTTTAGGTTTTGCATCCAAACGTGCATCAATCATTTCATCTTTTAAATCGATATCCACATTGCCAACCAACAGTGAATCCTTCGTATCCAGAGCCACCACATTAGAACTGAGCAATCCATTTTTAACATTAAAATTCATTACACCACAATTAATACGCGTGGATTTATCTTTTCCCAGAAATAGTGGCAGCGCCTGCCCAATGTCGAGATCAGCCGCTTCGATCAACAGTAAACTGATTTCTCCGCCAGACATGATTAACGCTAAATCGCCGTTGCTGGTTGCGAGCACGTCGGCGAGCGATTTACCCTCTCCAGCGAGAGACAACTTCCCTCCGAACAAGCCGTTAGTGTTGGATTCAAAACGTGTGCCTTTAAAAAATTGAGTGAGATTTAGCTGACGCAATTTTAAATTCATTTTCATGGGTGGCAATGCAGGGTTCGCATCAATTTCAATTGTGCCCTCCACCCTGCCGTCGGCAAGCACAAGATTGAGCGGATCAAGTTTTAAAACCCCGGCGCGCAAATCGAAGTGCACATCCATTCCTTTAAAGGGTAAGTTCGGTGCCTCCACTTTTTCAGCTTTTAAATGTATGTTTAGATCGGTAGCCAGTAAACGCTCGCGACTCAAAGGAACATCAGGAATTAATTTTGTGGACTTGCGCGAATCACTATTGGGCGAGAGGCCAATAAATCCACCGAGATCTGCAGCATCCAACACACTGGATGTTAAATCTGCAGTTAAAAAACCACGCTCGCCACCAATAGCATATGCCAGAGTACCCGCCAAATCACTGCTTCCCACCTGCCCTTTAAAATCGCGATAGGCCCATACAGTGCCGGATTTGGTGAGCTGACCTTCCAAGGTGTAATTCGGTGTAGGTGGCAAAGGGATGGCGGTGAGGTAAAAAATATCGGCGAGATTAGCCCCTTCTATTTTTAATACCGCATCTACACCCTCCATTTTTATCGGGTCCTGAAATCGCCCATCAATCGATACCTTGGTGTCACCCATTTCAAGTTGTATGCGCAATGGAAAAGGCACTGAAGAATCACGTAACTCGCTCAACGAGCCACCAAACGCAACAATACTGAAATCTTGCCCCTGTAATTTTCCCGTTCCACTTACGGCATAACCTTTTTCAAAACCCGGACCAGTGGAAAAGGTGGTTTTGTCATTTGCCGTAACAGAATCCAATTTCAAATCAAGATCCAAGCCCTTAAAGCCATCTTTAAAAAAGATGCGACCGCGACTGATTTTCAGTTGATCAATCACCGGGAAATCATAGCGACCATCCGGAACCATTTCATCGGCATGCGTTTTAGTGAGCGAGGGAAAATTCCAATTGGTGACATCAACTGATTTTCGCTCCAAAAAAATTTCAGGTGCGATAATACTGACTTCGCTGATATCAATATAACCGCGCAACAAACTGAGCGGTTTAAACTGAAGATTAACAAGTTCGACCCGCGCCATATCCGGCTCGCTAAAATCGGTGGCATTTCGTAAACGCAGTTTTTCAACATGAATGTGGGTGTATGCCCAATGCCATTCGACCTTGATTTTGCCATCTACAGCTACTTCACGTTCCAAAAATTGGCTTCCTTTGACTTCGATCAACGCGCGCAACAAAGATTCGGAAAATAGTATGACGCTCAGCAGGCTCACTGAAATCAGTAACACAGCGGCAGCGATGACTCCAACTAATGTCGATACAAGGGGACGCTTAGGCAGGTAAAACAGAGGCATAAAAAATCCAAAGAAGGGTTCAGTTTAATCATCGCTGCAAATGTATTCAGAACTCTGTGCGCGGCCACACTTACCCTAAAATTGGCCTTCTCGCGCCACCCGCCAACCTTTGCAGACAAGGCGCCTTAACTGGGGCTATGATGTGATTGTGAATCGCTACTGAAAGGAAACCCACCATGAAAGTCGCCATATTCAGTACCAAACCCTACGATCGCGAATTTTTAACGAACGCCAACAGCGCACTTACCCAACCCCATGAACTAGTGTTTCATGAAACCCAGCTCAATCCACAATCCGCGCTGCTTGCGCAAGGCTGCACTGCCGTGTGTTGCTTTGTGAACGACCACCTGGATGCAACCGCCTTGCAACAATTGACCAATCTGGGAGTGAAATTAATTGCCCTGCGTTGCGCCGGTTTTAATCAGGTAGATTTGGTGGCCGCAAAAAACCTCGGCATAGTTGTTGCGCGCGTCGCCGAATATTCTCCCCATGCCGTTGCGGAACACGCGTTGGGCTTGATCCTTATGCTCAACAGGAATTTGCATCGTGCCTATCACCGCGTGCGTGAAAATGATTATTCATTAAATGGGTTGCTCGGTTTTGATATGGTGAATAAAACTGTGGCGGTAATTGGCACCGGAAAAATCGGCCAGGTATTTGCAAAAATTGTGCAGGGTCTTGGGTGCAGAGTAATAGCCTATGACCCCCAACCCGCACCGATCCTCGCCGCGAATGGAGTGAATTACGTGGCGCTCAGCGATATATGGCCTACGGCCGATATTATTTCCCTGCACTGCCCACTCGATAAAAACACTCATCATTTAATCAATGCCGACGCAATTAGCCTAATGAAAGCGGGGGTGATGCTGATTAATACCGGGCGCGGTGGATTAATTGATACGCCGGCAGTGATTGGCGGTTTAAAAAGCAAAAAAATTGGTTACCTTGGTTTGGATGTTTACGAAGAGGAAGGTGATTTATTTTTTGAAGACAATTCCAACCTCCTGCTGCAAGACGATGTATTTGCACGCTTGCTGACCTTCCCCAATGTGGTGATCACCGGCCACCAGGCATTTTTTACGCGCGAGGCATTAACTGCCATCGCTGCTATTACGCTTGCAAATATCACGCACTTTGAGCGTGAAGAATTATCACAGATGTGCATCGTGAATTAATTGACTGGTCAATGGCACAAAGGAATAGTTCGATGGATAGCATCACCGATTCAACCGCCGACGATTCGCCCTCACTAAAAGATCCCCCATTAGTGGATGACGCCCACGCCCAAACACCAGAACAATTATTTAGCGCGCTTAATTGCAGCGCCGCTGGCCTCACCGAGGCTGAGGCCACTGCAAGGCGTAGGCGCTGGGGCGACAACCAATTGCCGGTTACGCCGCCAACTCCCGCCTGGCGCCGCTGGCTGCGGCAATTCCACAACCTGTTTATTTACGTGTTGTTAATTAGCTCGGCGATTAGCCTGCTGCTCCAGCATTGGATCGACGCAGGCGTGATTTTTACCGTCATGTTGATCAATGCTGGCATAGGTTATGTGCAAGAAGGAAAAGCCGAAGCGGCACTGCGCGCAATTATGTCGTTGAGCAAAAGCCTATGCATGGTGGTGCGCAGCAATGCGGGCATGGTGAGCGCCGGCATCACCATTGACAGCAGCCATCTGGTGCCGGGTGACCTGGTGATGTTGCAAGCGGGTGATCGCGTACCCGCTGATTTACGCTTGATTGAAGTCAGGGAGCTGCGCTGCGATGAAGCCCTGCTGACCGGTGAATCCCAATCCACCTCCAAAAAAACAACTACGCTCCCAGCCGACACCTTACTGGCAGAGCGCCACAACATGGCCTACATGGGCACGCTAGTGACGCAAGGCACTGCGCGCGGGCTGGTAGTTAACACTGGCAGCCGTACTCAAATCGGCGCTATCAATAAACTCGTGCAGAAAGTCGAAGTCACTGAAACACCCTTACAGCGCCAGCTAGGCAAACTCGCACAGCAGCTGACATTCGTGATTTTGGTGGTGACGGCAGCAACTATGGCCTTTGGTATTTTGATTCGCGACTACACTATCGCGCAGATGTTCCAGGCGGCCATTGGTATCGCCGTCGCCGCCATTCCTGAAGGACTACCCGCAATAGTGACTATTGCCTTGGCATTGGGTGTGGGGCGCATGGCAACGGAACATGCGCTGGTGCGCCGCCTGCCCGCGGTGGAAGTGCTGGGTTCGGTGGATGTGATCTGCACCGATAAAACCGGCACCCTTACCGCCAATGCCATGACTGCGCGCCAGTTGATTACCGCCAATAACCATTATCTGATCAGTGGCGAAGGCTATGAACCGCGCGGGGATTTCCGCCGCAAGGGTGAACACCACGCCAGCTCAATTCACACTGATGATCAGCAGTTGGCCAGCGCCTGCCGCATCGCACTGTTATGCAACGACGCCAACCTCACACATGCCAACAATCGTTGGCAGCTGCATGGCGACCCAACCGAAGGGGCACTCTACGTGTTGGCGCTCAAATTTGGCCTGTCCGCTGAGCGGGCACAACTGAGGCCGAGGCTGGATGCACTTCCATTTGAGTCGGAAAAGCGTTACATGGCGGTATCACACAGCGCTGAAAATGGTGTCCAAACCATGGCCGTAAAAGGGGCGCCCGACCGGCTGCTGGAACTTTGCCAATGGCAGTTAGGTATCACCGGAAATGAGCCGCTAGATAAAACTTACTGGCTACAACAACTCAATAGTCTGGCCGCGCAAGGCATGCGGGTAATGGCGCTGGCCTACAAACATCTTCCCGACGACCAGCAATCGCTAACACACCAGGATATGGACGAAGGCCTGGTGATGGTGGCACTCGCCGGTTTGAGCGACCCGCCCCGCCCCGAGGCTATAGCCGCGATTGATACCTGCCACAATGCCGGCATCCGGGTGATGATGATTACCGGCGACAATCCGGTCACTGCAGCTGCGATCGGTAAGGAGCTCGGGCTCAATGCCAAACGGGTGATGACCGGTGCCGAACTGGACTTACTGGGCCCCGCTGATTTCAGCCAGATCGCCGAAACGGTGGACATTTTTGCGCGCACCAGCCCCGCCAATAAATTGCAATTAGTTGAAGCCTTACAAACACGCCACCACACGGTTGCCATGACCGGTGACGGGGTTAACGATGCCCCCGCCCTGCGCACTGCTGATATCGGCATCGCGATGGGCATGAAAGGGACAGACGCCGCGCGCGAGGCAAGCGCCTTTGTGCTGACCGATGACAACTTCGCCACTATTGAGCAGGCCGTCGCTGAAGGGCGCACTATCTACGACAATATCGTCAAATCCATCGCGTTTATTCTGCCGACCGACTTGGCCGAGGCGAGCATTATTATCCTCGCCATAGTGTTTGGCTGGATGCTGCCGATCACCCCGGCGCAAATTCTCTGGGTCAATACCATCACCGCTGTCACCCTCGCGTTGGCGCTGGTATTTGAACGGAGCGAGGCTAACATCATGGCGCGCCCGCCGCGTAACCGCCGCCAGGGCTTACTCACCACTGCGTTGCTATACCGGATTTTGCTGGTCGGTGGGCTGGGCGCCGCCACTGTATTTGCGCTGTTTCGCTGGAAGCTGGAACAGGGAGCGAGTATCGAACAGGCACGCGCTATGGCGGTGAATGCGCTAGTGCTGTTTGAATGTTTTTATCTGCTGACCGCGCGCACGTTTTACGATTCGATCTGGCACACTCGATATTGGCACGGCATACGCCCCAGCCTCCTGGCGATTATTGTGGTAGTTATCTTCCAGTTGCTGTTCACCTATCTTCCTCTGAGCCACACCATTTTTGCCGTCGCCGCGCTCAGCCTTGCGGATTGGCTGATCATTGCACTTGCCACCAGCCCGATCTTGCTGGTGGTCGAGCTGGAGAAAGTTATCGCCCGACGTTACAACAAAATCACCAAGGGAGTATCAGCCCATGCCCGGTTTTGAACGCCTGCTACCCGCGCCGCTGCTGATACTGGAGGAGCTTGCAGCTGACTTGCATTGGAACTGGAACCACGCCAGCGACCAACTCTGGCGCAGCCTGAATACCGAGGTTTGGGAGCAGACCCGCAACCCGGTAAGTGTGCTGCAACTCACCAGCGGTGCCACACTCGAACAGCTCGCCAGTGACCCCGTATTTCTTACGCAACTGCAGCAAGTTGTCGATGCACGGCGATATTATCTGCTCGACCCGGGTTGGTACTCGCGCACCTATCTCAACCAACCCGATAAACCCAACACCGGGGTGCGCGGTATCGCCTACTTCAGTATGGAGTTTGGCATTTGCGATGCCCTGCCGCTCTATGCTGGCGGGTTGGGTATTCTCGCTGGCGACTATCTCAAAACCGCGAGCGATTTGGGGCTGCCGCTGGTGGGGATTGGGCTCTTGTATCAAGAGGGTTATTTTCGCCAAAGCATGAACCGCGATGGCTGGCAGGAAGAAACTTATCTCTACAACGACCCTGGCAGTTTGCCCATCCGCCCCCTGCGCGATAGCGATGGCCGCTGGCTGGATATCGAAACCGGATTTTTATGCCGCCGGGTGCGGTTTCGTATCTGGGTGGCACAGGTCGGCAAAGTAAAACTCTATCTGCTCGACAGCAATCATCCCTGCAATCAACCACACGACCGCGGCATTACCAGCAAACTTTACGGTGGCGGTACCGAGCTGCGGCTGGTGCAGGAAATCGCACTGGGCATCGGCGGCTGGCGGCTGATTGAAACCCTCGGGTTGGATATCGACATCTGCCACCTGAACGAAGGCCACGCGGCCTTTGCCACGCTCGAGCGCATCCGCAGCTTCAGCGTGGAAAATAACACCAGCTTTTGGGAGTCACTCTGGGCGACGCGCGCGGGCAACTTGTTTACCACTCATACGCCCGTTGCCGCCGGGTTTGATCGCTACCCCACCGAATTATTGCGCCGTTATGCGGGAGAATCGGCGCTGGCTATGGGGGTGACGCTGGACGATATTCTGGTCCTCGGGCGCGCCGATCCCAAAAATACCAATGAACCCTTTAACATGGCCTATCTCGCTATGCGCACTTGCGCGCACAGCAACGGCGTAAGCGAACTGCACGGGCGTGTGAGCCAGCGGATCTTCCAACCCTTATTTCCGCGCTGGCCCGAGCGCGAGGTGCCCGTAAGCCATGTCACTAACGGCGTACATATGCCGACCTGGGATTCCCCCGAAGCCGATGCCATCTGGACCCAAGCCTATGGCAAAGAGCGGTGGAGGGATGACCTGCAAAAAATGAATCCCAACGCCCTGCAACAAGTCACTGACCAACAGCTCTGGCATATGGCCGCCAGCGGACGAGCGCGTTTGGTGGACTACGCTCGCCAGCGTTTCGCGCGCCAATGGCGCCATGAAGTACTCGTTGAAACCAACCTGCCCCCGGGCTCCCCCAACTGCGAGATTCCGATTGAACTGCCGCTCGACCCCAATATTCTCACCCTGGGTTTTGCGCGGCGTTTCGCCGAGTACAAGCGCCCTGATTTACTGCTGCATGACCCGGAGCGACTGGCACGTATCCTGTGTAATCCCAAATACCCGGTGCAGTTGATTGTCGCGGGCAAGGCGCATCCAGCCGACACTATCGGCAAAACCAAACTGCAGGGTTGGCAGAGGTTTTTGCTACGGCCAGAGGTAGCGGAGCATTTGCTATTTATCGAAGATTACGACATCAGCCTCGCGCAACATTTGGTTCAAGGTGTGGATGTGTGGATTAACAACCCGCGCCGCCCCTGGGAAGCCAGTGGTACCAGCGGGATGAAAATCCTGGTTAATGGCGGATTGAATTTATCCACATTGGATGGCTGGTGGGCCGAGGCCTACAAAGCGGAATTTGGCTGGGCGCTTGGTGACGGCGAGGAGCATGATCCTGCGCAAGACAGCGCTGACGCGGAGCAACTTTATCGACTGTTGGAAAACGACATTATCCCGCGCTTTTACGCGCGCGATGCCGAAGACATACCCCGTGAATGGATTGAGCAGATGCGCAGCAGCATGGCGCAACTCACACCGCGTTTTAGCAGTAATCGCATGCTGCAGGAATACATCGAGAAGCATTACCTACCCGCCGCCACGGCGTTTCAGGCGCGGGTTGAAAACCACGGTCAGCTCGCCAAAACCCTCAATGACTGGACGCGACATTTACACAGGCATTGGCATGAAATTCATATCGGCGAGCGCAGTTTCACTGACGCCGAGACAGGCTGGCGGTTGGAGGTGAATATCTACCTCGGAGCGATTACACCGGACAATATTACCGTGGAGGCAATCGCCGATAACGAGGGCAAACAGCCCGCAGAACGCATCAGCCTGACACTTACCCGCGCCGGTATCGCCAACACCTATCACTACAGCGGCTTGCTGCCGAAGGCCCGCCCCGCTGGCGATTTTAGCCTGCGGGTGATTCCCGCTCACCCACAGGTGCAAGTGCCAATCGAGACCACTCTGATTTGTTGGCAGACGTAATCATCAATACATGACATGGAAAGGTAGGCCTCAGGATTTAATTCGGGGTTTTCTTTTCGCTGCGCCGCATGGGCATGCCGTCAATTAACGTAAATAACTGCTGACTGGAAACCATCTGACTCTCTCGCAGCTTTATGCCACCATCCTTACCGATCAGTACCACCTGTAACTTATCATCCTTGGCAATACCCAAGGCAGTTTTGACGGACAACGCGTTTATAGTTGCCATCTCAGGCTGTTTGGTCATGGCGACAAGCACATCATTGTGAATCTGGAAAACAACCAAATCCCGCTCCTCAAAGGCATCCTTGTTTTGAGTAAATTCTTGTACCTGCCCAAGAAATTCGTCAGTGGAATTATCTGCTGTATAAATTACGAGAATCCTGTATTGCCACTGATACACACCAAAAGGATTGTCCTGGCTCACAGCAATAGACATGGAGAAGAAACTCAGGATAAAAATAAAAACCGATCTCATAAACTTTACCCTCCGCGCGTAATTGGCTTTTTTTGCCTCGGGCGAAGCCCTTAGTCGGCTTGCAATTAACAAATCCTCACTCGGGCGATGCAGACCCGATGTTATAGTACCAATCACTTTTTATCCCCCCACCTTAGTACTTACTATCCGCAGTTCACAACCGTTATTTGAGAAAACCTATGCTTGACAAGGATCTACCCGCTCCAGCGACACTCAGCACCGGAGCCCCCCAAACCTTGGGGTTCGCTCAACAAATGTCCACCCGCTTCGCCTTCCTCATCACTGGCCTCGCCATGTCCGCTTGGGCGCCGCTGATTCCGTTTGTCAAAGCGCGCCTCGCGATTGGCGAATCCACACTCGGCCTCTTAATCCTGTGTTTTGGTGTTGGATCACTACTCGCCATGCCAGTCACGGGATTATTAGTGAATCGCTACGGGTGCC
Source organism: Cellvibrio fibrivorans (assembly GCF_031457055.1). Lineage (NCBI taxonomy): Bacteria > Pseudomonadati > Pseudomonadota > Gammaproteobacteria > Cellvibrionales > Cellvibrionaceae > Cellvibrio > Cellvibrio fibrivorans. The sequence continues at coordinate 282,935 of NZ_JAVDVX010000003.1, read as the reverse complement.
GCCGTGTTATCACCAGCAGCCTATTGTTGATGTGTTTGAGTTTGGTGTGCCTCGCGATCGCTCCCGGCGTGCGGGGCATGGCTGTTAACTTGCTGATATTCGGGATGATGCTCGGCGCGACCGACGTGGCCATGAACATGCAAGCCGTAGTCGTGGAAAAAGCCAGCGTCCGGGCGATGATGTCGGGCTTCCACGGTTTTTACAGTTTGGGCGGGATATTCGGGGCAGTGGTAATGAGCGCATTGTTGTGGCTGGGTTTATCGCCCTTTCACGCGCTCTTGAGCCTCACCTCCGTATTGCTGCTGATGCTGGCCTATTGCGCAAAAGATCTTTTACCCAAGAGCAATAACGACAACAACCCCGACAACATCAGCGGCGAACGCGAACCCTTTTTTGTATTGCCGCGCGGCAAAGTATTACTGCTCGGCAGCCTCTGTTTCATCGCCTTTTTATCGGAAGGTGCGGTGCTGGATTGGAGCGCTGTATTCCTCAACAGCGTACGCGAGATCGATCCTGTCCTCGCCGGTTTGGGCTATGCCTGTTTCTCTGTCGCTATGACCATTGGCCGTTTCACTGGCGATAAAATTGTTAACTCCCTCGGCGGCACCCGGGTTGTGCTTTGGGGCGGGCTCTGCGCCGCCACAGGATTTTTACTCGTCGTATTTGTCCCCTTTACTGCCGTCGCATTTATCGGTTTTACTCTGATCGGCGTGGGCGCGTCCAACATAGTGCCGGTGCTATTTACCGCCGCCGGCAATCAAGATTCCATGCCGATGGGCTTGGCAATTTCAGCAGTGGTCAGTATGGGTTATGCGGGATTATTGGCAGGTCCAGCGGTGATTGGTTTTATCGCGGAGTTGAGCAGTTTGAATGTGTCGTTTGGGATTGTTGCGCTGGGGCTGTTGGCGCTGGCAGCATCGGCTAAAAAGGCGACTAGCAAATAGTGTAGCCACATTATTGGTTCCAATAAAAAACGCGGCGATAACCATATCGCCGCGTTTTTTATAATACACCTCTTCACCAACAGACTTATGAAAAGTCTTATCGCGAAAACACCACCGTTTTGGTGCCATTTAACAACACCCGATGCTCAGCATGCCAGCGCACCGCGCGGTTCAACACCACCGCCTCAATATCGCGCCCAATTTCCGCCATTTCATCCGGCGAATTCACATGGGATACACGTTCAACAGATTGCTCGATAATCGGGCCTTCATCCAAATCGGCCGTAACAAAATGCGCGGTCGCACCGATCAGTTTTACACCGCGCTCAAAAGCTTGGTGATAAGGTTTTGCACCTTTAAAACCCGGTAAAAACGAGTGATGGATATTGATCGCACGGCCATTTAATTTACGGCACAAATCGTCGGAGAGAATTTGCATATAGCGTGCGAGCACCAAAAATTCCGCCTGCAAATCCTGCATCAATTGCCACAACTGCCCTTCTTGTTCAGCTTTGGTATCTGGAGTAATCGGTAAATAATGAAACGGCAATTCATACCATTCAGTTAAATCGCGCATTACATTGTGGTTAGAAACAACACCCACAATATCAATCGGCAGCGAGCCATTTTTCCAACTATTAAGTAGCGCATTCAAACAATGTCCCCACTGGGAAACTGCAATCAACACACGCGGTTTGGTGTGGCTATCGAAAATATTCCAATCCATTTGATACTGTTCACCGAGCGGCTTAAACAGCGAGCGAATCTGCCCAAGGTTGTAACCCACCGGGCACTCAAATACGGTGCGCATAAAAAAGCGGTTACTTTGCACATCTTCAAATTGAGAAGACTCTTTAATATTAAAACCCAAGGTCGCAAATAAGGTAGCAACAGCGGCCACTAAGCCTTTGGAATCCTGACAACTAAAGGTTAAAACGATCTCTTTGACGGCAGACATTGCGTGAATTCCCGTTGGTTATCTCAAAACAGTGACTATGAATAGCCGGCAAGCCTACGGGATCAAGCGGGTGTAATTCAAGCACTTCACACCTCCTGATTCACCAACTCCCTAAACGCCGCCGCCAAACGCGAATAAATCGGACCGGGGCACTCAGGTATTTCGCGTCCATCGGCGTAACCAACAGGAATCAATTCCGCACCAGTACCGGTTAGAAAGCATTCATCTGCCGTGAATAGATCGTAAGGGGCGAGTGGAATTTCACGCGCTTTTATGCCGAGTTTTTCAGCGAGTTCCAATACCACTTGGCGGGTGATGCCGTCGAGTGCGCCTTCAATAACGGGCGGTGTTAGTAATTCGCCGCGTTGCACGATAAAAATGTTATCCGCACTACCCTCTGCAATCCTGCCTGCGCTATTGAGCAAGATTGCTTCATCGGCGCCCGCGTGGGTGGCTTCCATGCGCGCGAGAATATGGTTGAGATAATTCAAACTTTTGATGCGTGGGTCTAGGCCATCAGCACCTAAACGGCGCGTGGCGGCGATAATGACTTTTGCACCTTCGCTGCGCACTCTTTCGCTCACCAATTGCAAACGATCGGCAACGATAAACACTACCGGCGAATGGCAACGCGCGGGATCAATTCCTAACGGGCCGGGGCCGCGCGTGACGACTAAACGTAAATAACCATTTGCTTCCGGTGCGGCAGAAATGGTTTCAATGACAGCGTGAGTTAATTGTTCGATGCTGTAGGGAATGCTGAGTGCAATCGCACGCGCCGAGAGAAATAATCGCTCAAGGTGCGCTTGCAAACGAAATGCTCGCCCGTTGTAAAAACGTATTCCTTCGAATACGCCATCGCCATATAAAAGTCCGTGATCGAAAACAGAAACGGTCGCTTGTTCGAGCGGGACTATTTGGCCGTTGCGCCAGCATACCGGAGTGGCTGCAGTAAGTTTCTGCTCGGCAATTGCTAAATCAACCATGCTTAAATTAACCATAAAAGTCTCCAGTCAGCATAGTGCGGGCTTTGCCGCTTATTAGGACGCGATCATCTTGCCAATCCAGCGTTAATAAACCGCCGCGCGGTGATGCTTGTTGCGCGCGCAAATGAGTTTTGTCGAGGCGATTGCCCCAATAACAGGCGAGTAAACAATGCGCGGAACCCGTGACGGGATCTTCATTGATGCCGACCTTGGGTGCAAAAAAACGCGAGACCATATCCAAACCAGAACCTTCGTCACCCAGTGTGGTGAGGATTAATCCGCGCGTAGTGAAGGAGGCGATTTGCTCAGCATTGGGTACAAAATTGCGCACAGCCTCGGCGGAATCCAAGACGGCGATAAGATCATCCCGCCCTCGTCCAAACCAGTGAGGTTGACCGCCGAGTAATTGCAAAAGCGCCGGAGGAACGGTGGAGACTGACTGGGGGAAATCAGCGGGAAAATCCAGTTGGATTTCATCGCCTACGCGGGTAGCAGTGAGCCGGCCGCTGAGGGTGTGGAATTCCAGGGTCTCGGCTGTTTCACCAGCGTGCTGCCAAAGTGCATGGGCAGCAGCGAGAGTGGCATGTCCGCAGAGGTTCACTTCCACCTGCGGAGTAAACCAACGCAGGTTCCAGCTGCCCTCTGCCCGTTTATGCACAAAAGCTGTTTCGGCCTGATTCATTTCCAGTGCGACATTTTGCATCCAACTGGCAGGCTGCTCTTTATCCAAAATACACACGCCCGCGGGATTACCGCTAAACGGTTGGTCGATAAAAGCATCGACCAATAATAGTGGGTAACTCATGACTCCTCCTGTAGTGTCCTTGCGGTGTGGTGGTGACTGTTTTTTTGTGAGAAAGCAGTATATTTCTTGTGCAACAACCATTACAGTTTCAAAATAATATAATTGATACGGTACAGATTAAATTAACTGCATCTGTATCTATCGATTTTTATTAAAACTGTACCTATTGAACGCAAGCATGGAGCCTTGATGGACATTCTCTACCGCAAACTTGCAGATGAACTGGCCAGCCTGATTAACGCCGGTGGATTCCAATCGGGAGACCGCTTGCCCGGTGTGCGCAATCAGGCGCAATTGCGTGGTTTGAGCATCGCCACAGTGATTGCAGCCTATCGCCAACTCGAGGATTGGGGTTTGCTGGAAGTGCGCAACCGCTCGGGGTTTTACGTTAAAACTAAACCTGCCGCAGCAGCGGCTCCACCGCGCATAGTGGTAACCACCATGCGCCCTGCTCCGGTTACCGGGCAGGATATGGTGCTGCAATTAATTAAAGCGGCCAATGACCCCGCTGTTGTGCAACTGGGGGCGGCGGTTCCCGCAGCGGAGTTTTTGCCGACCCGCGCGATAGAACAGGCGCTTACCAAGGCCGCGCGCCAGTATCGGGTGCGCACTGCTAACTATGAGTTCTCGCCCGGCGCGCCGGAACTGCGACGGCACTTATCGCGCCGCCTGGCTGATGCCGGTTGCGCAGTGCACCCGGATAATCTGGTAATCACCAATGGCTGCCAAGAGGCACTTACACTGGCGTTGCGCGCGGTGACATCGCCGGGCGATGTGGTTGCCATCGAATCGCCGACCTTTTATGGATTGTTACAAGTCATCGAATCGCTGGGCTTGGAGGCGTTAGAAATTCCTACCAATCCGCACTCAGGTATGTCGTTGGAAGCGCTTGAATTGGCGCTCAGCCGCTGGCCGGTAAAGGCGTGTGTCGTCACGCCCAACTTTAGTAACCCGCTCGGCTGCCTGATGCCAGATGCGCACAAACAGAAACTAGTGGCGATGCTCAAGGCGCGGGAAATTCCGCTGATTGAAGATGATATTTACGGCGATTTGAGTTTCAGCCATGCGCGCCCTTCGCTGCTCAAGGGTTTGGATGAGAATGTCATTCTGTGCAGCTCGATTTCCAAAACCCTGTCACCTGGTTTGCGCGTAGGCTGGATCGCGCCGGGGCGCTACCAGGATAAAGTCGAGTACATGAAATACGTGCTAAATCTGGCGACAACGACCATCCCGCAACTGGCGGTGACCGCGTTATTGGAAAACGGGCAATACGAGCGTCACTTGCGCCGCGTACGTGGGGATTATGCGCAGGCAGTAGCGCGCATGATCGATGCGATCATCCATTATTTTCCAGAGGGCACTAAAATCTCGCGCCCTGAAGGTGGTTTTGTGATTTGGCTGGAATTGCCAGGCGATGTTGATAGCTTTTTATTGGCAAAAAAAGCGCTGGCGCAAGGAATTAGTATCGCACCCGGGCCGATCTTTTCGGCGAGCCAAAAATACCGGCAATTTATCCGGCTCTCGTGCGCTTGCGTATGGAGCAACAGGATTGAGCGCGCATTGGTGAGTTTGGCGGGGCTACTGTGAAGGTGGATAGGATACAAGTTCGGACACTGCATTTACTTAAGCAAGATCATGTTAAATCTCCCGCCTGCATGCATTTGCCGCTTGGCTGTAACCTAACAACGATAGATTAACGAAATTGACCACTTTTTCTTTGGGCATTTTTGGATAACTTCCTGTATATTACGCCGCTATTTTACAACCCAGCTTTTCTAACCTTGCTTAACCTATAAAAGAGAGTCCTATGGCTGACTTATCCCTTTACAGAAACATCGGTATCTTCGCTCACGTTGACGCCGGTAAAACCACTACCACCGAGCGTATCCTCAAGCTCACCGGTAAAATCCACAAAATCGGTGAAGTTCACGAAGGTGAATCCACCACTGACTTCATGGTTCAGGAAGCTGAGCGTGGTATCACCATCCAATCGGCAGCGGTTACCTGTTTCTGGAAAGGTTATCGCTTCAACGTTATCGATACCCCCGGACACGTTGACTTCACCGTAGAAGTTTACCGTTCATTGAAAGTATTGGACGGCGGTATCGGCGTATTCTGTGGTTCTGGCGGTGTTGAGCCACAATCAGAAACCAACTGGCGCTATGCGAACGACTCTAAAGTTGCCCGTCTGATTTTCGTAAACAAGCTTGACCGTATCGGTGCGGACTTCCTGCGCGTTACCGACCAGGTGAAGAAAGTTCTGGGCGCTCATCCATTGCTGATGACCCTGCCAATCGGCCGCGAAGACACTTTCGTCGGTGTGGTTGATCTGTTGAACCGTCAAGCCTATGTATGGGATGACTCTGGCTTGCCAGAAAACTACAAAGTTGTCGAAATCCCAGCTGACATGGTGGACGATGTTGAGTTGTACCGCGGTCAATTGGTTGAAACTGCTGTAGAACAAGACGACGATCTGATGATGGCGTACATGGAAGGCGAAGAGCCTTCGATTGAAGACATCAAACGCTGCATCCGTAAAGGTACTCGCGATCTGGTGTTCTTCCCAACTTTCTGTGGTTCTGCATTTAAAAACAAAGGTATGCAATTATTGCTTGATGCCGTTGTTGATTATCTGCCAAGCCCAACTGAAGTTAATCCACAGCCACTGACTGACGCTGAAGGTAATGAAACTGGCCAATACGCTATCGTTTCTGCTGATGAGCCATTCCGTGCGTTAGCGTTCAAAATCATGGACGACCGCTTCGGTGCCCTCACCTTCTGCCGCATCTACTCAGGCGTGTTAAACAAGGGCGATACCCTGCTTAACTCCTTTACCGGTAAAACCGAGCGTATCGGTCGTATGGTGGAGATGAATGCTAACGATCGTACCGATTTGACCACTGCGCAAGCGGGCGACATCATTGCTTTGGTAGGTCTGAAGAACGTTCAAACTGGTCACACCCTGTGTGATCCAAAACATGAATGTACTCTTGAACCTATGGTATTCCCGGAGCCAGTAATCTCTATTGCGGTAACTCCGAAAGACAAGAGCATGATCGAGAAGATGGCTACTGCCATCGGCAAATTGGTTTCAGAAGATCCAACCTTCCGCGTTGAGACCGATCAAGATTCAGGTGAAACCATCCTTAAAGGTATGGGTGAATTGCACTTGGATATTAAAGTAGACATCATGAAGCGTACTTATGGTGTTGAATTGAACGTTGGTCAACCACAAGTAGCCTACCGCGAAACCATTACTCGCGGCATCGAAGACAGCTACACCCACAAGAAGCAATCAGGTGGTTCTGGTCAGTACGGTAAGATCGACTACCGCATCAACCCGGGCGAGCCAAACACTGGCTTCGTATTCAAAACCTCATGCGTTGGCGGTAGCGTTCCAAAAGAATTCTACCCAGCAATTGAGAAAGGTTTTGCATCTATGATGGGCACAGGCCCATTAGCTGGCTTCCCGGTATTGGACGTTGAAATTGACCTGTTCGACGGTGCATTCCACGCCGTTGACTCCTCGGCAATTGCGTTTGAAATCGCTGCTAAAGGTGCTTTCCGTCAATCTATGCCAAAAGCGGGTCCACAACTGCTTGAGCCAATCATGAAAGTTGACGTGTACAGCCCGGAAGATCACGTAGGTGATGTGATCGGTGACTTGAACCGTCGTCGCGGCATGATCTCTGGCCAAGAAGCTAACGTAACTGGCGTGCGCATCAAAGCTAATGTACCCCTTTCAGAAATGTTTGGTTACATCAGCACCCTGCGTACCATGACCTCAGGTCGCGGTCAGTTCTCCATGGAATTCTCTCACTACGCTCCATGCCCTGCGAACGTAGCTGAAGCAGTAATCGCCAAAGAGAAAGAAAAGAAAGCTGCAGCTGCCAAGTAAGTTTTAGGCAACCGCAAAAAGAAAGCCCCGCCAGTGCAAATTGGCGGGGCTTTTTTATTACAACCGATGTTTTTAACCGTACTACAAACCAATACTAGAAGCTGAAACTACTACTCAAGGCATACAAATCGATATCCTGATCGCCAAAGAATATCCGGCGACCACTTAAACCCAGGCTAAAGGCATCACTCAAGGCAAGGTCGATTTTTACACCGGCCAATGGATCTACACCATCGTCTTCCTCCAAAGCGAAAGCGGCCTTCTCTAATTCCACCTCGCTGTTCCAGATAAACGCACCAGCTTCTGCTGAAAGGGTGATGGCCGATCCGGCTTTGAAGCTCAAGCCTTGCACCAAAGTCACGCCGGTTGCCGTAACTGGATACTCTTTTGCAAAGTCGCCAGCAAAGGCATCCAGGTCTGCATCTCCATCCAACGACAAGTTGACTTCTACATCACCCAGATCGAGATAACCCACTTCACTATAGGTCAGCTCGCTCCACCGGTAGCCAGCGGCAATCTGAAAACCGGTGCGGCTGTCATCATAACTATCAAGAGTGAACTCGTGTCCCGCATCTTGCAGCGCGCCGGTAAAATCCGCCTCACTTTGGCTGCTATTGACTGTGAAAACATCCAATCGAAAATAGGTATTTTCAAGAGCCTGGGTGTTAATAGAAAACGCAGCGAGCGCGATGGCCGCCAAGCGCGCGGGTGTAGCGCGCTTGGCGATTACCAAACAACCCAATAGCAACAGCCAGAGCACAGGTACTGCACCGCCACCTTTGGAGTTCACTTGAACGGGTGGCTTGGACGGTGGTGGCTCAACTGCTTTGGCCTCACTAACTGCACCCGGGTCTACCACAGCAGAGTTGACCAAACCATCATCATCATTCGGACCACCATCCTCAATTGTCAATTGCACACAAACGTGGCCTGCAGTTAAACCAGGCGTCCACTCGGCGCTACCCGGTGGTGGACAATAACCTGGGTTGCCAGCCGCTGAATGCACCGCGTTATCAGCATCCGATACAAACGTCACCCAAGCTCCGCGCTGGTATTTGCGGTAAACCGCATTGGCTGGAATTGCCGAACGTTGGGGTATTACCACACGCACTGATTGGCCTGGTGTCGGCAAATCCCGTATTGCAAAGTCAAACACACCACCCACTGGCTCAAAGGCCGGGTCAATCACCAAATCATCCAGAGTACCGACCTCCTGATCCAGTATTTGCACACCACCGGAATTACCGCTGCGTGCAAACAAGCCCAGACCACAACGTACACCCGGATCACACTCAATCAGATAGGCATTAGTAGTATTACTTTGCTGCGGCAGAATATTGCTGGACGGCATGTTATCCAGATAATCCGGTATACCATTGTCATCGCTGTCGCCGGTACCTTCCAGGCTATCACCAATACCATCCAGATCGGTGTCGGTGTTGGTATCCAACACCGGCAGTGCAGTGACTACACGGAAGTAAACCGACGCATTCACAGTGACACCAGCGGAATCGCTGACTGCAACTTGCACCTGGTTACTGCCGTTCAAACCAGATGGATCAAATACACGGGTTGCATTGGTTGGATTGCCATCGGTATCAGCCAAGCCGCTGGTGGCTGACCAGTTAAAGCTATGGGTATCACCAGGATTGGCATCAGTCACCGTCGCCGTCACCGTCACAGGTCCGCCAGTGGTAGTAATCAGGCTGGTACCCACTCCACCCTGGGAGATAGCCATGCTGACTACTGGCGGCACATTTCCCTGACGCAGATCGATGACATGGCGATTGGCAGCACCGGCATTGACGCCATCGCCAAGCACTACCACCAATTGGCTGTCGCTAAAACCGGTAACCGCCGCCAGCGCAACGGGAATTGCTAGCTCTATCTGGCCGGATTGGGTGAAGGTTGCAGTGCCGCTCACCAGATTGTGCTCTTGCGCTGTCGCTGTGGTCGATGCATCTATCGCATAGGTAACGGTTAATGGATAAACCGGTGATGCGCCATTCAGCAACACCTTGAATTCCACATTACTGCCGCGCACCGCAACCTGGGATTTGCTCAGGGACACCAATGGTTTGATGTTGACCACCTGAATCGCCTCTCCCGTTACGCCCACTGCATTAGTAGCCTTCCATTTGATTTCATGGCGGCCGGGGGACAACTGCAATACGTTGCCAACACCCAACCCTTCCAAGCTTGCAGTGCAGCAACTGTTGCCACTGACTCCATCGCTGGCCATGGTTTTCAGCGCCTGCTCTATCTGTGCCTGAGTGGCTCCACTGGCAAGACCCAGCAATTGACGCAAGCTAACCGGCGTAAATAACGCTGTTGCATTCAATTCCAGATCAGCGGGTGGAGTAACAATCGGCTGCAGCGGGTCAATAGTCGCAATGACTTCAATTTCAAATGCGGGCAACGCCACTGTTACAGTGCCATCGTTAACACTAATCACTATACCGCCAGAAATACCGGCATCGGCATTCGCAGGCGTACCAGTCAAGGCACCCGTTGCTGTGTTGAAACTGGCCCAGGTAGGTTTGTTGGCGATGCTGAAAGTCAGTACATCAGCTGCATCTACATCAGCCGCCGTCGGAGTGAAGCCATAGGCCACATCCTGGTCTACCGTAAGCGCGGGAGCGCCACTGATGACAGGCAGGTCATTAACGGATTCTATAGTGACACTGACGGTAATACTGGCTGCATCTTCACCATCACTTACCTGCACGACAAAGCTGTCGCTGCCGTGATAATCCGCTGCTGGCTGATAACTCACGTTACCGGTAGCAGAAACACTGGCAGTACCCTGCTGGGCTGGACCACTCATGGTCCAACTCAAGGGGTCACTATCACCATCGGTTGCATCCAACATCAATGCAAAGGCGGTCGGCACGCCGTCTTCACTCATGGTGACACTAACCTCAGAACCCTGGCTAATAACGGGTGGCTGGTTCGGCGGCGGCAATACGGTGAATGAATGACTAACTGTCGGCGCAGGATTAAAAGCAGTGTTACCTGCTTCATCTGCATTGAGTGTACAGGTGCCTTCCATAAGTAGAGTCACAACACCTTCTGGTGTCACCGTACAAATCGATAATGTTGATGATGTAAAAACTGGTACAAGTCCAGATGAGGCAGTAGCAGTAACGGTTAGTGCGACACCCAGGGGATGGTCGCCCGGATCAGTAAAACTAATCGTTTGCCCACCAATAGGAGTGACTGTATTGGAGACCGCCGATTGGGCACCTGCACCTGCAGTGTTGCTGGCACTAACACGGAAGCTGTAGGCAGTTCCGTTCGTCAAACCAGTTACGTTAATTGGGGAACCAGTGCCTGTCGCGGTGATCCCGCCCGGGCTTGCTGTCACTGTATAACTGGTAATGGCCGCTCCGCCATTGTTAGCCGGTGCATTAAAACTGACGCTGGCACTGGTGTCACCCGGCACCGCTATAGCAGCGGTAGGAGCGCCCGGCACGGCAGGGTTGACGCTAAATGAGCGGCTAACCGATGGCGCCGCCAACCAACTTGCATTGCCGGCCTGATCAGCTGTCAGAGTACAGGTACCTATAGCTACCAGAGTGACCACTCCTCCGCTAGTAACGGTACAAACCGCGTTAGTTGTCGAGCTGAACACTGGTGTAAGGCCGGACGATGCCGAGGCAGTCACAGTCAAAGGCGTACCCAGTATCTGATTACCGGGTGAAGAGAAGTTAATGGTCTGCGTGCCTCGCGGCGTCACTGCGTTGGATGCACCGGAAGCACTACCGCTACCGATAACGTTAGTTGCAGTGACACTAAAGGTATAACTGGTGCCATTGGTCAGACCGCTAACGGTAAGAGGAGAACTCGCACCTGATGCTGTAGCACCACCGGGGCTGGCGGTGACGGTATAACCAGTGATAACTGAGCCACCGTTTGACGCAGGTGCAGTAAACGCGACCGTAGCCTGGGCATTACCGGCCGTGGCAGCGCCGATTGTAGGAGCACCCGGAACCACTGCGTTCACAGTAAAGCTATTAGTAACTTGGGGGGCAGGTAAATAGCTGGCATCACCTGCCTGATCAGCGTTGATAGTACAAGTACCAGCAGTTACAAAGGTTAAAGCACCGCCCGTCGTGATAGTACAAACAGCAGGCGTCGATGAGGTGAAGGTTGGCGTTAAACCAGTCGCATCCGTAGATGCAGTAAGTGTTGGCGAGGTACCAAAATTTTGCGCACCCGGATTCGCAAAAGTGATGGTCTGGATTGCCGCAGGTGTTATCGAGTTGGACGCAGCTGATGCCGGGCTGGTGCCGGCTGAATTATCCGCCGTCACAGTAAAGGTGTAGGCTTGTCCATTAGTCAAACCTGTTATCACAATGGGTGAAGAAGCTCCATTTACTGGAGCAACGTCCGGCGGACTCACTGTCACCGTGTAGCCAGTAATACTGGTGCCGCCCGTGTTCACCGGCGCAGTGAAAGCAACACTCGCTTGGGTATCACCGGCTATTGCAGTTCCTATGGTTGGAGCATCGGGAACTACGGGGCTAACTGTGAAAGACTGGCTCACCTGTGGTGCAGCCAGGAAAGACGAATCGCCCGCCTGGTTCGCATTGATCGTACAGGTTCCTGCAGTTATAAAGGTCAACACACCGCCACTGGTGATAGTACAAACACTGGTGGTAGATGAGGTGAAAGTGACAACATAACCACCACCTGCCGACGAACTTGCGGTCAGCGTTGGTGAAGTACCAAAGCTCCGTGTTCCTGGATTAGCAAAGGTAATGGTTTGCGGAGATGCCGGGATAATCGAGTTGGAGGCAGCCGATGCTGCGCCCGTTCCCGCCGAGTTGGTAGCGGTCACAGTAAAGGTATAAGCCACTCCGTTTGACAGCCCGGTCACCGTGATTGGCGAACTTGAACCAGTACCGGTTGCGCCGCCGGGACTTGCAGTGACGGTGTATCCACCAGCAAGGATCGACGCGCCGCCAGTGCTGGCCGGTGCGGTAAAGGTCACTGTCGCCTGGGTATCACCGGCGGTTGCAGTGCCTATCGTTGGGGCACCGGGAACTACCGGATTCACAGTAAAGGTTTGGGATACCGTCGGGGCTGGGTTGGTAGCTGAGTCACCCGCTTGGTCAGCATCGATAGTACAGCTACCGGCTGTCACGAAGGTCAGTACGCCACCGCTGGTGATGGTACAAACACCGGTAGTGGATGAGCTGAAAGTGACCGTCAACACGGACGTTGTTGATGCACTCAAAGTCGGCGTAGTACCAAAGTTCTGCGCACCGGGGTTGGCGAAGGCAATAGTTTGGTTAGCTTTAGGCGTCGCCGAGTTGGATGCACCCGATGCGGTACTGGTACCAATTGCATTGGTCGCTGTAACGGTAAATGTATAAGCAGTTCCATTACTCAGGCCAGTTACTGTAGCAGTACACGCTGCTGGTCCGGCACAGGTACCAAACGCACCGCCGGGGCTAGCTGTTGCAGTATAAGTGGTAATTGCTGAGCCACCGTTGTTGCCCGGAGCTGTGAAGGTGACAGATACCTGGCCGTCGCCTGCAGTGGCTGTACCGATGGTGGGTGCATCGGGAGCTGACAACGCATTGCTGGTCGTGATGCCATTGCCTGTTAAATCAGCTACAACAACTGCGGAATCGGCACCCGCAGCCCAATCTTCAGCGGCAGCAAGATTGTAGGTTGTACCACCGATTGAGCTAGTACCATTTTTATTCAGAATCAGATTAACCGCATCTTTATCGGTTGAGCTGAGTGTCAGGGTAAAGCTGGTACCGGAAGTTACTTCTACATCGCTGGTATCGGTCAGTGCGTAAGTACTTCCACCTTGGCCGGTAAACGTGAACTTATTGGCAACGATGTCGTTGGTGGCACCATTTGATTTCAACAATCCGGTGCTCGTTACCACCAGCGCACCAGTCGATGCATTGTAGGTGGCACTGGTGATGGTCGGTGCAGCCACATTACTGACGGTAACGCCATTGCCCGTTGTATCAACAATAGCGACTCCCGCATCAGCACCCGCATTCCAATCCTCAGCGGCAGCCAGATTGTAAGTAGAAATATCTGTAGAGAGAGTGCCATTTTTATTCAGGATCAGATTAGCGCCCGCTTTATCGGTAGCGCTTAGCGTCAAGGTAAAACTGGTGCCGCTTGAAATCTCCACATTGGCAGTATCTGTGAGAGTGTAAGTGCTGCCACCTTCGCCCGTCAGCGTGAATTTATTAGCAATAATTTCGTTAGTGGCGCCAGTGAGTTTTTTCAGGTTGGTACCAGTAGCGACCAATACGCCTGTACTGGCATCGTAGGTAGCTGATGTAACAGTGGGTGCAGCAACAGTCGCCGTTATGCCGTTACCTGTTAGATCAGCAGTGGCCGCCGAGTCTGCAATAAAACCTGCCGCACCAGCGAGGTTATACGTAGTACCACCAGTGGAGCTGGTGCCATTTTTATTGACGATTAAGTTCACTGCCGCGCGATCAGTCGCGCTGAGTGTCAGAGTGAAACTGGTAACAGAAGAAATCTCTACATCGGCCGTATCAGTAAGGGTGTAAGTGCTGCCACCTTCGCCGGTCAGGGTAAAATCGCTAGCGTCAACATCATTGGTTGCACCGCCGGTTGCCGTGAAGTTGGTGCCAGTCACGACTAACGCACCCGTGGAGGTGTTGTAAGTAGCGGAGGTGATGGTGGGAGCTGGAATCACTGGTGGACTGAAATCAATATCATCAATATCAATATCTAAATCTGATCCAGATATACGAACCTCATCAATGTATTCCCAACTGGCATTAGCGGACACATTAAATGTACCAAAAAAGATGCCACCCAAATTATACGTAGTGCTAATCACTTCCGAGTTATCACGGTAACCTTTTATGGTGAGATTAGTAGTACCACCAAGGCCAGTAGAGACCACAAAAGTGTTGAGTTTAAACTCATCACCATCACTCGTTTTAAAACCCACAACCGTTGAAGAATTTGGACCCGAACTCCGGTAACCCAAGGCAAATTCTGCCCCAGTGGCAATATCGCCATCATTAACTATCTGAATTTGGGCAACGTCATTGTTGCTGTAGATAATCCCATCGATAGTGACAGAGTTGCTTCCTTTGTTACCAACTGATTGGGCATTAAAATTTTGATCTGCTGGGGTAACGGCATAAGCGGTTGGCATCACCATTGCCAATGCAGCGCCAAAAAGCAGTGAGCGCCATTTCAAGAGATGTGTTTTGGCGTAGGCCGCTTTTATTTGTTTGACGCTGTTTGAGGTGATCCACCACATGATATTTCCCCGGTAATCGTTAGAGGTGTTTACATTTTCTGTAAATATTCGGCACAAGATTCAAAATTTTTCTATTCAAATGGGACGCATCCGTTGCGAGCCCATGTATTTCGAATCAATAGTTACTACACAACTTGTATTCAGTATTCAAATTAATTGCGCGAAGGATAAATTCCCTCCAGTGCGATAATAAAATTCATACCCAAATACGGGTTGCGGATTGGCACAGGCAAGTTATTTCCTACCGGCGTGACGGTAACTCCGGCGGCAAATGGTTTGAGTGTTACATCAGGAGTATCCGCAGCGTATAGAGTACCTGCCCGTCCCGCAGCCGCCACTGGCCCAAGATTGAGATTTGCAGCAGGTGCTCCCACCGCTGTTGTGCTCGCTGCAACAGCCGGGATCGCCACATTCACAGCTACCGTTGGAGCATGGCTAGGTAATTGGCCAGTTGTAAGGGAGACATTCTCTGTACCTGACACTTGACCCAATGTGATGTTAGTTAAACCTGCACCGGTACCCGTACCTACCGGACTACGGCTTTGCAAGTTAGGTAATGCAAAAGTGGTTACACCATCGCCACCGTAATTGGTTCCCAACAGCGAGAACAAAGCAGAGTTGCTGGAAATTGCCAACAATTGACCGTTACAGAATGCCCAACCTCGCGGAGCATAAGTACCAGCAAACATGCGAATTTCACCCATAAATGGATCAGCCATCATTTTCTCCTTAACTAGTTTTAGGTTTACTTAATGTGTACAGAATTTACTCCTTGTGTTTTTAATAACGCCTGATTTTTCATCAGGCTAATCAAAAAACAGCACAACTCCCAATAAAAACTCATGCTTTTGCAATAAAAAAACGTGAATCAATCTTGACTGATATTCAAAAAAACACCGATTTGTATTTTCTTATG
Organism: Cellvibrio fibrivorans; assembly: GCF_031457055.1. Taxonomy (NCBI): domain Bacteria; kingdom Pseudomonadati; phylum Pseudomonadota; class Gammaproteobacteria; order Cellvibrionales; family Cellvibrionaceae; genus Cellvibrio; species Cellvibrio fibrivorans. The sequence continues at coordinate 267,146 of NZ_JAVDVX010000003.1, read as the reverse complement.
CCCAAATTGCGTCACCCAAAATACCCATACTTGAGTTTATAAGAATTCGGTTGTGCATCCTATTACGCCCCATAACAGGAGACAAAATTAATGAGCAAACAAGCTCTACTACCACAACAATATGTCATGTGTAGTAGATGATTCGGATAATGCAAACCCAAGATTCAGGTAAAGCTTTTTTGCGCGGGTGTTTTGTTGATCAACGGCAAGGCGCACAGGCCGCCTCGCTTGATCAGCCAAATGTTTAAGCGCACGCAATATACTTGACCCATAGCCTCTGCTACGCATGGAGGGCAAAAAAGCAATATCGATCAGATGCAGACTATCGGAAGTATTATTCAAGATTAATTTTCCAATAGGTTCTGCAAACAGATGGATAATAAATGTTTCTGCCAAAGGAAAGGAAGCGCCATAAGAAGCCTGCTGCAGGATGAATTGTTGCTTTATCAGCAAATCCACTTGCGCTTTTGGCAGTGGCATTTGATAGAGAAATACACGTGTAGAAAAGAACAAGGTTTCTGCAAAGGCTTGGTCTTGCGGCTGCAGCTCGCGCAGGTGCAACCCCAGCGGCAAAGAAATGTCATTGAGCATTTATAACTGTCCCTATCGAATTATTAGTTAACACCAACAAACGATTATAAGTAGAAGAAAGGTGTGCTTGTATTTTTTCCTGCTCTTGTCGCGTAAACAAAGACTGCTTCTTTTCTGCATCAGGTAAAAACACTTGCCCCGGACTCTTTGAATGAAACTGCATGCGAGCTTGTATTTTAAAAAAACCAAGCTCATCGAATGCAATTTCTAAAAACTGAAATAGTGTTGTTATAGTGTCAACATTCAACTGACAGTAATCAACTACGAGTCCGCCCTGCCCAGGATAACAATCGTGCATTGCCCATAACAATCCATGCAATACCTGCACTCTTTTCGCCAACAGCGTACCTGCATCATCCCAACCAGCAAATACCGGATGATAATCTGCCAAGCTCGGATCACCAATCATATGCCGCCCTGCCGAGCGATGATGTGAAGCCAAAATCTCCACCGGATTGCGCACCAAAAAAACCACCGGCACTTGCGGGTAATTTGCGCGAATCAAATCCCAACGGAAAATATCCCAGGCATTCCATTTAATAACAACATCTGGCCGCGTAGGAAATACACTCGCTTGTAAATTGATAAGCTGCTGCAGATGTTGTTGCTGGGCAGCCTCTTTGAGCGTTTGATCTAGCAGGATTTCGGTTAACACCGGGGATTCAGAAAACACGCAAGTAGTATCTAACTCGGACAAACAACCGGAAATCAGCGTTGAACCGCAACGGGATAAATGAAAAATAAATCCTGCCGGTGTTATGGGCTGCACAGCCTGCGCTTGAACATCCAGCGACGACAAAGCAGTTTTAGGTGTAATGAATTGATTAACTAAAACAGTTTGTCGATAACGGGAAATAGTTTCATCCTGAAATGGCTCAGTGGCATGTCCGGCAGGCAAGCACCAATGAATGCAGCGGTTTTTTGCATGATAGCGATAAGGCAACCAATTTCCTGCCAATTGAATTTTATCGCTATCTAAAACAAGTTGGTTTAGTTGCGCCAATTCAGCGAGTAATTGGTCATCGCTGAGCGTTGTTTGTTGCCACAATTTTTTAATGACAGACAACAACTCACTGACAGAAACAGCCTCCTGACAGCGCTCCAATTGTGCGGGCGAACTGATCAATTCACAGTAAGCCGAAAACAACTCACTCACTGCGATACTCCCGAACGAATTTGCTCGCACAACCATTCATTGGCAACACAATCGATTACCAAATTAATTCTGTCTTCCGTACCGCGATTATAAACTTCATGTACCTGATCCGCATTGAAGTACCACAGCTCGCCCGCGCGCATAGGAATTATTTTGTTATCAACGATAAAACTCACCGCAGCGCTGGTGTGAATCGGCACATGCAAACGCGCCTCACCAAATTCGATGCTTAACTCATGATCACGATGGGGTTTTATTTCTGCGCCGGCTTTTAAGCGCATTAAACGCGCGGCTTTAATGGGGCATTGCAGCTGATTAAAAATGGAGGCGATTGCCGGGCACTGCTCCAACACCGGCAAGTTTTCCCAGTCATCGCCATCGGCAATCGCAAAGCCTTGCAAGACAGGATGTGCATTCAGATGTTGCCGCTGGCAGCGTAAGGGCAACACATCCCAACCACCGGCATAATCATTTTTATTAACGTGATCAACCCAGACGTCAACGAGCGGGGAAATGTGCAGCAGTGCTTCAACCTCCGCTTGCAGTGCACCAAGTTGAATAGCGCAAGGGAGTTTTACAAAGGAAACAACAGGATTTTCCATTCACAATGCTCTTATTTATTGAATGAAATCCTTTTCTGACGAATACCTCTACCCACAAACAGATTTACAGAATCGCAACCAGCAAAAACGGCAAGCCGATAAACGCCACTAGTGTGGACACTAACACCATAGCAGCTACTTCTTCTGGATGGCGATCATAACGCAACGCCAGTAAATAGTTGAATACTGCTATAGGCATGGCAGATTGCAATAACACAATATTACGCGAGACGCCTGTCAGCCCCATTAATTCGCACACGACAAACCCGAATAACAACCCACCACCTACACGTAGAAAGCTAAATAATAGGCTACGTTTCCAAAAATGAATTTTTAATGTTGCAAGTGATACACCCAGTGCAATCGTCATTAACGGGATGGCGATGCCGCCGAGCAAGTCGAGTGTATTGCTAATCCAACGCGGCAATTCGGTGTGCGTAACGAGCAAGATGACTGCGATGATCATTGCATAAATCACCGGCTGTTTGGCGATTGCCTCCATGCGTTTAAAAATCCCGCCTTCACTGGTTGTCACTAACAGCAGGCCCACGGTAAAGGTTGCAACCATCATCACCATAAACGAGCCCAGCGCGAGTGCCAAACCGGTTTGACCGTAGGCAAATAAACATAACGGTAAACCCATGTTGCCGTTGTTGGGAAAAATTAAAGGTGGCAGATAAGTACCAATTTCAAGTTTCATCCAGCGCAATAACGCCCAGCCAAATAAACCCATAGCGGTCATAACGATAGCAGTAGCGAGCGCGACCTGCCCCATCACCGCTGGCTGCACATCGACCTTTGCCATCACACTAATGATCAAACAGGGGGTGCCTATATTCATCACAATGCGAGAGATAAAGTCCGAGGGAAATTCAGTGCCTGTTTTACCCCAGATAAAACCCGCGCCGACTGAAATCATAATAGGCGCGAGAATAGCGAGCAGTTCGCTCAACATAAGAGAATCCAAAATCTACGATGAAAGGCGCATATATTACCGGCACAAGCTGATTGACGATAGCAGGTACAAGAATCAAGTTGTTTTCAGTAACTGCCTCATCAAACTGAAATAATACTATCCAGGCGATGTCATTTTCACTCTTATCACTCATTAACTCCGCAAGCCATAGGCAAAATTTATAGCCTTTTGATTGTGAAGCCAAAACATCTCGGATAAAAACGCGTCCCTAATGCCAGTAGCCGTGGCATTTTTTGCGCGATTTTTACTTTGACTTCAGAGGTGGGTATGTCTCAAAAAATAAAAAAGGTAGTGATTGCTGGAGGAGGAACATCAGGTTGGTGCACTGCTGTTTCTTTATCACGTCATTTAGGAACCCTATTAGATATTACATTGATCGAGTCTGCTGAAATCGGCACGGTAGGTGTAGGCGAAGCGACATTCCCGACTATTTGTTCTTTCCACAAAATTCTGGGCATTGATGAACAGGAATTTTTAAATGCAACCCTGGGTAGCATCAAGCTGGGTATTTCCTTTGAGAACTGGGCCCGCAAGGGCGACAGGTACATCCACCCTTTTGGCACATTCGGGAAGTCAAACTGGTTGGGGGACTTTCATCACTACTGGCTGGCCGCCAAAGCTCGCGGCTATGATGGTTCGATTGACGATTTATGCTTCGAGTTGCAGGCTGCTAAAGCCCATAAATTTGCGCTCACCGAAAATCCAAAACTGAATTATGCCTATCATTTTGACGCAAGCCTTTACGCAAAGTTTTTGCGTAAGCTTAGTGAGGAAAAAGGTGTGCGTCGCCTTGAAGGAAAAATAGTTGGGGTCAAGCAACATCCGGATACGGGTTTTATTGAGTCTGTGGTAATGGAATCAGGTGCGAGTATTGAAGGTGATTTTTTTATCGATTGCACAGGATTTCGTGGATTACTCATTGAGGAAACCTTAAAGGCCGGTTACGAGAAGTGGGGGCATTGGCTGCGTAATGATAGCGCCGTAGCTTTACAAACTGAATTTTCTGGCGATATCCCGCCTTACACGCGCGCCATTGCGCATGACAGCGGTTGGCAGTGGAAGATTCCGTTGCAGCATCGTCAGGGTACAGGCCATGTTTATTCCAGTTCATATATTTCTGATGAAGATGCAAGAAAAACCTTGTTGGAAAATCTGGATGGAGACATACGCGCAGAACTTCGCCTGCTGAAATTCCACACAGGGCGCCGCAAGCAATCATGGGTCAAAAATTGTGTTGCGATAGGCTTGGCCGGTGGATTTGTTGAGCCGTTGGAATCAACCAGCATTCACCTGATTCAAATAGGCGTGATCAGGTTATTGCAGTTATTTCCATTTGAAGGATGCAACGAGCATTTGATCCGACGTTACAATGACCTCGCTCACGCCGAGTACGAATGGATTCGGGATTTTATTATTTTGCATTACAAAGCGACTGAGCGCGACGATACCCCTTACTGGCGCGACTGCCGTGATATGTCCATCCCCGATTCGCTTGCAGAGAAGATTGAATTGTTTAAAGCAACCGGTCAAATCTACCATCATCCCGATGATATTTTTAGAGTAACTTCCTGGCTCCAGGTAATGTTAGGGCAAAGAATAGAGCCGCGCAGTTATCATCACATTCCGCACGCGATGAGTGATGAGAAAATTTTTGCCGGTCTTATCTCAATAAAATCGAATATTGCCGCCGCTGTTGAAAAATTACCTTCACATGCTGACTTTCTCAAAGCCTATTGCTCGGTAAAATAATCTGTATACACTCGGAACTCGCGTTGAGTGAGTTCCGAATGATGTGTGTGTCATAATTAGTCAGCTCCATCACTCTGATGCTATTAATTGACTCTCACGACACATTATTACTTATGCAGAATCCTCTTTTTGGTGACGCCGGCAAGCCTGCGAAAAAATCCGGTAAAGTCGTAGAGCCAGCGATTATCGATCCGGCGTTGATCGAACTCGCACAAAGCCTGCCTGCGCATCTACGTCTGGGTACCTCTTCGTGGAATTATCCGGGTTGGAATGGCTTGGTGTGGAATGGCGAATATCCCGAAACCAATCTGTCGCGCTACGGACTCGCAGCTTACGCACAGCACCCGTTGTTTCGCACAGTGAGTGTTGATCGCAGTTTTTATCGGCCACTAAACGTCGCCCAGTTTGCAGAATATGCATCGCAGGTGGGACAGCATTTTCGCTTCGTCGTAAAAGCGCCGAGTTTAATCACCGATGCGTTGGTACGCGACGAATCCGGACGCGGCATGCGACAAAACCCGAATTTTCTCAATGCAGAACAGGCGGTGCAGATGTTTGTTGAACCGGCCTTGGAAGGCTTAGGGCGCAGACTCGGGGCATTGGTATTTCAGATCAGCCCCTTACCCACCGCATGGCTTGGGCAAATGCCGAAATTGATCGATCGATTACACACTTTATTAAAAGCCATTCCCGATTTAAAAAGCATCGCACCTGATGGCGTTGTCGCAGTAGAAGTGCGCGATCCACAATGGTTAACACCACAATTTGTCGATGCACTGCGCGATACCGGCGCAACCTATTGCATGGGCTTGCACGCCAAAATGCCGCGCATCACTGAACAACTTCCGATTTTGCGCGCACTTTGGCCAGGGCCATTGGTATGCCGCTGGAATTTGAATCCACTACATGGCGCCTACGGTTATGAAGATGCACAAGCACTCTATTCGCCTTACGACAAAATGATGGATCCCGATCCGGAAACGCGCGCAGCCCTGGTGCGGGTAATTTCCGGTACCGCACGCGCCGGGCAAAATGTTTTTGTTACGCTGAGCAATAAAGCAGAGGGGTCAGCGCCGCTTTCCGTGATTGAATTGGCAAGGGCGATTCGGGCGGATAATCACCCGAGTGGAAACACATAAACGCAGCGTGAAATAACTAAAAACCCGGCACAACGATGCCGGGTTTTTATTGTTGAAACCTAAAACAAACTCTTCGCCACAATGCGAATCTCTTGCACGTTGCTCATCACAAACGTGAGTCCACCAGCGACCACAGAATTTTCCGGCTCTTCCAATTTTTGGTAGGCCGTTAATTCCTGAATGGGTGGCAAATCGGTTTTGGTGTGGGTTAATTTGAGCGAGTGATACAAGCCAAGGTTAATCAGATCGCTAAGATTAGGTGGGCCGGGGCTCTCGCCTTTCCAATTGCCAATCTCCTGCACAACCTTGAGGTACTGCTCATCCACTTGCCACTGCTTGAGGGTAATTACGCCGAGGGATTTTGCGTATTCTCGGCAGAGCGCGACATATGCCGGGATATCAGGGGTATCGTCACTGTTTCTAAACGCTGAAAGCACAGCCAATGTGCCCACTTCACTCAAAAGTGCCGCCATAAGTACATTGTCGGGCAGTACATTTTTGAAATGCATATGCTTGGCAATATAGGTACTCACACTCGCCTTCAATGCCAAGCGACGCCAGGCCTCTAAGAAAAGCCGTTTGTGTTTTACCGAATGCACCGAGAACAAACTTTTTATCGAGTGCACCATGGTAATCCGCTCCACTTGATTCATTCCCAGCAGGCGAATCACATCGAGCAGGTTTTGCGGCGGTGTTTGGCTACCCACTAAGGGGCTTGATGCATATTTCAACAACACCGCTGACAAGGCGGGGTCTTTGGCCAGCAGCCTGCTCAATTCCATCATGGAGAGATCTTGCTGCCCCATGGCTTTGCGGATTTCAAACGTAATAGACGGCAGGCTCGGCAATTGCTCTTGACCGCTTAATAGATCGCCGATCACACCGCGATACACCGAATAATCTGATTGAACTGCTGTCACGCTGGAATCCATAGCACACACATTGGTAATTAGAGAGTATTTGCCGCCAAGCGTAGCAGATTTGCCCGCAGGGGTAATCATTGTATTCACTCAACTTAATCTCACCCGCCAGATTACCTAACAACCACAGTGCCAGCCAATCTCCGCTAACCACTATTTAAAATCCTTAAAGGGAGGAGGCGACTTTTTTGCTTAATATATAAACAATTAATATAAACGTCACAGACATCAGGCACATTGGGAATGTTTGGTGATATGACTTGGATTAAATCCAGATTAAGGGACACACAGAATGCGGAAGGCGTATTTTCTGATTGGCACTATCTGTTTGGCCTGCGTGACGGCCTTTATAAGTGCGCGATATGTAGGGTTAGCTCCTGCAGAGGATAAGATTCAAAACAGCGCAACCGCGCGCGCTCACACCCAATTGACCGCCGCCCAGCCACCGGAAAAGTATCCAAAGGCACAGACTACACCCTTCCAAACTCACTCACCTATCGCGCCCTTGCCGCATCATATCGATCAAAGTATCGATACGCCTCCAATGGCTATCACCTCCTCCCTGATTAGTGATAACAGCAGGCCTATTGATGAACAAGAGCTCGCCGAGACAGCCCAAAAACTCATTACATCTGCTGACAGGCTATTTGCAGTAGACATTGATGCCGCACAACTATCTGGACTAAAACCCAACACCGTTATCAATCTGGATTTACCGCAAATTGGTTTGGTTGATTACATCATCCAGGACATTTCATCGCAAAACGGAATTACCAGTTTATCGGGGCACATCAATGGTGATAGCAATAGCATTCGCGGCATTCACATAAGCTGGAAAGACAATGCCATGTTTGGCTCCATTTCAACACCCCATAACGTGCTTCACCTCGCCACAATCAATAACAAACACTTCCTCTTTATCGCCAACCCGGAACTCACCGATTAATCACAAAAAAGGAGATTCACAATGAAGTATGTATTTATGTTGCTCTTTGTATTTTTTTCAAACCTGAGTTGGGCACAAAATAAAGTGGATGTACTGGTACTGTATCCCGATACGGTAGCAAATGTTTTAGGCAATAATGTTGCCGTACAGGCTGCAAACTTTATTAACCAAGGTAACTCAGCGTTTACCAAATCCAATATCAATATACAACTCAACCTGCTAGATTCCGTACAAATTAGTGGTTATTCAAATACCGCATGTAATTCATCGGTAGTAAGTAGCCTTGAAACGAATACTGAAGTTACCAATTTACGTCGATTCCACAAACCGCATGTCACTATCTTGCTGTGCGACAGCCCGACCAACAATATCGCAGGCAATGCCAACTACCCATCGACCGTCGGGAGCGGCGGCGCTCCCAAAGCACTTGCTGTTGCCTTGTATTCGCACGCATACACTTTTGCGCATGAACTTGGCCATATATTAGGTGTTGGACATGGAAAAATATCCGGCAGTACCACACATACAGGCGTGCCAATTAGCACATCCATGGGGTACGGTGTTGCGGACAATTACAGAGACGTGATGACCTACCCGAATGCATTTGGTAACGCGGTGCAGTATTTATTTTTTTCCAATCCAGCGATAAAAACGTGTATCGGACAAACCAATACCACCTGTGGCACTAATGAATACAATGCGGCAGGTGGTATACCGACTGTTTACACGAATTATGTGAGCAAATACAAAAGCCATTGGACAAACCTACAACCCACCCAGTTAACAACATTTAAGTTTGATATACCCAACCCTATTGGCAGCATGAAAATTGAGATGATATATCCAACCCGCAAGCTAATATGCAACCCATCTTATGCTGCACAAATTTATTCCTGCGAACACAAAACCTTTTCAAGCGGACAACATATTTTCCAAATTACTGGCCAAGGCTCGACATGGAAATATGAAAGCGGAGTTTGCCAAGCTGGCACCGATGCAAGCCAAAAAACCTGTGCTTACAATGTCACCGTAGCAGATCACAATAAAACTATTTTAATGAGCGCAAAATATAACGGGCCACCTTTACCAGAAACAACAATCACTTTTAATGCAAATTTTAATATATTGGGCGGTGGCAGCACATCACTCTCCCTGTATGACAATGGATTAAAACTCTGTGAGTTCCGTTATTCATGGAACGAAAGTATCAACACCTGCACCATCACCTTACCGAGATCTAACGCTCGACTCGAATTGCGAGGATCGGTACTGGATCGATTTGAGTGGAGCGATCACATTAATAATAATTACAATAATTATGGTAGTTGTGATCCGCAAGATGACTCCAATTACACACCAAGTTTGTGCAATATTAACAATCTGAATGGAACCCCCATGACTAAAACGTTCTCTGTCTGGGTATATGATTAAAATTCAATTATCAACACAGGCAACAATCATCCTCTGTTGCCTGTATTACTTATCCTCACCCTCTTAACAGCGCGTACAACCGCACACTGCAAGAAAATTGTAATAATCGCTTGTTAGGCTTTGGATCCATTTAAGTGCCATCCAAACCTTACAAGCGGTATTGATTGTATGAAAGAAACATCTCTTCTTATTGTTGTATATGTCTTTTTTTTGCTCGGCATCGCTGGATGCGATACCACTGCGAGCGAATCAAACACAGAAATAGTAAAAAATGAAGCGCCCGCCACAGATACGGTAATGGCACTACCGGAAGTTGTTCCCGAACAAAGAGTGACAGTCTCAAACGACATCATTACCAATCTCGAAGCGCCCATCCCCTCACAGTGCTACACCAAAACTGAGAATCGCCACAACCCCTGCTACACATGCCATCAAATGTATGACCGAAGCAAAGGCGAGTTTCGCATGAATGAGTTGGATGACGGAGGCTTACAAGGTGCTTATATTTTTTCTGAGGATGGCTTGAGTAACCATTGGAAGAATCTGTTTGTTGATCGTCAGGATTGGATTAACAGCATCAGCGATAGCTCAATTCAAACCTATGTAAATACCGAGAACTACAGCCAACTCCCAAATGATCTGACCGCGCGCAACTGGAAAGGCTTTATTCCTGATTTGCAAAATTTCCACCAGGCCGCCGCCGCCTTTGATGAGCAAGGCATTGCGAAAGATGGCAGTCACTGGATCGCGTTTAATTACAAACCTTTCCCCGGCACTTTCTGGCCCACTAACGGTGCGACAGACGATGTAGTTATTCGTCTACCGGCGCAGTTTCGCGAAATCAACGGCCAATACAATGCAGCGATGTATTTTTTAAATTTATCGCTGGTTGAAATAAACATCAAACAACTGGCGAACATCAGTATCGCGCCGCAAGATGAAAAGGAGCTGGGCATTGATTTGGATGGCGATGGCAATCTGGGCCAAGCAGTGCAACTGGTAAAACGCGATCAATATTTGGGCGATGCAGCGCAGGTAGCGGTTATCCCCCAACAATATCCGGAAAATACCGAATTCATGCATTCAGTTCGCTACGTAGGTAATGATGAACAGGGCAATATTTTTGTGCCCGCGCGCATGAAAGAACTGCGCTACATGAAAAAAATTCGAGCTCTGGAACAATACGATGTCGCCAGCCGCTACGCGCGTGAACGCAAAGAAAAAAATCTGGAGCAATTGCCCAACTTCAATGATCACGGCGAACTGGGAATGGAAAATGGGTTTGGCTGGATGCTGCAAGGCTATATAGAAGACCACGATGGCAAGTTGCGTCCGCAAACCCATGAAGAAACCTTCTTTTGCATGGGCTGCCACGCCGCAGTGGGCGCCACTATCGACCAAACATTTGCGTTTGCACGCAAAGTCACCGGTGCGCAAGGCTGGGGCTACATCAACTTGAAAGGCATGCTGGATGCACCCAGTGTAAGTGAACCCGGTGGTGAAATTTTGCATTACTTACAGCGCGCCGGTGGCGGCAGTGAATTCCGCGAAAATCCGGAGATGCTCAGCCGCTGGTTTACCGAAAACGGGATTGTCGATACCGAAAAAGTGAAATCCGCCGATGTGTACAAATTGATCTCCCCTTCGCGGGAACGCGCTATGCAGTTGAATAAGGCTTATACCCACATAGTGCGTCACCAAAGTTATATTTATGGGCGCGATGCGACTTGGCTGACCGCAAACAATGTGTTTGAAACCATCGATGAATCTGAACCACCCCTTGCGCCGGAATTTCGTTTTTACAATTGGGATCTTCGTTTGGACTGGAGCAGTCTCCAGTAGATTAAATGGCAAAATTGAACAAATAAAAAAGCACTGTCGCGAAAGCGGCAGTGCTTTTTTATTTTTACTTGCTAAACATCGCGCTGAAACCACACATGGAGACGGCAACGAAAATTAAGTGCATTTGGCGTCAAAAAACCTTCATTTAAATGACACAAATATGTTGTCAAACCTTCATACAGCATCCCTAGGCTTCAGTCCTCGAAAGTAAACTTTTTAAAGACCAACCTTGGGATCAATAACCATGACCTTCAACAAAAAAATATTAGCCGTGTTAATTTCTTCCACCATTATGCTCACTGCCTGTGGCGGTGATGACGGTAAAGATGGTGCTACGGGTCCAGCAGGAGCTACCGGAGCAACTGGCCCAAAAGGTGACACTGGAGCGACTGGCCCGCAAGGTCCTGCAGGATCTAACGGCTCAAATGGAAGTAATGGCTCTAATGGTAGCAATGGAACTGACGCAACAGCACCAGCCAAAATGATTCGCCTCGCTACTACACCAATGGGCTCTGAATTAACTGGTATGTTCAAGACCGATAATGGTGAATTCTTTTTCAATATCCAACACCCGTCAGACACACTACCTGGTGATGAGAAAAAAGCGGCAGTCGGTGTTTGGAATGGCGTAGATTTGGATAATCTTGATCCCAAAATCACCCCGGTTCCAGTTCCAGTGAAAGGCTCTCCAGAATCACAAACTACCAAAGTTGCCGTAGGTAGCTATCAAGCCCTTGGCCGTGAAGGCGATACCTATGCCGGTGCACTGCCTTTCGGCTTTGGCAACATCACCAACCCTGCGGGCAACGTCAGCATCAAGCAATCCAACAACCCTGACTTCAACGCATTTATCCCAAGCAACGCCACCGGCAGCGAAGGCTACCTGTTCAGCGCATGGGAAGATCGTCCGGGCGGTGTAAGCCGTCTGAACATCGCCAAACAAAGCGATGGCACCTGGCGCGTAAACGATGCCATGAACGTTAACTTTGGCAATGTTAAAGGCACCATGATCAACTGCTTTGGTACCGTTTCTCCTTGGGGCACTCCGCTGACCTCAGAAGAAAACTACGAAGCTGAAAATTCAGTGCGCTGGAACGACATGACCTACTCCACTGGCTACCCGAACTACGCTGATGTTTTGAAGATTAAGGATTACCTGGGAGGCACCTTCCCCAACCCTTATGACTACGGCTACATCGTTGAAATAACCCAACCAAAAGCGGCTACGCCGGTCGCGGTGAAGCATTTCACTCTGGGCCGTTCAGCCCATGAAAACCCGGTGATCATGCCCGACAAGAAAACCGTTTACCTGACCGATGACGGCTCAAACAAAGGCTTCTACAAGTTCGTAGCCGACGTTGCCGGCGATTTGTCAGCAGGTACTCTTTACGCTGCAAAAGTAACTCAAGACGCGACCAACGATACCGCTAAAGCCGGTTTTGATATCGAGTGGATCATGCTGGCACACGCGACCAACGCGCAAATTGAAAGCTGGGTACGCAGCTACGATGGCATTGATGAAACGGATTATGTATCCGGCTCAACCAACTTTATCAGCGATGCTGAAGTTGCTACCTGGGCCGCTGGTGGTGCTGCCGACAACCGTGTTGCGTTCCTTGAAACTCTGCGCGCTGCCAAAGCCAAGGGCGCAACCGTTGAGTTCAACAAGATGGAAGGTATCAACATCAACTACGATGGCGCCAAAGATCGCAGCGTGCCATTCATGTACGTTGCCATGGCTGAAGTACGCGGTGCAATGGCCGACACTACCGGTGACATTCAGGTTAAAGAAAACCGTTGCGGCGCTGTTTACCGTTTCGGCTTCGACATGAACTACAACGTGGATCGCATGCAACCTGTGGTCGTGGGCGGCGCTTACAACGGCAGCAGCACTACCGACAAGTGTGACGTGAACGGCATAGCTCAGCCTGACAACATCGAAGTATTGGATGACGGTCGTGTACTGATTGGTGAAGACACCAGCAACCACGTTAACAACATGTTGTGGATCTATAACCCTAAAGGTGTGTGATAACCGAAAAAAGTGTTTCAGGATAAAAATACGTCATCAAGCTGTAACGCATTCAGTTCATCATAAAAAGCGTTAGAGCAAGGAAGACAACAGGCAAGGAGGTATACAAGGAGGTTATTGCATGCATCAGAAGGGGCTCAGGCCCCTTTTTTTACACTCAAATGTAACCGGTTACTGTAATATGCGCCCGCTCAGGCAAACCGCCCGAACGCAGCTCATTCGAATAATCAGGAACCCCATGAAACAACTCTTTTTTAGCCTCGCGCTCGCGGTGCTCCCAGCTACCGTGCTTGCGCAGCCCACAGCACACCTACCATCAACAGAAGCCCTATTGCAGATGGCTGGTGAGTTTGAGCAGGAACTCACCGGCAATATCCTGCCCTACTGGATTAAACAGGCACCCAATCCCGAGACCGGCGGTTTTTACGGGCAAGTCAGCGCCGACGGCAAACCCGACCCAAGTGCCGAGCGCGGCGCCCTGCTCTCCAGCCGAATTTTATGGAGTTACTCAGCCGCGTATCGGAATTACCGGGATGAGGCCTATCGCAAGCTGGCCGATCACGCATTTAAAGATCTGGAAGCCACTTTTTGGGATAACAAAAACGGCGGTCTTTATTGGTCAGTAGCGGGCGATGGTAAACCAGCGCAAACCCATAAACAGATTTACGGGCAGGTCTTTGGTATCTACGGCTACAGCGAATACTTCCGCGCGACCGGTAACCAGCAGGCACTGGAACGCGCTAAAACCCTGTATCGACTAATCGAACAATACGCGTTGGATAGGGAGTATGGCGGCTATCTGGAAGTAGTGGGTGAAGATTGGCGACCACTCGCCAAACCCGTAAATAGCCTCGGTGTGACAACCGCCAAATCGCAAAATACGCACCTGCATGTGATGGAGGCTTACACCAATTTATTGCGCGTTTGGCCGGATGGGCAGCTGAAAAAACAGCAAACAGCGCTGCTGGACATCATGCTCGGCAAAATCCTCAACCGCACAACCAACCATCTCGCCCTATTTATGGATGCCGATTGGCAGGTGCAAGGCGATGGCATTTCCTACGGTCACGATATTGAAGCCGCTTGGCTAATGGTGGAAGCCGCTGAAGTATTGGGTGATGCCGACCTGATCAACCGCACCCGCGCGCTGGCCGTGAAGATTGCCGATACAACTCTCGCTGAAGGCATGGATACGGATGGCGCCATCTACAACGAAGCCTCGGCCCGCAAGGGTTTGACTAATACAGGCAAGGATTGGTGGGCGCAAGCAGAAGCTCTGGTCGGTTTTATCAACGCCTATGAAATTACCGGCGATACCAAATACCTGAGAGCAACTACGCGTACATGGGGTTTTATCAAGGCGCACTTGGTGAACAATAAAACCGGTGAGTGGCATTGGGGGACAAACAAATCCGGCCAAGTGATACTCCAACCTACCCTGAGTATGTGGAAGTGCCCTTACCACAATAGCCGCGCCATGATGGAAAGTGCACGCCGTTTACAGCGCTTGGCGACGCTTGCCAAACACTAATAGAGACACTGACACCAGCAAACTCAAGCCGCCCTTGCAGCACAAGGGCGGCGCTCAAAAACCACGCCTTTTGTGTCGCCTAAACCCAATTAGCTGTTAAAAACTGCAAACACAATATGTAGTCATATCACATCCACATCTACATGCAAAAAAAGTCTAAGCTGCACGACAAACTGTCATTTTGGGTATGAGTCACGGCAACACTGGATTTCCCGTAGTTCTACAGCGATTTCGCCACTTGCCCCCAGTTTTTACCAGCTCCACCCACACCTTATCCACAGGTTTTCAAGCTTGCATAAAACCCCTAACCGCATTATCTTGTAGCCCATTCACGATTTACCCCTAGATATAGGTATTGCCGGTGTCCAACACCACAATATCGCCTATCGCTCATGGAGCAAATCGTCAAGCAGATTTTTGACCCAATTGAACGTTAATCACAGTCACTGCGTAAAAACCAGCTGTCATTAACGGCCAACCTGTCGTTTCAATACACTGGGAAGGCATCAGTAGTATGGGCACAACCGGCTGATTAACACACCACTATATCTAGTGGTGTGTTAATCAGCAGAAAACGGTGTTCTGAACCCTGATTTTAATAATCCAACCGCCATCGATTCGGCGGGCAAGCGGGTCAGCAAGATCGCAAACGCTAGTCAGCACTGCCTTTATATCGACAATGCTTTTTGTAAGAACAAACAGAATCAACTTCAATCGGGAATGACCTCACGCGGGAGACGTCTATGCACACTGACATTGAACAAACCACCGGCACAACCAACATCCAACACGACATCCACGGCGGCTCGTCGAGCCTTACCGCAACAGCGCCGGGGCAATTGCGTGTGATCAAGCGCAATGGAACGGTGGTTCCTTTCGATGCCAGCAAAATCGCCATCGCCATGACCAAGGCATTTTTGGCTGTAGAAGGTGGCACTGCCGCTGCCTCTACCCGTGTACACGAAGTGGTGAGCAGCCTCACCCAACAAATCACCGCCACCTTTAAACGCCGCATGCCTTCGGGCGGCACTATCCATATCGAAGAGATCCAGGATCAGGTTGAACTGATCCTGATGCGCTCCGGCGAACAAAAAATCGCCCGCGATTACGTGCTCTACCGCGAAGAGCACGCCCGTATGCGCGCCCAAAAACAACCTGCATCGCAAGAGCCAGATCCGGATTACCCCAGCCTCAACGTGATTCTCGACAATGGCACCCGCGCCCTTCTCGATATTGGCCGTATGCGCACCATCGTGCGTGAAGCCTGTGCCGGTTTGGCCGGTGTGGAAGAGAAAGCCATCCTCGATGAAGCCATGCGCAACCTCTATGACGGCGTGGCCGAAAAAGACGTGAACACCTCACTGGTGATCACCGCCCGTACGCTGGTAGAGAAAGAGCCTAACTACTCGTTCGTTACTGCCCGCCTATTGATGGACAAACTGCGCGCTGAAGCCCTGAGCTTCTTTGGTGTGGCGACCTCTGCTACCCAGGCCGAGATGGAAACCTACTACGCGCAAACCCTGCCTCTCTACATCAAAAAAGGTGTTGAGCTGGAGCTGGTATCCCCTGAATTATTGAATTTCGATTTGGAAAAACTGGGCAAAGCCCTGATCGCCGAGCGCGATCTGCAGTTCACCTACCTCGGCCTGCAAACCCTGTACGACCGCTACTTCATCCACAGCAACGACACCCGCATCGAACTGCCGCAAATATTCTTTATGCGTGTGGCGATGGGCCTGGCAATTCAGGAAGACAACCGTGAAGACCGCGCGATTGAGTTCTATCGCCTGCTCTCTTCTTTCGATTACATGAGCTCTACCCCAACCCTGTTCAACTCCGGCACCTTGCGCCCGCAGTTGTCCTCTTGCTACCTGACCACCGTACCGGACGACCTGCACGGTATTTACGGCGCCATGCAAGACAACGCCATGCTGAGCAAATTCGCTGGCGGTTTGGGTAATGACTGGACGCCCGTACGCGCACTCGGCGCTTACATCAAAGGCACCAACGGTAAATCACAAGGTGTAGTTCCCTTCCTGAAAGTGGCCAACGATACCGCTGTAGCAGTAAACCAGGGCGGCAAGCGCAAAGGCGCTGTGTGTGCGTACTTGGAAACCTGGCATATGGATGTCGAGGAATTCCTTGAGCTGCGCAAAAACACCGGTGATGACCGCCGCCGTACCCACGACATGAACACCGCTAACTGGGTGCCCGATGCATTCATGAAGCGCGTGTTTGATGATAAAGAGTGGACCCTCTTCTCTCCGAACGACGTTCCTGACCTGCACGATTTGTACGGTAAAGCGTTTGAAGAGCGCTACGCGTTTTATGAAGCCCAAGCCGCTGCGGGCAAAATCAAAGTCTTCAAAACCGTGCGCGCACTGGATTTGTGGAGAAAAATGCTGGGTATGTTGTTTGAAACCGGCCACCCTTGGATCACCTTCAAAGACCCATGCAACTTGCGCAGCCCGCAGCAGCATGTGGGTGTAGTGCACTCGTCCAACCTGTGTACTGAAATCACCTTGAACACCAAGGCGAATGATGAAATCGCGGTATGTAACCTCGGCTCGATCAACCTTGCGCAACACATTGTGGATGGCAAGCTCGATCAAGCAAAACTGGAGCGCACCGTTAAAACTGCGATCCGTATGCTCGATAACGTGATCGACATTAACTACTACGCCGTTGCGACCTCCAAAGCGTCCAACCTGCGTCACCGTCCTATAGGCCTCGGCATCATGGGCTTCCAGGACGCGCTCTATGAACAACGTATCGCCTACAGCTCACAACAAGCGGTAGATTTCGCCGATACCTCCATGGAAGCCGTGAGCTACTACGCGATCAAAGCCTCCAGCGAACTGGCAGCCGAGCGCGGCAAGTACTCAACATTTGATGGTTCACTCTGGAGCAAAGGCATTCTGCCGATTGACTCGATTGAGTTGCTCGCACAAAACCGTGGCGAGAATTACATCAAAGTTGACCGTAGCCAAACTTTTGATTGGGCGACTCTGCGTGCGCAAGTTAAAGCACAAGGTATGCGCAACTCCAACGTGATGGCGATTGCACCGACTGCAACCATTTCCAACATCACCGGTGTAACCCAGTCGATTGAACCGACTTACCAAAACCTCTACGTGAAATCCAACCTCTCTGGCGAATTCACCGTAGTTAACCCGCACTTGGTACACGATTTAAAAGCCCGTGGCCTGTGGGATGCAGTCATGGTTAACGATTTGAAATACTACGAAGGCTCACTGCAAAAGATCGACCGCATTCCGGCCGACCTCAAAGCCATCTACTCCACCGCGTTTGAAGTAGAACCCAAGTGGATCGTAGAAGCCGCCAGCCGTCGCCAGAAGTGGATCGACCAGGCACAGAGCTTGAACCTCTACATCGCTGGCGCAAACGGTAAAAAATTAGACATTACTTACCGTATGGCATGGTTCTCCGGCTTAAAGACTACGTATTACCTGCGTGCCTTGGCTGCAACTACCACTGAAAAATCCACCATTAACACCGGTGCATTGAACGCGGTATCTGCCGGTGGTGGCGCGAGCGGTTTGTCTGCTGCCCCTGTTACCGCAAAACCTGCGATATCAGAAGTAGAAGCCGCGAGTTTCGCCGAAGCAGCGCCAGTGCCATTGGCATGTTCGATAGACAATCCGGATTGTGAGGCGTGCCAGTAAGGCACCCGCCGCAAGAAATAAAACCCCCTCCCAACCTCCCCCTTAAAAATGGGGAGGAGTTAATACCGAGGGATGATCCAGTCCCCTCCCTTTTTTAAGGGGAGGGTTAGGGTGGGGTTAAAGCCCCTGCATTAAAGAATTAATGAGGAACACCATGCTAAGTTGGGATGAATTCGACAGCGAAGAAGCCGTAAGAGAAACCGCCCGTCAGGACGCGATTAGCAATGCATTGAGCAAAGCTGCCGAGCCTGTCGTGCAACAAACCCAAGCGCAAATTGCGCAAGCACAAGCGACTCAAGTCAGCGCCGCTGCCGATGCACAAGCCGTTAACACCGCCTTTGCTGCAGCCGCTAAAGAAACAGGCATCAGCCCTGAACTCGCCAAAGCACGCGCGAGCCTCGCCGCACTTGATCCAGCTCCAGGCTTGGAAGAATTGCAAATGGGCGCTGCCCGTATTCAGGTAGATGAAAAGCGCATGATCAACTGCCGCGCCGACCTGAACCAGCTTGTACCCTTCAAATACGACTGGGCATGGCAAAAATACCTTGATGGCTGCTCCAACCACTGGATGCCACAAGAAGTCAACATGACCGCCGACATCGCCACCTGGCGCAGCAAAGACGGCCTGACCGATGACGAACGCCGCATCGTAATGCGCAGCCTCGGTTATTTCTCTACTGCTGACTCATTGGTAGCGAACAACCTCGTACTCGCGATTTACCGTTTGATCACCAACCCCGAATGCCGCCAATACATTTTGCGTCAATCATTCGAGGAAGCGATCCACACCCACGCCTATCAATATTGCATTGAATCGCTGGGCATGGATGAAGGCGAAATCTTCAACATGTACCGCGAATTGCCAAGCGTTGCGAATAAAGCCGCATGGAGTTTGAAGCACACCCAAACTTTGGGCGACCCAACCTTCACTACCGGCACACCAGAAACTGACCAAGAGTTGCTACGCAATCTCGTTGCGTTTTATGTAGTGACCGAAGGTATTTTCTTCTACTGCGGCTTCAGCCAAATCCTCAGCATGGGCCGCCGTAACAAAATGACCGGCGTTGCCGAGCAGTTCCAATACATCCTGCGCGATGAATCCATGCATTTGAATTTTGGTATCGATGTAATCAACCAAATCAAATTGGAAAACCCGCACTTGTGGACTGCAGAATTCCAACAAGAAGTTATCCAAATGATTTTGGAAGGCACCGAGTTGGAAATCCAATACGCACGCGATTCTATGCCACGCGGTGTACTCGGTATGAATGCCGCGATGATGGAAGAATACCTCCACTTCATCGCCAACCGCCGCTGCTCACAAGTTGGCTTGAAAGAACAATTCCCAGGCGCACAGAATCCATTCCCATGGATGAGTGAGATTATGGATTTGCGTAAGGAGAAGAATTTCTTTGAGACGCGCGTGATTGAATATCAAACAGGTGGGGCGTTGAGCTGGGATTAGTTTTTGAAAGACGGCGAACGACACGACCTGTGTCATAAGCGACGCATCCGATGTCATTGAGCGACGCATCCTGTGTCATGGAAATAAAAAAAGCCCCTCATGTGAGGGGCTTTCTCCATCCAGGAAGTTAAACTTTCGAATAGCGATAACTTCCCTTTATATGAGCAGCCAAATATCCTCCAACGGAATCTGCATCCCTCAAACCAATAAACTGGTGTTGAGGAACATCAAAGTACTGGTATGTCGTTCCATTTTTAAATTCTACTTGTAAAGTCGAACTGTCTTCGTCATACCCAACTGCAGCAACATTACTTGACTCAACACTTACCATATCCATAGCTTCACCTATTTTTATATCACCTTATCAATTTTCGGGCTTTGCGCCCTCCATGTTTCCACTAATTCCTCGTAGTTGGGATTGATCTCTAACTTAATACCCCAACCACCAGGATTTTGTGAATCTTCTATTGACACCTCATCAAAAATAATCGGATCTTGGCTATCAGGTCTTCGATTCTTCGGAGGCGGTTCAATCATAGTCCTCATTGGTAATTTAACGGCCTCACCTAAAATTATTGCCTCACCCGTCCTTAAGATAGGTAACATGCTAGTTAAGCCATCCAA
This sequence comes from Cellvibrio fibrivorans, assembly GCF_031457055.1. NCBI lineage: Bacteria > Pseudomonadati > Pseudomonadota > Gammaproteobacteria > Cellvibrionales > Cellvibrionaceae > Cellvibrio > Cellvibrio fibrivorans. Next base: position 246,456 of record NZ_JAVDVX010000003.1, on the reverse strand, counting down.
ATTGTCAGAAATTGCTGCGGTTATATGTCCCCTATCGATAGTGTTAGCAAGACGAAGAGCAAAAAAGGTTCCGCACTGAGAAAGGATTGTTGGATTAATTTCAGATGGACGCTGACTTACAATCATCGCACCTATTCCATACTTTCTTCCCTCTTTCACAATTCTCTGAACTACGATTGATGCCATGCCTTCAGACTTGCTGTTTAGATAGATATGAGCCTCCTCCATCACCAGTAGCAATGGGCGCTGCCTCCCACCTTGAGATAAATTTCTAGACCAAAATAGTGCTTCATATAAAAGGCGAAGGAGTGCGCCAATAGTTGTTTGTAAGATATCGGAAGGAACACCAGACAAATCAAGAATCGTTACTGGCTTTTTACTACCAATCCAGCTTTCTAGTAATGAGCTCAAATCCTTTGCTACCTGCCCATCAGAAGCGGGAAGCCAATCTCCTGGGCTAAATATAAAATTGTAGCGAGGAATTCTAAGTTTTGTGCCTAACAGCAAAAGCTGCTTTCCAATATTTAACGCTCCCGGTAAATAATTTATTTTTCTTGCTCCAGCGTCAGTCACTACATTTTTAAAAATTGGGGGTATACCATCCTTCGCACTTCCCATCATTGGATTACCGCCTGCGTCCAACTCATAAGCCAAATTATCAATTGGTCTTCCCACACCATCCTTATAATAAGTACCAAAAGTTTCTACAAATAACTCATACCACAAATTATGAATATTGAATGGTATTGGAGAGTCGACACTAAGTGCATCTACAGAAGCCCCTTTTCTCGCATACTTTTTTAACGAATCTAATTTGTACTTATGAACTCTCTCCATGACAATGTTCTTATCTTTTTCATTACTAAATTCTCCAAAGCTTATTTCACATAGCTCATCAAAATTCAATGCCCAAAAAGGTATATAAAATTCATGCTCTTTTAATTTAGAAGAGGAGCTTGCATTTAGCTTGTAAATATTGGCCCTTTCTTGCAACGCATTTCCATATTCCCCGTGCAAATCCAACATAATAATTCTTGAGGAGGGATATCTAACAACATCAGATAACGCATTAACAATACTTGCTACCGTAGTGGATTTTCCAGATCCGGTAGTACCGACAACAGCCGAATGTCTAGTGATTAATTTATTGACATCGACTAATGCAGGTATAGAGTCGGCATTTGAAACATGGCCAAGCCTAACAAAATGAAATTCATCTGGTTGCCCATAAATATTATTTAACTCTTTTTCAGTAACCAAATGTACTGCATCTCCAATCGTTGGATATTGGGACAGTCCACGTCTAAAGATACCGTTTCTAGGTCCCTCACCAACAAGTTGAATAGTCATCCAACGATTGCCACTCATTTGATCATTTTGATGGCTCTCAGGTACCGCACTAGCTCCAACCTGACTGATGATGCCGAAGAGATCATCAAACCCAATCGGAATTCGAACAAAGCTACCAATTTGCCCAACTCTATATCCCTGACCATCAATATAAACAAATCCTGTCAAAGACTCCTTGGACAAAATTATACTAACCGTAGTGCCTTTTACATCCTGCACGTCTCCCAAATACGTCTCTTTGTTAGACATTTGATGATTCCCTTTTAATTCCTATAATTTTTTTTAAAAAATCAGTAAAAACTGAAAAGTCACCAAGCTTTAATTGATTTTCACTTCCAAAAAATCGAACTAATTCTATATCGTCTTCTTCCTTTGCATGGACCCTTCTCCACTGTCCCAAGTTGGTTCCTATAATTGCTTTATCGAAAGTCCATATATTTAAGTTATGCTGCTTTTTTGCGAGCTTATAAGCCTCTGGGTATCTCTCAGTCAAAGTGGTACTAACTTCGCCCACATCTATATCAACTTCAGCTTCAACTTCAGAATCAACTTCTGCTTCTACTTCTGTTTTTAATTCAACCTCATACTCTCCATACATTAAACCAAGCACCATAGCAGTTGGGTTTGCCTTTAATGCGTTAACAATTGTGTCATTGAGATGTGCATCATTAAATGAGTATCCTGATAAAATAAGAAAAGAGGATTTTTTTCTTATAAATCTATTTAATTGATCGATCAATGCAAGATAAGGCATTTTTCTGCTTTCTTCATACTTTAAATGCGACGGATAAATTAGATGAGAAACATTTTGCTTTATTTCAGATGACCTATACACTCTCCGCTCACCGTTTATTTCCTCTTGACACCAATTAATAGAACCATGAATTTTCCATAATCTTGACCAATGAACAGGTATTAAATTATCTTCAACTGCCCGCAAGTCAAAAAAGGATCTATTCGCACCAACAAAACCATCAAAATATGGAACTTCTAAATCCTCAAGTGCATGCTCTAACAGTAGATCGTAGTTGGTTGTAAATATTTCTACTGCGACCTTTCTATCTATTGAACGGATCCACTTGCAAAGGCTATGGTATGGAGTTTCGTTGTTGGGCAGGGAAACATTAATTTTATTTATTATTTCAGTACATATTTTTGATTGGATATCTGTAAGGTCTGCCTCCGTCAACCCTCTGACATCCCCACCTTTTGATACCACCAACAAGCTCCGTAAAAAACTTAAGATATCCTCAATATTTTTTATATTTTTTCCAGCCTTCTCTATCTCCGCTATAAGCAAATTATATTTTTTATCGAGGCTCAGTTGAGCATTAATATGTAAAGTTAAATTTTGCACATCAGGAATGAGAGGCCATTCACCTTCAGGCATTTCGACAGACAATGGGCATCCCGCCGATATAAAAAAACCAATGGCTTCATTATCCTGAGCTAACGATTGACGAAGATACTTTAAATGCCTTATTGGATCGTGATAGTTGTCCATTTATTCCACCTAATTAATAATTATTGATTATCATCAATACCAATATGTTTTAGTTCCAATGCCTCTATTTCCAACAGAGACTTACCCGCAATACCTTGTAAATCACCGTACATTCCGACAGTGGCACCCATCACATTCTCGATTTGCTGTCCACGCTTTGCCCATTGTTTCATTATTACTTTTCTCTCCCTGTCAAGATCTTCTTGCATAGTAGAAAAAGCCTCAACAATTGCTTCTACTCTTAAACGAAAACGAGGGCCAGTTAAATATTGATAAATCAAATCCGTCTTCGTTTGCTGACCTTCATTCGACTGTCTGGCCAAGGCGATATCTAATAGAGACTGCCGTAGAATTAAAGCCACAGGCAATACGGCACGAGGATGAGTAATCCAAACGCCATCAATCATATCGAATGTATCAACATCTTTAGGTAAAGCGTGACTCACAATAATTGCTATTTCGGCCTTAGCCTCTCGTTGGTCCCCTCGAAGTTTTGTCAGCCAGGCATCACTCCAATTTTTGGTACGTTTAAATTCCCATAAAATTGAACCACAGGACTGCCCACTTGTCCCCATAACTCGATGGATCACGTCACCACCAAATTCCCCCTTTGGCACGGGGTCGATTAAGTCGAAAGGAAACTTTGAGCGCAGCATACTTTCCAACTCTAATTCCTGAACTTCACCCTGCAACTGCTGCGACCCCTGCTCTGCTCTTCGCTTTAAATCTTCTATTTGCTTTTGCATCGCAGATATTGTTTGTTCTTTCTCCATTACCTTTAGCTTTTGCTCATCTTCAGCTTCTTTTTTAGCTTTCTGACGAGTAATTTCTAAATTATCTTGCACTCGTTTTTCAATGGTTAGCTCTAACTCTCGTCTCGCATCATCCAATTCACGTTGTTTTTTCAGCAATTCAGCCTGAGCATTTTGAGCCTCTAGGAGCTTAGCCTCTCGGCCTCTTAATACCTCTTGCAAACTCTCAACTTCACGAGATTTTTGCTCAAGATCATTGGCAACTGTAAGATTTGCTTTCTTTTCAGCATCAGCAATAATTTTAATACGTTCTTGTTTCAAATTTTCCTGAACCTGATATTGAACTTGCTCATCAAGTTTTGATCTGGCGTCGGCCAATTCTTTTTCTTTATCTTTAGCTGCCTTCTCACGTTGAGCTACTTCAACATCCTTTTGGTTAAGCTTTTGCTCAAATTGCTTTCTTGTGGCCTCAAGCAACGGAGCAGCCAGAGATTCTGTTAAATGAATCTCTGTATTACAATTAGGACATTTAATTATTGGCTCGGCCATATTCCACACCTTACATTAATTAGCTATTTGTGCTACCAATTCTTATTTTGTTAATAAGATTAGGATTCCCCATTCTTAAATCACCATTACTGTAACCAGTGAAATAAGTAACCTGCGCAAAATCCATTCGCCACTTAAAATAGTTATTTGAAGAACCATCGAATATTAACTCACCAACATTCCCATGGTTTGCCACACTTAAATACGCACTCCAATATTTTCTATAATGCCTGTCAATCGTTTCAAATAATTTATTTCTTTCATCGGTAAAAGAAAGGTCACTAAAAAATAAAACAGTGCAAATATCCACATCTTTTCCTTCAAGGTTCCAGCGAGCACCGCTATACCAATAACTCAAAGCTTGGAAAATTCCACGTGAAGATCTTTTATGAAACCCATCCCTTTCACCCGGATTCAAATATTTTATTTCAACGCCTATATATTTATCAGTAAACCCTGACGAAATTAACTCTGGTTTTGCCTTAATAATTAAATCCAAGCGCACATTTTTCTTCGTTCTATTAACATATCCAACACCATGAACTTCCGGATACACATAAAACCATCGCGATAATTCAAAAGATAACCATACATGTAAGTCTTCCTCGGAACTAAATGGGGTTTTATAACTATTTCTTTGAACATCTGTGGCGTGAGTTAAATATCTACTCAAATATCCATTAATGAGATTTATGTTAACACCATCAATATGGCTTAAGTCTGATATAAATCCATTAAGATTCTTTTCGAAATCTTCATATGGTAAGGGATGAACATAACCATTCGAATTAACTTCAACACTTGCCCTAAAAAGTTCATTCCGTTTTTCCCAATAGCGCTCTTTCAATGTCACATCAAATAAAGCTTTGGGAGTTTCTACCGTGCTTTTTAAAATAGCATTTCCTATCTGCTCACCACAAAACGTACAGCGATTTACATAACTTGTATTACCTTTGTTGCCTATATTCCGCACACAAAGTTGTAAATGATTTTTACAGTCATGATTCAAATCTTCTAACGTTTCTGCAAACTCAATGTGATCCATACACTCTCAATTATTTATTGCTAAGTTTCGTAGATTATCTTTAAGCTGCTCTCTAATCTCTAATTCAGGCACCGACCAAATTGAAGCAAGAAACGGAATGGCATTTTCGGACTCCCAAGGAAAAGCTGAACGCCCATCAATTTGAACAAACGGCCCATCAGTTTCTGTGAGGACCCTATCTTTCGGCATCTTAGCCGCCAATGCTAAACCTTTTTTGCTGGCCAACATTGCTGGACCGACACTGAACCAACATCCTAACGATATGGCTCTATCAAGTTCTCGCTGCGTTCCAGAGAACCAATGCAGAATTGCAGTGCCTGCTCCAGGGTGGGCTTCAATTTCATCTAAAACCGCTTTGGCAGCTCTGCGACTGTGCAAAGACATAATACGGCCACCGGAGCGCTGGCATAACTTCAGAATATGGGTAAAGACAAAGTATTGATCAGACCAATACTCTTTATACTCAGGGCCACCATCAAGACCTATCTCTCCCACATATCTTGTTTCTGGAAGCAACTGCTCGAAAAGGGGAAGTTCATGTTTTCGGTTATGTGCGATTTGAGGATGCAGGCCTAACGCAGTTCGTATTCTCGAAGCACCAGATGCAAGCTCACTCGTTCCTTTCCAAGCAGAAGGCGTAGTAGTGACCGATAAAAGATAAATACCTCTACTAATACATTCACTAGCAATGGCATGAGGATCAGGATAAAGATCAAGATGGCAGTGAAAATCTATCATGTTACTTTATAGACCTTATGCAAGACTTCGAGCTCGGCCAAACCTCGAACTAACATATCTTTAAGGCCTTTCTTATTGCTGATCGATGGATAAGACAACGCCTGATCCAACCAGGCATCAGTGCCGTCAGCACGAGCAGCAGCAAGCGCAATTGCAACAGCACGCACATCATCAAATCCAGCATGTTCCTTATCTTTTTTCCCTAGATTGTCATGTACATAACCGGTTGAATCTTTTTTATCCCAAGTCAAAAATGCAGCTCGACGCACCTGACAAGGAACGCATCTACCACAATGGTGATAATTGAAACGCTGAAAACGACCGCAACTAGTCGAATGGACAGCATACTTCTTAAGCAAGTTTTGATCTTTGCAATCTAATAACATTTGCCCTTTGGTTTTTTCTTCGTACGGATTCTGAATATCAACACGCAGCCCAGCCGCCTCAAGAATAAATTTAAAACGAGAAAGAAATTCGGGATGAGCTGTACGAGTACTTAAACTGCCAATACGCCCACTAGTCAATGGAGGATTAATGGCGATGAAACCATTTTCACACATATATAATGGAACCCTACCCCCTTCGTGATACTGCTGTAAGCAAGTAGCCGCCACCACACCAAACGCTAAAAAAATAAGTGATCTTGCCCTTTGAGATGGCTCATCGCTACCAGGAGAAGATGCATTGTGATTGAGCTGCAAATGATTCAAACCACCGCCAATAGTTTCAGCAAATTGAATCTGCTTTTCACCATCACCGCGCACAGTTTGACTTATAGCAAATGGCTTAAGGCCGCCAGAAACAAGATCAATGGTCCCAATTAAACTATCGAGCCCTCCGGAAAGAAGCACTACACAATTTTCTGTTGGGTGTACGACTTCCTTCTGTGATGGTTGCACATCACCGCCGGGATAAAAATTAAGCGACCATATATCCGTTGTCAGGAAACCCAACGCTGCTTCAATTGCTTTCTTCTGTTGCGACCAAAAATCAGGTTCAGCTACAGCAATATGAAGCTCTATCTCTCGTGTCCAGCCATCAGGACTGTCATCACGTAACACCGCAAAATCTGCAGTTACAACGGATAGCGCAATAGACAATAAATCCCAAGATCGAGGTGCTGGATCAAGACGTCTACGCAAAATTTCGGATCTCGCCGCCTCACCGGCACATCCTTGTTTTAAGGATTGAGCTTTGCCGTACAAAACAACACACAAAGCCTGCGAAACATTTGGTAATTTAAAACTAGCGGGGCCACAAATCAGTTTCATTTTATATATCCCTCAAATACTTCAAACGTCTCCTGCAAAGCGTCTTTCACAACATGCTTAATCTGCCCTGTTGTTAAGGTTTTACCAGTCTCTTTTAATTTCCGAAATGCGGCTGACACAGTTTCTTTAATATATTCGCGAGCTTCTTTCAGTCTGGCTAGGGCTGCTGTTGCATTGGGGGATTTTGCAAAAATTGTTTTACCAACATCTAACTCAAAACGATGAACAACATCGAAGGCTGTAAAAGTTTCGATTGCAAATTCGCGGTGCTCTGGATTTAAATTCACTAAATCAGCATCAGGAAAGCGGGTTAGTACCTCAGATAAAGAATCTCGTATTGCTGCACGTTGTGCTTCAGCGTCCTGAGTGCCATCTACCGGGCGAACAGCCTCCGTCACGGCACTCATAACTTCGTCAGCAGATTTTCCAGCCAACAAAACTGGATCTAGACCATTATTTGCGACGAAGGATTGTCCCGATGCCAAGCCAGCCAATACACCGCCAAGTACGGCAGCGGTGCTAGCTGTGCCCGCAAATCGACGGGTGGCAGTCTTTGAACCTCCGTAACCAGATCGAATGTAATGCTTAAGTCCTTGACGAAGGTCACTACGACCGCCAGACCCAGCATACCCTCCCAAGCTCCTTCGAGCGCCTCCAAAACGGCCAGACGGGGCTATCGGTACTCCACCACTAGGAGCGGCTGAACTATCTTGCGAATCTTGTGACTGATCATCGCCTGACGAATTTGTTGAGGGAAGGTCAGGCGCCCAAGGAGGAACCATAGGAACACCAGGACCAGGACCTTTGCTTGATTGTGATGTTCCCATTTATCACTTCCTTTGCTTTTTTATAGCTGCTTTAACAGGAGAAGAAATCTGTCCCTTTTCCCACTCATCAAATACTGATTGAGCCCATGGCTGATCACCTATTTTAGGTATGATGTTCGCCCTAATTTGAACAGCGGGTCTCTCACGGAGAAGCGCCGCCAATCTAGGCCCCTGAGGTGGGTCGACCTCGGTTAAAGTTAAACAAGCGATTAATATAGGAGGAACGCCCCACTCCTGTTCTTGTCGTGCTCGATCCAATAAACGATCCATGATTACTGTAGTTTCAGATCGTGCGAGTGCAGTTAAACGATCTTTTAAACTTGCAGCCATGTCTGGATGTTGTAGCAACGCAGTAAGTAGCTCAGCCGCTTCCGATGAAAGTCGATCTTCTGGAGTGATTAATGGAATATGCTCTCGACTAACATATAAAGCTCCTCGAAGATCTGTATTCGCCAAAGCCGGTGGCAAAGTTAGCCATTCCTTAAAAAAGAGCCCCGTCCAAGGATCTTCTAAAGTAAGCTCTTGGCCAGCACTCGCCTTTTCTTCCCACTCAGAAAGGAACGTTGGTTTTCCTGCGTCATTCAAACTGACCCTTTTCATCAACTCTGAATAAGCTGCTGGAGTACCTAAACGTTCAAACAGAAGAAGCTTTGCCAAAACAGCTTCGTCAACGCCCACTCCCTGTGCATTGGATATTGCCATGCGAATTGATAACGCATTTAAAAAGCGTTTTATTAATCTCGGATTTCCCGATATGTCAGAAGCAGTAGTCATTAACGGAGCTAACCGATCTGCGGTATCGAACTTGCCAATTAATTTTTCAGGGATTGCTTGATGAAGGCTTTGTACAAAAGCACGATCAACACGTTTTCCTTGCCATGTTTGTCGTAACTGCTTGCATACCCCTTGCCTAATAGTTTCTTTAATATCCGAGGCCAATTCACTGTTATCTACAAATAGCATCATCATGTACGCTCGTACCTCCTGCGTCCCCAATGGAGGAACGCGTATCGGTACTTGAATTAACTTGTCAAAATAATTAGTAATTAGCTTGTCGTCTGGAACACCTTCGAAATGCCGCTTCACGGCATGTTTAATCATGTCATTGTCAGCAGCGATTACGAATGCAGTGTTCTTTAAAAATAAGAACAGTCGTATTGCTTCAAGTGTGGATATAGTGGTTTCGGGCAAGCATCGATCTAAATCATCAATTAAAACGACCAAGGTTACACCTAGCTCCTCCAGTGTTTCCTCAAAGTTATCGCGCAGGGCTTGAATCTCTTTTGGGGGAGAAGTTTGTTCCACTGGATTGAGCAATCCTTTTCCTACTTCCGCTACCGCTCCAGCTTTCTCACCAGCATCTTCAAGAAGCTTTGCATCGACACCACTCGATACGGCGCGCTGACCTAAACCCCAGATTTCGCCAAGAAGCCCTGTAGGAGGTAACCCAAATGACATCGCTGCGGCAGATCCTGCTACTAGTTTTGCAGCGCGAAGCCAATTAACACGCTTAAGTAAAGACCTCGCTTTCTCAACTCCTTTTTGACGTGCTTCGGCTTCAACCTCTAATTTTGAGGCAATAACATCCATAAGTGCAGCACGCGCATCATCGTATCCTTGATAAAGCCATGCATTGAACTCAACAAATATAAATTCACGCTCACCCTCTTGGCGCGTCCGTTGCGCCAAAGACGCTTGAGTCAGCTTAATCATTGAAGATTTTCCAATGCCCCAAGCTCCTGAAACGCCTATGGAAATTGGACGCCCTTGCGCTTGAACAATAATTTCCGCAACAGTATCTGCCACGCCGGAAAAATTTAGGAAATCTCTTTCTGTTTCATTATCTGGCCACATCGTTAATGACTCCTACCATGGATACATAAAAGAAAAATTAAAATTCAAAGGGTAATTTTTTGGTTTCCGGCCTTGACTCCGCAGAACGCATTTTCCGGCTGGTAGCTCCTACTCGAACATAGGCCCATTCTTGAGTAACCCCGTAGTTAAGCTCTTCAGATCTGTCAACATCTACAACAATTATGTATTTATCACCAATTACGAAGTGACTGACATCGTAGCATTGGTTGTTTTTCAGGTTTTCAGATAGGCGTTTGTTAATCCCCTTAACATAAAGAAGAACGGCTTCTTCTATAGCGCAATTATAATGCTGCACTAGAAAATCATTAACACCATCAATATTTCCCTCATCATTCACACCAATCAACAGCTGACCACCAGAAGCATTAGAAAAGGCACACACTGTTTTCTCAAGCTCTTCAGATTTTTGATTCCTATTTTTAGTAACCTCAATATATTTTTTAAACTCCAGATACTGCCCCTCTCCTGCCTCTATAAGTGTCAGAAGCTTTTTTGAAGTAGTTTTATCAACACTGCTATCCAATCGATACTTCCAATGCGATTTTGATCTGTAATCTAAAATTTCGTTATTCCTGTTAATCAAAAATATCTCTGAATCCGATAGATCCTGTACCGTCATATTTAGCTGGTCTTTTTCGGAAAGGTTTATTGATTGACCAGATGAGTTTTTTCCCACTAAGCAAGCATACACATTCGCTTTAAATGACAAGAGCTGGGCATCAAAATTGATACAAGCCGAATAGTTATTTATTTTTATAGCGAATTCGCCCTTTTGACCATCTGAATTACCATGGAAATGATCAAACTCAAGAAAGTTTTTAATATGCTGATTTACAGAATCGATATACGGAAGATTGAAACCAATAAGAGGGCTTTCATGAAAAGATAATTCGTTTTCCAATTTTGTTACGTATTTCACTACTGGAAATTTACTTTTGGTTGCATGACTGGGTATTAATCCTCTCATCCAATTTATCTGGGATGAATCGGCTTTTCTTAACGGAGGGAAGTTTTCGGAAATCATGAATCCCTCGCCTTCTAATGCAGCAAGAAACCCAGACAAAGAGAAATCCAGTATCTCTTTTTTTATAAAAGAAAATGAAGGATAAATGACTTCTACAGAATCAATCGACGTATTGGAAGCTAATTCGCAATGGCCTAAGAGATACCGCCAATCTCCATTGTGATCTTTAGTAAATACAACACTAAAAACGGCACGCTGAAGAGATGTTTCACAATTACTTAACTCGACCCACTCATTGAGTAAGAGGGCACTACTACACTGGCGTTCTTGCAGATGCATCATCCTGAATTTCCATTATTGTTATGAACACGCAATGTGAAATATGTCACATAAAGGCGCACTAGGGAATACACCCCAAGCAATCCCGTCGCACAATTCATCGTCGCAAAAAGCAGGCTTGAGATCTCCCAGATTAATAAGGTAAGTGCCATCTACTGGTTAGTAAATTACACCTTATTACACTTTAGCCATTTTCGGCTGAGCAGAAAAATCACCGTTCTAACAAGCTTTTTTTAGGTTTTGTCAAAAACCCCAAACGACACGAAATTAACATTTTTTCTATTAAAATCAATATGTTGTATTCAGGCCGGTCATCACTTATAGTCCGAAGATGAGCTGATCAAACTGGAATAAATCGACATGAACAGAAACTCGGAACGAGTAATTAATGAATTTAAAGCGCGAGGCATAGCCATCGCTGACTGGGCGCGGGGAGAGGGATTTAGTCCAGATTTGGTGTATCGAGTACTTAGATCAAACAACGTACCACGCAGGGGACAAAGCCATCTAATAGCCTTGAAGCTGGGCCTGAAACAGGAGCCAGTGGAATCAACTTTAGACTTTTCAAATGTTAAACCGAGCAACAACGAGTAGATCAATGAACTGTTAAACCACTGAGAGATAACTGATATGAAACAAACGCAAGGGCCATAAACGCAAATGGCCCCCCATGGGAGCCATTTGCGTTTAAAACAATGGTTGCTTCAAAGAAACTACCAAAGGTGTCAGAAACCTAAGTTTCCAATAAAAGCAGCCATGTGTCAACTATTGCCCAAATTTTAAAGGGCAATAAAACCAGGCCAGATTGGCCTAGAACTAACTGCTTTTGGAGATACTTATGTACTTGCAAACCCCAAACACTGCCCCGGCGGCGGCTAACATTTTTTTGCCCGAATTTTTTCATGACGAACTGAATTACCAGGAACGCCAACATCAAAAAATACTTGATCAGATTCAATTTGCTTTCAAAAAACCACCCACAAAGGCAAACGTGCTGCCCGGCCAAAGACTTATAAAGCAAGGCGGCAAAGGGCGAAGAACATCGCTTTTCCCAAGTCGCAAAGCCGGTGGACTTGTTCCCCTCGAAAGCCAGCTTGAGCTAGCGCATGCTGTAGGAAATCTTGAGCGGACATACAAAAATTATCGAAGCCAAGCTATTCGTATTGAATTACCGGGTGGGAAATGTTGTTACCCCGACTTCGTCGTACTTACAAATGCAGGGTTTTATGAAGTCCATGAGGTAAAACCTGACATTTACTATCTTGATGAGCAGACAATAAGAAAGTTAAAAATCGTAGAAAAAATTCTGTATTCCGCAGGCATAATTTTTAGAATTATTGATTCATCTAATATCCCATCATTTAGAAAAACTGAAAAAATACTTGAAGTTTACTCACGCGGACACGTTCGATACTGGACTAAAAGTCAAATCTTATTAGGAGCCACTCTTCTAAAGTTACATCCAGTCGATCAAATCGTCGATGGATATAATGTTCTGCAAAAAAATGACCTTCCCGCACATCTATTGGAGTACCTGATATTTCATGACATTGTGAGCTTGCCTGCCCTTAAAAAATCTATGCTCGGTGAGGAGGTATAAAAATGGACATTAACTTCACCCCAAAAATTGGTACGCGTTTCTCATTACACGGAGCACATTTTGAAATAACTTTTGCTGAACATAGCCTGATTAGATATGCATCAACTGCGGGTGGAAAAGTACACAAAACCACATTTGAGCAATTTGACTCGTTGAAGAAATCAGGAAAAATTCAGATAACACATTCAGGTCATAATGACATAAATCACAACAACATTACGTATGTTAGGTATCGATACAGATATGTAGAAGCGGCTCTAGTTGAATTGACCCATCCCACCTCGATGAAAGGATTGCGCTCAATAATCAATAGGGTTAGCAATGAGATAAATGACATTAAACCACCAAGTCCGCGCGCAGTGGCGCGCTGGGTCAAAAAAAGCAGGCAAAGTGGAAACAATGGACTTATAAATCGAAGAAATAGCGGCAATCAAAATCTCAGGTTTATCCCGGAAATTGAAAACCTCATCAATGAAGGAATAGCAAAAGTATATCTCACACCGGAACGACGGTCCGCCGGAGATGTTACTAGCTATGTTGTAGGTAGAGCTGTTGAAATCGGCCTATGTAACAAATCGTGCGAAGACATTCAATTTCCAACCGAGCGCACAATACAGAGACGGATTAAAAAACTTGATCCATATGTTATCACCCTCGCCAAAAAAGGATCTCTTGCTGCCGACAAGCTAGCAAGAGCGTCAGGAAGAAAACTGATCAGCGAACTTGTAATGTCTCTTGTACAAATAGACACACATTACCTTGACATCCACGTAATTGATGAAAGCACGGGAGATGTAATTGGTAGACCATTCCTGACATGTCTAACCGATATTGCAACGCGAGCTGTAGTAGGTACCTATGTATGCATGTATCCTCCTAGTGCAACTACTGCATTAGGTGCTTTAAAAGATATGCTTTCTAGAGCCAACCTAGGCCTACCGGGAGGAATTCCGAGCAGAATAGTACCAGATAACGGTATTGAATTTTCCAACTCTTCGTTTGTTCGAATTTGTGAAACGCTCGCAATAACTGTAACACCAGCGCAAATTCAAGATCCTGACGGAAAAGCTCACATTGAATCGTTTTTTCGGACGTTGACGCATGGAATTGTACAAAAAATCCCTGGCACTACGTTTTCAAATCCGACTGAACGTGGTGATTACGACTCATTAAAAAAAGCGGTTTTTACGATTGATCAAGTGTGCAGTTTTATCCAAGAATGGATCAACGAGATCTATCACAAAACGATACATACCAAAACTGGACGAGCGCCAATTTGCTTTTGGGAAGAAAAGACTAAAAATATCGGGCCAATATCGCTATCAGAAGATGAGGTTAATGCTCTCGCTCGCCGTCCTGAAACCAGGTCAATTCATAAGGGGATTATTCAGTATGATTACATTGAATACTATTCGCATGCACTAGCAACCCTAGAAGCACAAGGATTTATCAAAGTAACTATTTTAATTGACGATCTCAACTTAAATTCGATTTTAGTGCAGCATCCAGAGGACAGAGCAACGCTAATTTTAGTTGAATCGAACAACCCTGAATATACCAACGGACTGACCATATACGAACATGAAGAAGCAAAAAAAATTCGTGATGAAATGACAAAGTCAGACATCACAAAATTAGGGAAGCGTTCATTTGAATTGTCCCGCTGGAAACTCCTTGAGCGCGTTCAGCAAGAAGCGATTAAAATGAAACGATTTTTAAAAAAGCTCACAAATGGCGAATCCCGTAAGGTTTACACGCAACGAAAAATAGCGGAGATAAAAAATTCAATTTTACCGCCAGTCCAAGACATAAAGGTCGATGCACAGACGACACAACCTGTAATCGAAGTAATTTCGTTAAGCGACACCAATACACCACGCGTTAAAAACGAAAATATAAACCCTTTTAAATCTATCGAACTGGAGTAACACCATGAATGCCTATAATCCAATTACATCTATTGCAAAACTCGACAAAATCGTTGTCTATCACCAAGATTTTGACAGAGCAATTGAAGGTATTGAACATTGCTTGCAAAAAAGTAGCGCTTTCCGAGAACCTGTCGGGTGCATGCTTACGGGTCAAGGTGGTTACGGAAAAACAACTATTTGCCGAGTTATCATGTCCAAAATGCCCAGTGAAACAAAAATTGTGGATAACCATGAAAAAATCGTTATACCCGCCTTCTATTGCGCTGTGCCTTCGCCAGCCACAGTTAAAAGCGTAGCTATTGCTCTGCTTATACAACTAAAAGATCCAAATCCATTTGTTGGTACAACTGCCCAGCTAACAAAACGAGTCTGTCTTTTACTAAAACAGTGTGAAACAAGACTAGTATTTCTCGATGAATTTCATCATTTATATGATGTTTTACGAAATTCAACACGGGTAAATACAGCGGTCTGCAATTGGATTAAATCAATTATTAACGAGACTCGAATAATGTTCTGTTTAGCCGGGAATACTGATTTCCCGCACTTTTTAGTGCAAGACTCACAACTAAGCAGACGCTTCCCAAAGGAATTTCGAATGAATCCTCTGCAACCTTCAATACAAGAAGATTCAGGATCAATAAAGCCATTCATCGAAGGAATAATCTCACGTTGCAAGAAAATTTTGAATATCGATTTTACATCCGACTTTTCTGAAGACCATACTTGCAACCAAATTTACGCGGCGACTTCTGGGAACCCGGCGTTTGTCATGTCGCTTTTAAAGGAAGCCATCTACATTACTTTGCAAACCGGTGGCAGTGTGGTGACGGTTAATGATTTTGCTATAGCATGGGACGACGGGATATGCTCGCTGGCTAGCCGAATTAAAACTAACCCTTTCAACATGAGTCCTGGTGTTTTAGCGTCGCATTTGCGAGGCAAGAATGGAGCACATTAACCTTCCGGTTAAGCCAATTCCATTCCCTGACGAATCAGCAGCAAGTCTGCTGATTCGTTCAGCGCAGGCAAATGGCCATGAATCGGCTCACCGTCTATTTACACTTGTCTTGGATCGTGAAGATAAATTTATCAACCATGGAGACTTACATGATCAAACTCGTTTTGATAATCTGATTAAACTCGTAGGGTTTAATTTATCGCACGAGCTGGTTTATCCAAAACTAATTTCCACTAACTTTTCAGACGTAGCTATCAATGACATCCAATATCCACAATCCTTTTTTCGAAAAGATGGAATAGCATATTGCCCAGACTGCATCAGGGAATACGGATACTTAAGAAAGATTTGGCGTTTTATCCCCTACTCAGTCTGTCACATTCATGGAAAAGAAATCATTACAATCTGCAAAAAATGCCACAGGGAAACCAACGCATTTCGCGGGTCTATTAACTATTGCAAGAAGTGCGATGCTGAACTGCCAAGCTCACCATCAGTAGATGCGTCCAAATTTCGCTTCCTCTTTGAAAACCACATTTTCAAATCACAGGATGATGCCGACCAATATAAGAATCTATGGCTATTTATTGAAAAATTTACCAGAGAACTAAATACCTCATTAACTCCCTACGAAACCAACGAAATACTATATGAGATGTATTGTGATCATAACAAAGCAGCAAACTTGCTAGCTTCATCCATATACACAAAAGTTCGCGTTAAAAACCCTCATGATTTCCTGGATTGGATTAATTTACAGTTCAGCCTACCGACGAGCTTCATCAATCCTTTATTGCATGAGCTGATAAACAGGGAAGAACTTAATGACCTGCAAACGTATATACAAGCAGACATATCCAAAAAACAGGCTGCCGAACTTCTCCGAATAAGCCCAAAAAAATTAAATACCTACATAGAGAAAGAAATTGTCGTTTGGCCAACGACTACAAGCCGGGAAGCAAAGGCACCGTTAGATATTCTAAAAAAGGCAAATGCAGATATTCACCAAAGCAAGGCGTTTTTCAAACCCAGGAAGCTGGCTTTACCAAATGAATATACCGATTTTCCGACGGCTGGAGATGAGCTTATGATCAATACAGAATATGTTCGAAGTCTCTGTAAACATAATTGGCTTAAAACGGAGGAACTGCTGGTAGAAGGGCAATTCAGAAAAGTCATCCTCAAACAGGATCTGATCGACTTCGACACGCAATATGTACTTGTTGGGACACTCGCGAAAGAGCTTGAGGTAAACTCAACGAATCTTGCTGAAAAACTTAAATCCATTGATATAGAGCCTATCGCAGGCCCCTCAATCGATGGACTTCTAACGACATTATTTCGGCGCAGTGACTTGGAAAAAATTTCCAAGGAAATGATAAACGGTATTAAGGTTTACAAGACCAATGCTGGCCGAAAGCCCAATGGCTCTCGAACGCAGGCACAGGACGTCAAAACAAGCGTATCAGTTCCAGAGGCATCTCAGCTGCTACAGCTCAGCCAACAAAAGGTAGCCACGCTGGTTAGAAAGGGAATTTTGAAAAGAGATAACTGCGAAAAGGTTAAAATTTTCATAACTCTTGAATCCGTTACATTTCTAAAACATCAAATTAATCGGACGGATCTAATTAGTATCGATGGCGCATGTAAGCTGATTGGCTGCACCAAGCAGTGGCTTTACATCAATATAATCAACAAGGAAGTTTTACCCATATACGATTACAAATATTGGACTCTGATGTCCCTCTCTGACGCACAGAGGATGATGGATATACGTGATACTCACTTTACTTCATACGAAGCTAGCAAGTTTCTTGGGCGGCACCGCACCCATATAAATAATCTGAAAAATCGAGGTCAAATAATACCCTGTCACGCACCATTCGACACAGAGAAAAAGCTCGACCTGTACCCAATAGACGATATAAATTTTCTGCGTTTAAAGGAAAAATTTGGTATGGCCGCCGAAAGATAATTGGAAGTGCGCATAAATGTTCATCTGAGGCATGGGACGCATAACTGGATACGCACTCACTGTATATAAAAACATACTGTATTCTTGACCATACCAGAAATCAAGGATAGTATATTATTTAACCGATTCCAAATTCAATTAGATCGGGAAATTACCTACCTTGCTGACCCATACTAAAAGGAAACCTCATTATGCTAAGCCCTGATGTGTTTACTGCGCTAACTGAAAGCGAGCCACTTAAAACAATAGTGCTTTCAGCTTTTTTATTTGGATTATTTGACACAGTGCTGAAAGGAAAGCTCAATCGGTTAATCGACCACTTAGTCCGGCTCCTCGTTAGAGCAATTCCTCTGATAATTGCCAAAATAAAACAGGAGATTAGAAGTCACTTCTCCGCTATTCCTGCCCCGTCGCCCTTAACACGAAAAATTTCGGCTTGGGGAATGGTCGTTGTAGAGGTTCTTTTTGCCGCGCTGATGACCGTCTATGGGATAGTTTTTATGATTCTGACGGCGATGATCATACTTAAAGATGATCCAAGCATGATCAAAGTATTGATTGGGGGATTAATGGGAGTTTTAATGCTCTTTATAGCCTACTACTACAGAGCCGGGGCACATAAAACAGCAAGAGATAATAATCTCCTCTAGATCTGTCCATTTCCTTGTGAGAGACCTAGGTAAAGCAATATGGCATTGTTTAACTGATCGCTTTCGCTATTTATCGGTCACCCCTGTAATGCTGATATCTACCCGCCATATTTTGGCTAGAAACTAAACTGCGTCCAAAAACTCCCCGCCCAAAACAACAAAACCGCCTTTCGGCGGTTTTGTTGTGACAGATCAGTGGTTAGTTGGTCTGTCGTCGTGCAGATACTTTGTCGGCTCTCTGATTATAAGCTGCTTTGTTACGGTGTAAACCCTAATTTATCTATACACAGATAAATAGTTTATTGCTATAAAAAACCCATATTCAATAGCCCTAAATCGAAGTATTTTTTATGTCACAGGTTGTGTCGTTTTTTCCGGAAAATGACATATGATGTGTCGCAATGAGATGGTAGGTTGTGTCGCGGCGGAGGGGTAACCTATTGATTTTGCTGAGCGAGCTATGACACCGGTTGTGTCGTTCGCCGAAAGAACTGCGGTGGAG
The DNA here is from genome assembly GCF_031457055.1 of Cellvibrio fibrivorans. Classification (NCBI taxonomy): domain Bacteria; kingdom Pseudomonadati; phylum Pseudomonadota; class Gammaproteobacteria; order Cellvibrionales; family Cellvibrionaceae; genus Cellvibrio; species Cellvibrio fibrivorans. Next base: position 227,623 of record NZ_JAVDVX010000003.1, on the reverse strand, counting down.
CGAGGCGGTGCCTTTCCATCAAAGAGGAGTGCTCAAGATTCTTGAATTCCCCGTCGCGTTTGACAAATTAGGGTGAAGATTTTGAGGTTCGACACTCCGATGCTGGTATTCGAACTATCAGCAAAAATCCATGAAAGAGGTTGCACTCCTCTGATTGGCGTGGTGGCCAACCACGTTAAATATGGGTGATTAATTTTATCCTGAGCCGGCTTGGGACTGACTGAGGAACACAAGATGTTCACTTTTAGTACCAAGAGAGTAACAATTACAATAGACATTACCTCGATTATTAGAGCATCTGCGCTTTTAGTCTTGGTGTATCCGTTGTAAGAAAAATGTGGGGGCAATCTTGCCCCCATTTTTTTGTCCCAAATAAGCACATAGGATTGACTTGATGTAGGTTGCTGGTGAGCTTGCGAACCGCAACATTCGTAAGCGCAAATGGCACATTACTTTGTGAATGCGCAAGGCCTATTAACAGCACATGTATTTTGGGTTGCGCTTGGTAGCGGGTGTTTTAATTTAAAAAAGGAGGCGCAATGAACAACAATCTACAGGCGACAGAAAGCCGAAACAACGCGGGGGGATTAATCTCTTATGATCAATCTCAAATTGACTTATTTTTTACCATGCACCAAAAAGTAAACTCGAAAAATGAAGAGATATCCAAATCATATACAAACAATATTTTAGTATCATTCAATGATCTGAAAGAACTGCATCAAAAAACCGTTCAATCAATAGAATCAACTAAACCAATTAAAAGCACAATTGGTGTGAGAATTGCCATCTCTCACAATGAAGGCGAGTCTGAAAAATTCAATTCTTTTGAAGACTTTGAAAAACATAATATAACAAGCCCAAACCCAACATCAGACATAACATTTATATACATTTTCTCAATATATGATCAAGAGAAATCCGACTTTGAAAACTACAAAATAACCAACAGAGTGCGCTCACGAGTAGCCGAACTAGATCAACTAGAAAAAGAGGCACCACCGTTTATTTCATCAGCAATAATATCCAGCATGGTCACTCAAACAGCAAAAATATCCATTGAATATGCGGATTATGTAAAGGCACGCCACTTTACTGCAATGTTTGACGAATGGATAAAAGGATGTGATGAGTCGAAAAGCATAAAAGCAATGAACTACTTTAAAAGAATATCACACCTAATTCCCAAACTAGGAAAACTTGCTATTTATGCATTGCTAGCAATTTTTACAACTCAAGCGATTGATACAAATTTAATAAATAACGATCTCTCAGTAAAATTTATTGTCATGTATGCTTCTGTATTCGTTATAACAGGCGGCGTGTGTGAGTTATTTTTGCGAAAAATTGAAACCTCAATTGATGGCTATCTTGCAATTTCTTATCTGAATATTAATAAAGGCGACGCAAAGCTGATAAAGCGATTTTCCAATAGAAATATAGTCTCCATAGTTTGGTCAGTTATTGGGGCAACTGGGACAATTGTCATAGGCTTGGGCACAAGCGCAGCTTACGATGTAATAAAATGGTTGATTTTAAAATAGCTCGCAAGCTTATCTTGCTAATCTCAACCGGCATATTGTTTTGTAAATGCGAAAAACCAATGAACGGAACATGTATTTTGGTTTTGGTGGTTGCGGGTGCATGGTCATGTTGCGGTTCGCTCCTCAACAGCAACCTACGTTAGAGCACCACCTTGACATGGTGGGGGTCAAAACGGAGAGACCGTAGGTTGCTGGTGAGCTTGCGAACCGCAACATTCGTAATCGCGAACGGCACATTTTTTTGTGAAAATGAAAAACCAATTAAGGGCACATGCATTTTGGTTTTGGTTGTTGCGGATGCATGGTCATGTTGCGGTTCGTTCCTCACCGGCAACCTACGCTGCCATGAAATAAATTGGGTTAATTACAGGGAGGGTTTATGCAATACCGGCGGGTTTATGTTGAGGGTGGGTGTTATTTTTTCACCCTGGCGCTGGCGGATCGCAAGAGCGATTTATTGGTGCAGGAAGTTGATTGTTTGCGGGCGGCATTTAAAACGGTAAAACAAAACCATCCATTCGAGATCAACGCGATGGTGGTAATGCCGGATCACCTGCACTGCTTGTGGACATTACCGCGCAATGATTGTAATTACTCCATGCGCTGGTCATTAATCAAAGCCAACTTCTCCCGCCGCATTGCCAAAGACGAATTAATAAAAAATAGCCGCCTAAAAAGAGGCGAGCGCGGAATTTGGCAGCGCCGCTTTTGGGAACACACCATCCGCGACGAACGGGATTTTTACAACCATATTGAATACATACACCACAATCCTGTTAAACACGGTTACGTAAGCAACGCGCAAGACTGGCCATATTCAAGCATCCACAAGTTCGCGTAGGTTGGGCAGCCATGCCCAACACCACAAACAACAAAACAGGAACAATACAATTAAAAACACAGAAGCACATTGTTATTTTTTGGCTTAACCGGAAAAATGGACATATTGGGCATGACTGCCTACGCAGCCCGGCCTTACCTACACTAATAAATAGCGGCATCTGTAAATAAGGAAAGACTATGAAGCTCAAGCGTGTAACATCATTTGCAACCTTGTCGGGTACAATTTTATTGGCCTATTTGCTAACCGCCTGCACCAACACAAGTACACAATCTGATCACCAACACGATCACGACGACTCCGCCATCACGCAATACAATCCCAAAATTTTAAATTGTGTTGGTCCCAGTGGATACCACGTCTATGAAGCTGACTACACCTGCCCTAGCAATGGAAAAAAATTCAAAGCACTGGAGTTGGGTACCCACTCCACCATGGGATTGCATTTGGATTGGCAACCCATTTCTTATATGCGCTTTCCCGTCGCCATTCCGGTATGCCATAACGGGTTTATTGTTGACGAAGCAGACATTAATGGAACAGCATTAGCTGCGCGCAAAGCCTATATTGAATCCGCAGAATACCAACAACTCTATAAACAAAAACACGCATCTTTTTTCTTGTTTGCCAAACAATCAGAAGCCTTAAAAGAAAACCTGGATAATCTCTGGTGGTATTACTTGCAAGCGACCTGGGAAGCAGATGGCTGCGGCGACCACAAGAAATATGATCAGTACGCCGCATTAGTGATTGAAAAAGCCAGCGCCCAAAAAGCCAAGCTGACCGATAAGGATGAAGAGTATTGGCCTATGAGCATAATCATTGCCGACATGTATCGCCGCACCGGTCAGTTCGAAATAGCTCAACAACAATTAAACGCCATAGGCACACCAACTTTTGAAAAACAAAAAAGCAATGATTTTTACTTGCTCGCCAAAAAAGTCATGCAGCAAGCAATTGACAATAAAAACACTAAAGCTGTGCCCATCAAAGAAATGACTAAAAAAGCTGAGTAGCAGATAGATAGAAGCGGGCTGCGCAGGCTGAGGAACGAAATGCAACACTCGTCCTCATCGATGGCACACCATTTAATTCAAGCGAAAAACCAACAGAGAACCACTATGAAAATAACGAAAGGATTTATCTCTGCAGCAACCTTGGCCACATTGGTTAGCATGTCCGGTTGCGACAATTTTTGCTTTGGAGATGACTTAGTGTGTTTTATGGATGACATTGAAATCAAGGAGCGTATTTATCAGCCAGAGGCTAATACATTTACAGTAACCTTGGATGCCGAAGGTGAATTTAATTCGCACCAGTTCACTCTGGGTGAACTGCAAACAATTGACGAACTCAGCTTTGGCATACGTGATGCCAGTGTGCTCAGAAAATACGCCGCCATTAAAAAAGTGCATACACTCACTGCTGCAGCATTCAAAACCTACCAACAGGAATATGTAATACCCGGCAAAGACTGCCCGGTGTCATTTATGCACCAGAATCTGCAAAGCATGTTACTGATCCCTGCCAATGAAGCAGTCGCAAAACAGCTGGAATTTTTTGATATTCCGTTTGACGGAAAAGGCACTCCATTTAAGTTACGCGGCCATTATATGCAGCACAAACATTCCTATTTTATTGATGGCGGAAAAACGTTTACGCTAACCCTCCCTAAATATGAAAGCGCGATGAGCAATTTCGGCAGCGCACGCCACACCTTCATTTATTTCTTGGTAACGGAAGTATACCCTTAATAAAAAACGCACTCGTACCCCACTTACAACCCTTAACACTACGCCAACAACATCGGGACCAGACAAATATGAAAATTGGAATTTTCACCTTTTATATAATGTTAATTGCTACCCTAACGATACAATTTGCCAATGCAGCCGAAGATAAAAAAGAACTCAACGAACAGGAGATACATTTTTCGCAAGCCACAAAGCTGGGCAACGCTGGCCTCAAGAAAATTGTAAAAATAGCTGCATATGACAATAAAAATTCCGATGTAAAAAAAGCTATCGAAACGGCAAAACAAATACAAACAGGACCTGACTTTAGTAAATATAGCCACGTAGATTTAGCACAATTTTATAGTCACGTCGGCTGGCTATATGCTGAGGATAATAATCCATCTGAAGCAATCAACTACTACATGCTCTCGCTGGAAAATCGCTCGCCCTACGACTATGGCTCCTACAGATTTTCAATCAACCAACTATTAGCAGCTAGCGTCAAAGCAAAAAAAATGGACGAAGTTTATAATGCCCTAGCTCCGAAACATCTTCCTAGCCTATCACTGAACCAAATACTGTTGATCGCTGAGCTTTACTCACAAAATCTACGATTTGATTTAGCGGAGAAGCTATTCGCTTTGGCGGATGAAGAATCAAAAAAATACAATGACACTCAACGCTATCTTTATTTTGCAACTTATATAAAAAATGCAACGCTCCATAAACGTCAGGACGTCTTGGAAAAAATTGCCGCTCAATACTCCAGCGAAAATAAAACCATAAAATGGAGCCAACTGGTAGCCTGGAAAAAGAATGTCGCAGATGAATGGCTGCCGATAAAAAAGGTGCCACCACTCTATCCGAGAACAGCCCTTGCTCGTGGAATCAATGGATACACCGTTGCTGAATATACGGTTGACGTGAATGGAAAAACCAAAGATATAACCATCATTGAGGAATATCCAGAAGGTTACTTTGGCAAAGAGAGTATCAAGGCTGCAAAACAATTTCTCTACAAACCCTATATTGGTCCCGATGGTTTACCCGTCGAAATGCACAATTTACGAAATCGATTCACGTTTTACATAAACCCTTAACCTACAAATGAGAAAGTGATTATGCTGGTCATTTGAGGAGAAAAAATCAGCGTATACACGAGAACCTCAAGAACAGTAGTAAAGTAAGCACGCAACTGCAATGTAGATAATATTAGTTCAGCGCACCTGGTGGGGTTTTGCTGCACCGGCCGGCGCCCCTCCGCAATTTAAAATAACCAACAGCAGGGGCGGTCAGAAGGATAAGTTGTGTAGGGGCGCAACCTAGCCATGTGCATTTTTCCAAACAGCCTATACCTCATAGAAACACATAACCAAAACCTCAATTAAAGGTACAAGCATTTTCAATCTGTAGGGGTAAACACCTCTACCCCGCAAGAAGGGAGTTGTTGTTACCTAAGGGATGGGTCGGCCTGATTTATCAACCCGTTATCAAAGAGAGATTAAGAGCGAACTTTGCTTGTGAACGACGTGCTGTTTAACGTAACGCCTGTGCCACAGCAAACCACCCGGAGCCTGAAACCTTGCGCCACTCCAGCCTGATCAATCCGGCGGCTGTGCACCACAAAATCAACCCAGTTCACACTTCCGCACTCCAAGTTGGCGCCCAACTAACCATCTGTGCATTCTGACGCGGATGACTAGCATAAAAAAATACACTTATTAGTATTTGTCATTGCTGCTTCACGCTTTTTTGCCATGACGGCGAACGATTACAAATAATCTCTATAAGTCTTGTAATCGCACCGGTCAGAGGGAAGGACATTAGCGAAACCTACTGCAGCAACTATTCATTCGACTATAAAAATAATTTCTCGAGGTATTTTACATATGCGCAATAACCTATTGAGTCAACTCGGCACAACACTGCTGTTCATCGCCGTCCCTGCTTTATGCACGCAGGCCTGGGCGCAAACACCAACACAAATTAGCAATGCGACGATCAAGGCGTCGGCCAGCAGTAATGATGGGCATCTCCCGGCGTTCACTTTAGACAACAGTCTGGATCCAAACTCGCGCTGGTCTGCCCAGGGTGATGGTCAGTGGATTAACTATGATATTGGCTCGATCAAAACCTTGGCGCATATGAATATTGCATTTCACCAAGGCGATATTCGCAAAACCAATATTGAAATTAAAACGTCTACCGATCAAACAAATTGGAAAACGGCCTTTAGCGGTTACAGCTCCTCGTCCACGTTAGGCTTTCAACGCTTCGACTTAAAGGCGACTCAAGGGCGTTACGTAAGAATTATCGGGCATGGCAACACCAACAATAATTGGAATAGCATCACTGAAGTTCAGTTGTTCGCAACGGCGCCAACCGAGCCGGTCTGTAATGGCTGCACATCTCAACAAGAACTGCAAAAGTATTTTGATGTAGAAGGTCTTTCGCCCTATGTCAGCACTGGCCTTCTGCGTTTTGATGCACTTGCGTCTAAACATGTCACACCCAATGGCCACGGCTGGCGCAATGAGTTAACGATTAAAAAATCACTGCGAACCGCATTTAATAAAACCTATGAGCGCCTTTCTGCAAAGGTGAGTGTGAATTTATCCAAAGGCTCCAAAACCATCATTTCGCAATTTCATGCTGCCGATACGGGCACTTTGGTAAAGGTATATGTGTCGGATACATCTGAATCAGGCTTTTCTAACAGCGTATCGACTGATGGCATTTTTGATGTTTATGTGCGAATGAAAAACGAAAGCGGTAAAGAGCAAAAGTTTAGCCTTGGTTCAATCAAAAGCGGCGGCAGCTTTTTACTGGACATCGTGAATAATTATGGCGATGTAACCGTAAGTGCGCTCGGTACCAGTGCCTACCTGCGTGTTAAGAACGATCCGGGCGCATTCTTCAAATTTGGTAATTACCTGCAAGCTCAAGATCCAGACACTATGGATCAGGTAGAAAACAGCAGTATGTTTGGCGATTTCTATCGAAAAAATAACATCACCACCAGCATTGTAGAATTTACCAACCTAACTTACGTACGCATCCAGTAAGTAATTGATAAAGCGCTGAGGTTCAATATTTATCTCAGCGCTTTCACATTAAAATAGAGAAGCACCCCGCCCCTAAAATTATCCTCTCTACGCTCCCTAATCCGCACACCACTTTATGTGCAAACCCCCTAACCTTTGCTATTCTGGCTGCCGTTAACTTCTTGCTCATGCTTTACTAACACCATCAATTACCCCACTTGTTAAACACTCTAGGGAAGTCTATGAAACCGCTATCGTTATTCTTGCTGTTAACCCTCGTCAGTACACCTGCCCTCGCCCAAGACTGCGACCCACTAGTGACAGCCCAGCAGGCAAAAGCAAAAACCGAACAGATCGATGCGGATTATGAAAAGAAATTCGATGCCTTGGGACTTGAGCTGCAAAAGAAAGCAGGCATGTCCGATGAACAACTTATGAGAGTAAAAATGGCCGCAGTCTTAAACGACGAAGTAATGAACGAGCAACGTGACCTGCAAGCGGACATGATGACAATGATGACCGCTATTAGCAAAAAAGACTGCGCGACCATCGAAAACCTTGCCAAGCTCAATCATGAGAGAGCCATAAAACAGTGGGAAATTTCCCTTAAAAATATGGAAAATGAAATAAAGAAATATTAAAAAATCGCCTATATAAAAGAGCAATTTATGCAACACGACTTCTGGCATAAGAAATGGCAAGAAAGCGATATTGGTTTTCACAACAATGATGCACACCCGCTATTAGTTAAACACTTTCCCGCACTGGATTTGGCAACTGGTAGCCGGATATTTTTGCCTTTATGTGGAAAGACTTTGGATATTCATTGGCTGCTCGCGCAAGGCTTTCAGGTAGTGGGAGCAGAGTTAAGCCCTATCGCCATCGAACAGCTTTTTGATGAGTTGGGAGTAGCACCCGAGATTACGCAGCTAGAAAACCTGCAACATTATCGAGCGCCCAATATCGATATTTTTGTAGGTGATATTTTTACTGTCACTGCAAGCTTACTCGGCCAGGTCGACGCCATTTATGATCGCGCAGCGTTGGTTGCCCTGCCCTTTGATATGCGCACGCATTACACATCCCACTTAAAAACAATCACTCATAACGCCAAACAGCTGATGATTTGTTTTGTATACGACCAAAGCCAACTCGCAGGCCCACCTTTCTCTATCAGTGATGATGAGGTAAAAGCGCATTACAGTTTCGACTACGCACTCAAGCTATTAGAAAGCGTCGAGGTCTCAGGAAAATTAAAGGGCCAGTGCCCTGCTTTCGAAAATGTTTGGTTACTGGATAACAGACTTTAAGCCAATTCAAGCTTTTTCTGTACTAGGACGACTCATGCTCAAGAAAACCTTAACCAGTTTGGTATTCATCGCCTGCGCTACAAGCAACGCGCAATCGCCGCATGAAAATATCATTGTCAATGGCAGCTTTGCGCAAGGTACTCAGGGCTGGCGACTGGAGCCGGAGATAGAGGTATCAGTTCCGCCCTCACCAGACCCGGACGTTTTTGCCAATGCCCCAGCCTCCTTGTTAATGCGCGCACAAGAGGCGCCGAAGGATGGCTATATTCATTCGCGCAACGCGCGCCAATGCATTCCTATTGGCGATGCACGAAAGCTGCAATTCAGCGGCAATTTTCTTTACCCGGATGAGTTGCCCGCAAGCAACTATGGCCACAGAGCCAATCTAATTTGGCATTACCAATCTGACTGCTCTGGCAGCGCGCAATTCGGTACCTATCTTGAACCTGAAATTAAAAATGGCTGGCAAGCGCTGCTGATTGACGACTTGAGCCCCGCATTGAATGCACAGGCAGTTGAAGTGGAAATTACGCAAGACCAACAACTATCGCGTAAAGATTTTGGCGTTTTGGAATCGGCTTATTATTGGTTGCTTGAAAAATTAGGGGTCTTTGGCGACGATACACTTGCCAGAGGCTATTGGGACAATCTCAATTTACAAATCACCCAATTGGAAGAACCGGAACACCCCAGTAACCAATTTGATGGAGCACCGAGTGTGCCAACTAATACGAATTTATTGCGCAATGGCAGCTTTGATACCGGGCTTGAACACTGGAAACATTATCACAGCGAATGGAGCACCGATGAAGGTTACAACTCTGAGGGAGCCATTCGCATCACGTTAACGTCCGATGACGGCTCCATGGGCACGGGTGTATTTGAACAGTGCGTTAACATCGGCTACAAACGTCAATTTAAAATGGGCGTGAGTTTTAAAGCGGATGAACATTCAAATCAAACCGGCGGTGGACGAATGAGAGTGAGCTGGTATGAAGAGGAAAACTGCCAGGGTCGCCATAGCACCGATGGGCGTCACGTTGATCCACAGAAAATCGCTGGTTGGCAGCCACTGTCTGTCCCGCTGTTAGAAGCAGCACCTAATTCGCGTAGCGTCTCAGTCGATGCAATCCAAACGATTGATGGCAAGGGTGAGTTCAGTGCCTATTGGGATGATATGTATTTTATGGCGATTGAATAAACGCACTTTACAAAAAATATTTTTTATTTTTTCTACGCGGATATATTTATGAAAAAATCAAGCATCCAGGCATTCATGTTGCCATCGATATTACTGCTGTTAACCGCATGTAACGATAAAGCAGCCCCCTCCACTTCCAACATTGCTTCAAGCACAGCAGCCACACCAGTTGCAACCGATGCATGGGTTGGTAAGTGGAATGGCCCCGAGGGAACATTTCTTGAAATTTCCGGTAACAATGGAAACTATAAGATCACCATTCAAGATCTTGACGGTCCCAAGCAATTTCAAGGTATGAATAAAGGCAACGAAATATCCTTTGAGCGCAATGGAACCACTGAAACAATTCAATCCAGCAACGGAACTGATACCGGAATGAAATGGCTTGCTGAAAAAGCGGATTGCCTGCGAGTACGCCTGGGTGAAGGTTGGTGTAGGGACTAGGATTGCATTGCCAGCGCGCACCGCGCACTCAAACCTGGCGGATTATTTTGTTTTAATGCAGTAGATAAAAGTAAAATTAATCAAGCTTTGGCTTTTCAGAGAACACGTTACATCACAGCAAATCACAATTAACGCCATAGCTCATTATCAAGTGGATAAAATGATACAAAATAATTTGACTTTTTTTGCAGCGTTGGCATTTGTTTTTTTGCTCATTGGCTGCGGTGGAGGATCCTCCAGTTCAGAAAACCGACCACCAGTAGTCTCCAACTCATCTGTTCCCGCGCCACTACCACGCGAGTGCATACTGCAACCGGTAGTCGCTGTAGCAACAGATGCACCGCTGATCACACTCAATGGCGACCGGGTGATAGATATTCCCTTGGGAGGCACTTACCTGGATGCCGGTGCAATCGCGAAAGACCAAAATGGCAATGATTTAACATCCCTAATAAGCACAACGGGGCTAGATAAAATCAATACTAATCAACAAGCAGATTATTTTATTCGCTATGACGTTAAAGATTCCGCTGGCCGGATCGCTGCATCCAAACATCGCATTGTGCGGGTATTCACTAATACGCCCAAAAAATACAGCCTGCGTCCTTTTGATAGCACCAGTGCGCCTATGGGATTTCTTGAACATCTACCTGTATATATCGGCAGCGAGCCGCATAAACAATATCCGCTGTTAATTGTTGCTCACGGTTGGGAGCATTTTGTTCAGCAGTCCCCCGTTAATAACCGTTTACTGACATTGCAATATGGCGCCAATATTTATCGGGTATTCGACGAAAATCGCTGGCCTGACTCGCGCCCATTTATCGTACTGGAACCGCAGCGCTGTCTGGACATTGGCGATAATGAGTGGCATCAGGTTGATCAATTAATTGAATGGGCATTGGCAGCCTACCCTGTGGATCCACAACGGATCTATATGACAGGCATGAGTGCGGGCGGCTATTTCACCTACCGCTATCCTCTGCTCTATCCCAATCGTCTTGCCGCGATTGCCCCTATGTCGGCTGGAGGCCCGGTCGAGAATCCCACTGCAATTACGCAATTTTGCAAAGCCATGACGCAGCTACCAATATGGGCATTTCACGGTGATGCAGATTCCACAGTCCCCGTAAACCACACGTTTTATACAATCGACATTCTCAAGCAACAATGCCTGACCAGCCCTACACCTAAAGTCACTATAGTCAGCAATGGTGATCACGTTATTGCCAACCAAATATGGGACGACAGTTATATCGGCAAAGGTGATTTAAAATATGACCGCCAAAGCGAGTCCATTTACGATTGGTTTTTACGCTTCACGCTCGACAAAACTAACGAATAAAAAATCCTCTGTATGTTAAGCCTTATCGGTGGTACTGCGCACCGATAAGCAGAATACAATAGGCCAAAATTGAAATTGGTTTTACTTGGGATTCAATCGAAAAACCCATTTTCAATTTTTACAGGAGCATTGCCATGAAGTATTTTTTATTGAGTATCACCCTGCTATTAGCCAGTTGCACCGGCATGCCGGAAAATATTAAACCCGTAGCGCAATTCGAACTGCCGCGCTACCTGGGCACATGGTATGAAATAGCTCGCCTTGACCACAGTTTTGAACGCGGTTTAAGTCATGTAACGGCTAACTACACCCTGCGTGATGATGGCGGAGTGAAAGTCATTAACCGCGGATACTCGCAGGAAGACCAAGCGTGGAAAGAAGCCGAGGGCAAAGCCTACTTTGTTGATACGCCGGATATTGGTTATTTGAAAGTGTCCTTCTTCGGGCCGTTCTATGGCTCATATGTTGTATTTGAGTTGGATAAAGAAAATTATCATTACGCGCTGATCAGCGGCCCGGATAAAGACTATTTCTGGATACTCGCTCGCCAGCCACAAATGGACCCCGCCCTTCTTCAGCGCCTGATTGCACAGGCAAAGTCGCTCGGCTTTGCTACCGAAAAATTAATTATTGTGAATCATTCAGGCACACCGCAATAAGCGGTGCATCCACAACACTATGAACAAACTCTTCATCATCGGCCTACCCCGCACCGGCACTACCAGTATCAGTGTGGCGCTGCTGGATTACGGGTTTAAGGTTGCCCATACCGCCTACACCAAGCGTGCCTTTGAGTTGGCCGATGTTATTTCCGATGCACCCTGTTTTGCAGACTATAAAGAGTTAGATCAATTATTTCCCGAATCAAAATTCGTTTATTTGGATAGGGCGTTGGAACATTGGGTGCCCTCCATGCAAATGCTACTGAATAAAATGCTACCGGAATTAGCACCAAAATCGGGTTATCTCAATCCGGTTTTGAAACGCTGTATCAATAAAACCTTTGCGCCATTAACGACAGACAATTCATTAGATACAGAGCATTTGGAGCGCTGTTATCGTGCACACCAACAAGAAGTATTCCACTATTTTTCAACCAGGAATGACTTGTTAAAAATAGATATAAGCCACAGCGGAAGCCTACATAAACTGCTGGCGTTTTTAGGTATTAACACTGAGGACACAGGGGAATTTCCCCATTTAAATATCGGCAAGCTAGTAGACAACTGGAAGGAATATAAGCATCCCAATAAAGTTAATTCGCTCAGTGCTGGTAAGGAACACCGAAAATTTTTTGATTATCAAGACATAGTTATTCAGTAGAAAGACCGCGTCAATAGTTTACTCAGGTAGCATCAGGGCACAGGTGCGCGCAGCTCTGTCACTTTTTGAAACAGCCAAAATCAGTGCCAGCATTTTATTTGTATTTCTAATCCTATAAATGCAAGAATAGCTGCACGTCACACCTCCTTGGTAGTGCCGGGCACTTCCCCAAGCGCTGATCTACAGCAGGTATCGATAGCCGCACTGGGTAGTCACATATAACAATAATACTGCGTTGTTTTCTGGAAAGATGTAATTCCTCAAATTGCAGAATGGCATATCGGTCAATCCGTCCTTAATTTTAATAACTAAGACGAGATTGTAATTATGTTCACTATAAAAACAGCTAAACCTCTTGAGAGAGATATAACCTTCACCTTGAAAACCATCGCTGCCGCCGTCGCTTTCTGTGCTGGCAGTTCAGCTTATGCAGCGGCAACCGGTGGTTTCTCCACTACCGATGGTGGCAACGTATCAGGCGCTCAGTCTTTTACCGCATCCACTTACGAACAAATCAACACTATCATCGCCAACGCCAAACTCGATGCCAATGGCAACAAAGTTACCGGCGGTGCTTATCCTGTTGTCATCACCTACACCGGCAATGAAGATGCGTTGATCAACCAAGTCATTAAAGATCACACAGTTGATGCCGCAGGCAACTGCCCCAAGCCACGCTGGAATGATGCTTACCGCTTTGTGGAAATCAAAGAATTCACCAAGGGTGTCACCATCCTCGGAGCAAATGGTTCATCGGCCAACTTTGGTATTGTGATTAATAAATCGAACAACGTGATTGTGCGCAATATGAAAATCGGCGCACTGGCCGGCGCAAATAACGATGCGGATATGTTGCGTATCGACAGCGGCAGCAATGTGTTGATCGACCACAACGAATTGTTTGCGGTGAATAACGAATGTAACGGCTCACCCGATGGCGACCTGACGTTTGAAAGCGCGATCGACATTAAAAAAGATTCGCACAACATCACTGTGTCGTACAACATTATTCGCGATAGCAAAAAAGTCGGTCTTGATGGTTCAAGCAGCACTGATATTGCCGGCGGCCGTGAGATCACTTTCCATCACAATATTTATCGCAACGTAAATGCGCGTTTGCCACTGCAACGCGGCGGTTGGACGCACATGTATAACAACTTGTACGACGGCATTACCGGTTCCGGTATTAACGTGCGTCAAGCGGGTTATGCATTGATTGAAAGCAACTGGTTCCAAAATTCCGTTAACCCGGTTACCTGCCGTTACGACAGCAGCAACTGCGGTAAGTGGGATCTGCGCAACAACAACATCACCAACCCAGGTGACTTTGCCACCTATAACATTACCTGGACCAGCGGCGGCACCATCGATGCCAACAACTGGACAACCACTGCAACCTTCCCGATTAGCTTGCCCTACAGCTACGCACCGGTAACGCCCCAGTGCGTGAAGGATAAGCTTGCGCAATTTGCAGGTGTTGGTAAGAACGGTGCGCAACTGACGGCGGCAGCTTGTAGTGGTGCGGCATCGTCCGTGGCTGCATCAAGCAAACCTGCCAGTTCAGTCGCAGCTTCCAGCAGACCAGCAAGCTCAGTAGCTGCATCCAGCAGGCCAGCAAGCTCAATTGCCGCATCCAGCAAACCAGCAAGCTCAGCCAGTGGCGCTCCGGTGTTAACGGGCACCGGTGATTATCCCGATGGTTTCTCCAAATGCGCTGACTTGGGTGGTACCTGTTCAGTCACTTCTGGCGATGGTTGGGTAGCCTTCGGCCGCAAAGGCAAGTGGGTCACCAAGCGCGTTTCTGTACCGGGTTCAATCGCCTGTACCGTTGCTGCATTTGGTTCCGATCCACTGGGCGATCCTAACAAGTGTTCTTATAAGCGTTAATTGTGTGGCGGCAAAACGGCTTCGGCCGTTTTGCCCAATGCCATCTGATTAAACATACTATCTACAGCGATGTGCTGGCTCGATTGATGACTCCCATCTCGCCTGATCAGCTTCCTGCGTTTTACTTTCCCCCTCTTCAAGCTGCACCCTTCACGTATCACCGGCATCTGCGTTTTACCAGCAGAAGTATCATCGATACTTAGGTAATGATATGTAATAAATTTCAATCAGAGCTGACAGCTTTCCGGTTTTGCGCGATCCTGCAAATCTGAATTGTTTGCATCGAATCAATAATAAAATCTTTTATCCGGCATGTATTTTCGGTCTCCACCAATCCAAAGTAGCTCAGTAGATATAACCATCAGCAAGACAGTTATATTCAAGAACTACCCGCATAAAAATGATTGTGAGACGATTATGAAAAAAAATTATCAACTGTTATTCAGTATGTTATTGGTCGCGGCAAGTGCCGGAAGCCACGCTGGCGAAAGCCGCACCAACAATCAATGTACTCCGCACTTAGGCAACGCGTTTTTGAAACATTGCCAGCAATGGGCACAGGGCATTGAAGGCCAGCGTAAAGCTGATCT
Source organism: Cellvibrio fibrivorans (assembly GCF_031457055.1). Taxonomy (NCBI): domain Bacteria; kingdom Pseudomonadati; phylum Pseudomonadota; class Gammaproteobacteria; order Cellvibrionales; family Cellvibrionaceae; genus Cellvibrio; species Cellvibrio fibrivorans. The sequence goes on along the minus strand of NZ_JAVDVX010000003.1, from coordinate 212,358 downwards.
CGGCAATGGCAACTATCTAAATCCGATTATGGCTGGCGATCATCCCGACCCCAGCGTGCTTAAAGATGGCGATGATTACTACATGACGTTTTCATCGTTTGAGGCCTACCCCGCGCTGACCATCTGGCATTCAAAAGATTTGGTGAACTGGCAGCCCATCGGCCCCGCACTGAAAAAATATGTCGGCAGTATTTGGGCGCCGGAATTGACCAAACACAACGGCCGATTTTATTTGTACATCCCCGCAAAATTACCCGGCAACAACAATATTTACGTGATCTGGGCGGATGATATTCGCGGCCCTTGGTCTGAGCCTGTCGCACTCAATAATGACCGAATTGATCCGGGCCATATTGTAGGCGAAGACGGCAAGCGCTATTTGTTTTTATCCCACGGTGACCGCGTGCAATTAAGTGATGACGGGTTAAAAATTGTGGGCGAAATGGAGCACGTCTACGATGGTTGGCAATATCCGGAAGAGTGGGACGTAGAAAGTTACGCGCAAGAAGGCCCCAAAATGATGAAGCACGGGGACTACTTTTACATGACGCTCGCACTCGGCGGCACCGCTGGCCCACCAACAGGCCATATGGTGGTTTCTGCACGCGCAAAATCGATTCATGGCCCCTGGGAAAATTCACCTTACAATCCGATTATCCGCACTGAATCAGCAGCAGAGAAATGGTGGTCAAAAGGTCACGCAACCTTAGTAGCTGGACCCGCCAGCTCTAGCAAGAAACCTGATTGGTACATGATGTATCACGCTTACGAAAATGGTTTTCACACGCTCGGCCGCCAAGCGATGATGGAGCCGATTGAGTGGACCAAAGATGGCTGGTTCAAAGCCAAAGGCGTTGATGTAGGTAAACCGATTCGCAAACCAAAAGGTGGTAAAGCCGTGCCGCACGGCATGGCGTTATCCGATGATTTCTCCACTAATAAATTTGGCATCCAGTGGAGTTTTTTCCGCGGCGATGTCACTGAAAACCAGCGAGTGAATTATAAAAATGGTGCACTCGAATTAAGCGCGAAAGGCACTTCGCCCAGTAACACATCACCGCTGACATTTTTAACGGGTGATCAAGCGTACCAATTTGAAGTGGACATGGAAATCGACCCGGATGCACAAGGTGGCGCGCTGTTGTTTTACAACGATAAACTTTATGCCGGTGTGGGCATTAATAAAAACGGCATGGTGTTGCATCGCTACGGTATGGATCAACGCACCACAGCCAAACCCGCTGATATGCAAAACACATTGCGCATCCGCGTTACCAACAATCGCCATATCTTAACAATTCACACCAGTACTGATGCAGGAAAAACCTGGGTGAAATACGGTGTGCAAATGGACGTGACTGGCTACAACCACAACGTTGCTTACGGATTTATGAGTTTGCGTCCAGCAATTTATGCTGCGGGCAAAGGTAAAGTGCGTTTTAGCAATTTGGTGTATCGCGCACTGCCGTAAATAAAACCATTTCAATTTCTTGATCAGCAATAAATAAAAAAGGGATGCCAGTTAACTGGCATCCCTTTTTAACAACTTACAACGTTAATTAAAACTTGTAGCTGGCACCTACAAAGTAACTTGCGCCGGCTGAGTGATCCAACACTAAACGAGCAACACCTTCAGTCTCGTATTCATGCTTGGACTCATCGGTGATGTTGACGCCTTTGAAGGTAATCTTCAGCTGGTCGGTAACATCATAGCTTGCTGACACACCAACGTAATTACTATCATCCACTACACGAGTCTGCCATGGAGTAGTGCTGGAAGTATTGGAATAGTATTCACCACGATAAGAGTTGCTGATACGCGCCTGAAATCTCTCACCTTCCCAATAAAGAGTGAAGTTGTAAGAATCTTTCGATACGTTTCTCATCGGCGAGCCACTATCAAGCTCTGCCTCATCCACCAGAGTGTAGTTCGACTGAATGCCAAAACCACGTACCCAATCTGGACCAGGCAGGAATGACAACTGTTGTTGCCAGGAAATTTCTGCACCCTGGATATTACCGCCACCACCATTAACTTTACGGCTCACATCAAAAGGTTCATTGCGCAGGCTGTCAGCTTGAGCACCGAGCAGGCTGTCAGGCAAGCCGAGTTGCGACCACGGAACGTCTTGAGTAACTTCAGACGTTGGGAAAGATTCAACATCTTTTTGGAAGAGAGTTACACCCGCCAAAGCATCTTCCGAGTAGTACCACTCCAACCCCAAATCAAAAGAGTCTGCACGGAATGGTTCAATCAATGGGTTGCCGTAACTCACTTGATAGTTACCAAAAGTAGAAACAGATCCACCCGGGTTCAAATCAGTTAACTCAGGGCGCGCCAATACTTTGGCTGCCGCAGCGCGCACCACTAAATCTTCAGTCAGGTTATAAGCCAAACTTAACGACGGCAGTGTATCGCTGTAGTTATTTTTAGACACAACGGGCATCACAGTGCCATTTACAACGGTGATGCCACCTGCAACCAAATCGGTTTCCGCTTCACGCACACCAACATTACCGCGCAAACGGTTGCCAAATAATTCGGTATCTATATCCAACTGCGCGAAGTAACCAAACACCTCTTCCTCTACTTGGCGTGTGTTGTTAGCAACAGCAGTGAACTTCCAACAGCCTGAATCAAGGAATTCATTTCTACGGTTAAAGTCAGGGTAGAAGAATGTTTGGCCACCAGCAGTTTTAACAAAACCATCATCGGCAGTGAGCGCTGGCGTAATTCCGCAAGCATTACCATCTTTTGCACCACCGTTGGCTACATCAACAGTAGAGAACGGGTTATCGGCTTGCATTTGGGTAATTTCATAACCGTATGATTTTTGCGTTGCACCAAACTTGACGGTGTAGCCATCAGCGATATCGTAAGCAAAATCGATTCGCGCCATATCAGTGTCTGATGTGGCATCGTAAATACGGTCACGATATTCAGAGAATTCCCAGTTAGCAGGGTTTGAGGTATCGAAACTGTAATTGAGCACCGGCGATTTCATGTTGGTGTAATCCCAACTGATGGTATCGCTTGGGTCGGCATAGGTAACGTAGTCGCGCGTATCGTTGCTGCTAAAGTGTTCGTAGATTACAGTCACTTCGCGGTTATCCAATACAGATTCTGTTTGACCAGCCAAGATATTCATGCGGAAGTTGTCAGAGAACTCATGTTTCAAGTCCAAAGAAAACTGCGTGAATTCAGAAGACCAATCCGCACGAAACGCTTCAGAGCGGAAGTCAGCATCGGTAACTTCGGCTTTCACCAACGTCATGTTGGAATCAACCAGATAATCCAACACGCTCATTTGACGCATACCGGTGGCATCGTTACGCGCAAGTGAAATGGCTTCCATAAATGGTTCATCGCGAGTCACATCAATTTTTGAATAGAGACCATCAACACTTAGCAAAGTCGCATCAGCAATTTGCCATTGAAAACTGGTAGTAACACCCAAACGATCCTGGTCGTTAGTTTTATCGGCGTAGCGCGCAATACGTGGATGCCACGAGGAGCGAACCAAATTTGCATCTGCACCGCAATTTGCAGTAGTACAAACAAAACGGTTAGATCCTGACTGTTGGTTCCAACGGCCTGTTTCAGCACCAGTTAAAGGCGCTTCTTTTTGTGAATAGGCAATTGACGTCAGAAAGCCAAATACATCGTTATTAAAACTCAGCAAACCGGACATGCGCGGCTTAACACTGCCCGAACCATCGTAGTAGCCTGCTTCAACGTTTGCGGCGGCTGCAAATGAATCATAATCAAATGGACGCGCGGTACGCAGACCCACAGTCGCACCGAGCGAACCGTCTTCCAATTCACCGGAAGTCGATTTGTATACATCCAAACGGCTGAACAGCTCAGAAGCAAATACGTTAAAGTCAAACGCACGGCTGGTGCGCACACCACCTGAACCCGCTGCAAGTGACTGTGCTGGCATACCGTTTACGGTAATCATGGTGTAGGCATCACCCAAGCCGCGCACGGTGATAGAACGACCTTCTCCATCGTCCTGCTCAATTGCAACACCTGGAATACGCCCGAGTGATTCAGCCAGGTTTTGGTCTGGAAATTTACCGACGTCTTCAGCAAATACTGAATCGACGATACCGGTTGCTTCGCGCTTTACGTTAAGCGCATTTTTCAAACTCTGCGCATAACTACCCGTCACTACAACTTCTTCAACAGTATTGTCTTGTGAATGAACAACAGGTGCCAGCGATGCAGCTGCAATGGCTAACACAAGCGGATTAAGAGTGAATTTTCTCATGGCTATTCCCAGGTTTTATTGTGATGAACTCAATTCGTTTTTATTGGTATTAGAGACGCGAACATGCCGATGGGATTTAGCTGCAGAGCTAATTTTTTTATAAGTGCTTTTTTATGGCCGACAACCACAAGAAACCTATTCGTTAAAAAAGCCACCACAACGCAGTGGCAAGCATGGGGAATAGGCATCCTCACAGATGGCCTAAAATTATTATTATGTTCACCAGAAATATTTGCAATCACCCGCTGAGTCTTTTTATCGGATAATATATTTTTGTGTATTTAATACACACTTTTTGCAATGAATACGTTTACATTGCACAGTTACACCAATTTGATAACGATTACATTAAACTTGTAATATAAAACGGTGAAAAACCGGGATAAACAACAAAAACAATTTAAATATCAATAAACATAAAAAAGTAGGATAAACATCCCAATAAGGTAAGCATCAAAACCAGGTTCAAGCCGGAGCCTGAATTACCCTGTTGCAGGAACCGGGCTGCTTTCGGGGGGGAAGTTGACCAGCCAAACAATATGGAACCCATTAAACGAAAAACCGCACCTTTTTGAGGGGCGCGGTTTTTGTTTAACAAGTGAATCGAAAAAAGTGTTAATTATTTTCCACAACAACCACATACTGTCATAGGTAATTGCTGGCCGGTTTTTGCATCCTGATTTGTCCATTGGCCATTCCATTGTAATTGCGACGAAGAATTACCACAGGTGGTTGGGCAGTTAGCATTCGCCTGCTGTTGGTTGTTGATAAGGTTTGCTGCCTGCACATCCAAACACTGGCCGGAACCTATAGCGATATCATCAAAAATATGGCTCAAGCTGCCTGATGTCGTATTTTTCCCGGAAGCAGGAGATGCTGTACCGGTGTAATTATGGCAACCGAAACAATTGGATATAAATTGCGTGCCCGGGTCCGTATTCACCGCCTGATATTCCGTTTCAGCAACCGTATTAGCCAGGCGCAATGAGCCGCGTTGATTTGAAATTTGCGCCAAGCCAATTTTATTCGGGATATTCGAATCCTGTGTAATATCGCTAACCCAAAGTGCACCCACATTAAAATAATTCGTCAACACCGCAAAATTACCCGTTAGATACGGCTGCACACCCGCATTTACCGATTGAATATCGCTAACATTTTCCGAATATTTCAGATCACCTTCAGCAGAACCGTAAGGATATTCACGGCAAATTTCTGTTGGGTTACCAGTAACCTTTTTTTGCGCGGAGGGATTATTAAATCGGCACTGCACAATGCCGAGTGCATCTTTGCTTTGCAAATCGGCCGTGCAGGTTTGGCTTGCAAACGACCAGCCTGTTTTAGTGGAGGGCGCTGAGCAATCGGGTGCATTGACTTTATGCTCATAGGTCGCCCACACAAATTCAGGGTGATCCGGTGTTGCTACCGCTACGTGGAAACCAATCATCCCCAATTTGGTAGTGCCTTTTTCCGAACCGATTTGCGCATCAACGGTAATAAATTTGCTGGCATCGTCACCCTTACCTAATACCTTCCATGCCGTTTTTAATTCCGTAGTACCGCCGGGGAAATTTTGTTGCTGTTTGATGCCATTGACATCGCACATATTTTTACTAAAGCGCACATCGTAATAGACCACATTGCGATTCTGGTCATAAATAGTCGCTCCACCTCCAGCTTGGCCGATGCGCTCGGGAATGACAAAAGCAGTGCCCGCCTCTTCTGGTTTGCTGGTGCGAATGAAAAATGTGTGTGAATCATGTTTATCATCGCAAGAATTTGCCGGTGTTCCATCAGCATTGACTTCAAGTTCGTGGTACTGGCTAGTGTCTTCAAAGTTCCGGATTTTAGGATCAGTTTTGGATTGCGCCATTAAATAAGCAAAGGTTTGCCAGGAGAACTGGTAAAAATCGCAGAAGGTTGAATCGCCAACACCTGCACTTTGTTTCACCTCAGTGGGCATACTGGGTGCAGTAAACCAAGTGGGGTCAGCAGCACAAGGCACAGCAGCCGCTGACGACGTTGCTGCTTTTTCATTCGCAGCCATTACACTGGCTGCACCAAAACCAGTTGCACACAAGAGTGCGACGCTTAAAGCTACACGGGTTTTGTTATTGAATTTATTCTTCATCATAACTATCTCATCCTTCAGCAGAAAATAATCACACCGATACAAAGTATCAGCAACGATAGAGGCAAATCCCTGAATGATCCGCCCTGTCAATAACGCTAGACGTAACCAGCCTAGTTGGCGAATTGCGAATGAGTTATTACAGCCTATTACGCAAGGGCAAGTTGAGTAGGGATTACACAAGATGGAGTGATTAAAACGCCAAAGTGATTTATCCTCCCAGCCAGACCAATGATTACACAAAGAGGCACCAACATGAGCAGCCCACAGCGCGATATCACCCTACGTTTTTTGGCAGAGCCACAAGATGTCAACTTCGGCGGAAAAGTTCACGGTGGTGCCGTCATGAAATGGATTGACCTAGCGGCCTACGCTTGCTCAGCCGGTTGGAGCAGCCGCTATTGCGTTACCGTTTATGCAGGCGGGATTCGCTTTGTATCGCCCATCCATGTGGGTAACCTGGTTGAAGTCAGTGCAAAAATTATCTACACCGGAAAATCGTCCATGCATATTGCAATAGAAGTGAACGCATGTGACCCCAAATCACTCAACCGTCGCCTGACAACGCATTGCATAGTAATCATGGTCGCCGTGGATGAATCCGGCCAACCCGTCCAAGTGCCTACGTGGATACCGAAAACCGATGAAGATAAAGAACAACACGCCACCGCAATAAAACTGATGGAAATGCGCAAAAAAATTGGCGAAGAAATGCAGATTTTTGTTTGACCACTGTTCACCCCGCAACATTTGAGATCCAAGTTATGACACAGCCCCCAGCAGCAAAAACCAAACAGAAAAAAGACGCGCGCGATCTTCGTGCTGAAGCGTTAAAAATAGCTAACACTATTAAAACAGAAGGCCAGACTCCGGTTGAGACCAAAGCGATTGCCAATGGTATCCAACGGGGAATGGAAATGTTTTTGCGGCAGCAAAGTGAAAAAACACGCGAGTTGGATAAGCGGGTAAAAAAAGTTAGACAACTATCCAATCAAATAACGCAACAAAAACCAGCAGATGAAAAAGAAGTAAACATAACTGTACAAACCAATCCCCGCTTACCTTGGGTGCTACTTGCGCTCTCGTGGGGGTTGTTTTTGGTGGTAGGAGCTGTAAAGGCTTTTATTTAAAAAAAGCAATTGATGATGAAGCCACACTTCAATCTATGACAATACATTTTTAACAATAACCCGAGGAAATCAGGAAGACCTATGCATCACCCTATGGATATACATGACAATAATCGTCTCTACGGACTGGATACCCTTCGCGCTATCGCTATTCTTATCGTGCTGATCTATCACTACAAAGTGGTGGTAAGCAGGGAAAATATTTTCGGGTTTATGAGCCAACTGGGCTGGACTGGTGTCGATTTATTTTTTGTATTGAGCGGTTATTTGATTGGCAACCAGATTCTCTCAGCCTTTGCCAAAGGGCAGGATTTTTCCCTCAAACTGTTTTACATTCGCCGCTTCCTGCGCACCCTGCCTAATTATTATTTTGTGCTTGCGCTCTATTTTGTTTTTCCAGTTGCACTGAGTGGAACAGACACAGCACCACTCTGGTCGTTTCTCACCTTTACCCAAAATCTGGATTTGCGCGCAGGTGAAACCTTCACTCATTCCTGGTCGCTGTGTATTGAAGAGCAGTTTTATTTAATTTTTCCAGTTATCGCCTTACTTATTGCTTATGCCAAACGATCCATCCCTCTTGCATGGGTGGCAATTGCCGCCGCCATGTTGCTCGCTATATTTTTACGGGGATCTAATTGGTATAAACATGAGGAGGCTGCAATTTCCATGCAATCCTTTATGGAGCATATCTATTACTCCAGCTTTACCCGCTTTGATGAATTATTACCCGGGGTAGCGATTGCGCTACTGAAAAATTTTCATCCTGCTACCTATGCTGCAGTACTGCGCAGAGGGAATCTTTTATTAGCTATTGGATTGATAAGTACAGGAATAATGTTTTATGTATTTAAAAACTACGCCTACATCGAAGGCTACGGAACCACATTGACGGTAACCGCTTTGGGTTATTCGCTTCTGGCAATCTGCTTTGCCATTTTGGTACTCGCCGCACTCAGCCCAAACTCAGTATTGCATCGCATGCGAATTCCTGGCGCCGCGAGCATCGCACTTTGGTCTTATGCAATTTATTTAATTCACAAACCCATATTTCAGGTATTGAAGGCGCCGCTCACAGAATATGGCATTGATATTAATGGCTGGCTCGGGGTGGTGATTATTATGGCGGTGAGTATTGTTTGCGGATGGGCGCTCTACTTTTTTGTAGAAACACCTTTTATGAATATTAGGGGAAAATATTTTCCATCAAATTCAAGAGCAGAATTAACGCTAGATAAAAATCTACAACCAAGTCAGTAGAACCAAAAAATTGGCACCCCAGGAGATCCCCCCCCTACCAGCTATAACCAGAAAAGCAGTGCTGCATTACTGCAGCACTTTCAACGCCTTCATTAGTCGAAAGAAATCACCATTAAGCAGGTAATACTTAACCAACCCCTTTCTGCCCATGCCAATATTATGGTAGAGACGCGATCTATAGGCAGCTTTATCTAACGTAATATTTTCACCAATACGCCGACTTTCTTTAACAGCAGAAATGTAATTTCGGACGCAAAATCGGACAAAAAAATAACGGGTAGCGACTTTCATTTTTGGCAATTTTTTAGACCATAGCGCCCACACACCATCGACTCCCGACATCATGTGATCCACTTTTTTAACCGAGAATGACGCAAGAATACTTCCTTCGCGCTGGCGATAGCGAACCCACACTTGCGGACAGTAGTAATAAGTGCGCACATCCAACGCAAGGCGCGGAGTCGTCACCATATCCTCAAAATATTTCCCTTCTGGAAATTGCAGGCCCTGCGACCACAAGCTGCGCTTTGATACTTTTGACCATGCATGCAACTTCCCCTTCTTATATAACCCTTTAAACAGGCTTTCAGGATCTTCCAACAAACAATTTGTATTGCCATCGAAGGTAGTAACCTGCGACTCCTTTTTGTGCTTGCGAGAATTGATGCCAACGCCAGGCCGCCATATCTGATAGTCACACATAACCAAATCTGGTGAATGGCGATTGACAATACCTCTAAGCTGATCAATTGCTCCATCAGCTATTACATCATCGGAGTCCAGAAACCATACATACTCACCGGTAGCCGCAGCCACGAGCGAATTACGCGCAGCACTAAGTCCACGATTATGTGCATGTTGCAGAATTTTTACAGGATGAGGGGTTTTTGTTGCAAGTGCGTGTAAATACTCGAATGAACCATCGGTTGACTGGTCGTCGAGAGCGATGATTTCAATATTCTCATCGCACTGAGAAAGAATGGATTGAAGACAATCATCAAGATAATCCTTGACGTTGTATACGGGAATTAAAACACTTAACCAAGGCGTCGCCATAGTTATATTCCTTTAGCACTTCATTTTCGTAGATCAAAAAAGTGTTAACTATTCTTGTTATTGTCCTTTTTTAACAGCCACCATACTTGCGCTCGCATTTTATACCTACAAGCATAAAAAGCAAACAAGATAGAGCCCGCAAAATTCATAATTAACTTGCCACTTTGTAATGACCTGTGTAACTTTTGATTGCAATACCATCCGATACAACCACCTCCAGTTAAGACCTAATATTCAAAGAATGCTTATGAGCAAAAAAGTCATTATTTATCAAGATGGTTTGCTGTCTTATTCCGAAACGTTTATCAAGCAGCAGGCGCTTGCGCTTGTTTCTTGGAAGCCTATTTTAGTCGGGCATAAATATCTTGGTCGCAGCCTTGACTTCTCGATGATTCAGTCGCAATTACTCTTACCGAAGAGAAGCCCTCTCCCCCGCCGCTTGCTCTATATGGCTTATCGCTGGCTCAATAAAGCCGATCCAGCTGGCATCAATACATTAAAAGATATAAATGCGGATCTGGTTCACGCACACTTCGGAACATCGGCGGTTGACATTTGGCCTTATGCAAAAGCATTGGATTTGCCTATGTTGGTCACACTGCATGGTTTTGATATAAGTATCTATAGAGAATGGTGGGAATCCGGTAAACGTGGCCGCAGAAAGCGTAAGTATCCGCAACAATTATTGAAACTTGCCCAAGAACCCAAAGTGCATTTTCTGGCAGTGTCCAGCGCAATTAAAGAGCGTGCTATTAAGTTCGGTATTCCGGCCGAAAAGATTACCGTGAGTTATATAGGTGTAAATACTGAAGATTTTACTCCAGGTCCAGTTCCAATATTAGAGCGAAAAAACCGAATTCTTTATGTTGGTCGTCTTGTGGAAAAGAAGGGAGCAAAATATCTGATTGATGCCTTTGCGGCAGTTAAAAAGGCCGTTCCAGATGCTGAACTAATAATTGTTGGCAAGGGCGGAATGGAAGAGCAATTACGCAATCAGATAAATCAATTAAACTTATCTGACGTCACTTTCACTGGTGCGTTAACCAGCACCCAAGTCAAAGAGCAAATCGATAATTGCAAAATATTTTGCTTGCCGAGCATTACAGCCAATAGTGGTGACGCAGAAGGCCTGCCGATCTCTATTCTTGAGGCACAAGCCAGTGGTGTATTCGTGGTCAGCTCATCATCTGGAGGAGTTGGCGATAATCTGATAGACAGAGAAACCTGTTTTACGTTTGCCGAGAAAGATAGCAATGCACTAGCGAGCATACTGACCAACATACTCGCTACTCCAGAAAGCTATTTGGACATCATTAATAATCAGCAGGAGCTAATAAAAAGCAAGTTCCAACTAAGGAGCTGCGCTTTAGAACTTGAAAATCTCTACGCCATTTATTCCAAACAATGATGACTTGTCAAAACTCAAATACACTTAGATTCAGAGTAAAATTCACGGTCAGCAGCTGCTTCCTGCGCCAGGAAATGATCTAGATCACCAATACGCTTATCAATCCAGCCAAGAATTGTAGCCAGTGCTTCCGGTGATGCGTTTTCAAGACTCTGAAAGCATGCAAACACATAGGACGCGTCACGGTCAGCCTGAGCGAGCTTGGCTTTTATCCGTATCAAAGCCTGATCACCAGGCTTAATTTGTAATGTTCTTAGCTGATTATCTACTACTGCCAGCCCCATTTTTAATAGACAGTGGGCGCTGAAGCCCTCTGGAACAAATTGCAGCGGTGAACGAAAACGAAAACTGATATTGGTCTTCAAGATTTCTGGATATCGCTCGCAATAGTCACGCCACACTGATTTTCGCCAAGGATGTGGATTATGCTCTAACTGAAACACATTCTGCATGTAACCAAACATTCTTGCACTATTTTCCTGAACACCGATAAATCGCACCCTAGAATTAGAAGTATTTTTTTCTCCTACACCAAAACATCTTTTAAACCAATTGACTATTTTTTTTATCAATCGTCGCTCTGTTTGAACCTTCCATGAGCCACGCAGCACCACCTTTTCATCTCGATAAAATGCACTAGGAGACAATGAGCGAATTAAACAAAAATCATCATTCAAAAATATAAAGCGCTCTGATAAACCCGGGATTCGCCAAAGCAAACTCGCAATGGACATACTACTGAATGACGGAAGGCAATCTTCATACCCAGAAAAAATTATCCGGTGATCTATTACTTTCACACGCGACTCGTATTTTGTGCCAGCAAGTTTTTTAATAAAACCGGGAGCCTGATTATCACTCACCACAAATATAGTGCCAATCCAAGGTGCAAATTTAAGTAAGGATACAACACAATATTCAATTTCATTAAGACTATGAAAACGTGCCGTACTCGCAGCCCTAGGACGTTGCCCACCAATACTCAAAATATACTTCTCAAGCTTTTCTTTATGAGCAGGATCAGCACCATCCACCCAAGTTATCACCGCATCTATAGGAGAATGTTGTATTACTGAATCGGTCATAAGCAACCCAAGACTATTGAGGAAGTTGTATGTGATTATTCTAACCTATCAGATGTTCGACTAGGCCATACCAGCGCCAGAATGTATAATCGCCAGCCTGTTTTTACGCCTATTGATCAGCCGCGCAGCGGCATCCGCAAGAGTCTGTTATTGCTATGGAAAAAACCTACGAACCCCATGCTATCGAACGCCAGTGGTACCAAACCTGGGAAGAAAAAGGCTATTTTAAGCCTGCTGGAGACGGAACTCCCTACTGCATGATGATTCCGCCACCGAATGTCACTGGTAGCCTGCACATGGGGCACGGGTTTAACAATGCGGTGATGGACACGATGATTCGCTATCGCCGCATGAAAGGCGACGATACTTTGTGGCAAGTGGGTACCGACCACGCAGGCATTGCGACCCAAATGGTGGTTGAGCGTCAATTGGCGGCGCAAGGTGTAAGCCGCCACGATCTCGGCCGCGAAAAATTCCTCGAAAAAGTCTGGGAATGGAAAGAGCAATCCGGCGGTACTATCACCCGCCAAATTCGCCGTTTGGGCTCATCCGTCGATTGGAGCCGCGAGCGCTTTACCATGGATGACGGTTTATCAACTGCGGTACAGGAAGCCTTTGTGCGCTTGTTTGATGACGGCCTGATTTATCGCGGCAAACGCCTGGTGAATTGGGACCCCAAATTGCACACCGCGATTTCTGACCTGGAAGTGGAAAACCACGATGAAAAAGGCTCACTGTGGAATCTGCGCTATCCATTAGCGGATGGCGCCACCACCGCTGACGGCAAAAATTATTTGGTCGTTGCAACCACTCGCCCTGAAACCATGCTGGGCGATAGTGCCGTGGCGGTTCACCCTGAAGATGAGCGCTACAAATCGCTGATCGGTAAATTTGTTCTGCTGCCATTGGTTAATCGTTTGATTCCAATTGTGGCAGATGATTACGTTGATCGCGAGTTTGGTACTGGCTGCGTGAAAATTACTCCCGCACACGATTTCAACGACTATGAAGTAGGCAAGCGTCACAATTTGCCTTTGATTAATGTGCTCGATAAAAACGCCGCGATTTTAGGTGTTGCACAAATTTTTAATTTGGATGGAAGCCTCAATACCCAACTCGACGGCACCCTGCCCGCTCAATACGCTGGACTTGATCGCTACGAAGCGCGCAAGCAAATTGTCGCTGCATTTGAAGCAGCTGAATTGCTGGAAAAAATTGACGACCATGGATTGAAAGTACCGCGCGGTGATCGCTCAGGCGTGGTAATCGAACCATGGCTAACTGACCAATGGTATGTAAGCACCAAACCATTAGCAGAACCGGCAATCGCCGCCGTTGAAGACGGCCGCATCCAATTCGTACCGAAGCAATATGAGAATATGTACTTTTCCTGGATGCGCGACATTCAGGATTGGTGTATCAGCCGTCAATTGTGGTGGGGTCACCGTATTCCTGCATGGTATGACGCAAGCGGCAAAGTGTATGTTGGTCGAAATGAAGCGGAAGTACGCAGCAAATATAATCTTGGTGCAGATGTAAAACTGAATCAGGATGAAGATGTACTGGATACTTGGTTCAGCTCCGGTTTGTGGACCTTCTCAACACTCGGCTGGCCAGAGCAAACAGAATTCCTGAAAAAATTCCATCCGACCGATTTGTTGGTGACCGGTTTCGATATTATTTTCTTCTGGGTTGCACGCATGATTATGCTGACCATGCATTTGGTGAAGCATGAAGATGGCACGCCGCAAATTCCGTTCAAAACCGTATACGTACATGGTTTGGTGCGCGATGGCCAAGGCCAGAAAATGTCGAAGTCCAAGGGTAACGTGCTCGACCCACTCGATATTATCGACGGTATTGATTTGGAAACACTGGTACAAAAACGCACAACCGGTTTAATGAATCCAAAAGATGCCGGCAAAATCGAAAAGCAAACCCGCAAAGAATTTCCGGAAGGAATCCAGGCTTACGGAACAGATGCATTGCGCTTCACGTTCTGCTCGCTTGCATCAACTGGCCGCGATATTAAATTCGATATGGGCCGCGTAGAGGGCTATCGCAACTTCTGCAACAAAATCTGGAATGCCATGCGTTTCACATTGATGCAATGTGAAAATCACGACTGCGGGCAGGATGGGTCAAGTGATTATGAATTGTCGCTGGGCGATCGCTGGATTATTAGTAAATTACAAATCGCAGAAAAAATAGTAGCGGAAAATCTGGATAACTATCGACTGGATTTAGCCTCACAAGCAATTTATTCGTTTGTGTGGGACGAATACTGCAGTTGGTATCTGGAAGCGACCAAAGCGGTTTTGTTTAATGCCGATGCAACGGCAGCACAAAAGAAAGGAACCCGTCGAACACTGGTGCGTGTGCTCGAAACCATTTTGCGTTTGGTACATCCACTGATGCCATTTATCACTGAAGAAATTTGGCAAATTATCAAACCGCTCTCGGGTGCAGCGGGCGAAACAATCATGCATGCACCCTATCCGCAAGCGGATGACAGCAAAATCGATCAACAGGCACTAAACGATGTTGAATGGCTGCAATCGGTAGTTGCAGGTGTGCGCAATATTCGCGGCGAGATGAACATCTCTCCCGCTAAAGATTTACCGGTGCTATTTAAAAATGGGACCAGTGAAGATAAGCAACGCTTGAACAACAACCAGCAATTCCTGAAGAAATTAGCATCATTGGAAAGCGTTACCTGGCTAAACACCGGTGAGACCGAACCTATGTCTGCCACAGCCTTGGTTGGCCAAATGGAAATTTTAGTCCCTATGGCCGGACTGATTGATAAAGATGCCGAGATCGCTCGTCTCACTAAAGAGAGCAATAAATTAATTCAGGATATTGAGCGCACTGAAGCAAAACTTGGCAATGCCGCGTTTGTTGAAAAAGCACCTGCTGAAGTTGTTGCCAACGAGCGCAATCGTGTTGCGGAAAATAAAATTGCAGTGGAAAAGTTGCGCGAACAGATTCAAAAAATCAGCGCACTGTAACTATTAATTATTTGCGATTTATGAAAAGCCGATGCATAAACATCGGCTTTTTTATTGGAAGGTTTTTGTGTTAACGCTGATTGCGCTGCGCTCAGCCATAGCGCTCGACCTGGGCGGCCTTACCCAACCTACAAAATAACTTTTTAATCCCAGAAAAATAAAAAGCCCAATCTTTCGATTGAGCTTTTTAATTGAATTCAATGGCGGAGAAGGGGGGAGTCGAACCCCCGATACCCTTTTGAGGTATGCTCCCTTAGCAGGGGAGTGCCTTCGGCCACTCGGCCACTTCTCCACGTCTGCTGAAGCGGGATAAGCTCCGTCTCAGCAGGTGCGGCATAATACCATAATTCTCTAAAATTCAAAGTCTTGAAGACAAATTTACAGAACAAAATGACGATTATTTTGAGTATGAATAATTAACATTCAATTAGAGAAATATTTAAAAATTTAACCCCTATAAACGCCTACGCGGCGGATGATTTCTCATACCGCCGCGTAGTTGAAAAGCGCCGAACAACAAAACAATTAAGTAAAAACTTAGCTGTCTTGCTCTTCCTGATTTTGCTTTTCGCGCTGAATACGCTGATAAATTTCTTCGCGATGCACAGCAATATCTTTAGGAGCGTTGACACCAATACGAACCTGGTTGCCTTTGACACCTAACACGGTAACGGTAACCTCGTCACCCACCATCAAGGTTTCGCCAATACGGCGAGTTAAAATTAACATCTTTAATCTCCTTCACTCATCCTGTAAGAGTACGACTTAGACACCCCTTGCCACCATCGACCCCCGAATACCCCCTGTCGCGTCCTGACAACCGAATGCCTGGATTTAAGTATCGTCTACTTTTTGCGAAAGGGAAGAAACCCCCAACATTTTTCTGTCTATTTTTTAAGTAAACAGTAATGCGACTCAAACACCTTAACTAAACCGCCTTTTATTAGAAGGCCTAGCCCCTCACTCGGCCTTCTGACGGTTCGGCATCCAAACCAAAAGCGGTGTGCAGACTGCGCACAGCCAACTCCAAGTAACGCTCATCGATGATCACCGAAATTTTAATTTCTGATGTGGTGATCATTTGAATGTTGATACGATCTTCTGCAAGAGCAGTAAACATGCGCGATGCAACACCTGCATGAGAGCGCATACCAACACCCACGATAGATACTTTAGCTACCTTATCATCACTACGCACTTCGCGTGCACCAATTTCTTTGGCAACCGCTTCCAGTACAGCAACGGCTTTGCTCATATCATTTTTGTGCACAGTAAACGTCAGGTCAGTAGTACCATCTGCTGACACGTTCTGAACAATAACATCTACCTCAATATTAGCGGCACCAATAGGCGCGAGAATTTTTGCTGCCACGCCAGGAGTATCAGGTACACCAGCAACGGTTACTTTGGCTTCATCACGGTTAAATGCAATACCGGAAACAATAGGTTGTTCCATAGTTGAGTCTTCCTCATCGAGGGTAATAAGGGTTCCAGGGCCTTCTTTGAAACTGTGCAGAACACGCAGAGGCACCTTGTATTTGCCGGCAAATTCAACTGAGCGAATCTGCAGAACTTTGGAACCCTGGCTGGCCATTTCCAACATTTCTTCAAAGGTAATCTTTTCCAGACGACGGGCACGCTCGCATACACGTGGATCAGTGGTATATACGCCGTCTACATCGGTGTAGATCTGGCATTCATCCGCCCTCAGTGCAGCAGCAAGCGCAACACCGGTAGTATCTGAACCGCCGCGACCAAGCGTGGTGATATTGCCTTGCTCATCCACACCCTGAAAACCGGCAACAACGACCACACGACCTGCTTTAAGATCGGCACGCATATTCTCTTCATCGATAGACTGGATACGCGCTTTGGTGTGGGCATTATCCGTTAGGATACGGACTTGGCCGCCGGTGTAAGAGCGCGCATCTACGCCACGCTTTTTTAGTGCCATACACAAGAGTGCAATAGTCACCTGTTCGCCGGTAGACACCAATACATCCAATTCACGAGGATCGGGGGTATCCTGAATTTGTTGCGCCAAGCCGATCAGGCGATTGGTTTCCCCGCTCATAGCTGAGAGTACCACAACCATTTCATGACCTTGGGCATGAAAACCTGCCACCTTATCGGCAACCTGCTCTATACGCTCAATCGAACCAACTGAGGTACCACCATACTTCTGAACTAATAAGCTCATTACACAGCCTATCCTTTATCAATTGAAAGCTAATTTACACCGGGTACAAATACACCATCTGACCATATTCATTGGCAAGACGAACCAAAGATGGCTCTTCATTTGTTGAGTACCTTGTACGATAAAAAAATGCTTCTCCAGAATCGAGACGCAACGTCACTGAAACATCATCCAAGAATAAAGCGCTATCCGCTTGCCCCTCTGCCCGGACAGGCTCTTTTCTCAGATAAACACGCTGATCAAACTGCGCACCATCTGAGACCTCCAATGGGTAGGCACTTAAACTATTACTACCATTGCCTTGAGAATCCCATGCTGGTGGATAATCACCACCAGTCGCACTAAAACCAAACTTGTAAGTATGGCCACTAACAAAACTCATACCCGTCTGCTGATAGCGGAGCGGAAACTCCCGACCACCATAATGCTTGGTAACTACACCGACATAAACAGGGTCGGCAGTGGTGGCAGAGGCACCATTTACAACAACGTAAACTTCGATAGATTGAATTAGCGGCATGGCATTTTCCTTTTGATTAAAGAACGCTGAAACAACACTTATTGTCGACTGCATTCACTTGCACATGATTTGTGCACTAAAGTGAGCAAACATATCACTCACCGTTAAATTCCTGCTTAATCTCAACTCAACACATCACTCACTACTTACATGATTGCCTAAACCGAAAAAATCAGCCCACAGCAATCGACAACTTCTACTACCCGCTGTTGACACTAGTACTAAATACTTAGGGTAAGCCCCTAAATCATCTGGCAACCAGATCACAAAAAGGCGCCAATTAAACACCAGATTGCGACAAAAGTTAACTCAAATGGATGATTAAAAGCGGATTAATCACACTTCCTTCATCTTTCTGTACAGCTATTGACCGAGTTGGGTTTTTACCCAAGGCACTACTGAAGCCAAAGCAGCATCCAGCCCTGCGACATTGGTACCACCGCCTTGCGCCATATCCGGACGGCCGCCGCCTTTGCCACCCAGTTGTGCTGCAACAAAACCCATCAAATCCCCAGCTTTCACTTTGCTAGTTACATCCTGGGTAACACCTGCAATGAGCGCCACTTTATCGTCTTCAACGGTGGCCAATAGCACTACCGCCGAGCCAAGTTTGTTTTTGAATTGATCTGCCGTCTCACGCAAGGATTTGGCATCTGCACCCTCAAGATTCAAGGCCAGTACTCTAACACCTGCGATATCCACAGCCTGTGACAACACATCACCACTCCCAGCAGTGGCCAGTTTGGTCTTCAGGACAGCGAGATCTTTTTCCAACTTACGATTGTGCGCAACCAGCGCATCCAGTTTTTCTATCAATGTGTCGCGATTGGCTTTTAAGCTGCGACCAGCGGTATCCACCAGCGCTTCAACCTGATCAAACAACGCCAGAGCTTTTGCACCAGTAATAGCCTCAATACGACGCACACCGGCAGCAACACCAGATTCAGAGGTAATACGGAACAAGCCTATATCACCAGTGCGATTAACGTGAGTACCGCCGCAAAGTTCGACAGAGAAGCCATCACCCATGGTCAGTACACGCACAGTATCGCCATATTTTTCGCCAAACAGCGCCATCGCACCTTTGGCTTTGGCTGCATCCATATTACACAGCTCGGTGGCAACCGCCGAGTTGGCGCGAATCTGGTCATTGACCAACAATTCAATGGCTTTTAACTGCTCGGCAGTCAATGCCTCAAAATGAGAAAAATCGAAACGCAGGCGCTCGGAATCTACCAACGAGCCCTTTTGAGTCACATGTTCACCCAGAATTTTACGCAGCGCAGCATGCATCAAGTGGGTGGCCGAGTGGTTTAAGGCAGTCGCCTGACGCACATTGGCATCAACCTTGGCGGCAAAACCGTCGCCCACCGATACAGCACCTTGCAGCACACGTACAACATGCACATGCGATGCGCCCTGCTTCTGGCAGTCGCGCACCTCGAGGCGATTACCACCTAACTCCAGATAGCCACAGTCGCCTGCCTGACCACCGGATTCAGCGTAGAAAGGGGTGCGATCAAGCACTACTGCACCATCTTCACCTTCAACCAAACGCTCTACTTTTTTGCCATCCTTAACCAGTGCGAGAACCTTGCCCTGCTCTGCCAAAGAGCTATAACCAAGGAATTCACTGGCGGGCAAATCGAGGCCGGCAGCGTTGTAATCCACTTTGAAACTACCAGCAGCGCGAGCGCGAGCGCGCTGTTCAGCCATAGCGGCTTCATAACCCTCCTGATCAATGGTCAGGCCTCGCTCACGAGCAATATCAGCTGTCAGATCAACCGGAAACCCATAGGTGTCATAGAGGGTAAAAACGATTTTGCCAGGGACTTCAGTCCCGGAGAGTTTGCCCAGAGCATCCTCAAGGACGGCGATGCCTTTATCGAGCGTCTTTTCAAACTGCTCTTCTTCTTGCAGCAGCACTCGCTCGATTTGCGCCTGGTTCTTATGCAACTCGGGGTATGCATCACCCATTACTTCCGCCAGAGCTTTAGCCAACTTGTGGAAAAAAGGTTGCTTTTGGCCGAGTTGGTTGCCATGGCGGATCGCGCGGCGAATGATGCGGCGCAGCACATAGCCGCGGCCTTCATTTGATGGCACAACACCATCGCTGATCAGAAAGGAGCAGGAGCGGATATGGTCAGCAATCACACGCAGGGATTTGTTTTCCATGTCGTGGTTGCCAGTCGCATCAGCGGCAGCTTGCAACAAATGCTGAAACAGGTCGATTTCATAGTTGGAATGCACATGCTGCATTACGGCTGAAATACGCTCCAAGCCCATTCCCGTATCGACGGATGGCGCTGGCAGCGGATGTAAAACACCGTCTGCAGTGCGGTTGAACTGCATGAACACGTTGTTCCAGATTTCTATGTAGCGATCACCATCTTCTTCTGGTGAACCAGGTGGGCCACCCCAGATATCCGCGCCATGATCGTAGAAAATCTCGGTGCAGGGGCCACATGGTCCAGTATCACCCATAGCCCAAAAGTTATCGGATGCGTAAGGAGCACCCTTATTGTCACCAATCCGGATGATGCGTTCTGCAGGTACGCCCACCTCTTTATTCCAAATATCATAGGCTTCATCGTCTGATGCATAGACGGTAACCCAGAGTTTTTCTGCGGGAATATTGAGCCAATCTTTTGCGGTGAGGAATTCCCATGCGTAGCGAATAGCGTCGTGTTTAAAGTAATCGCCAAAACTGAAGTTGCCCAGCATTTCAAAGAAAGTGTGGTGACGTGCGGTATAACCAACATTTTCCAGATCGTTGTGTTTACCGCCAGCGCGCACGCAGCGTTGGGAACTGGTAGCGCGATTGTAGGAGCGCTTGTCACCGCCAAGAAAAACATCTTTGAACTGATTCATGCCCGCGTTAGTAAACAGCAGCGTAGGGTCATTTTCAGGAACCAGCGAACTGCTGGCGACAATGGTGTGACCTTTGCTCTCAAAGTATTTCAAAAAGGCGTTGCGAATTTCAGCGCTCTTCATATTGCATCCACTAAATGTTCGAATTAATGCGATTTGTATAAAAAGATAGGAACTCGCCTAATCAGGCGCGATGCTCTTCTATTTCTTCGGCGCTCAGTTTACGCGCCTCATGCTCCAGCATCACCGGTATGCCGTCGCGAATGGGATAGGCTAAACCACTATCCCAACACACCAACTCTTGCTGCTCAGGGCGATACTCAAGTTCACCCTTGCTCACCGGGCACACCAAAATACTGAGTAATTTTTTATCTATCATGGTCTTAGGTCACGCTTAGGCCAGTTGGGGGCGGTATCTTACACTGCATTTTGCAGCCCTGTCTCTACAGCCATGGGGCTATAGCGGCAATTAAGGAGCTAAATCGCCGGAAAGCGGTGGGATAAGTCCGTTTTGCCAGCGCTTTACCTGCCCCACAACCCGTTTATTCGAGTAAATTTGGGGATGCGATTTGGTAATTTTTTGTTCTTTTTCCCAAGTGGAAACCATCTTCTTTGCCTTCACAAAGGCCTGCTCAAAATCAACTCCGGGTTTGAGCGACTCCTTGAAGTAGGCTTTGCCAAAATAGGTGAACAGGCTGTCATCGGCGCAGCCAAAGGAGGTCTTATCGGCAGCTGCGGCGGTCATAATCAGGCTCTGCTCATCCTTAAGGTCATCAATAAAACCACCGGAAAAACAGGCCGACAACACAACAACGCGATGCTTGATGCCAGTAGCCTTTAGCAGATCACCAAGCCACTTTGCTTCTACATCCGCTAGTGCAAGACCATTGTGGTTGAGTGAGATTTTTTTATCCTTGGAACCATGGCTGGTGATATACAAAAAGAAAATATCCTGCTCCTTATCCATGCGTTCAGCAATACGTGTAATCGCTGCACGGATACTGGTTAATGTCGCCAGCGGACGTTCATTCAACGAGCGCTGGCTATTGGCCAAATAAATCGCCGTTGCGCGGTTGCCATATTGAGCGCTAAATAAATTTTCAATAAATTTACTTTCTCGACGAAATACTTCTTCAGTGCCATATCCAGCCACAACTAAACTGTACAATTCAATTTTTTGAGGATTTGATGTCTGCAGGGAATCCAACGCGAGTTGTAATTCACCGGATTCTTTATAGAGTGCGTGCTCCGCAACTTCTTCAGGGGTAAAAATTTTTACTGTCTCGCCCCCATCGACCAAACGACCATATTCCCAGCGACCGTCAATTCGACTAACACCATCGATAGGTGTTTGGTAAATCAATATGCCTTTGCCGTGTTTGCTACCATAGGAAAATTCGCCTTCGTAGATATCCCCATTACTGGCAATCAATTTTCCTTGCCCATCGTATTTTCCAAATTGAAATTCACCGGTGTATTGTTCGCCCTCTTTTGCGGTATAACTGCCTTTACCTTCCAACTGACCATCCTGATATTCTCCCTCCCAGTGATTGCCCTCGACATCGGTTTGAATTCCCTTGCCATTCAGCCGCCAGTTTTTAAATTCACCGACATAAGTGAAGCCATCATGGCTGGTGTAAGTTCCTGAGCCAGCAAAATTATCACTTTGAAATTCACCGCTGTAGCGATTGCCCCGTCCATCATCGAACACACCTTGACCGTGCATTTTTCCCGCGACAAAATCCCCAGTGTATTTTTCACCCGTTGCGCGCTGCAATTCACCCTTTCCTTGAATTACACCGTCAACCACTTGACCAATATAGAAAGATTTATCGGCGAACGTCCATTTGCCGCTACCATGCATTTTATTTTTTTCAAAATCCCCTTGGTAAACATCTCCACGTGGATATGCGAGCTTGCCCTTACCGTGAAATTGATTCCCGGCAAACTCACCTTCATAGCGACTACCGTCCGGATACGTCAATAAGCCACGCCCTTCCATTCGGCCACGCACATAATCCCCGCTGTAATTACCTGAGTAAGCAGAAACAAATTTACCTTTTCCATGCATGAGCCCCGCTAAAAATTCGCCATCATACTCATCGCCATTCGTCCAGCGCATGCGTCCCTGCCCTTCCAACTGACCTTGAGCGTTAAGATCGCCAACATAGCTCGCACCATCAGCAAAATTGAGCGATGGGGACAAAGCGAAGCGCAAATCGCGAAATGTGCCTTGCACCGCAATCAAGGTAAGAACAACGCCAGTTAAAAAAGCAACCACAATCAGAGCAATAGGCTTCATACACAATCCGTTATGAACGCTGACAAAAAATAATTGAATAACAACAACTGAAAAAAATTATTCGGCAGGCATAGGCTCAACCAACAATTGTGGATCAACGCGCTCTTCAAACCAGTTCATCCGCCAGTCAAGATGCGGGCCAGTAGCTCGACCGGTTTTACCCACTTTCGCAATAAATTGCCCCTGGGTAATCGCATCGCCTTTTTTCACCAGCACTTCACTTAAATGAATAAAAGTCGATGACAAGCCGTGGCCATGATCGATAATTAATGTCCCACCCGAAAAGAACATATCCGGGTGAACGAGCGTCACTACACCACCAGCAGGTGCTTTTACTAAAGTACCTACGGGCTTGGCTATATCAACACCGTAATGCGGTGAGTTGGGTACGCCGTTATAAAATCGCTGGCTGCCGTACACACCCGTTACCGGCCCAATCAGTGGCCATTCGAATTTCTGCGCAAAAAATGTCAGCGGTAAATCGCCTTTACGCGCATCGGCTGCCATTTGCGCTTCGCGTTTGGCTCGCTCAACTTGTGCCGGATCAGGCTCTACCGTTTGTTGCGGAACACCAGTTACTTTTTGAATATTGTAAGTACGCGTTTTCACATCAAATCGATGCTCTTGACGAGTACCAGCACTGTCAATTGTGACCAGAGTTGCCGCTTTCTCTGCATCGCGACCTAATCCAATGACAAACTGACCTGCAGCAGAAATTTGCAATGGTTTGCCGCGATATTCCACCCGGATTCCCTGCAACACCTTGCCAATAATCACACCACCCTGCTGCCACTCACCGGTCAATTCCAGTGCTGCAGACGCCATGCTGGCGAGTATAAATAAGACAAGTGCGACGAACTGTTGTAACTTCACGATTGACTCCAATAGCAATCAGTAAATTTTGGACAAAAAAAACGGCAGACTAGCTGCCGTTTTTTTCGTTGTCACACACTTATTTCATTGTTTCATCAACACGCAGAATCTTCATGGTATTGGTACCGCCCAGCAAGGTGGTATCACCGCTGGAAACGATGACCAAATCACCATCGACCAAGGTGCGCTGTGATTTGAGCATCGCAATTGCGCGCACAAAATCATCTGCACAAGGAGCGCTATTGGTGTCAAATGCAATAGGTTGTACGCCGCGATACATTGCCACTTTGCGCTGGGTGCTCACGTGACGAGAGAACGCAAAAATGGGCAACTGCGAACCAACACGCGACATCAAGCGCGGTGTACTACCTGATTCGGTAAAGCAAATAATCGCCTTAACACCATCAAGATGGTTGGCTGTAAACATAGACGCCAACGCGATTGATTCATCAACACTGCTGAAAGCCTGATCCATACGGTAGTTATCAAAACTCGCCGTGGGATGTTTTTCAGCACCGAGAATAATACGCACCATAGCTTCAACAGTTTCAACCGGAAAATTGCCGGCCGCTGTCTCCGCCGATAGCATTACCGCATCGGTGCCATCGAGCACTGCGTTAGCAACGTCGAATACTTCAGCACGCGTTGGCAGCGGGCTATTGATCATCGACTCCATCATTTGCGTTGCGGTAATCACCGCTTTGTTGAGGGCACGTGAGCGAGCGATGATGCGCTTTTGCACACCGATCAGCGCTGCATCGCCAATCTCGACACCCAAGTCACCACGTGCAACCATCACCGCATCGCTTGCCATGATAATGCCATCAAGTGTTTCATCATCCGCCACGGCTTCTGCGCGTTCAACTTTAGAAACCAAACCGGCACGACCACCTGCAGCAACCATCAATTTACGTGCGAAATCCATATCCTCTGCAGAGCGAGGAAAAGAAACCGCGAGATAATCCACATCGATTTCAGCAGCAGTTTTGATGTCGGCAATATCTTTTTCTGTCAGTGCTGGTGCAGTCAGGCCGCCACCTTGGCGGTTGATGCCTTTGTTGTTGGACAAAGGACCCGCCACCTTAGTGGTGGTATAAATACGTGTGCCTTCGATTTTGTCGACAGTCAGAACTACGCGGCCATCATCGAGCAACAACACATCGCCGGGCTTACAGTCATTGGGTAACTCTTTATAGTCGATACCCACTTGCTGCTGGTTACCTTCATCGCGCCCCAGGGCTGCATCCAACACAAACTTGTCGCCTACTTTGAGATGAATTTTACCTTCGGCAAAACGTGCAACACGGATTTTTGGGCCTTGAAGATCGCCGAGCACCGCCACAAAACGGTTGTGCTTGGCCGCCAATTCACGAACCATTTCTGCGCGACGCTTGTGATCTTCCGGCGAGCCGTGCGAAAAATTCAAGCGAACCACATCCACACCCGCCAAAATCAATTTTTCCAATACTTCTGCAGATTCGGAAGCAGGTCCCAAAGTACTGACGATTTTTGTACGTCTTAACATGATGGGCTCTCTTATTTAGCGGACATAAGTGCAAGGGTGTTATCCAACATACGGTTGGAGAAGCCCCACTCGTTGTCGTACCACGCCAATACTTTTACCCACTTGCCGTACACCTTGGTCTGCAGTGAGTCGTAGTTGGAAGAATGCGGATTGTGATTGAAATCGATTGAAACCAGAGGCTCATCAACGAAAGCCAATACCCCTGGCATTTCAGTTTCAGCTGCTTTTTTCATCGCAGCATTAATCGCTTCAACGCTAACTTCTTTTTCTACCAATACGTTCAGGTCAACCAGAGAAACGTTGATAGTTGGCACACGAACAGAAATACCATCCATCTTGCCTTTCAATTCAGGCAACACTAAACCTACTGCTTTAGCAGCACCGGTAGTGGTTGGGATCATGGATTGGGTAGCTGAGCGCGCACGGTAAATATCTTTGTGGAATACATCAGACAATACCTGATCATTGGTATATGAGTGAATGGTGGTCATAGAACCTTGCACGATAGTGAAGTTATCGTTCAACACTTTGGCGACCGGTGCCAGACAGTTAGTAGTGCAAGAGGCGTTAGAGATGATGGTGTCAGTCGCTTTCAACACTTTGTCGTTTACACCAAATACCACGGTAGCATCCACGTCGGTACCTGGAGCAGAGATAATGACTTTCTTGGCGCCAGCAGCCAAATGCAAACCAGCTTTTTCTTTGCTGGTGAATATGCCGGTACATTCGTACACCACATCAACATTCAATTCGCCCCAGGGCAACTTGGCTGGATCGCGCTCGGATGTGATGCGGATAGCATCGCCGTTGACGAACATGGTATCGCCTTCAAATTTCACGGTGCCGTTAAATCCGCCGTGAACAGAATCATATTTGGTGAGATGGGCATTGAGGTGCGCATCACCCAGGTCGTTGATACCTACGATCTGGATTTGGCTGCGCTTGCCTGATTCATACAAGGCACGCAGTACATTGCGACCGATACGACCGTAACCGTTAATTGCCACTCTAATCATTACATTCTCCTAAGTAAGCTGTTCAATAATTTTTGCTGTAGGGGCGCTGCTTGCTACGCCCTGTTCAGGCGTTTGATACGCCCAGTTCTTGTATTCATTAAGGGCGCTGCAAGCGGCGCCCTCAGGTTAACCGCGTGGCAAGCTGGCTGCTTCACGAGCGAGACGCTCAATCTCATCCCAGCGTCCGGCTTTCATCAATTCTTTCGGCGCCATCCAGGTACCACCAACACAATGCACGTTTGGCAATGCCAAATAGCTCGGTGCTTTTGCCAAATCAATTCCACCGGTTGGGCAGAACGTAATCTGCGGCAAAGGGCCGGCAATTGACTTCAACATAGGCACACCGCCTGCAGCTTCAGCAGGGAAGAACTTCTGATGGGTAAATCCTTGTACGTAGAGATTCATTGCCTCGGTTGGTGTTGCAACACCGGCTAACAGCGGAACCGGGCAGGCTTTAGCCGCTTCGATCAGCGCCGGTGTAGTACCTGGGCTAACCAAAAAGGTTGAACCCGCTTTTACCGCTTTTTCCAAATCTGCCGGAGTAATAATGGTGCCGGCACCAATTACCGCGTCATCAGGCAAGTCTTCTACCATGGCACTGATAGCATCCAGTGCACAGGGGGTGCGCAGGGTAATTTCCAACACTTTCAACCCACCGTTATAAAGCGCTCTGGCCAAGGGCACAGCATCTTCAATGCGCTCCACCACCATAACGGGTACGACTGGCGCTACTCTGACAATTTGATCGATAGTTAAAGCCACTGTATGTCCCTCGTTGTTCAAAAAAGTTCGAAAGAATAATCTGCCCTAAAAAAACCTTCCGCAGATCAGTTCGGAATTCGGTAAAAATCAAGGCGCCCAATAAACCACAACCGGCACTTTTTGCTGTTGCAACACTGCACGGATCGGCATTTCTTTTATATCGGTACCCGCCTGGGCTGCACGTAATACTGCCAATTTTTCATCGCCAGTCAGTAGCAACACCAAGGTTTTGGAGCGGAGCAAACCAGCCAATGTCAAGGTCATGCGCTCGGTAATTGCACCGGTTACTTCGCTTTGCTTGGCGATAATCGCCGCGCACAATTGCTCAGACTCCGGATTCAACGCCTCATCTAACCCCTGCGCATGAGGAAATAATGATGCAGTGTGCCCATCGGAACCCATGCCGAGTATGGTGACATCAAAAGGTTGCGCTAGTTGCTGATAAGCGCTTTCACAATCATCCAAACCTTCAGCTGCGGTTTCCGCTGAGTTTTTCATACCGACCAGATTGGCCACGGCGGCTTTATTCTGGATCAGGTGTTTTACGGTAAAAGCTTCATTGCTTTTATCGTGCGCAAAATCCACCCAGCGTTCATCAACCAAGGCGACGTAAACAGATTCCCAATCCAGATCGGAGTTGCTCAAAGCTTTGTACAGCGGTTCAGGTGTACTGCCGCCCGACACCATAAAAGTCGCTTCACCGCGATCTTCAATTGCCTCACGCAACGCTGATTCACATTCCGCCTGCAGCGCGGCTATCATTTCCGCGCGGCTGTCAAATAAACGCTCGCTTACCATTCCTGATCCGCCCCTGACAACACTTCATCGATGGAGAACCAGCGACGACGATCACTGGCCATCAGCTGTGCTGAGGCTTGTGGACCCCAGCTACCGGCCATGTAGCCGTGCGGTTTGTTTTCCGGACGTTGCCAGGCTTCGATAATCGGGTCGATCCAAGCCCAAGCTGCATCCACTTCAGCGCGGTGGATAAACAAACTGGCATCGCCAGCGGCAGCATCCAACATCAGGCGTTTATAGGCATCTGAATAGAAGTCTTTATAGGTATCGGCGAAATTCAGGTTGAGCACAACCGGGCGCAAATGTGTCTCGTGCTTCTCCAGATCTTTGGACACCATAATGATCTTGATGCTTTCTTCCGGTTGCAGACGGATGATCAAGCGGTTTGGCGTGGCCATGCCAGCTGATTCAGGATATACACGGTGTGCGACATCTTTGTACTGGATAACGATTTCGGCAAAACGCTGCTTCATACGTTTACCGGTGCGCAGGTAGAAAGGCACATTCGCCCAGCGGGAATTGTCGATGTAAGCGCGGATCGCAACGAAAGTTTCGGTATTGCTCGCTTGCCCCAGCTCATCGAGATAACCGGGAACAGCCTTGCCGCCCATTTCGCCGGCGACATACTGGCCGCGCACAGTATTGTACTTAACTGTGTTGCCATTCAGAGGACGCAGGCTTTCCAATACTTTCAGTTTTTCCGCGCGGATGCGATCGGCAGTCATCTTATTCGGTGACTCCATCGCCACCAAGCAGAGCAACTGCAGAATGTGGTTTTGCACCATATCGCGCAGCGCACCAGCGCCATCA
The DNA here is from genome assembly GCF_031457055.1 of Cellvibrio fibrivorans. NCBI lineage: Bacteria > Pseudomonadati > Pseudomonadota > Gammaproteobacteria > Cellvibrionales > Cellvibrionaceae > Cellvibrio > Cellvibrio fibrivorans. The sequence continues at coordinate 183,326 of NZ_JAVDVX010000003.1, read as the reverse complement.
TAGAAGCTGGCACGACCTTCGAGGCCAACAGTTTCCGAAATGCTGATCTGTACGTGATCGATAGATTTCGCATCCCACAGATGCTCAAACATGCCATTGGCAAAACGCAGCGCCAGCAAGTTTTGTACGGTTTCTTTACCGAGATAGTGATCGATACGGAAGATAGCATCTTCACTGAAGTATTCAGCGATCTGACTATTAATTTCCTCTGCCGTTTTGGCGTCATAACCCAAGGGCTTTTCCACCACTACACGGGAGGTGGCGGTAATCAAACCAGTCTCGTGCAAATGTTTGCAGCAGATACTGAACACTGAGGGGGGGGTAGAGAGATAGAACACACGCTGGCTGTTGCCACCGCTATTTAGCAATTGCGCCAAAGCGTCCCAATGCTCATCTTTAGTACCAATATCGACAAATACCGGAAACAGGCATTTGGAAAATGCATCCCAAGCGGCAGCATCAAACTCATCTGAGTTGAGGTGTTTTTCTGCAGCATCGCGCACCTTGTCTTTGTATTCAGCAACCATCTGGGTATTGCGGCAGGTTGGAATAATGCGTGAGCCTGCGGCCAAAGAGCCTTCGCGATGGGCGCGATAGAGACCGGGAATCAACTTGCGCAGAGCCAAATCGCCAGCGCCACCAAAGATGACAAAATCAAATGCTTCAAGCATGAGGGGTAATCCTGTTTGTGAATCTTGAAAAGTGGATTTACTTTTTAAAAACGAAGACCCCGAACACAGGTTCGGGGTCCAGGATTTAACGGGCAATTACCAGTTAAATACAGTAGCTCCTTCTTCAGCCAATCCCACTGTGGCGCGGAGGGGCGCAAACAATTCACGCCCCATACCATAGTGAACTGCTGATAAATCACACTGGGCAGGTTGGCGAGCACTTAGCTCTTCCTCACTAACCAGCAGTTGTAATGTGCCGGATTCAGCATCCAATTCAATCATGTCGCCGTCGCGGATCAAGCCGATGGGACCGTTATCCAAGGCTTCCGGCGTCATGTGGATCGCTGCCGGAATCTTACCAGAGGCGCCAGACATACGGCCATCAGTCAGAAGGGCCACCTTAAAACCGCGATCCTGCAATACACCCAGCGGTGGAGTAAGCTTATGCAACTCAGGCATTCCGCAGGCCTTTGGCCCCTGGAAACGCACCACTGCAATAAAGTCTTTTTCCAGATCGCCGCGCTTGAACGCGGATTGCAACTCTTCCTGGCTGTGGAACACAATCGCTGGAGCAACCACTTTGCGATGATCCGCTTTGACTGCGGAAATTTTGATCACTGAACGGCCAATATTACCTTTCAGCAACTTCATGCCACCCTCGGGTGCGAAAGGTTTGGCAACCGGGCGCAAGACTGCATCATCGAGGCTTTCCTGTATCCCTTCACGCCAAACCACCTCGCCATTTTCCAAAAATGGCTCTTTGGAATACGCCGACAAGCCTGAACCACCCATAACGGTTTTTACATCGTCATGCAGCAAACCGGCATTGCGTAGCTCGCGCATCAGGAAGCCCATACCACCAACAGCCTGGAAGCGGTTTACATCGGCCAATCCATTCGGATAGATGCGGCACATAAGCGGAATTATATCTGAAATGTCAGACAAATCCTGCCAATCAATCAACACGCCTGCAGCACGGGCGATAGCAACGATATGCATAGCATGGTTAGTTGAACCACCAGTGGCCATCAAGCCGACAATACCGTTAACAATCGATTTCTCGGTCACTATGTCGGACAGAGTTACCAACTCATCGCGAGTAATTCGGGCAAGTTGATGTACCGAAGCGCGGGTCAAGGCCTCACGCATAGGGGTATAGGGGTTGATGAAGGTGCTGCCGGGTAAGTGAATCCCCATGATTTCCATCAACATTTGATTGGTATTGGCGGTGCCGTAGAAAGTACAGGTACCGGCGCTGTGATAAGAGGCGCTCTCTGCGGCCAAGAGCTCCTTGCGCCCTACTTTGCCCTCAGCAAATAATTGGCGCGCCTTGGCTTTTTCGGCATTTGGCAGACCGGGAGTCATCGGACCTGCGGGAATAAAAATAATCGGCAGCTGACCAAACGACAGTGCTCCCATCATTAAACCGGGAACAATTTTGTCACAGACACCCAGACAAATAGCACCGTCAAACATATCGTGTGACAGCGCGATTGCAGTACTCATCGCAATCACATCGCGGCTAAACAGTGACAGCTCCATACCGGGGAATCCCTGGGTTACGCCGTCGCACATCGCCGGTACACCGCCTGCCATTTGTGCGGTCATCCCCATTTCTTTGGCAGCCGCCTTGATGGGCTCCAGATACTCTCCATAGGGCACATGGGCAGACAACATTTCATTATACGCAGAGACTACCCCGAGGTTCGCAGCTTGGCCTTCAGCCAAGGCTTCCTTGTCGGAGCTATTGCAAGCGGCAAAACCATGGGCAAGATTTGCACAACCCAGATGGTGACGAGCAGGCCCTTTACTGCGGAATTTGTTGACGCGCGCAAGATAGGCGGCACGGGTGTCGCGGCTGCGGGCAATAATCCGCTCGGTGATTTCAACAAGTCTTGGATCTGTGCTTAATACGTCAGTCATGGGAATACCATTGCTCTTGGGGCTGTATCTAGCGCAAATCGGCTGATTTGCGCGCAATCGCGCCGGGTACGTTGCCCGGCGCTCTGCTTATGAATCTCTCGGAACTACTATTTAATTGGCTTTGGCGCGCTTGTAGAGATCAATCAAGTTGCGCGTTGAAGCATCGTGTTTTGGATTGGTTTCTTTTGCCAAATCCAATTCAGGCTGAATCCCCGCAGCGAGGACTTTACCCAACTCCACGCCCCATTGATCAAATGAATGAATGCGCCAAATGATACCTTGAACAAAAATTTTGTGCTCATAAAGCGCGATCAGGGCACCTAGCGAGCGAGCATCGACTTTATTTAACAAGAAAGTGTTAGTTGGGCGATTACCGCGATGCACCTTATGTTCCACGATCTCCTCAATGCGTGCAGCACTCATCCCTTTTGCACTTAACTCGCGGCGCACCTGGTCCGCATCAATTCCCAGCATCAAGGCTTGTGTCTGCGCGAAGAAATTCGCCATCAACGCGTCATGATGACCTTCCACTGGCACAGTCGGGGCGATTGAACCAATAAAATCGGCTGGGATAATATCGGTACCTTGGTGCAACATTTGGTAGAAAGCATGCTGGCCATTGATACCCACCTCGCCCCATACCAGCGGAACACTGCCATAACTGATCTGCTCACCCGCCCAATTAACAGACTTACCGTTACTCTCCATCTCCGCCTGTTGCATATAAGCTGGGAAACGGTGCAGGCACTGGTCATACGGCAGGAGCGCATGGGCAGGATAACCGAGGAAGTTGCGGTTCCAGATTCCCACCAATGCCAGCATTACCGGCGCATTTTCCGCCAGCGGCGCTGTCTGGAAGTGCTGATCCATCTCATAAGCGCCTTGCAGCAAATCATCAAACAGTTCGTAACCGAGCGACAATACGATCGGCAAACCAATCGCCGACCAGAGTGAGAAACGGCCACCGACCCAATCCCACATATCAAAAATATTTTCTTCGGCGATACCGAAACCAGTTACCAATTTACGATTGGTTGAGACCGCCACAAAGTGTTTGGCAATCTCTGCTTTATTACCCGCTGCCGCCATAAACCATTGCTCGGCAGTGCGCGCATTGGTCATGGTTTCTTGCGTGGTAAAGGTTTTAGAGGAGATAACAAATAAGGTAGTTTCCGGATTCAGGCCGGCCAATACCTCGGCAATTTGTACACCGTCGATATTAGAGACAAAATGCATATTGAAGCGTTTATCGCTGTAATCCTTGAGCGCTTCACACACCATCAATGGCCCTAGGTTGGATCCGCCAATACCGATACTGACAATGTCGGTAATAGTTTTGCCGGTAAAACCAATCCACTCACCCGAACGCAGTTTTTCGCTCAGTTTGCGCATACGCTCAAGCTCGGCATTAATTGCCGGACGCGCGTCAGCGCCGTCGATCACAATCGGCTTGGAGGATTTATCGCGCAGGGCAACGTGCATAACCGCACGGTCTTCAGTGGCGTTGATGTGCTCGGCAGCAAACATCTTGGCGCGCCAACTTTCAACATTGGACTCTTTGGCCAATGCCAGCAGCGCCGCTTTGGTTTCATCAGTAATTAAGTTTTTGGAGTAGTCAAATAACAGATGGGATAATTGCAGGGAGAACTTGGCAAAACGTTTGTCATCAGCGGCAAATAAGTCTTTCAGGTGTTGGGACTTCATTTGAGCTGCGTAGGCAGTTAGGGTTTTCCACGCAGGCAAATCGGTAGGGCGCACATCAGGGTTAGTCATTTCTACTCCACAAACAAAAATGCGTAGGTGATATACCTAAACAAGTGGTTGATTTCTATTCTGTTAGTTTGAGTCCGACCCGACTCCGACAAGTAGTGAAGGATAAACTTCCTACCAGTTTCAAAGTTATATGCTTACCATCCTAGAATTAAGCCTTTAAGCGCAAACGAAACTGATAAGCTGCGAATACGCCGAACGTTCGTGCCAATACAATCAGCAGCGGTTGCGTGGCAACAACACAAAAACAGCATAATTGCCGCGAGAATTGCGCTGTTTAAAAAGGCCGCTATGATAGGCAGATGGGTTTTAGGTGTCAATTAAAGCGCAGTGTTTACAGGGTCGATTGCCCTTGTTAGATCAGCTAAAAAATACAGTCGCTCACCAAGAGAATCCCAAGGTCATAATTACTCATTCAGCCTATAGATCCCACTTATGCATACGAATAAAAACTACACAGCATCTCTTGGTGTCATTGAAGGATTTTTTGGCCGCAGTTGGAGCTGGCAGGATCGAAAAAATTACGCGCAATTTCTTGCACTAAATGAGTACGGTTTTTATATCTACGCACCAAAAGACGACAAAAATTTACGCAGACAGTGGCAAATAGATTGGCCTGTTGATATTAAAAAATCACTGGCTAATTTACGCCAGATTTATCGCGCAGCTAATGTGCAGTTCGGTATCGGCCTCAGCCCCCACGAAATTTATCTCGACAACACGCGCAACCAGCGCGCGCAACTAGACTTGCGCATCCAACAGATTAATCAATTGGAGCCCGATATCCTATGCATTTTATTTGATGATATGCGCGGCGACATTCCCGGGCTCGCACAGATCCAGATCGATATCGCCCATCAGACAGCAGCGGCCAGCAACGCCAAAAAAATTATTTTCTGCCCCACTTATTACAGTTTTGATCCAGTACTGGAACGCGTATTCGGCCCAATGCCGGAGAACTACTGGCAAACCTTCGCGCAGCAACTGGATAAAAGTATCGATATGTTTTGGACCGGGGAAAAAGTCTGCTCAACCAATTACCCTGCTGAACATCTCGCACAAGTAACCGAGTTAATTGGCCGCAAACCGTTTTTGTGGGATAACTACCCGGTTAATGACGGCGCAGTGAAATCCAACTTATTGCAGCTGCGCGCATTTGATCAGGGCCACAGCCAATTAGCTGATAAAGTAGCCGGGCATGCCGTCAACCCAATGAATCAACCCTGGCTTTCGCAAATTCCCTTGGCCAGCTTACCCTTGGCTTACCGTGAAAAAGAAAATTACTCTGCAGATGCCGCCTTTACTAACATCTGTAGCTATCTATGCGGCGATGTTTTAGCGAAACAATTGCAACAAGATACCCATCAATTACAAGATCTCGGGTTGAAAAAACTTTCTCAACAAGAGCGATATCTTTTACAGACCACTTATCAGCGCTTTGGTAACAACCCATATGCGCAAGAAATCATTGCCTGGTTAAATGATGAATACCAATTTGACCCCGCATGTCTGACTGAATAATTAAACATTTTTATTTTATCAACACTGATTGAATCCAATTTGACATGGATTCAACTTGTTCCATGCATACGGTGTGTTCCATTGGATAGGACTCATAACGCACATTGCAACCGCGATCTTGTAAAAAGCGATAGGCGCGCTGCCCTAACGCCTCGTTCACTACAGGGTCAAGAATGCCATGCTGAATTAATATCGGCGTCTTTTGATTTGCGGCGTGAATACTAGCTGTGGTATGAGTGGCAAAATAGCTCGACAAAATCAACAACCCTGCCAGTGATTTTTCGTAGGTCAACCCCGCGTGATAGGCAACCGCTCCACCTTGGGAAAATCCCACCAGGATAATTTTTTCACTAGCCACACCACGCGCAATTTCACGCTCTACTAAACGCTGCACAGCTTCAGCACTGGCGATTAATTGCGATTCATCCACTTTACGTTCCAGATTCATCTCCAAAATATCGTACCAGGCAGGCATGATATATCCAGAATTAATGGTGACGGGAATTTGTGGCGCATGCGGAAAAATAAACCGTACCGATAACTCCTCAGGTAAACGTAACTCTGGCACTAAAGGTGCAAAATCATTGCCGTCTGCTCCCAAACCATGGAGCCAAATTACGCTAGCAGTAACAGGTATCTGCGGCTGATTTAGCTTTTCAACACAAGGTAAATATTCCATAAGGGTTCTCGTTTACGTAAATTTTGCTTAATTTTTGTTCAGAATTTTTATTGATGTGTAATATTGCTGACAATTACTCAATTGGGCAAGCGCACCGATACGCACATTCAGCAAAATAACACTACACTTGCTTCATAGCCTCAAAAACGCCATATCAAAACTGCTTATTGGAACAACTGCATCCGTGATGCTAAGGAACACCATGAATAACGTGAATCATAATCAACCTATCGCGCAAACAGCAGGCGCGTACGAAACAGTAAGCGCCATTATCGCCCCCATTGATCAACTCAATATTCTTTCCAAGGTTGAAGTCGCCAAGTTATTAGACTCCAGCCAAAGCGGTCTATACAAATTATTTCGCAGTTGTGCCCTTGCCGTACTCAATACGGGCAATGATACGGATAACGGCAAAGAACTACTGGAACGCTATAAAGATTTTGATATCAGCATCGTACAAGAAGAGCGCGGTATAAAACTCGCGGTGAAGAATGCACCCGGCAACGCGTTTGTCGATGGCAAAATGATTCGCGGTATTAGCGAGCATTTATTTACGGTATTGCGCGATGTGATTTACAACAATGATGAACTCAGTCGCAATCCAAAATTTAATGTGGGGACGTCTGAAGGTATAACCGATGCCGTGTTTCACATGTTGCGTAATGCCAATTTAATGAAACCGGGTCTTGACCCCAATCTGGTGGTTTGCTGGGGCGGTCACTCAATCAACCGAATTGAATATGACTACACCAAAGAAGTAGGCTATCAATTGGGCCTGCGCGGTTTGGATATCTGCACCGGCTGCGGCCCAGGCGCAATGAAAGGCCCCATGAAAGGCGCAACCATTGGCCACGCCAAACAACGCATCACCACTGGCCGATACATTGGAATTACAGAGCCGGGAATTATTGCTGCTGAAGCTCCTAATCCCATCGTAAATCAACTCACCATCATGCCTGATATTGAAAAGCGCCTTGAAGCCTTTGTGCGTCTTGGTCATGGAATTATTGTATTCCCAGGCGGTGCAGGTACCGCAGAAGAAATTCTCTATATCCTTGGTTTGCTGTTGCATCCGGATAATAAAAACATTCCTTTCCCGCTTATTTTTACCGGCCCGGAGACATCAGCTGAATATTTTGCACGGATCGATAAATTTATCGGTGACACGCTTGGTGCAGAAGCGCAAGCGCATTACAAAATTATCGTTAATGATCCTGCTACTGTTGCACAGGAAATGAAAGACGGTATTAGAAAAGTACGCGAGTTCCGCAAACATAGCGACGACGCCTACTACTTTAACTGGCAATTAAAAATCAGCCCGGACTTGCAACAAACGTTTGTTCCCAGCCATGAAAATATGCGCAACCTCGAGCTACACAAAAACCAACCGGTCAACCAACTGGCCGCCAATTTGCGGCGCGCATTTTCCGGGATTGTAGCGGGCAATGTAAAAGAAGAAGGTATCCTGGCAATTGAGAAACACGGGCACTTTGAGCTACATGGAGATTACGAAATCATGCACCCCGTTGATGAATTACTGGAATCCTTCGCTCGCCAAAGCCGGATGAAATTACCAGGGCGCGAGTATATACCTTGCTATAAGGTTATTAAGTAACCGCTTACATAGACTCAAGTGATCTAGGATGTAGTCAATGTCTCACAAAAACTAGCGACTTTAGCGACTATTCTCACACCCGCTACAGCAGCATAATAACCACACCAAGGAAGTAGACAATGATGTGTGCTGGCCAGGCAAGGTCAATGGATGCGCCCACCTGTTAGGGAAGCGATGTCGGATGACATCAAAGGATTGCACTAGCGCAGGAGGAAAGGCGGTCAGGGATTCGAAAGGAAAATCGACGCAAATTGACTACTTCTATTTAGGGAAAGCATTGTATGGGGCCGCTTTTGCGGCCCCTACTCATTTGTGGGTTTGCAAAAGCGAAAGAATCACCAATTAACTTACAAAAAAACAGACAATAAAAAAGCCGGACTGCGCATGCGTCAAATGCACCGCAACACCGGCTTAAAAACAGCATCCCTGCTATTGATCAGTAATCCTCTGTGATTTAGCAATTATCTAGTAGTTGGCGGTTAAAAAAGTCCGGAAATGGTGCTGGCACCCCAATTCCTAAACAACGCCCCATTTGCCCCCTGATTTGCCTTGAGTGCCAAACCAACTGTCTGGAACAAAGCAACTTGACTCAAACCACCTACATCAATCACTCCACCGCGCACACCACCACCAGCCACTAACATTGGGCAATTTTGTCCACTGTGAGCATCGACGTTACCCATGTCAGATACCTGGGTAACTATGGTAGATGCCAGCAAATTTTTGGCCTGTAATTTATCCAGTAACTGTGCTGTAAGCGACATGTAGTAACGCACATCCTGATCGTAATAACCGGCGTAATTAGGGTTACCTTGATTATGGTGAGAATCATGTGATGGGCGCGGACGGTAAGCGCCGGTCGTGTCAGTGATCATGGCTCCATCAAGTACATGAGTGTGCTCGTCAGTCCCAAACGCCAGTGATACAGACGAAGACAAACTGCACTCCAATGCCAATACTGCGATATCGGTCATTAGCTTTGAAGTTGCGTCAAAACCAACTGCAGTAGTATTGGGCGGGGCAGAACAAGTGCCACCTGGATTAGCCGCTGCAATAGATGCCTCTATTTCACTGATCGCATTAAAGTGGCTATCTAGCTTTTGCTTCTCATGTTGGCCCAACTTGGTTTTCAGATCATTGACCGCTGCATAATGGAAATCCACCATGGATTTGCGCGGTGCAACAGTTCCGCCACCACCGCCACCACCGCCCGCGAACAAAATATCCAACGCGGCTTGAGGGCTGGTGATAGTTGGAATACCCGCGTTGTCACGTGACAATTCAGATACTGCTGTAGTACCCAGATTCAGCCACTTCACCGGAGCATTAGAGTTGGCACTCAGCACCTTGCCGAGGTTTACGTCGAAGCTTTGTTTGCCCCAAGGGTTAGGGTCATTAAAGCGGTTGAACATAACGCCGTGGCCGCCATTCATCATGGTGGCATTTTTTAGCAAGGCGACACGGCCTGCCGAGAAATGACTCTGCAAGGGAGTGGACTGGGTTGGCAATGTGGTGCCCGTCGGGAAATACTTTGCGGGAGTACAACCACCCGGCATAAATACGGTAACGGATTTATTGGGCGAACCAGTTTGCGCTTCTGCTACCCGAGCCATCATCACGCCCGCAAGTAAACTGGACGCCTGTATCGCACCCATAGCGATACCCGAACGTTGCACAACACGCAGGAAGTTCCGGCGCTCTTGATCGAAGTAATCTTTATAACTCATTTTTTTGACTCCAATTCGTTAACAAGGAGAATGGAGCGCGCCTTAGCGCGCCCACTCCTGCCGGTAAATCACAGAATCCAACGCGGGAACTTCCTGCAACATCGCGCGCGGACCATTGCTGTTCAGAACATTGGTCAACTTTTCAATATTGCAGCGATAGGCGTTGTGCTCACCGGGTGACATTTCGAACGGCACTTCACGGCTTTCATCCCTGTCGATCAGGAAGTAAGAGCTAACACCGCTGCTGTAACTCACAAACTGGGTTGCCAAACAGGTTTTGGCCTGCTGGGACACCAGCGGATGCTCGACAATCGTACGCGCGAGGTCTTTTGCGCCGTTGAAAGTAATTTCAGGCTGGTGAATCACGCGATCCGGATCATTAGTGAACTGCAGTTGCTGGTAGGGTGAGAAGAAAGTCGCCACTGTATCGATTGCATTGCCACGCAGATCAGTGGTACGGATGCGGCCGGCAGCATCGAAGTTTTCCATGCCGCCACCCAGTGGATTGATGATTTCCAGGTGACAATTGGAGCAAGTCGTTGGCTCGGTGATTTTGTCCGCAATCATCCGCTCGGTGGTTTTTGGATCGTTGAAGAAGGCAGCATGTTTCTGTGCCAACGCTTCACGATCCAAAGAAACACCCGATGGCGGCTCAGGAATGTCCTGACACATCAATTTACGGCGCACGGCAACTGCACGAGTGATCAAGTTGGCATCATTGTCTCTTGCATAACGCGACATAAAGGCGCCCGAGGTCAAGATACCGCCGCGATCGCTGGTGTTTGCACGAATAAATCCGTCTGTATCAGCACCGGTAGCGCTGTAAGTCAGGCCATAGTGAGTCGCCAGACGTTGGTTCACGTGCGTGAAGGTTGGGTTGTACACCGTGGCAAAGGTAGTGGATGATTCAAGCACTGCGTAGGCAAAGTTTTTACCCAACTCTTTCTGCATATCACCCGCCAGAACGGCAAAGTTAGCAACACCGACTTTATTCTGGGTAGCCAGCTTTTCGGTGCCCAACCAGCGGTTGATGAAATCACCCATCAGTACTTTGGTGGTTGCCGAGTTCATCAACGTAGCAGCCTGTTGGCGTATCCCTGCGGCAGTATTCAAGTCACCACGGGCAGCTGCAGCCATCAAGTCCACAGAAGGTGTAGTGCCAGTGAAGGTGTAGCTCAGGTAGGTTGCCATCTCGTAGCCATTGAGCTTGTAGAGATTACCACCACTCAATTCACCCAACTCCGAGCGGTACAGGAATTGTGGCGCTGACAACATGGTCGCCAACGCAACCTTCATACCCTCTGTCACTGTGCGGCCACCAGTGGTGCCACGCGCCAAACCTTGATAGCTGGTTTGCTCGGCAGTGGTCAGTGGGCGACGGAAAATACGGGGCGCCAAATCACTGACCAACTTATCGGCACAAGCCGTGGTAGGTGTACAGGCCAGCACTGAACTCCAGCGAGTCGCAACCGAATCAGCAATACGCTCAGCAGTTGATAGGTAGGTTGAGTAGCGGGCGGTATCGACCAGCAAACCATTGTTGTTGAGGAACGAACCGGCAATGGCATCGTCCGGCAAACGTGAAACAACATCGTCTTGGTAGTTAAGCAAATCGCCCACTGAACGCTGGTATTCCGCGCGGGTCAGCAAACGCAGTGTGCGCTGGCCAGGTGCGGTAGTGGTATTCGGGCAAGAGAATGCGGTCGCCGGATTATCGGGAATACCATCGGCAGGTTTACGCCAAGTGAAGATAAAGGCTTCCAAATCCGCCGCACATTGACCAGTACAGGAACCGGGGTTCGTTTCTGGCATGTACTTAGCGATGTAGTTGCGCAGACTGAGATTTTCACCCTTGATCTGCGAGTAGTGAGCACGATTAGGGTTAACCGGAATCGCGAAGCTACCGTCCGCAAATTTCACTCCATCAACCCCATGACAACCCACACAACCACGCTGTGTCCAAAGATTTTGACCGCGGGTTGCGTCGCCCAAATAAGGAACACTGCTCGAACTGCCCGAGCTGCGACTGGACGCACTCGTGCTGACTACTGACGAGCTCACAGCCGACGACACCGACGAGGCAGAGGAAGAAGCCAGATTGTCATAGGTCAGGGTCAGAGGTGCAGTCGGTGCCGATGGAATGCTGTCGGTGTAGCTGATGACTTTATAGTCATAGCTACCAGAGGCTGTTAATGCATCCTGATAACCAACGCTGTTTGCAGCAGCATTGGCAGCAGTTGCCCAGCGGCCATCCGCACCTTTGCGGCGCACTAAGAAGCCACTTTCGTTGGCACTAACATCCGCCCAGTTCAAGCTGGCTGTGCCGGTAAAACCCACGGAGCCGGTCAGGTTGAGCGGCGTATTGGGCGCGGCAGCCAGGCTAATCGCTGGCACGTTGGTGGGGTTATCGCGGCTGAGGAACACTTTGAAATACACGGGTACTTTTTCACCGATGTTGCTCAAACCCGCAATTGCCCGCAAAGCTTCCACACCGGCATTCAAGTCAAAATCCACACTGTTGATAATGACGGGTTTACGCGGCGAAAAACTGACGCTGTTGCTGGCGTGCTTCACGACCAATGCGTCAAAGCTGATAGCCTTGGTTACACCATGCAGCACCAGATTGCCAGTCACCGACTGTACGCGCGTGCTACCGACAGCCAGGGTGTCCAGAGCCGCCAAGTCGAGCTGGCTAGTGAAATGCAAGCTGGGCAGGTAAGCAGATTCAAACAGCAGGCTTTGCATACGGGGATCGCGCACCGTGTTGTTAGTACTGATACTGGCCAAGGGGATAGTAAGGGTCGCCTGACCAGTCGACGACACGGTTCCTTGCAGTTGGCTGAAAGTGAGGTTTTCCGGAGTTTCAACGCCCGATATCGCCTTCTTCACTGACACGAAATGGAACGTCGATTTGGGCGCATCTAACAACCAACGCGCAGCGGTCACCGCTATTGAGCTGGAACTGCTCGATGCCACACTACTCGCGATGCTACTGGTAACACTACTGCTACTGCCGGCACTACTCGCCGTACCGCCGCAAGCAGCACCGTTCAGCGTGTAAGCAGCAGGGACTGCGCCTGGATTAGCCACAATAAGGCCAAAGACGACTGAGCCGTTGGCTGGGAGATTGCCGTTGTAACCCACATTTTTCACACAAACATTTTTGCCAGTTTGGGTGTAAGTCCCCTCCCACAGGCTGGACACAGTTTCACTACCCGCAAAGCTCCAGCAAAGTTCCCAGTTGGTTTTGGCGGCACCGGTATTGGTAAGCGTCACTTTGTACTGGGCACCGGCGCCCCAGTTGTTTTCGGTTTGGTAGGCCACGCTACAAGCGCCCTGTGCAAGCGCACTGGATGCGGCCATGGCGCCCCAGATGGCACCTGTAGCTAACATCGACATTTTCAATAAATTTTTCATGATAAGTTCCTATGCTCCATCCAATTAACGGGCGTCAAAGACGAGCGCAAAGTCCACTGGCACCGAGGCGTTAATGGAGGCAATGCCTACCGCCGCGCGCAGAGCTTCTACACCGTTGGTCAAGGAGTAGGTATCGGCTTTCGTCAATACCGGGGCGAGACTTTGTACCAACACACGGGTGGACGAGAGTTTCTGTACCAACACACGGGTGGTGACATTAGCGGTCACACCATGCAAATTCAGACTGGCGGTGATGTCATTTTGGCTGGACTGACCTACCGTAAGCCCACCGATAACACTGGCAGGAACAGCCAGAGTGACAGTCGCCGTTGGATAGGTAATTGTTTCGAATAAGAGGTCGCGCATACGCTGGTCGCGCAGCGCCACACCGGTATTCACCGAATTCAGGTCAATCGTCAAGGTCGCAATGCCGGCTGGGTTAATCTCTCCACTCAACCCGGTAAAGTTATGAGCTTCTACGTTGTGAGTGTTTTTAGTCGTGACAAAATTCAAGTAGGAATCAATGGAGTTCAAGGACCAGCCACCGCTATCAACTGAGGATACAGACGAAGAACTTGGCATGCTGGAGCGGCTGCTGGGCGCACTGGAACTTACCAGGCTGGAGCGGGATGAACTGCTCGGTGCAATCGAGCTGGATGATATAGAGCTGGGGGCAATGGAACTTGCCACACTGGAGCGAGACGAGCTGACTGCTGAGCTGGTTGCATTTCCACACAAGGTACCAGTCAACACAGGTACTTCTGCTGCAGCTGCACCTTTGCTGCCCTGAAAACCAAAGGTCACACTTTGATTGGGCTGGATAGTGCCGTTCCAACCCGCATTTTTGGCGGTATAGGGGTTGGTGCCGCTCATACTCACATCGTAGCTACCACTGATGCGGTTATCGCCAGTGTATTGCCAGCTGAGACTCCAACCCGTAGTTGCGGTAGCGGTGTCGTTAGTGATTTTGACCGATCCGGTAAAACCATTACTCCATTGGCCAGTGACTGTGTATTGGCAAGCGGCAAAGGCTTGTGTGGACAGCGTGGATAGAGCCAGCGACAAACCTATCGCATAACAGGAACGCCGTAAGGCACCTGTCAGGCGAGGGTTAACCACTGAGGCTTTAAGGCTACTCATAGTGTCTTCCTCGGAAATGTATGCCGATTGATACCGGCAGGGATTAACAACGGTGATAAAACTGCTTGTACGTTTTTGTTGTTATGGCTCTGAATCAGTGAGTCAGGGCTAGAGCTACAGCGTGTTGTATGACGATTATTTGTACATCGTCACTGGGTCAAACCCCGGCCAAGAGGCCGGGAAAATTATTATTCAAACTCGCGCGATACGTTGAGCGGCATCCGCTCAGTCAAAGTAGGTGGCTCGCAACTAGCCTTGCGCAAACTGCGCAGCACCTCACCAGCAACAATGCAGGCACCCACTAATAGCAAGGCATAAATCGACATTACAAACCCGTAATCAGCGGTGTAATTCCAAGGGCGGGCAATACCGAGGTAGCAGGAAAACAGCCATGAAACCGATGAAATCGCACCGGTCAATACCACCAGTACTTGCTCCAGAGAGGGCTGTCCCAGCAGCCCTTGGGCAGAGGTCACGCGGGGGAAACTAAAATAATGGAGTGCAATACCATTCAGGGTCAGGATGCTCACTACCGTGAACTTGGCCCAGAGTTTTTCATTCATCAGGTACTGTTGGGGATTCTCCAAATATCCAACCAGCACCAATACCAACCCGGAAATCCACAACACAATCAAGGCAACGAACATAACATTTGCCGACTGAACCAACTCCTTGACGATGCCAGCAGAGAGGCTCCTGCCTTTGGTTTTGGCCAATGCCATGTCCTGAATCAACAAGACACCGATGGCCACACAGGCTGCCAATAAATGGGCATAAACAATCAGGGTTTTTAACATAGTCGTCTGCGCCTTTTGTTGTAATTCTTGAAACCAATACCCACGAATATGCGCAGCTACCAGGCATAAACAGAAATAAATCCGTGCCCTGGCAGATCTGGACGGCATAACATCGAACAACTGGGTAACAGGAAGAAAGGCATAACCACTGCAGACAATTGCAGTAGGCAATACCCGGGTCTCTCGTTCTCTCGGCGGCTGGTGTGGTTGTTTGCGCCTATTTATTCCATGCAGCGCTTATTACTTATAACTAAAACAGTTATTTTTGTTTTTGAAAATAATTTTCTTATTATTTTCAAATTGTATACTAAATTGAAAATAGTTTTCCATTCTATTACTTAATAATTTCACATATAAAACCAGCACAGAACTCACAAAAACAATGAAAATGACGCCAACATCAATAGAAACACGAAAATAATGATTAAAAAACAAATGCATAGACCAAAAGACAATAAAACCTAATGGGTCTCCGCAAAAAACCCGGAACCAATTTTTTATCTATAAAAATTCTGAGGTAGGAAAAGATAAGGAGGTAAGAAGTTACTCAGGCGACGAAATGAATTTTTGATTGCGCTTTTCTTGCCGGCGACGGGCAAAAAACTGACTGAGTTGATGTTGACACCGGTCTGACAAGACACCACCAGCATAGTCGATGCGGTGATTGAAGTAATTATTATCCAACAACCTGGATTTACTGATCACAGCACCCGCCTTGGGTTCTGTTGTTCCGAAGACTAAACGTGCTAAACGCGCATGAATCAGCGCTCCCACACACATGGTGCAGGGTTCAAGGGTGACGTAGATCGTCGAGCCGACCAAGCGGTAATTTTGCACCTGCATTGCAGCTTGGCGCAGCGCGATAATTTCGGCGTGCGCAGTAGGGTCATGGCTGCTAATCGGCTGATTAAAACCTTCGCCGATAATGTTCCCATCTTGCACAATAACGGCGCCGACCGGCACTTCGCCCATTGCTTCGCCTTTTTCCGCGAGCTGCAAGGCATAGTTCATCCAGTGGGAGTCCTCTGCCGAAAAAGTAATATCCCGCTGGGAAAAATGTTCTTGTCCGGTGTTGCTCACGATTTTTTTACTTCCACGAGCGGCGCCAGATAATTAGCAAGCTCCTGTTCCGTTAAGGCGCGCACAAAGCGAAACCTCGGAATAGTTTCACCCGCCAACTCAACCGTTTCGAGAAACATATCCAGCGGGCGCACCCACCAGGAATAATCGCCATACAAACAGCGATAAAACACCAATGGCTCGCGGGTTTCACTGTGAGTTGCCACCTGAAACACAAAATAGTCATTACCCTTGTAGTGGCGATACAAACCGGATTTCAACTTCATAGTGATTACCTTAAATAACGCCCGCGGTTTTTAGTTCATCGATTTGTACTTGGGATAAATTCAAGACTGATTGCAAGATTTCTTGTGTATGGCTTCCGATGTCACCACCCGGCCAGTCAGTGCGGCCGGGAGTGTCGGATAACTTGGGCAGTATCGCCGGAATCTTTAATGGCTTGCCATTGATTTCTACCTGTTCAAACATTCCACGCGCGTTGAAGTGCGGGTCAGCAAACATGTCCTGCACGTTATAAATCGGTCCACCCGGTACGCGCGCTTGCTCAAGAAGCCCTAAAATCTCATCGGCATCTTTACTCATACACCAAGCAGCCAGTGCATTGTCGATTTCCAATTCATGTTTAACACGACCGGCATTATTTGACATACGTGGATCATGCGCCATTTCGGGATAACCGGCGACTTCCATCAGGCGCTGGAAAATGGAATCACCATTACCGCCAATAACCACATATTTTCCATTTTTGCAGCGGTAAGTATTGGTGGGCACAATACCGGTTACCGTTGTACCGGAAGGTTCGCGAATTACACCTGCACCGGAAAATTCCGGCACTACCGCTTCCATTAAATTAAACATGGATTCGTATAGCGCAACATCCACGACTTGCCCTTCACCATCTATATTTCGCTCACGCTCCAACAGCGCTAACGCAATACCAAGTGCTGCATGAATTCCGGAGATGGTGTCACCAATACTCAAATTTGGACGCACTGGCGCCTGTTCGGGAAATCCGTTTACGTAGCGAAAACCGCTCATGCCTTCACAGACAGAGGCGAATCCGGGTTTGCTAGCGTAAGGGCCGGTTTGGCCGTAGCCGGAAATGCGCGCATACACCAATGTGGGATTCGACTGTTTAATCTCATCCGGACCAAGCCCCCACCCCTCCATCACACCGGGGCGAAAATTTTCGATCACCACATCAGCGCCATCAATTAATTGCCGCGCAATTTTTTGGCCTTCGGATTTTTTCAAATCCAGAGTGATACTTTTTTTATTACGCCCGATACTGCGCCACCAGTGCGAAGTGCCATTTTCCAGTACCCGCCATCCACGGATAGGATCGCCTTCCGGCGGTTCAATTTTTATTACTTCCGCACCGAAGTAAGCGAGCATACAACCAGCAAAAGGACCCGCAAGCAATTGCCCGATTTCGATCACACGAATGCCATCCAGGGGGCGGCGGTTTTTATCAGTCATCTTTATTATCACTTAGTGTTAAATCGAGAATAATTTTTCCTACATGTTGATTCGATTCCATGCGCATATGCGCAGCAGCAACCTGCTCAAACGAAAATACTGAATCAATCACCGGTTCAATCTTTTTATTACTTAATAACGGCCAGACATTTTCTTCCAGATCAATTGCAATGTCTGCCTTTGCCTGCCCTGATTGCGCGCGCAAAGTAGAACCGGTCAAGGTTAACCGCTTAAGCATCAGCGGCATAAAATCTACTTGTACCTTACTGCCCTGTAAAAAAGCGATATTCACAATGCGCCCTTCTTTTGCAGCGGCAGAAAAATTGCGCTGGATATAATCGCCACCAACCATATCCAGAATCACATTCACACCCTGCCCCTGGGTTTGCTCTTTAACTACCGAGACGAAATCCTGCTCATGATAGTTAATTGCAGCCGCACCCAAGGCAGTAATTGCGGAACATTTTTCTGCTGATCCAGCAGTTGCAAAAACTTGTATACCTAAGACTCGTGCTAATTGAATCGCTGTAGTGCCTATACCGCTGGAGCCGCCGTGAATTAACAGACTTTCACCTGCTGTTAACCGCGCGCGCTGAAAGAGGTTGTGCCATACCGTAAAAAAAGTTTCTGGAAGTGCAGCAGCACGTACATAAGAAAAATCCTGTGGAATTGGCAAACACTGCGCTGCAGGTGCAACAACATATTCAGCATAGCCACCCCCATTCACCAACGCACACACTTTATCGCCCTGTTTCCAGCGTTTTACGTTTGCGCCACAGTGGACAATTTCTCCCGCAGCTTCTAAACCCAAAATGGGTGATGCATCTGCAGGAGGTGGATACATACCCTGCCGCTGCAAAATATCCGGGCGATTGATACCGGCAGCATAGACACGAATTAAAACCTCATCGTCGTTTGGCTGCGGCGTTGCCATAGTTTGCAACTCCAACTGATCAACATCACCGGGATTTTTTAATGCAATAAATTTCATCATGGTTCAAGACGCTGAATATTCCAACTACCATCGGCTTGCAAATTATATTGAAAGCGATCATGCAGCCGTGCCACACCGCCCTGCCAAAATTCAATTTGATGGGGCTTAACGCGAAACCCGCCCCAAAAATCCGGTACCGGAATTTCACCTTTAGCAAATTTATTTTTCATGGATTCAAATTGCTGCAGCAAAAGTGCGCGCGATGAAATCGGGCGGCTCTGTTGCGATGCCCAAGCGCCCAACTGGCTGTCGCGTGGGCGCGAGACAAAATATTTCATAACTTCAGTTGCCGATAATTGCTCAGCTATTCCACAGACTTTCACCTGCCGCTCCATCAGATACCAAGGGAAATGCAAGCTGATTTTCGGATTTTGTTTTAGCTCTTGCGCTTTGCGACTATTGAGGTTGGTGTAAAACACAAACCCTTTTTCGTCGAGGTGTTTTAACAACACGATACGCTGCGACGGTTGGCCGGTTGTATCGACAGTAGCGATGGTCATGGCATTGGGATCGGGAATGCCGGATTTAATCGTCTGCTGCATCCAGCGATCAAATTGTTCAAGCGGATTGTCTGCCAGATCTTCGCGCTCCAATCCGCCTTGCGTATATTCGCGGCGAAAATCTTCTAAATGTAAATCCATAGAAACTCCAAAAAAAACAGATGCAAGCAGGATTCTGTTAAGAAATGTCAGACCATCATTACTTTTGTTCTGGAATTGACGATATCCCGGAATTCAGCACTGGCAGCAAAATGACTCACTAATTTACATCACCCACGCCTTATGGCAATGTTGACTATATGCTGTGCAAGTTTATGGGATGGTCCCAATCACTCGCCAGACTAACAATAAAATTGACACCAACAAAGGCAAGCTTCCCCATGAACAGACGCGAAGTTCTCAGATATACCGCCTGGATTACCGGTAGCGCGATATCAGCATCTCTGGCCAGTGTAATTTTGTCCGGCTGTTCAGAGCAGACTCCCGCACCAGACAGCGCGAAAAACATCGATGGCACATCCACATCCAACCTTTTGCACTTTTTTACACCGGAACAATTTACGTTGGTAGCGCTGCTGGCGGATACCATTTTGCCACGTACAGACAGCCCCTCTGCAACCGATGTAAAAGTGCACAGCACACTCGACACTATGCTGGGAAAAGTATTTGACTCCCACTACCAAGCAGCGTTTAAAACCCAATGGTCCGCGTTGGAAATTTATCTGAACCAGCAAGAGTTTTTGCAGCGCTTACCAGCCGCACAAGTAGAAACATTGCAAACGCTTGAGCTGAGTAAGAGCGATGATACAGCGGTTGCAAAAAAAGCTTTGGTGGAATTCAAACAACAAATCATCGCTTATTACCTGACCACAGAAACCGTCGCTAAAACGTTTTTAAATTATCTACCTATTCCCGGTGCTTACAAACCCTGTATTGCGCTGGACGAGGTTAACAATAAAGCATGGGCGCTCTAAAAATGATTAGAACTACTGAAACTGATTTTGACGCAATAGTTATTGGCTCTGGAATCAGCGGCGGGTATGCCGCGATGGAACTGTGCACCAAAGGCTATAAAACGCTGGTACTCGAACGCGGCCGTGCGGTAACCCATGGCGATTATCCCACGGCGATGATGGATCCCTGGGAGCTTCCGCATCAAGACCATGTTCCGCAAGCTGAAATTGCTACGCATTACCAAAAGCAGAATCGCTTGCCCTGGTGGGTCAAACAGGCAAACAAACATTGGATCAACAAAGACGACGAATATCCATACGAGGAAGATGAGCGTTTTGATTGGATTCGCGGCCATCATACAGGTGGGCGCTCATTGATGTGGGGGCGCCAATGTTATCGCTGGAGCGATATTGATTTCGAAGCCAATAAAAAAGAAGGCATCGCCATTGACTGGCCCATTCGCTATTCCGATCTGGAACGCTGGTATGACTACGTTGAAACCTTTGTGGGTGTTAGCGGGCAAAAGGAAAATCTAAAACAGGTGCCGGATGGAGTATTTTTAAAACCCTTTCCACTCAATTGCGCCGAACAACATTTGCGCGAGACGGTGGCCAAGAAATTCCCCGAGCGAGTGGTAACCCCGGGGCGCGTCGCGAATTTAAGTGAGTACAAACCGGAAGTGCACAAGGGGAAACGCGGCCAATGTTTATCACGCGATCGCTGCTGGCGCGGCTGCCCATTCGGCGCCTACTTCAGTAGTTTGTCAGCGACCTTACCGGTCGCGGAAGAGACAGGTAACCTGACACTGCGCCCCAACAGTATTGTGCAGGAAATTACCTATGATCCAGCCAGTGGCCGAGCCACGGGAGTACGCATCAAGGATGCGGAAACGGGTGAACAGCTGGCGATATCAGCGCGAATCATCTTCTGTAATGCCAGCACAGTGGGCACCACCGCCATTTTACTGAACAGCCGCTCGGAATCCTTCCCCAACGGGCTGGGTAATAGCAGTGGCGAATTGGGCCATAACCTTATGGATCATCATTACGGTATGGGTGCTTCCGGCATTTTGCCGGGTCATGAAGATACCTACTATTCCGGCCGCAAACCGACCGGCTTTTACATCCCCCGCTTCACCAATATTGATGAGCAGAGTAAAAAAGCTGATTACCTGCGCGGTTTTGGTTACCAGGGTGAAGCACGCCGAATTAACAATGCGCCAGAGGGCGTTGTTGGCAGTGCACTTAAAGAAGCGATCTTTAAACCCGGTGCTTATAGCGTTCGTATGACTTGCTTCGGCGAAATGCTGCCCTATCACGAGAACCGGATGTATCTCGATTTCAGCAAAACCGATCCACAGGGCATGCCACTGATCACCTTTGACGCCAAGCTGCGGGATAATGAGCATAAACTGCGCGCTGACGGCGTAAAGTGTGCGGTAGAAATGCTGGAAGCTGCCGGCTGTACCAACATCACCTCTTACAACAACGCTACTGCGCCGGGAGCTTGTATCCACGAAATGGGGACTGCGCGCATGGGGCACGACCCCAAAACCAGTGTGCTGAATAAATGGAATCAAATGCACGATGTACCCAATGTGTTTGTGACTGATGGCGCGTGTATGACCAGTTCTGGTACACAGAACCCTAGCATTACCTACATGGCCTTGACCGCGCGCGCGGTAGACTATGCTCATCAACAAATTCTGGCAGGTGCACTCTAAATACAATTGGGCAGGGACCGCCCCTTGTTACAAATCCGCAGACTGACAAATCCTTCACATAAAAAGCATGGTGATGCGTCCGCCCAACAGCTACACTATCACCATGAGCAAACAAGGATTAACGCGCCACATGCCGGGATGCGCGGTCCACTAATCCCAGACCATGATTCTGACCCAGCCAAACACACCTATGAGTAATTCCCCATCCGTTGTCGGTATTATCCTTGCCGGCGGACTTGCCAAACGCATGGGCGGCGGCGATAAATGCCTGCTGCCTCTTGCCGGTAAAACCTTACTGCAACGGACTGTTGAACGCGCCCAGCCACAGGTTGCGTCGCTGCTGTTAAATGCCAACGGCAATAGTTTGCGTTTTGCACGCACCCGCCTGCCGGTCATTCCCGATATTTACCCCGGCAATCTCGGCCCGCTGGCCGGTGTCCATGCAGGACTATCCTGGATGCAATCCACAAATCCAGATGCGGAATGGTTGGCCAGTTTTGCGTCTGACACTCCTTTCTTTCCTGCAGACCTGGTCACCAAATTGTTTGATGCAGCCACTAGCCAGAATGCACAGCTTGCCGTTGCAGCATCCAAAAATCGTACTCATCCAATTTTTGCGCTCTGGCATGCATCACTGCTGGGCAAAATTGAACAGCAGCTACAAACTGGTGATATCCCCCGGTTACAGGATTGGATCAAACAGCAAAAGTTGGTAGAAGTAGAATTCACCGCTGAAGGTTATGATCCGTTCTTTAATATCAATGTCCCGCAAGATCTATACGCTGCAGAACCTCTGGTCGCACTGGTCAAGTAAACTTAGTTCGCGGCTGCAATCGCCCCGCACAATCCAAACTGTTATGCTCTCCCGATCTTTTGCGGAGATTTGACCATGTTTTGGCGATTGTTGTGTGTTGCACAGTTTTACAGTCTGTTAGCAATTTATACCTATCTTGGCCTGACCCCCCACCCTGAAAATTCCATTCCTGTTTTCAACGATTTGCTGATGCATTTTGCCGGCTACTGCGTAGCGGCCATCTCCATTAGTTTTGCTCGGCCAACCTGGCCACTTTGGCAACGCGCCGCATTTTTAATTGTCTATTCAATTGCGATTGAACTCGGCCAACATCTCAATCCACCACGCACTTTTAGTGGCATGGATATTTTGGCTAATGGCAGCGGTGTATTGTTGGGGTTGATGACCGTCGTGTTGCTGGAAAAAACCATTTCGCCTTTTGCAAAATTGCTGTATTGGAAAACCACAGCGCAATTGACTGACATTAAATCCGGAAAATAAAAGGACGGGAGCAATGAGCAGATTATTTACTGCACTCGTTAGTAGCTTAGTCATTTTGATTGCACAACACAGCAGTGCAGAAAACATTGCCCGCACGACAAATAAGACTCAAACACTCGTCGCAGCGGCAGTTGCGCAAACACAGGACAATGTCACTTATAACGGCGCTTACTTTAACATCTCCTACCCAATGGGTGACGTACCCGCACAATACGGCGTATGTACTGATGTGATTATTCGGGCTTACCGTAAACTCGGTATAGATCTGCAACAGTTAGTGCACGAAGATATGCGCGGAAATTTTTCGCTCTACCCCGCAAAAAAGAATTGGGGACAAACCAAAACCGATAGCAATATCGATCATCGCCGCGTACCCAACCTGCAAACTTTTTTTACCCGCCACGGCAAAAAATTAATCGCATCCAGTGAATCGCAAGATTACCAAGCAGGCGATTTGGTCACCTGGATATTGCCCGGCAACTTACCGCACATTGGCATTGTGAGCGATCAATACTCTGCGGATGGCCTACGACCATTAATCGTCCATAATATTGGCGCAGGCCCAAAACTTGAAGACATGTTATTTGACTATACGATTAGCGGGCATTATCGCTACGCGTTATTTTGAATTGTTGATCTAAAAAACCCGCCACTACATCCACGGAGGGTTGCAGCCAGGGATCAAACAACCAAAAGGAATGGGGAGAATCCGGAATTTGCGCAACCTTATATGGAATCCCGAGCGGCTTCATTTTTTCAATCATTTCTTTATGCCCAACACTAAATCGCTCTTGGGCACTGATTAAAAATAAAATCGGCGGAGTATTTTTATTCACATAAAACAGTGGTGATGCCTCGTGCCACAATTCTGTTTTTTCGGCGTAGCGTCCACCAAACCAGGCACCGGCCGCTGACGGATTTTTGCGTGGATCGTCCTCATGGAAACGCGCAGCCTCCGAGGTAAAATCTGATAAACCATCGATATTGACAATCGCCTGTGCGGCGCTAGATATAGAGGATTTTTTTGCTTTTGGATCAAATTTTTCCAATCCATTCGTGACCCCCGTCAAGCTTGCAATCTGCCCGCCCGCTGAACCACCACCCACTGCGATCTGTTGAGGATTCACACCGTATTTTTTGGCATTGTTACGCAACCAGCGAATTGCGGCTTTCACATCGTGAACCGCTGCCGGATATTGCGCCTCTGGCGATAAACGATAACTGATAGTCGCCGCCACATAACCGCGCTCTGCCATACCAATCGCCATAGGTGTGAAATTAGTGCGGAAACCCGCGCGCCAACCACCACCATGAACAAACACAATGCCCGGCTTTTGCTGAATCAACGCAGATTTAGGTAGATACAAATCCAACTGCAACGCGCGCTGACCGTAGCGAATATAAGTGATATTTTTAATTTCTTGCACAGATACAGGAACAGCACGGCTGGCAATATCAATAAAAGGATATTCACCAATCAGTTTTTGGTAAGTCGTTTCAGGAGTATAAGTATTGGCAGGGTCATCGAATCGGGTAATGTTTTGGCAGCCAAGTAAAGCCGCAAACCACACCAAAATTGTAAAATGCAGAATATTGTTAACATGGGTCATCGTTATATCACTCAGCAGAGAAATCAAATGACCGAATAGATGCCGATATAATTTTTTATCTAGTGTAACGGGCAAGATTTGAAAAGCAACACAGGCTAGAAACAAAAAGGATCAGACACAAAAAAGGCCAGCAATTGCTGGCCTTTTTTTAGCTGCACAGTATCACAATAACAAGCGACGCAAGTCACCAATTACCGATACAAGATAAGTCATAAAGCGACCTGCATCTGCACCATTTACTGCACGGTGATCGTAAGACAATGACAATGGCAGCATATTGCGAGAAATAAACTCTTTACCATTCCACACAGGCTTCATTTGCGCACGGGATACGCCCAGAATACCCACTTCGGTAGGTGCAGATACCATTGGGGTAAAACCGTTACCGCCCATAGCACCCAAGCTGGAAATAGTGAAGCAACCACCCTGCATTTCTGCAGGAGTCAATTTACCATCACGTGCTTTTTTGGCGAGCACATTGATTTCATCGGCCAGTTCAAACAAACCTTTTTTATCAACATTGCGCACAACAGGAACCAACAAACCGTTGGGTGTATCTACCGCGATACCGATGTGTACAAATTTCTTGTGCACGATGCTCTCACCATCCTGATGTACAGACACATTGAATGATGGTTCAGCAACCAAGGCTGCAGCAACGGCTTTCACGATAAATGGCAATGGAGTCAATTTGCTGCCGCGCTTTTCTGCTTCAGCTTTCATGCTATTGCGGAAGACTTCCAGATCGGTGATATCAGCATCATCGAATTGGGTGATACGCGGAACATTCAACCAACTGCGGGTCATAGCATCAGCAGTCAGTTTCTTGATTTTGCTCATTTTAACGATTTCGATTTCACCAAACTTGGAGTAATCGACAACGGGTAACGTTGGAATACCTGAACCGCCAAAAGATGCACCGGATTGAGCTGCTTGCACGATAGGTTTAACGTAAGAACGTACGTCATCTTTCAACAGACGACCACGTGGGCCAGTGCCAGAAACTTTGCCCATATCAACACCAAGTTGACGAGCCAGTTTGCGTACAGCTGGACCAGCGTAAACATCACCGGTTTGTGCAACATCAGCAACCGGAGCAGGCGCCGCCTTTGGTGCTTCAGCTTTAGGAGCGGGTGCAGCCGCAGCTGGCGCAGCTTCTGCTTTTGCAGGTGCTGCCGCTGGCGCAGCGACAGCGGCACCGCCAGTTTTAGCCAACAGGCCAATTACAGAACCCTGGGAAAGTTTATCGCCCACTTTTACTGCGAGGCTCACAATTTTACCGGCGGCTTCTGCAGGAATTTCCATCGATGCTTTATCAGTTTCCAATACGATCAATGAATCGCCTGCAGCAACTTCATCGCCCACTTTTACTGAAATTTCGATTACTTCTACGCCTTCAGCGCCGCCGATATCGGGAACAACCATCGGCACTTCGGCAGCAGCTGCGGACACAGGTGCCGCCGCGACTGGTGCTGGCGCAGCAGCGGGCGCTGCCGCTGCAGGAGCTGCAGCTTGCGGTGCCGGAGCAGCGGCGCTGCCTTCAGCTTCTACTTCCAGCAATACTGCATCTTGCGACACCTTATCACCCAAATTCACTTTGATAGCGACAACCTTGCCTGCTTTATCGGCTGGGATCTCCATTGAAGCCTTGTCGGTTTCAAGCACGACAATCGAATCGCCTTCGGCGATCACATCGCCCACTTTTACGGAGATTTCGATAACTTCAACGCCTTCTGCGCCGCCAATATCAGGCACTTTAATAGTTTGAATTGCCACTGTAGTAGTTCCTCGCTAATCAGTTATTTCTACATTTGATAAATGTTTTGGACGGATACAAACAACATCGCCCTCTTTGTGAGAGGGCGACGGTTTTATACGCTCATTGGATCCGCTTTTTCCGGGTCAATGCCAAATTTCTTAATGGCCTTGGCAACCACTTCGGCTTTAATTTTGCCTTGGTCTGCCAAAGATTTGAGTGCGGCAACCACCACGAAGTAACGGTTTACTTCGAAGAAATGGCGCAATTGGGTACGGGTATCACTGCGACCAAAACCTTCTGTACCCAAAACGGTGTATGAGCCAGGAATATAGGCGCGCAGCTGTTCAGAGTAGGTTTTCAGGTTGTCAGTTGCGATAACAAATGGACCGTCGTTCGCTTCGAGTACTTGGGTAACGTAGGGTTTGCGCGGCGTAGCAGTCGGGTTCAACATATTCCAACGGGTAGCACGTTGACCATCACGGGTCAGTTCGTTCACGCTGGTTACGCTCCACACATCTGCTTCAACATCAAAATCACTGCGCAGGATTTCTGCAGCGAAACGCACTTCACGCAAAATAGTACCTGCACCCATCAATTGAACACGATTTTTGGCTTTGCCAGTCCCTTTCTCCAATTGATAGATACCTTTGATAATGCCTTCTTCGGCACCTTCAGGCATATCAGGATGTTGGTAATTTTCATTCATCAAAGAGATGTAATAGAACATATTCTCTTTGTCTTGATACATACGCTTGATACCGTCCTGAATGATCACCGCCAATTCATAGGCATAGGTTGGATCATAGGTGCGGCAATTAGGAATAGTGTTAGCCATAACATGGCTGTGACCGTCCTGATGTTGCAAGCCTTCACCATTCAAGGTAGTACGGCCAGCGGTCGCGCCTAACAAGAAGCCGCGCGCTTGTGAATCGCCCGCTGCCCATGCGAGGTCACCAATACGCTGGAAGCCAAACATGGAGTAGTAAATGTAGAACGGAATCATAGGTACGCGGTAGTTGCTGTAGGCAGTTGCCGCAGCAATCCACGAGGCCATAGAACCAGCTTCGTTGATACCTTCTTCCAAAATCTGACCGGTAGCCGATTCATGGTAAGACATCATTTGGCCAGCATCATGCGGGGTATATTTTTGACCTTCGGATGAGTAGATACCGATAGTTTTGAACATACCTTCCATACCAAAGGTACGGGCTTCATCCGGTACGATTGGAACAATTTGCTTACCGATTTGTTTGTCTTTTACCAGCGAAGACAAAATACGTACAAAGCTCATGGTGGTGGAAATTTCACGCTCACCTGTGCTCTTCAACTGCGCGGCGAATGCATCCAGAGCTGGAGCAACAACGGGATCGAAATCCGCTTTACGCGAAGGCAAATACCCATTCAGCGTATGGCGACGAGAACGCATGTATTGCATCTCTGGACTATCTTCGGCTGGACGATAGTAAGGCAGAGCTTCAAGCTCTTCATCTTTTATCGGCAACTCAAAACGATCGCGGAATTTTTTAAGATCTTCAACGGCAAGTGACTTGGCCGAGTGAGTTTTGTTGATGGCTTCACCCGATGAACCCATGCCATAACCTTTAACAGTTTGCGCAAGGACCACCGTTGGCTGGCCTTTGGTGTTTACGGCATTGTGATAGGCATTGTATACCTTCTTAACATCATGGCCGCCGCGAGCAAGATACAGAATATCTTGGTCGCTCATATCACTCACAAGCTCTAACAGCTCAGGATAT
Source organism: Cellvibrio fibrivorans (assembly GCF_031457055.1). NCBI lineage: Bacteria > Pseudomonadati > Pseudomonadota > Gammaproteobacteria > Cellvibrionales > Cellvibrionaceae > Cellvibrio > Cellvibrio fibrivorans. Next base: position 154,916 of record NZ_JAVDVX010000003.1, on the reverse strand, counting down.
TTACCGAAGAAGTGTTCACGGGTGTACGCCCCCCCGTTGGCCTTGTAGTTTTGCATTTCGCCATCGACAACTTCGTCCATGCGCTTTTGCAGCAAGCCAGTTTTGTCTTTTTCCAACAGGCGATCCCAACCAGCGCCCCACAGAACTTTAACTACGTTCCAGCCAGCGCCACGGAATACGCCTTCCAGTTCTTGCACGATTTTGCCGTTGCCGCGTACCGGGCCGTCCAAACGTTGCAAGTTACAGTTGATCACAAAAATCAGGTTGTCGAGCTTCTCGCGCGCCGCGAGAGAGATAGCGCCCAGGCTTTCCGGCTCATCACACTCGCCATCACCTAAAAATGCCCAGACTTTACGGTCGCTGACCGGAGTCAAACCACGCGCTTCCATGTAGCGGTTAAAACGCGCTTGATAGATAGCCTTGATCGGCCCCAACCCCATAGATACGGTGGGGAACTGCCAGTAGTCAGGCATCAACCATGGATGAGGATAGGATGACAATCCACCGCCATTAACTTCACGGCGGAAGTTATCCAAATGGGTTTCGTTCAAACGCCCTTCTACATAAGAGCGGGCATACATGCCGGGTGATACGTGGCCTTGGAAATACACCAGGTCACCTGGGACATCGCCATCGTTACCGCGGAAAAAATTGTTGAAGGCTACATCATACAAAGTAGCGGATGAGGCAAATGAGGCGATATGGCCACCGAGGCCTTCATCGTTGTCATTGGCCTTCATTACCATGGCCATAGCGTTCCAGCGAATAATGGAACGGATCTTACGCTCCATTTTCAGATCGCCGGGATAATCAACTTCTTTGTCGACAGGAATGGTATTGCGATAGGGAGTACGAATAGATGAAGGCTGTTCAATGCCATGGTTAACGGCGGACTCAGACAGTGATTTCAACAACTCAGCAGCGCGGTCTTTACCGGCGTGACGAACAACTGACTTAAGGGCGTCCAGCCACTCTTTTGTTTCAATGGCATCAATATCTTGTAGCATTCAAATCTCCTCAGCTATGCGCGCAGGCGCATATCACGTAGCAGTAGTATCTAATACAGGAATTTGGATCTGGGCATCGCACAAAATTTGCACACCTATTCAAAATGTGCAGAACTTTCATGGAGTTACAGGAGGAATATTCCTTTTACTTGTGTAAAAAATCCCCGAATTCTTGCATAAGTGGGAATTTTTTACCAGCCCTCGCCAATTTGGTAACACTCTGGAGGGGCACAACTTTAGTGCACAAATCGCTGAACCAAGCGTTTCAAATATAGCTACGCTATTAAAAAACCATGTTCGCAACAGGGCTGGCATTATTACCCAAAGTTTTGCGATTCACCAAGCAGTAATCAGTAAAAAGAATGATAATTTTCTTTTGGGGTGCACCAAAAAAAAGCATAAGAATGAATGAACTTGGAGCGAAGGCTTATATATCTCGCAACACATGAATATCAAGGCAGTGCAATGCTTTGCATTTGCTGTTTATGAATCAACAAATCATCGACGAGAAAAAAGTTTTCACTCTCTACCGGCACATCAGAGGTTAACCAGAGACGTCTATTTTTATCCATGAATACCGCCCGATAAAAATTATCAAGTGATTCCGGCGTGATGCGTGCAACAGCATCTGCAAGATCAAGACGACGCGAAAAATGATTATCGAAAGTTGTGATGGCACTCCAGTAACGTTCACCCTGTTCTTTGAGTGAGCGCGCCGGTTCGCGTAATTTTTTAATTAGCGATTGCTGGTTAATAGTAAAATTTTCACCTATTTGCACCTGCTGCTCATCTAAAAAAAGATCGATCTCCTCGATAATTTTTTCTTCCCTAACACTGGGCGACTGCACCACCAGTAAACTATTTTCAAGATTGAGTAGAGGTGCAGCTATTGCAGCCACTACATAGCCCAGCTGCTTTTCGGTACGCAATTGATTATAAAATTCCGGTTGCAGCAACTGCCTCACGAGCATCATATGTGCAGCATCATCAATTGATGTAGAGGGGTTCTGGATTAATAATTCAACCACATTATCGGCATGCTCCACTGGATAGGCATAGAGCCAAGGCTTCTCCAACCCCTTGGGCAGCAGCAATAATTTTGCAGCAGGAAGCTCGCGCCCGGCCTGACGATTCAATAATTCATGCTCAACCAGTACCGCGAGCTTTAATGCCTCCGCGCGAAAATAATTGCCATAAAAAAGTGCGTCCATTTTTGCATCGATTAACTGGCGGCTGGCAAACTGCGCGAATTGTTCCAGTGTTTTATTTTCCAGGGCCGCAATTAACTGCGCATTACTCCAGTAAGGATCAGATTGAAGTACGGGCAATTGTTTGGCAAGCACCTGATAAGGTAAGTCTTTATTCTGATTGCGCCAGGTGCGGAGCAAATCTTCTTTGATAAGCGCAAACCGCTCTCCGTTAAACTTGCTGGTGCGCATAACTTCCATCATTTTATTCATCAGCAATCCCTGACGACTGGAATAACCAAATATACTCAGTTCATAGCCGCGCACATTGGCGGTTATTGTGTGATCTATCCCTGCGAGCCGTGCAGGGTAGGAAAATTCATTGAGCTGATCAGAAACCAACGCTGCAAACAATTGTGCCAGTGCAGCACCTTCTGCACTGGCAGCAACCAAGGGCGACTTGATACGCAAATTAATCAGCGCACGCGGTTGCATAAACTGCTGATCTTGTGCAAACCATACCCGCATATTTTTGTTGCCAAGAATTAACTGTGGCTTGATATCCGCCGTACCAGTTTCCTCCAGCATTGATCCTGATTTAACCGCCAACCGCTTGGGGATAAACAGATTTTTTTCGGGCAAAAATAACTCTTTGCGCACGGCTGGTTTCAAATCCAATAACTCAGGAATACCCGCCCGCACAACAAACGGGGCAGAATAAAATGGCGATACGCGATAAGGTTCAACATCGGGCGCGGTCAATACCAGCAACAGGTTGTCGCTGGTTAAGTAGGATAAACTTTTTTTGATTAGCCTCTCATCGTAAGCAGTGTAAACATAGTCCCCACGCAAAATATCTTTAGGTGCATAGGTTTTCATAGACTCTGCCAATGCGCTAACCGTTTGCATAGGTGGGCGTTTTTCCTGAAAGCGGAATTCCAAATCGGCCAACTGTTGCAGCTCGCTATAGCGCCAGGGAGACAAACCGCGCGGCTGCAGTTGCTCGATGCAGTGAAATACCAGTGACACTATTTGATTGCGCGCACGCACGCCCTGCGGGGTCAATTGGATACTGAGCTGGAATACGGCATCCTTACGACTCTGTAAACCCGTGTTGGCGTAAATGGCCTCAGCCCATCCCAACCGTTTCAACAGAGACAATAAACTCCCCTCTGCTTCATGCCCCAATAAATTGGCAATATAAGCAAATGGTTTTTTTTCGTAGAATTGATCAGGATTGGGAATCGGAAAATTAAATGTCAGCTGGCGCAGTTCTTTTTCCGGCTTGATATCTACACTGGCAGGTAAGCGCTGTTTATCAAACAATGGGGGATAATTATCAGCAATATGAATATCGCGCTTGGGTACCGCACTAAACCGAGCGCGTACACCAGCTTCCAACTCATCCAGATTTTCACGCCCGAGCACCACCAAATTCATCAAGTGCGATGAATAATGTTGCTGATAGAACGCAATCATATCTTCGCGTACCGGATGCCCTTCCCTGTCAGCGAGGGTAGTTAAATTGCCTACTGAAAATTTCGCACTGGGATGTTGAGGATTCATCAGCTCGCGATAAACATCCCATTCGCGGCGCCCGTCATCTTTTAACTTTGCCAAATACTCAGAATTTACCGCGTTGCGCTCGCGTTCGACATATTCAGCGCTAAACAGGGGTGCCACAAAAAATTGCGCAAAACGATCCAGCGCAGGATCTAACTGATCGTTATCGATTTCAAAAAAATAGTTGGTGTTTTCAGCTGCAGTATAGGCGTTAAAACTGCCGCCATACCGGGAGATAAATTCCTGATACTCACCCGCCTGCGGATATTTTTCCGTCCCCAAAAACAACATGTGTTCCAGAAAATGGGCGAGCCCCGCGCGATCCACCGGGTTTTGATTTGCGCCGACGTTAACATCCAATGCAGCAGCTGATTTTTCAGTGGAGGGGTCAGAGATAAGCAGAACACGCAGCTGGTTATCTAACACCAGATAACGATAATTGCGTTTATCGTTTTCACTTTTGATAACACCAGCAGTGGTATTGAGGTCGATTGTTGCATTAAAGATTGAATTTGCGCTACGTTGAACACTGTTCTCCTGCGTGTTGCCGCCCGTTGCACTGCTACCTTGGGCCGACAACAATTGACTGGCAAACAGGCACGCAACTGCCGCTAGCCAGGGAGCACTCGCATTCAGATTAAATCTGCAACACCATTTCACCATAACAAACTCACTTAGCCATCAGTAATTATGCAACTCTCAATTACTGATTGATCAAATTTTCACGCTCTGGCGCTACGCAACAGACTTTTTCAGCAGGTAACAATAGACCGCATCCAACTCTGCAAAGGCTAATAATTCCTGTCCGCTTAACTGTGCATAAGCCTGAAAATCGCGCACTGACCCGGCATCAGTAGCCAGCACTCTCAGCACTTGGCCGGCGGCCATATCGCGCAATGCCTGTTTTGCCTTGAGCAGCGGCAGAGGACAGCGCAAACCACGGGTATCCAACTCACGTGCGACAGGATGGGTAAAGCAGTCGATAGTTTCACTCAAGGCTTGTTACCAGTAGCTAGCACAAAGAACATCTCTCTATAGCCTGCCACCTCCATCAGGAGTATTTATTCCCGCTGAGCAGAACTGGCAATAAGGCTTATGGTCATAAAAGGTTGCTAACCTAGTCTTTACGCGTCAAAAAGGCTAGAGTTATGCCCTATTTTTTTGCCGCCGCACCTATCCGGGCGGGTTCCAGCAGGAGTCAATCAGTACCGTGCCAATGCCTTTTCAGCGCTGCATCTCTACCCTCCACCAACGCCTGCTTGCCCCTGTCGGCCTGGCATTCCTGTTAGTGAGTGGCTTATTCGCCAACCCTTATGCGAGCCATGCCGAGGTAGAACTCCCCAATTTGGGTGATACCAGCTCAATCATGATTTCGCCTGCGCAAGAGAAGATGCTGGGGCAACGCTGGCTCAGAGCCTATCGCAGCCAGGTGCCTACTACATCTGATCCATTAATCATCGATTATTTGGAGCAGTTGTTTAACCGACTAATCCCACACAGCCAACTGGATGAGAAGCGGATTGACCTGGTTGTCGCCGAAAATAACACGCTTAACGCCTTCGCGGTACCCGGGAATATTATTGGCGTGCACACCGGCCTGCTAATGTACGCCAAGACTGAAAACCAATTAGCCGCCGTACTCACCCACGAACTGGGGCACTTGAGCCAGCGCCACTATGCGCGCCGGCTCGAACAGCAAAAGAACATGATGATGCCGATGCTCGCCGGCATGCTGGCGGGTTTAGTATTGGCCGCCAACAGCAATAGCGATGCCGGTGTCGCCGCGATTATGGGCACCCAAGCCGCTGCGCAGCAGGCGTCGCTCGCGTTTAGCCGCCAGAACGAGCAGGAGGCTGACCGCATTGGTATGCAGACCATTGTTGAAGCAGGCCTTGACCCTTACGCCGCCGCCGATATGTTCGAGCAAATGGTACGCGCCAACCGTCTTAATCGCCGCCCACCTGAATACCTGCTCACCCACCCGGTAAGCGAAACCCGAGTGGCTGATGCGCGCAACCGCGCTATGCAATACGTACGCAAACCGGTGGAAGACAATTTGGAATTCCAACTTGTGCGTACCCGTGTAAGAGTAGGTGCTGAAGAGACACCGCAAATCGCTGCCAGAATGTTTAAAAGTGAATTGGAGAAAGAAAGCGATAACCCTGATGCCAGCCGCTACGGACTGGTGCTGGCACTAACGGAAGCCAGCCAATTTGATGCCGCCCGTGATGCTCTCGCCCCACTACTGGAAAAAGATCCCACGCGGATTACCTACCAAATTATGCGCTCCGATATTGAAATCGCCGCCGAGCGTTACAAGGCCGGGTTGGAAATTCTTGAAACACAATTAAAGCAATACCCAGACAGCTACCCCTTGATCATTCGCCACGCCGAAGCTTTGATGAAAGCGGGCATTTATCAACAGTGCGCGGATATTCTGGAACGCTATTCGCGCAAACGTAGTAAGGACGACTATGTGTGGTATCTACTGGCAGAGGTAAACGGTTTGGCAGGAAATATTCTCGGGGTACACGAAGCGCGTGCAGAATATTTTATTTTGAATGGTGTTTATGATCGCGCACAAATCCAATTGCGCAACGCGCTAAAGCTGACACAAGGCAACACTTACCGCACAGCATTGATTGAAGAGCGTTTGAAATATGTAGAAGCGCAAATGCAGGTCGAAGGTTTCTAACGATTATCCACACAGCCATCGTTTACGATGGCTGCTTTATCCAACCCGATTCAACAATCCATTCATCGGCATTAATAACTGCCATTGGCCTGCCAATAAAATAACCCTGGGCTTCATCGCAACCCATCTCACTCAGGCGCGCCAGCAGCGCTTCATTTTCTACGCCTTCTGCTACCACCGTTAACCCTAAATTGTGAGCGAGATGGATAGTGGAATTAACGATCAATTCATCTTGCAAATCTTCCAGCATATTGCGCACAAAGGAGTTGTCGATTTTCAGTGTTTGCACCGGCAAACGCTTGAGATAGGCAAGCGATGAATAACCTGTACCGAAATCATCAATCGCCAAATGTACGCCCAACTCATGCAATGCATCCAAATTGCGAAGTGCGCGCGTTGGGTCGGTCATAATGGAACTTTCGGTAATTTCCAATTCAAGTCGCGAGGCAGGTAACTTGTACTTTGCCAATAAGCGCTCAACCAATTTGGGTATATTGTCATCCATTAAATTGCGTGCCGATAAATTCACCGCAATACTTAACGACATGCCCTGATCTTGCCAGCGGCGGCACTGCTCAATCGCTTTTTCCAACACCCATGCCGTGAGCTGGTGAATTAAACTGGTTAATTCGGCGATGGGAATAAAATCCGCAGGAGGAACAAATCCTAATTCAGGATGAATCCACCGAATCAGAGCCTCAAAACCGTAACAACGCTGCTCGTCCAATAACACTTTGGGCTGGTAATAAAGACACAATTGATTTTCGCGAATAGCACGCCCCAACTCACTCACGATTGCGAGGCGTTTGGTTGAGTGAGGGTCATATTCAGGGCTGTAAATCGACAACCCCAGCATTTGCCCTTTGGCATAGTACATAGCGATATCGGCATAACGCATCAATGCATGATGATCTTGCGCTTGCTGCGGTGATATGGCGATACCGATACTCGCTGAAATTTGTGTGGTAAAACCATCTAGATCAAATTCCTGCGCAAGCGCATCGAGTAGACGATGACCAAATACCACTGCTTGATGGGTACTACGAATACGAGGTAAAAACACCGCAAATTCATCGCCACCCAAACGCGCTACGGTGCCTGGCACTTCGGACATTTCGTTGGCCAAGCGTGGGCCGATTAATTGCAATAAATGATCGCCCACGTTGTGCCCGAGCGTATCATTGATTTCTTTAAAACGATCCAGATCAATTAATAAGAGCGCGCTGATTTGGTCTGCGCTGCGCTGCGCAAAACACTCCTCCATATCAGCATAAAGTTTTTCGCGATTGGGCAAGGCAGTGAGAGAGTCATGAAAGGATTGGTAGCGCAACTTATCTTCGTAACGTTTGCGCGCCGTGATATCTTTGGTGGTACCCCATACACGCTTGAGAAAACCATCTTCCACAATACCCGTGCAACAAATCTGGAAATAATAATTTTTACCGCGATGGTCCTGCCGCACTATATCGTGATCGATCATTTCATATTGGTTGTTAACAAAAAAATGAATATCAAACACATAGTTTGTCGAACCGCTTTCCATCAATCCCATGCCCAAAATATCGTCCAATGAATTGGCACCGAGCATATTTAACAAGACTTTGTTCGCTTCAACCAAGCGGGCACTCTGGGCAATTTTTTTTACTTGTGCCTCCAACTCCAGATTAACCGCAACCGGTGGTTGCATGTCGTAACACCAGATTGCCTCTGAGCTATTGGTGATAAACGCTTTGTAACTGGCTTCGCTTTCCTGCAGGGCATCGCGTGCACTTTTTTCGCGCGATAAATCCTGCAACTGTACCAGCACGCGTTCGGTATTACCCTGCCGGTCGCGGATGGGTAAAAAACTTGCGCGGAAATATAAATTTTTATCGCTGATAAAACGACTGCGATGAATATTGCCCAACGAGTAATTCATCTCCAACGTTCGTATTGCTCCGTCAAAATACACAGCGCGAATCGCGGCATAAAGATCAGGGTCAGAACAGACACGCTTATCGCGCAAAATAGAATAAAAACCAGTGGCACTTTCCGCTTGGCGATGCGATAAATGAAACAACCGCTCCATGGCCTGATTCATATGCAAAACAATTCCATGTTTATCAGTGATCACACTGGGGATTGGGCTCTCGGCAAATAGCCCAGACAAAAACTGCAATGCATATTCATCGCTCGGGCTTGCCAGCCAGTGATGGGCACTGATTACCATTCCCTCAAAACGACGCCCCACTACATCTGACCCCGATTGTAATCGCCCCACAAAACGCACACGTGGCTCGCCGGCGATGCCAACCAAACGCACATCGCATGAACGCAACCGCTGGGTGTCCTGATCCTGGGGATCGGCATTAAAGGATTGGAGAAAAAGGTATTTATCGGCTTTGGGTAAGAGCGATAATAAATCGGAAAGCTGCGCTAACTCCGGGGCAGATTCAGTCAATGATTCAATGAGTTCAGGGGAGATATGTAGATCCCCGCTAATAACATCCGTGTTCCAAGACGCAATGCTGGACGCATCCAACGCGTTTTCGATGGCGAGATCAGCTGGCAATGGGCTTGCCGGGTCACTCGGTGAACTGGAATGCTGCATAGTCAATAAAATCGCCCTATACCCAATTAAGATTCGTCAAATCCAAAGTGTAGACAAGAATTTTTTGAACGCGTCTTAATCAGGCATTAGTTCGCAGTTATTATTATTTATGCAGATTTGTGCGCCATCCAATCTTAATGCAGCGCCAAGCAATCGCCCCACCAGAAACCAGGGAAAAGTATCAGCGAATAACTGTCAATAATGCGGCGGCCGGTCATTGGTAATATCAGTTTCACCAGCCTGTGCCGGGTCGCGCGCTAATTCATCCAGCCGCTGCGCCAGCAGGCGTATTTGCTGTTTCAATTGCACTAGCTCGGCATCTTGTTTAGTGATCACATCATTCAATTGTGCAAGCGTATCTTCCTGATAAGCCACGCGGGTTTGCACATCAATTAATTGCTCTTCGATATCAGACATTTTCCAACTCCAGAATGTGATAAGCCGCATCGATCAAACGCACCGCGCGCTCGTCGATCAATAACCCCTGCCCCATGCGATGGGTCACGTAACCAAAACCCAACTCAAAATCCGGATCTGCAAAACCAATACAACCACCTGCGCCTGGGTGACCAAAGGCACGCGCACCGCGACCGTAGCGACAATCTGCGCGGTCATGTTGCGATAACATAAATCCATGACTAAACCGCAGCGGCAAACCCAGTGTGCGATCATCCTCAAATGTCTGCTGCTGCCAACAGAGTGGCAACACCGATCCATCCAGTAAATGTTGCTGTGCGTTTGCCGGAGCGCTACAAAGAGTGCCATAAATAGTTGCCAAAGCCCGCGCATCCGCGTGTGCACCCGCTGCCGGAATTTGTGCCTGGCGCCATTCGCGTGAATTCGTTGCCGTCATCAAACTGATGGGATTGGAAAACGCGCGATTGGTGACGCCGCGAGGATCAGCTTTCATCAATTTTCCTAACGCGATGCTATCAGCACCCGTCGAGCTGGCCGCTCCCCCCAAAGGGCGTTTAAGCGGGCCGGTGTCGGCAATCGCATCCAGTAAATAATCTGGCACACCGAAGTGACAATTTACTTGCAAAGGCTGGGCTATGCGCGCTTGAAAATAATCATTGAAACTTGCATAGCCGCTAGCGCGCCTGACCAGCTCACCCAAAATCCAACCAAACATAAACGGCGAATAACCCTGCGCGGTGTTAGGTTCCCACCAAGGCATCTCAGCAGCAGCGACTTGGGTCATCAAGTCCCAATTAAAAATTTGTTCGTTGGGAATATGCTGATGAAACGCTGACAAACCCGCGCGATGACACAACAACTGGCGCAGCGTAATTGCGCCTTTATCGGCATATACAAACTCCGGCCAGATACTGGCAACCGGCTCATCCAAGTGCAACTTACCCTCAGCTACCAATTGCAAAATACAGAGCGCAACCAGCCCTTTGCCTGCCGAAAAAATATTGACGAGCGTATCCTCGCTCCACTCAACCTGCTCCAACCCCGCCAGCTTATTGCTGCGTTGCCCAGCCCAAATATTCACCACCAATTTACCGCGATGTACAAGCGCCAAACCGGCCCCCTCCTCGCCTTGGGTAAAATTAGCGGCAAAGGCATCGATAAGCTGTTGCCACTGTGGCAACCATTGGCCGTTTATTGTCATAGATCGATCTCTTTAAAACGCATTTTCGGTAAAAAAGTTGCGCGCATTCTACCAGTGCCCGAGGTTAGAATTGGCAGCTTGTTTCCCGTGAGCCGTCATCATGAACAAAGATAAAAACTCCCGCCTCGTCTATTCCACCGAGACTGGCCGTATCAAAGACGAAAAACCTGCAGCAAGTACTCCGCAAGGCGATGGAATAGTGCGCATCCGCCGCGAGACTGCCGGCCGAAATGGCAAAGGTGTCACCACCATTACAGGCGTGCCACTCGATGAAGCCAAATTAAAAGACCTCGCCAAAGCCTTGAAAGTCACCTGCGGTGTGGGTGGGTCTTTGAAGGATGGAATAATCGAAATTCAGGGCGACCAGCGAGATAAACTCAAAGCCGAGCTGGAAAAGCGCGGCTTCACCGTGAAATTGGCGGGTGGCTGATCGTGGACGAATTCCCCTTTGATCCCCAACTGCTCAAAGAATTAGTCACCACACCCATGCCCTATGGTAAGTACGCAGGCCATGTGATAGCCGATATTCCCGAACATTATTTGATGTGGATGGGACGCGAAGGCTTCCCCAAAGGCAAACTCGGGCAGCTGCTGGGGTTGATGTATGAAATCCGCCTGAATGGTTTGGAGCCCTTGCTCAAACCACTGAGATAACGCTGGCCTATTTATTGCAAAACCCCTGTCAACGAACCAAAACCGCCGTTTTTCTGACAGAGGGGCATTAGCAAATGAATAACGAGCTTTTTCTACAATTAACTGACACTTCCCTGAAGATTGGTCTGGGTGCTCTTATTGCCGCCGTTACCGCATGGATTGTCCTGCGCAAGGCTAATCAGCAGCCAGCCACCAGCGCGCGCGACAACCGCCGCCTGCAAATTCTGGAGGAGGTTTCCACCCAGGTAGGCACGGTTACCCATATCTTCGCCAAGTATTCGTCGCTGGTCGTAGAATCCATCCAATTTGGTGAGCGCTGGCCGCAGGCACGCCGCGTTGAGCTGGATGCAGTCAATACCGAATTGGTGGCCGAATTTAAAAAACTGGCCGAAGCTGAAGCAAAATTATTGATGTTGGGCGAGAAGAATCTGGAGCGTAGCCTGCGTTTGTACGGTGCCAAAATTGCGGTCTACCGCAAGCAGGTTTACATCGGCCGCAAGGATATTTCACTTGAGCAAATCACCGCCCTGAAAAATACCATCGTGCAAGTCCGTGAACAGTTCTACGATATGCTCAGCCGCAAATACGACCGTTTATTGGCTAGCGCCTAACCGCCAAAAACCAGTCGGCAAAAAATAGACTACGCCCGCTCTTGCGGGCGTAGTTGTTTGCGACTGGTAATTCCCGCCTTGGGATTGTTATCCTACGCGATTGCCCCCCCATTTGAATAATCACAGGTTTATTGGCTATGTCTACCAATCCATTCTCTGGTCTTTGGATCGATGTCCGCACTACAGACGAATTTAACGCAGGTCATATTGAAGGTGCAGTGCATATTCCCTACGAAGAGATTGCACTGCGCATTAGCGAGGTGACCGCCGATAAAAATGCCGTAATTCATTTGTACTGCCGCTCAGGAAATCGCTCCGGTATTGCACAACAAACTTTACGCGCAATGGGATTTAATCATGCTGTGAATGAAGGGGCATACGAGGCGCTCTTGCAGCAATGAGTTCAATGCTGAGCCCATCCGCTTACAAATTCTGAGCGGGCCCCTGCTCAACTACCAAGATCAGTCCTCCATATCTACATCGCTAGAATATTCGTCACTTGAATAGTCTTCACTGGAAGAGTCATCTGGCTCTTCCTGAGCTCTCTGCACAAACAGGTCACGATCATTTTGATTAAACACTTGGGTAAACCTTGCCTGCGAAATGTTGCCGTAGTACTGGAAAAGATTCTCCATATAGGGGTCCCAATTTGCATGCGGGTTTTGGCAGAAATTATGGTATCGCTGGAAGTACTGCATGTGTGGCTGGGTAACCGCACCATTGTAATTAGGTGCTGCGGGCATACCATTCAGGGGATTCAGGGAATTATGTGTTATATCGGCAGCTTTCCAATTTGCTGGCGCGATCCCGTTAGGGGCTGATATATCCAACTTGGCAGTGATATGACCCCCTGCAGGTCCAGCCTGCGCCGCAGATGTCAGATCGACAAATACCTGTTGTCCACCCACCGCCTTTTGATAATCGGGGCGTGAGTTCGCCAATGGATATTGGGTCGCCCAACCAAGTCCGGGAGCGAGCTGGTTTAGCTGTTCCTCAACACAATACCCCCACATAGCAGCCGTCGGATTAGCCATATAAGCCGCTTGGGTTGGCGTATGTACGTACCCCATTGGGGGGTTGGCTATTCGATTCTGCGCCGTGACTTCAGCTGCAGCTATTTGGCCGTCAAGATTTGCAATTTCATTAAGTTCATTAGGCCCCGGGACATAAGTAGCACTCGGAGATACTAACATCTGAATAGTGTCAGAGGCCGATTGAAGAGGATTTACATGCTCCCGGTTAGGTTCACGCGCGGATGCCCCGGGGATAGACTGTTTCTGCGCAATGATTGATGACCGGATTGACGCCTGTACTTTACGCTGTGTCACCTTCAGAGGGCTGGAAGACATCATGCCTTGCAGCTGTAATTGCGCAGTTGAACTGGTACGTTTATCGTCAAATTGCGTTATACCAGCCTGCGGCCCTTGCTGGTTCTGCACATTTTGGACAGGCGTGCGGTCTGCATTACTATATCCCATTATCAAGCCTCGATTACCAAGTGATTCTTGCCATCGGCTTTGAAGCCTACCAGATAAGTCGCCAGTCCAACATAACACCGGGTTTCACTATTAGCGCTGTATAGGCGCGCAGGATTCTGGGACAATGGCTACTTGATTCTTACCCAGCGCAGTACCGAAGCATGAACAGCACCGCCAAACACCTTTTTTCCTACCCAAAACCCAACATCCATAGCCAGGCTAAAACCTACAAGCCAGCCCCCTTTCTGCCGATGAGCCGTGCAGAGATGGATAAACTAGGCTGGGAAACCTGCGACATTATCGTCGTCTGTGGCGATGCCTATGTGGATCACCCGAGTTTTGGCATGGCAGTGATTGGCCGGTTTCTCGAATCCCAAGGGTTTCGCGTGGGGATTATCGCCCAGCCCGACTGGCGCAGCGCCGAGCCATTCAAAGCCCTCGGCAAACCCAACCTGTTTTTTGGCGTAAGCGCGGGCAACATGGACTCCATGATCAACCGCTACACTGCCGACCTTCGCCTGCGCTCGGACGATGCCTATACTCCCGGCGGCCAAGGCGGTAAACGCCCCGACCGCGCAGTAACCGTATACAGCCAGCGCTGCAAAGAAGCCTACAAAGATGTGCCGATTGTGCTAGGTGGAATCGAAGCCAGTTTGCGTCGTATCGCACAGTACGATTACTGGAGCAATGAAGTACGCCGCTCGGTATTGATCGACGCCACTGCGGATATTTTGCTGTACGGCAATGCCGAGCGTGCGATTGCCGAAGTGGCGCATTCACTCGCCGCCGGCAAAAGCATTAAAGAACTCGACAGTATTCGCGGTACCGTGGTTATCAAAAAAGAACCGCCCGCTGGCTGGACGGAAATTGATTCCACACGCATCGATTGGCCGGGTAATATCGATAAATTGCCTAACCCCTATGAGTACCAACATAACGCAAAATCCGTAGTGGATGCTGCGCAAACGGATATCAATAACTCGCAGATTGGCTTGCGCCAACTTGATCCGGAAAAAATGGCGGAGCAAATTGCGACATTGAATCCGGAAGCAGCCGAACAACTCGCTGTTAATCAATTAAATACGCAAGGCTGCCCCGCACAAGGTATTGAAAGCGAAAAAGCATTCGACCCCAATGAACCGCAGCCAATTCGCATTATTCCCATGCCGTTGCAAAACCGCAGTGAAATGATGGATGCGGAAAAAGTGTACGTGCGTCTGCCCTCCTTCGACAAAGTAAGGAATGATCCGATTTTGTATGCGCATGCATCGCGTGTTTTGCATCAAGAAGCAAATCCCTACAACGCGCGCCCGATGATTCAAAAACATGAAAACCGCGAAGTCTGGATTAACCCGCCACCAATTCCATTGGAAACCGATGAACTGGATGGCGTATTTGATTTGCCTTATGCACGCGTGCCGCATCCGGTTTATGGCAAGCAAAAAATTCCCGCCTACGACATGATTAAAACCTCGGTGAATATCATGCGCGGTTGTTTTGGCGGCTGTACCTTTTGTTCCATCACCGAACATGAAGGCCGTATCATCCAAAGCCGTTCGCAGGAATCAATTCTCAAAGAAATTGAAGATATCCGCGATAAAGTGCCGGGCTTTACCGGCCATATTTCTGATTTGGGTGGCCCTACGGCGAACATGTATCGCCTTACCTGCAAAGATATGCCGACGCTATCCAAATGCCGTCGTTTATCGTGCGTGTATCCGACTATTTGTAAAAATTTAACCACCAGCCACAAATACACCACGAATTTATATCGTGAAGCGCGCAAAATTCGCGGTGTAAATAGAGTATCCGTTGCTTCTGGTTTGCGCTATGACCTCGCGGTGCTCGATCCCGAATACGTAAAAGAACTAGTGACCCACCACGTGGGCGGTTATTTGAAAATTGCACCAGAGCACACCGAAGAAGGTGTGCTCTCGCAAATGATGAAACCGAAAATGAGTAGCTACTACGAATTCAAACGCATGTTTGATAAATTTTCAAAAGAAGCGGGTAAGGAACAATTTTTAATTCCCTATTTTATCGCAGCGCACCCGGGCACGCGCGATGAAGATATGCTCAACCTTGCGCTCTGGTTAAAGAAAAATAATTTTGAAGTAGACCAAGTGCAAACCTTTTATCCATCGCCCATGTCATTGGCGACAGCGATGTATGTGAGCGAGCGCAATCCACTGAAAAAATTAACCTACAAGAGCGGGAAGATTAATATTCCGCGCGGCATAGAACAGCGTCGCCTACAAAAAGCGTTGCTGCGTTACCACGATCCAGCCAACTGGCCGATTATCCGTGAAGCACTGCGCGCCATGCGTAAGCCACACTTGATCGGTAGTAGTGCCTCAGCATTGATCCCGGATGAACAGGCGGATGCACGCAACACTGGTCGCGGCCACAGTCCGAACGCACGTGTGCAAGGAAAACCAGCGGGCAAGCCCGCTACAGGTAAATTCACGGGCAAGACGAACAACCACCAAGCTACTGCCAAAAGCGCAAGCAAACCTGTAGCAAAAGCTTTTGGCGATAAATTTGAAAGCGCCAAAAAATTCAATGCCCAAACCACCGCACCTAAAGGCGCTGGCGCACCAGTAAAAAAGGAATTCACAGGCACTAAGGCGGGCAAGCTACAGCTCATTAACAAGCGCCCTTCCGGACAAAACCCGCGGCATAAACCTGGTGCACCCAAGAAATAATACTCGACCTGCTTTGTACAAATGGATTTGTGCAAACTAGCCAGTTTCTATTCAGCAAATTCCGCTAAAATAGCCGCTCGCACAACCTCCCTGATTGCCAATACAAATCTGATTTATTTATAAAAATGCAAATCCCCGGCTACACACTGATCAAAAAAATCAACAGTGGCGGTATGGCGACTGTTTACCTAGCCACCCAACACAGTGTTGGGCGTACTGTTGCACTTAAAATCATGAAGCCGTCTTTGGATCAAGATCCGGAATTTCACCAACGCTTTCAACGCGAAGCTACTATAATCGGCCAACTCTCACATCCGAATATTATTCCGATTTACGACATAGGTCGGCATGAAAAATTTAATTATATCTCCATGGAGTTTTTACCCAAAGGTTCATTGGATGAAAAAATCACGCAGGGAGTTGCGACTGACACTGCATTAAAAATTACCTTGGGAATTGCTGCTGCATTGGAACATGCTCACAGCAAAGGCTACGTTCATCGCGATATCAAACCAGAAAATATTTTGTTCCGCGAAGATGACTCACCCGTACTCACCGATTTTGGCATAGCACGCACAATTAAATCTAAAGCGAATATGACGCAAGTGGGAGCAGTAATCGGTACGCCCTATTACATGAGCCCGGAACAAGCCAAGGGCGAGACCAGCGATGGGCGATCGGATTTATACAGCCTTGGTGTAGTGCTCTATGAAATGCTTACCGGCAAGCGTCCGTTTCAAGCAGATAGTTCGCTCGCATTGGGAATAAAACATATTCATGAGCAAGCCCCCAAGCTTCCACTGAATGTATTTGCACTGCAATCGATAATGGACAAACTGCTCGCCAAAAAACCGGAGCAGCGCTTCCAAACAGCGCGCGAGCTGATTGATATACTCGAACCTATTGCCAGCAACAAATCGCTGATGATGGTTGGCGGTGGGACTGTGAAATCTGTTCAATTAATCAAGACATTAGGCAGTCTCGTAGCACAAGACCTACGATTTTTTGCAAATAGATCTGCCGCGTTTTTTAATGCGAGAGCGGGGAAACTTTCCACATCCCCAGCAGAGCCAACTATCATCACCAGCTCGCAGTTAGAGCAGACACTTGTCGCGGCACCTGGTTATATGGCTGGTCCAACATCAAGCATATTTAACGATAGCCGCAACAAACTGCGCTGGGTTTATGGTTCGCTAGGTTTACTTGTACTATTGGCGATAGGTTTTATGTTTGTTGATGAACAACCCAATACCAGCACACGTGAACAATGGGCACAGCTGTCTGCAAACGGGAGTGATGAGACAACAAACGCCCACCAAAATGTGAGCGACAATTTATTGCCGCTAACTATTAATCCTATACCCGCTGAAGCGCGGGTTCGCATACTCAATATCAAAGATAAATATTCAACCGGTATGCCACTCGCCCCCGCTGCTTACCATATAGAAATCAGCCACCCGGGTTATGCATCCAAGACCAAATGGATAAGGCTTAATGCACGTAACCAAACCTGGGACATTGCGCTACAAAAATCAGCACAAATTGCCAACCCAAACCAACTGCCATTACCAGAAATGGTAGAGGTTTATAGCAATTCATTTTTAATGGGCGATGCCAATAGCAGCACTGCTAATACGGTAGTGCTGGAAAATAATTACTTAGTCAGTCGCTACGAAATTACATTTAATGAATACGATTTTTTTGCGCTAGCAACCAATCGCGCACTACCTGACGATATGGGCTGGGGCCGCGGTGAGCGCCCGGTCATTAATGTCAGCTGGGATGATGCCATCGCCTACGCCAATTGGCTTAGCAAAACTACCGGTAAAAATTATCGCCTACCAACAGCAGCCGAATGGGAATATGCCGCGCGTGGAAACACGACCAGCAGTTACTGGTGGGGTAACAATGAAAATGACGCACATGAGCGGGCGAATTGTCGCCGTGGCTGCAAATCATTCTGGGCAAGCTTCTTTAACAATAAAACGCAGCCGGTAGGCAGTTTTCCGCCCAATGATTTTGGCATCCACGATACCGCTGGCAATGTCGCCGAATGGGTAAATGATTGCGCTGATAAAACTCCCGCATCAGCCTGTATAAAACGCGCAGTGCGTGGCGGATCATTTGCCAGTAAAGTTGAAGCCATTACGGCTTATTCGCAAGTGGCAATTACTGCAAGCAAATCGCGCAAGTCCATTGGCTTGCGCTTGGTACAAGAAACCCCGGCACAACAAATAGAGAATGAAATCAAAAACGAAAACAGACCGCGAAGACGCAATATTTTTCGTGAGATTTCCGATAGCATTTTCAAGCGGGAAAATTAATCTTCAATTAACTCCCATAAAAAAACCGCTGACTCTCATCAGCGGTTTTTTTATTCAAAATTTTATTTTGGATTAATTACCATAGCTCATCAAGCGCTGATAACGGCGTTCAAGTAATGCATCAACTGGTTCTTTGCTCAAACGATCAACCTGCGCCACTAAACGTTCCTGCAGTTTTTTCGCCATATCGTCCACATTGCGATGGGCGCCGCCCAGAGGCTCGGGAATAGTTTCATCAACAATGCCCAAGTCTTGCAAAATTTTTGAGGTAACACCCATTGCTTGCGCTGCTTCTGGTGCTTTAGCAACGGTTTTCCAAATGATATTGGCGCAACCTTCAGGGGAGATAACGAAATAGGTGGAATACTGCAGCATGTTGAGCTGGTCACCTACACCGATCGCCAAGGCGCCGCCAGAAGAACCTTCACCGATTACTGTACAGACAATCGGGGTGCGCAGACGCGACATAACTGCCAGGTTTTGTGCGATAGATTCAGAAATACCACGCTCTTCCGAGTCGATACCAGGATAGGCACCGGGAGTATCGATCAAGGTCAATACCGGGAGCTTGAACCGCTCAGCCATTTCCATCAAGCGCAGAGCCTTACGATAGCCTTCAGGGCGCGGCATACCGAAATTGCGCATAACTTTTTCACTGACAGTACGGCCTTTTTCTTCGCCAATTACCATCACCGGTTTGCCATCCAGACGTGCCACGCCACCAATAATTGCCGCGTCATCGCCAAAATGACGGTCTCCATGCAACTCGTCAAACTCGGTAAACACACGGGAAATGTAATCAGAGGTATACGGGCGGTGCGGGTGACGAGCGACTTTCACAATATCCCAAGCGGTCAGCTTGGAATAGATGGTCTCTGTCAGCTTGGTACTCTTTTCACGCAACTTGGCGATTTCATCGGCGATGTTCACATCGGAACTGTTGCCCACTAGTTGTAATTCTTCAATCTTGCCTTCGAGTTCGGCGATGGGCTGTTCAAAATCCAGATAATTCAGATTCATAGCGAGCTCTTGATCCGGGTAGCAAACTACCATTTTGACTTATAGGGTGAGTGCTGCAGCCTGCTACTGATGGCTTTTTAGTCAGTCTAACAGGCAGCACAATTGGGGCGCTACCTTACGCGAAATGGGCGATTTAGTCGATCTTTTCCAGCGAAAATGAAGGGAGTGCCCGGACCTTAAACCGGACTGAAAAGATGTGGCGTCAGGATTTGCCCCACTGAGGAACAAACCCCTAAGCATTAGACGCTATTACATAACTTGTACCAGAGAAAATAATGGGCGCTCACGGCCCGGTGAGAAGTAGCTCCCACTGTGTTGTTTTAAGGCCTGCAAGATATGCCGGCGATTGATCAACCCCACCAGCTTGCCGTGCTCAGTGACAGGATAATTTTTAGGTTTGTTACCGAGCATGATTTCCGCGATCTCCAGAATACTGGTATCCGGAGTAACACTCAGCACATCACGCCGCATAATGCTGGTGACCAGAGCTGAATCCTCAGCGTAGAAAGCGCTGTTTAACATTTCTTTAATACAATCTTGTTCCGACACAAAACCCACCACTGCCATGCTCGCATCCACCACTGGTGCGCCAGTAATATTCCATTTGAGTAAATGCTCAACCACCTCGCGCACGCTGGCATCCGCGTTGATCGCCTGCACATTAGCCTGCATATAATCTTTAACAAGAATTGATGACATGTTACTGCCCTCCATCATTCAGTTTTTTTACCTTCTATTAGAGTTTAGATGGATGTGAGCAGCACAAGAGACTGAGAAAATCTGTCGAAGTTAGCTTTTTAGAATAAGTTTATATAAACAACAGTTGCGGGTGAAAAGAAAAAGGCTGCAGATAGCAGTCTTTCGGGCAAAGATTACATACAAGTGTCAATAAACAAGACGTACTTTTGTGCTGCCATAGCTATCGCGCAAGCGCTGCAACAATTCGTCTTCCGGGCGTACGTTCCACTGGCTACCGAAACGCAATTGTGCGCGCGCATCGCTACGTAAATAATCAACGACAATCGCGCAACGCGCCTCTTGCTGTGGCGTTTGACGATAGGGATCAAGCATTTCACCCAACTCGCGCGAAAAACTAGCTGGCAGTGCGCCGGATTCCAACTCCAGCCATAGTTCACGCACTTTTTCCTGACGCACATCGGCAAGCAAGCGCAGATTATCCGCACTCATTTTTAACATGCCACTGAAGTCATCGTATCTGACCTGACCGCTAATAACGAGCAAACCGTCTTTTGATAACACATCGCGCGAGTTATTAAACGTTTCGGCAAAAAGTGTGATGTCCATGCGGCCGGTGCGATCATCAATTGTCAGGATCGCCATGTTATCGCCGCGTTTGGTTTTCACGATGCGCTGGGAAATAACCAAACCGGAAATGGTCTGCGTACCTTTTTCAGGTTTTAAATTGGCGATACGCGAACTAACCAAATGAGTGAGTTCACTTTCGTATTCATCAATGGGATGGCCGGTGAGATACAACCCGAGCGTTTCTTTTTCTGCGTTCAGACGCTCTTTCATTGTCCAAGTACGCACACGGCGAAATTCACTGTACACATTGGTACTGGAGTCGTCACTGGCAATCACTGCGCCAAATAAATCCATCATACCGGCATTCGTATTTGCCATTGCTTGCTCAGCTGTTTTAACAGCTTCACCCATCGCTGCAAACATCACCGCGCGATCATGGTCAATATTGTGTTGCGGTGTATTGCTCGTCGGCCCAAGATTATCAGCAGCGCCGGAGCGGATAATGGCTTCCATTGCACGCTTGTTTACTTTGCGCGGATCGACACGAGCACAGAAATCAAATAAATCTTTAAAAGGACCACCTTCATTGCGCGCAGCAATAATCGATTCAACCGGGCCTTCACCCAAACCTTTAATTGCACCCAATCCGTAAATAATTCGGCCTGCATCATCCACCGTAAAATGAAACTCGCCGGAGTTAACATCCGGCGGTAACAATTTTAATTTCATGGTGCGGCATTCTTCAATAAAGGTAACCACCTTATCGGTCTTATCCATGTCCGACGACATAGTCGCCGCCATAAAATGCGCAGGATAATGTGCTTTTAGCCAAGCGGTTTGATAGGAGACAATTGCATAGGCCGCAGAGTGAGATTTGTTAAAACCATAACCTGCAAACTTTTCTACCAAGTCAAAAATTTTAATCGCCAGCTCAGGATCAACGCCCTGATTTTTTGCGCCGTTTTCAAAAACCTCTCGCTGTTTCGCCATCTCTTCCGGCTTTTTCTTACCCATCGCCCGGCGCAACATATCCGCACCGCCGAGGGTATAACCAGCCAACACCTGAGCGATTTGCATGACCTGCTCTTGATAAACAATAACGCCATAAGTTGGCTCAAGCACCGGCTTTAAACTTTGGTGCTGAAATTTTGCATCGGGATACGCGACTTGCGCGCGCCCGTGTTTACGGTTGATAAAGTCATCCACCATGCCCGATTCCAATGGGCCGGGACGAAACAACGCCACCAATGCAATAAGATCTTCAATATTGTCTGGCTGTAATCGCTTGATCAGGTCTTTCATACCGCGCGATTCCAACTGGAATACGGCGGTGGTTTCAGCGCGTTTTAATAAGCCAAATGTTTTGGGATCATCAAGTGGAATTGCACTTATATCAAGCGGAGCTTCGCCTTTTTTAACGCGCTGCTTATCGATCATAATGCGTGCCCAATCGATAATCGTGAGCGTGCGCAAACCGAGGAAGTCAAACTTCACCAAGCCCGCCTCTTCCACATCACCCTTATCAAATTGGGTAACCAAACCTCCGCCAGTTTCATCGCAATAAAGCGGCGAAAAATCCGTAAGCTTGGTGGGAGCAATAACGACACCGCCGGCGTGCTTACCGACGTTACGCGTCAACCCCTCAAGCTGCACCGCCATCTCCCAAATTTCACCGGCATCGCTATCCTGCTCGATAAATTCTTTAAGTTGCGGCTCTTCTTCAAGCGCTTGCGCAAGTGTCATACCCGGAGTGGGGGGAATCATCTTGGAAAGTTTATCGGCGAGACCGTAAGATTTTCCCTGCACCCGTGCCACATCGCGCACTACCGCTTTTGCAGCCATGGTACCGAAGGTAATGATTTGACTTACAGCATCGCGGCCGTAATTATCGGCAACGTAAGAAATAACCTTGTCGCGGTTGTCCATGCAAAAATCGATATCAAAGTCCGGCATGGAGACCCGCTCAGGGTTTAGAAAGCGCTCGAACAGCAAATCGTATTGCAGCGGATCAAGATCGGTAATTTTTAATGAATAGGCAACGAGCGATCCAGCACCCGAACCACGACCCGGCCCAACGGGAATGTCGTGATCTTTCGCCCATTGGATAAAGTCCATTACAATCAGGAAGTAACCAGGAAATCCCATCTGGTTAATAATATCCAACTCAAAGGTCAAACGGTCTTCGTAGACTTTACGGCGCTCCGCATAATCGGGGGAAGATTTGTCAAGAATACGTTCAAGCCGCTGCTCCAAACCTTCGTGCGAAATTTTCCGGAAAAATTCTGCTTCAGTAAGACCTTCCGGCACCGGATATGCAGGTAAAAAGTATTTACCCATTTGAATTGTAACCGTACAGCGCTTGGCAATTTCGATGGTATTGGTGATGGCTTCGGGGATATCACTAAATAATTCCGTCATCTCTTCCGCAGAGCGTAGGTATTGCTGATCGCTGTAGCGACGCTCCCGTCGGGGGTCATCCAATGCACGACCCTCACTAATACACACACGCGCTTCATGTACTTCAAATTCGCTGGCTTTTAAAAAGCGTACATCATTGGTTGCAACAACGGGGCAATTCATTTCTGCTGCCAGTGCAACTGCTGCATGCAGGTGATTTTCATCGTTTTCGCGCCCGGTACGCTGTAACTCTAAATAAAAGCGATTGGGAAAATCACGCATCCACCCCTGTAACAACTCACCGGCTTGCGGTGTTCTGCCACCGAGTAACGCCATACCCACATCGCCAAACTTTCCGCCGGACAGTGCAATTACGCCTTCGCTGTACTCACTAATCCATTCGCGCTGCAAGTAGGCAACACCTTGTTGCTGGCCATGACGCCACGCGCGCGAAATTAATTCGATAATATTTTTATACCCGCGATCATTCATCGCCAATAAGGTAATGAGTGTTGGCTTACCTTCACTATCGTTACTCGCAATCCAAAAATCACTACCGGCAATGGGCTTGACACCAGCACCTTGTGCAGCCTTATAAAACTTAATAAGGCCATAAAAATTGGTCTGATCGGTAATCGCACAAGCTGGCATATTTAATTCTGCCGTGCGCTTAACGAGCGATTTAATCCGCACCAAACTATCGCTCAGTGAGAACTCAGTATGTAAACGCAGGTGGACAAAATTAGCAGCAGGCATAAGTATTTTCTGAAGGGCGTTAGGGCATTAAAACAATTTCATTTGTTCAATTTTGGCACGCACTGGCGCATAGGAAGTGCGATGAATGGGTGTAATGCCCAATCTATCCAAGGCATCCATATGCACTTTGGTGGGATAACCTTTGTGATCAGCAAAACCATATCCCGGATAAGTTTTATCCAACGCAATCATTTCACGGTCACGGGTTACCTTGGCCAGAATGGAAGCTGCGCTTATCGCGGCAACTCGGCTATCACCTTTCACAACTGCTTCAGCAGGGTAATGCCATTTAGGTAATTTATTGCCATCTACCAGCACATGTTCAGGCTGAATATGTAGTCCTTGAACCGCGCGAGTCATAGCAAGCAAACTAGCTTGTAAAATATTAATGCTATCAATTTCAGCAACAGACGCGCGCGCAATACACCAGCTCTTGGCTTTTTGTTGAATTTCAATAAATAGCTGCTCACGCTTTTTTTCAGTGAGTTTTTTGGAATCATCCAAACCTGCAATAGGATTTTCCGGATCAAGGATAACAGCAGCTGCAACTACATCACCCGCTAGCGGTCCGCGACCTACTTCATCACAACCAGCACCGAGTAGACCTTGATACGCACTGATAAAAGGTTCAAGCACAAAGACACCTGCGTAATTTACTGTTGTTTAATCAAACGAGCCACTGCATCCGCTGCTCGGGCACTCGCGTCACGTTTTAATTCGATATGCATTTGAGCAAAGGTTTGACTTAATGTTTGTGCTTCTTCAGGGTTTTCAAAATAGTTCATCACTGCCGTACTGAGTGTTTCAGGAGTGGCGTTGTTTTGTAACAACTCCGGCACCAACATTTTTTGCGCCAGTAAATTAGGTAATGACACCCAAGGCGTTTTTACTAACCAAGATAAAATCTTGAATGTGAGTGGTGCCATCTTGTAGGCAACCACCATGGGTTTTTTCAACAACAAGGCTTCAAGCGTGACCGTACCTGACGCCAATAAAACCACATCAGCTGCTGCCATAGCCTCATGGGAATGGCCATTAATTAATTCGATAGGAAAATCGACAAACTCATTCAATTCAATATGCAATTGGCGGTAGCGATCCGGACTGGCCGCAGGAATAATAAATTGTAAACTGGGATCTTGTTCTAAACAGTAAACGGCAGTGCGCATAAACACTTCACCCATCCGTTCCACTTCACTCGCGCGGCTTCCAGGCAACAGTGCAACTATGCGACCCTCCTCAGGCAAGCCCAGCAATTTACGTGCGGCAATTTTATCGACGTGCAATGGAATTTCGTCGGCAAGATGATGCCCAACAAATTCCACCGGCACGTGATGCTCCTGATAAAACTTTGCTTCGAAAGGCAAGAGCGTCAACATTAAATCAACTGCACGCGCAATTTTAATAATGCGTTTCTGTCGCCAAGCCCAGACTGAGGGGCTCACATAATGAACGGTTTTAATACCTTTTTCTTTAAGTGATGCTTCAAGAGGAATGGTAAAGTCGGGTGAATCCACGCCGATAAATACAGCGGGAGGATTAGCGATAAAATGCTCGCGTAAAAATTTGCGGATACGCAACAATTCCGGCAGGCGCTTCAAGGGCTCAACTAGCCCCATTACCGCTAAACGGTCCTGTGGGAAATACGAGTGAAAACCCTGCGCTAACATGCGCGGGCCACCGATACCGGAAAATTCTGCTGTGGGAAAGTGGCGACGCAACTCTTGCATCAGTGCTGCGCCAAGAATATCTCCGGATGCCTCTCCGACAACAATACCTATGTGTATGTGATCAGACACTAAGCCTCCGGATTTTTAGCGTGTTTTTCGAGGAGAAAACTGTGCGGGTAATTTTCTAGACAACTCTCTAGATGACGACACAACAAAAAAATATTTAACGAACAATACCGCGCGTTGAACTGTTTAAAGAATCAATCAACACCTGTAATGCTGGGGATTCTGCAGCTAATGGATTCAATTCCGTCAGTGCTTCATCGAGCGTCAAGCCACGTCGATAAATCGTTTTATAAGCCTTGGTTAGCAAATTGATATCGTCTTTGGTAAAGCCGCGCCGACGCAACCCTTCCACATTAATATTTTTTGCTTCAGCAGGGCTGCCATTGACCATCACATAAGCGGGTACATCTTTGCCAATCGCACTGCCCATACCAGAGAAACTGTGCGCACCGATTTTGCAAAACTGGTGAACCAAGGTAAATCCGCTCAGAATTGCCCAATCGCCAATGTGCACATGGCCAGCCAGCGCTGCGTTATTCACCAGAATGCAGTGATTGCCTATCACACTGTCGTGCCCGACATGGACATACGCCATTAACAGGTTGTGATCTCCAATCGTAGTCTCCCCCCGGTCCTGCACGGTACCGCGGTGAATAGTTACACCTTCGCGAATCACATTATTATCGCCAATAACTAAACGGGTTGGCTCACCTTTGTACTTCAGGTCAGGAGTATCTTCGCCGACCGATGAAAATTGATAAATACGGTTGTGCTTGCCGATAGTGGTCGGGCCTTTAAGCACAACATGAGAGGCAATCACACTGCCCTCACCTATTTCAACATCAGGGCCAATAACCGTCCAGGGACCGACCTGAACATCAGCCGCCAGTTTGGCACTAGGATGAATAATTGCAGATGAATCTATCAAAATATCTTCTCGCTAATATCAGGCTAACGCGAATTAAATTTTGCGATCTGCACAAAGAATAGTGGCAGATGCTGCCAATACGCCGTCAACACTGGCTTTACACTCAAATTTCCAGATACCGCGCTTTTCCGAAATAACCCGCGATTCCAGTTGCAAGCGGTCACCAGGAATTACCTGCCGCTTAAAACGCACATCATCCACACCTGCAAACAAATAGATCGATCCATCCTGCGGTTTTTTATTCATGGTTTTAAAGCCAAGGATACCTGATGCCTGCGCCATAGCTTCAATAATCATAACACCCGGAAATACAGGGCTTTGCGGAAAGTGACCATTAAAGACTTCTTCGTTAACAGTAATATTTTTGTACGCGATAATTGACTCACCTTCAATCAATTCCACCACGCGATCCACCAACAAAAAGGGATAACGGTGTGGTAGGTATTCGCGAATTTCGTTAACGTCCATCATGGTACAAACCCCAAGCGATCAATGAAAAATTTATTCCGCACCATGAGTGCGTTCGAGTTTTATTAAGCGTGTTGCCAAAGCATCTAAATGGCGAAAACGTGCTGCATTTTTACGCCAGTCTTTTGTTGGAGCCAAGGGTGTGCCGGATGAATAAGAACCCGGTTCAGAAATTGAAGCAGACACCATACTCCTACCCGTAATATGCACCTTATCTGCAAGTGTTAAATGACCGGCGATAGCAACTGCACCTGCAATAGTGCAACCTGCACCAATTGTAGTGCTGCCGGCGATGGCGGTATGAGCAGCTATGGCGGTATTTTTGCCTATGCGCACATTGTGGCCAATCTGGACCTGATTATCGATAATGGCACCATCACCGATAAAAGTATCGTCAAGCGCACCGCGATCAATGCAAGTACAAGCACCAATTTCAACCTTGTTGCCAATTTGTACTCCACCTAGTTGGTGAATTTTGATCCAGCCACTAGCATCAGGTGCGAAACCAAAACCATCAGCACCGATCACGCAACCGCTATGCAGCATGCAGTCAGCACCAATGCTAACACCATGATAAACACTGACATTCGCCGCAAGTCGTGTGTTAGCGCCCACAACACTATCATTACCAACATAGCTACCGGGGCCGACAATCACACCATCAGCCAAGGTTACGCCATCGCCGATGACTGCATTCGCGCCGATGGAAATGTCTTCACCCAAAAAACAATCTTCACCGATAACGGCGGTAGGATGAATGCCTGAGTATGGGGCACGGAGAAATTCAAATATTGCCGACAATCTGGCGTAAGCGACATAAGGATTCTTAATCACCAGCTTGTTACCCGCAAACTCGTCAGCAAGCTCCGCATTGATAAGCAATGCCCCAGCTTGCGTTGTAGACAAGTACTTTTTGTAGGCAGGATTAGCGATAAAACTTAAGTCTGCTGAGCCAGCAGACTGCAAAGTAGCAAGCGCGCTTATTTCGTGCTCTGCGTTACCACGCAACTCTGCACCCAGCAGTTGCGCTAATTCAGCCAATAAATAAGAACGCTTCATGTGCAGAAAGCCCGATCTTATTTGGCTTTATCAAGCAGGGCAGTCACCTTGGGAGTCAAATCATTTTCTGGTTTTGACATCATCACGGCCTTAGCGTCAACAATCATGCTGATATTTTCTGACTCGACTAATTGCTTAACAACAGCCTCCATCTTCGGACCGATCTCTTGCATGATTTGTTGCATCAAAGCTTGTTGCTCGGTCTGCAATTTTTTGCCTTGGAATTGGTAGTCCTGACCAAGGCTCTGCAATTTCTTTTCGCTCTCGGCACGCTTTTCTGCACTCCAAGTCAAACCATCTTTTTGATACTCAGTTTGCAATGCTTTGATGTCTGCTTGTAAGCCTTCTAACTTTGCTTTAGCGGCAGCAAATTCTGCACTCTTTTGTAATTTTTCAAATTTAGCTTTTGCTGCGGCAGTACCCATCACTGCACCAGTTGGATCGAGCACAACCACTTTACCTTGCGCCCATGAAACAGCCGACATCAGCGACAATGCAACTACAGCAAACATTTTTTGTGTAACAGTCACGATCTATTCCTCTTGATTTGATATTAAAAAATTATTGTTAGAAAGTTTGCCCCAAGGAGAACTGGAACACTTCTGTGCGATCATATTCGTTTTCCTTGAATGGCTCGGCAATACTGAAGGTCATAGGACCAAAGCCGGAAATCCAGGTTAAACCAAAGCCCACAGATGCGTTGATACGATCTATATCAACACCATAACAGTTGAGCTGTGTTGCGCCGCAATCTGTATCAAACACGTTGCCTGCGTCGACAAAGAATGTTGTTTGAATAGAACGTTGATCCTTGATGAAAGGTAGCGGGAATAAAATTTCTGCCCCTCCCTGAATTAGCACATTTCCACCAAAGGCACCACGGGTTCGACTGGTATAAGTACTACCCAGAACCGCATCACTGATCAATTCACCGGGATTACATATACGAATTACGCCATTTTGACCACTGGAACCAACCCCAGGCTCATCAGGGTCTTCACACAATATGTAAGCGCCCCCCCCGACCTCACCGGTATCGCCAATATAATCACCATCACCATTTAGGTCGTCCCAAATCGTCGGCGTGCTGACAGCAGTACGTTGCGGTGAACTACGCGGGCCGAGCGTGTTGCGCTCAAAACCACGTACTGAACCAAACCCTCCAGCGTAATAATGTTCAAAGAAGGGCAATTCATCCAGATCACCATATGCTCCGGCATATCCCAAACGAGTATGTAACCGCAAAGTAAGTGATCTTGTAAGCGGTGTAAATATTTGCCCTGTGTAATCAAATTTATAATATTGCAAATCACCACCGGGCAACGACAACTCGAATGTAAGTTGTTGTGATGCTCCACGATTAGCCAACACACCGCGGTTCAGTGTTGAACGCAACCAATACATACTTACTTGTGCATCGTTAAAAGTGTCACCATAGATATCCAGAAAGCCAGGTGCATTTAGCATTTCTTCGCTATATGTCTGTGGCGTAAAAATGCCATTAGGAAAATCGATACCATTATTCAATTTTTGAACTAACTCGTAATATTGTGCTTGCGTGATGTAGCCTGTGGTTGAATTCCAAAATGGTGAACGAATAATTTCCTGCGAAGAGTAACCAGTTGGTTCTACTTCCAGACTACGCAAACCAATATCAAAGCCGATACGCTCGATATCAGAAATCGGGTAACCAAAATTCAGCTTACCACCATAAACATTAGTGCTATATGGCGTTACGTTGTACGAACCGTAGTCGCTCTTGGTGTAATACAAACTCATACCACGGCTTACACCATCTGGCGTGAAGTAAGGATCGTTGTAATTGAAGTTATAAGCCGTTTGGTAACGGTTATGACTAAAACTGAAACCCACTTGCTTACCCGTGCCAAACCAATTGTTTTGCTGAATACTGGCAGAAAATAGTAAACCTGAATATTGCGCGTAACCAACCTGCAACCCCATGCTACCGGATGGCTGCTCTTCCACAGTGTACTCAACATCAATTTGATCAGACGTGCCGGGAACTTCTTTATTCTCTACTTTAACTTCCTTAAAGAAGCCCAAACGTTCCAGGCGCACTTTTGAATTTTCGATTTGTGCGGAGTTGGCTGAACCACCCTCCATCTGGCGCATTTCACGGCGCAAGACTTCATCAACCGTTTTGGTATTGCCGCGGAAATTAATACGATTTACATAAGCACGCTTACCTGGTTCGATAAAGAAGGTAATTTTTACCGTTTTATCAGCATCATTGCGCTCGGGCATACCTTCGACCTTGGCAAAGGTATAGCCTTCATTACCCAGACGTTTGGTGACATATTCTTCCGAGGTAGTCATGAGTATTTGCGAAAAAATTTGATCTTTGCGCATCAAAATCATGCTGCGAATAATTTGCTCGTCAATCGCAGGATCACCAGCAAGTTCTATATCGCTCACCCGGTAAATGTCACCCTCAGTGATATTCACGGTGATAAAAATTTTGGCCTTATCCGGACTCAGCGATATTTGTGATGAATCAATTTTGAAGTTCAGATAACCGCGATCCATATACCAAGACTCAATGCGTTCCAGATCCCCTTTCATTTTTTCTTTATTGTATTTGTCATTGCCGGAGATCCACGACCACATACCTGTCGTTTTCAACTCAAACAAGTCAATCAACTCTTCTTCGGTGTAACTACTGTTGCCAACAATGTTGATTTGTTTGATACGCGAAGGGCTACCTTCATCAATTTTTACCAATACTTTGACCTGGTTGCGCGGCATATCTTCAATTTCGATATTCACGCTTGCGCCATAGCGGCCTTGGTTCACATATTCACGCTGCAATGCCTGAGTGATGCCTTCCAATGTTGCACGCTGGAAAATTTGCCCTTCAGACAAATTATTGTCTTTCAAACTATCCATCAGGTTTTCAGTCTTGATGGCCTTGTTACCTTTCAGCTCGATCTTGTTAATTGCTGGGCGCTCTTTGATCACCAATACCAAAACATCGCCATCACGCTTGATAGCAACATCGGAGAAGTAGCCTATCTTGAATAATTCGCGGGTCGCATTTTGAATATCAGCCTGGGTCAGGACATCGCCAACACGGATAGGCATGGCACTAAAGACGGTACCTGCTGACACGCGTTGTAAACCTTCTACACGAATATCGCTTACACGAAAGGTTTGCGCCTGTACCGCAAAAGACAGGAATAGCGCTAGAAAACAGCCAATAACTCGCATCAAAACTCGCTTCATAGAATCTGTTCTAATCATAAATGAATGTTGGTCGCAGCCCGGCACAGAACTGCCAGATCAAAGCCGCATTATGTCGTTATACAGCGCCAGGATACTTAGACTGATCACCAGAAAGAGCCCAACCTGATACCCCAGCATCTGCACTCTGTCGGACACCGGTTTCCGCTTAATTACTTCAATCAAGTAATAAAATAAGTGCCCGCCATCCAGTACCGGGATAGGTAAAAGGTTGAAGACTGCCAGGAATACACTGAGCAGGGCGACAAAACCAATAAAGCTCCTCAGGCCGCTCTCGGCCGAAGAGCCCGCCACCTTAGCAATGGTTATCGGTCCACTCAAGTTTTTCGTGGAAATTTCGCCAAGAATCAATTTTTTGACTGATAAAAGAACAAATCCCGAGGTTTCCCAGGTTTTGTTGACGCCGGCCACAAAGGCACCGGAAATAGAATAGTCATAAGAGCGGATCATATCTTCAGGTATGGTATAAGCTTTTACCCCAACACCTATACGCCCAAGACGCTGCCCATCCTCCTCCACCGACTCTGGAATAAGGGTTACTTGCAATATCTGCGCATCTCGCTCGAAATTGACTTGCAATGCATTACCTGGATGCTTGCGCACGTATTCAACCCAGGTTTGCCAGTCGTCGATAACCAAGTCATCGACCTTGAGAATCTTATCTCCCTCTTTAAGACCGGCTTTCTCAGCGGGGCTGGCGGTAAGAACTTCGCCAACAATAGGAGGGATTTTGGGGAGGTATAAGGTAATGCCTAAACCCTCTATCGGATTGGGGTCAGCTGCGTCACGTAACCATTCAACCAAATGTGCTTCAGATTCATAATTAAATTGCGAGTCAGGATAGGCGACCTTAAAGCTAATCTTCCCTGTTTCGCCCAGCCGATTGAGTAGCGCTTTATTGAGCGCTTGCCAGGTTGGCGTTGGCTCTCCATCGACAGCGATAATTTCCTGTCCAGACTCCAACCCCGCTTGGGCTGCTACAGAACCCGGCTCGACCTTATCAATCACAGGAATTAAATCGCGCTGCCCTTGAAGCAATAAAAACCAAAACAGCAGTATTGCCAATAAAAAATTAGCTAGCGGGCCAGCCGCTACTATCGCAATACGCTGCCATACCGTTTTATTGTTAAAGGCCAAATGACGCTCTTCGGGAGCGACGTCGCCCTCGCGCTCATCCAGCATTTTGACATAGCCACCCAAAGGCAATGCAGCCAAGGCATACTCGGTACCTTGTTTATCCCGCCATGACCAAAGCACTTTGCCAAACCCAATGGAAAAACGATGCACCTTCACGCCACAGCGTCGCGCGACATAAAAATGTCCGAATTCATGGATTGAAACCAGAATCAGCAAAGCCACCAGAAAAGACACAATCGTCTGGATTAATTCCATGGATACTGCCTCGGGATAAAAGTCACCAACGCGCAATCAACTGCTGCGCCAGAGCGCGAGCTTCTGCATCTGCACTTTGGATCTGCGCTAGATTGAGTGGATCACAGGATGAAAGATGCGAAAGCACATGGTCGATCACCAAGGCTATCTGGTCAAAGCGAATTGATCGATTCAAAAATGCCGCCACTGCGATTTCATTGGCAGCATTAAGTATTGCCGGTGCAGTACCGGAAACTTCTGCAGCTTGCTGTGCCAAGCGTAAGCAGGGAAAACGCTCATAATCCGGCGCACTGAAGTCAAGCCGGGCGGTGGCGATAATATCAAGGCTGGACACACCTGATTCAATACGCTCCGGCCAAGCCAATGCATGGGCGATAGGTGTGCGCATATCGGGATTACCCAACTGCGCCAATACCGAACCGTCAATATATTCGACCATAGAGTGAATAACGCTCTGCGGATGGATTACCACTTGCACGCTCTGCGGGCGGGTATTGAATAGCCAGCAGGCTTCTATTAGCTCCAAGCCTTTGTTAAGCATAGTGGCTGAATCGACCGAAATTTTTTGCCCCATACTCCAGTTGGGATGGGCGCAGGCTTGCTCAGGTGTCACTTTGGCCAAATCGGCTATGGGTGTATTGCGGAACGGGCCGCCAGACGCCGTCAACAGGATTTTCCGCACACCACTCGATTTAAGGCCTTCAGCCAGATAATCGGTGCGATGATTGGGGAGGCATTGAAAGATGGCATTGTGCTCGCTATCGATGGGCAACAGGATTGCACCATGCTCAGCGACAGCGCGGGTAAACAAGCCCCCCGCCATCACCAGGGCTTCTTTATTGGCAAGCAACACTTTTTTGCCCGCCTTAACCGCTGCCAATGTTGGTAGCAATCCAACCGCACCCACAATTGCGGCCATAACCGTATCGACTTGCTCATGCGCTACAACCGCTGCTAAAGCATCGGCACCTTGCAACACTTCGGTTGCACAATCCTGGCGGCGCAATTCGCGCTCCAACTCAAGAGCAGCAATGGGATCATTTAACACCGCATAACGAGGCTTATGAATTAAGCACTGTGTTGCCAATAGCTGCCAGCGACGATCGGCACTTAGCGCAAATACCTGATAGCGCTCCGGATGGCGAGCAATAACATCCAACGTACTGACGCCGATTGAACCAGTCGCGCCAAGGATAGTAATTTGCTGAGGTATAGCCTGCATTTAAACACCCACACCAGAGCTAAATGCGCCGCTTGCCAGCAGCGCCAACGCAAATACCGGCGCACCGGCAGTAATACCGTCTACACGATCAAGAATGCCCCCGTGGCCGGGTAAAATGCTGCCACTGTCCTTTGCACCTGCATGACGCTTGACCATACTTTCCAACAAATCACCCAACACCGAGATCAAACTGGTAGGAACAATCAACACCAGCATCAATAAAAGGCTCTGATTGAAAACCTGGCTGACAATAAGAGCCAGCAGACAATTCGCTAGAAAACCGCCAGCAAATCCCTCCCAAGTTTTGCCCGGACTCACTGCCGGTGCCAACTTGTGCTTACCAAAACGGCGCCCGGCAAAATAGCCACCACTATCTGCTGCAGCGACAACGAGCATCAGCAAGAGCACCAACCAAGCGCCATTGTTTTGCTGGCGAACATAAACCAAGGCTACCCACGTAGGGATGAGTACCATCACCCCCATCGCTAACCGCAGGGCTTTGTGTCCCCAGAGCACACTACTACTGGGATAACCCTGCACGAGCAACAACGCCAATGCCCACCAACCACAACCCACGGCTAATAGATCACGGATAGCCTCGTTGTTGAGCCGGGGGCTGGCCTCGCCTTCAAAACCCAAATAGCGTGAAGCAACAACCAGCAGGATCAGTAGCGCAAAAGAATAAACAAGGCGCTGCCACAGGGCGGAAAATCCAGACAAACTAGCCCATTCCCAAGCGCCAATTAATAAAACAGCACCAATAAAAAATGAAAAATAACCCGCAGGCAAACCAAATAAGGCCGCGAGGAAAATAACGGCAAGCACCAGGGCGGTAATAACACGCTGTTTAAGCATGGAGTGCCCCCGCATCGATTTGGTCACCAGTCATACCAAAACGGCGTTGGCGCTCATGGAAACTGGCAGCGGCTTTTTTCAGCTCGTTACCATCAAAATCCGGCCAGAGTTTTTCGCTGAAAAATAACTCGGCATAAGCGCACTGCCATAATAAAAAATTACTGATGCGCACTTCACCACCGGTTCGGATCAACAAATCCAGCGGTGGCAAGTCAGCGAGACAAGTGTGCTCGTGCAAGGAATATTCAGTAATCGTCGCAGGATCCAATTCACCTGCCGCAACCTGGAGTGCGAGCTTTTTTGCCGCCTCAGCAATATCCCAGCGGCCACCGTAATCGGCAGCGATGACCAAGGTGGTTTTACCACCGCGTGTCAACTCTTCTGCGGCAGCTATGGCTTTTTGGATGGAAGGACTAAAGCGCTCGCGATTGCCAATCACACGCAGCGCTACATCTTTTTTCTTGAGCGCTTTGGCTTCATTTTTGAGATACAGCAGAAACAGCGACATAAGTGCCTCCACCTCCACTGGTGGACGACGCCAATTTTCACTGCTGAATGCAAACACCGTGAGCACTTCCACACCCACTTCCTGACACGCCGCCATCACATCGCGGATACGCTCAACACCGACTTTATGGCCAGAAACTCCCGCCATACCGCGCTGTTTAGCCCAGCGATTATTGCCATCCATAATGATCGCCACATGGCGAAGACTATTGTCAGTCACGCATACTCTCCCGGCAGCAGGCTTTATCGAATAGATCGATGACCCGTTTTTGCTTTTTTGTAATCTGCTATTTATAGGTGTTGTGTAGTGGGCGAGATTGGGGTGACCGTAGACAGCGCCATCCCCAACCGGGTGATGCGGATTAAACAGCCATCAAATCCACTTCTTTCGCAGCGAGAGCCTTATCAACTTCGGCGATATATTTGTCGGTAATTTTTTGGATTTCGTCCTGTGCGCGGCGATCATCATCTTCGCCAATTGCCTTATCTTTCAGCAGCGCTTTTACATCACCCAATACATCGCGGCGCACATTGCGCACAGCAACACGGCCATTCTCTGCTTCAGCACGCGCCTGCTTGATAAAATTCTTGCGCGTTTCTTCAGTCAACATCGGCAGCGGAATACGAATCAGGCCATTGTTAGTGGACGGATTTAAACCCAAATCGGATTTCATAATCGCTTTTTCAATCGCCGGAACCAAATTGCGCTCCCAAGGGCTGATAGACAGGGTGCGTGCATCTTCGATATTAATATTGCCCACTTGCGCCAAGGGTGTTGGAGTACCGTAGTAATCAACAAGAATGCCATCCAACAAGCTTGGATGCGCACGGCCAGTGCGAATTTTATTGAAATTCAGACTGAGCACTTCAACGGCCTTTTTCATACGCGCTTCGGCGTCTTTTTTGATGTCATTAATCATGATTTGTCCTCTTCAATCAAAGTACCTTCGTTGCTACCTACAACGATATTTAGCAGTGCGCCGGTTTTATTCATGCGGAATACCCGCACCGGCATGTCGTGCTCGCGGCACAAACAAATAGCCGTCAAATCCATCACACCTAATTTTTTATCCAAGACTTCGTCGTAAGAAAGACGATCGTATTTAGTTGCGGTTGGATCTTTTTTCGGATCAGCAGAGTAAACACCATCCACCTTGGTTGCCTTCAATACGATATCGGCATCGACTTCAATACCGCGCAAACAGGCGGCAGAGTCAGTAGTAAAAAAGGGGTTGCCGGTACCGGCAGAAAATATAACCACTTCACCGGAGTTCAAAAAACGCACCGCGCGGCGGCGGTCATAATGCTCAACCACACCACTCATGGGGATAGCTGACATAACACGGGACGATATATTTGAACGCTCCAGCGCATCGCGCATCGCCAAGGCATTCATCACTGTGGCCAACATGCCCATATGGTCGCCGGTAACACGATCCAAGCCAGCCGCACTGAGCGCTGCGCCACGGAATAAATTACCACCGCCGATTACCAATCCCACCTGCACACCTATGCCCACTAATTGGCCAATTTCCAAGGCCATTTTGTCGAGCACCTTGGGGTCAATCCCGAAACCCTCGGTACCCATCAGCTCTTCGCCGCTGAGTTTCAATAAAATACGCTTGTACTTTTTATCTCTTGGGCCGGACATAAATGCTCTCCAAAACAATGAGTTAGCCGCTAATACCCACCCATACTGAGGGGCCGAAAAAATCGGTGCAGTGTAACAGAAATCAGTCCCGCAGGTGGCTAGAGTTGCTCACTTTTACCGGGAATGGGGAATGGATCAGCATCTTCCAGACCATTTGCAAAATCGACATTGAAAATATCCCCTTCTAGTCAATACTTGAATCAAGCTAACTAGGCTCCAGACCAATAATGAATGATAAAAACGTTAACTCGATCTTACTCGCCGCAATCCTGATTACCGCTTTTTTGGTTATAGGGGTGCACTTTATCCCCAACAAAAAAGTGGTGTTACTACCAGACAGTAGTGCGAGACTTTACTTACTGACCCTTGCCCTGCCCGATGGCACCCCCTCATCCGAGTGGACAAACGAGGCCCATACTGCGTGGAAATGCAACTACCCGGAAAACTACAAAACAGATTACCTTCCCTGTGCACTCACGATAGACCTCTCCAAATCAGCCGACACAGGCATGGACCTATCCATCTACGAACATCTAGTGCTGCACTTGAACTACAGCGGAAGCGCAAATAAAGTGCGCATTGCAATTCGCAACTACAACCCCGCTTACTCCAAACCCAGCGATAACAACAGCACAAAATTTAATGCGATTCAAATCCACACCAGCGAACTCAACAAGGAAAATCGCATCGCACTACCAGCATTTGTGGCAGCAGACTGGTGGCTAAGCCAATATAATATCCCGCTGTCAGGTTCCTCGCCGGAAATGGACAATGCCATGGTAATCACGGTGGATTTCGGGGAACCCATCAAACCCGGCACTCACTCTTTCTCTATTGATAAACTCGAGTTACATGGTGAATGGATCAATATTGAGTACTGGTATCTGGCTATTCTTTGCCTCTGGATGCTTGGAATACTCGTTTACGCGATTACACGCCTGATCCAGCTGAGCAAGCAAACCAAACACGACACCCAGATCATCAACAAACTCAGCAGCAGCAACGAACAACTACAAGAAGAAACCAATAAATTTCGCCGCCTATCCACGGTTGACCCACTAACGCAGATCTACAACCGGTTTGGCATCGACCAAATAGTGGCAAGCCTCGCCGGACGCGGCCACATCAAAGCACCCGATCAACCCGACTATGCACTGATGATCATCGATATAGATCACTTCAAACGCGTAAACGACCTGCGCGGGCACGATACGGGCGACCGCGTTTTACAACACGTCACCCAAATTATCCAGCAACATGTGCGCGCCGGGGATTATGTTGGGCGCTGGGGTGGCGAAGAGTTTATCGTGCTATTGCCTGGCGCCAGCAAAACCACGGCAATGGGACTCGCAGAGATTATCCGCGCCGCCATATTCAACTCACAGTGCGAAACAGATAAACCACTGTCTGTAACCGCCAGTTTTGGTGTGGGGCAACAATTGCCCGGGGAGGATTTTGCGAGCTGCTTCAAACGCACTGATAACGCCCTATACAAAGCAAAAGAGCAGGGTCGAAACTGCTGCATTTATGCAGACGAACCCATGTAGCTCAAGCAAACAAAACACTGGAGCATAAAAAACCCGCACAGGTTACCCGTGCGGGTTTTTACATGGCAAATTAGTGAAAGCTAATTACGCCTTTGAAGCAGCAACTTGTGCAGCAACTTCAGCAGCGAAGTCGACTACTGCAACTTCGATACCTTCGCCCACTTCCAGACGCACAAAATTCTTCACAGTTGCACCCGCTGCTTTAGCGAATTGGGCAACAGTTTGCTCCGGGTTCTTAACGAAAGCTTGATCAACCAAGCTAGCTTCTTTCAGGAATTTGCTGATACGGCCAACAATCATCTTCTCGACGATCTCAGCTGGTTTACCAGCCATGTCTGGTTGAGCACGGATGATTTCTTTTTCTTTCTCTACTACGTCAGCTGGCATCTGGTCAGAGCTAACCACTTGTGGGTTAACCGCAGCCACGTGCATAGCAACGTCTTTAGCAGTTTCTTCGTTGCCACCTTCCAATTGAACCAATACCGCGATGCGGTTGTTCAAATGCAAGTAACCACCAACTACGCCGCCTTCAACCAAGCTGATGCGACGAACGCTGATTTTTTCACCGATTTTCTGTACCAGTGCTTCACGTGCCGCTTCCAACTCGCCCGCCATAACAGCAGCAACGTCGGATTGCTTGGTAGTGAAAGCTTTATCCAACACAGTGTTTACGAAAGCGAGGAAGCCAGCATCGCGCGCAACGAAGTCAGTTTCAGAGTTAACTTCTACGATTACGCCGTAGCTGTTATCCGGTGCAACTTTAACCGCAACAACACCATCAGCTGCAGTACGGCCTTCTTTTTTAGCCGCTTTCAAGCCAGATACTTTACGCAGGTTTTCGATCGCCAAATCAACGTCACCATTGGCTTCGCCCAACGCTTTTTTACATTCCATCATGCCCAAACCAGTACGGTCGCGCAGTTCTTTTACCAATGCAGGAGTAACAGCTGTCATGGTTGTTTCCTCTATAGAAATGTTCGAATTCAATTTTGAAAAAAGGGGGCTAAGCCCCCTCTTCCGACAACTCTGTGCCTGCATGCAGGCTACTGGAGTTTTATGGTCGTTTGATTACTGCTTACGATTACTCAGCAGCGCCTTCGGCAGCTACGTATTCATCTTTGTTTGGAACTGAAGATGCTGATTTACCACCTTCCAGACAAGCGTCAGCAATAGCAGCAACATACAACTTGATCGCACGGATGGCGTCGTCGTTACCTGGAATTACATAGTCAACGCCTTCGGGGTTGCTGTTAGTATCAACGATACCAATAACAGGGATTCCCAACTTGTTAGCTTCTTGAATGGCAATACGCTCGTGATCAACGTCGATTACAAACATTGCATCAGGTAGACCGGCAATGTTTTTGATACCGCCGATAGAACGCTCCAGCTTTTCCATATCGCGAGTACGCATCAAAGCTTCTTTTTTGGTCAGCTTGGTGAAGGTACCGTCCTGACTTTGTGTAGTCAGTTCTGACAGACGACGGATAGACGCACGGATGGTTTTGTAGTTGGTCAACATACCACCTAACCAACGGTGGCTTACGAAAGGCTGGCCAGCACGTTCAGCCTGCTCTTTGATAATTTTTTGCGCAGCGCGCTTGGTACCAACAAACAGAATTTTTTTCTTTTGCGACGCCATTTGTTGCACCAAAGCCAAAGCTTCGTTGAATGCAGGAACGGTGTGCTCAAGGTTAATAATATGGATCTTGTTACGTGCACCGAAGATGTATTTACCCATCTTTGGGTTCCAGTAACGGGTTTGGTGACCGAAGTGGACACCGGCAGACAACATGTCGCGCATGCTTACTTGTGGCATTTTAGTATTCCTACTGGGTTAGGCCTCTATACACCCCGCTAACCAACCATCATGTCCGCCGAAGCGAGCATTGGGCACCCAGGTTTTGCGTGTCGGTATATATGTGACGTTGGTAAATTAAGTGAAAACAAGGTTCTCGGATGGGTCGAGTAGCACTCAGCCCAAAAAGAGGCGCGCTTTATACCACAAAAAAGCTGCCGGAGAAACCAAAAACACGGTCCGACCATGATTTTGCCAGTGTAAGGAACTGCTTAGACTCTAGGCCAACATCCTTTCAACTTGTACACTAGTCATATAAGCTCCCGAAAAATTTCATCAGAGATATCACAATGAAAGAAACCTGGCGTTGGTTTGGCCCTAAAGATACAGTCAGTCTTGAAAATATCTCCCAAGCCGGAGCCACCGGCATAGTCACTTCCCTACACCACATCCCGACTGGAGCCGTTTGGCCGATGGGGGATATCCTCGAACGCAAACGATTGATTGAGGCCGCTGGCCTTGAGTGGGCAGTTATCGAAAGCATCCCACTGCACAACGATATCAAAACCCGCACCGGCAACTTCCAGCAGTATATCGACAACTATAAAGAGTCGATCCGCAATGTCGGTGCCGCCGGTGTTTACGATGTCTGCTACAACTTTATGCCGGTTGTGGATTGGACCCGCACCAATCTCAACTACACCTTGCCCAACAATGCCCGCGCCCTGCGTTTTGAGATGAGCGATTTTGCCGCTTACGATGCCTATATATTGAAGCGCCCCGGTGCTGAACAATCCTATCGCCCCGATGTGCTCGCCAAAGCCAAAGCGCGCCTGGATGTCATGAGTGAGGAAGAAAAAGTCCTACTGGAGAAAAACATCATCGCCGG
Organism: Cellvibrio fibrivorans; assembly: GCF_031457055.1. Taxonomy (NCBI): domain Bacteria; kingdom Pseudomonadati; phylum Pseudomonadota; class Gammaproteobacteria; order Cellvibrionales; family Cellvibrionaceae; genus Cellvibrio; species Cellvibrio fibrivorans. Next base: position 113,732 of record NZ_JAVDVX010000003.1, on the reverse strand, counting down.
ATTGCCGGGCGGTGAAGGCTCCTATGATCGCGATGGTATCCGTGCGGCTATCGACCTGTTTATCCAAATGGGTGATGAAGGCATGCGCGCGAACCTGTTTGCATTCCTGCGCGAGATTATCCCCGTTGCCGAAGAAGCCGGAGTGCGCATGTGCATCCATCCCGATGACCCGCCATTTTCGCTATTCGGTTTGCCTCGGGTAGTATCAACTGCTGATGACGCCCGCGCGCTACTCAACGCAGTCCCCAGCCCCGCCAATGGCCTGACACTGTGTGCGGGCTCTTACGGCGCGCGCTGCGATAACGATCTGGTTGCCATGGCACGGGAATTTGGCGAGCGGATTTACTTTGTGCACCTGCGCAATATCAAGCGCGAAGAGGACGGCTCCTTCTTCGAGTCGGATCACCTTGATGGCGACAACGATATGGTCGGCTTGATAGATGCGCTGCTGGATGAAGAAGAGCGCCGCAAACGCAACCACATCAACCTTCCTGCAATCTCCATGCGCCCGGACCATGGTCATTTAATGGGGGACGAGATCGGCAAGCCAGGCATTAACCCAGGCTATTCCTATGCTGGCCGGATGAAAGGCCTGGCTGAATTGCGTGGAGTAATTCATACCCTGACCAGTTTGCGAGCGCGAGCTGCACAATAATAAGTGTTAGGGCGGAAACGGCAGACATCCCGTATTCCGCTGCGCTTCATAGCGGGCTACGAGTTTTGGCTATTACACCAATAAAGGATTGATCTTGGTCAAACCGGCATAGAATCGTTTAGAATGCGGCATCTTTTCATTCACCCGCTGAGATCGCCTGAATTCATGTCAGTTACTATCAAAACTCCGGAAGAAATCGAGAAAATGCGCATCGCCGGCCGTATGGCTGCCGAAGTGTTGGAAATGATTGGCCCGCATGTCCAGCCGGGCGTTACTACTGCCGAGTTGGATCAGCTCTGCCACGACCACATAGTGAATGTGCAAAAAGCCATTCCAGCCTGTCTTGGCTATCGCGGCTTTCCCAAATCGATTTGCACCTCTGTCAATCAAGTGGTGTGCCACGGAATCCCCTCCGATAAAAAAGTCCTTAAAACAGGTGACATCATCAACATTGATGTAACTGTGATTTATGAGGGCTACCATGGCGACACTAGCGCTATGTATTTTGTCGGCCCGCCCGCCCCGCACGCCGAGCGATTGGTTAATGTCACCCAGGAATGCATGTACAAAGCCATCAAACTGGTGAAACCAGGATGTCGCTTGGGCGATATCGGCCATGTCATCCAGCAACATGCTGAAGGCGCCTACTACTCGGTTGTACGTGAATATTGCGGGCATGGGATCGGCAAAGTATTCCATGAAGATCCACAAATCCTGCACTACGGTCGCCCTGGCACCGGCATGGAATTAAAAGAAGGCATGGCCTTTACCATCGAGCCGATGATCAACGCTGGCAAACCGCAAACCAAATTGAAAAATGACGGCTGGACAGTAGAAACAAAAGACGGCCGCCTTTCCGCGCAGTGGGAGCACACCATGGTGGTGACTAAAGACGGCGTGGAAGTATTAACCGCACGCACCGGCGAAGTTTTTTAAACGATGAGCTTGCCGGATTTTTTAAAGCGGGTTTTTAACAAACCCGCCTCAGCTACCCCACCAGCCCAGCCGTCAATTCCTCAGGAATCCAGTAAACCCATGTCGATTAATGCGGTGCCCTATTTCGAGCGGCCATTGTTTTTCTTTGACCAAAGCCGCTTTCGCCGCGCGCTGGCCGAAAAACCCATCATCACCGTTTTTAAAGATGCTATCAACGCTGCTGGCACCCAAGCCAATCGCCGCTTTATTGAAGGTGAAGACATACGCGCACTGGTGTATGAACGCGCGTTGTTTATCGACTGTGTATTGCACTACGCCTGGTATCAATTTGAATGGCCGGACAGCATAAGTCTTGAAGCCGTTGGCGGCTATGGACGCGGCGAGTTGCATCCAGGTTCCGATATCGATTTGTTAATTTTGCACCGCCCTGAAATATTGGAAAGCTGCAAAGACAATATCGAAAAATTTCTCACGCTCCTGTGGGACATAGGTTTGGAAATCGGCAGCAGCGTGCGCACCGTCAAACAAACGATTGAAATTGCACGCACCGATATCACCGTCGCCACCAATATTATGGAATCGCGCACTTTGGTCGGCGACCAATCGCTGCGCTATGAACTGCTGCAAGAATCAAACCCCGATAAAATTTGGCCGATCGAAGAATTTTTCCGCGCAAAATATCAGGAACAATTGGATCGCCACAAAAAGTACAACGATACCGAATACAACCTCGAGCCCAATATCAAAAACGCCCCCGGCGGCTTGCGCGACATCCAAACCATCAATTGGGTTACCAAGCGTTACTTTGGTGTACGCACGATTAAACAGCTGGAAGGTAAAGGATTTTTTACCGACGAAGAATTTTCCCTGCTCAATTCCGGCGAAGAATATTTATGGCGGGTGCGCTATGCGCTGCACATGACGGCCAAACGTCCGGAAGAGCGCTTGCTGTTTGATTACCAGCGCGAGATCGCCAAATTTTTTGGCTACGTCGATGGCAAGGAAGGTTTGGCGGTAGAGCAATTCATGCATAAGTACTATCGCACCGTGCTCGCATTGCGCGAACTCAACGATGTAGTACTGCAATTTTTGTCCGAAGCCATTTTGCAAAAAGGCAAAACCAAAAGCGTGGTATCGATCAACGAACGCTTTCAGTTGCGCGACAACTATATCGAAGCAACACATACCTATGTCTTTGAAGAAAACCCGTCGGCATTGCTGGAAATGTTTGTGCTGATGGCACAAAACCCACAGATTGAAGGTGTGCGTGCATCCACTATTCGCTGGATTCGCGAAAGCCGTCATTTAATTGATGACAGCTTCCGCTCCAATCCAAAAAATACGCAGCTGTTTATTAAATTACTGCAACAACCCGCCGGTTTGGTTGAACAATTAAAGCGCATGTCGCGCTACGGTATCCTCGGTTTGTACCTGCCGGAATTCGGCCAGGTTACCGGCCAAATGCAACACGATTTATTTCATATCTACACTGTCGATGCACACACACTCAAAGTTGTGCAGAACATGTGTAACTTCCTGTTGCCATCAGCAAAAGAAGATTTCCCTGTCGCCGCCACCATAATGAACCGCCTGCCCAAACTGGAGCTGCTATACATCGCCGGTTTGTATCACGATATCGGCAAAGGTCGCGGTGGCGATCACTCCACGCTCGGTGCAGTCGATGCCGAAGAATTTTGCGCGCGCCACGGCATATCGCCGCGCGAAACGCGTTTGATTTGCTGGCTGGTTGAAAAACATTTGTTGATGTCGCAGGTATCGCAAAAGCAGGACATTTCCGATCCAGAGGTCATCCATAATTTCGCGCTGACTGTGGGCGACCAGTTACATTTGGATTATTTATATTGCCTCACCGTTGCCGACATCAATGGCACCAACAAAGAATTGTGGAACACCTGGCGCGCGAGCTTGCTGCGCAATTTGTATTTGGATACCCGCCGCGCACTGCGTCGCGGCTTGGAAAACAACGTCGATAAGCAGGATTTAATCGAAGAGACGCAGCAAGCAGCGATTCGCAAGCTTGCGCGCAAAGGTTTGAGTAAAGAACAGGTGCTCGCACTCTGGGGCGATATGGGTGACGACTACTTCCTGCGCGAAAACTTTGTCGATATCGCATGGCACACAGAAGCAATTGCCGCCCGTACCGATGACAAACCGTTGGTGCTGATCAAAAAAACCACTAGCAAAGAATTAGCCGGTGCAACCCAAATTTTTGTGTACAGCAAAAACCAAAAAAACGTATTTGTCGCTGCTGCAACGGCACTCAGCAACTCCAACCTCAGCATTCAAGATGCAAAGATTTACAGCTCGAAATCCGGTTACACCATTGATACCTTTTTTGTACTCAACGAAAATGGAGAGCCATTAGGCAATAACCCCGCACTGCTTAAAAAAATCCAACAGGCATTGATCGATGAGCTGAGTTTGGTGAATGATAATTACCGCGAAGTCATTGGCCGTCGCACACCACGCCGTCTGAAATATTTTGCATCGCCCACACGTACCACACTCAATACCGATACGATTCGCAATTGCAGCGTGCTGGAAGTCATCAGTCCGGATCGCCCCGGCCTGCTTGCCTGTATTGGCCGTATTTTTATGGATTTTGATATTCAATTATTGAATGCACGCATCGCCACCTTGGGCGAGCGCGTAGAAGATATGTTTTTTATCGCCACGAGCGAAGGAAAACCTTTGAGCGACCCCGAGCTCTGCGAAAAATTACAACAACAAATTTGCGAGCAATTGGATAAACGCGTCGATAAACTTTAATTTATTTTGACAACACACTATGAACCCGGATTTAAACCAGTTACATCCCTACCCATTTGAAAAGCTCGCCGCCCTCAAAGCGGCAGTAACTGCACCTGCACAACTCACCGATATTATGTTGTCCATCGGCGAACCCAAACATGAGCCACCGGCATTTGTTCTGGAAACTCTGGTGAAAAATCTGGTGAAGTTATCAAACTACCCCACCACTAAAGGCTTACCGGAATTACGCGAGGCTATCGCTACTTGGGCAAGCAAACGCTTCCATTTAAATAGCGGAACTTTTACCGCGGATAAACATGTTCTGCCCGTAAACGGCACCCGCGAAGCGCTCTTTGCGTTTGCACAAGCGATTGTTGATCGCAGCAAACCAAACCCGTTAATTGTATCGCCCAATCCTTTTTACCAAATTTATGAAGGTGCCGCGATTTTATCCGGAGCAGAGCCTTACTTTTTAAACTGCACGCCGGAGAATAATTTTATTCCCGATTTTGCCGCAGTGCCTGCATCGGTGTGGGAGCGCTGCCAGCTACTATTTATTTGCTCACCCGGCAATCCAACCGGCGCAGTCATGAGTTGCGCGCAACTAAAACAATTAATTGCGCTCGCCGATCAATATGATTTTGTTATTGCTTCGGATGAATGCTATTCAGAATTGTATTTTGATGAACAAAATCCCCCCGTCGGTTTACTGCAAGCTTGCGCTGAATTAGGTCGCGATGATTTTGCCCGCTGCGTGGTATTTCACAGCCTATCCAAACGCTCCAACTTGCCGGGATTGCGTTCCGGCTTTGTCGGCGGTGATGCAAAAATCCTGGAAAAATTTCTGCTATACCGCACCTATCACGGCTGTGCTATGCCAGTACCAACGCAATTAGCGAGCGTTGCAGCATGGCAAGATGAAAGCCACGTGATCGATAACCGTGAAGCTTATCGCCAAAAGTTCGATGCCGTTTTGGCAATACTGGATGGTGTGCTGGATGTAGCAAAACCAGATGCCAGTTTTTATCTCTGGCCTAAAACGCCGATCAAAGGCGAAAAATTTGCCCAGCAATTATTTGCCCAGCAAAAAGTCACAGTTTTACCCGGCAGTTATTTAGCGCGCGAAGCGGACGGCATTAATCCCGGCGAACATTACGTGCGTCTAGCACTGGTCGCACCATTGGCTGAATGTATCCAGGCTGCAGAGCGAATCAAGGCATTTGTGCAATCGCTATGAGTGAGAGCAAGAGCCTAAGCAAAACGGCGCGGGTAGAATTTATTTTGCATAAACTGCAAAGCCTCTATCCCAACCCGCCCATTCCATTGCAGCACAAGGACCCTTTCACACTATTAATCGCCGTCTTGCTTTCGGCACAATGCACGGATGAACGAGTCAACACTGTAACACCAGCGCTTTTTGCACTGGCAGATAACCCTTTCGATATGGCAAAAGTACCTGTCGAAAAAATTCAGGAAATTATTCGCCCCTGTGGTTTGTCACCACAAAAATCCAAAGCGATTTCGGTGTTATCGCAAATCCTGGTTGATGAACACCAAGGCCAGGTTCCCGCTGATTGGGAAGCGCTTGAACGTTTACCTGGTGTAGGCCACAAAACGGCAAGCGTGGTCATGAGCCAGGCGTTTGGGCACCCGGCGTTTGCGGTAGACACCCATATCCACCGCCTTGCACAACGCTGGGGTTTAACAAACGGAAAAAATGTGGTGCAAACCGAAAAAGATTTAAAACGTCTTTTTCCACAAGACACCTGGAATGCATTGCATTTACAAATTATTTATTACGGCCGTGAGTTCTGCTCGGCACGGAGTTGCGATGGCACAGTGTGTGAAATATGCAGGACCTGTTATCCGACACGAAAAAAACCAAAAATTGTATTGAAACCTTAAACCTATGATTACTTTATACGGTATAAAAAACTGCGACACAGTAAAAAAAGCCCGCTCCTGGCTTGAACAGCATAATGTGGATTATCGCTTTCACGACTTCCGTGCCGATGGCTTAACCCTAGCGCAAGTAAAGAACTGGATAACAGAAATCGGTTTGGAAACACTCGTCAACAAACGCAGCACCACCTGGAAAGAATTGGACGAAGCCACCAAGACCCATTTTAACGAAACCACTGCGGCGACTGTTATCAGTGAAAACCCGACGCTGATAAAACGCCCACTGCTCGACACTGGCAAACAAAAATACGTCGGCTTTAAAGACGCCGAATACACCACCATTTTTAATTAATTATTTGAACTATCGTCAGGAAAAAAAATGACTCAACTCTACGCACTCGGTTTAGGTATAGGCACACAGAACGCAAAAGGTGAATGGCTGGAGGTGTTTTATGCACTTCCCGTATTAAATCCAACCGAAGCCAGCGCACGCGCGATTGCCAACATTGTGGGTTACACCGAAGGCAACCAAGCTACCGCCTTAACCAATAACCAAGCAAGCGAAATTGCACAAGCGCTGACGATTGCGGGCGATAGCGCGCAAGCTGAAATCGCTAAAGCATTGGCCAATAGCAAACGCCCGCTGGTCGCCACCTTACTCGCAACAGATACCAACCCCGCGTCAGTGCCGGAAGGTTATTTGAAACTGCATTTGTTATCGCACCGTCTGGTTAAACCGCATAACACTGTGCTAGCAGGCATTTTCGGCGTGCTGCCCAATGTTGCCTGGACCAACCAGGGCGCTATCGATGTCAACGAACTGCCTGCACGTCAACTGCAAGCGCGTTTGAATGGCGAAGAACTGGAAGTTTCCTGCGTCGATAAATTCCCTAAAATGACCAACTACGTTGTACCTAAAGGTGTACGTGTTGCACACACCGCGCGCGTGCGCTTGGGTGCCTATTTAGGCGAAGGCACCACCATCATGCACGAAGGTTTTGTTAACTTTAACGCTGGTACCGAAGGCCCCGCGATGATTGAAGGACGCATCTCTGCCGGCGTTTTTGTTGGCGCCGGTTCCGATCTGGGCGGCGGTAGCTCCACTATGGGTACCCTCTCAGGCGGTGGTAATATTGTGATCTCTGTTGGCAAGGAATCCCTGATAGGTGCCAACGCTGGCATCGGTATTCCCTTGGGCGACCGCTGCAAAGTAGAATCCGGCCTTTACATCACGGCAGGTACAAAAGTAGTTGTCCTGGATGATGCAGGTAGCGAAGTAAAAACAGTGAAAGCGCGCGAGCTGGCAGGCGTTTCTGATTTGGTATTTCGTCGCAACTCCATTACCGGTCGCGTAGAAGTAGTAACGAATAAAAGCGCACTGCAATTAAATACTGCATTGCACAAAAATTAATAGCAGGGCGCCGCTTGCTGCGCCCTGCTTTCAACGCATTATTTTTCGACAATCAAGGCGGGCGCAGCAAGCAGCGCCCCTACCAATAAACCAGGCACAATTGGTTTGTGCAAACAACGAGGCGATAATTATGGGCGCACAATGGAAAGCAAAACACAAAGAAGAAGCCGCAAGTGCTAAAGGTAAAATTTTTACCAAACTCACCAAAGAAATCATGATCGCTGCACGCGCCGGTGCAGACCCGGACATGAACCCGCGCCTGCGTCTCGCCATCGTCCAAGCAAAAAAAGCATCAATGACACGCGAAACATTAGAGCGCGCCATTAAAAAAGGCTCAGGCCAACTCGACGGTGCAGCCAGCTACGAAAAAGTCGTATACGAAGGTTATGCACCGCATCAGGTACCCGTGATCGTTGAATGCCTCACCGACAACGTAAACCGAACCATCTCCAATATTCGCGGTTTATTCCGCAAAGGCCAACTCGGTACTTCCGGTTCAGTCTCTTGGGATTTTGATCACTTGGGAATTATCGAAGCGAATGCGGCGAATAAAGATGCCGATATCGAAACCGCAGCGATTGAAGCAGGCGCACAAAATTTCGAATTAGACGATGATGGCACCGCAACCTTTTATACAGATCCAACTGATTTGGATATGGTGCAAAAAGCATTGCCAGACCAAGGTTTTACTGTTGTGTCAGCCAAACTCGGCTACAAACCTAAAAACCCTGTGAGCTTGTCTGGGGAAGCGCTAGAAGAAGTCGAAGCATTCCTTGCTGCTATCGATAATGATGATGATGTGCATGAGGTTTACGTGGGGTTGGCGGGGTAAGTCCCACATAAAGTTATCGTGCCATTGTTTGCAAAAAAGCCCGGCAGTTTCCTGTCGGGCTTTTTTTTAACAGAGATAAATATAGCGGTTAGTTGGATTTCTCGCCATTTAATATCCCCTGCATTGACTGATTTACCAAATTAGAAACAGGATCAGCTGCTGTATTACTTGAAGTAGATTCACTAGCAAGTAGCGCACCCTTATTCACATTCGCAATACGCTCAAACTCAGTCTGCGATAACTTGAAATACAAATCACGATCGCTGCGCTTCACAAAATAGCCGCCCCCCGCTTTAGTAAATTCAAAGTTAAATTCACCGGCAGCAGATTTGGCTGATAATTTTGTGGTTTCGCCTTGGGGTACTTGTGCTACCACCTCCTGAACTTGCAAGTTACCAATCGCATTCATCAACTCCGTTACTTTAGTTGCATTTACCTTTTGTGTATTTGCATCGTGAGTGGTGGCAACGAACGTCCAGGCTTCACCATTCTTTTGCAGCTCATAGTCAGAAGCTTTGATTGAGGTTACATCCTTGACTGCCAACAAATCGGATTTGAGCCAATCATTTGATGCAGTCGCAAATTCAAATGCTGTTAGCTCGACAGCGTAAACCTGATTCTCACCCTCGCGCCGTAGATGAATTTTTTTGAAGCCGGGTGTGGACCCCAACCAAAGATCTGCTTTTTTGGCATCGCCCTGAAACAGTTCGATTCGCCGTTGGAATTTACTTCCCGCAACTTCAAAACGTTCATGGCTGCTCGCCGTGGTTGTCACCGGCCAGGTCAGTTTTGTGCCATCGAGTTTTTGCAATATCTCATCCAACTTTTGCTTATCAACAGGAAGTTGATGCAACTCCGGCAACTGCCAATGGCTGCCGTTTTTTTGCAAGGTAACTTTGTTGCTGGCATCCTGAATGACCATTCGGTCTATGTCGGCAGATTTAATGCCAAGCAAGGGTTGTGCATCGACCTGTACGCGCGAATTTTCTTGGTACGCGAAGACACCTAGTATCAACAACACTTGCGCTATAAATAAAATCGTCAAGCGCCGCTGCCATAATTTTAGTGGTGACGCAGATGCGGATAACTGCTCCTGCGCCTTGCTTACATCAATAGTGACTGATTGATTCATCATAATTACCTCTAGTCAGGGCAAATTGTATTTGCGATTAACTGGCCAACCATTGGCGATATTGTTGTTCGCGTGCGCGCTTGACGCGGTACTGAACAAACCCGACGACCGCCAGCGCCAGCAAAGCCAATCCATAATTCAAGTATTCCCAGAATGCTTGTGTACTTTGCTCCATGGTTGGCAAGGTACGGTTGAAGTTGCTGCGCGCGCGAATGCTCATCAACCCTTCATCTTCCAGCGCCCAATCAAATGTGTTGGCCATTAATTGCAAACTATTCAAATATTGGCCGCCATTAGCCATGCCCGCCATAGACACCACAGGGTCGCTTAGGAAGTCATTTGAGCTAAACAAAATGATGCGTGCAGAATCGGGCGAGTGTTGGATAACACTGCCGATATTTTTACTTGCATCAGGTTGAGTGTTTTGCTCATTGGTAGAATCGGCATTCTCTTTTTTCAATAATGGTGATTCTTTTCCAGCAAAGAATGAATCAAAACGCCCCTGGGAAATTACACCTAACAATTGCGATTTTTGTTCGCCGCTAGGCAGATAGCGCGTTATACCCTCACTGGTAATTTGCGGCGCGATATTCATATCGCCGCTAAGCCAGGATTGATCCGAGCTGCGCAACAACTCAGTTACTTTGCGCGATTTTTGTTTATCGGCATCCAACACAATCGGCGAAGCCCAAGCCATTGTCGCTTGTGGCAAACTATTGGTGATTGCACTCTCAGCATTTAATCCATCCGCACGCACATCAATAAAATAGGGATAATCCAACATGCGCATTTCCTGCACACTAAAGCCGCCGATGTTGCGGTTAACTGGTAGCGGGAAAGGCACACTTTGTTTATCCATCACTAATTTTTCATCAATGCTTAGGCCGTGATGTTTTAACCATGCACTCAAGCCACTTTCCTGCTTTTGCAAACTCAGGCTGCGCTGGCTTAAGGATGCGGCATAAGGCGAAGTGGCTGCGATAACAGTGCCTCCTTGCATCAGGAATTGGTCCACAGCAAATAATTGTTTTTCATTCAGCGCTTTAGGCGCAGCAAGGAAAAGGACGTCCGCTTCACCGCTGACCGAGCCATCGCCCAGATCTTCGCGCACCACATTCAATTCAGCACCGAGAAATTGTTCCAACTGACCAAATTGTGTACCTTGCGCTTGGTAGTGACTTGCCATGGCTGCTTCAGGTGCAACGAATGCAACCGTTTTGGTAAAGCCGCTGGCAAAGCGTTTTAATGCCGATGCAAAGTTACGCTCAAAGCTGGCAGCACTCATATCATCGAGTGGAATTTGCACCACCTGATCACCCTGTGCGAGGGTCAGATAAAAATAAAAACGCTCATTGCTCAACAGACTGGTTGCCATGGGATTAAAACCGTAGTCCTGCGCGATTTGCTCACCCACTTTTCCACCATCTGCAGCAGGGTCGATGAAATTGACTTTCAAACGATTAGCCGATTTTTCTTGCTGCTTTTTCATTTCAGTTTCAAGCGCGCGTTTAAATTCTTGTAGTGGCTGCGGCAGAGCGGAATCAGTTGATACATAGGCATTGAAGACCAGCTCACCTTTGACGGTGTCAAATAAATTCCCTCCGGCTTGATAGCTGTGCAACACTTTTTTGATTGCGCGCGTCAAATCGTGTTCGGGGTTGCGCAATTTGACATCCAGATCGGCTTCACCACCGGTTTTGACTTCGATCAAATCGCGAAAACCGAGCACTTGATACTCATCGCCATATTGCACCAGCACGTTGAAATAGGAATTCACCACTGATGCTTGGTAGCGATCAGAAATTTGGAAAGGCACAGGTTGTATCGCGTATTTCTGATTGGCTTCTTGCTCCAGCTCAGGATTCGTTGCCGGATCAATAAATTCCACACGCACTTTTCCGTGACTTTCAATTTCATATTCTTTGATCAAGTCGCGAATTTGCGGCACCAAAGGCGATAGTAAAGGATGGGTTTTGCTACTGAAATAACCGCGAATCAACAGTGGTTCTTGCAGTTGATTCAGATAATGTTCAGTCGCCGAAGAAATGGAATATTGATTGCCTTGTGTAGCATCAACCCGCAGGCTGTTGATTTGGCCTAACCAAAGATTTGCACCCAAGGCATTAACCAACAGCAAACCAGTAAGCACGTGCCAGCCTTGGTGATGTTGTTTATTACCGGTTGCTGCCCAGCGCTCGCGTTCAAGCGCAAAGGTATTCAGCGCAAGGAAAATCAAAATCAGGCTGAGGTAGTAATAAAGATCGCGCACATCAATCACACCGCGCGTAATTGATTCAAAGCGCGAACCTGTGCCGAGTAAACGCAGCCACTCGCTAGCAGCGGTTCCAAAGAAATCGGTAATGGCTTTGCTGCCTAACAAATAAAACACACCGCACAAGGCCACTGCGGTAATCAAACTCACAATCTGGTTATCGCTGCGCGAAGAGACAAATAAACCAATACTTAAATATGCAGCTCCCAACAGCAATGTTGCAAGATAGCCTGCAATCACCGGCCCCCAATCCAAATCACCCAGAACAGCAACCGTAATGGGTAATGGTAGCGTGATCACCAACGCAACCACTAACAGTGCAACACAACCTAGAAATTTCCCCAACACAAAATGCCACAAGGGCACTGGCTGAGTCAGTACATATTCCAAAGTGCCGCTGCGACGCTCTTCACTCCACATACGCATGGTGAGCGTGCTGGCGAGGAATATCAGCAAGAGTGGCATCCATTCGAACAGCGGGCGAACATCGGCAATATTGCGCGCAAAAAACGCTTCGCCCCAGAAAAACGTAAACAGGGTTACGCCCGCAAAAGCCGCCAAAAATAAATAGGCGATTGGCGAGGAAAAAAATAGAGAGATTTCTTTATTGGCGATGCGCGCAATCGTATTTTTAGGCTGCATGATCTAACACCTCCTTTTTATTATTGGACGAGACATTGGTTAAGGGCAGATTGCTGTTCACTTCACGGAACAGACTTTCCAGGTCACGGGTTTCCGGTTGCAATTGATAAAGCTCTGCACCGCTGGAGATAATCGCTTTGCCAATTCCAGCGCTGATTGCTTTTACATCGCCAGCCTCACCCATATGCACGCGAACATGGGTTTCATTATTCTGGCTTGTGAGCAAATCAATCGCTTTCACACCCGTAATCGCGCTGAGTAATTTTTGTAATTCTGCCGCCGCCAGATTGGACGTCAGTAACAGTGAACGGCTAATACGCAGTTCAGCCAACTTTTCATCCAACACCAACCGGCCTGCACGCATCATCAATACACGGTCACAGAGTGCATCTACTTCCTGCATGATATGAGTAGATAAAATAACGGTGGCATCTTTAGCGATTGCACGAATTAACTCGCGCATCTGCAATGTTTGTTGCGGGTCAAGGCCGTTGGTAGGCTCATCCAGAATGAGCAGCCGTGGCTTGCCCAGCAAAGCCTGCGCAACACCCACACGCTGTTTATAACCGCGCGATAAAGTTGCAATGGGCGCGAGTAATTTCGCAGCAATATCCGTTGCATTAACAACACGTTTTACCTCATGTTGTTTTTCAAGGCCACGCAATCCTTTTAGTTCAGCGGCATAATCCAAATACTCGCCAACCGATAATTCCGGGTACACCGGCAAACTCTCGGGCAGATAACCAATTTTTTGCTGCTGGGCTTTCAAGTGATCCGCGAGTAGTTTTCCCTCGAAAAATATCTGGCCTGCGCTAGGTTCAAGATAGCCACTGAGCATTTTCATCACGGTGGTTTTACCCGCACCGTTATGGCCAAGCAAACCGACAATTTCTCCTTTGGCGATGGAAAAATCCACGGCATCTGCCGCGACAAAATCACCGTAGGCGCGCTTGAGTTTTGACACTGTCAGCATAAAAGCCTCCCTTGGATAGACGAATGAAGTAACTAGATGGACGAATGAAAAACAGCACAAATAATGGGCGTAACAATTTCCTTCATGCGAGGAAGTAGCACAAAACGGTTGGGAAAACGGGGAATTAATTTGGCGGCGGACGCCAATACAAGGCACGCCGGGAACGCAGCTGAGTGATCGCGTTATACATTGTTTTTTCCTCAGTAACGGGATAATTCCCAGAAAACAATCGTAGTGGACGAAGACGCGGGCTTAGATAGGGACGCCAATAAAAAGTTCAAGATCCCACTACACAAAAATATTAGTAAAAATTTTTATAAACAGTTAGCACGGAATAAATATTTATTATTAAAACAATAACTTGAATCCTGCCGAGGTAACCCTAGATAAGAAACGTGATCGGTGTCGCGTGCGAGCCATCACCTATTAATTGTTTTTATTTTCTATCGCTTCCTACGGAGGATATTTTATGAACGCAATTGATCTCTCTCCCCTCTATCGCAGCACCATAGGTTTCGACCGTTTAGGTGCATTGTTAGATACAGCTCTACGCGCCGATCAAAGCGCGGCTGGCTATCCACCTTACAACATCGAAGTTACCGGCGAAAATCGCTACGGCATCACCCTCGCGGTGGCGGGCTTTGAGCAACACGAGTTGGATATCCAAACCGAGCGCGGCGTACTGACTGTGCGCGGTAAAAAAGCCGAAGACAGTAAAGAGGAGCGCAAGTATCTGCATCAGGGCATAGCCACACGCAGTTTCGAGCGCAAGTTCAGCTTGGCCGACCACGTAGAAGTGACCGGTGCCCAACTCAATAACGGCTTGTTAAGTATCAGTTTGGTAAAAGAAATTCCGGAGGCGATGAAACCCAGAAACATCGCCATTAACAACACCGGAAACTTGATCCAACACAATGCGGATACCAGCAAAGCCGCTTAAGGTATACAGCGGGGGCAATTGTTTTGCCCCCGCTGATTTACTCAATTGATTGAGCAGTGATGACATCTTCTTTGCGATATTTGCTTTGCGATAGGAGGCATTTATGAACCTGCAACAACTTAACCCCTGGAATTGGTTTACCCATGAAGAAACCAATAAAACATCCACTATTCCCGTAAAACGTAATCTGGAAAAAACCGAGGAGAAAACCGCTCCAAACACAGCGCACCCGATGCTGCAATTGCATCGTGAAATAGATCGATTGTTTGATGATGCATTTCGCGGTTTTTCGCTGCCGGCATTCAACGCCCGCTGGCCAGACGACGGCATCTTCAGTGCAGCTGGCTTCCAAGCCAAACTGAATGTAGCAAGTGATGAGAAGGCATATCACATCAGCCTGGAAGCGCCCGGTCTGACCGAAAAAGATATTACCCTTGAGCTCAATAAAGGCGTGCTCACCATTCGTGGCGAGAAGAAAGAGGAATCGGAAACAAAAGATCGCCATTACTATCGCGTTGAGCGCAGTTATGGCAGTTTCCAACGCGTGCTGGCGCTACCCGATGACTGTGACCAAGGCAGTATCAACGCGAGCATGAAAAATGGCGTACTGGACATTAGTGTCGCGCGCAAGGCGTTGCCAGCCAGTGAGACCAAACGTATCCCCATCAACTAACCCGTTTTAATGCACCTCCTCTGCCGCAGCCTTGGCTCAATTGCGGCAGGGGCTTTTTTATCCGCAGGACTCATCGAATCCGGCGCAAAATCGCGTAAAATTCACCGCGAACTTTTCCCGAATTGATGCCCAACTGCCGGATGACACCATGACTGCTGCGTTAACCCCCACTTTGCAACTCGCCACCGACCTGATCCGCTGCCGCTCAGTAACCCCTGAAGACGACGGCTGCCAGGAAATGATGATTAAACGCCTTGAAGCGATTGGCTTTAAAACCTCGCGTTTACGCTTTGGCGAAGTGGATAACTTCTGGGCCATTCGTGGTGATAGCGGCCCTCTTCTCGCTTTTGCGGGCCACACTGATGTAGTACCAACAGGCCCCGAGGCCAACTGGAACAACCCTCCCTTTGAGCCGCAAATTATCGATGGCATGCTGCATGGCCGCGGTGCGGCTGATATGAAAGGTTCGCTCGCGTGTATGGTGATCGCTTGCGAAAACTTTATTGCGCAACACCCCAACCACAAAGGACGCATTGCGTTTTTAATCACCAGCGATGAAGAAGGCCCATCAGTTAATGGCACCGTGAAAGTGGTGGAATGGCTGGAAGCGCAGAACACCAAAATGACCTGGTGCATTGTGGGCGAGCCTTCCAGTACCAAGGTGGTGGGTGATGTGATTAAAAATGGCCGCCGCGGTTCACTGGGCGCGATTTTGAAAGTGAAGGGCATCCAAGGTCACGTTGCCTATCCGCACTTGGCGGACAACCCTATCCATAAGCTCGCCCCTGCCCTCGCCGAACTTGCCGCGGAGCATTGGGATAATGGCAATGAATTTTTCCCGGCAACCAGTTTCCAGGTATCCAATATCAATGGCGGAACCGGCGCTACTAACGTGATTCCCGGTGAAGTAGAAGTGGTATTTAATTTCCGTTTTTCTACAGAATTGACTGAACAAATCTTACGTGAGCGCACCGAAGCGATTTTGAACAAGCACAAGGTTAACTACGACCTGCAGTGGATTTTAAGCGGCCAACCGTTTTTAACACCGCGCGGTGATTTGGTGAATGCCGTGGTGGATGCGATTAAAGTAGAAACCGGACTGGATACCGAATTATCAACCTCGGGTGGCACTTCAGACGGGCGCTTTATTGCACCCACCGGTGCACAAGTGGTTGAACTTGGCCCTATTAACGCAACCATCCATAAAGTGAATGAATGTATTAGTGTCGAGGATTTGAATAAGCTGACCAGAATTTATGAGCGCACGCTGGAGAAATTGCTAGTGTAAACAAACGGATCTGCTGATAAACACACAGCAAATAATCCAGCATAATAAGGCGAGCGATGCTCGCTTTATTCCATCCGAATGCTTCACATAATTTTTGATTATTAATCCATTAAAACTCCACGCAACTTATCCACACTTACCTTCTTCTGCAAAATTAATAATGCACACTTTTTTATAATTACAATCCCGCTTTTAATCTGCCCTCTTGTCGCTTAAATCACCATAACTAAAAACGCACTACAGGATTGAAGCGTCAATTTGATGGCATCAACTACAAAATAATAATTAAACCCGTTGAAAACGTTAAGAAATTTAGATTTGTCATAGTTCTTGCTGATGCTTGTGTGACTGCCGCAAAAATGTCGAATTTTTGAACATATTTAAGCGAGCAGTAACAAGCCCACCTTTGCTCTTCAAGCAATTTTTGTCATTCAGCATTTGAAAGGAAGATGAACATGACTACCTCTTTTTTCAGCGAAGTATTGCGTATTCCCGGTGCCAAAGTCTTGAGTCGTGAAGAAGCGGCTTTTCATTACGGAGCAGATACCGGCGCAAGCCAACGTTTGCCCGCCGGTGCCATTGTCATTAAAGAAGTGGATGCAATTCAGGAAGTATTAGCACTCGCCAATGAATTTAAAATACCGCTCTGGCCAATTAGTGGCGGACGCAATTTTGGTTACGGTACTTCGCTACCCGTAGACAGCCGCAGTTTTATTGTGGATTTATCGCAACTGCGCCGCGTATATATCGATGTGCAATCCTCTACCGCATTAATTGAACCGGGAGTTACCCAAGCGGATTTACATGCGGCGATTAAAAAAAGCGGTGCGGATTTATTAGTTCCCACCACCGGCGTTGGCCCCAACGGCAATATTCTCGGCAATGCACTCGACGGCGGTTATGGCTTAACACCCATTACCGATCACTTTGATGCCATCAGTGAATTGGAAGGTTACTGGGGCAACGGCACCGAGTTTCGCCACACCTATCAGGATTTAAATTGTCCCGAGATGGCCAAGCGCTGGAATGCGGGCACCGGTTATTCATGGGCGGGATTATTACGACAAGGTAATTTCGGAATAGTCACCAAAGCGCGCGTGCAATTGGCTCGTTCACCGGAAGCTACCCGAATTTTAGTCTTCGAATGGAAAACCAATGACGCTTTTATCAATAGCCAATCCGAGCTAAACAAACTTGCAGAAGATATCCCCGGTATCGGCGGTATTATTATGATGAATGATTGCCGCATTCTCTCCACTCAAGTCGATACGCCTTTAGCATCGCTCCTAATGGGTGAGGCGCGTGCAAATTATTTAAAACGACTTGCTAAAGAACGAAAAATTTCTGCCTGGACAGGATTGGGAACCTTATACGGTTCACGTGCGGCAGTTGCTGGTTCTGTAAAAGATATTCGCCGCCGGTTAAAAAATTGTCGCGTATGGAGTTTTAGCCCGAACCAAATTAAACAGCTGCAAAAGATCCAGAGTTATTTACCACAATGGGGTTTCTCATCCTTGCGCCGTCACTTTGGTGCACTGGTGAATACTCTCGGCACTGTTGAAGGTTATCCGATCGTTGCGTTTTTAAAAATTGCTTACGCACTCGACCCCACCGCAAAAAAACTCGATGTGCATTCGCATCCCGCTAAAGATGGCGCTGGTATTTTATGGTATGCACCGCTGGTGCCTTTTACATCCGATGAAGTAGAGCGCTATCGCACAGTAATGAGCAAATGTTTAACCGATAATGGATTTGATCCGCTGCTCGCCGTAACTTCACGCTCATCGCGTACACTGTCAGGCACGATTCCAGTGTTGTTTGATCGTAAAAACCCTGAAGATGTCGCGCGCGCGAAAAACTGCTATCGCCAATTGGTAAAAACCGGCTTGGAAAATGGTTGGCCACCCTATCGCCTGGGTATTGATTATATGGATATGATCGCCTGCCCTGCCGATTCACCCAGCGCACAAGTGCAACACATATTGAAAAAGGCATTGGATGAAAATGAAGTGATTGCATCTGGCCGTTATGAGCACGTTAAACCAGTTGCGCCTTTTGTTCCTGCAGCCCCCGTCAAGGAAATGGAAAAAATTGCAGAGGCGGAACACAAGACTACCGAACCACAGCTCGACTACACCAAGGTATTCGGTTCCCGCTTGATTGAAACCGAATCTACCGAAGTGTAAGTACTAAATAACTAAGACCTGACAATAACGACACGAGAAGGAATTTCTCATGAACAGAATAATTGCCCAGCGCATCAGGGACGATGCTCTTGCCAACCTTGCCGCTAATCTGCTTTTTTATCCAGATTGACAATCAACAAGCTACCGGTAAACCGCTTGGGCTCCAGACAGTACCAGGTATGCATATCACAATCCCAACGCTCGTAGCACTTATCCACTAATTTTAAAAACGGGCTGCGCCCCGGATCGGCTAATACCAATTTTTTTACACCCGCGCTCGCGGCACGCTTAAGCATTGCAAACCATTCATCGGTCAATTCATCCCAGAAACAAATATCGCCACCGACAATTACATCGTATTTGCTCAAGTCGGCTTTTTTCATAGAGGCCATTGCTCCCTGGCGGGTTTTTACAGCAACACCATTGAGTTCGGCTTGTACATCCAAAAAAGCAAACACTTCATCGTCCACGTCCAAACCGGTAACGCCGTGGCCGCTGTTAGCCAGGTAAATGGAGGTGGGACCCCAGCCGCAACCCACATCCAATATCCGGCTTTTTTTCTTGAGCGGGTTATGGGTAAAGTAATCCATCAACAGGTAGCTTGAATCCCAATGTTTATCGCCATGTACACTTGGGCTGCGCTCTTTTTTGAGGCTTTTAATTTCCCGGCTTTTTTCGGTGTACAACCAAATTCCGTAAGTGTGATAGGTGTTCTTGGCAGGTGGGGCTAATAGTTCTGGCACTGTGTCATCTCACTCGTAAAGGGCTTGGGGAGAGTTCGCTCAATAACGTCGGAATTCTATGACAAAATTAAGACACTTATGTGACCGCTGGCCACAAAACATCACGGAGAGTTTATTTTTAATGATGCAAAAGCACTAACAAAAAAGCCGCAGAAGATTCTGCGGCTTTCATTACTCACTACATTTTACTTCACACGCACAGACGCACATCGCCGGGAGATGAGTAAAGAGCATAAACCCATTAGCAACAAGAGTGCGATATTGGATTCAGAGACTCTCAGTAATGGCTCACCAGATCCGAACAAGAATAAATTAGACAAACCACCACCCGTACCCGAAATTCTCTCATAAGAAAAGTAACCCGAGATTTCACCCGGTGTAATCAACCAGGCAAATGCATCAGGATTACCACCACCGTGACCAACATGCATGGTGATCACCGCACGACTGTAGTTATCCCAAAAAGAATCCGCGATATACCACTGTCCTTCGACATCAACGCCCCAGCTATCTGCAACAACAGTGAACAAATCATTTGCACCCGATCCGGTAAGCTCACCTTCTTTGACCCAAGGATCGCCGAGATCGTCGTAAAGCGCATCTATTTGGGCAGGTGAATTAAGGTTTACCGAGTTAAGTGTCTTGCATTCAATCGCATCACTTAATATGGCAACTCGCTGATTGTCCGGCAGGCATGTAATTTCACCGCCAAAAGCAGATAAGGCGGACCAGCCAGTTACCATAGTTAATGCCACAAATTTCCACAGAAGTTTCAACTGGCACTTCTCCTTCAAAGACCCATTAATGTGAGAAAAGCATCACATACCTATAGGCAATTTAGGTGCCACTAGCTTAAAAATACGCTCAAGTCATTGTTTCTATTAGGCACCCATATCGACAATATGGCACCTAAAACATCAAATGTGTTCATTTTATCGACAAATTGGCACCTAAAAAACGTCAATAAACTGACTGCATTAATAGGTCACCCACAAGACCATGTAGGCGATGCATCTCTGTAGCCGGGTTTTGATCGCCGTGCTATTTTTGCCGCGCTGCTATTTCGAGTCACACACCATGATGAAACGCGTTATTTTCTGGCCCTTATTTTTTACCTGCCAACTGATAGCACTCGCATTAGTGAGTTGGCATTTACTCGCGCAATACCATTTTGCTTATCCCGTTGGCTATAAGCTGTTGCATCTGGATAAACACATCGCAGACTTTGCACCGCAGAATCGATACAAAGATGATTTTGAATGGACGACACCTGCGGAGCACTGGCGTCTGTTTGGTGAGATCAGCGATGCAGTGCAAGCCAGTGGTAAAGGCTTACGCGAGATTAGCTACCATTTAAAAAACGGCGAAACCACAGCGTTAATGCATGAGGCAGAAATTATTCATTTGCAAGATGTGGCAAACCTCATCGACGTGTTTTATGTAACGGGCACAATGTGTTTATTGGTATGGATCGGACTGATTTTTTTCGCACACCACCAAAAATTAAAACTCCCGCCCGTAAAAAAAGTTCTACTCGGATTTTTAGCAGGCTTTGCAGCCATCACTACAATTGTCCTGATCATTGGTCCTACCGAAGTATTTTATTGGTTTCATGTGCAGGTATTTCCTGATGGGCATCAGTGGTTTTTTTATTACCAGGATTCATTGATGACCACCTTGATGAAAGCGCCTGATATTTTTGCTTTTATTGCCACACTCTTACTTTTATTACTTATTGCACTATGGTCTGCGAGCCTATATGGCATGAATCGCTTACTGCGCTTTACCCCACAACAACAATCTAACACCAAGGCCAGGAAGCGATAATGTTTAAGCAGTTCTCAACTTTGCCATGAGATCTAATTTATTAAGCTAGCGTTAAGCGAAAAAGCGCCCATACTGGCCGCACCTGCTGTAAATACAGCTGTTTACGTTAGCGAGGATGATCTTATGAACAAATCGATGATTATGGGTACTGTACTGGGTTTGGGTGTAGCCACCATGGGTGGCGCCATTGCTGGTTATCAATACGTAAAAGAGCCAGATCACGCCAAAGTGCTCAAAACCCTTGCAGTGACCAAAGAGATAAAAATACCGCACGAAGAATGCGTTGAGAAAACAGTGGTACGTCAAAAACCGGTGAAAGATACCAACCGCATTGCCGGTAAGGTGTTAGGCGCAGTCGTTGGTGGAGCCCTAGGCAATCAGGTAGGCGGCGGCAACGGTAAAAAGGTAGCGACAGTTGCAGGCGCAGTTGCAGGCGGTTACGCCGGCGATAAAGTGCAAGAAAACATGCAGAAAGGTGACACTTACACTACAGTCGAGCAAAGCTGCAAAACGGTATACGAAACCCGTGAAGAAATTACCGGTTATGATGTTACCTATCGCATAAAAGACAAAGAAGAAGTTGTGCGTATGTCTTACGATCCCGGTCAAAAAATTCCGCTGCAAAATGGTGAGTTAGTATTGAACCAACCTACCTCAACCACTAAATAATGAGTAAAGCTCCCAAGCGCAATGCTTGGGAGCTTTTTTATCCTTTTGAAACCCTGTAGCTACGCAATTTAAAAAACGCCCAACTAAACAATCCCAAAATAACCGCTACAAAAAATGGTACTTGCCACAGTAATGCACTGCGCAGTGCTGCGCCTTCTGGCGTATCGGGAAAACTGGCCAGCAAACCGGAAAAACCTAAGCTGAATAAACCGTAGCCCAAATTAAAAATTAATCCTTTAACTGACAGCACGGTTGCGCGCCGCGATGAATCTGCCTCTTCATGCAACACGCGGCTAACGGTAAAACCGAGAAATCCCATCATCATCATTAAAAATAATGTCGGCACTACACCATAGATTGGCCAAGCGGGCACCAATACCACCAAACCAATCAGTGTCATTACTGCAACCAAGCCCAAATTCGCCAACATGCCAAAACGCGCATTTAACTGTTTAGCTATCCCAGGGACAAACCAACCGAGTAAACCCATGGCTGCACCAAAAAAACCATAGGTCCATTCCGGCAAATCAATCAGCCGATAGTAACTACTGGTGATGGTTGCGAAATTGCGCACGATGGAATCCAGCGCAACGCCAATTAAAATAACCACCAACGTTTTGGGATTGGTAAACACCCAACGTGCAGTTGAAAGGGTGAGATGAAAAGCATGGGATAAAGTCGAACCCGCTGCCGCGTGAACCGGCTCAACCATCCGCCAGGTAATAAATAAACAAGCCAGCGCTTGCATCAGCACCAATAACACCGGCAATCGATGAGCCGTCTCACTACTGATGTGAAAGCTCGCGGGAAGAATAGAATTAATTGTATCCGCATCATAAAGCACACCGCCGATAATCATCGCCAGCACAAAACCTACCGAGCGCCAACGCATGGCATGGGCAAGCAAGTGATCCCAGGCACTGGCGCGATTTTCTGGCGGTAGTGAATCATAAGCGAGCGCCTCATCTGCCCCACTCGCGCAGGCTTCTGACAGCCCGGAGCAAATACGGTTGATTACACACATTATAAGCAACAGCATTCCCCCATCGCGCGGCGCGATCAGCAAGCACAGCATTTCAATCACCATCAATACTGATGCCGTCATCAATAATGTTCTGCGCCCAATCGTATCCGCCAAAGCACCCGAAGGAACTTCAAATAAAAAAATCGTCAGCGCCCAAATCAGATTGAGCATCACAAACTGATCGAGCGTTAAACCCAAGTCGATAAATAAAATTGCCAATACCGGATAGTAAGCACGCGCGGTAAAAAAAACGGTGAAAGTGACAAAGCGATTGGCGTTGCGGGATAGGTCTTGGGGCATGGCAGTTGGCCTACAGAGAATACAACAATGATGACAGAAACTTTCATTACCTACAGATTAACTAAAACGCCTTGCTTGGCACTCTGCTCAGCCGCCAACAACAACTCAACGCCCAACAAAGACTGCTGCGGCAAAAATGCCAGTGGGGCCTTGCTGTTAATCGCATCCACAATATTTTTATAATAATGCTCGTAGTAACCGCGTTGACCAGGAATGATCGAGCGTGTCGCTTCGCCATTATTGTGAACATGCAAAATACCGTAGTTATCTTCACCGGGTTGCGCCCAGCCTGTCATGCCGGGAATAACGCCACGCATCATTTGACTCTCTTGAACATCTTGCCCGAATTTTAAAAAGGAACCTTTATCGCCGTGAATGGCAACGGTAGCTCCCTTTTCACTAACGTAGGTACTGGAGCGGAGAATGACACGCATGTCAGCGTAGTGAAAACACACATTAAAATAATCAGTCGAACCTTCGGCGCGGCGCAGGCTGCGCATATCGGCGTAGACAGCGTTCGGTTTTCCGAATAGGCACAGCATGGAATCCACCATGTGAATACCCAAATCAAACCAGGTGCCGGAACCGGGCAGATTATCTTCCTTCCATTTTTTGTGAGTGACGTTAGTGCGATAGCGGTCGTAATGCCACTCCACTTCAACGATGCGCCCCAACGCACCTGATTCGATAACTTTTTGCGCATCCAAATGATCACTTTCCAAACGTTTATTTTGAAAAACAGAAAGGATTTTTTGTTGGCTATTTGCCAGTGCGATTAATTCATTGCCTTCGTCGATATTTAAGGTAAAAGGTTTTTCTACCACGACATGTTTACCGGCTTGCAGTGCCGCTTTGGTCATTGGGTAGTGAAGTTCGTTGGGCGTATTGACTACCACCAAATGGATATCCGGATTCGCCAGAATATCTTCAAAGGTTTTTACAATAGCGACCTGCGGGTAATCAACTAATGCAGTGGGCTCACTGCGCTGCAATATAGTGTGAAGTTTCAAACCTGGTTCAGCGGTAATCAGCGGGGCATGAAACACTTTGCCTGACATACCATAAGAACAGAGAGCGACATTAAACATAATATTTTCCGGCTATTAGGAATTTCAGGCGTGAATTTTCACTCTGTACGCGCACGCGGTTTTAATTTGATATAAACGCGCCGTTTTACACGCGCAACTAAATGTCCGTGATCATCCTTAATTTCAACCAAAAATTCCGGCACATATTTATCGCCATTGGCTGTTTTTGCGCGTATATCACTAAGGATTTCATCGTTAATCACAAAGTGCGCATGCACGTGGGTTTTACCGGGAGCGATGTAATCTATCTCGGCGTGTTTATCCCATACAAAATAATCGCGCCCGAGATTGTTCATGATCATCAACATGTACCAGGGGTCAGTCATAGACATCAAGCTGCCGCCATATTGCGTACCGACATAATTGCGGTTATACCAGCGTAACTTTAAGGTAACGCGTACTTCGCGGTAATCCGCGGCGAGATAGGTGATCTTGATAGCGGAGAAAAATAATGGTGGCCATAAATTGACGATGAATTTAAACAGACCTGCTTTCATTTTTTCCAATCTCACTCGTAAAGATAGATTTGATAAGATCTTGATGAGTATTTAGTGAAAAAACCCATTTGTGTTGGGCTATATTTAAAGCACCCTCTTACGCGGGATAATGACTACGCCATCATCACGACAATCAACATAGGCACTGATGCCGTAAACCTGTTCCAAATTTTCCGTAGTTAATACGTCAATCGGTTGACCATCGGCAACAATTTTTCCGTGATGCAATAGCACCAACCGCGAACAAAAACGGGCGGCCAAACTTAAATCATGCAGTGCCGCCAAAACAGCTCCGCCCTGCTGCGCGTGTTCAGCAAGCAATTCCATCATATGCAACTGATGGTAGGGATCGAGCGCAGCGATGGGTTCGTCAGCGAGAATAATTTGCGTCTCACCAGCAAATACGCGCGCCAGCAAGGTGCGCTGCAACTCACCACCGGAAAGCGTAGTCACGATCCGCTGGCGTAGCGATTGCAACTCAGTGATCTCAAGCGCGCGCTCAATGGCCCGCTTATCGCGTTCCGATTTGCCACTCATGGGTTTATGCCAGGGTGCACGCCCCAAGCCAACCAAATGCTCAACTTGCAAGGGCCATGCGGGGGTTTCCTGTTGCGGCAAGTACGCCAACAATTGCGCGCGCTCCCGCCCGGACAGCTCGTTTAGCAATTTTTGCGGATGAACTTCGTTCGACAAATAAATCTGTCCGGAATCGGGTTGCTGTAATCCCGCCATCATCCGCAAGAGTGAACTTTTACCAGCCCCGTTGGGGCCGATCAACCCGACTAATTCGCCCTGCGATAAAGTTAAATCCGCATTATCCAGAATGACATTGCCATCGCGCGCAAAAGAAACCTGTTGGGCACTCAATGTTGTTGTCATCATGCCCACCGTGAACGGGTTTTTAAAATTAATAACAAAAAGAACGGGCCACCCAATAACGAAGTCACTACGCCCAGCTTTAATTCGCGCGCACTGTCAAACTGCCGTACCAGAATATCGGCAAGCACTAACAACAAGGCGCCGCCAAGTGCACTGGCAAACATCAAGCGACCGGGTCTGTATCCTACAAAGGGACGTAACAAATGCGGCACAATTAAACCGATGAACCCGATACTGCCACTTACCGCAACGCACGCGCCGACACCTATCGCAATACCGAATAACAAAATGCCTCGCTCACGGTGATTATCAAAACCCAGCGAGCGCGTACTCTCTTCGCCCAAGCTCAATGCATCCAGAAAACGGCTGCGACTGAGCATTAACAACCAGCCAATTATCGCCAATGGTAATGCGATACTAACGTGATCCCATTGACGATTGGCAAGTGAACCCATCAACCAAAATACAATTTCCTGCATCGCATATAAACTCGGTGCAAAATTTAATGCGACAGCAATTAATGCACCGGTGATTGCACTCATGGCCACGCCCGCAAGAATTAGCGCAAGCATACTGCTGTGCATGCCCGCCAATAGATAAACCAATACCAATGATAAGAGCGCACCGATAATCGCTGCGCTTGGCAACCAATACCACGCCGTAGCTGCAGCACCAAAATACAATACGCACACAGCGCCAAAGGCGGCACCACTGGTAACACCGAGAACGCCGGGATCAGCAAGGGGATTGCGTAACAAACCTTGCATAGCTGCGCCAGCCATGCCGAGCGTTGCACCGACAATAATCGCCAGCAGCAAACGCGGAATACGAATTTGCCCGAGGATGGTTGCACCCAAACTCTGCTCACCACTCCACATATCCACAAAAGATTGCAGAACCGGGATATCGGCCGCACCGCTGTTCAGCGCCAGAGTAGCAGTGGCAAAAATGGCGATGACCAAAACGATCACCACCTGCAGAAATGAAATTTTGATTTGCAAATTCACCTCGGGATAAATTTATTTCGCTAGTTCTTGTTTTAATGCAATTGCAACATCACCCAACACTGATGCTGCGCAACCCGACAAGCCTGCCGGTAAACGGACAATTTTGAATCCTGCATTTGCTAACGCCGGATGCGCCAAATATTCACGCGCTAATGAAAAAGCTTCTGCATTGCCCTCTTCGATAATTAATACTTGTGGTTTGGAACTGAGCAGCAATTCCAAATCCAACTGATTAAAACCAAACATGCCACGCTCCGCTGCTAGATTACGCAAACCGGCGAGCAGCATTAATTCATGCTCCAGAGTTCCATCACCAATCACCACACCATTTGATGAATACCAAAACGCCGTCAGTGGTTGTTGAGTTTTGTTGGCTGCCTGTAACTCGGCGACTTGCGCACTGCTTTTTTGCGTGATTGACAAGGCTTTTGCAGTAGCACCTACCAATTCACCCAATTGCAAAATTTGGGTGTTGATATCCTCAAGCTTGCGCGGTAAAGGTAATCGCGTAACCGGGTGCCCCAATCGTTCGAGTAATGCGATGGCGTCGGGCGCATCAAACTCACCCGCAAAAATAACATCGGGTTTCAAAGGCACAATTTCTTCTGCGAGGCCATGATTGAGTGGTATTCCTTTTACTTGCGCAGCGATGGGTGACCACATAGGGTTTGCAGTCAGGTAACTGATTGACACCAATCGCTCGTGCGGTACTAATTCCCAGAGTAGTTGATCGATACAAATATTGAGTGACGCAATTCGCTGCGGAGCTGTTTGTGCTGTTACCGCTGTTTGTGAAAAACAAAAGCTCGACAAAATAAAAAACAAAAAGCCCATCGCAAGCAGGATGGGCTTTTGGACCGCAGTAACTATTTTCATCTTAAAGCGGATTCAACCAGGCCGCACCGCGCACGCCGCTGGAGTCGCCATGCACCGCAGGAACAATTGGAGTATCGCACTCGCGCCCGAATACATATTTGGGTAAGAGTTTGTGCACTTCAGTGTAAATCGCCGCGATATTGGAAGCGCCACCGCCCAGTACAATCACATCCGGGTCCATCACATTAATGATGCACGCTAAACCACGCGCGAGTTGATCGAAATAATCGGCGAGGATTTTTTGTGCAATCGCTTCACCCGCTTGCGCGCGCTCCACAATTTCATGCCCTTTGATTTTTTCACCAGTTGCTAACTGATAAGAAAGACACAAACCAGTACCGGACAAAAACGTTTCCTGACATCCCGCCTTGCCGCAGTAACAAGGGCGCGCATTTAACTCGGCATCACTTGTCCAGGCCAACGGATTGTGCCCCCACTCACCCGCTACACCATTGGGTCCGACAATCGGCCTACCCTGATAGGCAACTCCCGCACCGCAGCCAGTACCGAGAATACCTGCGAACACCAGATCATAACCACGACCAGCACCATCAGTGGCTTCGGAGACGGCAAGGCAGTTAGCATCGTTAGTGACTTTGACATCGCGCATTAAAAACGCTGATAGGTCTTTTTGGAAAGGTTTGCCGTTAAGCCAAGTTGAATTGGCATTTTTCACCCAACCAGTTTTACGCGAAATTGTGCCCGGAATACCTATCCCGACCGGCAACAGGGTCTCGCCTGCGGCCACCTCAGCTTGCGCCACCAAACCGGCGATATCGCGCAGGGTTGCATCATAGTCGTCGCGCACTGTGGGGATGCGCGTGCGGAACAGCTCCTGGCTACGGCCATTGAGCAGGATCACCTCGGTTTTAGTGCCGCCGAGATCGATACCAATACGAAAATCTGTCATATGAATCAGCCTGTTATCAAATCTGGCGGGATTATAGGTGCCGCCCCTTGCCTGAGGCAAATAAGCATCTCAGGTAAATTCAATAATGGCGAAACGGCCGCCAAGGACTACACTCAAAAACAGGCTTATCCGCAATCTGGATAAGCCCATCAGTTACTGAAAGACCACTTGCGACTAAAAGCACACAATATGACCGATACAAGAAAAACAGCCGCCGCTCATGAGCGCCGCAAATTTAGCCGCATCCTGTTTGATGCGCATGTTGAACTCGCGCAAGGTGAATTTCACTGGCGCGCCAGTCTGCTCGATATTTCACTCAAAGGTTTGTTGTTACAACAGACACTGCCGGTGGAAGTAGTCCATAGCGAACCGATCCTGGTGAAAATCTTGCTGTCCGACAACACCAGCATCGCCATGTCTGTGACGGTGGCGCACCAACATCATAACCAAACCGGTTTGATGTGTACCTCCATTGATATTGATAGCGTAAGCCATTTACGCCGCTTGATTGAATTGAATTTAGGCGATGCATTGGCAGCAGAAAGGGAGCTGTCTGAATTAATCAGTGATTACTAAATCAGCCTTTGGAGCCAACGCCAGGATGGCTCCACAGAGAATCCCGACCAGCGGAGCCAACAAAAATAATGAACGAAGAAAAAAAACCGGACGATTTAAGCGATGAAGACAAGCGCAGACATCCGCGCTTTCCGTTACGTGCTTATGCCGATTTACAGTACTCCACAAAAAAATGGGAAGCACATGTATTGGATCTCTCGGAGTCCGGCGCACGCTTGGCTATTTTGGGGGAACACCTACTGCAAAAAGGCGACCCGCTGCGCGTGCACATCCAATTGGAAGATATCAACCTGCTCACATCGCCCAAAAAACAACTCAGCCTGCATGGCCGGCTAATCCATGTACGCGAGCATCTTTTAGGGTTTGAATTCCAACCCGACACGCCCGTTGATAAAACATTGCTTTATGAATTATTAACCCAGATAGAAAACGGTCACTAAACAGTAAGCCCTTATATGCAACACGCTGTATTTTTTTATGCATGCTTGTGCCTGTTATTTCTTTTTGCCCATAACAGCACGGCGAGCGGCATGACCAATGACGTGCTGCAGATCACGCTGCCCAAAGCAGGCTCACTTGAACCAGAATCGACCAGCCGTTTTTACGAACAGGCATTGCGCTTGGCTCTGGAAAAAACCCGCCACGCGTCTGAACGTATCCAATTTAATTACCACATGCACGACGTAAGGCGCGAGCGTGCACGCCTGTTAGTGAAAAATGGCACACTGGATATTATCTGGAGTAGTAGCAATAAAAAGCGCGAGACAGAACTCATGCCCGTTAAATTTAATTTAATCCGCGGCATCAATGAATATCGGTTGTTGCTAATTCGCGCAGATGATCAACCGCGCTTTGAACAAGTGAAAAATTTAGCTGATCTACAGAAATTTAAAATTGGCAGCGGAACCCACTGGAGCGATACCGGCATTTACCGTTTTAATGGTTTGCCTCTGGTGACCGCCTACTCCTACGAACCTATGTTTCGTATGTTAAAAGTCAAACGATTTGATTACATGGCGCGCAGCATTCAGGAAGTGAATTATGAATTGGAGCATTACGGAAAATCGGGACTGACCATTGAAAAAAACCTGGCAATTCACTACCCACAACCGATTTACTTTTTTGTGAATCACGACAACCGCGATTTAGCAGAACGCATTCAACGTGGATTGGAAATTGCCCGCGATGATGGCAGCCTCGATGCGCTATTTTTTAGTATCCCCAACTTCAAGCAGGCCTGGGAGCAGCTGCAGCAGCTCAATCGCAAAGTGATTGAGTTGAAAGCGCCTGAATGATTTTTACCTAGAGTGCGTTCAGCGCTTCTTGCAAATTTTTTACTGCAACCACTTCAATGCCCAGATTCTTTTCACGCGGGGCATTGGCAAAAGGAACTATCGCACGTTTAAATCCATGCTTGGCTGCTTCGCGCAAACGTTCATGGCCACTGGGCACCGGACGGATTTCACCCGACAAACCCACCTCGCCAAACACAATTAAATCCTGCGGCAAAATGCGGTCACGAAAACTGGAGACAATTGCCAGCAACACGGCTAAGTCCGCACTGGTTTCCATCACCTTCACACCACCAACCACATTCACAAATACATCCTGATCACCCACCATAATGCCGCCGTGGCGATGTAATACGGCAAGCAACATGGCGAGACGATTTTGGTCCATACCTACGGCCACACGCCGCGGATTGCCCAAGTGGCTGTCATCTACCAAGGCTTGTATTTCAATTAACAGCGGACGTGTGCCCTCCCACATCACCATCACCACTGAACCAGATGATGCATCTTCCGCCCGTTGCAAAAAAATCGCTGAGGGATTATTTACCTCGCGCATGCCCTGCTCGG
The DNA here is from genome assembly GCF_031457055.1 of Cellvibrio fibrivorans. NCBI lineage: Bacteria > Pseudomonadati > Pseudomonadota > Gammaproteobacteria > Cellvibrionales > Cellvibrionaceae > Cellvibrio > Cellvibrio fibrivorans. The sequence continues at coordinate 82,863 of NZ_JAVDVX010000003.1, read as the reverse complement.
TCATCGCAAATACACCCAATTCATTCACCGCACCAAAACGATTTTTATTTCCGCGCAGGGTGCGGAAGCGGGAATCGTTATCTCCCTCTAACAAAATGGAGCAGTCGATCATATGTTCCAGTACTTTAGGACCAGCAAGCGAGCCGTCTTTAGTGACATGCCCCACCAGAATTAATACGGTGCCGGTTTGTTTTGCAAACCGGGTTAGATACGCCGCACTTTCGCGCACTTGTGATACCGAACCGGGAGCGGAAGAAATGTCTTCCATGTGCATGACTTGGATGGAATCAATCACCATAACTTTGGGCGCAGTCTGTTGCGCAATCGTGCAAATACCTTCCACACTGGTTTCACTGAGCATTTGCAATTGATCCGTGGGTAACCCCAAACGTTGCGCACGCATCGCTACCTGCTGGAGCGACTCTTCACCAGTGATATAAAGCGCTGGCATAGTGCGCGCAAGGTTGCACAGGGTTTGCAATAAGAGTGTGGATTTTCCGGCGCCGGGATTTCCGCCAATCAACACCACCGAGCCGGGCACAAAACCGCCGCCGAGTACACGATCAAACTCTCCTGCTCCGCTGCTAAAGCGCGGTACATCATTGAGTGAAATTTCGGCGAGGGTTTGGATTTTATTGCCTGCTGCACCACCGGCATAACCTTCAAACTTTGCTGAACGGTTAGCGGGCGTTGGGCCCAAGCGCACTTCGCTTAAACTATTCCACACACCACATTCAGTGCACTGCCCTTGCCATTTTTTATAATCGGCTCCGCAGTCGTTACAGACAAATGCACTTTTGGTTTTTGTACTCATTAATTATCCCTAGGTGGAATTATTTCTTTTCGCTGGTTAATTTTAAATACGCGCCCAAACCTACCAACAGTGCCACTGCAGCAAACAACATAAATACGGCAGAATTCAAATGGGTGGCATCGCCGAGCAAGGATTTAAACATCAGCAGCAAAGATTCAATCGATACCGCAATTACAATCGCCGACATAAACCGCGCAATGGTGCGGCGTGTGGAACCTGTGTGGTGAATGTCTTTGTGCAGCAACACTTCTTCTTCGAGGATCGTTTTACCCAGATCAAAAATCGCCAAGCCCAAAGTCACTAAAATAACCGATTGGAACGCTTGGGTAGCGGTATTGGTATGTTCGTGGATCATCTCATAAAGCGATTGCCCCGCCGAAAATAACAAGAGCATCGATACCAACACCAGCATGATACCGATCACACCGTAAATCACCTGGAACAATGGATGCACCACGCGGCGCAAACTGTCGCCATTCAAAAAGGTGATCAGCTTTTCCAAATTAAAATTGATCACCAAATAACGCGTTGCATTATCGGCATCCACAAAACGTTGCACTGCGGAAATCGCCAACTGGTGAGTGGCGCTGGAGAGATAAGGCTGGGTTACGGTTGCAGTCGCAGTGTTATCGCGCGCGAGGGTGTAATAAACACGATTGCTGCGATCAGAGCCAAAACCTGGCTCGCGGCGTTTGGGGTCGGGTACTGTGGGCGACGCGGCAGACTCGGTGGTTTGTATACCTTTTTCGTCGAGACAATAGAGCAACTCTACAAAAGGATAAGAGAGATGCAAACGTTTAACGACTTCATTCAATTGCTCGTGCGAGGTTTCCAATTTATTGGGCGATAATGAAGTCACAATGGATTCCAGCAAACGTTCGATTTGGACCTGGTACTCATCGTATTTTTTAAGCAGGTATAAATAATTGCGTGGGGTCATATTACACACTCATCAACACAGCGGGGCTGCAAAACGGGCAGCAGTTTACCCTAATCTATTAGCAGTTATTGCGCCATCACCGCGTAAATTCTGGTGTAAAAAATAAACCCCGGCAAGCCGGGGTTTATTTAAACAGAACAACAGGAAACTAATTAATCAGTTTGCAGGCAGTTCAATATTGCCCGGCGCACCGCCACCCACGGCAACACCACCGTTATTCAATACAAATGTGACCACCTGGGTTTGCAACTCCGCCGTTACCTGAGGTGCACCACCCTCCGGGCGCAACAGCGAAGAGTGACCGCCTGCCGTGTGTTTCACATAACCGCGCCCCAACTGGGTGCTACCCAACCCTAATTGCGACGCATTCAAAAGAGATGCCATCGCAGAGGTACCGGTTAAAGGGGCGCTGGCAGCGCTATTGGGTATCACTGCATCATTGTTAATTTGCTGCACCAACGCGGGCACGCCTAAGCTAGCCAGGGTTTGCATATAGTTCACTGGGTCGCCCGCATCCATCGCACTCTGCGCGGCGTAGAGGAAACGCTCGTAGTTGCTGGTACCCACGTTGACGCCACTAGCGGCCAAACCGCCATTGATGACCGGGGTAAAGGTGGCTGAATTCACCAGAACCTGAGCCACTTGAGTACCTGCTGCACTGGTTACGATCCCGCGGATGGGATTGAGGTTTGAAGGCAAGCCTACCTTGCCATCATTGGCGATAGCCAATTGGTTCACGGTTGTAAACACGCTACCCAAAATACCCCCCAGCGATACACCGACCACATACACACGGTTCAAATCCAGGCCGGTAGTGACTGATTTCAACATCTCCGTATTAACCCCGCTGAGGCTGGCATTGAGGTTGAGTAAATCCATCACCGCCTGACGGTTGTTGTCGCGAGTATTGGTCAGGTAGCCGAGGTTAATAAACTGCGCACCTGAGCCATCCGTCGTACCGGGAGTATCAAAGTTCATAGGGGCTGGTGCACCGCCGGAGCCAGCGACGTTGAAATGGCGTTCGTGCGGAGCATTAGCACCATAGAGTGCAGCAAAGGGAATCGACTTACTCTTTTCCACATTCAATACATTGACTAGTGCACTGTTGGCTGGAACACCATGAACCGGCAAATCGATCGCGACAGTGGCAATACACCGACTGGCCAGAGTGTGGCCAAGCGCCAGAACAGAGGCACGATCACTGGTAATACCGTGCACATAGATCACCGTTGGATAACCGGTTGCAGCGTAGATCTGGCCGCAATTCGCGGCGCCGGCGTAACCAGGCACCCAGTTATCTTGCGGCAGTGTGACTTGCAGGGGCACAGATTCATCGCCGGTTTTCGCGGCAAATGGATAACGATAGGTGACGTTATAGCTGCCATCTACATCGGTAGGTACGGTTACCCCCAAGGCGCTGGCGAGGGTTAGATCCGGCTTCCAACTGCGTTTTAAATATTCGCCAAAGGCCAATCCAGTCGCTGAAGTCTGGTAATAAGGCAGTTTGATATAGCCGGTGTAGAGCTTGCCCACGTTGGCCGCAAGCGCGGGACTAAAGCTATTGAAATCGATACCGGTAAGCCCCGAGACACCAAGGTCGCGCTTTTTCGGAGTAGGCAATAAACCGATGGAGTCTAACGTCATCGCATTGGCAACTGCCGCTGATGGCGCAACGCCCGCGGTTATCTGGGTGCTGGCAACTGCTGCGCGCGGCGATGCCATGGCCACCAAACCCGTTATTGGGTCAGTAGTGGTGAAGGTATAGGTCAGCACCAATTTTTCTTTTGCAGCCGCCACCGTCAGCTGACCTCCGCTCACTGCGGCCAAAAATCCACTGGCGAGGGTTTCCCAACCGACAATCGCATTGCGCACTGGCACTAGACCACCCAGGGTTTCATAACTTGTATCGCGCAGGGCGTTGTAGGTCCAGGAGCGGGTCAGACTGGCGCCGCTGGCATTCTTCACATCATCGGTGATGAACACCAGATATTTGCTTTTGGATTTCAGCGGCTTGGTCGGGCGAATGCGGATCACATTATTGGTACCGCCATCCTGCGACACCACCACCGCATCATAATTAGCAGGGCCAACCACACCGACGATATTGGCGGGGTTCAACGCATCTTTACCACCGGTATTCAATTCAATCAAAAACACACTTTTGGATGCCAGGACAGTCGCTGGATTGACGCTGCCACTGATTAAAATATCGAAGAAAGCCGAGGTAGAAAATCCATCGAGCTGATTGATAGTTGTCCGTACCGGGTCGGTCGCCGCACCCACACTGGCAGTGCCATCCGAAGTCGCTGCCGCCGCAAAGACCAAATCGGTATTAAACGGAACATCGGAAATGACCGGATCAAAACGCGGATGAGTCCCCGCTACATAAGCATCAGGGCCGGAAGGTACCGGCGCTTTCTCGGTATCGCTGCCGCCGCCACAACCGTGCAAGGCCAATAATGAAACCGTGAGGGACGATAATAGGAGCTGGTTCGACTTATTTTTCATGGTGACTTCCTGGGCAGACGTTATGGGAATTATGTAGAAAGTGTAGCCAGATTTTTACAAGGCGCGAGTTTGTAATGTACAGAATTATCCTTGCAGGCGGGATCTTATCCAAACCCACAAACAAAAAAAGCAAACCACTTCTGGTTTGCCTTTTCAGAACAGTAAAGACAGTGCCTTTTAGATGCGGATTATGGGATAAGTTTATAAACCCGGCGCGGAACTATCTAGGTTATGGACGATTTATAGGAATTGCTTCGCTACAAATTTATAGGAATAGTTTATAAAAAATTCCATGCCGCGATTCTAAATCACCAAATCTCAACTGCCGCAGCAAAAAAGAGAAAATAGGCACTGCTATGCTTTAAGCACCCGAAGTACAAGTTATATCCATCAACGTAACATATTGTTTTCATAATCTTTTCCGTGGACTACAAATGAAAAAACCGCCCGAAGGCGGTTTTTACGTCCCAGACAAGAGCCAACTTAATGACGCCTGCTAGGGATGAGTTGTAGGTTCATCATATGGATTTGTGGTTTTAATACTAATTGCCAATTTATATTGATCATAATTGATCAATTAAATCCGGCAACTCATTAAACGATATGAGGCATATCTGAGCTCCTAAATTTACCATCAAGTCCCTTCCGAATAACCAGGTCTTTATTCCCTATAATCCTATGTAGGAAAATGCAATCTGATTGTACAGTGCAAATATTGTGAAATTTAACTCGTGTTAAAACGCTAGTTGACTTATGGGTAATCCAAAAGAGTTTTCAAACAACCTGAATTGATTGGACATTGCCGGCAGTCGATTATCAGCATTTTGCTACAGGGTGATAAGAAACCGTCGACTTTGTTGATTGAATTCAATGTGTTAACGTCACGTTTTTAAACAAATGAAAAGGAGATTCAAACTGTGCTGATTTTGGCTCGATACGAAGCGGAGGAGATTCATTTGCACACAAATGAGGGGTTGGTAAGAATTAAGGTGACCAGCGTCAGCCCCCAATCGCGATTGGTTCGTTTGGGCATAAATGCCCCAGATTCTATTGATATTGTTCGAGCCGAGATTGACATTCTGGATCCGTCTCAGATTAAGCTATAATGGACGCTCGATCTCGCGTATCGCGCTCTCGCTGGTTGATATCGAAATCAACATTTCGATCTTTGACTTTGGCTGTTGCTCGGGAGGATGATCCATATCTGTAGAGCCGCCCATGCTTGGGTGCTCTCTCAGGAATGGAGCGTTTACATTTCATGGAAAAAGGGATTTGTTATTCAACGTGTCAGTGTTGAGATAATCAGCTATTGAAGTCTGGAATGCGGTTCATTCTGATATCCCTATCCTTAAGGTGAAACCTGTGTCCGATATGAAAGACCAACTTGATGCTCTGCTAGCACGTATTCGTTCTCCAAATACCCGCAAAGCAGGCGAGGCTTTTTTCTCTGCCGATCCATTGGATTTATCTGTTACATACTCACCAGACAATTTCGTTAGGCTTGATGCTCAGCCCGACCCCAAGCCGACTAACCCTCCCAGTAAGAAATCGTAACCTTTAGCAGAGTATCCTCTTGAGCAGGTCACTGACGTAATTTTTCCCCTAGCCCTGCAAAAAAGGCGGACAATAAAAAACTGCCACCCTTTTCAGTGAGCATTAAGAAACATTCAAAGCCCCATGTCGGCCAAGAATAGACATACAGATTTCAACTACAAAATCATCTTAAACCAGGAGATGTGTCAGTAGCTAGCGCGATGAATTTATAACACTCTCAAGTGAATTTTCATCACTCATGTTCTTCGTCGCCCGTACGTCTCTTAAAAAAACCTTTGGAGGAACCAACGGTTTTTTTAACAACAGAAATAATTCCTGGCCGATCTACGAAGACTGATACCTCATCCCCCGGCTCAATGCCAGCTAAGAGACACAAATCGATAGGCAATGTGACTTGTCTTTTGGAACTTACTTTTGACATAAGCACCTCTTTAAATACTGGCTCACTCATCGAATCCGAAATTAAAGAGCAAGATTTTTGATATAAGGTAAAACATATGTAACACTTTATTTACGGAAAAAACAGATAACTGAATCCGCTCCTCTTATCGCAGTTCGGCCAATTTCGGACATTGATATCTCCAGCGGTCAACCTTCAAATCATTCTTAAAACCCAGCCTGAAATTCCGCTTTCGTAATTTGCCTCTGTTATAGCCATTGGATTCATCGTCAGGCCAACTAACGTTAGAAATTATGTTGTTATGACGGCTTTCCAAAACGTTTTTGTAATACAATGCGTGCCCATTTTACATTTTCTTTGAAATCAAAAATACTTGGCTGGTTTTCAACATAAAAGGCAGCTTCAAACCCAAAACTTGCAAATGCGTTAATGGTAGAAGATACGTCGGTAGGATAAACTCTTGTACCCATTCCTGGTGGACCATTTCTTAATGAAATTGCGCATCGACCTCCCGGTTTAATAATTGACGAAAGGCACGCTATTGAAACTGCTCGTTCTTCCTCATTGAGATGATGCCAAACCCCTTCAATTAAAACAAAATCAAACATTTCATCATGTGGATTTAAGCAGGCCAATTCGGGAAGGCCACCTTGCATCCACCGCACAGAAAGTGTTCCATACTTATTCAAAGCCGCATTCAAAAACTCATACATCGGCTCCACCGCGGTGACATGATAACCAAGTGAAGCAAGGGCAGCAGCGTTTTGTCCTGCGCCAGACCCGATATCAAGCAGTGAGGCAGGAGCAGAGGGCAAGAACTTTTTATAATCCTTACATGATTGATGGAAATCAAGACTCTGGGCACTCTCGATAAAAAGAGGAATAAATCTTTCATAACCCTCTGTTCCAGCTGTCATCAAAGTAAGGCCTTATATAACGTTTATATTTTTAACTGTAACTTGGGCCAAAGCTCAAGCCAATTTTTATCTTTAACACGTGACAGGAAAATTCCTTTCTCGCGATTTTTATTATGAGTTATATAACCATCAAATATAGCTGAAATATTAAACGGGGATGCAAGCACCAGCTTGGAATCCGAACATAATCTCGCTCCAATTGCAGTTTCAATTTCCGGCCAATATCCCATAGCATGAATACTATTTCGGTAGGGTTGATCGCCATTCTTGATATGCATAGATGCCTGATTCTTTAACTGCCAATTTATTTCAGGATGGGAGACTAATAATCGATCAATGATAGGTTGTTCGTCTATCGTCGTTTCTGAAAAATAAATTACGTCAACATCATTCAATTGGGTATAAGAAAATCCGTGCAGATGATCCCAGACTAGGTTTCTTACAAAACCGGCAGCGATAAACCAATCAGGAAGGCCAATGGCGTGGACGGCAGATAGCAAGTCCATTCTCAGATTATCTTTCTGAATCAAATCAATTAATTTTTTCATAAAATATAAAAAAATAATACTCGTGATAAGTCATATTGGTCATGCGAGAAGATCCATACCAAAACAAAGGTGAGAATTCGCTTATCTTCACTTTCGGCCAAAAGCGGACCTCAATATATTCGAATTCAGACCATGACAATTTGCTGAGCCTGATACTTCTCTTGGATATTGAGATCAAGCCCTTTTACTGTTTAGTCAGCTTTGCAGCCAGTACGTCTGCCTTCTCAATAATTGGAGGCTCCGCTAAGAGTTCTGTCGCATTCGCCATGAGTGCGGCCGCTATGGGGCCAGCAAGGTGAGCCTCGCGACTTGCCTCATCAGGAAAAGCATCAAATATTCCAAATCTGGATGAGCTGAGTTTTATCGCAAACCAAACAGTGGTACCTGCTTCCTGATTGGCAAGTTCCAAAGCACTTTTTAAAAATTCCTCTACCGCGCTTTCTTTACCGGCTTTGGCTGTTACTTGGGCGAGAATTGCAAATTTGACCATGATAGTTTCTCCTGTAGCGGTGAATGGTTTTAAAACCTGATTTAATGTTGCGTTGTTACGGCAGCCATTGTACTGATGCGGCTGCAATCGCTGCAGTGGCAGAAACGTCTGTTATGGTATCATTCCCGCCATGCTCATTTATATTCTTGCCCTCGATGGCGTTTTTGATACCGGCCTGTCGTCACTTATTGATGTGATCTCAACTGCCAACGAATTAGCCTTAATTAATGGCATCAATATCCATTTGGATATGCGTGTCGTGAGTGTGCGTAAAAAAGTGCGCACATCGCATGGGCTGGCAATACCCAGTGTTTTGGCTGCCCAACTGCCGGCTCCTGATGTAGTTTTGATTCCTGCGCTAGGTGCAAAGATGCCTGGTCCGCTAGTGGCAGCACTCGAGTCCAAGGAAATAAAAGAAGGTGGGGATCTGCTACAAAAATGGGCGGCGTCAGGTGCGCTCATTGGTACTGCTTGCACGGGCACATTTGTGTTAGCGGAAATAGGGCTGTTAGATGGAGAACATGCAACAACTTCATGGTGGTTATCTGCATTATTTCGGCAACGCTATCCTGCAGTTGTTCTCGATGAATCCAAAATGTTGGTGAACTCCGCTTGCTTCATAACCGCTGGTGCTGCTCTTGCACATTTAGATTTAGCGTTGAGTGTAGTGCGAAGTTGCAGTCCCTCATTGGCTGCTCTGTGTGGACGCTACCTACTGATTGAGTCACGAGCGTCACAAGCGGGATTTGTTATACCTGATCACGTAGCACACACGGATGTCGTGGTAGAGCGCTTTGAGCGTTGGGCACGCGAGCATATGGCCGAAGGCTTTTCAATGAGTAACGCTACAAAATCTATAGGCGTTGCAGAACGCACTTTAGGCCGACGTATCCAGGCAGTTCTCGGTAAATCGCCCCTGGAATATTTTCAAGATTTACGCGTTGAGCGCGCAGTGCATTTGCTACAAACGAGCACGGAGAGTGTTGATCAAATTGCCTCGTTGGTCGGGTATACCGACGGAACAACATTACGAAGTTTGTTGCGTCGAAAATTGGGGAAAGGAGTACGTGAATTGCGTGAAAGAAAACGTTGATGCAACGAGATTGAGCACACCAATTATCTTGAGGGATAACCGCTTCGGTTGAATCATTTTTACTTGCGCGGAACGGAGTGATTGCTCAAGTAATATTTACTATAGAAATTTTGGTTAAAAAATTTACTTCAGTGTTCGGCCAATTGCGGACATTCAAACAGCCAATATCACCTGAAATTTATCAAGGTTGCTTTTACGCATCATGAGCTCGTACGAGATCACTAGCTTTAATTCGCATTAATGGCAAGCCAATAAATCGTGCTATACGTAACTCTAGGCGAACCCATCTCGATGAAACGGTAGCTGGTGATTCCACTAAAAGAACGGCGTGCGAAGTTACAAGTGCCCACAGTACACGAACCTGCTCCCATTTAGATTCTGATTCACATAGACAGTGAATAAATGTTTTGGACACACCCTGTAAATGAGTATTTAAGACTCGTAGGGTTTCTGAAGTAACCGCCCCATCTCTGCGAGAGTAACTTACAAAAATTCTCACTTAAAAGCTCCACTGAGATATAAAGCTAAAAGCAACAGATCAATAGCAACTAGCAGCAAGTAAAGCCACATGGAATGGTTGAATGCGGCACTTAAAATACGCTTATGGCGTGGTGCTGATATACGTGATAACTCGATAACATGCCCACTGAGAGCCACAACTATTTTTTCCTCGCCACGTGAAGAAAGTCTAATGCGTATAGCCTCCATTGCACCTCTTATTTTCACCTGATAAAAGTAGCCCGTCGCATCTAGAAACCAAAAGCATAATGGAATCACTAATCCAGTAACGAATATTGATAGGTCAAGCTTATCTGATGTGAATTTTATTATGAGCGTCATAGCAACAAATAGCGTTGTCACACAGAATTTCTTGATTTCAAAACAGAAGTTACTGATTTGCGCTACAGCGCCATGTAACTGATCAAGAAGCTTCCAATCTAGTTCATCTTGTAAGGTTTTGACGTAGGGCTTTATTGTCATCACTTGCTTTCCATTATGGATTTAGGGTAACTGGCGTCCGGGGCGTGAGGCGCGGAGCCATTACAGAACGAAATTTTGAATACATCGAAGTGGATTACGATCGCTATCGCCGCCACAGCACCATTGGCTTTATTGGCCCGGAGCGTTTTGAAGCAGAAATGTATGTTAATTAACTGTCCGAAATTAGCGGTAGGGGTCATTCTTATTTATTGATTTTTCAAGGGTGATTTTCAGTTTATATAAGAGATTTTTTTTGAAATTCGTATAGTCCTGTTATCTGTCTAATAAAATCTGTTTGACCACCATAACTAGGGTGTCGAACTTTAATTACGCTTGTGCTAGCGGTGGCAATTCGATTAGCGCAAATTTCCGCATCATTGCCAATTGCGATAATTTTTTTAGGTTTTAGTAATTGAATGAGAGAAGCCAATAGTTCCTCTCCCGCATCTCGTTCTCTCGCATTATGTGCTCGATTGCTAAAAGGAACTCCAGCCTCGAACGGGTGCAAAGGAAATACGTTCCATAAAAATATGGGGTTCGATATTTGTGAAAGCATATTCCAAATCACAGCAGCGGTTCTTTCAGGTATGGCGACTCCTTTTGTTAACTTATCTATTTCAACTCCCCATCTCTGAGTATGATTAGAAAGGTGCACATCGTCTGTAAGTGCCAGACCAGTTCTTCTGCCACCTCTGTACCCTAAATCTCTACCTATCCAGATGGCATCAATTTCTATCTTGCTGGCTGCCTTTAAAATTTTAATCAATACCTTTTTTCGTCTTTGAGGCGCATCAAAGTAATCATATATCTCACATCGATCTGAATAAGGATTAAAGGTATGCTCGAAAGATAAGCTACATATATCTCTGACGAAACTTTCAGCGTTCATTTTCTCTTCCTATTGGTCGATAACCGATTTTTCTCTTTGTTCTATCTCCGACAACTATTCCACCATTATTTTCTTTTAATTTTCTAAAAACTTCATAACCTTGGAGTATGGCATCCTCCCAGAGTTTAAGCGGGCATCTTTCGACCTCATAACCTTGGACAAATTTTTGAATAGTTTTTAAAACATCGAAGGACACACCGCCATGACCATCAAAATTATCAAGCTCTTGTGCGTATGAAAAAAGCCAAGCTGTTAAACCTTCTTCAACTACTATCGCGCGACCTCCATCTTGCTCCCTATCAGTTGCAGGATTGCTCTTCCTTTTGTGTTTAATCAGCGCTCTAAAAGTGGGTGACCAATGTAGTACGGCAGCATTAGCCATATGGAATACATCATGAAAGCGATATCCATCCGGCTTATTTATATTATCACTGAGAGGATCGCCAATAAAAACATTATTCCATCTAAGATAACTTAAGCCGCTCTTTTTTTGAAAAATTTGAATTTCAAAGTACCGAGGAAGCTGTTCATCTTCTGGGTATAAACCATCAAAATCTTCGAGATCACCAAGTTGTGGGGTAGCAAATCTTCCTATAGCTTTGGATAAATTCCCCTCGATGATCCTGAATAAATCTAGCCCCGTTAGTTTAAGAGCAGCCAAGTAAAGCTGAGCAAAGTTTGGAGCTTCCTTTCGCAAGAACTCGATACCACCTCTCCCCCCAAGCAGCTGCGAAGCTGAAACCCCCAAAGCAATTAAAGCTATATCTAATTCTTTTGATGCAGGCGAATTTATTTTTTCTGGAATGCCATTAGAGCGGTTCGTGGTATTACATTGTATCTCAAACACAGTTTCAATTTTCAAACCTAAACGACGACACAAGGCAGAAAAATACCAAAATGCATCACCGAACTCTTCTTCAACAGCAGCTTGGTGTCCTACATATGCCTTTTTTTCACGATAATACTTTTTTGAAGTGGCCATGATACTACCCACTTCTCCATAAAGCCCCATGAGAATTGGAGTAAACTCATCTTTTGAAAATCTGTCTGTTTTCTCTATGGAAAGCTCGTATTGTCGAAGAAAAGTCACATCAGCAGTGTTATCCATTTTCATGCCTTTCAAGTCAATCAAACATTTATAAATCCTTAAAAAGGCCGCTTTAATGGCACAATTTAAGGTTTTCCTAAACTCAATATTTTCAATCCTTTCAGCATCAAATGAAGACATTCATCAATAAACTGGGAGTCCATAATTTGTATGTATTCTTGTTCAGACAGTCCACAACGCGCCGCCAAGTCTGATATGTTTTGCTGTTGCAATAACTCTATTATTTCGGTGTATTCACATCCATGCCCATGGTTTTTGGCAATAGCCTGAATGTCAGAGTAGCTTGCATTATGAGAAACTTGCCATTCTTCAGTTAGCGCTTCTGGCACATCTTTTCCTAGTATGACTCTACAAACATTTTCAACCACACCACCAAACGCTCCCATTAGGAATATCGGCTTCTGAGAATTGAGCGATAAAACTATTTCTTCAAGTACTCCAGGCATTTTTCCTTTGTAGCCAGACAGTTTTCCACCAGCACAAATTCTGATAGTTGAGGAGGCAATAGATTTTTCCCTCATTTCGGTCAAACACCTAGACCAAACATAGGAATTTTCTGGCGAATTAGGAAGTAAAAATAATCTTTCTGGAATGCCTGCTGCCACGTCAGCTGGTATTTCGTGCTCTTTTGTTTTCATGACTTGGCTGTATCTTGCTCTCCAAGAAACAATTTCAGGCTCTGAAACGTATAGCGGCCAAGCCAAATGATTTTCTATTATTTGCAGCTCTCCGCGGATTCGCTCTTTCAAGATTGCTGCCTCATCAAGAATGAACTCAGTAAAACCATCGGGACGCAAATCACCGCCATATACCAACGTCGCTGAACGCGCTAGTAAATGTCTGGCGAGGTCTTGCGCCAATCGTATAAGAAGGTCTGGATGTAGATGATTGCTTGCAAATCCATCTCCCTGTACATCCGAAATCGAAATGCCTATTCGTTGCCGGGCGAAGCAATCCTTCTCCGAGGCATTCCAGAGCGGAGTATAGGCTTCAATACCTACATGCCCATGCCAATCAGCCTCGTCAGAATATATTGGCGGCTCTGGATAACATATTTTTTTCAGGTTATCGCTTTTTATTACTTTCAGCGCCTGCCGGATTTCTGGGGGGCGAGCAGATAAATCACAATCACTCCCTATCCAGCCAATCTCCCTGTATAGCTCAAGACACTGCATTGAATGAAAGTGGCGGACGGTTTCGAGAATTGCCGCAGCGAGAATGCGCAAGATATCTCGCTTACTAATGGGGGAATCCGATAAAACATGAATACATGGAACATTGGATGCGGCGGGGAAAATTCGATCCTCGTAGTCATTAAGACTGTTAACAACTATGATCGGTCGATTGTGTTGTTTGGCGCACAAGATTTCTCGCTGGCACCAGTAGCGAGACGAATATGCGTCGCTTTCAATCGCAACAAGTGTTGAAACCTGAACACTTTTTTCAATTTCCTGATTGAACTGAGAGCCCGGAGAAATTTCAGTTGAATCAAAAAAACGGTTCATGTTCGTATCGTCTATGAACCTTTTGATTTCTTCGGCATGTAGCTTGCCGGTATCACCCGCCTTTGCATGACTTAGAAAAATCGTTATAGATGAGCTTTTTCCTGTGTCGGCAGGATCAATAGAAATACAGCCATAACGATATATCTCATGTGCCAGTGAGACTATCGCGTACAAATCTTTATTTTCTGTTGGCCAGTCGTACACGCGGATGCAATTTAAGCCAGTCAAAGCTCCTGCATGCACCAAACCATTCCTATCAACAGCGATAGGAACAATGTGGATGTTTTGCGATTTTGAAAACGCTTCAATATATTTTTTCCAGATTTCTCTGCCTGTTGTGTTGATACTCGTAAAAATAAAAATAATATTTTTTTTTGCAATAGAAGCAGGACCGGTTTGGGGAATTTCATTGGGGTTTTGAGAGCTGAAATAAAAAATTGGGATATTTAATCCTCTTGAAAAAGGCTTATCCTTATCTCGTGCAAAATTATTTTTCACAGCATTGATAATTGGATTAACCACATCAATATCTGCAATATTCCAAACAAAATTTATAGCAAGCGGAGGTACGTATTGGTTGCTCATCAGTGGGTCACGCTGCAAATGGAACATTTTGAGTTGTAGCCCATCATGGCTAATGAATTGTCGATCAAATGAGCTCGCGTTTTACGTGCCTGGTTTGCATCTTCAATCCACTCCCATAATTGTTGCTGGGACGAAGGATACGACCAATATCGAGCATAACAACCTTTATGATCCTTACTCCAGTTAGCTTTCAGTCTATCTGGTAGGTGTGCAATGTTGTTCTGGCTTGGAAGAACGATACCCATTAAACCATTGGGTGAATATTGCCCTTGTTGTAAAGAGCTTTTTATCTCCCAATCCACATATCGCCTGCTATGAGTGCATGAGCCGAGAAGTACGATTGTTACGCTGCTATCTTCCAGATATTTTTCACGAATGCGTTGCATTACGTACTCTGGATTTGTGCTTTTAATGAATTCATCATTGTCGTTTGCGCCAAGTACTCTAGGAATAAACACGCTCTCGAACCCCTGAATGAAAGCATCGACCTCCTTTCTATCTTCTCTAAAATGAGAGATGAAAACCTTTCGTCTTACAAAATTCATAATATCTCCTTTACGTGATTTTTCCTGTACCTTGATCAACTCGCTGATGCGAATTCATAAACTGGTAGGGATCGGCGATCAATAAGTTAATACTTTTTCTATTATTTTTATAGATTGAATTAATTAATTCTCTTCCCCCTAAAGATTGAGAAAGATTGATTTTTTTAAACCCAAGACCAGAGACATAGCTGATTGATTCCAAATCTACTAACACAGCTTTCTGTCCAAAATAAAAGAAAAAATTTGATATCAAAACCTGATCACTTGTACCCACATCTCGATCCAGGTTCACTCGATTTATAGTTCCGTCAGCATTGCTATGATGGGAATCTTCTTGCACCCATTCATCGTGTGCATTTCGGTGATATATGTTGTCTCCCAGCATTTTTACCTGACTGCCATTTCTACATGGTTTTTTTATTTCAAAGCGAAAATCATCCCAATAATTCTGAAAGCTCATTTTTTCTGATACTTTCATCAATAAAATGCACTTTCTATATGCGGAGCCCAATTTGCTCCCGCCAACTCCAAGAATCCAATCACCTATTTGGGCAGATTTCCGTATTCCTGGTTTACACGTTGCAAGAGTGCACACGCCATGAAAAGGATTTGGGGCAAACCCAAAATCACGAGCAATTACATATGTATACAAATGAGAATTTGGTTCAATCAGCATACAATGTTGCGTCCCGTCGTTTTGGCTCGTGAACTACCATCTGGATTTTGAAATTGGCTTTTGCCTTCAAGAGCGTCAATTACCGAGTCAGCCCTCCAACCAACTATCGATGTAGCATATTTCTCCAAATTTTCTGGCAACGGAACCTTTTCTTTTAATCCATTTTCAAATACGCCAATTATTGGCTTTCCAAGCTGATGGGCAACCTTGATCTCCCACTCAACCCAAGGCCTTGTATGGGTTTGGCTGCCAATTATAACGACAACCTGACTTGCCCATCGCATTTTCATCCGCAACAAACGTTCAATAGTCCTATCGCTGACCTTTTTTTGATCTAGTCGATTCTGATTTTCTGGCTTGGCTCTGATTGAACTATTTCTTATCTGATAGTTTTTTCCTGAGAGGATATTCGCCAGCCCATCCACACTAGCATCATCTTTGTGGTGGTGACTTACGAATACATTTTTTATGATCTCAGACACTTTTTCCTCCTTCGCTTGCATCCATGATGCACTTAATAAATCAATAGTCGTAATTTTCTATAAATATTTGTATCCTAATTATTCCAGTCAAGCACTGAATCAAGTGAATGATTCGCACTCGAATGGCTTTCTAGAGAAACATTGATATTAGGTACACCTTTAACGAGCCTTGCTTCAGTTATAATTTTTTGAATATATTCATTTAAGGATTTTGTTCCATATATCAAATCACCAATTTTCAAAAAATCGGGAAGCTCTACATTACCTTTGAGTTTCAAGCTACAAATTTTTTTCCCAGCCTTTTTTGCGTATCCTAATTCGTAGGGTACCCACCAAGAATTAATAGTTTTTTCACTAATCAAACACATTGCGTGTGTGCTATTTGTTATTCCACGCTCAATTAAAGCTGTAATTTTTGATGGATCTTTTAAAGTAACTGCATTTTGGAGGTCTTGATCATAGATATCTAAATAAACATCGATATCAGCTTTCTCCATAATATAATCAGCTAACTGCTCGGCATCTTTTTTATCTACGTATATATGAGATAGAAAAATACATGGTTTCTCGTATCCACTCGAAAGACTTTTGTTCAAATTATAATTAGCCGATTCCAGTTGTAGGGTTGGCTTGGCTCTGTTAACTCCTGACATATATGTTTCCGTTTAAGTTACGTTAGAATTAGGTACGTTGCATTTTCGATAACATTAGATATTTGTTAAGCGTCCTCTCTAGGGACACGACGACCATGTGCCCAAGGTCCGCTTTGGGCACAACTGAGTCAGTCTGGATACATTGAATTTTGAATCTAGTCAATTACATCGCATAACGGTCAAAAGCGGAAGTTTACGATTAATAAATCGTCTTACCAATTAGGTGATTGTTAAAGAGACACCAACCATCGTTTGTTACGTTTGGTTTAACCCCACAAACGAAACCACCAGCCCAACCAGCGCCGATATGCCAATCACCTTCATCACATTCATTTTGTAACGAAATAATGCAATGCCCGCTGCGATGGCGATCAGTGCTGATATCCATTCAAACTGCCCATCAAAACCTGATGGCCACAAAATGTGGTAACCAAAAAACAGGGCGAGATTTAAAATGACACCTACTACCGCCGCCGTGATGGCAGTCAGTGGCGCAGTGAATTTCAAATCGTTATGAGTGGTTTCTATGAAAGGCGCGCCTGCAAAAATAAAAATAAACGAAGGTAAAAAGGTAAACCAAGTGACAATAGTGGCGGCTACTGCGCCCGCCAGAAATACCATGTCGGGGCCAAATACGGCTTGCACATATCCGCCCACAAAACCGACAAAAGCCACCACCATAATCAGCGGCCCCGGTGTGGTTTCGCCGAGTGCGAGACCATCGATCATTTGCGTGGGTGTGAGCCATGCATAGTGGCCGACCGCGCCCTGATAAACGTAAGGTAATACCGCATAAGCTCCACCAAAAGTGAGTAGTGCCGCTTTGGTAAAGAACCAGGCCATTTGTGTCAGCGTGTGATCCCAACCGAAATAACTCCAGAGTGCAGCTAGCGGAATTGACCAGAGTAATGCACCGCAGATCAAGATCATGCTGAAACGCGACCAGCGAAAAATCGCGTGAGCGGGCGTTGGTGTGTGATCATCGATTAACGCAGTGCCGAAGGATTTATCGGCTTTGCCGTGGCCACCACCGCCGTTGAAATAATCAGGCAGAAAGCGCCCGCCTAAATAACCAATCAGCGCTGCGGAAATGACTATGTAAGGGAATGGAACATTGAGCGCAAAAATGGCGACAAACGCTGCGGCGGCAATCGCCCGCATCACATTATTTTTTAATGCGCGTGAGCCGATGCGATGCGCGGCATGCACGACTATCGCAGTCACCGCCGGTTTGATGCCATAAAACAAACCCGCCACCCAACTCACATCACCATAAGCGATATACGCCCAGGAGAGCGCAATCAAAATAAACAGTGATGGCAATAAAAACAGTACACCGGCGAATATGCCGCCCCAGGTGCGATGCATTAACCAGCCGATGTAAGTGGCGAGTTGTTGCGCCTCCGGGCCGGGCAACACCATGCAGTAATTGAGTGCATGCAAAAAACGTTTTTCGCTGATCCAGCGTCTACGTTCCACCAGTTCCTGATGCATGATGGCGATTTGCCCTGCCGGGCCACCAAAGCTGATAAACCCAAGTTTTAACCAGAAACGAAAGGCTTCCCAAAAGCTGACCGGCGCAGGCGCATCAACGGGTTGATCGGTGGTTAATTCCGTGTTGTTCATACTGTTTCCTTATCGGTAAAAGCGGCCAATAGCGCATCGAAGACGCCATTGGCAGTGGCGATGAGTTGGTCGTCGTCATGAATACTATTGCGCAATCCCCACAGGATTTGCTCCAGCCCACTGGCTTCGCTGGGCTGGATTCCGCCTGCATCCAGAAAATGTACCAAGGCACCCATGCGTGCTAAGCCGGGGTGATCAAGGCCAAAACTTTCCAGCAGGACTTCAAAGGTCACCTTGCCATTGAGGTGAGTGAAACTGGCGCCGTCAAAATCAAATCCCAGTGCATCGGCGGGGCAATCCTCTGGTGCTTGCAACCACATAAAACGGGCTTCGGGGTCGATAAAACGGCGAACCAACCAAGCACTGGCGAGTCGATCCACCCAAGGGCGCTTGCGGGTTGCCCATAACCGCCCGCGATAGAGGCTGATGTCCAACCGAGGGATTTCACCAGTGTGCTCATGGGGTTCGTTGGGTGATAACTGGCGATTGAGCTGAAGCTCAAGTTGTTGCAGTGCCTGCTGGGTTTGCGCCTGGGCTTCGCCGGGGAAAAAATCAGTCGCGGTGATGGCGGTGAAGTTTTTGCGCAGCTTGCGCAACTGTCTGGTCGCCTCTTGCAGTGAGCTGGTTGCCAATTCTTTTAGCGGAGGCAGCTCCTGTAACAGGTTGGCGTAGTCATCGCGACGGTCAAACAGGCCGCTAAATTGGCTAGCGTCTTCAGTATCGACCAGAAGCACATAAGCCGAGCCTTCACTCGCCTCTACTTCCTGCGCCAAACCATCAAACAATTGTTGATGCTCTTGTCGCTGGGGAAGCAAATAAACACCGTCACGCAATACTGCTGCACCAGCAGACTTGAGGGTTCGCCACACCCGCATACGCACTGTGGCGTTTGGGGTAGGCAGGGATAAAATCAGTAGTATCCATTTCATAATGAGTAGAGTAATTTACAAATGAGTAACGAAATCTACATTATTTGATAACGAGTGTATAGCCACATAAAAACCGATTGCGCATCGGTTTTTATGGCTTTAAGCTCTGCCACATTGATAAGCCATTAAAGCGAGCGTTTTCTGTGCAACTGGGCGAATTGGAAAAATTGGTATTGAATTACTTGTGGGAGCACGGCACTGCCGATGCAAAACAGGTTCACGATCATTTTAAAAAGACGCGCGGCGGTAGCCTCAATACCATCCAGAGCACTCTGGATCGCCTTCACAAAAAAGCGATTCTCGCGCGGGAGAAACAGGGGCACGCCTACCAATATCGCGCCGCTATCGAAAAGAAAGCCTTTTTGGGCGAGCTGATCCGTACAGTTACCCAGGATTTCTCCTCTGACCACAATCATGTGCTGGCCGCGTTTGTCAGCCTGTCTGCCGATCTTGATGAAGCGCATCTGGATCGCCTGGAGGCGTTGATCAAAGCGTCCCGGCAACAAAAAAAGGATGAGGCACCATGATCACCGGAGCTGGCGGACTATTGCTTCACCTGTGGCTGGTCGTTGGCCTGAGCGTGTTGGGCGCTGCCCTGTTGATGGCACTTATCCAGTCCCGATTACTGGCATGGTTGAGCTGTTTCAATGTGGCTGCCAAGCAGCGATTTCTCTGGTGTATCGCCTTGTTTCCCTACGGTGCAGGGCTCTACGCCGCCACTTTGGTGCTCACACCCGCGCTCACCCATGAATTCCTGAGCGTTGACCATGGACACCTGCATTCCCTTCAGGGTCACTTCCATTGGTTCAGTTGGCAAGGTGCCGGGGTTTTGCTGCTATCGATGGTTGCTGGTGGGAAATTACTGGCGATGTTGTGGCGCAAATCCCGGCAGCATCACCAGCTGCAAACACTGCTGGCCTTTTCCGAGGTCGATGGAACCGGCTGTTATCGGGTAGAGAGTGATATCCCCAACGCCTTTACTCTGGGATTGTTGAACCCCAAAATCCTCATCAGCCGCGCCCTTGACCGTGCACTGACTGCGGACGAGCTGGATATTGTGTATCGCCATGAATTGGCGCATCAGCGTGCGCGCGACCCGCTGCGTTTGTCGCTTTTCGGGATGCTTATCTCGGTATTTATCCCCTCAGCCCGCCAGGAACTTTACGCAACGTTGGAGCTATTGATTGAACAGCAGGCCGATGCGGAAGTGGCCAGTCAGTTTTGCGATCCGTCTACCGTTGCTGCCACGCTGGTCAAAGTGAATCGCCTTGCGCTGCGCTACCAGCGTCAAGCTCCGGATTTTTCTGCCTGCGGATTTTGCACCACCGCAATAGAAGCGCGCATTCGACAATTATTGGGCAGTGATCATGGCCGCGCTTTTCCGATCCCCAGTTTTCTTCTGAGTACTTTTGCGCTGGTGGCGGTCGGTACGTATTACGCCAATAGCCTGCACCACAGCATCGAAACCCTTCTGCATTACCACCCTTAATTACCGGCACTGGAATCCATCACTATGTTGATTTTCCCTCTACTCACGCACTTAAAACCGATCCGCAATCGGTTTTTTGCGCCAAAAGGCCTACTGCTACTGCTGTTGATTGCACCCTTGGCAAACTCTGTAGAACAGACAAAACCTGCTCAAACCCTCGGTTTGCAACAGGCGGTTAGCAAAACTCTGGAGCAAAATCCGACTCTGGTTGCATTCGGTTACCAGTTCGAGGCGCAGGCTGGCCGGGTGCAGCAATCGGGTTTAAAACCGAATCCCGAATTAACGCTGGCGGTTGAAGATGCCTTCGGCAGTGGTGAATTGACCGGTATGGATAGTGCGGAAACCACGCTTGGGATCAGTTGGGTGCTGGAAGGACAACAGCGCCGTGAGCGGGTCAATGCGGCGCAGGCACGCACCTCGGTGCTGGAGGTGGAGCGTGATATCCAACGTCTGGATGCCGCTGCCAAGAGTGCGCGCTTGTACATGCTTGCACTCGCCCTGCAAACCCGTTTGCAACAAGCCGAACAGGCAATCGATTTTGCCCGCACTGTGGTGAAAGTGATCGAGCAGCGGGTCAACGCCGGTAATTCGCCCGCTGCTGAAAGCGCCCGCGCCAGAGTAGAACTGTCGCGCCGGTTACTGGAGCATGAGGATATTGAACACGAACTGCTGGTGGCAAAGCGCCAATTGGCCGCGCAGTGGGGTGCAACCCAGGTTGACTTCACAGCGGTAGAGGGGTCACTGACCCAATTGCCCAAGGTTGCTAGTTACAGTGACTTGAAAAGCCGTCTCGACCAGAATCCACGCCTGCAATACTTCGTTACCAGCGAGCGTTGGGAGGAATCGCAGCTGACGCTGGCCAAGGCACAGAGCAAACCCCAGTGGCGATTATCCGCCGGAGTAAAACACTTATCCGCCACTGACGACCAAGCGCTGGTTGCCGGTGTTGCAGTTCCGCTGGGAGTATTTGATCGCCAGCAAGGCCGGATTACCGAAGCCCGCGCCTTGATGGCGCTCAACCGCGCCGAACGTGAGGCCGAGCAGATCCAGTTGGACACCAATTTGTACGGCACCCATCAGGAATTGCTGCACAGTCTGCATATCGTGAATGCCTATCAGACCGAAATCCTGCCCGCCCTCGCTACCGCCCTTAAAGAAACCCGCCGCGCCTATGACCTAGGGCGCTATAGCTATCTCGAATGGCAAGCGGTACAGCGCGATTATCTGGATGCGCAAAACACGCTGATTGAGGCCAGCCTTGCTGCACACCTCAAAGCGATTGAACTGGAACGCTTGACCGGTGTGGCGATTGCCCCGGCGGCCCCGATGTCAACAACGACATCAACAACTCATTCCACTACACACTAATATGAGGCTCTGTATGAACCCAATGATAAAAAACTGTGCCTGCGCCCTGACGCTGATAGTGGTAGCCGCATGTGGACTCAGCGCCTGTAGCGATTCTGGATCTGGTGCAAATGCAGACCATGGCGATGGCCATGCCGCTGAAGCGCCCGCCGTCGAAAAAGGTGAGCACAATGGCCGCTTGCTGCACGACAAAAACTTTACCCTCGAACTCGCCATTTTTGAAACCGGTGTGCCGCCCGAGTACCGCGCTTGGGCGTTGGTGGATGGCAAACCGATTGCACCCGCTGAGTTTAGCCTGCAAGTTCGCCTGACCCGTTTGGGCAACAAAATCGATACGATTAACTTTGCTCCGCAAGGCGACGCACTGCGCGGCGATAGCGTTATTTACGAACCACACTCGTTTATCGTGACTGTCGAAGCGAACTACAAAGGCAACCAACACCGCTGGGAATATGAGAGTTTTGAAGGTCGCACCCGCATCGAACCCGCCGTTGCAGAAGCGCTGGAAATTGCCACTGAAATTGCTGGCCCGGCGCTGCTCAAGGAAACCATCGCCGTCTACGGCAAGGTCGTCCCCCACCCGAATTTGGAGCGCGATGTACAAGCACGTTTTGATGGTGTGGTGACCGATGTTCAAGTCACTCCTGGGCAAACCGTCGAAGCCGGGCAAGCGTTGTTTACGGTCGAAAGTAACGAGAGCCTGAAATCCTACACCGTCAAAGCGCCGATCAAGGGCGTACTCACGGTGCTCCACGCCAAAGCCGGGCAACAAACCGGCGGTAAAACATTGGCTAGAATTCTGGATAACAGCCGCGTTTCCGTTGAACTGGCCGTTTTCCCCGAACACTTGAATAAGGTTAAAACCGGCGCGCCGGTTACCTTGACCTTTGCAGGCTCCACGCTTGAATCCCGCATTGAACAGATCGCTTTGGAAACCAACGCCAATCAATCGGTAAACGCCCGCGTCACCCTCGACCAGCCTTTTCCGTTGGGCGCTATGGTGAAGGCGCAGATCCAGATTGATGAGTATGAAGTGCCGCTTGCGGTTAAACGAAGTGGCCTACAAGCCTTCCGCGATTTCACCGTGGTCTACGCACAAATTGGCGATGAATACGAAGTACGCATGTTGGAGTTGGGGCGCGAAGCAGGAGATTGGGTGGAGGTCCTCGGCGGATTGGAACCCGGTACAACTTATGTGACTGAAAACAGTTTTGTGATTAAAGCGGATATTGAAAAGTCCGGCGCTTCTCACGATCACTAAGCTCATCAATCAGTACGGGAAAAAATCATGTTGGAATCCATTATCAATTTTTCGCTACAAAGGCGCACGCTGGTTCTCAGCCTTGTGCTCGCGGTGTGCGCGCTCGGCCTCTGGAATTTCAATCGCCTGCCGATTGATGCGGTGCCCGACATTACCAATGTGCAAGTGGTGATCAATACCGAAGCACCGGGTTACACACCGTTAGAAGTAGAACAGCGCGTAAGTTTTGCGCTGGAAAATTCCATGAGCGGTTTGAAGGGATTGAAATACACCCGCTCGCTGTCGCGCTATGGATTGTCGCAAATCACGCTGGTGTTTAACGACGGTACGGATATTTATTTTGCTCGCCAGCAAATCACAGAGCGGTTGCTCTCGGCCGCCGATGAATTGCCCGCAGGCCTCACACCAAAGTTAGGCCCGGTGGCGACTGGCCTGGGTGAAATTTTTATGTTCACCGTGGATGCTGAACCAGGCGCGACCAATGCCGATGGATCAGTGGTGACACCGACGGATTTGCGCTCGGTACATGACTGGATTATCCGCCCGCAATTGTTGCGCGTACCCGGCGTGGTTGAGGTCAACCCGATTGGCGGTTACAAGCGCGAAATTCTGGTTGCGCTCGATCCACAAAAATTGCTCGCGTTAAAACTGAATCAGGAACAGGTGATCGCGGCGCTGGAACGCAGCAATAATAATCGCGGTGCCGGTTTTATCGAACACAGCGGCGCCCAGTGGTTGCTGCGTGTTCCCGGTCAGGCACAAACACTCGCCGATATCGAAAATACGCTGCTCTATCAACAAGACGGAGTACCGATCCGCATTAAAGATGTGGCCAACGTGGAAGAAGGTTTGGAGTTGCGCTCCGGCGCCGCCTCGCAAAATGGCCGCGAAGTGGTGATGAGCACTGTGTTTATGTTGATCGGCGAAAACAGCCGCACGGTTGCGATGAATGTCAGTGAAAAGTTAGCGGAAATCCAGCGCAGCCTGCCCGAAGGCATCACGGCTACTGCTGTGTATGATCGCACCAACCTTGTGAATAAAACGCTCAATACCGTACAGAAAAATCTGTTGGAAGGCGCGTTGCTGGTTATCGTGGTGTTATTTGTTTTGTTGGGCAATATGCGTGCTGCACTGCTCACTGCTGCGGTCATTCCTATTGCGATGTTGATGACGATTACCGGCATGGTGCAAAGCCAGGTGAGTGCAAACCTGATGAGCCTGGGCGCGCTGGATTTTGGTTTGATCGTCGATGGTGCGGTGATTATTGTAGAAAATTGTTTGCGCCGATTGAGCGAAGCCAATCGCACACGCCAGTTGCCGCTTAACGAACGGCTTGCACTGGTATTTGACGCAACACGCGAGGTAATTCGCCCGGCGCTCTTCGGTGTCTTTATTATCACCGCTGTGTATTTGCCGATTTTTGCGCTCACTGGCGTCGAAGGAAAAATGTTCCACCCCATGGCCATTACCGTGATTATTGCGCTGGTGAGTGCAATGATTTTGTCGATTACCTTTGTGCCTGCGGCTGTCGCCCTGTTGTTTAAAAAACCACTCGAAGAACGCCCCAATAAAGTCATGCAGCGCGCGTTTTCTTTTTACCAACCGTTGCTGCAACACTCCATTAAGTGGCGTGTCGGTGTAGTGAGTATTGCGGCGATTTTTGTCGTGCTGTGCGGATTGTTATCGAGCCGCTTGGGAAGCGAATTTATTCCCAACTTGGATGAAGGTGATATCGCCATGCATGCATTGCGCATTCCCGGCACCTCACTCACACAAGCGCTGCAATTTCAGGAACAGCTCGAAGCCAAAATTAAAACCATGCCCGAAGTCGAGCGCATTTTTGCCAAGATTGGTACAGCAGAGGTAGCAACTGACCCTATGCCACCGAGTGTTGCTGACAATTTTATTATTTTAAAACCGCGCAGCGAATGGCCCGACCCGGACAAAAGCAAGGCGCAAGTTGTGGCAGAACTTGAAGCATTGGTAACACCTATCCCCGGCAACCGCTACGAGTTTTTGCAGCCCATTCAAATGCGTTTTAATGAGTTGCTCGCCGGTGTGCGCGCTGAATTGGCGATCAAAGTATTTGGCGATGATTTTGAACAACTGGTTGCGGTTGGCGAAGCAATTGAAAATGCCATCGTCAGTATTCCCGGTGCGGCAGATGTATCACTCGAACAAGCCACCGGCCTTCCTGTGCTCAGCCTGCAACCGCGATTGGAAACCATGGCGCGTTACGGTGTGACCTTGGAGCAATTACAAGACACCATTGCCACCGCCTTTGGTGGGCAAGTCGCGGCGCAATTTTACGAGGGCGATAGACGCAGCAATATCGTTGTGCGTTTGCCGGAGCAATTGCGCAGCGATATGGACAGCATGGCCAATTTGCCAATCGCCTTGGCGAATCAGG
This sequence comes from Cellvibrio fibrivorans, assembly GCF_031457055.1. Lineage (NCBI taxonomy): Bacteria > Pseudomonadati > Pseudomonadota > Gammaproteobacteria > Cellvibrionales > Cellvibrionaceae > Cellvibrio > Cellvibrio fibrivorans. The sequence continues at coordinate 57,092 of NZ_JAVDVX010000003.1, read as the reverse complement.
ATTATGTGCCACTGGGTGAGTTGGTCGATTTTGAACAGACTATTGGTTACAACCAAATCTACCGTGAAAATGGCAAACGTCGCATCGTGGTAACCGCTAACGTGCGCGGTCAGGATCTGGGTTCGTTTGTCGAACAGGTGCGTAACACTATCGAGGAAGAGGTCGAACTTCCTGCGGGTTACTGGATCGAATACGGTGGCACCTATCAACAATTACAATCCGCATCAAAGCGTTTGTCGTTAGTCGTACCGGTCACACTGGTGTTGATTCTCGCACTGCTAGTAATGGCATTAGGTTCATGGAAAGATGCGCTGATTATTTTTTCCGGCGTGCCACTCGCATTGACTGGAGGATTATTAGCACTGTTACTGCGCGATATTCCTTTCTCGATTTCAGCCGCCGTCGGGTTTATTGCCCTCTCGGGTATTGCGGTATTAAATGGATTGGTAATGGTGTCGTTTATTCGCGACCTGCGCCAGCAAGGCCATGGCTTGGATGATGCCATTATCCAGGGCGCCATCACGCGCTTGCGCCCGGTATTGATGACCGCATTAGTCGCCGGTTTGGGTTTTGTGCCCATGGCATTTAATACTGGCATAGGCTCGGAAGTACAACGGCCATTAGCGACTGTGGTTATTGGCGGGATACTGTCATCAACCTTGTTAACGCTGCTCGTACTGCCAGCTCTTTATCGTTTACTGCATCGGGAGTCATCGTCACCGAACAATAATGCAAACAGCAATCTGCAACCGACCAACTAATCTTTTTTGAAATGTAAGGAATTTATTGTGAAATATTTACTGCTAGTTTGTTTAACCTTTGCCAGTAGTCTTGCATTGGCACACGGTATGTCCGCTGAGGATCAGGCACGGATTTTAAATGCGGGTTATGTGGAATACCTGCGGTTGGGCGCTACCCACATGCTGAGTGGTTACGATCATTTATTGTTTTTGTTCGGGGTGATGTTTTTTCTAACCCGTTTCAAAGACATTCTTGTTTTGATCACGGCATTCACTATTGGTCATTCGATTACTCTGGTGTTTGCGACCCTCGCGGGAATCACCGCCAATTATTATTTGATTGATGCCGTGATCGCACTTACCGTGTGTTACAAGGCGTTTGATAACCTCGATGGTTTTAAAAAATACCTGCAAACCCGCTCGCCCAGTTTGATCTGGATGGTCTTTATCTTTGGGCTAATTCACGGCTTCGGTCTTTCTACCCGTTTGCAACAGTTGCCACTAGGCAACGAAGGGCTAGTGCTCAAAATCCTGTCATTCAACCTCGGCGTTGAGCTTGGGCAAATTGTTGCGCTGAGTATCGTGTTTGTACTGTTGACCATATGGCGTAAAACCGAATCCTTCCAGAAATTCAGTGCAGCCGCTAACGTATTGCTGATGTTTCTGGGTGGCTTGTTACTGTTGATGCAATTACACGGGTACCAACATTCGCAATACCCGGACGACTTTCCACTCAATGCTGACGATCACTCGCATATCCATGAAGATATGGCGAAGTCGGAATCACCACTTTCAGGCTATAAAAAACCTTTGAATCTCGGCGCGGAGCCAGATGCAAGCGAAACACATACACCTGAAATGCACACGCATGACGGCGAAGATTATCACTCACACTAAGCGTTATTTTTAATCACAGAGGAAAACAGCAATGAAAAAATTAGCAGCACTATTATTGGCAAGTGTATTAGGCACAACACAATTGGCCGTTGCACATGATGATCATGAACACTCCTACATCACCGAACCAGCAGCGTTAGTAGTTGCCCAAAAAACACTAACGCAATTAACCGAAAAAGATGCTGGTCTTGGCTTTGGAAAACTGCCTGCCAGCTGGGCTCAAGTTCCGGCTAAAAATGTAAAGCTGCATAAAAATGGCGATGGCTACTACATAGTTGCAGCCACCAATGATGCAGAAGGAAAAACCTTATACGTACTTTTATCGTCTGAAGATGGGGCTGTGTACGATGCCAATTTCACCGGCGAATTTCAAAAACTAAAGTAAGCCTACTGCGCGCCAACTAAATTATCATGCGGAATAAAGTCCGCATGGTAATTTCTTATCCAATACCGCAACGGAAAATAACCATGTCCTGGATACTTACCAAGTACCTGATCACCGCTGCCGTTGTGGTGTTAATTTCCGAAATAGCCAAGCGCAGCGATAAGCTAGGCGGTTTAGTCGCCGCCTTACCGATGGTGACGATTCTCGCACTCATCTGGCTTTATGTTGAAAACCAATCCACAGAAAAAATCGCCAACCACGCCTGGTACACCTTCTGGTATGCAGTACCCACTCTACCCATGTTCCTTGCCTTTCCCTGGCTGTTACCACGCATCGGATTTTGGCCGACACTCGCGGCCTCGATTGCTATCACTGTGGTGTGTTTTACGTTGTTTGCGTTGCTGGTAAAACGGTTTGGGATTGAGCTAGTGTAAGTAGTACTTCCGTAGTAATTGGGGTGAGCGACATCGCGGTATCCGCTAGTTTCGTGAAATGAACAATCAAATTCCAAAATCGAAAAATATTCCTCGCTCTTTTTTAGCTTTCCAATATATGTGTGCTGCAGCCCGTAAGGGCTGTTTTTTTGGTTGTGTTTACCCGTTGATGAATCAGCGCAACAAAAGTAGCGGTATCGTTGCGCGCGCCAAAATACTAGTTGTTGTACTGCCCACCAAAAGCTGGCGAATACGCGAATGACCATAGGCACCCATCGCCAGCAAATGCATATTCTGCTTGGAACAATAATCGAGAATGGTATCTTCAACATCGCCCGGCATTATATTGCTGGCCACCTGAAAACCTGCCGAATGGAGTTGCTTCTCCGCCCAACCCAAGTGTTCGATGACTTCTTCGGTTTTCTGGCTGGCCATCAACAAGTGGCATTCCAAACCTTTCAATAACGGACTGTTGGCGATCATCTCCACGCATTTACGGCTGGTTGCGCTGCCGTCGTAAGCGATAAGAAAACGCTCGGGGTTAACAAATTGCCGGGGCGTTACCAGAATTGGGCGACTCAGGGTGCGCACTACGTTTTCAATATGGCTTCCCACATGTGATGCGGCATTTTCTGAGCTTTCACCTTGGCGCCCCATGATCAGCAGGCGCGTTTTGTCTTCCAGTTCTTTAACGCTTTCCGTTAGATCCCCATGGCGTTGGCAGCAGTGCGGTTTTTCAATACCCGCATCGCGTGCGCGTTGCTTGGCGGCATCGAGCAAGTGCTGTCCATGCTCACGACCCAACTTACCCCGAACCTCATCCAATTCAGCCAAGGCTTCCAGCAGGTGCTCGCGGCTACCTAAGCCAATGTTGCCGGAAAGATCCACCGGTGCCGGGTATTGCTGGTGATCCAGTACATGCAGGAATTTGAGTGTGGCGTCCATCCGCTGACTGGACCAAATGGCATAGTCGCAGACCGCAACAGCAGCTTGGGAATCATCAATACAAGCGATTACATGTGTCATGGTGTTACCCTCGTAATTGGTCGTTATTGTTGTGCAGGATTAGTGACCCATGATGCGGTCGAGCGCATCGGGTTTATCATGGACACCAAAGTTATCGACGATAGTGGCGCTGGCTTCGTTCAAACCAATCACTTCCACCTCAGTGCCTTCCCGACGGAATTTAATCACCACCTTATCCAGCGCGGACACAGCAGTGATGTCCCAAAAATGCGCGTGGGTGAGATCGATCACCACCTTATCCAGGGCTTCTTTGAAATCAAAATAATCGACAAATTTGTCTGCTGAGCGAAAAAAAACCTGACCCAAAACGTTGTAGGTACGTTGTGTTTCATCGTCATTCAGATTGGATTCGACGGCCATGTAATGGCTGACTTTGTTGGCAAAAAATAGCGATGCCAACAGTACCCCGACAAATACGCCGTATGCCAGGTTGTGGGTGGCGACCACGACCACGACAGTGGTGATCATGACTATGTTGGTAGAAAGTGGGTGACTTTTTAGATTGGTAATCGACGACCAACTGAAGGTGCCAATGGATACCATGATCATTACTGCAACCAGTGCCGCCATGGGAATAATGGAAATCAAATCCGAAAGGAATACCACCATGATCAGGAGGAACACACCGGCGCTCAGAGTGGACAGGCGTGTGCGACCACCGGACTTCACGTTAATAATGGACTGGCCAATCATCGCACAACCCGCCATACCGCCTAATAAACCAGAGGCTATATTAGCGACACCTTGACCCTTACATTCGCGGTTTTTATTGCTTTTGGTATCGGTCAGATCGTCCACGATGGTGGCGGTCATCATGGATTCCAGCAGACCTACCACTGCCAAAGGCAATGAGTAAGGCAGGATAATCCACAGGGTTTCCAGATTCAGCGGCACATCAGGCCAGAGGAATATCGGTAGAGTGTCAGGCAACTGACCCATATCACCCACGGTGCGAATATCCAATTTCAGGAACACAGCAATCAGGGTTAACGTAATAATGCACACCAGGGGTGATGGCAGAATTTTGCCTATACGCGGAATGTAGGGAAACAGGTAAATAATACCTAACCCTAGTGCCGTCATGGCATACACGTGCCAGGTTACATCGGTCAGCTCGGGCAGTTGTGCCATAAAAATGAGGATCGCCAGCGCATTGACGAACCCGGTCACCACCGAGCGCGAAACAAAGCCCATCAAGTCTCCGAGGCGCAAATACCCCGCAATAATCTGTATTACGCCCGTCAGTAACGTGGCCGCAAGCAAATACTCCAGGCCGTGGGTTTTCACCAGCGTAATCATCAACAGCGCCATAGCGCCGGTCGCTGCCGAGATCATACCGGGACGACCGCCCACAAACGCAATGACTACTGCGATACAAAACGACGCATAGAGGCCGACTTTAGGATCAACACCCGCAATGATCGAAAACGCAATCGCCTCAGGGATCAGCGCCAGCGCCACCACGATACCGGCGAGCAAATCCCCGCGCAGGTTGGAAAACCAGGTTTGTTTCAATTTTTTCAGCATGGGATACATCCAAATTCCAAATAAAAATACGCACATGCACGAAACCCCAGCGCCAGAAAAATAGGACGCTTGGCGCACTGCACGCTATTAACACAACACAAATTGATGGAAAAACAATAGAAAACGCCTGACACAGGCGATCATGCCTGCTCAAAGCGATGCGGGAGAGGAGTAAACCTTATGGCGGAGTTAAACCGCTACGATCTGAAGTCATGGTTACAAAGAATCTTTTACGGCGAAAAGAATGCGCACCTTACCAGCCTGAAAAAGCAGTGACAACAAAAAATACTACCTCGTCTGAACCGCTGGCCAGTTGTTATTAATCGAAACTTGCCATCATATTCGTTTATCCGTATATTTGGATTTCCATATGTACAGGGTTAAACCATCATGTCCTACAAACTCCCCGTTCTCTTTGTTTGCACCGGCAATTCCGCTCGCTCCCAAATCGCAGAGGCTTTGCTTCGCCATACGGATAGCCAGAACTTTGAAGTGGCCAGTGCCGGGACCAATCCCAAACCGATCAACCCCAAGGCGTTGGAGGTACTGGAAAAAGCCGGGGTTTCGACCGACGGGCTTTACAGTAAATCGCTGGAGACGCTTGCTGACCGACGCTTCGATGTCGTGATTACCCTGTGTGACAAGGCCGCCCAAGAGTGCCAATTGCTGGAAAATCCTGCTGAGATATTGGCCTGGAACTTTGAAGATCCTTCGGCAAGCAGCGATCCCAAAGCCTTCGAACATATCCTGCAAGCGATTCACGAACGCATTAAGTTATTTGTGCTGGTAAAAACCAAACGGAACTAAGTTATGCCCTTGACCCCGGATCAATTCAGTAAATGCCTTGCGGATGAAACCCGTGCGCGCATTGCCCTGCTAGTCGCGGGTGAGAAAGAGCTTTGCGTGTGTGAGCTGACCTGCGCTCTGGATGAAATCCAGCCCAAAATCTCCCGCCATTTGGCGCAACTGCGCACGGGTGGTGTGTTGGCAGATCGCCGTCAGGGCCAATGGGTGTATTACCGCTTACACCCGGATCTCCCCACTTGGGCGGTCAAGACTTTGAAGCTGATGCGCGAGGCGCACAGTGAGTGGCTCGCGCCCAATGTGAGCCGCTTGTGTGGCATGGAAGATCGTCCCCAGCGTTGCTGCTAACCCCGTTCCCAGACCGGTATACCGGAGGCGATCCTATGAAAATTTTATTCCTCTGCACCCACAACAGTTGCCGCAGCATTCTCAGTGAAGCGCTGTTTAACCATATAGCACCCAAAGGCTGGACGGCCTACAGCGCAGGCAGTTTCCCCAGCGGTGAAGTAAATCCACTAACCCTTGAGGCATTGGTTCGCGCCGGGGTATCCACCGCTGGCTTGCGCAGCAAATCATCCGATGAATTCGAACATCTGGAACCGGACATCGTGATTACCGTTTGCGATAAAGCCGCTGGTGAGGCCTGCCCACTGTATCTCGGGCGTGCGGTACGCGCGCATTGGGGGCTGAATGATCCCTCTGAGCTTGCACGAGGTGATACCGCACTTGATGCCGACCAGGTTGCTGCTGCCTTTGACGAGTGCATGGCAATCATTCGGCAGCGGATTAATACGATGTTGGCCTTACCGCTGGAGGTGCTTGCCCTTAATCGGGATCAACTCCAAGCCGCGTTAAATGGCATTGGTGAATTGTAATTTTTCGATGCGACAGTAACCCCCTGACTTTTGCTGTGGTGAATTGACGATGACTGATGTGACCTTACCCAATCTCAATACAGATTTGATGGATATTCCCGAGTCCCTGCCTTTCGGTCAGGAAAAGATGTCCACCCACAAACCGCGCATTTTGTTGCTCTATGGCTCTAATCGCACACGTTCGTTTAGCCGTTTGTTGGTGGAGGAAGCTGAGCGTCTATTGCAACACCTGGGCGCGGAAACGCGAGTATTTAACCCCAGTGGATTACCAATGCCTGATGACGCACCGGATACCCATCCCAAGGTGCAGGAGTTGCGCGAGTTGGTGCTCTGGTCGGAAGGACAGGTCTGGTGCTCACCCGAACGCCACGGTGCAATGAGTGGCGTATTTAAAGCGCAAATTGACTGGATTCCTCTCACAATGGGCGCGGTTCGTCCCACGCAAGGGAAAACCCTGGCCGTCATGCAAGTCTGTGGCGGCTCGCAATCGTTTAACGTGGTGAATCAACTGCGTGTGCTGGGCCGCTGGATGCGCATGTTCACCATTCCCAATCAATCGTCCGTTGCCAAAGCCTTTCAAGAATTCGATGAACAAGATCGCATGAAACCCTCCGCCTATTACGACCGCGTAGTTGATGTCATGGAAGAATTGGTGAAATTTACTTTGCTGTTGCGTGATCGCAGCGATTATTTGGTAGACCGCTATTCCGAGCGTGTTGAATCAGCGGAAGCCTTGAGCAAACGAGTGAATCAATCGGCCATTTAAATCAGCGCCGTTAACACAAGTCAGGAAAATGAGATGGGTTTATTCGAACGTTACTTATCACTCTGGGTTGCTCTTGCCATTGTCGCTGGCGTGGTGCTGGGTAATTATTTTCCCGCCGCCTTTGCGCAGATCGCCGCGCTGGAATTTGCCCATGTGAATTTCGTCGTCGCCATTTTAATTTGGGTAATGATTTACCCGATGATGGTGCAGATTGATTTCAGCGCAATCAAAAATATCGGCCAGCGCCCACAGGGATTGATCTTAACCGTCGTTATCAACTGGTTAATAAAACCCTTCACTATGGCCGCCTTGGGTTGGTTATTTTTTAAAGTACTTTTTGTTGACTGGGTTGATCCACAAACGGCACAAGAATATATCGCGGGCATGATATTGCTCGGCGTTGCACCCTGTACCGCGATGGTATTTGTGTGGAGCCAACTCACCAAGGGCGATCCCAATTACACATTGGTGCAAGTGTCAGTTAATGATGTGATTATGATTTTTGCCTACGCGCCTATCTGTGCATTTTTATTAGGCGTCAGCGATATTCATGTGCCTTGGGAAACGCTGATTATTTCTGTTGTGCTTTATGTTCTCTTGCCGCTAATTGCAGGCGTGCTGACTCGTCGTTGGTTGGAATCCAAATCCGGCATCAACGCCAGCCAGCAATTGCAACAATTCCTTGCCGCCTGTAAACCCTGGTCGGTGATTGGTTTACTCGCCACCGTGGTGCTCTTATTTGCATTTCAAGCGCAGACGATTCTGACCAAACCTCAAGCCATCTTTTTAATTGCTATTCCACTTCTGATTCAGACCTACGGCATTTTTGTGATCAGCTTTGTAGCCGCCAAGGCGATGAAACTGCCATACAACATCGCCGCTCCCGCTTGCATGATCGGTACTTCAAACTTTTTTGAGTTGGCAGTGGCTGTGGCCATTTCACTATTTGGTTTGCACTCGGGTGCAGCGCTGGCCACGGTGGTGGGTGTTCTGGTTGAAGTGCCGGTAATGTTATCTCTGGTCGCGTTTTGTAATCGCACGCAACACTGGTTTGATCGATCCTAAATTTAATTTTTATTGTTATCTATTTTTAAGGAAACCTTATGTCACTAGCTCATCCCTTCACGCCGCTTATGATTAACGATGAAGTGGGACAATTATTGTTTACGCCGTGCCCCGGCACCAAAGAGGTGGGTTTACAGCAGTCGCTGGAGCAGTTAGCCGCTGCGGGTGCAAGCGCGATTCTCACGCTTATGCCCCAAGAGGAAATGCAACGCAATGCGGTGATTGATTTACCCGAACTCTGTGCAAAGTTGGGGTTGGAATGGTTTCACTTACCAATTGAGGATGATCATGCACCTGAACAACTTTTTCAGGATGCATGGAAGAATGCGAGAGAGAAAATTCATGCATTGGTCAATGCCGGAAAAACCATTGCTATTCACTGCAAAGGTGGCTCTGGCCGCACAGGTCTGGTCGCAGCGCAAATTTTATTAGAGCGCGGCATTCCACTTAATGAGGTTATCGCACGTGTTCGCGCGATTCGCCCCAATGCACTACAGGTTCCTGCGCATCAGGAATATATTGCCAAGCTCGCACAACAAATCTCTATTTAATGACGTGAATAAAGGATTGGATTATGAAAAAAATCAAAGTCGGTATTAACGGTTTTGGCCGTATTGGTCGTTTGGCATTGCGCGCATCCTGGCATTGGCCAGAGTTTGAGTTTGTGCAAATCAATGACCCTGCTGCTGATGCGGAAACGTATGCGCATTTGCTGAAATTTGATTCGGTACAGGGTACCTGGCCGGAAGCGGTTAGTGCAGAAAATGGTGCGCTGATTATTAACGGAAAATCGATTCGCATCACCACCAACAAGGCCATTGCCGACACCGACTGGTCGGGTTGTGATCTGGTGATTGAAGCCAGTGGAAAGATGAAAACCGTTGCTGTATTGCAAGCTTATCTTGACCAAGGCGTTAAGCGCGTTGTCGTGAGCGCACCAGTAAAAGAAACCGGCGCACTGAATATTGTGATGGGTGTAAACCAGCATCTGTTTAATCCCGCCGAGCATCGCATCGTCACCGCTGCATCCTGCACCACCAATTGCTTGGCACCAGTTGTGAAAGTGATTCACGAAAAGTTGGGTATCAAACACGGTTCAATTACGACTATTCACAATCTCACCAACACCCAATCCATTTTGGATCAACCGCATAAAGATTTGCGCCGTGCACGCGCATCCGGTTCCAATTTAATTCCGACCACAACCGGATCGGCGACAGCGATTGCCGAAATATTTCCGGAATTGCGCGGCCGTTTGAATGGTCATGCGGTACGAGTTCCCTTGGCTAATGCGTCACTGACGGATTGTGTCTTTGAAGTTGAACGCGCAACCACGGTTGAAGAAGTGAATGGCTTGCTGAAAGCCGCCAGTGAAAACGAACTGCTGAATATTCTGGGCTATGAAGAGCGCCCCCTGGTGTCCACCGATTACTGTGGTGATCCGCGCTCGTCAATTGTGGATGCTTTATCCACCATGGTGATTAACGGCACCCAGGTAAAAATCTATGCCTGGTACGACAACGAGTGGGGTTATTCCAACCGCACGGTTGAATTGGCAAAACTGGTCGGCCTTGCGGACGCAGGAGCATAAACATGGCAACTACCGGGGCTGGCAAGCTGAGCGCAGAGATAAAACAATACTTTGTTGTCACCGGCAATTATTGGGCATTTACCTTAACCGACGGCGCTCTGCGTATGTTGGTGGTGTTGCACTTTCACCAATTGGGTTATAGCCCGCTGCAAATTGCTGCCCTGTTTTTGTTTTATGAAATTTTTGGAGTAGTGACCAATTTAGTGGGCGGTTATCTCGGTGCCCGCATCGGCCTTAACCGCACCATGAATATCGGCCTCGCACTGCAAGTTATCGCACTGTTGATGCTGGCGGTGCCCACGATCATGCTCAGTCCGATTTGGGTCATGGGCGCACAGGCGCTCTCGGGTATCGCCAAAGACCTCAACAAAATGAGTGCAAAAAGCTCGATCAAATTATTGGTACCGGACGATCAACAGGGCAAATTATTTAAATGGGTTGCGCTGCTGACCGGCTCCAAAAACGCGTTGAAAGGTGTTGGCTTTTTTCTCGGTGGCGCATTGTTGGCACTGATGGGATTTACCAATGCCGTGATCGCGATGGCCGCTGTCCTGGGTGTGATTTGGCTGGCAAGTTTACTTCTCCTGAAAAAAGATTTGGGCAAAGCCAAAAACAAACCCAAGTTCAGTGAATTGTTTTCCAAAAGCCGTGCAATCAATATTTTGTCGGCAGCGCGCCTGTTTTTATTCGGCGCGCGCGATGTGTGGTTCGTAGTGGCCTTGCCGGTGTTTTTAAGCAGCCAGCTCGGTTGGGATTTTTGGTGGGTGGGCGGTTTTCTGGCGGCCTGGGTGATTGGGTACGGCATTGTGCAATCTATCGCCCCGCTGATTATCGGCAAGGCACAAGGTAAGGTTCCCGGTGGTGGTCACGCCTTCCTATGGGCACTCATCCTGACGGGTATTCCTGCGGCTATTGCACTGGGCATGAGTTCCACTAGCTTGCCGGTCACTCAGGTATTGATTGGTGGTTTGTTGGTATTCGGAGCCGTGTTTGCGATCAATTCATCGCTGCACAGTTATTTGATTGTGAATTACGCGAAGTCCGATGGCGTTTCACTGGATGTCGGTTTTTACTATATGGCAAATGCCTTGGGGCGGTTGATAGGTACGCTATTGTCTGGCTGGGTTTATCAGGTTGCCGGGCTGGAAGCATGTTTGTGGGTATCGACCGGTTTTATTGCGTTGGCAGCGTTAATTTCATTGGCGTTACCAAAACAGGTTGCACCGACGTAATTTTTCTCTGTGATAAGTCGAAAAAAAAGCCCGACTATTTTTGCAAATAGTCGGGCTTTTTAAATTCCGGATTTACTCTGCTTTTGCAAGCAACTTCAAATACTCTTCTGCGGTTTTCATATCATCGGTCTTGAGGGTTTTTCCCTCAGGGCCTTTACCAATCAACGTAACTTGTTTTGCTGGCTCGCCATGCTCCTGAAATTGTTTCAAGGCTTCAGAATCGGTTTTAAATACCCACACACGGCCATCTTTTTCAAAGGTGACGAAACCTGGTTTATCGTAAGGGCCAGCGAATACAGACATTGAAACAAACGCAGTCAACGCGGCAATTGCTAATGATTTTTTCATGAAATTATCCTCGCAGTGTTTAATTTTACCGGGAACAATTTCAACAGCGGCAGGTTACGGTTTATGACAGCTGTAACATTTCCGTTAAGATTTAGCCAAATAATGCTGGATTTCCTCCGCTGTAGTTCGCGCTGTCCGCCCTACACCAATAAGCGTGGCAGAGGCCAATCCCGTCCACTCGCCGTAACCGACTAACCACAGGCGTGGTTCGTGTACTGAGCGGGTACCCTCCACATCAACTTTGCCTTCAGGATTGATTACGCCCAATGATTGCAGATGGGAAAGTGCGGGGCGAAATCCGGTACACCAGATCATGGCATCCACCGATGTCTCGGAACCATCGCCCCAGATAACACCGGTCGCTGTGAGCTGTTTGAACGGCCGCACGGAATGCAGTACGCCGCGTTCGCGCGCCTCTTTAACGGGCGGCACCATGACCACATCGCCCAAACCACCCACGGGTTGATCAACCTCTCGTCCTTCAAGATGCGCTTTCCAGCGATCCGTAGCGCGCTGAAATAACACGCGCCCATCCACATCATCCGGTAAAAACAGCGGTTCACTGGAAGTAACCCAAGTGCTATCAGCCAGGCGCGACACTTCTGCAAGAATTTGTGCACCGGAATTGCCGCCGCCTACGACCAGCACTTTTTTATCCCGGAAAGGTATTGGGGATTGGTAGTGAGCCGAGTGGAGCTGAAGCCCCTGGAATAAATCGATACCGGGATAAGGTGGTATGAACGGATTTCGCCAGGTACCGGTGGCACTGACCACAACACGCGCATGCCAGGTCTGGTGTTGGCTGACAACTTCCAGATGATCGCCAAGGTTATTCACGGCAGTGACCAACACCGGACGCTGCACCGGAAATTCGTACCGGGATTCATAGTTGGCCAGATACCGGATAACTTGATCGCGGCTTGGGTAAGTTTCCTGCGTGGGTGGCATTTGCCATCCCGATAGCGAACTCCAACTGGACGGAGAGAAGAGACGCAAGCTATCCCAGCCATGCTGCCAGGCGCCACCAGGAGACGCTTCTGCGTCCAGAATAACAAAGGAGTAATCAGTACGGCGCAGATAGTAGGCCACTGAAAGTGCGGCTTGACCGCCGCCGATAATAACTACATCAACCATTGTTTCCATTACAACGAAGATCCTTTATCCAAACTCATCGAGAAGCATTAGCGCTATGCCCGTAATTTCAAGGACAGGATAGCGCTAATTTAACCAAGCCATTCATTTGAATTATTTGATCATATTATTGCGAGTTTTAACCCAACTAATACCGAAGCCTCCCAGTGCGATCAGGCCAACAATTATCTGTGAGATAAATGTCTCCAGTGTTGGATAAAGTCCGAGCCATTCGACACGTGGGATCGTAATGAGCGTCACGCCTATCCACCCTGCCTCTTGCAAAGCTGACACGCCCTTACCAATTAACACTACTGCAAGCACGACCACCAAAATGGATGTAAAAGAGAAGAAGGTTCCCAGAGGTATACGTGCGCTTGTGCGCAGCAATACCCATGCAATTACTATCAATAACAATAAGGCTGTGAAAAAACCGGCCACCAATGCGCCGCTATTCCCATCCGCTGCCAGTGCGGAATAAAACAACACAGTCTCAAACACTTCTCGATACACCGCGATAAACGCCAGCGCGAACAGTGCCCATGCTGAACGTTGCGACACTGCCGCTGACAATTTTCCTTTCAAATAATCTTGCCATCTGCCAGCACTGCTCTTCTGGTGCATCCACAATCCAACGCTAAGCAAAACGACTGCGGCGAGTACTGACCCAATTCCCTCGGTCACTTCACGGCTAGCACCGCTAATGCCTATTAGATAAGTTGCCACCACCCACGTCAGTACGCCAGCAAGCAAGGCACTTATCCACCCTCTATGGACATGGCGTAACACTTCAGGCCTGTCCGTCTTTTTCAAGAATGTAATCATGCCGATCACAATCAACAACGCTTCGATACCTTCGCGTAAGAGAATCGTGAGCGCACCAACAAAGGTTGTCGTGGGGTCAGCCTTGGCTTCTTGCATCAGCCCATCGACTTGCACAAAAAGTTGTTCCAGTTGAACCGCTGCCGCCTCAGCTTGTTCAATAGTTCCTTGTGAGACTGCCGAACGATAGGTGAGCATCGCGGTTTCCACGGCAATCAACAAAGATCCGTTGCGGGTATTTACTATCGGCTCAAGCGGCTCAAATCCATCCAGGTATGCTGACAAGCTCAAACGCGTCGCGAGATTTCGATCTCCTGCGCGTGCAGCGGCCAAACTTTCCGCAAGACGCAATCGGGCTAATGCCAAACCAACCGGTTTATTTGTTTCTACAACACCGGGATGGCTTCGTAAGTAGGCAGTGACGGAGCGAGCGTCACTTTCTTGTATTGTTTCGGCCAATGCCGCTTCGGTGATTGTTGTTAGCAGGTTCATATCAGCCAAGAGGCCCTTTATTTGTTCTTCACTATTCCAAAGATGTTTGCCTAGTTCGCGCATGGATTCATCGTAGGAAAGCGTACCTATATAGAATGCGAGCGCCCATCGATCTTCTTCAGGTAGAGCTTTAAAACTTACCATTGATGTGCCTTCCACGCCTTGGGAAATCACCTGATACAAAGCCATCACGCTTCGCGTGCGTGCACGTTCTGGATCTGTAAATGCAATCGGTTTGGGCTCCAGGTTTTCAGCGAGCGGGCCGTCACCGTTGCCGTTCACACCATGGCATGTAGCACATTGCGCTGCATACAGAGTCTGTCCGCGCGCAAGGTCGGGTACAGTTCGTGGAGCGACTGGAAACGGATAGGCAGTTATCAAGGATGCGTTTGCCTGGTGTGCAAGCCGGGAAACTTCAATGCTTGCCTCTTTACGCAGGACAGCGGCGCGCAACTCGGCAATTTTTTCGGCAATAGTGGGTTTGGATGCATGCTTCGGGAGCGATTGTAATAACGTGCCTGCATTCTCCGTAAAATCCAGCATCTCAGCGTATTCCGCCTCGCTGATGATGACACCATCGGCGACAGCTCCACTGTAATCGACTGCAACATAATCAAGCAGTTGCCATAGCTGCCTTGCATCTCCCGATGCAGCGGTTTGTGCAAGTACAGCGCTTGACATAAGAAACCATACTGCAACAACACTGGTGATCCGTGTAAGGAAATTATTTTGACTATTCACTTTTATTTTTTGCCTCTACGTTTAAGGATCCGATGGCGAATATATCAGCTCGCCGGGATGCCATTCTTTATTTTTAAAACTTCATTCGCTGAATTCGTACTGCGTTCAAAATAGCTAACAACGCCACGCCAACATCCGCAAAAACCGCTTCCCACATCGTGGCTAAACCACCGGCACCTAATATCAAGACGATGGCTTTTACACCGAAGGCGAGTGAAATGTTTTGCCACACAATGCGTTTGGTTTGTTTACCGATGGCGATGGCAGTGGGAATTTTGCCGGGTTTATCATCTTGAATAACAACGTCGGCTGTTTCGATTGTTGCATCGCTGCCAAGACCGCCCATCGCTATACCGACATCGCTCAGGGCAACGACCGGTGCATCATTAACACCATCACCGACGAAAGCAACAGTTTCATTGCGCGCTTTGATTTCTTTTACCTTGTTAACTTTATCTTCTGGTAGCAGATCGCCAAAGGCATTGGTAATACCTAATTTCTGTGCAACAAATTGCACCACAGAACTTTTGTCACCGCTAAGCATAGTAATGTTGATGCCCAGTTTTTTCAGTGTATCGATCGTTAATTGCGCGTCCTCTTTAATGCTGTCGGCGATGGTGATGTAGCCTGCAAATTTATGATCGTAGGCAATAGCGATGACGGTATACACAATGGTGGCGGGATCAATATCGTAGGCGACGGCGTATTTATCGAGCAGCCTGAAATTACCTACCAGTAACGCTTTGCCATTCACGTCGGCTTTCAATCCATGACCCGATATTTCTTCAACATTATTTAATGTAATGCTGCTATCGATATCGCCTACATATTGATGAATAGCGGTCGCTACCGGATGCGTACTTTGGCTTTCGAGCGCATTGACCAATTTCAGGATCTCATCGCGATTGACCTCGGGCTTGAGGTTGACCTCTTGTACTTTAAAAACACCTTCCGTCATGGTGCCGGTTTTATCCATCACCACGTTTTGAATGGTAGAAATCGTGTCTAAAAAATTACTGCCTTTGAATAAAATACCGTTTCGACTGGCGGCGCCTATGCCGCCAAAATAGCCTAGGGGAATGCTAATAACCAATGCGCAGGGACAGGAGATCACCAGGAATATTAACGCACGATATAGCCACTCACTGAATACATAGGTCTCCACAAATACGTATGGCACCACACAAATCGCAACGGCCAACGCAACTACAATCGGTGTGTATATTTTGGCGAATTTTCGGATAAATAATTCGGTAGGCGCTTTTTGCGCAGCAGCGTTTTGTACTAATTCTAAAATTCGGGACAGTTTGCTGTCGGTATAGGCAGTGGTCACTTTTACTTGTGACACTGCATTGAGATTAATCATGCCCGCCAAAACACTATCGCCTTTGGTTTTCGTGTCGGGTTTGCTCTCGCCGGTCAGAGCGGCGGTATTAAATGAGGCGGTCTCGGATAGGAGTTCACCATCCAATCCCAATTTCTCACCTGCTTTGAGTTGGATAATATCGCCAATGCTGACAATCTCTGCCTTCAGGGTCATTGCTTGATTATTTCGCAACACGGTTACTTCGTCGGGGCGTTGATCGAGCAGTGTTTTAATATTGGTTTTTGCTCTTTTCACGGCGAGGGTCTGGAACACTTCACCGACAGAATAAAACAACATCACGGCAACACCTTCCGGATATTCGCCAATGGCAAAGGCGCCGATGGTAGCAATGCTCATCAATAAGAATTCAGAAAACACTTCGCCCTTGGTGATGCTCTCGACCGCTTCTTTCAACACCGGCAGGCCAACCGGCAAATAGGCTGCAACGTACCAGGCAATGCGTACCCAACCAGTAAACCAGGTTTGCGGGAAGTAATTATCCAGAATGAGTGCTGTGAGCAACGCAATGAAACTGACAGCGGCCGGCAAAAACAGTTTGACGTTATTGTCACTGCTAACGGCATGGTCATGGCCATCATCGTCGGTGTGCTGGTCGTGATCGTCAGTTGCGCAGCAAGTATCTTTTACAGGTTTGTTTTTTATCAGCGCATCAGCTTGATAATTTATTTTTTCTTCTTCCGTACAGCACAGCTGCTTTCCCTGTGCATCATAGTTATGTATATGTTTCATAGCGTTCCCTTTTCTTTAAAATGGACATTAAATTTTGGGTATCTGCATATTGATTTTGAATAAAAGCGAGTTCACAGAAATCTCATAAATACATAAGCATTAAAAAACTTCGTTCGGCTTCTTTTTATAGCTCGTTCTGATGATCAATGGCTGTTGATACAGGTCATTGACCACAACTGAAAAATATCCTTTGCGCCGGGTATTCGGTTGGTAGTGCAAGTGACACGGTGAGTAATCAGCGTTCGCAGTTTTTAACAAAACACCTTGCGTATCGAATATCTGAAGCTGCAATTGTCCGCAGGCAATATGCGGCCTTTTTTGTGTTGGCCAAACGCCACTGCTTAATGTCAGCGCGCCGTCGTTGAAGCTGACCTTCGCGTTACTTAATTCAAGGTTGTGCTGACGCAGCGCGTTATCGTCAAACACGACGCCAGATGTATCAGGTGCGGCTGTTTGGCAAGCGTTGAGTAACACAGCAAATAAAACCGCAATGAATATTCGAGGCAGAACGAGTGCTATCCGGACGTGATAAAAAAACGCGGTAAGTGTTTTCATAATTCCAGTCTCCTGGCGAAGGCGCGCCTTTGGTTTTTCGGTGCGCCGGAATAAAACGGTCACCTGCGCTGTGCGGGTGACCGTTCGAGTTAACTCCCGTTATGCTTGTCGCGATAGGCCATACGGTATAAGCCTGGCAACACCAGAAGGGTCAGTATTGTAGATGAAAGAATTCCTCCTATAACGACCGTTGCAAGCGGACGCTGAACCTCGGCACCGGTGCCGGTATTGAGGGCCATCGGGAGAAATCCCAATGCTGCCACCAATGCCACCATCAGAATGGGCCTCAGGCGCAACATCGCTCCTTCACGGATAGCGGCCTCAAGCGGCAAGCCTTCTTTCAGGCTATCGCGAAACGCCGACACCATCATCACCCCGGTTAATACCGCGACACCCGAGAGGGTGATAAAACCAACTCCGGCTGTAATGGATAACGGGATGTCTCGCAACCACAGGAAGATAACGCCGCCCGTCAATGCCAGGGGCACACCACTGAATACCAGCAGGGCGTCTTTGGCGGATCCGAAGGTCATCATCAGGAGCGCAAAAATCATCAGCAACGTTAATGGCACGAGCAAGGTCAGGCGTTTGGATGCCGACTGCAATTGCTCAAAGGTCCCACCATAATCCAGCCAATAGCCCGGTGGCAGTTTCACCTGTTGCTCAATCTTCTCCTGCACTTCCGCTACAAATCCCCCAAGATCGCGGCCGCTCACATTAGCAGTGACAACCAGCCGGCGTTTGCCATTTTCACGGCTGATTTGGTTAGCGCCAGGTGCGAGATTGAGTTTGGCTACTTCCCCCAAAGGGACATACCCGCCATCTGGTAAAGGGATCGGAAGGTAAGATAAGGCGGTAAGGTCATTGCGCTGCTTTTCTGGCAATCTTACGACGATGGCAAAACGCTGGTCGCCTTCAAAGATTTGACCAGCTTCTTCGCCACCGGTCGCCGCTGCCACCGTATCCTGCAAATCCGCCATATTGATGCCATAACGCAGTAACAGGTCTCGATCAGCATCGATGGACAGCATGGGTAGCCCCTCTGCTTGCTCCATATTCACATCGTCCGCGCCATCGATACCATTGAGCACTGCGGTAATTTTGTTCCCGGCAGCACGAAGCTGTTCCAGATCGTCGCCATACACTTTCACGCCCAGATCAGACCGCACACCGGAAATTAATTCGTTCACCCGCATCTGGATAGGTTGGCTCACTTCGTAGCCATTACCCGGCACCTTCTCCAGTGTCTCTTCGATAGCTTCGAGAATATCTTCTTTGGTTATGTCGGGATCCGGCCAGTCCTTCCGGTCTTTCAACATAACGTAACCATCTGAAATATTGGGCCCCATTGGATCACTTGCTACTTCGGCTGTACCCACACGAGAGAAGACCGTTTTAATCTCGGGCATCGCCATCAGGGCCTTTTCAACCTGGAATTGCATATCAAGGGATTGGGTAAGGCTCGTGCCTGGAATACGTATGGCCTGCACCGCGATATCGCCTTCGTCCAAATTTGGGGTGAATTCGGTCCCCATTCGCGAGGCTAAAAAGCCCGACCCAATGACAAATACGATGGCACCTACGAGGATCGGCACGCGGCGCTTAAGCGCAAAATCGAGGGTCGGGACGTAGGCCGCTTTGGATTTGGCAATAATCCTATTTTCTTTTTCTTCAATCCTGCCCGTCATACACAGTGCAAGTGCGGCTGGTACGAACGTCAGGGATAGAATTAGCGCGGCCAGCAACGCCATGATCACCGTAAACGCCATGGGTATGAACATTTTCCCCTCTACGCCTGTGAGCGCGAGGATAGGAATGTTCACCAGAATAACCACCAGCACACTGATTAAACTGGGCGTAAATACTTCACGGGTTGCGCGAAACACAGTCTCCAACCGTTCTTCCAGGTTGAGGAGACGGTTCACCGCATGCTGTCGTTGTGCGAGTCGCAATAAGCAGTTTTCGACAATGATCACAGCGCCGTCAACGATCAAACCAAAATCCAGTGCCCCTAAGCTCATGAGGTTCGCGCTGACTTTGGTTTGCACCATGCCGGTCATTAACATCAACATCGACAGGGGGATGACCAAGGCCGTTAGCAGCGCAGCGCGAACATTCCCAAGCATCACCAGCAACACAACGACCACCAGGATCGCGCCTTCCAGAAGATTTTTCTGCACCGTAGAAATGGTCTTTTCGACGAGTGAGGTACGGTCATATACCGCATCAGCCGTAACACCTTTGGGTAAGGTGCGGTTGATTTCCTCAAGCTTGGCGGCAACAGCGTGCGACACCGTCCGGCTGTTTTCACCCACCAACATCACCGCAGTACCCAGCACCGTTTCTTCGCCATCGCGGGTAGCTGCCCCCGTGCGCAGTTCCTTACCAAGCCCTATGGTTGCAACATCGCCAATGGTGATGGGTGTACCGTCCCGTCGGACAACGATGACTTTTTTGATGGCCGCCATATCAGAGAGCTGCCCAGGCGCGCGGATCAGGTACTGCTCACCGTTTTTCTCGATGTAGCCCGCCCCGATATTGGTATTGTTTTTCTCCAGCGCCTCAACCAGGTCATCGAACACAATGCCGTAAGCCAACATCAGCCCCGGATCTGGCGTGACATGAATTTGCTTCTCAAATCCACCAATCGTGTTCACTTCTGTGACGCCAGGAACCAGACGCAATTGAGGTCGTATTATCCAATCCTGCAAGGTGCGCAACGCCATCGCATCGTACGGTTCCCCATTCGGCTGACGCGAGTTGGGATCGGCGTGCACCGAATAATGGAAGATTTCCCCGAGGCCAGTCGCCACCGGTCCCATTTCAGGCTCGATGCCATCCGGCAGCTGACTTTTGGCTTGCTGCAAACGCTCATTGAGAATATTGCGCGCAAAGTAAATGTCGGTCCCATCCTCAAATACCACTGTTACCTGAGACAAGGCATAGCGTGATAAGGACCGGGTGCTTTCGACATGTGGCAGGCCTGCAATCGCGACCTCAACCAGATAGGTAATACGTTGCTCAACTTCAAGCGGGGAATAGCCCGGCGCCTGGGTATTGATCTGGACTTGCACATTCGTAATATCTGGAACTGCATCAATCGGCAGGCGGTTGTAATTCCAGATGCCAGCTGCGGCAAAGGCACCGACTAAAAAGATTACAAGCCATCGACGCGCGATGGAAAATTGGATCAAGGCATCAACCATGGCAGTGTCCCCACAATCGACAACAAGATGTCCGACGGAAGCTGCAACGTCGTTTAGTGTTCATCTTCGCTCTCCTTGCGCAGATCCGCCTTGAGGATGAAACTGTTTTTGGTGGCATATACATCACCCACCGCTAATCCGGAAACGATCTCGGTATGGACACTGTCGGTGCGTCCGGTCTGGACCGGTCGCGGCCCAAATTCCTTCGCTTGTTGGACAAACACCACGGTTTCCCCATCAAGTGTCTGCAATGCTTCATTGCGCACCGCGACAGCGGCTCCCGCCTCTGCAAGCGTTACTTCAGCACTGACAAAATGACCGGCGAACCACTGACCATCTGCGTTATCAAGAGATACTCGCACTGTTGTCGATTGATTTAACGGATTAGCGTGAGCGCCGACGTAGATCACTGATCCTTCCCCGGAGATGCCACGCTGCGGTTGCGTTACCCGGACCGATTGGCCCGATTTAACCTGGGCGATATCGCGGGGAAATAAAGCCAGGTCCACCCACACAGTGGAAGAGTCGGTGATGGTGAAAAGGGGTGCATCAGACGTTTGTTGGCCCACAGCGCCCTGACGCTCCGTGATAACACCACCAATCGTTGCGGTCACCGAATACAGCTTGAGGCTTTCGTTGCTTTCAATGGTTGCCAGGACATCACCAGCGGCGACCCGATCACCTTGCTTGCGAGCCAATTGGCGTATAACGCCGGGGAAACGTGCGTTTACCTGCTGCACGCCTTCAGCACTTGGCGAAATAACGCCGTAGAGCGGCAGCGTTTCCCTGATAGCAACTGGACCCGCTTCAGCGAGTTCGATACCGGCGTTGCGCAACTGCTCGCTCGACAACGTGAGTTTGCCTTCTTCGCCGTGCTCCTCTTCGCCATGTTCCTCTTCACCGTGCTCGTGCTTATCACCGTCTGCATGTTCTTTCTCATCTTCACCATGTTCATGAGCATCTTCATCATGCTCATGCTTGGCAGGTTTGGCTGTCTTCTGGGTTGTCTTGGTGTCAGGCGCAGCGTGTTTGTCATCATCGGCCGCATTGGCCAAGTAGATGTCGGTTACAAACATGGCGACCAGTACGGCGAGGATAAATCCGACAGCGAGCGCAGGATTCAGCTTCTTTTGCTTACGTGTTTTCATTGAGTAACCTCATTGTTTTTATCATTCAGGGCGACGCCGGTGAGCCGTTCCAATTCGATACGGGTTTGCTGCACGCGTTCGGCCGCATCAATAACGGCCAGTTGCGCATCGAGTAATTCGCTTTGGGCGAGGGTCAGTTCAAGGTAGCTGTAACGGCCCAGTTCAAAACCGTCCGCCGTACCCTTGAGTGCGCGACGCAACACCGGAATCACTTCATTGCGCAAAATGCCGAGTTCACTACTAGCCTGTTGTTGCTCATCCACAAGACCGGCTAACTCAGCCTCCAGACGGACGCGGGCACTATCGTGAGCTTGTTGGGCTCCTGCCTGTTGGGCCGTCGCAGTAGCAACTGCCCCCGAGGCGCGCTGTCCCGAGCCAAGCGGTACACTCAAACCAACCACTGCTGCGGAATCGCCGCTGTCCTCAAACCTGCGTACCCCGGCGCTCCATTCAATATCACCACGGCGATTTGAACGGGCTTCGCGCAACTGCGCGCTAAGCACATCGATCTCGCTCGCGAGCAATAAAAGATCCGGGTTATTCGCTAATCGGGATTGGAGCTCAGACAAAGGCAAAGATGGAGATGATGCGTACAAATCGCCTTGTACCGTTTGGAAGTCCGGCGTGGAATCTGCCCAATACGCGGATAACAACAGGCGTTCGCGTCGTACAGCCTGTTCGGCCTGCCGTAACGCGATGTTCGTACGGGCGAGACCAGCTTGCGCGCGTAATACTTCAGTCTCGGCTAATCGACCTGCCTGAACCTGTCGCCGCATGGATGTGAGCATGTCTCGCGCAATGCGGTCCGCTTCAATATGTAACGCAAGCTGTTCCTGCGCCGCTACCAGGGCAAGAAATTGACGTGTTACTCCCGACAATACGTCGAGTGTCAGAACCCGTTGCTCGGTTTGCAATTGTTGTTGGCGGGCGGTAACAAGGCCTAACCGCACATCGCGTTTAGCGCCCAGTTCAATCACGGACGACACCGCGATGGTGAGTTCTGCCGCATCGATCCCGCTCGATTCGCCAGAACCTGCGACGTTTTCAAGCTCAGCGCCGACACGATATTCCGGTCGTAGCCCAGCGGTTTGTTGCTCTCCCGCTAACGCGTCAGTTTTGAAACGGTAGGCAGATAATTGCGGATTGTGTTCGACTGTCGCGCGAATGGCATCGTCCAGTCGGAGTGGTGTCGTTGGCGTTGCCAGTCCGGCCGGGACATGGCATAGCACTGCAATCGCTGAACCCGCGATCACTTTTTCAAAAAAATGCATGGTAACTACTCCAGCCAATATCATGGATCCGACGGCGATATGGTCAGATCCTTGGAGCCCGTTATCAGGGCGACAAAAGTGGGTTAGGCTGGAATGGCAGGCGGAGCACGGAGTAGAGGCAGCACACCGACAATGTGCCGTGTGCGTAGGGAGGGAATGGATTGAATCGTAAAGGTTGTTCCGCGTTCCCGCAGAACAATAATCACTGCCAAAAAGACAGGTAGGAAAAGATCAAGTTTAAAGGTTTTGACAAGTATCGATTGGGGCTGCTCGATATCGATATCTTGATGGGCTTCCCCGTCCTCATGAACGGCGTGTCCTTCCAACATATCAACGTGCAAGGATATTGGAGGTTCCTTGCCATCGAAACAAAAATGCCCATGCACACCGCTCCAGCTCATAACGAGCCAGAGGAGCAACGATATAAAAGCATATGATCGATAACGTAACACGGGTTTCACAGCATTGGCATCCTGGTCATGCGGAAGGAACACTTCCGCCCTCACAACAAAAGCTTAACAGTAAATCATTCACCCCGGTCACTCTGACGGGTATTTTGCGAAGACTGGCACGGCTTATCGCAGCAGGGTGCAGGCGGTGGCGCCTCGTGCTCCCGTAACTCGCGTTTCGCATCCGTGAGAATCATCCAGACTCCGCGCAGGATGAGCATGACGATCAAACTACCAATGATAATGTCCGGCCACCGGGAGCTAACCCATGCTACAAGTGCTCCGCTTAAGATTACACCCAGGTTTGCCAGAACGTCGTTGGTAGAAAAGATCCAACTGGCCCGCATATTCACATCGCCATGTCGGTGTTTCTGGATCAACAATAGGCACGTGATATTCGCGGCTAGAGCCAGCAAACCCATGCCTATCATGAGTTGGGAAGCGGGTTCACTACCAAAGGCGACACGCCGGATAATGTCGATCAGGATGAGCACGGCCAGCAACAATTGAAAATAGCCACTGACCAGCGCGGCTCTCGCTTTGGCAGTTATGGCTCGGCCCACCGCATACAGACCGATGCCATAGACAATCGCATCGGCCAACATATCAAGAGAATCGGCAATCAAGCCGGTGGACTGGGCAAACCAGCCAACCCCCAGTTCCAATGCAAACATGGCGGCGTTAATTCCCAACAACCAATACAAGACGGTCTTTTGCTCACCGTCCTTCAATTCCACTTCACAGCCGCAATCACTCATAACCATGTCCTCGTCTGTGTTAAATTCGATAGCTGGACTATAAACTCTATAGCTACTAGAGAGTCAAGCGAGGTATTCACATGAAAATTGGTACCCTGGCAAAACAGACGGGCGTGCCTGTCCAAACGATCCGATTTTATGAGCAGGAAGGATTGGTCTCAGTTCCGCAACGAACGGAAGGTAACTATCGACTGTACGATACGGATTCATTGCGGCAGTTGGGATTTATCAAACAGTGCCGGAATCTGGGACTCACGCTCGGTGAAATACGTGAATTAATAAGGTATCAGGCAACGCCTGAGAAAGCGTGTGAAGAGATCAACCATATCGTCGATACGCATGTACAGGAAGTCGATGCGCGCATTGCCGAACTCACCGCGTTACGGGCACAGCTCGTGGGTCTGCGTACCCAATGCAATGACAATCGGGCCGTTAAAGACTGCGGGATTTTACAGGCGCTCACCAAGGTGGAATAACGCTCGTATCGTTGAAGGATGACGAACAGCGGGCGCCAAGGTGTCATTGGCACCACCAATGATGCAGAAGTAAACCTTGTACGTGTTTTTATCATCTGAAGATGGCGCTGTGTACGATGCTAATTTCACCTACAAATTTAAAAACTTGGAATAAGGCGTCGTGCACTGACAAATTGCCATGTCTAATAAAACCAGCATCGCAATTCATTCTTAATATAGCCTTGTCGCTCTCATCTAAGGCGATTGCGCAATACCAGCGATAATTGGACAATCCGTGCGCTCATTACCGTGACAATTAGCGACCAGTCCCTAGATAACATCCAGCGAAGGCGCCAGCGCCAGTTTTGTCGAATACGACCGTGCGGCTAGTTCCAGCGCTTCGGAATCTTTAATCAAAATACCGTGCTGCGCCGCCACATCCGTATCCGCAATGCTGAGACGTCTCGTCCATTTCCTATACCTATGGTTTTCCAGCGTTAATGACAGCGTTACCTTTCAAATCCCTTTTGCGGGTGCGCAATAACCGATAAGCCACCGGCAGCACAAACAGCGACAGCAATGGTGCCGTAAGCATCCCGCCCACCATCGGTGCGGCAATCCGGCTCATGATTTCCGACCCCGTACCACTGCCTAAAAATATCGGCATCAAGCCCGCAACAATTACTGTCACCGTCATCATCTTGGGGCGTATTCGCAACACGGCACCTTCCTGAATGGCATCGAGTAAATCCTCTTGCGTTGTTGTGCCTGCTTCAATACGCCGCTGCCATGCCTGTTTCAGGTAGAGCAACATAATCACCCCGAATTCGGCGGACACTCCGGCCAGTGCAATAAACCCGACGGCTGTTGCAACCGAGAGCTCGTAATCCATTAAATATAAAAGCCAAATGCCTCCGGTTAACGCAAAAGGTAAGGTGCCCATGATTAACAGGGCTTCATCCAGGCGGGAAAATGTCAGGAATAACAGCACCAGAACAATAACGAGCGTTGCCGGGACTATCCATCGCAGGCGGGCATTGGCGCGTTCCATAAATTCAAACTGGCCGGCGTAGCTAATGCTGGTGCCCGGTAGTAAAGTCACCTCTTGGTTAATGGTTTGTTGCAGATCCCTCACCGTCGAACCCAAGTCGCGGTCGCGCACATCAATGTAAACCACACTGGTGGGACGGGCATTTTCGCTCTTGAGCATACTGGGGCCATCGGTAACTTTGATGGTGGCAATCGTACCCAATGTGATTTGGCTGCCGAGTGGCGTAATGATGGGTAGGTTTTGCAGCTTGCCAATGCTGTCACGCCAATCGCGCGGATAGCGCAGGTTGATAGGGAAACGTGCACGTCCATCTACGACTTCACCAATATTGTCGCCGCCAATTAGACTGCTTACTACGGACTGCGCCTGAGTGATGCTCAGACCATAACGTGCGAGTGCAGCGCGGTCGAACTGGATATCAAGATAGCGCCCACCACCCAAGCGCTCGGCAACTGCCGAGGAGATACCGGGGACGGTTTTGGCAACTTGCGCAACCTGTTGGGCGACATGGTCTATATCGGCCAGGTTCTGGCCTGCAACCTTGACGCCGATGGGGCTTTTGATCCCGGTGGCCAGCATATCGATGCGGTTGCGGATGGGCGGAATCCAGATATTGGATAGCCCCGGTATTTTGACCCGTGCATCCAGTTCAGCCATGAGTTTTTCGGGAGTCATGCCGAGGCGCCACTGATCACGGGGCTTAAACTGGATGGTAGTTTCAAACATCTCCAGCGGGGCCGGATCAGTAGCGCTGTCACTGCGGCCAGCCTTGCCAAACACGCGCTCCACTTCCGGGACAGTTTTAATCAGCCGATCTGTTTGTTGCAGCAAGCGGCTGGCCTGTTGGGCACTTAACCCCGGCAAGGCACTGGGCATGTACAGTAAATCCCCTTCGTCCAGCGGCGGCAGGAATTCACTGCCCAGCTGGCTCAGTGGCCAGGCGGTGCTCAGTAATACCGCCAATGCAAAACCCAGTGTCGTTTTCGGGTGACGCAAAACTCCGGTCAACAGTGGACGATAACTCCGGATCAGCCAGCGATTGATGGGGTTTTGATGTTCCGCCGGAATCCGGCCACGAATCCAGTAGCCCATCAGCACCGGAATTAGCGTCACCGACAGGCCAGCTGCTGCTGCCATCGCATAGGTTTTGGTAAAAGCGAGTGGGCCAAAGAGCCGACCTTCCTGTGCTTCCAGCGTAAATACCGGAATAAACGAGAGAGTGACAATGAGCAGCGAGAAAAACAGCGCTGGCCCAACCTCGGCGGCCGCTTGGGTCAATACCTGCCAGCGTTTCTCACCGATAAGTTCTTGCTCGGGATGTTGCTGCTGCCATCGCTCCACATGTTTGTGGGCGTTTTCAATCATCACGATGGCCGCATCCACCATCGCCCCGATAGCAATCGCAATACCGCCGAGCGACATGATGTTGGCGTTAATCCCTTGATGACGCATAACAACAAAGGCGATCAATACACCAAGTGGTAAGGCGACAATCGCTACCACCGCAGAGCGCCAATGCCAGAGGAATAAGGCGCAGACCAGTGCCACCACTAAAAACTCTTCCAGAAGCTTGTGGGTCAGGTTGGCGACAGCACGGTCGATCAGCAAACTGCGGTCATAGGTGGTGGTGATCTCAACCCCGGAGGGTAAGCTGCTTTGGAGTTGCGCCAATTTTTCCTTAACTGCTGCGATAGTGGCGCGGGCATTTCCGCCCGAGCGCATCACCACAATACCGCCAGTCACTTCGCCTTCACCGTCCAGTTCCGCAATGCCCCGGCGCATTTCCGGCCCGAGCTGGATGTGGGCAACATCGGCCAGGGTAACGGGAATGTTATCGACTAACTTCAGTGGTATGGATTTGAAATCATCGAGCGTGTGCAGATAACCACTGGCACGGATCATTAGTTCGGCTTCACCCAGCTCAAGAACACCACCTCCGGTTTCCTGGTTGGCCTGTTTTACAGCGGTAGTCACCGCTTCATGGGACAGGTTATGGGCTGCCAGGCGGATTGGATCGAGCACTACTTGGTATTGCTTGACCATACCGCCGATAGCGGCGACTTCGGCCACATCCGGCAATGGTGCCAACTCAAAACGCAGGAACCAGTCCTGCAGTGCTCGCAGTTGGGCAATATCGTGCTGACCCGTCTTATCGACCAAGGCGTATTGGAATATCCAGCCCACGCCGGTGGCATCCGGCCCTAATGCCGGTTTGGCGCTGGCCGGTAGCTGCGCCTGCATTTGGCTCAAGGACTCCAACACGCGGGAGCGTGCCCAGTACAGATCGGTACCATCCTCAAACAAGACATACACAAAGCTATCGCCGTACATCGAATAACCGCGCACGGTTTTAGCGCCGGGTACCGAGAGCATTTTGCTGGCCAGCGGGTAAGTCACCTGATTTTCCACCAGCTCGGGCGCTTGCCCTGGGAAACTGGTGCGGATAATGACTTGCACATCTGAGAGGTCGGGTAAGGCGTCAATCGGTGTGGTTTTGACGGCCCAAATGCCCCAGCCAGTGAGCAGCAGTGAGGCCAACAGCACCAATACGCGGTGCGCAACAGACCAATGAATCAAACGGCTAATCATGGTCATATCCTCCCGCTGTTTTTGGTGCTATCCCCAAAAAGGAGGCTTCGGAATCGAGCAGGAACTGGCCGCTGACTACTACCTCCTGATCCTCCTCCAAACCTTCGCGGATGAGGGTCTGGTTACCTATCTCGCGGCCGGTGACAACCTCCACCGGGCGAAACTTGCTACCGGCTTCAGCCAGCATCACCAACACCCGTTTGCCCGTGCGGATGACTGCTTCTGTGGGCACAAACAATCCGGTTTCTTTAGTGGATGATTGCAGCAGCACACGTCCACTGGTGCCGGGTTTCAGGCGCGCTTCGGGGTTGTCCAACAGGATACGGGCAGTCAGGGTGCGGGAGCTGTCATTGAGTGAGGGCAACAGGTATTCCAGTGTGCCGGTCAAAGCTGGCTCAGCGGGATTGGCGGAATGGAAAATAGCCTTGTCACCTGGATGCAAGCCAGTTGCTCGCGCTTCAGGAATGGCAGCATCCAGCCACAGGCTATCCAGGTTGTTAATTTTTGCCAGAGTAGCGCCGCTGACCAGCGCCATACCGGTTTTAACATCCAGCATATCCAACACACCCGAGATGGGCGAAGTGATAGTTACACGGGTCTCCGGTTGGCGGGTTTTTTCCACCTTGGCAATCAGGGCATCGGGCATCCCGAGTAATTGCAGGCGTGCGCGCAATGTCGCTAACAAATGCGGGTTCTGTCCAACCGGCTGGGAGAGCAGTTCATTTTGGGCATCCAGCCATTCGGGTATCTGAAATTCGGCAAGCGGCTGACCGGCGCTGACATGATCGCCCACCGCTAGCGGCCAGGCTTTTTCCACAAAACCCGCCGCGCGCAATTGCAATATCGCCTGGTTGCGCTGGTTAAATTGCAGTTGCCCGACCACTTCCAGCTCGTGGGCTATTGGCAGGCGTTGCACTCTGGTTTTGCGCATTCCCAGGTTTTGTACCAAACCCGCGGCAACCGTTAATGCGGGAGCAGCTTCATCCGCTGCCGCGTATTTGGGTACCAATTCCATATCCATGAAGGGTGATGGACCCGGTTTATCAAAATGCTGGTCGGGGACCATAGGGTCATACCAGTAGAGCACCTTAGGTTCCTGTTTGGCCGCATCAGCAGCATCCTTTTGCGGCGGTGGTATAGGGGTGGATTTATGCAGGTGCTGCCAACCAACACCTAGCGCAATGCCGAGTAGCAACGTGCCTAGCCCAACGGCTGCAAGCAGACGTACAGAGAGATTATTCATTTAGGTGATTCCCGAGAGACGATAAAAAACGTCTCGCCTAAACACCCGGCATCTTTACCGGTTTAAGCGAGGTGTAATCGTATTAACTCAGGAGGCGTTCGGAGGTCGCCAGATACCGGCGGGATTGAAGACAGCAATATTCAGCGGACGAGTTTTAGTGTGTGCAGTCAAATTTGAAAGAGAGAAAAACGACGCGGGTGTATAGAGATATACCTGCACGGGTGTTTTACAGAGATGACAGGATTTGGCGGTTTCACAGGGATTTATTGCATCATCGTCATCTGCATCGGGGCAGCAAGGCATAGCTTCACTATCACCCGATTCATCCATCACCATGGTCATTTCTTCAGGGCACGGTGAGGCAGACAGCAGAATTTCTGCCGCGACTTGCAGGGGCATCACGAAACTCAGCAGTAAGACGAATAGCAATGAACAGTGGCGCATGGTTTAAGCATAGCTCAATGCAGGCGATAGAAAAATACGTCACCCAAGATTAAGGTGTGTAAGTTCTTAAAATTCACTCACCCGAGTCTATTGATCGTTGATAGAGATTTTTTCCCGTTTCAACCTCAGGGCATTTCCAATCACCGATGCAGAGCTGAGGCTCATTGCCAGTGCGGCAATCATTGGCGACAACAACCAGCCCGTCCAGGGAAAAAGTATTCCGGCAGCAATCGGAATTCCCAAACCATTGTACAAGAATGCAAACATCAGGTTCTGTTTCATATTGGTCACGGTCGCCTCCGATAAAAAGCGCGCGACCGCAATACCGCGTAGATCACCTTTCACCAAAGTAACTTGTGCGCTGTTCATCGCTACGTCAGTACCCGTGCCCATGGCAATACCCACATCGGCTTTGGCCAAGGCGGGTGCATCATTGATTCCATCGCCCGCCATGGCAACAACCTTGCCCTCGGCTTGCAAGCGTTCAACCAAACGCAATTTATCCTCTGGTTTCACTTCACCGTAGACTTCATCGATACCCAGGCGCGCCGCCACGGCTTTGGCTGTTGTAAGGCCATCACCCGTCGCCATAATAATGCGCAAACCAGCGGCTTTTAGCGTTGCCAAGGCTTCCGGTGTACTGGCCTTGACGGGGTCAGACACCGCAAGCAGACCCGCGAGCTGCCCATCCACTGCCAGGTACATAACACTGGCACCTTCACTGCGTAAGGTTTCGGCTTCGGGCACCAGCGGTGCGACAACTACACCCTGTTGCTCCATCAGCACCGTGTTTCCCAGCGCCAGCTTGCGCCCTGAAACTGTTCCGTACACACCGATGCCGGAACCTGACTCAAATTGTTCAACTTTTTCCAATGAGAGATTGCGCTCGCGCGCCGCCCGGACAATGGCATCGGCCAGCGGATGTTCGCTTCCTTGATCAAGGCTTGCGGCAAGGCGCAACACATCGTCTTCACTAAATCCCTGCGTAGGTACCGCACGATCAAATGCAGGCCGCCCTTCAGTCAAGGTTCCCGTTTTATCGATAATGAGTGTATCTATCTTGCGGAAGTTTTCGATGGCGGCTGCGTCCCGAAACAGTACACCTTGGGTGGCACCACGCCCGGTGGCCACCATGATCGACATAGGTGTAGCCAGCCCTAGTGCGCAAGGGCAAGCAATAATCAGTACGGCTACCGCGTTAATTAATCCGAATACCCAACGCGGTTCAGGGCCGAACAGACCCCAGGCAAAAAAGGTCAGCACGGCAATCGCGACCACCGCAACGACAAAATAACCGGCGACCGAATCCGCCATGCGTTGCATCGGCGCTTTGGAGCGCTGCGCTTGCGCCACCATCTGAACAATCTGCGCCAACATGGTAGCCGACCCTACGCGCTCAGATTCAATGGTGAGTGCACCATTGGTATTCAGTGTTGCGCCAATCACTTTATCACCCGTGCGTTTCATCACTGGCAGCGGCTCGCCGGTCAGCATGGATTCATCCACAGCGCTGCTGCCTTCCACAACGACACCATCCACGGGTACTTTTTCGCCGGGGCGAACACGCAACTTGTCACCGACATGGACATGCGTGAGTGGCACATCCTCTTCAGTGTTATCGTCGCGAATGCGTCGTGCTGTTTTTGGTGCTAACCCCAGCAAGGATTTGATCGCCGCTGAGGTCTGCGAACGCGCCTTTAATTCCAATAGTTGTCCTAGCAGCGTCAATGAAATAATGACGGCTGCCGCCTCGAAATAAACGGAGACCCGTCCCATCGATACGAAGGATTCGGGGAATACGTTGGGGGCCAATGTTGCTACAAGGCTGTAAACAAATGCAGCGCCTGTACCCAAGCTAATCAACGTCCACATGTTGGGGCTGCGATTGATGATTGACTGCCAGCCGCGCACAAAAAAAGGCGCTCCAGCCCACAAAATGATAGGCAATGTCAGAATCAATTCGATCCAGGTTTGAGTAGATACATCAAACAAATGAAGTTGATGACCGACCATGGCAAGAACAGTGACAATGACAGTCAGCGGCAATGTCCACCAAAACCGGCGAGTGAAATCACGCAACTCCGGATTTTCGTCTTCATCGAGTTCGGGCAACAATGGCTCTAAAGTCATACCGCATTTAGGGCAATTACCCGGTTGCTCCTGACGTATTTCAGGATGCATTGGGCAGGTGTAGATAGCGCCAGTGATCGCTTCAGAAGCGGGTTGCACCGCATTCTTCGCCTGCTGAGGTTGCGGCGTAGCAACTTGCGAATGTGCATGACTCCCGCTGTGCTGTTCCGATGTTTTAGTTATGTATTTTTCTGCCGTGGCGATGAACGTCGTTTGGCAACGTCCACTGCAAAAGTAGTACATGTGTCCCTCGTGCTCACACCGATGCGATGATTGTTCAGTAACAGACATTCCACAAACAGGATCTTTGAGAACTTCTGAATCCGGTTTATTTGATTGATGCGAATGAGCGTGGTTATGTTCCATGGGTTCCCTCGTGATGCGGTGCATTATCAAGTTGCCTGCTAAGAAAGCGCCTTCCAACTCAGTGTTGGGTTCGGCGATCATTCATAAATTTTATGTGAATTAACATTCGTAACCGCTATCGTGAAAACTATTGGATCGGTATGGCTGTGCTTTGTCGCGCGCGGTTTTGCCACAACTTTACCAACTCCAATATCAACAAGGGGATAGTGCTAATTACGAGTAGCAAGACGCAATCCTCTAGCGATAAGAATGTGGTTTTCAAAAACAATCCCAAGGTGGCGTTGTGGTGCGCCCACACCTGTAAACCAATCACCAGAAATACCACAACCGCCAAGATTAGATTGGTGCGCAAAGGAATTCGCCACAGTGCCTTGGTTTCACTGCGGGCACCAAAGGCACGCAACAATTCTGCAAAAACGAGCGTGGTAAAGGCTTTGGTGCGTGCCAGTTCTTCACTGCCAGTTTGTAAGCTATAAAAGTAAACCGCAAAGGCGACTCCCGCAGTCAGCAGCCCCGTCAAAAACATCGTCCCGAGAAAATTATTCGCCGCAATATGTTCATCGCGCGGGCGTGGACGTTGCTTCATAACATCCGGGTCAATGGCGTCTGTAGCGAGACACAGTGCCGGTAGACCATCGGTAACCAGGTTAATCCAGAGTAGATGTATAGGTAAGAGTGGTGCTGGTAAACCCATAATAACGCACAGAGTCATTAATAAAAGTTCACCGGTATTACCGGCTAATAGATACTGCAAAGTTTTGCGAATATTGCTGTAAATGCCACGCCCTTCTTCAACTGCCGCCACTATGGTGGCGAAGTTATCGTCAGTGATGACCATATCCGCAGCTTGTTTGGTGACTTCGGTACCGGAGCGCCCCATCGCGATGCCGATATCGGCACCTTCAATGGCGGGCGCGTCGTTTACGCCGTCGCCAGTCATGGCAACCACCGCGCCATTCGCTTTCCATGCGCGAACTATGCGTAGCTTGTGCGCAGCAGTGACGCGCGCATAAACGGCGATGGTTGAGGCGCGCCGCGCTAACTCATCTTCACTTATACCATCTAACTCGGGTCCTGCGACCACAACGTCAGTATCTGTCGCAATGCCAAGATCGCGGGCTATAGCGAGCGCCGTGTGCGGATGATCGCCCGTGATCATGACCACGCGGATACCCGCCGATACACATTTGGCCACGGCGACTTTTGCCTCGGCACGCGGTGGGTCGACCATGCCGCTCAAGCCGACAAACACCAAATCCTGTTCTATCGCGGCTGCACTTAAATCGGCGGGCAACTGCTGCCCTAAGTCGCGATAAGCTGAACCGAGTACACGCAAGGCTTGTTGCCCCAGGACAGTATTTTGCTCCTGGATGCGCGCGCGGTCGGCGTCCGTCAGTGGCAGCACTCCTCTGGCGGTATAAAACCGAGTGCAGGCTTGCAGGAGCACATCGGGCGCGCCATTGACCATCGCGCGCAAATTACCGTCTTCCAAGCGGCGAATAACGCAGCTGCGCTTGCGATCCGAATCAAAGGGAATTTCATGTTGTTTGGGAAGGCGCTGCTCAAAGCTGGATGGTTCACGACCGGCTTGTTCGCTAAACACTTTATGAGCCGCCGCCAGTAACGCACCTTCTGTGGGGTCGCCAATCACTTGCCAGTGGCCATCTTCCTCCACTAAATGCGCGTTATTACAGCCGATTAATAGCGTCGCAAGCTCCTGCAAGGCGGCAGTGTCGGGAACATTTACCGGGTTGTTGTTAAGCAAAATCTCACCCTTAGGTGCATAACCTTCGCCGGTTACCGTAAAGCTTTGCTCCGCTACACATAAAGCACGCACTGTCATTTGGCCGACCGTTAGCGTGCCGGTTTTATCAGTACAAATGACGGAGGTAGAACCCAGGATTTCTACTGCCGGTAGTTTGCGGATGAGCGCACTGCGGCGCGACATGCGCATAACACCCAGCGCCAGCGCCACTGTCACGATGGTCGGCAAACCTTCGGGAACAGCTGCAACCGCGAGACTGACAGCAGACATCACCAGTTCCAGTGGCGGGCTGCCACGCCACCAGCCGAGCATAAATAAGAGCGTGACTATCGCCAGCGAAAACCACACCAATATGCGCCCAAACGAATCCAGCTTTTGTTGTAAAGGCGTACCTTCGCTGCTGCTGGCATCTTCAATTAAGCGCGCAATTTGGCCCAACTCGGTGTTCATCGCCGTAGCGACTACAAGCGCAGTGGCAGCGCCGTTGGCCACGCTGGTACCGGCGAAGACCATGTTGTCGCGGTCACCGAGCGGGGCATCTGCTGCCAGGAGAGTATTAGATTGTTTCTCAACCGATTCTGATTCGCCGGTTAACGCCGATTCGGTAATTTTTAGGGAAGCCGCTTGCAGCAACCGCGCATCCGCTGCTACCAGATCACCGGCTTCCAGCATGAGAATATCGCCCACGACAATATCGGCTGCCGGAATGATAATTACCTGACCATCGCGCTTTACTTTCGCTTGCGGTGCGGTCATGTTTTTCAGCGCCGCAATAGATTTTTCGGCTTTGTATTCCTGATAAAACCCGATAACCGCATTGAGCACCACGATCGCGACAATGACCACAAAATCGATCATGTCCCCCAACACTCCCGAAATCACCGCCGCGCCTAACAAAACCCAGATCATGACGCTTTTAAATTGTGCGGCAATAATCTTAAGCACACTCGTGGGTGCACCTTCCTGCAAAGTATTGGCGCCTTCGGAGTTTAAGTATGCGGCGGCCTCTACCGCTGAGAGCCCGTTTTCCGTACTGCTCAATTGCTTGAACAGATTGGCGACTTCTACTTGCCACGGCGCAACCACTGAGCGCAACACTTTCGTAGTTTGGGATGGTGGCGGTGACGTAGGTGCAGATTCAGGCATATATTTATCTACGGTCTTTTTTAAGCTCATGGTGTGAGCACTGGCACTGGTTGCGCATTATTTTCAGCAACAGGCAAGTTGTGACCATAGACACGGCGATAAACACACGGAATCACCAATAGTGTTAGGAAAATAAGTGAAAGCAATCCACCGAACATGGGTGATGCCAGCGTTTTCATAACATCTGCACCTAAACCTGTGGCAAGCATGACCGGCATGAGTCCAAATACATTCATGGCAACGGCCATTAACACCGAGCGCAAACTGTTTTTAGCACCTTCCACGATGGCGAGCTGGCCATCGCTTGCTGTAAGAAGCCGACCTTCCGTTTGCCAGCGCCGCCAGGACTGATCCAGAAATACCATCATGATTGACGTGGTAGACACCGCTACCCCAATCAACGCAATAGCTCCCGCCCACACAGCCACACTGGTGTTGTAGTTTAAAAACCACATTAAGATGATGCCGCCGCTTAAAGATAGAGGCACTGCGAGCATCACAATGAGCGCCTTTGAGGTGGACTG
Source organism: Cellvibrio fibrivorans (assembly GCF_031457055.1). Lineage (NCBI taxonomy): Bacteria > Pseudomonadati > Pseudomonadota > Gammaproteobacteria > Cellvibrionales > Cellvibrionaceae > Cellvibrio > Cellvibrio fibrivorans. The sequence goes on along the minus strand of NZ_JAVDVX010000003.1, from coordinate 21,000 downwards.
CATGCTGAAATACAAAAATGCAAATACCAGAGCGAGTGTTACGGGCAAGACGATAGCCATGCGCTTTTGCATGCGTGCGAGATACTCGTATTGGCCAGTCCAGGTGATGAAATACCCGGGCGGGATATGTACGGCGTCGGCGATGGCTGCTTTAGCATCGGTAACGTAACCACCGGCGTCGCGATTGAGCAGATCAATGTAAACATAACCCGCAAGTGAGCCGTTTTCATCCAGCACCATGGGTGGCCCGGTGCGGGTAATCAGCTTGCCCAGTTGGCTCAAAGGTACCTGCGCTCCAGCGGGTGTTGCCACCAGAATGTGTTCGATTTTTTCCACACTATCGCGCAGTTCGCGTGGGTAGCGTACGTTGATGGAATAGCGCTCGCGTCCCTCAACAGTTTCGGCGATATCCATCCCGCCAATTGCTGTTTCAATAACCATTTGCACATCGCCCAGTACGAGCCCGTACCGTGCCAGCGCCGCTTTATCGGCCTCAAAATCAAGGTAATTTCCACCGTTAATGCGTTCAGCATAGGCGCTGCGAGTGCCCGGTAGCTTGGCTAAGGTCTGCTCGATTTGCTGGCCAATATGCTCAATGGTGTTGAGGTCTGGCCCAAAAATTTTAATGCCCACGGGTGTGCGAATTCCGGTGGACAACATATCAATGCGGCCGCGCACGGGTTTCGTCCAGGCACGGTTTAAACCCGGTACCGCAACCGCCGCATCAAGCTCCTGAACTAAGGCTTCAGGGGTTAGCCCCGCCCGCCACTCTTTTTGAGGCTTTAAGCGGATGGTGTATTCAAACATCGACAACGGGGCGGGGTCAGTCGCGGTTTCAAAGCGCCCAGCCTTGCCAAATGAGCTAACCACTTCGGGGATAGCTTTAATCGCAAGGTTTTGGCGGGTGAGAATATCCTGCGCCGCCGTTACCGAAATACCAGGCACGGTGATGGGCATGTAGAGCAAATCGCCCTCCCATAAGGGCGGCATAAACTCTGAACCCAAGCGTAAAAATAACGCAGCAGACACCGCCATTAATAAAGCGGTGCTCGCAAACACGGTTTTAGTGTGGGCAACAGCCCAGCTCACCACTGGGGTGTAGATCGCTTGTAGCCAGCGGTTTAGCGGATTGTCGCTGGCTTTACGGATTCTCCCCTTAACAAAAAGCGCAATTAAAATAGGCACCAGAGTGATAGTGACTAAGGCCGCCGCGAGCATTGCAAAGGTTTTTGTGTAGGCGAGCGGATGGAACAGCTTGCCTTCTTGCGCCTGCAAGGCAAAAATCGGTAGAAACGAAATGCTGATAATCAGCAACGCGGAAAATATAGCGGGCCCAAGCTCGCGACACGCTTCTAACGCGAGTTCCTGCCGCGTTTTTTTGCCATCGGAATTGGCAATTTTGGTGTGGGTGTTTTCAATAAACACCACCACGCCATCCACAATATCGCCAACAGCCAGAATAATGCCGCCAAGCGACATAATATTGAGGCTGATATCAAAGTAATACATCGGGATAAGCGATAACAGCAGCGACAATGGAAGCGTAATAACTACCACCAAAATACTGCGGATATGAAATAGAAAAAACAGAATAACAATGCAGACCAGTATGATTTCTTCAATCAAATTCACTTTCAGGGTTTGAACCGCCTGGCCGATTAAATCGGAGCGGTCATACACTAATTGCAATTCCAACCCGGGTGGGAAAGCCCCCTTAACCGTGGCAATTTTTTCTTTAACGGCGGCAATCACCCGCGAAACATCTTCTCCCTGACGCATAACCACGACGCCACCAACCGTATCGCCCTGACCATTCAAATCGGAAATGCCACGGCGAATATTGGGCCCGAGTGTTACGCGCGCTACATCGGTCAGCAGTATAGGTGTGGCATCTGCACTGACACCGAGCGCAATGTTTTCCAGGTCGCGCGGATCTTTAACGTAGCCCAAGCCACGGATGTAATATTCTCGCTCAGAAATTTCTAACGTCCGACCGCCAACATCATTGTTACTTTTTCTAATTGCGCTAATCACACGCTCTAGCGAAAGGTTTAGCGCGGCGAGTTTATTGGGGTCAACCTCGACTTGATACTGCTTATCAAACCCGCCCACGCTCGCCACTTCGGCCACACCGGGGACAGCACTTAACCAATATTTAAGATACCAATCCTGAAAGGTTTTAATTTGCGCGAGATTATATTTACCCTCGGGATCAACCAACGCATATTGCAATACCCAACCAACCCCTGAAGCATCGGGGCCGATACTTGGCGTCACGCCTTCGGGCATTTGCCCGCTGATTTTTGAAAGATATTCCAACACGCGGGCACGCGCCCAATAGTTATCGGTACCATCTTCAAAAATGACGTAGACAAATGACATTCCAAACATGGAAAAGCCACGCGCAACTTTCACTTTGGGTGCGGAAAGCAAGGTGCTCACCAAGGGATAGGTGATTTGTGCTTCTACTAAGTCAGGGCTGCGCCCCATCCATTCTGAAAAAATAATGACTTGTGTTTCCGATAAGTCGGGAATGGCATCAACCTTAATATTTATTAAGCAGTAAGCACCCCAACCACCGAGTAGCAAGGCGGCAACAATGGTCGCTTTACTGTGGTTCCAGCACCAGGTAATGATCGCTGAGATCATAGCTGCTACTCCTTACCAGACGTGCTGTTGTTACTGGGCTTTTTACTGGTGTCACTAGCGTTGTCGCCATGACCACCGTGGCCGCCTGCTGCGGGCGTACCTTTACGCAATGCTGCTTGCAAACGGCTTTCAGCATCAATCAGAAAACTGGCGCTGACAACAACGGCTTCACCTTCGTTTAAGCCTGCGAGAATCGTCAGTTGATCGCCCACTCGCTGGCCAATTTTTACTTCACGCGGAATAAATTGGATATCACCGGTTTTTACAAACACAATCTTGCGCTGGCCGGTATCGAGCACGGCTTCATCGGGCACCACTAGCTGCTCGGTTAATTGTTTTTCAATGTCGGCATTGGCAAACATACCCGGCCGCAAAAATTGATCGGCGTTAGCAATTTCCACGCGCGCTTTAGCCGTGCGGGTTTGAATATCTATCTCCGGGTAAACGTAACTAATAACGCCCGTGTAGTGTTTACTAAGGTCATAAGGCAAGCTCACTGCTACTTTGTCGCCAATCTTTATCAAGGCGACATCCGCCTCATAGAGTGTTAGTAGTAGCCATACCTGGGCGATGTCAGCGAGATAGTAAAGCTCAGTGTCAGGCGTTACATAGGTGCCCAGAATCGCCGCTTTGCGGATGACTACGCCGGTTACGGGTGCATAAAATGTCAGTGCTTTTTTTGCTGTTTTTGCCGAGCGTAATCGCTGCAGTTCCACCTCGGCCACACCCCATAAGCGCAAGCGAGTCAGGGCGGCCTCTGCAACCTCAGTGGCTCCCGAGCCTTGCCGCCGCGCCGCTAAATATTCCTCTTGCGTACTGACCAAATCAGGGCTGTATAAATCAAACAAGGGCGCACCTTTGGTGACCGCTTTACCCACGTAATCGATGTGAATTTTTTCAATCCACCCACTGATGCGCGTATGTACATGCGCTTCCCGTGTTTGATCCGTGGTAATGCTGCCGACGGTGCGTATTTTATGAAACAATTTTTCGCGCGTAACAATTTGCGTTTGTACGCCCGCGGCTTTTTGTTGCTGATCTGAAACCGTAATCTCGGCGCGGTCATCAATAACACTTTTATCACTAGAGGCATTTCCGTGCTGCGTTTCACCGGAAGCATGGGCTTTCTGCTTATCATTAGAAGACAATGCTTTAGAGGATGATATTTCAGCAGACATCGCAAGCTGTGTTAGCAATGCAGTGGCAGCAAGCAAGGTGATATATAACCGGGATATTCTCATTACATTCCACCCATGCCGGAATTTCCGCCTTGATCAGTTGTAGAAGATTTTTTACCGGCAGGTTTGGGCTGGCTCATGCCACCGCCCATATTGACGGTGTCGGAAGCGGGCATGGCATCGCCCATATTGCCCGCACCAAAAACGGTGGGGCGTGATGGCGCCAACTTGAGAATGGGTGGCGAGGACAGCAATTCATTTAAACGGGTTTTTGCCAGTTCAACATCAATCCGCGCTGCAACTAATTCCAATTGTTGGATCGCCTGAATTTTTTCTATCGCAACATACTGCGACAAATTCATACGCCGGGACTGATAGGCAGATCGTGCATCGGCCAGTGCTAACTGTGTGTTAGGCAGCACATCGGTTTCGTACAACCTCACCAAGTCACGCGCAGAAATTAACGCTTGGTTTGCGTTCACCGATTCGCTAATCAGTTTATTGCGTAAATACACTTTATCCGATTCAACTGCTTGTTGCTCATAACGTGCGGCTGTTACCAAATGCGATTGCTTGTGTCCAAAATAAAGCGGTACGGTCATGCCGACCATGACACCCCAGTTGGATTTTTCAGTGTCCATCTCACCCATATTGCGCGGCTCCATTGCCATTATTTGCAGCACAAAATCCGGGTAATAGGAAAGCTTTGCTAATTTATATTCATGCGCAGATTGTTGTGTTTGCGCATCAAGTACGGCGAGTTCTGGTTGATCGTTAAACTCGGTTTCAGTGAAAGCTGGCTCAGTTGTGTGCGTAAAGTCAACAACACTTATTGGTAAGTCAGCTTCAGGCGGATGACCGCGCAATTCGTTAAGCGATGTACGTAACCAAAATTGTTCACGTTTAAGTTTTTGTTGTTCAATGGCAAGCGTAGCTAATTCCATTTTGGCTAACAGCCAATCGTGGTGTTCTGTGCCTCCCGCTTCATAACGTGCTTTGGCGCTTTGCATTGCAGAACGCACAGCAGTTTGCAGTTGTAAATTGAGGTTGATCGCTTGGGCGTTAAAAAAAGTACGATAAAAAAATTGTGTGGCGATTACTTTCAACTCACGACGTTGCGTTGCGGTTTCTTGCTCAGCAGTTTCCGCTTTGAGTGCGGCAATCTTTTCACGTGTGCCCCGTTTTCCGGGGAATGGTAAAGATTGGCTAATCTGATAACGATAGGCTTGCGGACTTTGCTCTCCGTAAGGAATCTCATCCATGCCAAATGCCACAAAAGGATCATCCAGCGCGCCTGCTGGTTTGATGCGGTGCTGTAGTGCTTTGTTGTATTGCTGTGCGGCAGACAAACCGGGATTGGAAGTATCAACTTGAGTCAGAAACTCTTCTAAAGTGAGGGAGCCTTGTTCGGCAAACACAGGCATCGCCACAAAGAGCGATAAAAATACTAGTGAAACTGAAAATGGAGATAATTTATTCATAAGTCCTCCATTTTTATTAATCCAATAGCTGTAATTAACGGTTTATTCAATTAACTAGCGCGTGCAGTGCAAGCCACGCGCGACAACAGGCTGCTAAGGTTTTTTCATGGCGATAGCTTCATGCTCTGCCGCCAGTGCTTCATATTCTTTGATATTAGACTCTGCGTTACTGATTAACTTATCACAGTGTTTGCGCATGCCAGCCATTGCGTCCTGGTTTTTGACATACCCCACTTCATAAGCCTTGCGCATTTTGGTATGCATGGCTAAATCTTTTTTGGCTTCAGTAATCTTGTCCTTGTAGTAACTTGCAATAGCATGATGTTGCTCAGGCTTATCAGCTATTTCTGAAATTAGCTTCTCAATGGGGGTTGAATGGGTGTCAGCCGCTATTGCAAATGCTGGCAAGAGTAATGCGGTGCTTAATATGAATGCAGAAAATACGGATGATTTTTTCATAAAGTTTTCCTTGGTAAGGTTAATGGTTGGATAATTACACGTGCTGTCTATCGTATACTTCTATGTGATACTTTTTTAAGCGATCTATGATTCCAAATAAAAAAATTGCTCTATTCATTTGCAAAGGAAAACCCTTCGATTAAATGACATATCTCATGTCCATTCGGCTCTTGGTTTGGCTTGTTTTTCCAGTCTTTCATTGCTTTTTTCATATGCTTTCGCAGTGCGCTCTGTTGGTTAAAACTTTGCTCTGTTTCTTGTAGCCTTTTTTCAAGAATTTGACGTACCAGAGGGCACGCCATCTTGCCCTTACTGGCTTCGCGAATGATTTCTTTAATATCATTCAGGGTGAAGCCTAGTTTCCGCGCACTCAGAATAAACTGCAGCCGCCTACGTTCTTCTTCACGATATTCTTTGTAATTATTGGCCGGGTTACGTTTTGGTTTGATCAATCCTATAAGCGTGTAATACCGGATAGTATCAGCGGAAATTGCCAATTCACGCGCCAGTTGAGCCACCCGCATACTTACTCCACATAATTTCTTCGACGTTTTTAATTTACTCCTTTCAACACTCTCGATCTTGATCAGGATCAAACCCAAGAGTTAAACCTAGGTTTAGATAGTGAATTCATTACATCCTAAATCTGTGTGCGGCTCACAGGTCAAGTGAACTTTTTATATTTGTCGTCAGATCGCGTATTTTTTTAATATTGCTAATAAGACTCTAGGGACGCCAAATGAATATTGAATTTGAATAGCAGTAGCTACCTTTACCTGTGGACGGTCTGTTCGCTATACAACATAGCAAGAGGAAGTAAGTTGGGCGGGCGGGTAAGCAGGGCCAAAGCTACTCGCGAAGCAAGTTCTTAAAGGAGGGAGTAAATTCGAAGCCGCGTAGGCGGCGCTAGAGAATCGAGGTATGTGTTTTTACATATCACTCATTCGTCCTGTTTGTCGGGATAGTCGCATAGCCTCATGCTCTTCCATCGCCAGTAGTGAACCAAGCAATGCCTTCGCCTCAGGAATGTCAGCCCTTTCTTCAATATCGCGATAAAGCTCAATAATTTGCTGGTGGTAATCAAAGACCTCTTGGCAGATATCGTCAAAACCAAGTTCCGCGTAGGGTGCATCGCAAGTCCGATGTGATTGGATAGGCTGGTGTGACAAGTAGTCGTAAATGTACGTTTTCATTACCTTGGACTCCGCCTGCGCTTCGAAGGCACTTACCATTTTTTCCATTTTGCCTTCATGCTCAGCCAGGTAATCAAGTAGTAATCGAGCACGCTCTTCTTCGTTTTTTGATGCGCAATGCGCAAGACATTTTGACAAATGCCCATGCAACTGACGGGTCCAGTCGATTAAGTCTGAGAAAGTTTTAATTTCCATGCCATGCACCTTATATGTTTACTTGACTATCTGGCTCATTTTCGAAGCTAAGAACATTCAGTGGATTATTTTTTTCCGTCTTCCATGCTGCGGTCGGTATCCCGATCTGGGCGCTTGTCTTCACCATGATTGTGCCCCCCGTGACCCTTGTGCATAAATAGATGCATCAACGGGCACAGCAAAATGATGAGATAAGGCAAATATGGCAGGGTGTGATTACCATGTTCTACTAACAAAAAATAGAGGGCGGCGCCAATCAGAGTGAGAGTCGCAAGCCCGTGTAGGCCAGACCAGTATCTAGGTGCATTTGCCATAACGATTTTTCCTATATCGACTCTGCGTTAAAAGTTTGAGAAGCTGGACTCAAGTGATGCACTAAACATTTTGGTACGGTAACTAGACTAGTCCGATTGTTTACGTGATTAGTTGATACAGATCAATCGTTCATGCGATGACAATCCATATCTGCCAATGGAGTGAAGACAAATACTTATCTTGCATTAGCGAACTATTTGTAAGGCAATCTCTGTACGTTGACCCACATAGACACCCCAACTTTCTGGCTAATTTTTTAAATATATCTAGTGGTGAGTACTTTCACCTTCCCCTCGGGTAGTCAATATCTGATATTGCTCCGGTGTTAATGATGGAAGCTTCTGAATAAATGCCACCATTGCCCAAATACGTTGGTCATCGTGTGTTGGCCCCCAAGCGGGCATACCGCTGGCTTTTATTCCATGTTTAATGATCCAGAATTGCCGGCGCGCGCTGTTGGTTTTGTTATCAAGCGGCAGCGATAAATTTGGCGGACTTGGATAAAGCCCAATACTCATATCACTTTGCGTGCGCCCCGGCTTTAAATGACACTGGGCACACATATCGTTGTAATCCGGCCCACCACTGAGGAGTAGTTGGGAATCGTTTAAATCAGGAACGTCAATTTCCGCAGCGGCGCGCGCAATGGATCGCTCACGCAAGGTTTCCAGCAGCCAATAAGTTGCTTTATTGTGTGGCACATCGGCGCCTATCGGGTATAGCCCTGCATTGACATAAGCATATGCTACGGCCAGTGCGGCAACACTAAGCAGGATGATCCATTTAATGGTTTTCATGTATCGTTCTCCAGATTAACAACGGATGTACAGCAAACACTGTCATCCGTGTCCAATAGCGATTTGTGGGTTGCCCACTCAGCTTAGTAAGCAACCCGCGCATTACCCATCAATGGGCACTGTGCCCTTCATGGCTTTCACTGGAGGTCGATTTGCTCTTATCCATTCCTTCCATGTCTCCGTGATTCATGCCTTCCATCTTCTCGTGATCCATTCCTTCCATGCCTTTGTGCGGATCGCTAACAGCAGATTTTGCACTGCATTTTTTCATCAGGGCCTGCATCACCGGATCATTCATATCCATCTTGGAGTGATCCATTTTTTTCATCGCATCACAATCGGGCGCTTCTGCCGTTTTGGCATGCTCTGCGGGATCATGAGCGAAGCTCGGAGCCACCATCAATGCACTAGACAAGATCAAGGCAGAGTTAAGAAGAAAAGTTTTCATTGTATGTTCCTCGGTAATTAAAGTTGTTTGACACTGTGTATTAAAACCATGCGCGAACACCGGCGACCCACTGGGTATCGCTGGTGGGCTCGCCATGATCACGGACAAAATCGGCGGTGTTGCCGAAGCTCTTCGTCCAATTCACACCGATGTAGGGCGCAAATTCGCGGCGAATTTCGTAACGCAACCGAAGGCCTGCCTGGCCATCAGATAAGCCTGAACCCGTCAGCCGGTGCATATCGTTTTGGCCATAAAAGTTCACCGAAACTTCCGGTGATAAAACTACTTTCTGGGTGAGCATCCATTCATACTCTGCTGATAAACGCGCGGCTGTATCCCCGGAATCCCCGATAAACAGTGCTGCATCTATTTCAAAGAAATACGGCGCCAACCCCTGGATACCAATCACACCCCATTCACGTTCAGGTGTTGGTTTCAGGTCTTGCCGTACACCAACTTGAACATCCCAGAAGGGTGCAATGGCACGGCTGTAAAGCGCTTGGATTTCGGCTTCCTCGGTTTCACCGTCCACTCGCTCTACATCGGTTTTGATCCAGAGTTTATGCAGGTCTTTACCGATCCAGCCCTGGGCTTCCAGTACATAGGGTTCAGCCTCGTCACTATCGCGCCACTCGAATTGGTCAATCATCACACGCGACAGCAATGGGTCATCCCCCTCGTGGGCAATCACGGGCATGCTGGATAACGCGGTTGCCCAGAGAGTCAGGGTCAGTTTTTTTGATAGGTTTTTCATAGCGTTCTCCTAAACGACCCTGACTTCACGCATCATGCCGGGCATGTGGTAAAGCAAATGACAGTGATATGCCCAACGGCCCTTGGCATCGGCAGTTACGAGGTAACTGATGCGCGAACCGGGTTGGACAAGGATGGTGTGTTTACGTGGGATATAGTGGGGATCACCGGTTTCCAATTCGCTCCACATTCCGTGCAAATGAATGGGATGCGTCATCATGGTGTCATTGACCAGAATGATGCGCACGCGCTCGCCAAAGCTCAGTTCCAGCGGCTTGGCATCGGCAAAATTGAGGCCGTTGATCGACCACATATAACGGCGCATGTTGCCGGTCAGGTGCAGCTCAATTTCCCGTGAGGGCTCACGTTTGTCGTAGGTGGGATGCAGGCCCCGGATGTCCGCGTAGGTCAATACACGGCGACCGTACAGTTTTTGGTGATCACGCAGTCCAATCCCCGGATCGGCCAAGCCGCTTTGAGGTGCGTCTGAACGCATATCCACGTGTGGGCCAAATTCCGTATCAACATGGCTTATCTTGGTGAGCGGATCAAAATTGCTGCCAAAACCAGCTTTGGCCAGACGCGATTTGCCGGTGTGCTGGCTGTGATCCATCTTCGACATATCGTGCCCGCTGTGATCCATCGCGCCCATGTCATGGCCGGAGTGATCCATACCTTCCATTGCGGGCTTGGAGTGCTGGCTATGGTCCATCTTCATGGCTGACATATCGTGCCCGCTATGGTCCATCGCGCCCATGTCATGACCGGAGTGATCCATACCTTCCATGGCGGGCTTCGAATGCTGGCTGTGATCCATCTTCATGGCCGACATATCGTGGCCGCTGTGATCCATCGCTCCCATGTTATGGCCGGAGTGAGCCATACCGCCCATGTCGTGTCCACTGTGATCCATACCAGACATATCCATCCCCATGTCGCGATGACCTAACCTGGGAGCCGGGTCCATCGCCGGTATCTCGGCCCGCAAGGCAATATCCGTGGTCAGGGTGCCACGGGCATAACCGGTACGGTCATTACTTTGGGCAAAGATGGTGTAGGCGCTATCAGCAGCGGGTTCCACGATGACATCGTAGGTTTCCGCTACCCCGATACGAAATTCATCGACCACGACCGGCTGGATATTCTGGCCGTCAGCAGCGACTACCGTCATTTTTAATCCCGGAATCCGCACATCGAAAATGCTCATCGCCGCGCCGTTGATAAAGCGCAGGCGTACTTTCTCGCCGGGTTTGCAGAGTCCCAACCAGCCTTGATCCGGTGTAACGCCGTTCATCAAGTAGGTGTAGGTATAACCGGTCACGTCCGATATATCAGTTTCGCTCATGCGCATCTGGCCCCACATGGCGCGCTCGTTCCAGGTAGCTGCGAACCCTTTGGTTTTGAGGTCACGCACCAGATCGCCAACCGTCCGCTCTCGGAAGTTGTAGTAGTGGCTCATCTTTTTCAGGGTGCCATAGACCTTTTCCGGTGCAGTGTCCGTCCAGTCAGACAGCAGCACGACCATATCCCGGTCATAAGTCACAGGATCGGGCTCTTTCGGCTCAATGACGATGGCGCCCATTAGGCCGGTTTGCTCCTGGAATCCAGAATGGCTGTGATACCAATAAGTGCCGCTTTGCTGTACATCAAACTCGTAGATAAAGGTCTCGCCGGGCTTTATGCCATCAAAGCTCATGCCCGGCACGCCATCCATTTCCGAGGGCAAAATGATGCCGTGCCAATGGATGGAGCTGTCGTGATCGAGTGTATTGGTTACCCGCAAAGTCACGCGTTCACCTTCTTTCCAGCGCAAGATGGGAGCGGGCAAGCTTTGGTTAACGGTTGTGGCGATCCGTTGTTTGCCGGTGAAGTTGACCTTCTGGAAGCCAATCGATAGATCGAACTGTTTTCCAGCCAAGGTCTGGGGGTCATTGTTTTGCAATGGTGTAGCGGCAAATAGCTGACCCGATAACGGTAACGCACCCAGTGCTACCAATGAGGAGGCACCGAGTACAAAGCGACGACGTGACTGGTCTGGTGGCAACATGTCCGGTACTACCGGATAGCGATCCGTTGCGCTGCTCAGCTCCGTTGGTATGTGTATCCCCGCTGTGCGGGTGTCGGGAATTTTCATGTCCATTCTCCTTAGAATGTTTGCGTCAAACTGGTGATGCGGATGTACACCTCGCTGCTGCCATCGCTTTTCAGCAAGAGCACATCGTAGGGTGTGAAGCGGTCGCCCATTTCCATGCCGGGGCTCCCCACCGGCATGCCGGGAACGGCCAAGCCTATGGCTCCTTCAGGCTTTTCGGCGAGGAAACGGGTAATGACCGGAGCTGGAATATGGCCCTCAAATACATACCCGTCAGGTGATATAGCGGTATGGCAGGACTGGTATTGGGGGCTAATCCGGTAGCGGTTTTTGATCGCGTTCAGATCATCGGGATGATGGATATTGGATTTCAGCCCATGGGATTGCAGGTGGGAAATCCATTCTTCACAACAACCGCACGTCGGGCTTTTATATACCTCTAACTGCGCGGGTTTAGCAGCAGTGGCTGTTGATGGGGTGGATGAGGCGTGTGATGTGTGGCTTATCAATAAAAACGTGATCGCCAGGCTACCGATAGCGCCTATAAAACGCTGGAAAACCATAAAAGCTCCAAAACAACGCGAAGGTTGTTAAACATCTACGGAGGGAGCTAATGTCACTCCCGCGAATACAATTGGATGATCTATACGCCAAATTTCAGGCGTAACTGTCCTGTATCAGCGGAAAATGGGGGGACGATAGAGGGATGAAATGGGCGAGCTGGGGATGTACTGGTGATACCCATTGGTATTCACTGAAGTGTCAGATTGGATTGCAAAAGCCACGCTATAGCTCAATGCCGGTGCCGAACAACTGCTGGAAGAGCAATGCCCCATGGTTTTGCAACAATCGTGAGTGGCTTTCATATCCATGGCCTTATTCTGGACATCCATTTTGCTCATATCGTGATGCATACCCATCATCGAATGATCCATGGATTCCATCTTATGACTGGTTGGCGCAACGTCCATAAACTGGCATGGCATAGCCACAACCGCCAACGATTGACCTAAAAAGACCAAGGTAAGCAGTGCGATTAACCAGATAAGGTGACGTCGTTTAATGACCATAAAAATGGATATCGTTTGAATACGGTTAAAAGCATAGTGCAATAGGGAGCATGGAGTCCAGCGGTATGACGGGGCGTGGTCGTGCAATCACAATATTTGCATTTTTGATTACCAACACTAAACAGCTCATTGTGCTGACATCATTTGAATCGGATGCGCATTTAACTCCACCGTGATATGCACGAGCTCTTCATGAATACTTAATTGTTGTTTGAAGTAATCTGGTTGGACATCACCGGTGGTAGCAAGAGAGAGGATACAGGCATATTTACCCTTGGCCACCCGCCACACGTGTAAATCAGTAATGTCAGCTTTGACAGGGCTTGCTGCAATCACTTCCCGAATTTCAGCCACTACCGGCGCGCCCATTTCCGCATCAAGCAACACACGCCCTGTATCCCGTAACAAACCATAGGCCCACACTGACACTAACACGGCACCCACAATGCCCATGAGCGGATCAAGCCAATCGGCCCCCCACAGTTTGCCACCCGTCAGCGCTACAATTGTCAGCACCGATGTAGCCGCATCAGCCAAAACATGCAAATAAGCCGAGCGCAAATTTAAGTCATGATGATGTTCGTGATCACCTGGCGAATGATGATGATCATGGTGGTCGTGATGATGGGCATGGTTATCTTTTAGCAACCATGCACAGATAAGGTTAACCAATAGGCCGACACCGGCAATCGCTATAGCGTGATCATAGTGAATAGGGGTTGGTGAAATCAGGCGCTCAACAGACTGGTACAGCATGAGGCCCGCCACACCCAACAGGAATATCGCACTGGTGTAACCACATAACACTTCGATTTTCCAGGTACCAAAGGAAAAGCGTGCATCCTGGGCGAGACGCCGAGCGGCTGCATAAGCAAACACCGATAGCCCCAGCGCCAAAGCATGGGAACTCATGTGCCAGCCATCCGCCAGCAACGCCATCGAGTTGTATACCCAGCCGCCGCTAATCTCGGCAACCATCATCACAATCGTCAGCAACAACGCCCAACGAATGTTTCGCTCCGCCAAGGGATTGCCATCATCAAAGGCATGCGAATGACGGAGGGTATCTATATCAACGGCGTGGGATTGCATTTAAAGTATCCTTTGGTCAGATTTAATATACTCCCCCCTAGTACATATGCATTCCCCTAAAGGTGTTCTATGGCTCATACCACTAAATCCAAAAATAAATTGCTTGGCCGCGTACGGCGCATCAAGGGCCAAGCAGAAGCATTGGAACTGGCGCTGACGCAAGAAACCGAGTGCGCAGCAATTCTTCAGCAAATATCAGCCATTCGCGGGGCGGTTAATGGGCTAATGACTGAGGTATTGGAGGGGCACCTCCGCGAACACCTGGGTTCAGATGATGCTTCCCCGCAGCAGCGGCAGGAAAATTTGGAGCAAGTGATATCGGTACTGCGAACTTATTTAAAGTAAGTACTTCTGGCGAGGTGGTGGATTACAGCGGTAATTGGCCATCTGTACCATTTTTATTGATCTTCCTGCCGCGTATGCAAACGCACGAGGCGCGCAGTTTGAATTTAAGTAATAGAGTGATGTTTTATTAATCCACCTACTCATTATGCACAGGTTTACGATGCGCCCCAAATTGGTAATTTTTGATTTGTATGGAACTCTCATCCAGTTTGGAGTGAAACATCATCCATTTCGCAAAGTGTTGCAGTGGGCGCGACAACAAGGCCGCTCACCCCGGCCGGGTGATGCCCGATTCTTGATGACGCGCCCGGAAGATCCGGCCGAGCTATTCTCAGCGATGGGGATTGTTCCACCGACACAGATGATCACACAGCTTGAGATTGACATTAAGCAAGAACTTGCCAGCTTGGCATTATTTGAGGACGTGATTCCCACAATACGCCAGTTATCGGATTGGCATATTCCCATAGCTGTATGCTCCAACCTCGCAAAACCCTATGGTGCAGTGCTCGAACAGTTGTTGCCTGATGTTCCACTCCTCAAATGCTTGAGCTATGACGTTGGTTATATAAAGCCTGAGCGAGAAATTTACCAATGGGTTGTAGATAGAGCGAAAGTGGATCCGGCTCAGTGTCTCTTCGTGGGCGACACCTTGTTGGCCGACTATGAAGGTCCAACTCAATTTGGTTTTCGCGCAAAGCATTTGATAAGAGGAACAAAATGCTCCACCGAAACGATTGGCTCTCTTGCTGACATTTTGGCGCTCAAGGAGATCGCATGTTAGCCCCCATTTATAAAGGAAGAAGTGCTGAGGAAATATTGAATGACCGCATCTATTTTGACTCAGTGGGCTATTTTTATAGAGCGATGTCCTGGATTGATTATTACCATCGACATAGAACATTTACTGCAATGATTTATGCATGCACCGATGCAAGGCTCGGGATTGAACATTTACTGTTTGAGGAATTGGTATTACTCGCAGATCCGGCGTTGCCCGACAACTTTTATAAAAAGTGCACAAGAGAAACGAACAAATTTCTCAAATTGATTAAGACGCTAAACCCTGATCATGAAAAGCTCAACCTTTTTTCAAAAGCACTGATTGAACTGGAGCCCGATGCGCCGCCGCTCATTTTTTGGGATCTATCCGAAATGTCAAAATATTGGGGGAAGTATTCGCACTACTTGCATTGGTTTGGCTCGCAAGACCGAACTACAGGCGAGCAGTCCTGGGTTGAGGAGGCTGCGAAGGAGATATCAGGAATTACCGAAAAGATTTGGATGAAAATGGCGTCTGGAAACAGAGGCGTTATGCCGGTGTCGGGGATGACACCTGAAACACAGGCGATTTGGGAAGACTTTAAAAATGCAAAAATCAATTACAGCGATATTAAACCCCGGTTGCAATATTAATTGCGGGTCTTGGTGAAACGGAAATCTTGGATAACAGGGTAAAAGGCAAAAAATGGATCAATTGGCTTTCAAGTTTCCAGACTACACCATACTCATTCTTGACCAACTAAGGCAAGCTGATTGGTTCGCCCATTGCCTGCAAGTGGACACCGAAGATGATATCTATAACCCGGCGCTGTATCTGTATCATAATCACATAAACGGCATCGCCTATCATTTAATTTTCGATCTAAATATTTATCAGTATGTACTGAGCGCCTATAAAAAGACTGATAAGAAGCAGATCCACAGGGACGCAATTGCGTTAATGGTGTTTTGTAAGTTCACCGATATCCTGGTGGATCCAACTTTCGCCATCTATGAAAAAATTAATTATCAAAATGATTTTTCTGATGAAATTCTTGAGGATTTGATCCTTTTCAGGCAGCTCGATAATGCCGACATGGACCAGCTTGCCCAGTTCGCCCTTGGGCATACAGATCTAATCGCGTTACCGGGTCCGCCAGAAACCGATAAGGGGCAACTTCGACACGAATTGACTAAATACCATCGTTTAAAAAAATGGGACACGCTGTACCTGATAGTGTTAAAAATTACCTGCCTTTGCCATTGCGATTCTGCGCCAACACATCAAAAAGTGCAGAAACTGCTTGATTGGTGTCATCAGTATTTTCTATTTAGCCTGGCTGCCACGAGCTTTGCGATAAGCCTGTTTGCTGCCTCATCGAGTTTGATGAAATATAAACCTGCCGCACCTCAACAGGATCGGAAAAAAGCATTAATGAATATGACGTGGGATTTATTTTACGTCGATAAGTTTTTTGAAAAATGGGTCGCAAAAGATGGCGCTGTGGAATCCATCTACGCCACCAATGATGGACCGCTTAAAGAAGTTCTGTACAGAGCAATCTCCTTGCAACTACAGCCTGATGCCTCGCAGTTTGCAGATGACTTACCAGACAAACTGATAAAGGTCATAGCGGCGATTTCAGAACGAATGGTTGATGAAAAAGGACGTAACCTGCGAAAGGGTATGGACTTCAAAACTTATCGAGACGCATTAATTTCGGAGCTTGAAATAGTATTGCACGTCCGATGATGCCGTTCTAAAAGTGGCGGCCAAACTTAGGGTAGAAGACGATACTCATCGAGATTGATTGCTTCTACGGGGTGTCCATATGATAATTGGTTCGCGGGGCGACTGACCAGATGAGATTGAGCGCCCCCCTGCATTGAAAATTGACCCACCCTGGATGGTTTATTTTACGGGATTTAATTCAAGAGGAACTGGATCTTGTAGATGAAGCTCACATGGGAAAAAATAATTGGGATTCGATGTTTATTGCCGGATTGTTGCATCAAGACGTATTAGTCTGGTTATCTGATAGATTTAATCAACAAGGACGCATGGAGGATGCTCCTTTATGTCCGCAGTAAAACTCAGGCGTACTTATACATAATTCGCACGTTTCATATTGGCAAACGTGGAGTATTCAGCCTGAAAGTTGTAGCTTTGATTACACAATATTAATTTCGAAATTAGAAAATTGTTTAAAACTGACCCGGTGGTCGATGTTTGGAGAGAAATCGAAGGTAACACTTCCAGTCTTCATGGCCGTAACTAGCTGAACTATAGAGAATCCCTGGTGCTGGATTCCAGCTCTAGATATGGGCTTCTTGGGCACTCCAATGCGAGCCTTGAGGCTCAAATCGCGAATAAATTTTTCACAGTGATTTTTGTCGATTACCCAGTCCCGATTAAGGCGGTTTGGCTTTTGAATTGCGGTTAGTATTTGGCTATCCAATAATTGCCTGAGCTGATGTCTTGTAATTTCCAGTTCATGGCACGCCTCGTTCATAGTCCAGTTTGACCCAAGTTCGGTGGCCAACGCATCTGCTTCATCAAGCAAGTAATGAGCTTTCCCTTTAAAAATTACCCTTGATAAGCGGTTCATAATTACATAACTATCAATACGTTCCGGTCGGCAGCCGATGACAACAGCTGCTTTTTTTTTGGAAATGATATTGCGCGAGGCGATTGACGACGTGATCCTAGTGACGCGCTGACTATCCAGTACCCCGGGCCAATACGTAGCCACGTAACGATCAAATTCTTCCTTGATAACTGCAATGCCTTGGTTGAGTCGCCTTCTATGTAGCTGCTCGTAAAGATCTCTATAATGTTTATTGATTCCAGCGATGCCCCTTTTACTCATCGGATTATCAATGAATTGAGAAAGTAAAGAATAAAATGCATCTGGCCAATTCCTTAACAAATTCCATATGGCTGTGTAATGTTGAGCGAGTTCAATATTTTCCATCCTGTTGGGATTAAAATTATCCCCTACCAGTCTCGCTGAATAATGTGCAAGAAAATTTATCAACGTCAATGACTCCCGGAATGTTAAACCTCGAACTATCTTTGGAATCTCCACTGTATGGACGGTATTCGATAATAGGCTATTAACGTAAGCATTGAATTGAAAAACAGATGAGCCGAATTTTTGGTGAGGCGCTAGAATAGGCTCATGGTTAGTATCGAAACTATCAAGCCTTGGGCGATACCAACTCAATCGTTTTCCCGTATCTTCTTGCACATCTACCAATAATTTCTGGTGTTTATTACAAGCGACAACCGGTAAAAACGACCAATAATATTTGCAATAACCCAGTTCCTGTAGACAGTCTGGACACAATTTTGGGTGTTTGACCAATATATAGGGGGAATCTATCACGCGTCTAAAACTCCGATAC
The DNA here is from genome assembly GCF_031457055.1 of Cellvibrio fibrivorans. Lineage (NCBI taxonomy): Bacteria > Pseudomonadati > Pseudomonadota > Gammaproteobacteria > Cellvibrionales > Cellvibrionaceae > Cellvibrio > Cellvibrio fibrivorans. Next base: position 2,763 of record NZ_JAVDVX010000003.1, on the reverse strand, counting down.
ACTTCAGCGGTTGGTGCAAAGGAAACTTTTAAGTCTAACTGCAAAAAATGCGACGACAAATCAAATTCGCCCGTTAAAATCTGATGTACCGGGACCCTAGCGTTTTTCCACTTAAGCCCAGCGAAATCCAGGAGTTTCCCTATGTGGCTAAAACCATTGTGTTGAGAAATACGGATAAGATAACTAACCTGACATTCATCAGAGAAAGGCGCGGGCCTGAATAAAAGTTTACCCATCTGTCCCTCCCTAATCATCTTCATTCATCTATTGATCGGCTGTCTATCAAAAAGGCAATCACCCGTCATTTCAATAAATTTTTCGTAGTCAACTCGTTGCTGATCGATATGCCCCGGTAGCTCTGTAGTTCCAATTACAATCCGTCCATTTCGCGATATTGATTCCAATTGAGAATCGGACAAAATTCTCGACTCTAGAATAAATTTGCAGAGGATCCTGTCTGACACCCTGCTAAGATTCACCCTTCGAAACGCATTCTTTTGAGAAATTTCATCTGCAAAAGTAAGCTCATCTTTTATAAAAAAATGTTGGTTAATTCCGTAAAGATATGAGTAAAAAACAGGATTAATAAAATAGGCTTCTGATAATACCCAGCTTTTTACATCAGGATAATACATCAAGTACGATCTTTGAATACAGACTAAAACAGCCGTCTTAATGAATAACGAAAACTCAGTCTTACATCCAATGAGCTTTTCCGTCATTTTCTCTAGACGATTAGAAATTGCTAAGCCTGCAATGGATTCAAGAGTGACGAAATCAAATATATCCATACTAACAAACGAGAATGAAAACCTTTCATTTAGAAATCTAATCACCCTTCTCCACAAAGTTATTTCTAGCTCAATAATGTAATTTTCACGTTGCAAATTTTCAAAATTAAATGTTTTTAAAGGATTATTTCTAAGAATTGCAGATACGTATGTACAACTTATGGATCTTCGGTCCAATGTAGCGACATATTCCGTCGTACCTGTCAACGTTGGACTGTTGTAGAGAATATTGTCGACAACTACAAGTCTTACATTATGCTTGTGGCAGATTTTATACTCTTGATATCGCCAATAAAATTTTCTATATGGATTTTCACCCCAACAACCCACGCATACTTTGTTAGGCTGACTGACTCTGTAAGCATCCAGATTCAACTCTGAATAAACAAGGGATCGTCGTATTATGAACTCCAAAGCGATTCTACATTTATACCAACGAATATAGAATGGATATCTAGCTTCGAACTCTTTGCTGTCTGGATCCGGATTTTTTTCCTGGCAATCATCGGGATGCAGATTGTTGTATATTTTTGATAAGAAGCGCATGAAATCCGCGCTGTCTTTAAAGCCGTTCCAACAGGATAATCGCGCAAGGTAATCGGGAAAGCACTCATCCGGAAATTTATCCGCTCTGTATAGTAGCTTCACCTGCACACCCTGATCGATTTCGAGCAGATCTAATTTCTCACCAAAGTTCTGCATCTGTAAAACTCTAATAATAAAAATAGGTTCGGGTCTCACGAACATATTCTAATTGAGGAATACTGAAAAAAATCAACCTGCATTTACCATCGGTTTCCACTTTTTTGCATCTGATGCTCACTCAGCCTGTCAGACAAAATACTTTATTTTCCTTTGATACACCGTAAGTCACAAATTGTGCATCAATAATTGCGTTTTTATTTGCGCGATACCCGAAGTGCCAATCAGAATTAACCACCAGCTCATTTAGAACAAGCTTATCAATACTTACTAAAAATGAATTAAATTCATCGTCGACTCCATAGCTGCGGAGGACATTTGCAAATAATTCGATGTCAACCTTTCTGTCCTCCATCTCTGACATCATAAATGCCTCGCTTATGAGCTCTGCCGTGAGAGACAGATTTCCATTGGTCGCGGCGAAGCATCTCAATGCCATTGCGGTACCTGAAATATCAAGGTCGGACGAAAGACCATAAGCATTAGCCAACAGCTTCAATAGCCTTCTATAGTCGTCCCGGTCTTTTTTGTTGCTTACTCGGTAAGGCGGGAATACGCGTCGATACGCTATGCGGCGCTTCAACTGACGATTAGAGTCAACAAGGTATTTGCTCCATGGCATACCCATGAAAACTATAGGAATTTCCGTGTCTTTAATAAGATCTTTGAACAAATCGGCTATTCCTACTACTACTTGTGCGCTACGACGCTCAATGATTACTTGAATCTCATCGAGAATGAACAGTTCTACACACGTGGTCCGAATCAAGTTAATCAACCGATCGTAGAGCTCAACTTTATTTTTCGCACCACGCCCCATCTGAGGATCACCCAGACCTATCAAAAGGGATTTTAAAAATTCCTCTACATTAGATACTGATCTCAACTCGAAATGTAAAACAGGTATATAAGTTCTTTCCAACTGCTCAATGATAGGATTCATTTTCACATAGTGCTTTGCCAGTTCGCTCTTGCCGCTGCCGGACTCGCCGGTTAACAGTAAGCATGACGCAACTCCGTAACGTTTTTTTTTGAGCCTAAGGGTATCGAATAAGTCAAGCACTTCCGTGTGAAATGGACTCTTGATAAAGGGGCGTTCACTCGGGGGACTGTTCATTATTCTACGCTCCACCCGTCAAAGCTAAGTTCATCGTCCAACAAGTCGACACTCACTTTTGCAACTCGTCTGGAGTTATCGACGACTAACTTAAGATCGTTAACTCCTACCTTTTGTGATCTAGCAGCTTTAGATGCTGTAACTTGCGTTTTC
>NZ_JAVDVX010000002.1:0-884075 GCF_031457055.1 Cellvibrio fibrivorans | reverse complement strand
TACCTGAAGAGGCACGCGGATATCTTGGTGAAATGAATTTGACAAAGAGCAAAATGTTACGTGCTATGCTGCTGAACAAACTTAACCGCTAGGTGAAATCATTATTTAAATAATTAAGCCCATTTAATGCAATAGGCTTTTAATTTTATGGTTTGAATTGGTGCTTTTTTTAAATAATAAAAGCAGGCATGGTTATCCTGCTTTTATTTGGCGCATGACGGGTTTAGCTTGCTGCGAGGGTGCCCGCGCGATAATCTTGAATTGCCTGTTCAATTTCATCGGTAGTATTCATTACAAACGGACCGTATTGAACTATAGGCTCTTTGAGCGGCTTGCCTGAAATCACCAAAAAGCGTGTGTCGGCACTCAGGGCTTGTACGCTCAGTTGATCACCTTTGCTCAATAGGCCGGCATTGCCTTGGGTGAGTTTGCGTTTGTCTTCTCCAATTGCAATATCGCCCTCATACACATACAGGAACGTATTGTGATCTTCTGGCAGTGCATGATGAAATTCAACCTGCTCTGGCAAATGTACATCCCAGTAAATCGCTTCCGTGGTTAAACCCTGGATTGGTCCGCTGACAATTTTCCCATTCACAAATGCACTGTTTGCAATGACTTTAATGCGCCCCCCCTGCGGTAAATCAGCAACAGGAATATTGGCTGCCGCAATATCGCGATAACTTGCAGGCTTCATCTTCTCGGCAGCAGGCAAGTTTAACCACAATTGAAAACCGCGCATGGTGCCATGTTCCTGCTGGGGCATTTCGGAGTGGATGATGCCGCGGCCGGCAGTCATCCATTGCACATCACCGTTGCGTAGATGGCCTTTGTTGCCCATATGGTCTTCGTGCAACATATGGCCTTCGAGCATATAGGTCACTGTTTCAAAACCGCGATGGGGATGCGCAGGAAATCCTGCGATGTAATCATCGGCACTATTGCTGCCAAATTCATCGAGCATTAAAAAAGGGTCAAAGCGCGCATTTGGATGTTGGCCGAGGCTGCGTTTTATGCGTACACCAGCACCGTCGCTGGTCTCGCGGCCTTGCAGTATTTGCTGTAACTGGCGTTGCATAAAATGTACTCCTGTAGTGAAATTTATTGCCGGTAAATACGTGCTGTTAACAATGCGGCCGATTAAGCCGCAACACCTTGTTCAATCTCAGTCTTGGCGGCGGCAAACGCTTGGTCTTTTTGGCCCATGTTGAGGCCTTCCGCATAAATAAAGTGCACATCTTTCAAACCGACAAAGCTTAAAAAATTGGTGAGAAACTGGCTTTGCGTATCGCTCGGTTGGCCTTTGTGAACACCACCACGGGTGGCGATGATATACACGGGCTTGTTGTTGAGTAAGCCAACGGGGCCGGTCTCTGTGTATTTAAAGGTTACACCGGCGCGGGCGATATGATCGAAGTAAGCCTTGAGCGTAGAAGGTACGCCAAAGTTATACAGGGGCACACCAATGACGATCACATCCGCTGCTTCTATTTCTGCAATGATTTTATCCGAGTAGTCCAACACCGCCTGTTGTGCTTCAGTGCGGCCTTCTACGGGGCTAAACAATGCTTGAACACGCGCTGCATCCAAATGGGGTACATCTTCTTTGGCGAAATCGCGCACTACTACATCGCCGGTTGGGTTTTGCGCTTTCCAGCGCTGTACAAACTCCTGAGTCAGCACGCTGGAGTTACCGTTGTCGCCAAACAAACTGCTATTGATTTGCAAGAGAGTCGCCATGTTTAAATCCTCATCTTTTTGGTGGCTTGATTGCCATGTGTCCATTAAATGATTTGACGAGCGAATGATAAATAGCGATATTTGGTGGTATATGATCGAATAATTGGATCAGTTAGTTGTTGTTCTCGCAGGATCAAATTGCTATGAGTCAGGAAATCGTTCCACCCACTGCTGTGGGTACTACTGAAAATAAAGTGACATTAGAGCAGTGGCGAGCGCTGCTTGCCGTAATTGACGCAGGTGGTTATGCGAAGGCAGCAGAGATGCTTAATAAAAGCCAATCTGCAGTGTCCTATGCCATCTCCCAGTTGGAGACTGCATTGGGTGTGAAAGTGTTTCAGCTGCAGGGGCGTAAAGCAGTCGCATCGCCAGCAGGGGAATTGCTTTATCGCCGCGCCAAGCAATTGTTGGAACAAGCGGAGCGTTTGGAGAAATCAGCGGGATGCCTCTCGATACACGTAGAGCCTTTGGTGAAGATTGCCGCCGATATTATTATCCCGCCAGCGCGGGTGTTGCAGTGTTTGGCGATTTTTGCAAAAGACTTTCCCGATACCCGCGTAGAGGTTTTTGAGTCGGTGTTGAGCGGTACTGAGGATGCACTCCTGCAGCGTCAGGTTGATCTGGCAATTGGCGGGCGCGTGCCTATGGGCTTTATGGGCGAAAAGTTGGTGACTGTGGTGATGCGCGGCGTCTCCAGTGCCGATCATCCGCTCCAGTTATTGGGGCGCTCTATTAACGATGAGGATATGCGCCAGCACCGGCAAATTATTGTGCGCGACTCTGGCCAATATCGCCGCCGCACCGAGGGGTGGCAAGAGGCGGATCAGCGTTGGACGGTGAGCCACATCAAAACATCACTGGATGCGATCCGTTTGGGGTTGGGGTATGCCTGGTTGCCTGATGCTTACACCCATGAGGACATTGAGGCGGGGCGCTTGAAGTACTTGCCGGTTGAAGTGGGTTCGGTGCGTGAGGTGACGACTTACCTCACCTTTGCCGATCGCGATTTCGCAGGACCAGCAACGCGACGACTTGCGGAGATTTTAAAAGAGCATTTACCTAAGATGTGCGGATACAGCAGTTAAATGCACCCGCAGGGTTGCCCGCGAACTAGTTGCTATCGCGGGCAACAACCTGGGTACTTAAACCTTGAACTCGACCCAAATGGGGCAGTGATCCGAAGGTTTTTCCATACCGCGAATATCATAATCAATTCCAGAAGCCGCGCACTTGTCTAGCAAGTTTTGTGTCATCAGAATCAAATCGATACGCAGGCCGCGTTTAGGATTATCTTCAAAGCCGCCGCTGCGGTAATCAAACCAGCTAAACAATTCATTGCTCTCAGGATTGTGTTCGCGGTAGCTGTCTTTCAACCCCAGTGCTAATAATTCATTAAGCCATTCGCGTTCTTCCGGTAGGAAGCTGCATTTGCCAGTACGCAACCAGCGCTTGCGGTTTTCCTCGCCAATACCAATATCAATATCCTGATGTGAAATATTCATATCTCCCATCAGAATAATTTGCTTGCCCTCATGTTCGGCATTTTTTAGGAAGTTGATTAAATCGGCATAAAACTTTCGCTTCGCAGGAAATTTTATCGCGTGGTCACGGCTCTCACCTTGGGGGAAATAACCGTTTAGCAGTGTCACTTCTCCGATAGGTGTATCAAACACGCCACCGATGAAACGGCGCTGGGCAAGTTCCTCGTCACCAGGGAATCCTTTGATGACCTTTTTGAAAGGATACTTGGAAAGTATTGCCACACCGTAGTGAGTTTTTTGGCCAAAAAATTCGACGTGATAACCCATGGCTTGAATAGTGTCGAGCGGAAAATCCGGGTCATTTACTTTGGTTTCCTGCAGTCCAATAAAATCCGGATTGTGTTTTTCAATCACGGCTTCCAGTTGATGCAAACGTGTTCTGATACTGTTGACGTTGAATGAGATAGCTTTCATAAATGGCTCTGTGATGAAAAAACACCTGAGCATTACTGTTCAGGTGTTTGGTGTGTCAATACGACGGTGAAGTTGTAGAACAGCTATTGTTTGGCGACTTTTTTCTCGGGTGTTAGTTGATTGATAAAGTCTGCCAACACATGCCCAGCTTCCATCAGGTAGGGGTCGTCTTTTGGTATGATTTCTTTGTCTGCCTCTTTTGGTGGTGCATCTTCGTCTTCATCGCCACCGTTTGCTTTCTTTAGAGCCGCATAATCTGCATAAGGTTTTTCACCTTTGGCAATGCGCTTTTGGTTTTCCATGTCCAGCGCACGCTTTTCCATTTGTTGCTGCTCTGCCTGACGAGTGGCCAAACGCAGCGATACTTCTTTTTTTTCTGCAGCTTCTTTGAACATCGCACTTTGTTTGTTCAGAAAAATGAAATCAGGGTCTTGCGCCATACGTTCTTGATGGCTGGTTTCAATCTTTGGTAAAAATTTGCTAATGGTGTAATAGTTTTGATGTGGTGCCGGGTGGATGCGATCCCAAGGCAGCGCGTTATCATAACTACTTTCACCAATGTCATCCGGATCTAACAAGCTCGGCAATTGCACATCGGGAATAACCCCGCGATGTTGAGTGCTGTCGCCGGAGATGCGATAAAATTTTGCTTCGGTAATTTTTAGCCGGCCGTGTTTTAGCTCGACGAGATTTTGCACAGAGCCCTTACCAAAGGTGGTAGAGCCAATAATAATACCGCGACCGTAATCCTGAATGGCGCCAGCAAAAATTTCTGATGCCGAAGCGCTCAAACGATTAATTAATACCGCGATAGGCGCGCGATAAACTGCAGGTTGATAGGCGCGATAGTTGCGCGAAATGGTATCGTCACTTTGGCGAATTTGTACAACAGGGCCTGGATCAACAAACAGATCGGTCAGCATAGCGGCTTCTGGTAATGAGCCACCGCCGTTATCGCGCAGATCGATAATAATGCCGTCTACTTTTTCTTTATTTAATTCATTAAGTAAGTTGAACACGTCGCGTGTTGTACTTTTATAGTTGGGATCACCCTTTTGATAGGCTTCAAAATTCATGTAAAAAGTAGGAATGTCAATCACGCCCAGCTTGAAGGTTTTGTTGCCATTCTTCACTTCAAATACCGCTTTTTTCGCGGCTTGGTCTTCGAGTTTTACCGTTTCACGTTTAATAGTGATGTTTTTGTTGATAGTTGCAGTCGGATCCGATGGCCTGACTTCCAGGCGCACGATTGTACCTTTTGGCCCGCGAATCAACTTGACGACTTCATCCAACCGCCAGCCAACTACATCGACAAATTCACCATCGACACCTTGTGCAATTGAGACAATTTTATCGTTGGGTTTTAACTGGCCTTGTTTCTGTGCCGGGCCACCGACAACCAGGCTGCTGACCTTTGTGTAGTCTTCATCGCTTTGTAAAACCGCACCTATACCTTGCAGCTCAAGCGACATACTAATGTCAAAATTCTCGGCATTTTCAGGAGATAAATAATTGGTATGTGGATCGTAAAGCATGGTGAGTGAGTTCATCATCACGCTGAATGCTTCTTCATTGGTTTGCTGCTTCAACCTGCGCAGTTGGTTGGCGTAACGCTTACGCAACGTAGTTTTGCTTTCCTCCAATTTTTTGCCTGAAAGCATAGAGTTGAGCAGGTTGGATTTAAGGTATTGCTGCCAGAGCTTATCCGCTTCTGCTTCATTGGCTGGCCAGGGGGCTTTTTCGCGGTCAAGCACGATGGACTCTTCGACATCAAAATCGAATTTTGTTTTTGGATCATCCAGCGTTTTTACCACTTTCTCGAGACGGGCAATCATGCGCTCATTGAAGCGATTGAAAATCGCAAAGCTGTTGTCGAGTTTGCCCTTTTTGTAGTCGTCGTCAAAAGTTTTGCGATACTTTTCGAATTCTGCAATATCGGATTGGATAAAGAAGTTTTTTGCGCTGTCGAGTGATTTTAAGTATTCATCGAAGTAGCGCGAGGACAAGGCGTCGTTAAACTCCTGATCGCGGTAATGTTCGCTGTCCAGCTTTTGCACCAGATCAATCGCTGCCTTGCTTTGTTCGGGGGTGGGCTTGAGAACATCAATTTTGTCAGCAAAACTCAGTGAAGACAGGCTGACAATAAGGCTAAATAGGGTAAGTTTTAGCGATCTCACAACAACAATTTGCATAAAGTGTGTCTCAAAAAGTCAAAGCGCGTGTCTGGACGCGTCTGTGCGTAGCAGTGTTAATTAGTCTGATCATAACAACCCGCTACAACCTGGGTCGGGGTTTAACAGGACTCTTACTATAGCGGAATTGCACGGTTAAAGGCAGGTACAAGCCCCAGCGTTAGATAGGCTATTCGTGATTGGGAGTCTACTTTCTGCAAAAAGTTTCCCCGCCACTACTGGGGGCTCGGTAATGAAGTGTCATCTGCCAAATTGCTCGCATTGGCTGAGGTGGTGGTGCTCATCAAATCCAGCCATAACTCTTTGCGGTCCAACGGAGTCGCCTTGGGTAGATAGGGGTTGTTGATCCGGATGGCGCGACGCTTGCCCAAATCCGCTTTTCCCAGTGCCTCCTGGACTTCAGAGCTGCCGTAAAAATATTTGTTGAAGGCTCCATCCTTAATCGCTGACTCAAGTCCAAACTCAATATCTTTGGCCAATACAGGGTCTTTTTGGCTGACAAAAAAATAGGTGGGAAGGGGGTAGATCAACACAAGGTTTTTTTCAACCGTGAGTTTAAGATCAGGAAATGCGGACAATTCAGTCCAGACTTCGTTGGCACCGCGTGGGAAGGCATCAAATCGTCCGCCATCCAGCATATGGTAGAGGCTGGGTTTTTTGGTGGTTTTGACTACATTGAGCCCCGCGCTTTCCAAAATAGAGGCATCTTGCCAGCTGCGCCCTTGTCCAAGGCGAATCTGCTTGAGGTCTTCCAGTGTTTTAATATTGTCAAAACGCGCCTGATCACCTTGACGAATAAAGAACAAGCGGTGATTCATTAGCCCGCGATAAGCATCAATCCTGATAGGGATAAAATCGCGCTCCATTTCTTCCGATGTCCCGCCCCACATTACAGAAATTGCACCTGACTTGAGCGATTCCATAACGCGCGGACGGGAATAGACTTCACTGGTTGTGGAGAAAATATAGTTTTTATCCGAGTAGGAGAGTGCCAACTTGAGCAGGCCATTCATGTAATCCGTCTGTACATTCGATTTCATGTTGGTGATGACAGTTTTGGTTTCCGCAGCCAGAAGCGGTACTGTAATAACCGCTACTACCAATATCCCGTATCGCAGGATCTTTGTCAGGATGATGTACATAAACACTACTCAGTCAGGATTATTTATTGAGGTTATAGACTTAAAAGTAGCACAGCTCTACCAGTTTAGTGTTTGGGACTAAAATCGTTTTTCTAAACGAAAAAGCCACAGCTTAAGTGTGGCTTTCGGGACCTGGTCTAATAAATGGGAACTGGGGTATTAGCAGGTTGTGCTGCAGTCAAACATCATGCGCATGAAGTCCGCCTGATCTGCGTTAGTCACACGAGTAGCAATAACCTGGCAGACTTGGCGGTTCTCCCATTTGAAATCGTAACGTGTAAAAGCAAGTTCACCATTGGGAGTTTCATCGGCACTAACCACCATGCTTTGGTAAGGCGATGTTTCCAGTATGTCTAAAAGCTCACGGATGGTAGTTGCCAAGCGAGCGCTGCCCAACAATTCGTGAGCACCTTTGTGGCTTACAAATATATAGTCGCAGCCCAGCATAGTGCTCAGGCTTAACACTAATTCTCCGTGTTGAACGGCTTTTGCCACATCAAAACTGTGAGAGCTGTGCGGTCGTGAATCATGTTGGTGAAGAGGCTGACTGACTGCCATGCTGTGCTCCGCAGATAAGTAAAAATTATTCTTCTTGCGTCCGGCAACTGGCTTTCCTGTGTTAACAGAATTTAACAGTCAGGATTCTAAAAAACCATAGTGTATCCTTAATAAATGTCGATAAATTTAACAATTTGTGCGTGAGTTGGCTCTCAATTCGGACATTAAAAAAGTGGCCCCAGGCCACTTTTTCAATATTATCAATAGCTTGGCTCTTACATTTAATTTTAAAATCAGGAGCTAGTTCTATTTACGAGTGTTTCTCGAATGGTGTCGCGCATTTTGCGCAGTGTTCTTTCAGTCGTTTCCCAATCGATACAAGCGTCAGTTACCGATACGCCGTATTTTAGGTCACACAGATTGGCTGGAATACTTTGATTGCCGGCGCCAATGTTGCTTTCCACCATCAAGCCAATAATAGATTTGTTGCCTTCCACAATTTGGTTGGCCACATTTTCCATCACCAGCGTTTGCAACTCGTGGTTTTTATTGGAATTGGCATGGCTGCAATCCACCATAATGTTGGGTACCACTTTCGCCTTGGCCAACTCTTGCTCACACAGGGCGACACTAACCGAATCGTAGTTAGGTTTGCCATTGCCACCGCGTAATACAACATGGCCATAACCGTTGCCGCGAGTGTGGATAATCGCTACCTGGCCTTCCGTATTAATACCAAGGAAGCGATGTGGTTTTGATACGGACTGCAGTGCGTTTATCGCGACCGTCAGGCCACCATCGGTTCCATTTTTGAAACCTACGGCCGACGACAATCCGCTCGCCATTTCGCGATGGGTTTGCGATTCGGTGGTGCGCGCCCCAATGGCTGACCAGCTAATCAAATCATGCAGGTATTGGGGCGATATAGGATCGAGCGCTTCAGTGGCAGTAGGCAGGCCCATTTCCGAGATATCCAGCAATAATTGACGGCCGATATGCAGGCCTTCTTCAATTTTGAAGGAATCATCCAGGTATGGGTCGTTAATTAAACCTTTCCAGCCTACGGTGGTGCGCGGTTTTTCAAAATACACGCGCATCACTACATAAATCGTATCGCTGACCTCATCCGCCAGTTTTTTCAGGCGTTGGGCGTAATCTTTGGCGGCCGCTACATCATGGATAGAGCAGGGGCCTATCACCACAAAAATCCGATGATCTTTGCGGTCCAGGATATTGCGCACTACTTCGCGGCCTTGGGTTACAACGTCGCGCGCTTTGTCGGTCAGCGGGATTTTTTTCTTGAGTTCTGCGGGGGAAATCAGCAGCTCTTGCGAGACCACATTCAGGTCATCGACTTGGGTACTGGTCATGATGTCATTTCCTAAAAGTATCAATTCGTGGGTCATTCTACCTAATAGAGGTGAAAAAGTGGGATGGTTTTTTAATAGGTGCCATAAATAAAGACAATCTTCCTATTATTAATGGTTTTGTGAGATAAATGGTTTGTTTAGTCTGAAAAACGGGTGATTAGTATTTTATTAATCCTTAAAAGTAGACATTTTTTAGAATATTCATCCTTCAAATATGTCATCTATTGTTCATTGTGTTGAGTATAAGATCTTATTTTAGGTTGAAATGTGATCGCATTTTGATCGGTGCGATATAGGCAATAAGCATAATGGATACTATGGTTCTTCTAATATGTGCGTTTAGAAAGGATGGCATCGGGTAAATGAATAGCGCTCTCATTGTATTGTTACTGACAGTCTTGTTGTCTACGACGGCTTTAGCTGTAGAAACCCAGCGGACTGCTTTGGTTTTGGGGGGCGGTGGCGCGCGTGGTGCTGCTCATATAGGTGTGTTGGAGGTTCTGGAGCGCGAGCGTATTCCGGTCGATTGCGTAGTGGGAACCAGTATGGGTGGTTTGGTTGCTGGTTCTTATGCGGCGGGGCTATCGCCGCAGTCCATGCGTGACAAGCTCGCAACAGCGGATTGGACTGACATGTTCCTGGATGTGGCGGATTATTCCCAGCTGAGTTATCGCAAAAAAAAAGTGAGCAGGCGTTATCTTACCGGTACCGAGTTGGGTTTGACCAAGCGCGGGATGCAAATCCAGCCAGGTGTAGTTGCGGGCGAAAAAATAAAATTATTTTTTAATCAGTTAGTGGATGCGGATCTCGGCGAGCGAGAAATTCAGGAGCTGGCCTTGCCCCTGGCGATAGTGGCAACTGATATAGGTACGGGGGAGCGCGTTGTTTTTCGCAGTGGTAGTTTGACCCAGGCGATGCGTGCCAGCATGTCTGTACCCGGTTTAATGGCGCCAGTGGAACATCAAAACCGTAAATTGGTTGACGGTGGATTGGTGGATAACCTGCCTATCGAGGTGGCGCGAGACTTGTGTAAGGCGGATAGGGTTATCGCCGTCAATGTTGGTTCACCCTTAAAGCCTCCCGAGAGTGTCGGTTCGCTCTTAAGTGTCACGGCGCAAATGATTGGTATTTTAACTAAACAAAATGTTGAGCGCTCGCTCGCCAGTTTGACGGGGAGTGATATTTATATCGCTCCTGAGTTAGGTGATATTAAAGCCTCTGATTTTGCTCGCTATGAGAAAGCTGCTGATATAGGCAGAGTTGCTGCGGAGCGGCAATTGTCGGCATTGCGTGTATTGTCTGTCGATGAAAAAACCTATGTTGCATGGAAACATAAAAATACGGATGCGCGTAAAAGGGAGATTCATATTGATCAAATTGTTATTGCGCCACTTCAACGTGTTCATCCTGAATATGTCGCGCGACAAATTCATCAACAAGAAGGGCAGTTGTTTGATCGCTCCCAATTGGAGCAGGATTTGGTGCGCGCTTATGGCGATGGTTTTTACGATGGGGTTGACTATCGTGTTACCAATCAAGCAGGTAGAAATATTCTTGAAATTACAGCAAGAGAAAAAAATTGGAGTTCTGACTACCTGACTTTTGGATTTTCTATCGATAACGAATATCACCAAGGGTCTAACTTTACCTTGCGCAGTGCCTATCGCAATACCTGGATGAATCCTTATGGTGGAGAATTTTTTGCCGCCGTAGATGTGGGCAATGAATCAGCTCTTGAATTGGATTATTACCAGCCGTTGAATTATCGACAAACTTACTTTATTGAGCCTCGCTATTTCAAAGGGCGAGAGGATATTGTGTTGTTCACTGATGGAACCAAACTGGCTGAGTATCAATTAGATACATCGTATTCCGAGTTGGTGCTCGGTACTAATTTGGATGTTTATGGGCAGACAACAATTGGCTGGCGTGAATATCGAATAAAAGGTACAGCGGATGTGAGTGCCATTGCATTGCCTGATGTCGATGAGCATTATGGTGGGATCTTGTTTTCGTTAAACCTTGATCGACGTAATCGCATTTATTTTCCTTCCCATGGTTGGCGCAGCGAGATCACTTTTTTTGACTCTCACAAAGAGGGGTACCAGAAACTTTCTGTTGATTTAGGTGGTGCCTATAAACTGAATGATTTTGTTTTTGCTGCGCGCACATTGTACGTGTCGTCGTTAGTAAATGAATTACCATTTTATGATGCGGTTATGCTGGGCGGGTTCTTAAACTTATCAGGTTATGCCAGTAATCAAATTATTGGTGATGATGCGTTTTATTCCCACCTACGTGCGGAGCGAATTATCGGACGTATGCCGTTAGGATTAAATGGTGATCTGCGTATGGGGTTTGCTGTGGAGGCTGCAAAATTGCAAACTGTTTATACTATGACTGATGAGGGCGATTGGCTTGATTCCGGAGTCATTTATTTGGGGGGTGAAACACCCTTGGGGCCCGTGTATCTAGGTTATGGTTTTTCCTTTAGTGGTGATTATAATTTGTACTTTAAGCTGGGTGCATTTTAATTATAAAGAGCGATCAGTCTCGCTGTGGCGAGGCTGATCGTAATTGATGTCTAAAAATGAAAAAGCGCAGCTGCATAGGGGCCTTTTATATCCACGTTTGTGTGTACATCGTCATCATCAATATTGACGGTCAGCGCGCGATATCCAACTTCAACGCCTAAATCTAATGCCGAGTCAAACGAATAGCCTATTTTTGCACTGTAATCAGCTAAATCATTGCCATCATAGCTGATGTAATTACCTTCAAAGCCCGCAAAGAAACCAGTCAAAGGTAAATCAAATTGCATACGTCCATAAGCGAGTGGTACGGAGATATCAATATCCGTTTTATCGCTGGAGCTTACACTTGTTGCTTCCAGATAGCCTGAATATTTTCTCAGTGTGACACCGAGATCCAGTATCAGCCAATTATCGAGTAGCTCGTAATAAAGTGCGGCGTCGGTGTAACTTAAATCAAAATCAGTTGCAACTGTACTACCGCTCGGATAGCCAATATTCCCAATGCTGAAATTATTTTCAATCACGCTGCTTTGTTCGCTGGTGATGTTATTTTGCTGAACTTTGATATTGGGAAAAAAGGGAATTGGGTGTTCGATAGCGATGTAGTAAAAATTATTATTGTTATCGCTCATGCCCAAATCACTTGCCGAAGTGGCTGGCTTGCCTATTTCGCCGGCGTATTCGCTTTGCCATGTGCCTGCACCTGCATAAATCCCGAATAGCGTATCGGCATTAGCCTGGCATGCAGCGGTCAATGCAAGTGTGCTAAGTGAAAAGTTCACAAGAGGAGAAAATGGTTTCATAAAAAATCCTGAAGCTTAAAGTAAAGTTTTTATCGGTTGGTGTAATTGAGTGTGACGAAAAGTTCGTGGTGCTTGTGAATATTACGCTTGGTAGTTTGAGTAAGGGTTAGGAGTCAATTACTTTATTTTGCAATAAATCTAAAAAGACTCGTGCGGCATTATTCAGGGTGCGTTGGCTGTGATGTATGTAGCCTAGCGGGCGCATAATCGGTGGCTGATCGATACTCAAAATATGTAGTCCATCATCAATAATGCGTCGCGGCAAAACGCCCCAACCAAGTCCAATACTCAGCAGCATTTTTATAGTGTCCAAGTGATTGGATACCATGCCCATATTCAATGCTAGTTGTTGGCGGTCAAACAAGTTTTTAATGAGCTGCGTGGTGTAGGTATTGGTATCCGGCATTATCGCCGGGTGCTGACTTAAATCGGCCAACTGAAGATGCGATTGCGTTGCAAGTGCATGGGTGGGCGCGACGACGAAATGGAGTTGGTCGTGCCAGAGGGTTTCGCTCTGGAGGCGTGCATCTTGTTGAAGCGCGAGCGTAATAGTGGCGATGTCAAATCTGCCTTGGAGTATTTCATGGTAAGCCTGCTCCGAATCGAGAAAGTGTAAATCCAGTTTTACTTGGGGGTAGCGCGTCGAAAAATCCCTCAAATAGGGTGGCAGATAATGCAGCCCTACATGGTGACTGGTGGCGATACTTAGCTTGCCTTGGATGTCGCCCTGTAAATCAGCAATAGCGCGCTGCGTGGCTGCGACCTCGCCCAAGATTAGCTTGGCTTTGCTTAACAACAGCTGACCCGCCTGAGTTAGGGCAACCTGCCGCCCAATACGATCAAATAAAGAAGCTTTGAGTTGCTCCTCCAGCAGGGCGATGCGCTTGCTGATGGCGGGCTGGGTAAGGTGCAAGCGTTCTGCTGCAGCAGAAAATGAACCATGTTCAGCAATTGCCACAAATGCATGTAAATGTTGAGTATCCATCGTTTTATTTTTAGTCCATTCCTTTTGGGAATGCAATATATAAAAAAGATAAATTTGTTTTATGGGTTGTCTGGCCGTACTATCGCCTTTACTAATTGATCTCGAGGCTATCCAGGCAAGTTGTCTTGAAGATCCGGAACAAATACCGTGTAAGCAGATCCTTTGGAGAACACCATGGCCGCTAAAACGCTTTACGACAAACTTTGGGATGCCCACCTCGTGCAGCAGCGCGACGATGGTTCTGCACTCATTTATATAGATCGTCACATAGTCCACGAAGTGACCTCCCCGCAAGCGTTTGATGGTCTGCGTTTGGCTGGCCGCAAGCCATGGCGTGTGGACTCCATCCTCGCCACTCCAGATCACAATGTGCCTACCACGCAAAAAGAGCGTGCTAATGGTGTTGCGGGGATTGAAGACCCGGTGTCCTTGATCCAGGTGCAGACGCTGGACGATAACTGCGATGAGTTCGGTATTGTAGAGTTCAAGATCAATGATCACCGCCAAGGTATTGTGCACGTTGTCGGCCCTGAAACCGGCGCCTGCTTGCCCGGCATGACCGTTGTCTGCGGTGATTCCCATACCGCCACAAACGGTGCTCTCGGCGCTTTGGCGCATGGAATAGGTACGAGCGAAGTAGAGCACGTGATGGCGGCCCAATGTCTGGTTGCTAAAAAAATGAAAAACATGCTCATTAAGGTGGATGGCAAGCTCGGTTTGGGTGTGACACCAAAAGATGTTGTGCTCGCGATCATCGCCAAAATCGGTACCGCCGGCGGCACTGGCTATGCGATGGAGTTTGGCGGCCAAGTCTTCCGCGATATGAGCATGGAAGGGCGTATGACGGTGTGTAATATGGCGATTGAAGCGGGCGCCCGTGCCGGTATGGTGGCGGTAGACCAAACGACCATCGACTACGTTAACGGGCGCACCTATGCACCCAAGGGTGAATTGTGGGAAAAAGCCGTAGCCGATTGGAAAAATTATGTGAGTGATGAGGGCGCACATTTCGATTCCATCGTTGAATTAAACGGCGCTGATATCAAGCCGCAAGTGAGTTGGGGTACTTCGCCGGAGATGGTTGTTTCGGTTGAGGACAAGGTACCCGATCCGGCGCAAGAAACTGATCCGGTCAAGCGCGAAGGTATGTTGCGCGCATTGCAATATATGGGTTTACAAGCCAACCAGCCTATTACTTCGATTCATGTTGATCGCGTATTTATTGGCTCTTGCACTAATTCGCGCATTGAAGATATTCGCGCCGCAGCTGAAGTGGTGAAAGGCCGCACCAAGGCGTCATCGGTAAAAGAGGCGATTGTGGTTCCTGGTTCTGGTGCAGTAAAAGCGCAAGCGGAAGCCGAAGGGCTGGATAAGATTTTTATCGCCGCCGGTTTGGAATGGCGTGAGCCGGGTTGTTCCATGTGCTTGGCCATGAACGCGGATAAATTGGGTAATGGCGAGCACTGTGCATCAACATCCAATCGCAATTTTGAAGGGCGCCAGGGCTACGGTGGCAGAACGCATTTGGTGAGCCCGGCGATGGCTGCTGCCGCTGCGATTGCGGGTCATTTTGTCGATGTGCGCACATTCAATTAATCAGTAGGAGACCGCGATGAAAAGTTTTACCGTTTTGCAAGGCGTTGCTGCTCCTATGGATCGCGCCAATGTCGATACCGATATGATTATTCCTAAGCAATTTTTGAAATCGATTAAACGTACCGGTTTCGGAAAGAATTTGTTTGATGAGCTGCGCTATCTCGATGAAGGTAAACCGGATCAAAGTTGCGAAGGGCGCCCAATAAACCCGGATTTTCCGCTGAATTTTCCGCGTTACAAGGGCGCAACTGTGTTGTTGTCGCGCGAAAACTTCGGTTGTGGTTCTAGTCGCGAACATGCGCCTTGGGCATTGGATGACTACGGCTTTCGTAGTGTGATCGCGCCCAGCTTTGCCGATATTTTTTATAACAACTGTTTCAAGAATGGTTTGCTGCCCATCGTATTAAGTGATGAGATTGTCGATAGCTTGTTTAATGAAATGTACGCGGCAGAAGGCTATCAATTGACAATTGATTTAGCAGCGCAAGTTGTTAAAACCCCAGGCGGTGAAAGTTTTGCGTTCGATGTAGATGAATTTCGCAAACATTGCTTGTTAAATGGGTTGGATGATATTGGTTTAACTCTCGAACATGCTGATGCCATTCGCGCCTACGAAGCCAAAAAACGCGTTGAAGCGCCTTGGTTGTTTGATGTAGTTAAATGAGAGGCGAAATAAGAATTTTTTAATTGGAGAATGCTTGTGGGCAAACATATTTTAATTTTGGAAGGCGATGGCATCGGTCCTGAAATTGTGCGTGAAGCGCGCAAGGTGCTGGATGTGGTTAATGCCAAATTCGATTTGGGCTTAACCTTTGAAAACGAATTGATGGGCGGCTGCGCAATTGATGTGCATGGCGTTCCACTGGCGGATTCAACCCTCGAAAAGGCACGTAAAGCGGATGCGATTTTGCTTGGAGCTGTGGGTGGCCCCAAGTGGGATAAATTGGACCGCTCGATTCGCCCGGAAAAAGGTTTGCTGAAGATCCGTTCACAATTGGGTTTGTATGCGAATCTGCGTCCAGCGTTGTTATATCCCCAATTAGTAGATGCATCTTCGCTGAAACCGGAAGTGGTTTCTGGCCTGGATATTTTGATCGTGCGCGAATTGGCAGGCGGTATTTATTTTGGTGAGCCGCGCGGTATTCGCGTATTGGAAAATGGCGAGCGCGAAGGTTACAACACCTACAAATATTCCGAGAGCGAGATTATCCGTATCGGCCGTACCGCGTTTGAGATGGCGCGCAAACGTAATGGTAAAGTATGTTCGGTTGATAAAGCGAATGTGCTTGAGGCGACTATGTTGTGGCGCGAAGTGATGGATACCCTGCATAAAGAGTATCCGGATGTTGAGCTGTCCCACATGTATGTCGATAACGCCGCTATGCAATTGGTGCGTGCGCCAAAACAGTTTGATGTGTTGGTGACTGGCAACATGTTTGGTGATATTTTGTCCGATGCGGCAGCTATGTTGACTGGCTCTATTGGTATGCTTCCGTCAGCGTCATTGGATAAAGATGGTCGCGGTATGTATGAGCCTTGCCATGGCTCTGCACCGGATATCGCTGGGCAGGGTATAGCTAACCCGCTCGCGACGATTTTGTCGGTATCCATGATGTTGCGTTATTCGCTCGGTTATCCTCAGGTTGCGGATGCAATTGAGGTTGCAGTTGGCAAGGTGTTGGACCAAGGTTATCGCACCGCAGACATTTATACGGAAGGTAAGACCAAAGTATCTACCTCGCAAATGGGCGATGCTGTTGTTGCAGCGCTGGCCTAATCATTAGCTTGTGAATTGTTAAAGAGAGACTGAGATGAAAGTAGGTTTTGTAGGTTGGCGCGGTATGGTCGGCTCCGTATTGATGGAGCGTATGCAAGCAGAAAACGACTTTGCGGCTATCGAACCCGTATTTTTTACCACATCAAATGTAGGTGGTGCTGCCCCGGCTGTTGCCGCTGGATTGCCTGCATTGAAAGATGCTTATTCAGTTGATGATCTGAAGCAACTGGATGTGATTGTTACCTGTCAGGGTGGTGACTACACCAATGAGATTTTCCCGAAGCTGCGCTCGTCTGGCTGGGATGGCTATTGGATCGACGCGGCTTCCAGTCTGCGTATGGAGAACGACGCGGTCATTATTCTTGACCCGGTTAACCAGGGTGTTATCGACTCGGCGCTGAAGAAAGGCGTTAAAAACTTTATTGGTGGCAACTGTACTAACTCCATCATGCTGATGGGTGTGGGTGGTTTGTTTCATGCGGGTTTGGTGGATTGGGTTAGCTCTATGACCTATCAAGCCGCCTCGGGTGGTGGTGCCAACCACATGCGCGAATTGTTGAAAGGTATGGGCGTGATTCATGATGCTGTGGCTGATGAGTTGGCAACACCTGCTTCAGCGATTTTGGATATCGACAGAAAAGTGGCTAATACTATCCGTAACGACGTGCCGCGCGAATTTTTTCCAGCTCCGCTTGCTGGTGGTTTGATCCCTTGGATCGACAAGCAATTGGATAATGGCCAGTCCAAAGAAGAGTGGAAAGGTCAGGCTGAAGTTAACAAAATTTTGGGGAATACCGACACCATCCCCGTTGATGGTTTATGTGTGCGCATTGGTGCTATGCGGTGCCATAGTTTGGCGTTGACTATCAAGCTCAAAAAAGATCTTCCGCTTGCAGAGATTGAATCCATCATTAAGTCAGGCAATGATTGGGTTAAATTTGTGCCAAACGACCGTAGCATCACTGAGCAAGAGTTGACGCCAGCTTCTATCACTGGCGGCCTCAAAATTGGGGTAGGTCGAGTGCGTAAACTCAATATGGGGCCAGAATATATTTCTGCTTTCGTGATTGGCGATCAGTTGTTGTGGGGTGCGGCTGAGCCGTTGCGCCGCATGCTGCATATCTTACAAGGGTCAAAATAAGCGGTTTTCTACTTATCCAGTCCTGGTAAAAAACAAACCCCAAGGTTGGTGACACCCTTGGGGTTTTTGCTTTTTATAACCGCTTTAGGGGTAAATAAGGATTTAAATGTCAGTCCTTTTTCACATTTTTGTAAAATCACTCCTGAAAACTATCAAAAAAGCTGCTTTGTTTAGTCTTTGTCAAGACCCCGAGTATTGATAAAAACCTATTTATAATGAATACTTACGAACGATACTGAAGATTCATTCGAGGTTTTATGCCTCACCAGCACAGCTTCATTTACTCATCAAGCTGTGTTAATCAACTAAAATGTCTGACTAATCGTGTTTAGTTCAGCCGTGGAATAATAAAAGGATAGCGCTATGCGTCTTCGTCAGTTGGTTTTAGCCTGTGGTCTTACATCTCTTGTACTGTCGCCTTATGCCAGTGCTTTGGGATTGGGTGAGGTTAAGCTCAAGTCAACGCTTAACCAGCCACTGGAGGCCGAGGTCAAGCTACTTGATACACGCGATCTTACGGCGGAGCAGATCCTGGTTGCTTTGGCATCCCCGGCTGATTTTGAACGCAATGGTGTAGATCGTTTGTTTTTCTACACAGAGTTTCAGTTTCAAGTAGACCTTGAGGCTGCTGATGGCCCCAAGGTGGTTATCACCTCGCGCAGCCCGGTTCGCGAACCCTACCTGAATTTTTTGATTGAAGCCCGCTGGACTGCTGGCCGCTTGTTGCGCGAATACACCCTGTTAATGGATCTACCTACTTTTGATGATGGCGGAGCTACACAAGCAGTGCAAACTGCGGTCACCAGCAATAAATCACAGCAACCGCGCTCTACCACATCAACACCTAAAGCAACGTCAGATTCCGGCTACACCAGTGAGCCGCGCCAGGTTCCTAGTGCCCGCCAGCCCAGCCTGAGTGGCGATGAATATGAAGTTCGCAGCAATGATACGCTGTGGGAAGTTGCGCTGCGTGCGCGTCCTGATTCCAGCGTGTCAGTCCATCAGAGCATGATGGCGCTCTATCGCGCTAATCCTGAAGCCTTTATCAATGGCAATATCAACAGATTGCGTCGCGGACAAGTATTGCGTGTTCCGGATGCGAGCGAGATGAAATCGCTTAATAAGTCTGAGGCTGTGAGTCAATTTGCCCAGGCAACCGGCGACTCGAATTCAGGCGCACAGTTAAATGCATCTCGTCGTACCAGCTCAACCCGTGCTGAATCTACCGAGGTAAGTGGGCGAGTAAAGCTCGCAGCTCCTTCAGCGGGCACTGCTAGTACAGGCCAAGGTAGTGGCGCTAACGATGGTGCAGGTAAGGCGCTGGAGTCTGAGTTGGCTGTGACTTTGGAGGAGCTGGATAAATCCAAAGCGGAAAATACTGAATTAAGTTCGCGGGTAAAAGATCTTGAAGCACAGATCGAAACCATGGAGCGTTTGGTTGAAGTAAGCAATGAAAAATTGCGTGCATTACAGGTGGCCGCTGGCCAGGCTGCATCATCTCCAGCAGAGGTGGCTGAGGCTCCTATTGTCGCAGAGCCAGTTGCTGCGGTGGCGGATGTTGCCAGTTCTGAAGCTGTTGTAGCCAGCTCTGAAGCCGCCGCATCTAGTGTTGCTGCAGTGGCACCGCCACAACCAGCCCCGCCGAAGAAGGTCATTGTTCCACCTAAACCTGAGCCGACATTAGCCGATACTGCAGTTGAAAATGCACCTTGGATCGGCTTGGGGATTTTGGGTTTGGCCGGTGCAGGCTATTTTGCTTACCGCCGCCGCAAGCAGGCTGAAGAGCAGCAGGCTGAAGAGCAGGATGATGTTTTTGCCATGGATGATTCAGCTGGTGACAATGAAGAAGTGGCTGATGAAGCAACTCACTTCAATGAGACCGATGAAACGTCACTTTTTGATGAACCTAATGAAACGACTGCAGTTGCTGAAACGGGCGATGTAGTTGGCGAAGCAGATATTTATATCGCTTACGGTAAGTTGGATCAGGCTGAGGAAATGCTTCTCAACGCCCTGCAAAAAGATCCTGACTCAGCTGATATTCGCATGAAGTTGCTGGAGGTTTACTCCCAACAGCAAAATGGCCCTGCATTTGATAAGCATTACGCGGCGCTCTTGCCTCTGGCGGGTGGAGCCCTGCTGGCACGTGCATCTGAGTTGCGCGAGGGCATCTCAGGGGCGGGTGAATTCGATCCTGCCGCTTCAGTTGCAAATGAAGCACAGGATGCAGATCTGGATCAATTCTCTCTCGATGATTTTAATCTTGATGATGACCTTTCTGTCGCACCAGTCGCGACAGCAAGTGAGCCAACTAGTTTTGATTTTGACCTCGATCTGGACGATGACGAGTCCAATCTCTCGTCTGCTATCGCAGATGCGCCTGCAGCAGTGGAAAATGAATTTGAGTTGGATTTTGATGATGATCTGGCTGCTGAAGCCGAAGATTTGTCTGAGTTGTCATTGGCTCTCGATAATTTGGATGCT
The DNA here is from genome assembly GCF_031457055.1 of Cellvibrio fibrivorans. NCBI lineage: Bacteria > Pseudomonadati > Pseudomonadota > Gammaproteobacteria > Cellvibrionales > Cellvibrionaceae > Cellvibrio > Cellvibrio fibrivorans. The sequence continues at coordinate 863,858 of NZ_JAVDVX010000002.1, read as the reverse complement.
GACACTCTTCCTGAAGATCTGGAGGTTAAGGCTCCTTCAATCGAAGATGGGTTCAACTTCGATTTGGACGACGACCTTGAATTGAGTGAATCGGCAGTAGAGGAGTCTGCTGAACTTGTTGCGGCAGAGTCGGAGTCGTTGGAGGTCGCGGCAGATGATTTTAATCTGGACATGAATGTTGATGATGTCGATCTTGCAGCGCTTGACCATGAAATGGAAAGCCTGGATGTAGATTTTGATGATGACCTTTTAGGTGAAGATGGGGACTTGGGAATTGAAGATCTCGATCTCTCTGATGTGAAGTCTGCACAAGATGAAATTTCGACGTCAAAACTTAGCTTGACCGATGATTTGGATAAGCCTGAAACATCCATGGGTTTTGAACTGGATGATGATCTAGTTGATTTTGGTGTTGATGATAATGCCGAAGACCTGGAGGTGGATCTTGCAGGCGATACTGAAGCTTTGGCAGAAGCCAGTGCAGATGAATTGCTGCCAGATTTTGATTTGGGAGATGATGACACTTTTAGCTTTGAAGAAGACGCATTGGCTGACGGTGATTTGGATCTGGCTGCGCTTGAAGATGATCTTGGGGAGTTAAGTGAATCTACGGAATTTGACGGCGCTGACTTTGCGGTGGCGGATGATATTGTTGATTTGGAATTGCAGGATGAAATTCCTTCACGGCCAGAACCTGTCCAAGAGTCTCCTGCAGTTATAGCAGACGAGGCTGCGCTGGTTGATGCCGAAGAAGAGCATGACGAAGATTTGTTTGCGCAGGCGCTTTCAGATTTTTCAGGCGATTCAGACGATATCGATTTGAATGAGTTCTCCAGCGACGAGGCCGCACTGGCCGATTTGTCAGATGACGACATGGATGCAGAATTGGATTTCCTTGCCGATGCCGATGAGGCTGCAACCAAGCTGGATTTGGCGCGCGCTTATATCGATATGGGCGATAGTGAGGGTGCGAAAGATATCCTTTCTGAAGTCCTCGGTGAAGGTAACGATGAGCAGCGTAAAGAAGCCAATGAGTTGCTCGGCCGAATAGGCTAATTTTTTGCCTGATCGCAAAGCCTTGCATTCCGGTGCAAGGCTTTTTTATTTTGTGCAGTTTGGTTTCTGTTTGATGGTTTATTCCCATGAGTGAAAACTACATCCCCAGTTCTAAGCCCTATGCCCGCAATGGTGAGGTGGTGGCCGATACTATTTGGCCGCAAGGGATGCACCGTATTGCCTTGGGTGTTGAATATAAGGGGACGGACTACCACGGTTTTCAGGTGCAGCCAAACGGTGTTAGAACTGTGCAGCAGTCTTTGGAGAAGGCCTTATCTACAGTGGCGGATGAGCCTATCAGTCTCGTTTGTGCTGGCAGGACCGATGCTGGCGTACATGCGACTAATCAAGTTATCCATTTCGATACGCTTGCCTTACGCCCGGAAAAAGCCTGGTTGCGTGGCACCCGGCCGTATTTACCAGATTCGGTGTCGGTGCGTTGGGCGCGTGAGGTTGTACCGCAGTTCCATGCGCGTTTTAGCGCACTTAACCGCACTTATCGCTACTTGATGACCGATGCCAAAACCCCGTCCGGTTTATTGCATGACCAGGTGACTTGGTCATCGCGCCCGCTCAATGTTGAAGCCATGCGTGAGGCTGCAGCCTATTTGGTTGGTCAGCATGACTTTACATCGTTTCGTGCAACCCAGTGCCAGGCGAAAAGCCCGGTGCGTCGGATTGAGTATTTGCATCTGGTGCGCCGCGGGGATTTGATTGTTTTGGAGGTGCAAGCCAATGCATTCTTGCATCATATGGTGCGCAATATCGTTGGTGTATTGACGGCCGTGGGGGCGGGTGACAGGCCCCCCTGCTGGGTTGCTGAGGTGCTGGCGGCGCGCGACCGCAGTGCTGGCGGTGTGACGGCTAAACCTTTTGGTCTTTATTTGGTTGGAGTCGATTACCCGGTGCATTTTGGGTTGTCAGTGTGTCCTCCGGGGCCACTATTTTTTGCTGAACCGCTAGGTGGTTTTGCTTCTCAATGAAAAATGAGCCCTCGGCTTTTCGAGGTTATTTCTGTTAATATCCCCCCCTAATTTTTGCTTCACCCCTCGCCTTGCGAGTGAGTCAATAGCGTTTGGAGAGCCTGAGTTTGTCCAGAGCACGAGTCAAAATCTGCGGAATAACCAGCATTGAAGATGCTCTAGCAGTGGTTGATGCAGGTGCGGAAGCCTTAGGGCTCGTGTTTTATGCAGCTAGCCCGCGTGCTGTAACAATTATGCAGGCACGCGCGATTGCATTGGCAGCGGGGCCATTCACCGTGGTTACCGGTTTATTTGTGAATGCTGATCCAGAGTTTGTGGATGCCGTATTGAAACAAGTGCCGCTGCAATTATTGCAATTTCACGGTGATGAAGATCTGGATTATTGTGAGTCTTTTGCACGCCCTTATATGAAGGCAATTCGTATGCGGCCTGAACTGGATGTGGCAGCTACTATAGCGGAGTATCCCAGTGCATCAGGAATTTTGTTGGATGCCTATCGCCCCGGAGTTCCGGGTGGTACAGGTGAAACCTTTGATTGGGCGCGCGTACCCCGGCAATCGGCCAAGCCTTTGGTTTTGGCTGGAGGTTTAACTGCCGCCAACGTCTCAGATGCTATTCGGGCGACCCAAGTCTATGGGGTTGATGTCAGCGGTGGTGTAGAATCGGCACCCGGTAAAAAAGATCACGGAAAAATAACCTCTTTTATCAATAACGTACGGTTTGCTGCATCTTGATGTGCAGTCTTTACCGGCATCTTACAGGTGATTAAACGGTGAGTAACACTGAGCATTTTTCAGCTATTGATTACAGTGCTTTTCCCAATGCGGAAGGTCACTTCGGCCCCTATGGCGGCCGCTTCGTTTCCGAGACGCTGATTTATGCGCTCGATGAACTCCAATCTATCTATTTTAACTTGAAAGATGATCCTGGCTTTCAAGCCGAATTTGACAAGGACATGGCGCATTATGTTGGCCGTCCTTCACCTCTTTACCTCGCTGAGCGCTGGACCCGTGAGTTGGGCGGTGCGCAGATTTATCTGAAACGCGAAGATTTAAATCACACGGGCGCACACAAAGTAAATAACACTATTGGCCAAGCATTGCTGGCGAAATTTACTGGAAAAACCCGTGTTATTGCAGAGACAGGAGCTGGGCAGCACGGTGTTGCTACTGCGACAGTTGCAGCGCGTTTGGGTTTGAAATGCCGCGTTTATATGGGTGCCGAAGATGTTAAGCGTCAGGCACTCAATGTGTACCGCATGAAGTTACTCGGTGCAGAAGTGTTTCCGGTAACCTCCGGTTCGCGCACATTGAAAGATGCAATGAATGAAGCCATGCGCGATTGGGCGACTAATGTTGACGACACGTTTTATATCATTGGCACCGTTGCTGGCCCCCATCCTTATCCACAACTGGTACGTGATTTCCAATCGATTATTGGGCGCGAGGCGCGCCGCCAATGTCTGGAGCAGGCAGGTCGCTTGCCCGACGCGCTGGTTGCGTGTGTTGGTGGCGGCTCCAATGCGATAGGCTTGTTTCATCCATTCCTCACAGATGAATCAGTAAAAATGTACGGAGTTGAGGCGGGTGGTTTGGGTATCGAAACCGGTAAACACGCCGCGCCATTGAATAAAGGTATTCCCGGTGTATTGCATGGCAATCGCACCTATTTGATGGAAGATGAAAATGGCCAGATTATCGAAACCCATTCGGTGTCGGCTGGTTTGGATTATCCCGGTGTAGGTCCTGAACATTCATGGTTAAAAGATATTGGCCGCGTAAACTATGTGGCGATCAATGATGATGAAGCTCTGGCCGCATTTCGCAAAATTACCAAAACTGAAGGTATTATGCCGGCGCTGGAATCCAGCCATGCCTTGGCTTATGTGGAAAAACTGGCGCCAACCATGAGCAAAGACCAAATTATTATCGCCAACCTCTCCGGTCGCGGCGATAAAGATATTTTGACTGTCGCCGGATTGGATGGCATTACCGTTTAATCCAAAGCGTCAACAAGCTATTAAAAGATGCCGCTTACTGGGCGGCAAATAAAAATCAGGAATTTTCGATGAGTCGTATTTCCCAGCACTTGAGCCAAGCCAAAACGGCGGGTAAAAAAATATTAGTCGCTTATGTGGTTAATGGCGATCCTTATCCCCAAGCCACTTTGCCAACCTTGCATGCGTTGGTCGAGCAAGGTGTTGATGTTATTGAATTAGGCGTGCCTTTTTCTGACCCTATGGCAGAAGGCCCGGTGATTCAAAAAGGTCACGAGCGTGCGCTTGAACATCACATCAGTTTGCGCGGCACCCTCGAAATTGTTAAACAATTTCGGGCTACCAATAACATCACACCAATTGTGTTGATGGGTTATGCAAACCCGGTTGAGCGTTTTGGTTACGCAGAATTTGCCAAGGCAGCGGCAGAAGCCGGTGTTGATGGTTTATTAACTGTTGATTTGCCACCTGAAGAAGTTGTTGTGCTCAAAGGTGAGTTAGACGCGCATGGTTTGGATAATATTTTCCTGCTTGCCCCAACGACTACGCTTGAGCGCGCGCAAAAAATTGCAGCTTATGCCAGCGGTTTTCTCTATTACGTTTCACTCAAGGGTGTAACGGGGGCAGGCCATTTGGATGTTAATGCGGTAAAAGAAAAGCTTGCCGGTTTTGGTCAATTAACTGACCTGCCAGTATGTGTAGGCTTCGGTATTAAAGATCCTGAAACCGCCAAAGCAGTTGCGGTATTGGCTGATGGTGTTGTGGTTGGCAGTGTTCTGGTTGAAAAAATGGGTAGCATGGCCGACAAAAGTGCCAATGAAATTGCCGCAGCAGTAGGCGATATCGTTGGCAGTATTCGTGTAGCCATAGATTCTATTTGATAGCCCACAAGTTCAATTAATAGCAACGAAATTCCGGTGGCTCGCATGCGGGCACAACCAATCAACTAAATTGACATTGAGTACAGAGAAGCGACCATGAGTTGGTTAGATAAAATTATTCCGAGTATTTCCCGCACTGATACCAAGCGCAGCAACAAAGTGCCTGAAGGTCTGTGGGAAAAATGTGTTAAGTGTGATGCGGTTTTGTATAAGCCGGAAATGGAAAAAACGCTCGATGTTTGCCCCAAGTGCGATCACCATATGCGCGTTGGTGCGCGGGCGCGTTTGAATATGTTTTTGGATCCGCAAAATCGCCAGGAGTTGGCAACTGAAGTTGAGCCAATTGATCGCCTGAAATTTAAAGACATTAAAAAATACAAAGACCGTTTGACGGCAGCACAAAAAGAAACGGGTGAAAAAGATGCGCTGGTGGCAATGCGCGGTGAATTAAAAGGCATGCCGATTGTTGCAGTGGCTTTCGAATTTGCGTTTCACGGCGGCTCTATGGGTTACGTTGTAGGTGAACGTTTTACCCGTGCAGCGACTATTGCGCTGAAAGAAAATATTCCCTTCGTTTGCTTCTCCGCCACTGGCGGTGCACGTATGCAGGAAGCGTTAATTTCGCTGATGCAAATGGCCAAAACCAGTGCGGTTATTGAACGTTTAAAAATGCAGGGGACACCCTATATTTCGGTAATGACTGATCCGGTATACGGCGGTGTTTCTGCCAGTCTTGCACTGCTTGGCGATCTGAATATTTGTGAGCCGGGTTCACGTGCCGGTTTTGCTGGCCCAAGTATTATCGAGCAGACTATCCGTCAAAAATTGCCTAAGGGTTTTCAGCGGGCAGAATTTTTGTTAGAGCACGGCGCTATCGATATGATTATCCATCGCCGCGACATGCGCGATAAGTTGGCGTCACTGCTGGCGAAATTTACGCGCAAAGCAGCAGTGTAATTGTTGTTTTTCGATAGCCGCTACTATGCAACTTGATTCGCTATCGGCTTGGTTGGATTGGTTGGAAAAAAACCATCCGACCGAGATTGATCTCGGCCTTGAACGTATCACTCGTGTTGCGCAGCGGATGGCGCTCTTAAAACCAACGGCAAAAGTGGTCACTGTCGCTGGTACCAATGGAAAAGGCTCTTGCGTTACTGCCACGGCAGCCTTGCTCGGTGCTGCTGGTTTTTCAGTTGGTGTTTACACTTCCCCGCATTTACTTCATTACAACGAACGCATAGTGGTTGATGGCAACCCTGTTGCCGACGCAGAAATCTGTTCTGCTTTTGCAGCCATCTTTAATGCATGCCAGCAAACCTGTGCGGATTATCCTGAACCTATAAGCCTGACTTATTTTGAGTACGGGACCTTGGCGGCATTAGAAATTTTTCAGCGTCGACAAGTGATGGCGACGGTGCTTGAAGTGGGTTTGGGTGGGCGTTTGGATGCAATCAATATTATCGATGCCGATGTAGCGGTGATTACCAGTATTGCGCTCGATCATACCGATTGGTTGGGCGATAACCGCGAAGCTATCGGCTATGAAAAAGCCGGCATTATGCGTGCCGGCAAACCCGTGGTCTGTGCAGATTTTTCGCCCCCACAATCGCTGCTGGATCATGCGCAAAATCTTTCCGCGTCACTCCAGTTAATTTCGCGCGATTTTGGTTATTCAGTTGCGGGTGACTCCACCTGGAATTGGTGGAATAACAACGTACAATTTTCTTCGCAGACTCTTCCCCAGTTGCCACTTCCCAGTCTTGCAGCGGCACTGCAAGTTGCGTGCATTTTCGGTTTGGATTTGCTGGCAATAGATGCATTTACCCGCTTGGCTGCACTGCGTGTTCCCGGGCGTTTTCAAACAGTGCATTGGCGCGAGCGACAAGTGATTCTCGATGTGGCCCATAATCCTGCGGCGACCGCCTATCTGGTCGAACGTTTAGTGCAGGGTGGGGCAGTGGGTTCAAAAATACACGGCATAGTGGCGATGATGGCAGATAAGGATCGCGCCCAAAGTCTGGAAAATCTCAAAGGGTATATTAGCAACTGGTATATCGCCGATTTATCATTTATTCCGCGCGCGGCGACGGTTGAACAATTACGTCAAAATCTGGTCGATTTGGATGTGGAAGCAGAATTTTCCGGCAGCGTTTCTGATTGTTTGCACGCGGCCTTCAATAATTCAGATCCCGGTGATCGTATTCTTGTTTTCGGGTCTTTTTATACGGTAGCTGCCGGTTTGCAGGCGCTCGCCGCAACGACAGCATAATCCTGTTGCGTTTTAATCCTAGGTTATTGGTGCAGAGGTTTTAGGTGAGAGAATCCGTAAAACATCGTTTAATTGGTGCAGCAGTACTGGCGGCGATTGCCGTATTGTTTTTGCCCAGTTTTTTTAAGGATCGCCAACAATACCAAGTGGACACCAGCTCCCATATTCCCGGCCGCCCCAGCATTACCGCCGTGGATTTCAACGAACCTACGCGGCCAGAAGGTATTGAGCCTGCGCCAGCGCCCGAAACTATGTTTGTGCCTGATGAGGCTGAGTCAGTGCCTGTTGCTGAAGTCCTTCCCTCCGGGCAAGCCATAGTTGCTCCCGTGGCAACATCTTCTTGGCAATCGGCATCTTCTAAATCTGCTGCAACTGATGCCTCCGTGCCAGTTATCCCGCTTAATGCACAAGGCTTGCCTGACACATGGGTGATTCAGGTGGCCAGCCTCAGCGCGCAAGCAGCGGCAAATAAATTGCGCGACCAGTTACAAGCTGACGGTCATAAGGCTTATGTGCGTGCTGTCCCCAGCGCTAATGCGACTATTTATCGCGTATTTATCGGCCCTAAGCAGGATAAATCCGAAGCCCTTGCGATCAAGTCGCAATTAGACAAACGTTTGAAAGTGAATTCCCTTGTTTTACCCTTCAAACCCTAAAGCCATAATCTTGCGCCTCTGTTAGAATGCGCGCCTCTGTAAACCTCCCATCAATGATTTTGGAGTGGGCGCGCGAATGAATTGGGCTGATTGGGCCATTATTGGGATTTTTTCCCTGTCCTGTTTGATCGGTTTGATTCGTGGTTTTGTGCGCGAAGCCTTGTCACTAATAATTTGGGTCGCGGCTGTGTTGGTAGCCAAAGTCTTTGGTGGCCAGCTTGAAATCCTGTTGGCCGGCCAAATTGAATCACCCTCTGTGCGACTTATGACAGCCTACGCTGCGCTGTTTATCGCCACTCTATTGCTAGGCGCTATGCTGAGCTTCCTTATTGGTGCTCTGGTACGTGCGACTGGCTTATCTGGTACTGATCGTCTTCTGGGAATGGTTTTTGGTGCAGCACGCGCGTTTATTATCGTGATGGCCTTGTTAATTCTCTTGCCTGGTTTTATACCGGTCAATGAAGAAGCATGGTGGCAGCAGGCGCAATTAATACCCCATTTTCTCGCTTGTGAGGAATGGGTCAGGACAGCTTATGAGCAAGTCAGCCAGTGGCTAATGGCACTGTTTGGCAATGTTGAAAGTGGTCAGAAAGTTTAAAGTTGTTAACAAGTATTGAGGCAATCTTATGTGCGGCATTGTAGGTATTGTGGGTAAACGCGATGTGAATGTGCAGCTTTACGATGCGTTGACCATTTTGCAGCACCGTGGACAGGATGCGGCGGGGATGGTGACTTGTCAGGATGGCCGCATGAGCCAGCAAAAGGCTAATGGCCTTGTGCAAGATGTGTTTAGAACCCGCCATATGCAGCGTTTACTTGGCACTATGGGGATTGGTCATGTTCGCTACCCCACTGCGGGCAGTTCAGGCCCGGCTTTGGCTCAACCTTTTTATGTTAACTCACCATACGGAATTGCCCTTGCGCACAACGGCAATTTGACTAACGCCGATAAACTCACAGAAGATATTTTCAAAACTGATTTGCGTCATGTGAATACCGATTCAGATTCAGAAGTATTGCTCAACGTTTTCGCTCATGAATTGCAGATGCAAGGCAAGCTCAACCCGACCGCCGACGATATGTTTGCTGCGGTTGCCGGTGTTCATAATCGTGTGACCGGCGGTTACGCGGTAGTTGCGTTGATCGCTAATTACGGCTTGGTCGCCTTTCGTGATCCAAATGGTATTCGCCCGTTAGTGTATGGCAAGCGCCATTCGGAGGAAGGCGGTGTTGAATATATGGTTGCGTCCGAAAGTGTTGCGCTCGATGTGCTGGGTTTTGAATTGATCAGCGATGTTGCACCGGGCGAGGCAATTTATATCACTGAAGAGGGCGAATTAAATCGTCGCCAATGCGCCAAGTCACCGCGTTTGACGCCGTGTATTTTTGAGCACGTATATTTTGCGCGTCCAGATTCTATTATGGATGGCATTTCGGTGTACAAGGCGCGTTTACGCCAAGGTGAAAAATTGGCAGAAAAAATTCTGCGTGAGCGTCCGGACCATGACATTGATGTGGTGATTCCCATTCCGGATACCAGCCGTGTTGCAGGTCAGGCATTGGCTCAAAAATTAGGTGTGAAATTCCGTGAAGGTTTGGTAAAAAACCGCTACATCGGCCGCACTTTTATTATGCCCGGCCAGCAACAGCGTAAAAAATCCGTGCGTCAAAAACTCAATCCAATTGAATTGGAATTCAGGGACAAAATTGTATTGTTGGTGGATGATTCCATCGTCCGCGGTACTACCTGCCAACAAATTATCCAGATGGTGCGCGATGTCGGCGCGAAGAAAGTGTATTTCGCTTCAGCAGCGCCCGCGGTGAAATATCCCAACGTCTATGGCATCGATATGCCAACAACGACGGAGTTGATTGCAAGTGGTCGTACTGAGGACGAAGTGTGTGAAGAAATCGGCGCTGATTGGCTGATATATCAGGACCTTGAGGATCTGATTGCCGCATCTTCCGAAGGCAATAGTGAAGTCACCGCATTTGATTGTGCTGTATTCAATGGCGAATACTGTGCCGGCGACGTCACTCCCGAATATTTGGAGAAGGTTGCAGCCGCGCGCAACGATAGTGCTAAATCCGGTAAAAAATCCGTCAAACAAATGGAATTGCCGATTGGTTTACACAACGGTGCGGCGCGCGGATAAATTATTAAGTTGATGAGTAGATATGGAAAATTTTGACGAACAATTAGCTGAAGATCCGCTGTTCGGTGCGGCGCTGGATACCTTGGCGATTCGCGTCGGGCAATCGCGTTCGCACGAAGGTGAGCACAGCGAAGCGCTGTTCCTGACTTCAAGTTATGTTTTTGCGAATGCGCAAGAAGCGGCAGATCGTTTTTCTGGCGAACAGCCCGGCAACGTTTATTCGCGCTACACGAATCCCACCGTGCGCATGTTTGAAGAGCGTATAGCAGCATTGGAAGGTGCTGAGTCTGCCGTCGGCACTTCATCAGGTATGGCGGCAATTTTATCGACGTGCATTGCGCTGCTGAAATCGGGCGATCATATTCTTTGTTCACGCAGTGTGTTTGGTACGACGACAGTGTTGTTTACTAAATATCTACAAAAATTTGGTGTAACTACCACGTTCGTCAATCCAACTAATTATGTCGAGTGGGAAGGGGGCTTCACCGAAAATACTAAATTGGTATTTGTTGAAACGCCGTCTAATCCTTTGTGCGATGTTATCGACATTCAACGGCTTGCCGATCTAACTCATGCACGCGGTGCGTTGTTGGCGGTAGATAATTGCTTCTGCACTCCAGCATTACAAAAGCCACTGGAGTTGGGCGCGGATTTAATTATCCACTCAGCAACCAAGTACATTGATGGGCAAGGCCGCTGCCTCGGTGGTGTGGTTGCTGGTGCAAAAAAATATGTAGATGAAGTGCTCGGATTTATTCGCAGCGCTGGCCCAACGATGAGCCCTTTCAATGCGTGGGTATTCTTAAAAGGTCTTGAGACATTGCGTTTGCGGATGGAGGCTCATTCACGCAATGCGTTGGAACTGGCGCAATGGCTTAATGCCCACCCTAATGTAGAAAAAGTGTTTTATGCAGGTTTGCCAAGTCATCTTGGTCATGAGCTGGCTGCAAAACAGCAATCTGCTTTTGGTGGTGTCTTATCCTTCCGCGTAAAAGGCGGCAGGGCAGAGGCCTGGAAGGTTATCGACGCAACACGCATTATGTCGCTCACCGCTAATCTGGGCGATACCAAAACCACTATCGTCCACCCGGCTACAACAACGCATGGCCGTTTGTCGCCGGAGCAAAAAGCCGATGCTGGTATTACCGAAAACCTGATCCGTGTTGCCGTTGGTTTGGAAGATATTGGCGATTTAAAAGCCGATCTCGCACGCGGTTTAGGCAATTACTAAGGGTTTGCGAGGCCAAGGCACAAAAAAGTGTTGTTGGGTCTTGTCCTTGCGAATTCACCTTGGTAAAGTGCGCGCCTCTTTAGGACTATAGCTCAGTTGGTTAGAGCACCACCTTGACATGGTGGGGGTCAGCAGTTCGAGTCTGCTTAGTCCTACCAAAGTTCCTTAGAAAAGCCGCTTCTTAGCGGCTTTTTTATTGCCTGAAATTTGCATCCCCACAGCACCCTTGAATTCTTTGGCTACTACCCCATCTAGTGCACATCCCCGTCATTACATGGCGGATATTATTTGTTCACATCTTAGTTGTATGTACCCAGGAGTTAGAAAATGACCGTTGATGCCCGCAAAGAAACCCGTGGCTTTCAAACTGAAGCCAAGCAATTGCTGCATTTGATGATTCACTCGCTGTATTCGAACAAGGAAATTTTCCTGCGTGAATTGGTATCCAATGCGTCGGATGCCGCTGATAAATTGCGTTTTGAAGCAGTATCCAATGGCGACCTATATGAAGGCGATACGGAATTAAAAATTCGCATCAGTTTCGATAAAGATGCAAAAACCCTCACCATCAGCGATAACGGCATAGGTATGTCGCGTGATGAGGTGATCGAGAACTTGGGTACTATCGCTAAATCGGGCACTGCGCAATTTATGCAAAAGCTGTCAGGTGACCAGAAAAAAGATGCACAGTTGATTGGTCAATTTGGTGTTGGTTTTTATTCGGCATTTATTGTTGCCGATAAAGTGGTGGTAACCAGTCGTCGTGCCGGTGCACCAGCAAGTGAAGCAGTGCGCTGGGAATGTTCGGGCGATGCGGAATTTACTGTAGAGTCAGTTGAGAAAGCTGATCGCGGCATGACCGTTGAATTACACTTAAAAGATGATGCTTTGGAATTTGCCGACCATTGGCGTTTGCGTTCTATCATCAAAAAATATTCTGATCATATCGCCATTCCGGTAGTGATGAAAAAACAAACTCCGGTTGGCGATGATGCTGCCAATGCAGAACCGGAAGATGAAGTGATTAACACTGCAACTGCGCTCTGGACTCGTTCGCGTTCCGACGTGACTGATGAAGAATATAAAGAGTTTTATAAGCATGTGAGCCACGATTTTACCGATCCATTGAGCTGGAGCCACAACCGTGTGGAAGGTAATCTGGATTACACCAGTATGTTATTTATTCCAGCACGTGCCCCCTATGATTTATACAATCGTGATGCTTCACGTGGTTTGAAATTGTATGTACAGCGCACCTTTATTATGGATGACGCTGAACAATTCTTGCCCTTGTATCTGCGTTTTATTAAAGGCGTTGTGGATTCAAATGATCTTAGTTTGAACGTCTCGCGCGAGATTCTGCAAAAAGATCCCAACATTGATGCCATGCGTTCAGCGCTGACCAAACGTGTGTTGGACATGTTGGCGAAATTGGCAAAAAGCGAACCGGAAAAATACGCAACTTTCTGGAAAGAGTTTGGCCAGGTCATGAAAGAAGGTCCGGCAGAAGATTTTGCCAATCGCGAAAAAATTGCCAAATTGCTGCGCTTTGCTTCCACTCACACTGATACCGCTGAACAAAGCCAATCGCTCGACGATTACGTCTCGCGTATGAAAGACGGGCAGGAGAAGATTTATTACATTGCCGCTGAAAATTTCAACACGGCGAAAAGCAGCCCGCATCTGGAAGTCTTCCGCAAAAAAGGCATTGAAGTATTGCTGTTAAGTGACCGTGTTGACGAATGGTTGATGAGCCACTTGGCCGAGTTTGATGGTAAATCATTGCAGGATGTAGGCAAAGGCGAGTTGGATCTCGGCAAGCTTGACAGCGAAGAAGAGAAACAAGCACAAGAAAAAGTCGCTGAAGCTCTGAAGCCATTGTTGGATCGCGCAAAAGCCGCATTGGAAAATCAGGTATCGGAAGTGCGCATTACCCATCGTTTGACCGACTCACCAGCGTGTGTAGTCGTGGGCGATCACGACATGGGTGCGCAGATGCGTCGTATTCTGGAAGCTGCCGGGCAAAAAGTGCCTGATTCCAAACCGATTTTTGAATTAAATCCTGATCACCCGCTGGTGAAAAAGCTGGAGCAGGAGGCTAACGAAGAGCGCTTCGGCGATTTGGCGCATATCCTGTTTGATCAAGCCAATCTTGCTGAAGGTGCGCAATTGCAAGACCCGGCTGCTTATGTGCAGCGGTTGAATAAATTGTTGCTGGAATTGAGCAATTAAATTTTAGTTTTTCATTAAAGCTGCTATTAAAGATGACTTTGCCTATAATCGGGCAAGGTCATTTTTTTAACTGATAATTAACGGTTGGCGAATTAATTCTGACCTTATGAATCAACCCGGTGGACTATATGGAATACAAAGAGATTAGCCTACCTGCGGCAAAATCGATTGCGCTGGTAGCACACGACAACAAAAAGAAAGATTTAATCGCATGGTGTAAACAGAATCGTGCTGATTTAAGCATTCATACACTCTTTGCTACCGGTACAACCGGCACATTAATAGAAAAAGAAACCGGCCTGCCAATAAACAAACTTATTTCCGGTCCTTTAGGTGGTGACCAGCAAGTTGGTGCATTAATTACCGAAGGCAAAGTCGATATGCTGATTTTCTTTTGGGATCCATTTGAACCAATGCCGCACGATCCGGATGTAAAAGCTTTACTGCGCATTGCAGCGGTGTGGAATATCCCGATTGCGTGCAATCAAAGCTCCGCTGATTTTATGGTGTCATCGCCACTCTTCAACGGCGAGTCGCAACACTGGGTTCCCGATTACGCGGCCTATATGGCCAAGCGTTCGCAAATATAATTATGTTGGCGATTATCGGTGGCTCCGGCTTAAATCAATTTCCTGAATTGGAAATTGTTGGCGAACAGAAAGTCCAGACTCCGTATGGCGATTGTTCTGCTCCGCTCACTTTCGCCAGATTACGCGATCTTCAGCTAGTATTTCTTCCGCGTCACGGTCAAGGTCACAAGCTGCCGCCACATCAAATTAATTACCGTGCAAATATGTGGGCTTTAAAAGATGTTGGTGTAACGCGGGTGTTGGCGGTTAATGCGGTGGGAGGAATAAATTCTACGATGGGGCCTGGCGTGTTCGTGGTGCCGCACCAGATTATCGATTACACCTATGGCCGCGAGCAGAGTTATAACTTTCTTACTGATGGTTACATCAACCATATCGATTTCACCCATCCCTACAGTCAGGTCATGCGTCAACAATTGATCGCCAGTTTATTGGCAGCAAACCTGCGGTTTCAGGAGCGAGGTGTTTATGCCTGCACCCAAGGCCCGCGTTTGGAAACTGCGGCAGAAGTCTTGCGTTTGCGGCGTGATGGTTGTGATTTGGTTGGTATGACGGCTATGCCAGAGGCAGCACTAGCGCGTGAGCTGGGATTGGAATATGCCGCGCTTTGCCTAGTGGTGAACTGGGCTGCTGGCTTGGATAGCAATGAGCTAAATATGGAGGACATACTTAAAACTCTTGCCGCTGGCATGGCTGACATTAAAAAAACTATTTTCATATTTGCAAACCAGTAGGCTTGCGTAAATAAGCAACAAAAAAATCCCCTCTTATTTCTAACTTTTGTTAATATCTGTTAACACGGGTTTTTTCGTTCTATAAACCCGGTTGTGGATAGCTGCTGGCCTGCTGTGCTGGCGATCAACGGATGAAGCAAACCGAGCAAATAACAATAAAGCTTAAGGCTGTAGAGGTGTTTCATATGGCAGATCGTGAAATGGGCACTGTTAAATGGTTTAACAACGTGCGTGGATACGGTTTCATAACCAGAGGAGAAGGAGGCGAGGATATTTTTGTTCACTACCGAAATATCCGTGCGGAAGGTTACCGCTCATTAGCTGAAGGTCAAAACGTTGAGTTTCAGTTGCAACAAGGTGATAAAGGCTTACAGGCAGAAGATGTTGTGCTATTGGGCTGATGTAAACTTCACTCAGGTTTAAACGTTGTTTAAATAAAAACGCCGGCAATTGCCGGCGTTTTTATTTTGGAGAAAAGAAACCTGTTGTCATTGTGCCGTTGGCAAAGGAGTTGTTGCAACGGATGGGTAGGGGGTTACTTGAATGATGACATTCAATGCTGGGTGATCTATGTAATGGACTTCGCTGGTGCGCATATCGCGCTCTTGTTGCAATAATATAATTTGCCGAGTGACATAATTATTGGCTTCTGGTGCAGCTGCATTTGCATCAAAATTACCGTTCGACCACTGGGGATTTTCGTTCGCCAATGCTTGTTCCAATTCAGCTTCTACTTCTGAATCCAGTGACAAATTATTTATAGTTGCTGCTGTGTAGTTAGGTCGCAGCGGAATTTCGGGCCATGTCTGAGTAATTTCCTGGCCGACATTGACATCAAATTGTGCGAGCCACAAATTGGTTTGCAGTTCCAGATAGGTTGCCACGCTTAAACGAATACTGCCTTCCAATGCCTGATGTTGGCCAAACGTTTGGCCACCGTTAATAAGAATGGCTTTGGATTCTTTTTTATTGGTAATAACCTGCCGCCAAGCGTTGTGGAACAAAACTTCAAAGCGTGGGTTTCGCTGTAGCTTCTGCGCTTGTGTATTTAATTGGCGTTCACTCGCGGGTAACAAATAAAACGCTTCTTTGGTTAGATCCACTACGGGCGCAGTTGCAGTTGCAGATGCACTGTTATTTGTAGTATTGGGCACCTCAGTTGCATTGGGATCTTTCAATTCGACCCAGTCTCCGGGATAGCGCAATTTAATATTGCTGGGCCAGTGTTCCTGACCGGTATCATCTTTTCGAGCTACCACTATCATCTCTACTTGATACCAACCTTCGTGGGTTTTTGTTTGCGCTTGAGCCGATGGCGCCACTAATGCGCTCGTGAGAACAGCCGCAATGCCCAGTAATGTCGGCAGGTGTTTTATTGGCAGCAGTTTTATTAATTGATAAACCATAAATTAATTCCACCAGGGGGTGATAAGGATCAGCATTATTTGCCGGTCGTCAAATGATCTAATAAATCGACAACAGTTTGGATGCGCTTTTCAGTTGCTTCCAAATCCATTGTGAATTTCAGTTGATTGGCGCCTTCCAGCTTGTAGATGCGCGGTTGGCTTTGTACCAGTTTTACTATTTTGAGTGGATCCACCCGTGTGTCGCTGGAAAATTCAATTTTTCCGCCGCGTGCGTTAGCTTCCAGTTTGGTAATGCCAATCGTTTCGGCGGTAATTTTAATTTGCGTAACACGGAACAGGTTTTTAATTTGTTCGGGCAACATGCCAAAGCGGTTGATCATCTCAACTTGCAAGTCGCGCAGGGCTTCCTCGCTATCGGCATTGGCCAAACGTTTGTACATCACCAGCCGTGTGTGAACATCGGGCAAATAATCGGCAGGAATCAACGCCGGGATGCGCAGATTGATTTCAATTGCTTCGCTCAGTGCTTTTTCAAGATCCGCTTGCTTGCCTTGGCGAATTGCTTTTACCGCGCGATCCAGCATATCCATATAGAGCGAGAAGCCGATGGTTTGAATTTGGCCGCTTTGTTCGTCGCCCAATAATTCACCGGCACCGCGGATTTCCATATCGTAAGTTGCCAGGGTAAAACCTGCGCCCAAATCTTCCGCAGCGCTAATTGCTTCAAGGCGTTTTTGTGCATCGTCGGTCATCGAGCGGCGATCCGGCGTTAATAAATAGGCATAGGCTTGGTGATGCGAACGGCCAACACGACCGCGCAATTGATGCAATTGTGCCAAGCCAAATTTATCGGCGCGGTTAATAATAATTGTGTTGGCGCTGGGGATATCGATACCAGTTTCGATAATCGTAGTGCAAACCATAATGTTGAAGCGTTTGTGATAAAAATCCGACATCACTCGTTCAAGATCGCGCTCGCGCATTTGGCCGTGGCCAATACCAATGCGCGCCTCGGGAATTAATTCCTGCAACTCGCGCGCGACTTTCTCGATGGTGTCCACTTCATTATGCAGATAATAGACTTGGCCGCCGCGCAGGATTTCACGCAGTATCGCTTCTTTGATAACGGCTTCGTCATAGGTGCGCACAAATGTTTTTACCGATAAACGGCGTGCAGGTGGCGTAGCGATAATCGATAAATCGCGAATGCCTGCCATCGACATATTGAGTGTGCGCGGAATTGGTGTGGCGGTGAGCGTAAGAATATCGATCTCCGCGCGCAGGGCTTTGATCTGGTCCTTTTGTCTTACACCAAAACGATGTTCTTCATCGATAATCAATAAACCCAGATCTTTAAATTTAATATCAGGAGATAAAAGCTTATGTGTGCCGACAACGATATCCACTTTACCTTCTGCCAAACGCTCCAACACTTGGTTCACTTCTTTGGTGGTGCGGAAACGCGACAGCACTTCGACGGTGATTGGCCAATCTGCAAAGCGATCTTTTAAAGATTCATAATGCTGTTGGGCAAGCAGGGTGGTGGGCGCAAGAATCGCAACTTGTTTGCCGCTGTGGCTGGCAATAAAAGCGGCGCGCATGGCGACTTCGGTTTTACCAAAACCGACATCGCCGCACACAAGGCGATCCATCGGTTTGGACGAGAGCATATCTTCCATTACTGCTTCAATTGCGCGCTGCTGGTCGGCCGTTTCTTCAAACGGAAAGCTGGCGGAAAATGCTTCGTACGCAATTTTAGGATCGGGAAATTTGTGGCCTTTGCGCGCTGCACGGCGAGCATAGACTTCCAACAATTCTGCTGCGGTATCGCGGATTTGCTCGGCGGCTTTGCGGCGCGCTTTTTGCCATGACTCACTGCCGAGTTT
The DNA here is from genome assembly GCF_031457055.1 of Cellvibrio fibrivorans. Lineage (NCBI taxonomy): Bacteria > Pseudomonadati > Pseudomonadota > Gammaproteobacteria > Cellvibrionales > Cellvibrionaceae > Cellvibrio > Cellvibrio fibrivorans. Next base: position 845,821 of record NZ_JAVDVX010000002.1, on the reverse strand, counting down.
ATGCAGCGGCGCTAAATCATCTTCTGCACCACCGTAACGGCTGATTAAATGCAAGCTCGTCACCGGTACATAAAGCTTAGCTTCGTCGGCATATTCCAGCGTTAAAAATTCGTTGGTTTGGTTGTCGATGGTGATAGTTTCCAAACCGCGATAGCGGCCGACACCGTGGTCAATATGGACTACCGATGCGCCGATTTTTAATTCAGTCAGATTTTTAACAATCAGATCGGCGTTGTCTTGCGTCTGTTTACGGCGGCGCTGCTGTTGGATGCGCTCACCAAACAATTGCGATTCAGAAATCAGCGCAATTTTAGGCTTGGTTTGTAATAAGCCCTGCTCAAGTGGCGCAACGGTGATGGCCAGTTTTTCGCTGTGCGCCAGAAATTCACTCCAGCTATCAACAGTCGTGGGGCGAACGCGGATGCGGCCTAATAATTCTAGCAAGGTTTCGCGGCGGCCTGCGGATTCTGCGCAAAATAATACTTTGCCATCAAACTCCATTAAAAAGGCTTGTATGGCGGCGAGGGGATTATCCGCTTGCGCGCGAATAGGCAGTGACGGAGTGGCAGCAGTGGCAAAGTTATAATTACCCGCTTTTTCTTCCAATGTTGCTGATTCGACAAAGGTGCGGGAATAATTCTTCAGGTTGCCAAAAAATTCATCGATAGCGAGATAAATATCGCGTGGCGCCAGCAGTGGGCGCAAAGGATCTACCTTGCGGCTTTCATAGCGGCGCAATAATTCCAGCCAAAAGTTCTCGGCGGATTTTTCGATATCGCCCAGCGCATAAATTTGGGTGTTGACGGGCAGGTAATCAAATAGCGTGCTGCAAGCATCAAAAAATAACGGCAAATAATATTCGATACCAGGGGGCGATATGCCCGCACTCACATCCTGAAATACTGGACAGGCTTTGTGGTTGACATCAAATCGCTCCAACCATTTTTGTTTGAATAAACTGATCCCCGCTTTGTTTAGTGGGAATTCTTTGGCGGGCAGCAATTGGATTTTATCGACCTTGTCGATGGTCATCTGGTTTTCAGGGTCGAAGGTACGCAGGCTTTCTATTTCGTCATCAAATAAATCGATGCGATAGGGCGTCTCGCTGCCCATGGGAAAAATATCGATGAGCGAGCCGCGCACTGCAAATTCGCCGTGTTCGTAAACTGTATCAACACAATGATAGCCAGCGCGCTCCAGGTTCTGGCGCAGTTGATTAGCGTCCAGTTTTTCGCCGACGGAAACCATAAGGCTATTGCCGACTAAATAGGATTGCGGCATGAGTCGCTGCAACAATGTAGTTACCGGAACTACGAGAATGCCTTGTTTGACGCTGGGCAATTTATAGAGCGTGCTGAGGCGCTCTGAAATAATGTCTTGATGCGGCGAAATCGTATCGTAGGGCAGGGTTTCCCAATCAGCCAAATGCAATACCGGCAGCGGGTCCTGTCCTTTTGCGAAAAACGATAGCTCGCCCTCCATGCGAATGGCGGCACTGGTGTCGGCAGTCACCACTAAGCTCAGGCCTTGATAAGCTCGAGCGGCATTCACAATGGTGAGTGCTTGGGCGCTGCCAAATAGCTGTCCCCAATAGTGACGGTTGCCGGGCTTGTTAGAGATGGGAGGATTACTTGGGAGCTGTTGGGTCATAAATCGTTTATTAATCGCACGTCCAATAGGTGGTGCGCATTTTACCTGTGTTATGAAGCCTCTTGGGTGGCTGCTATGCAAATAAAAAATCAAAAAGATATTTGCCACTATGCTTAATCGATGTGCAAGCTTAATGAGAAGAGTTTTCATTGCTGCATTTGTAAGTGAGAAATGAGCGTAAAAAGAATTCGAATTTACCGAAAACGTGAGTAAAACATGCATCAAATCAATGCATTGCTATGGTGCTTGGTCGGGGTGGCGTTTATAATTCGCGGGTTTTATCGGGGCTAACTAAAACTTCTCATAAATCAATCTCTTGTGTGTTCTTTGCGCTTTGTGGGGCAGATGTTGATACAGAAATTGGCTGAAAGTTACTTGCCCTATGCTCCAGCGGTTTATTTACATCGTAGATACGCTCTGGTGCGCTCGCAGCCCAAGCACCTCCTCCACAAAGTCCCATCCAGTTCCCGCCAGGAAGTAACTGGATGATGACAGCTGGTTTATCGCTTGCTGCATCCTCACGGCCTGGGTTACCAGGTCTACATCCACAAGAACGACTAGGCAGAGACGTATGATAAAGATTCGTCGAGGATTGGATTTGCCCATTACCGGCAGCCCCAATCAATCTATTGAAGATGGCCCGCAGGTTCGCCAGGTAGCTTTAATCGGGTTTGATTACCATGGTATGAAGCCCACTATGGCGGTACAGGTTGGTGATAAAGTGAAACTCGGTCAGGAATTGTTTTCTGATAAAAAGAACCCCGGTGTTATTTACACTGCGCCTGCATCAGGTACTGTAAGCGCCATTAATCGCGGCGACCAGCGCGTATTCCACTCTGTGGTAATTGATGTGGAAGGTGATGATGCTATCGAGTTTGCTAAATATCCAGCTAATGATTTGGCTGGCTTGTCACGTGAAAGTGTCCAGCAAAATTTAGTGCAATCCGGTCTTTGGACTGCGCTGCGCACTCGTCCCTACAGCAAAGCACCAGCATTGGATTCAAAACCAAGTTCGATTTTTGTGCAGGCAATTGATACCAACCCATTAGCCTCTAACCCACATGTCATTATCGCAGGCAAAAAAGACGCTTTTGCGAATGGTTTGACGGTATTGGCGCGGTTGACTGACGGCAAAGTATTTGTCTGCCAGGCTGAAGGTGTAGATCTTCCCAAAGGGCAGGGCAGCAATATTGTCACTGAGACTTTTGCTGGCGTTCATCCAGCGGGCAATCCGGGCACTCACATTCATTTCCTTGATCCAGTCAATGCACATAAAACGGTATGGACTATCGGTTATCAAGACGTGATTGCTGTAGGTGAGTTGTTCACTACCGGTAAATTGAATGTTGAGCGTGTTGTTGCGCTGGCTGGTCCTCAGGTAGAGCGTCCACGTTTGGTGCGCACTCGCATTGGTGCCAATCTGGGTGAATTAACCCAAGGCCAAACCAAAGCCGGTGAAAACCGCGTAATTTCAGGTTCGGTATTTGGTGGCCGTCGTTCGCATGGCAATCTGAGCTTCCTTGGTCGCTTCCACAATCAAGTCAGTGTGTTGCTTGAAGGCCGTGAGCGCGAAATGCTTCACTACCTGCGCGCCGGCACTAATAAGTTCTCAGTACTGGGAATTTATATCTCCAAATTGCTTCCCTCCAAAGCCTTCGGTTTCACTACTTCTACTAATGGTTCAGAACGCGCCATGGTACCGGTAGGGTCATATGAGAAGGTGATGCCACTGGATATCCTGCCAACACAATTGCTGCGCTCGTTGATTGTGGGCGATACCGAAATGGCACAGAAACTGGGTTGCCTTGAACTGGACGAAGAAGATTTGGCGCTGTGCACTTTTGTGTGCCCCGGCAAATACGAATACGGCCCGATTCTGCGCAACAACCTTAGTCGCATTGAGCAGGAGGGCTAATTGATGAGTCTGCGAAAGATACTCGACAATATGGAGCCGCATTTCCATAAAGGCGGCAAATACGAAAAATGGTACGCACTTTATGAAGCTGCAGACACCATTTTCTACAAACCTGCAGATGTAACCAAATCCACCGCCCACGTACGTGATGGCGTAGATTTGAAACGTATTATGATCACCGTATGGCTTTGCGCATTTCCGGCAATGTTCTTCGGTATGTATAACGTGGGTTTGCAGGCAAATACGATTCTTGCTGCAACCGGTGCAACCGGTATCGATAACTGGCACGGCGCTTTGACGGCGATGTTTGCCGGCCACAACCCAGATAGCATTTGGGATAATCTGGTGTTGGGTGCCTCTTACTTCCTACCTATATATGCCACTGTATTTATCGTGGGTGGTATTTGGGAAGTGTGGTTTGCGATGGTTCGCGGTCATGAAGTTAATGAAGGATTCTTCGTAACCTCTATCCTGTTCGCCCTGACTTGCCCACCGGATTTGCCTCTGTGGCAAGCGGCTTTGGGTATCAGCTTCGGTGTAGTAATTGGTAAAGAAGTTTTTGGTGGTACTGGTAAAAACTTCCTCAACCCGGCACTTACTGGTCGTGCCTTCCTCTTCTTTGCTTACCCTGCAGAAATGTCCGGTGATGCAGTGTGGACTGCGGTTGATGGCTACACTGGCGCCACTTCACTTTCAATCGCTGCGCAAGATGGTATGAATGCCTTGGCAGGTCACGTTACCTGGATGGATGCATTCCTTGGTTTTGAGCAAGGTTCTATCGGTGAAACCTCCGTATTGGCATTGATGATTGGCGGTATCGCTCTGTTAGTAATGGGCATTGCATCCACACGTATCGTGCTCGGTGTTTTGATTGGTACTGTGCTGACCGTGCTGCTCTATAACTGGTTAGGTGCAGATAGTAAAAACCCGATGTTCCAAATGCCGTTCTGGTGGCATTTTGTTCTGGGTGGTTTTGCCTTCGGCCTGTTCTTTATGGCGACGGATCCTGTGTCCGCCTCGATGACAAATACGGGTAAGTGGATTTTCGGTGGATTGATTGGCTTTATGGTAATCACGATTCGAGTGGTCAACCCGGCTTATCCAGAAGGCATGATGTTGGCAATTTTGTTTGCGAACATGTTTGCTCCAACCATCGACTACTTCGTCGTTCAATCCAACATTAAACGGAGACTGGCGCGTGGCTAACCAACAAACAGCAAAATATACCATCACAGTCACATTGATTATGTGCTTGGTGGCATCCGTACTGGTAGCTGGTTCGGCAGTCCTGTTGAGACCCGCACAGGTTGCTAACAAAGCACTGGATTTCAAACGCAATGTGCTGTCGATTGCAGGCATTTTGAATAAAGATCAGTCAGTTGAAGAGCAGTTCAAACAAGTTGAGATTAAAATTGTTGATCTGAGCACCGGTCGTTTTACCGATGCCATCACTGACATTGAAAAATTTGATCAAAATGCGTCAGCTAAAAAGCCAGATCTTTCCGATAAGTTGTCAGCAGAAGAAGACATCGCAAAAATCATCAGCCGTGAAAAGTACGCCAAAGTATTTTTGGTAAACGATGCTAATGGTTTGTCAAAGGTGATTCTGCCTGTGCGCGGTTATGGTCTCTGGTCAACTATGTCAGGTTTTGTTGCATTGGATAAAGACCTGAATACTGTCCTCGGTTTCGGTTTCTACTCTCATGCTGAAACCCCTGGCCTTGGGGGCGAAGTTGATAATCCAAAGTGGAAACAAATTTGGATTGGCAAAAAGATTTACTCAGAAACCGGTGAAGTTAAAATCGACGTGATCAAAGGTCATGTAGATGATGCAACTGCCGATGCCGAGTACAAAGTAGATGGTTTGTCAGGTGCAACACTTACCAGTAATGGTGTGCGTAATCTGATGAAGTTTTGGATGGGCGACAAGGGTTATAAATCATTCCTTGCTAACTTGAAGAACGGAGAAGCGTAATCATGAGTACGAAAACCAAAGATCTTCTCGTAAAACCAATTTTGGAAAATAACCCGGTTATTTTGCAAATTTTGGGCATTTGTTCTGCCTTGGCAGTAACGTCCAGTGTGAAAGTTAGTTTGGTAATGGCGATAGGTTTGACTCTGGTATCTGCTTTTTCCAACTTCTTCGTATCTCTGGTGCGTAATTTTCTACCTAACAGTGTGCGTATTATTGCGCAGATGATCATTATCTCTGCATTAGTAATCGTGGTTGATCAGGTATTGAAAGCGGTCGCTTACGACATTAGTAAACAGCTTTCAGTATTTGTTGGTTTGATTATTACCAACTGTATCGTGATGGGTCGTACGGAAGCATTTGCACTGAAAAATCCACCAATTCCAAGCTTTATGGATGGTATTGGGCACGGCTTGGGCTATTCGGCATTGCTGATTGTCATTGCGACTTTCCGTGAAATTTTCGGTGCGGGCAAGTGGTTTGGTATCCAAATTCTGCCTACCGTTTCTGAAGGCGGTTGGTACGTACCTAACGGATTGCTGCTGCTCCCTCCAAGTGCTTTCTTCATCATCGGTATTATCATTTGGGGTATGCGTACCTGGAAGAAAAATCAGGTAGAGAAAGCGGACTTTAAAATCGCTCCTAACTCAACTACCACACAGGAGATCGCATAATGGAACAGTTGCTCGGTTTGTTTGTGCGCTCGATTTTTATCGAGAACATGGCGCTCGCGTTCTTTTTGGGTATGTGCTCATTTATGGCAATGTCCAAAAAAATTAACGCGGCTATCGGTTTGGGTATTGCGGTTATCGTTGTGCAAACCTTAACCGTTCCGGCTAACAACCTGATTTTGACTTATCTGTTGAAAGAGGATGCACTGGCGTGGGCTGGTGTAACCGGCGTTGATTTAACTTTCCTCAGCTTTATTTCTTTTATCGGTGTGATTGCTGCGATTGTGCAGATTATGGAAATTGTGATGGATAAATATATGCCAGCGCTTTACAACGCGCTGGGTGTGTTTTTGCCATTGATTACCGTGAACTGCGTAATTATGGCGGGTTCGCTGTTCATGGTTGAGCGCGACTATCATTTTGTCGAGAGTGTTGTTTACGGTGTTGGTTCTGGAACCGGTTGGGCAATTGCTATCGTTGTGCTTGCCAGCATCAAAGAGAAAATGAAGTACTCCGATGTACCTGAAGGTCTTCGTGGCTTAGGTATTACCTTTATCACCGTGGGATTGATGTCATTGGGCTTTATGTCCTTTGGCGGCATCTCTCTCTAGGCTAAGCGAGGAATCCAATGAATACCGAGATTTTATTAGGCGTAGGAATGTTCACCTTCATCGTGCTTGCACTGGTGGTGGTGATTCTTGTTGCCCAAGCAAAATTAGTGAACAGCGGCGATGTGCAAATTCTTATCAATGATGAGAAGACCATTACAGTTCCAGCAGGCGGTAAGCTGCTGCAGACACTCGCAGCGAGCAACGTATTTTTAGCTTCAGCTTGTGGTGGCGGTGGTAGCTGTGCTCAATGTAAATGTGTGGTGAACGATGGTGGCGGCTCTATTCTGCCAACAGAAGAAGCGCACTTTAATCGTCGTGAGCAAAATGAAGGTTGGCGTTTGAGCTGTCAGGTTCCGGTAAAACAAAACATGAAAATTCATGTTCCGGAAGAAGTGTTTGGTGTGAAGCAGTGGGTAACTACTGTGGAGTCCAATCCTAACGTGGCGACTTTTATCAAAGAGTTGACGCTGCGTCTGCCTGAAGGTGAAAGTGTTGATTTCCGTGCGGGTGGTTATGTACAACTTGAGTGCCCACCCCACCATGTTAAATTTTCTGACTTTGATATCGAGCCTGAGTATCGCGGTGATTGGGAGCGTTTTGGTTTCTTTAATTTGGAATCAAAAGTAACCGAGCCGGTGATTCGCGCCTATTCGATGGCAAACTATCCTGAAGAAAAAGGTGTGGTTAAGTTCAATATCCGTATTGCAACTCCTCCACCCAAATCGCAGGGTATTGCTCCTGGTCAAATGTCTTCCTACGTGTTCAGCTTGAAGCCGGGCGATAAGATTACTGTGTACGGTCCATTTGGTGAGTTCTTCGCCAAGAAGACCAATGCAGAGATGGTGTTTATCGGCGGTGGTGCTGGTATGGCGCCGATGCGCTCGCATATTTTTGATCAGCTGCGCCGCTTGAAAACCGATCGTAAAATGACTTTCTGGTACGGGGCTCGCTCTCTGCGTGAGCTGTTCTATAAAGAAGATTACGACATGCTGCAAGCTGAGAACGAAAACTTCAAATGGCATGTGGCGCTGTCCGATCCTCAACCAGAGGATAATTGGTCAGGCTTGACCGGATTTATTCACAATGTTCTCTACGAGAATTATTTGAAAGATCATCCGGCACCAGAAGATTGTGAGTTTTATATGTGCGGCCCACCAATGATGAACGCCGCCGTAATTAAAATGTTGAAGAGTCTGGGAGTTGAGGACGACAACATTTTGCTCGACGACTTCGGTGGTTAATGCATAAGGAAAACGAGGCTGGGTAACCTGCCTCGTTTTTTCTTTTAGTGGTAAGTATTTTTAAATTCTTAATAAAGGCATTGTTGCCTGGGAGTCAATCGTGGCTGTTCTTGTGGTTACTCTATTAGTGATGTTGTTTGTTGCGCTCGCATTGTCTATCAGTGTTCTCGCCGGAAGAAAACCAGTATCGGGCTCTTGCGGAGGTGTTGGTAAGGCGCTCGGTGATCCTAATTATGTGTGTGAGCTTTGTGGTGGCGATGAAGCCAAGTGTGCCGAGGAAAAAGCAAAGCCAACACGGTCTGCAACAGACAGTGCCGATCTTTCTTATGATGCGAGCAGGCCATCAAAAAAGTAAAAAGGAATAATTGTTGCTAGACTATCAGCGTATTCGGTTAATAAGATTAAGGGGAATAAATTGACTGGTCGTAAAAAATCGGCAGATCACAGCTACGATCTTTTGGTTATCGGTTCCGGTCCCTCGGGTGAGGCAGCAGCTATAGCCGCGTCCAAAGCGGGAAAGCGGGTCGGTGTGGTAGAGAATAGGGCGCTGGTGGGCGGTAGTTGTGCACACAAGGGAACCATTCCTTCCAAATCATTGCGTCATGTCGTTAAGCAAGTTATTCAGTTCAAGAGCAACAGCTTGTTTCGCGAAATTGGTGATAGCCGCCGTTTAACTTTCCCTCGGGTATTGCAATCAGCCGTTAAAGTTATTCCCAAACAAGTTGAACTGCATACAAATTTTTATGTGCGCAACCGCGTTAATGTACATATCGGCCAGGCTTCATTTATTGATGCCAACACTGTAACTCTGGTGCAGCTGGATGGTGGTATTGAAACCATCTCGGCTGACAATATTGTTATTGCTACCGGTTCGCGCCCCTATCGCCCAGCGGATGTTGATTTTAATCATCCGCGTATTTACGACAGCGATACCATCCTGGATATGCAACATACACCACGGCATATTATTGTTTATGGTGCAGGTGTGATTGGTTGCGAATATGCCTCAATTTTTTCCGGCTTGGGAATGCGTGTTGATTTGATCAATAACCGCGAGCGGTTATTGTCATTTCTCGATGATGAAATTTCTGATGCGTTAAGTTATCACCTGCGGGATAGCGGCGTCACTGTGCGTCACAGCGAAGAATATGAGGCGATAGAGGCGAGCGATTCAAGCGTTACCTTATTTTTAAAATCGGGTAAGCGTTTGAAGGCAGATGCAATTTTGTGGTGTAACGGCCGCAGTGGTAACACTGATGGATTAAATCTTGAAGCGGCAGGTTTAACTGCCGATCATCGCGGTAATTTAAAAGTTGATAATTGCTATTGCACCCAAGTTCCCAATATTTATGCGGTAGGTGATGTGGTTGGCTGGCCAAGTTTGGCGAGTGCTTCCTATGGTCAGGGGCGTGCAGTATCCGGAGGTATTTTTGGTGATGAATGCAAGTTAGTGCAGGATGTTCCCACTGGTATTTATACGCTGCCAGAAATTAGTTCTGTCGGTAAAACTGAAACCGAATTGACTCAGGCAAAAGTGCCCTACGAAGTTGGCCGTGCATTATTTAAAAATACCGCGCGCGGGCAAATCAGCGGTGAAGATGTGGGTATGCTGAAGCTGTTGTTTCATGTTGATACCTTGGAAATTCTTGGCGTACATTGTTTTGGCGCTGAAGCAGCAGAGATTGTCCATATCGGCCAGGCGATTATGACGCAGAAAGGTGATGGCAATAATATCCATTACTTCCTCAATAATATTTTCAATTATCCGACTATGGCTGAAGCCTATCGAGTTGCTGCGCTTGACGGTATAAACCGTATCAGCCGCCGTTAGTTAATGATGCGAACTCAATAAAAAAGGGTGCAATCTATTGCGCCCTTTTTTATTGCTACACATTATTGTGTGGATACTACGGGTTTTCTTTGGTGGGATTTGCTTCGGACGGGTTAGCTTTGGGCTGAAAATTTCTCACGCAGTGAATGACCGTATTGCTATCAAAATACACCGTAAATTCTTGATACTTCCAGCGCGAGATAGGTGGTTGCCCCTTTGCTGGAATTTCTTCCAATGGCTCACCAAACAGCGCTTTCACCCGCTCTTTGCTCATGCCTTTGGTGGGCATATCAACAGGTATTTGATTTTTGGCTTGTTCGCCAACTGGGATCCGAATGTCTTCTGCGAGTGAAGTCTGAATACAGATAGTAAATCCCACCACACAGACGAAGAATAGGTTTAGGAGTTTTCGCGGGGTCATATTGGTCAAATCACCTTTAACAATCATAGTTACTGGAGCGAATGCTGACTTCTCCGGCGTTCGGCCATTTGTGCCCGCATTATTTGTTGACCGATCAGCTGCTGTTGCGCATCGGTCACGCTATGAAATTTTGCCGCAATTTGATATTCCCCTGTGTTACTGGGTTCACAGCGAATGATTTTGGCAAACAGGACAAGGCCCGCGTTGCTTGGTAAAAAAATCAGCCTTAGGGCGATGTGGGAGTTTGCTTCCAGTGCGCGCGAGCTGCCAAAGGCGATTCCACCCTCGCTCAGGTTTACCTGTTTAATCGTTTTTGATGGGGGCAGGGGTTTGGAGTCGGTCATCAACTGTTGGCTGATAATGTCTAACTTGCGGTTCAGGTTGTGCAAGTATTCACCCAGTGCGCGGCTGGTATCTTTGATCTGGTGAAATAGATGGGCATTGTCATTGTCAATCTTGCGTAATTCAGCAAAGAGTTTAAGCGATGCGGTATTGGGGAACTGCAACTCCGCCGCAGCGGTGTTTGCGGTAATCTCATCAACCTCTTTGAATTCAATAGCGATACTTTCATCAATGCGAAAGTAACTGCGACGTTCGCTCATAACCCGGCTCTTCCAAATTTTGTGATGCAGTAAACATAGCACAAGCCAGCGATAAGTGGCGCGGCTTTATCGATTATGGGGAGCGGTTTTGCTTGAGCAAATGGGGCCAATTGGGTTTAATGCGCCCATGTTAAAAAACATCCCTCTTTATATCGGCTTGCGCTATACCCGCGCCAAGCGCCGAAACCAGTTTATCTCTTTCATTAGTGCCTTCTCATTGGTGGGTATGGCACTGGGTGTTATGGCTCTGATTATCGTATTGTCGGTAATGAATGGCTTTGACCGGGAAATGAAGGAGCGCATCCTTAGCGTAATCCCCCATGGTTTTGTCGATCAGCTTCCTGCCCTGAAGGATTGGCAAGCACTATCCGCGCAGGTTAACCAGCATCCACAGGTAGTGGCTTCTGCCCCCTATATCGCCAGCAGTGCCATGGTGAACTACGCCGGTGGCGTGGAGGCGATAGAGTTACAGGGCATATTGCCTGAGGCTGAGGCACAAGTATCAATTGTCGAACAGAGAATGGTAGTTGGCTCAATGATGCAGTTGCAGCCAGGTGAATACGGTATTGTCATGGGGCGTTTGCTCGCGAGCCGTTTAATGCTGGCTCCCGGCGATAAAATTCGTATTACCTCACCCGAAATCAACATCACCCCGATGGGAGCTTTTGCTCGCTCGCGCAGTTTTACATTGGTTGGTGTCTTTGAAGTCGGTGCTCAAGTGGATAGCACTCTTGCGCTCATTCATGTGCAAGATGCGCAAAAGTTTTTGCGTAAACCTGGTGTGCAAGGGCTACATGTGAAAACCGACAATATGTTTGTGGCGGCGCAGATAATGAGTGAGCTGCGTGCACAATTGGGTGATGACTATAGAGTTAAGGATTGGAGCCAAACCCAAGGCAGTTTATTCCAGGCTGTGAAGATGGAAAAAATCGTCGTAGGTTCACTGCTGATGATTATTATCGCGGTCGCGGCGTTTAATATTGTCTCCAGTTTGGTGCTGATGGTTGCTGACAAACGCTCGGATATTGCGGTATTGCGAACCATGGGTGTGAGTGCGCGGCAGGTTATGGCGATCTTTATTGTGCAGGGTAGTGCGATAGGTTTTTTTGGAACCTTTATCGGTACCGTTATAGGGTGCATTGTTGCTTCGGCACTGACGCCTATCATGAGCGCGGTAGAATCATTATTTGGTGTGCAGGTATTTGATCCAGAGATGTATTTCATTAGTCAATTACCTTCAATTTTACTCTGGCAAGATGTTGCATTGATTTGCTGTATCGCATTGCTACTGAGTTTTATCGCCACACTATATCCCGCTTACCGCGCCTCCCAAATCGAACCTGCGGAAGCCTTGCGTTATGAATAAATGTTTCGTCTTTGATTATCCTTGCGTTCGCTATACGGGCCCAGTGTTATGAATGATTCCGCTCCGGTTTTAGTTTGCCAGCAGGTAAGTAAAAGTTATCGCCAGGGTGCACTTGCGGTAGATGTGCTGCGCAATGTGAATTTCCAAATTAATTCGCGTGAGCGTGTGGCGATTGTCGGTGCGTCCGGCTCCGGTAAATCCACGCTGTTAAATATTCTCGGTGGTTTGGATGTGCCCGATAGCGGTGATGTGAGTGTGGCAGGTGAACGTTTATCGCATCTGAGTGCCGATGAGCGCGGTCGTTTACGCAACCGCAGTTTGGGTTTTGTTTATCAGTTTCATCATTTATTGCCTGAATTTACTGCGCTTGAAAATGTCGCTATGCCATTGTTGATTGGTAAACAGTCAATGGCAATTGCAAAACAACGTGCATTGGAATTGTTGGCGCGTGTTGGTCTGGCCAAACGTGTGGATCACAAACCCTCCGAGCTTTCGGGCGGTGAACGTCAGCGTGTCGCCATTGCTCGCGCGTTGGTAACCAATCCAGCCTGCGTGTTAATGGATGAACCGACGGGCAATCTCGATAGCCATGCAGCAGATGCGATTCAGGCGTTAATGCTGGAGTTAAATCAATCCATTGGTACTAGTTTTGTGGTGGTAACTCACGACCCACGCCTTGCTGCGCGTATGGATCGCACGCTCACGTTGGTCGATGGCGCCTTGGTTGGCGCAGAGGCTTATTAATGTTTAGCCGCTATATATTTCTGGTTGGTACCCGCTACGGAATTTCACAGGGGCACAGTCACTTAGTTTCATTTATTTCGCGTTTGTCCACCGCAGGTTTGGTAATTGGCGTTGCGCTATTAATTCTGGTCATGTCGATCATGAATGGTTTTGATAAAGAGCTGCGCGAAAATATTTTGGGCGTTATGCCGCATGCGAGAATCTATCACAGTCACGCTATTAAACATCCCGAAAAACTAATTGCTGATCTGAAACAACATCCTCGCGTCCTTGCCGCATCGCCTTATGTGGAATTACAAGGCTTGCTTAGCTATCAAAAGCGCGTAGCACCGGTGGCTATTTTTGGAGTCGATGCTGAACTGGAAAAAGCCACTTCCAAGCTGCCTGGGTTACTACCTAAAGGAACACTTGAATCGCTGGCAACAGCTGAAGCGGGAATTGTGATAGGTCGAGGAGTTGCGGAAAAATTAAATGTGGCTGAGGCCGATTCGATCAGTTTAATCATTCCTGTTGAAGGCGGTTCATCACCGCGTGTTAAAGTCGTTACTGTGTTCGCCATTTTTGATACCCATAGTGATGTTGATAACGCACTGGCTCTTATGGATATCAATGCCGCAGCAGAGCTTTCGGGTTACGCAGGGCAAATTACCGGTGTGCGTTTAAAAGTAGATGATTTATTCGCTGCCCCGGAAATCGTGCGTGGAATTATGCAAACGTTACCACAGGATTATTACGGTTCCAGCTGGATGGCCACCCACGGCGGTGTGTACCAGTCCATTAAAATGTCTAAAAATATGGTTGGTATGTTGCTGTTTTTAATTATCGCTATTGCTGCGTTTAATCTGGTGTCCACCCTGATTATGGTAGTAGTCGATAAGCAGGGTGATATAGCGATACTGCGCACAATGGGCGCGTCCACCGCAGAGATCATAACGATTTTTATGGTGCAGGGCGGCTTGATTGGTTTGATTGGAACATCTATTGGTTTAGTGCTGGGCGTGACGCTCTCTTATTTTGTTACACCGCTGGTGCAATGGATTGAAAAAATTTTTGGCGTTCAGTTTTTACACTCAGATGTATATCCCATTACTTACTTGCCATCGGAATTGGTTGCCGGTGATATTGCCAAAGTGGTCATTACGGCGCTGCTGATTAGTTTTTTTGTCAGCCTGTATCCCGCTTGGCGCGCGAGTAAAATCCAACCGGCAGATGCACTGCGTTACGAGTAGTTGGATAAAATATTGTGCACAAAAAAGCCCGCGCTAGCGGGCTTTTTTTACGATTTTATTTTTGCTCTTCTGCCATTTTATCAGCACGCATTTTTTGGCGCTTTTTCCAGTTGTGGTTTACATGCCAGCGCCAATAGAGTTGCATTCCAAAATATCCCAGTGCCCCAAAAATCAAACCGGTTAACACCGAGCCCGCCAATAGGGGTTTCCATAGGTGGCCGAACTCATTGGCCAGCCAATCCCAAGTTAATTCCGGCTCAACCATCAGTGGTTCAGACTGCAAAATCACACTGCCGACTTGATAAGTGATAAAAAAGAAAAACGGCATGGTGAAAGGGTTGGTAATCCACACTAATGCAACAGAAATAGGCAGATTGCAGCGAAACAAAAGCGCCGCACCCGCTGCAACAGGCATTTGTCCAGGAATAGGTAAAAGTGCAATGAACAAGCCCCAAAAAAAAGCAACAGAGACTGAGTGGCGGTTTAAGTGAAATAGGTTAGGGTCATGCAGCAAGTCCCCTAGAAAGTGCAGGGCAGGGTTGCTTTTGATTGCAGCGGGGGTGGGAATAAACCGTTTCAGTAGATTGCGAGCCATGCTTAAACCAGAGTACTGCCAAAAATGAACCGGCATTATGCCTTTAAATGATCATGAAGACTATGTGATCTGCAGATGAGGGGCATGTGAGCTGCGACCTTGTCTGCTGCCGCAGGATGCCATAAGCTGCGCGACAATCTGATGACAAAGGAATTTCGGTCAGCAGGTTGTACCTGATGTAACCACTGGCAATAAGGAATATCGCCATGCCCTTCGCATTATTGCTGTTTTCCCTCGGTGTTATCGCGGTTAGTTTTGCCCCTCAACTACCTCCTTTATGGAGCCTGGTGTTTTTATTTCCTCTCTTTGTAGCGTGTTGGCGGTGGCGGACTATGCGTCATTGCTTGGCCATATCACTTGGTCTGGCATGGGGGATCGCTGTTGGCCATAGTTTGCTTGCTATGCAGTTGGATGATGATCTGGCGGGTAAAGATCTTATTGTCACCGGACATATTCAGGGGCTACCAGAGCGCGATGATCGTCGCTTACGTTTTAACCTTCGCGTCAATTCCGCTGTCACTGCTGCAGGTCAGGCTATTCCTGTCGAGCACTTTCCCGCCAAGCTTCAACTGAGCTGGTACTTGTATCAACGCAAAGGGTCCTTATCCGACCTTCCTGCTCTTGCAATTGGTGATGAGTGGCAGCTGCGTGTGCGGCTCAAGCGACCGCGTGGTTTTGTCAATCCGGCGGGGTTTGATTATCACGCCTGGCTGTTGCGCCAGGGTATAGGTGCAACCGGTTATGTGATTGATCATCGCAATAATCATCACCTCAATTCAGGTGATGATTATTTTAATCTGGATGATTGGATCAACCAGCAGCGTTACCAACTGCAGCAGTGGATAGTTGCGCGCAGTAAGAGCAGCGAACGCGGAATTTTAATTGCGCTATTGATTGGCGATTCCGCCTTGGTTGATAAAAGCCAATGGGCGCGTATGCAGCAGACAGGCACTAGCCACCTGATAGCGATATCCGGCCTTCACGTTGGTTTTCTTGCGATCTTTGGCTTTTATGTCGGCCTCTCGTTGGGGAAGTGTGTGCAGCTGGTGTGGCATCGTTGCCCTGCGTTAATGATCGCCTGGTGTTCGGCGATTCTGTGTGCGAGTTTTTATTCGGCGCTCGCCGGTTTCAATATTCCCACTGTGCGCACCTTGATTATGTTGGTGGTTTTTTATCTCGCCTGTTTAGGGCGGCGCAGTATTAACATCGCGGATATTTTCTGTCTCGCACTTGCGTTGGTGGTAGTGCTTGATCCTCTCGCCGCGTTGGATATGGGATTTTGGTTATCCTTTGGTGCGGTGGCGCTATTATTAATTTATTTTTCCGGGCGCTTGGTGCCCAAACAAACCGCCGAGCCTTGGTCGGGTTACAGTGTTGCTAATTTGATAGTGGGTTTTATTCGCTCGCAGTGGGCCATGTTCATTGGTTTATTAGTGCCGCTCAGTGTGTTAGTCAGTTGTGTCTCTTTGGTAGCGCCTGTCGCCAACGGTATTGCCATTCCCCTGATTACTTTTTTAGTGGTTCCACTGCTATTAGTTAGCGCAGCTACTCGCAATCTCTTGGGTGATACCAGCGATTTTTTATTGAGTGGTGCAGGCTGGTTGATGGAAATATTAAAAATATTTTTAGAGGGATTACTTGCGGTTGGCGGTGCTTGGTCAAGCCCTGTTGTAGCTTTTAGTCCGACACTGGCTTTATTAATCGCATTGAGTTGTTGTGTGTTGCTGCTTCCCAAAGGTTTATTTCCCCGCGTACTGGGTTGGTGTGGTTTATTGTTGGGTGTGGGGTTGGGTATTGTTATTGATCCGCCGAATCAGCCTGATTTAAAACTGAAAATATTGGATGTGGGGCAGGGTAGTGCCTTTGTTGTACAGGTTGGTGAGAAAACACTGGTATACGATACTGGCCCAAAATATACCGACGACTTTAATGCGGGCAGCGGCATAGTCGCCCCTTATTTATATGCACAGGGAATTAACCATATTAATCGATTAGTGGTGAGCCATGGGGATATGGACCATGCCGGCGGCTTAACGGGATTGCTGGAAAAAATAGCGGTGGAGCATCTTTTCGCGGGCGAGCCGGAAAAAATTCCGCCAGAAGTGGCGAACACAATTGAATCACAATCTTGCCATCAAGCGTCTGAATGGCAGTGGCAAAAAGTGCGCTTCCAGTTTTTACAATTTGCACAAGCAACGGGGACCAGTGCTAATAATCACTCCTGTGTATTGTTGATCAGTTATGCGGGGCAACATATTTTATTGCCCGGCGATATTGAAACGTCTGTTGAGAATCAATTATTGCGCAATCAAAATCTGCCGGAAAAATTGAATGTATTATTGGCTGCACATCATGGCAGCCGCACGTCCTCCGGGGCAGGTTTTGTTAATAAAATGCAACCGGAGGTGGTTATCTATTCTGCAGGCTATCGCAGTCAGCACGGTCATCCGCACCGGCAAGTCCGGCAGCGTTATCAGGCCGTGGGTAGCCGTGAGCTCAATACCGCGTACTCTGGTGCGATTTTATTTGAGTGGGATCAGGGCAGCTTGCATCTAGTTCGTGAGTACCGCCAGTCTAATCGGCGGTATTGGTTTGACTGATACAGCCAATACCGGGTACAGATGCAACTTCTTCACACATTTGCAGACAAAGCAGTCTGCCCCATGGCAATCCCTGGTTCTTGTGGTAATGTACGCCGCGACATGGAGCCATGCGCTCAACTGATTTGTACAATAAGAGGAAGCATCTGTGTTTGAGATTTTTTTAGCTGGCGGTATTTTGATGTGGCCAATCCTGGCCTGTTCATTGATTGTGATTGCAATCAGCGCCGAGCGTTATTGGACGCTCAATCCCGCCAAAATTGCCCCTAAGACCTTGTTGGCACAAGTGTGGAGTTGGATTAAAAACAACCAGCTCGATGCCTCCAAACTGCGTGAGCTCAAGCAATCTTCCCCTTTGGGCCAAATTCTCGCCGCTGGTTTGAGCAATTCCAAACATGGCCGCGAAGTGATGAAAGATTCGGTGCAGGAAGCGGCGAGCCAGGTAATCCATGAGCTCGAGCGCTATGTAAACATTCTTGGCACCATCGCGAATATAGCGCCGCTCCTCGGGTTGTTGGGTACTGTGTTCGGTATGATCCAAGTGTTTAATTCGATTATGGTTCAGGGCACAGGTAATACCGGAGTGTTGGCTGGCGGTATTTCGGTTGCGCTTTACACCACAGCGGCGGGATTAATCGTCGCGATTCCAGCAATGATTGCGCACCGGTTTTTCCAGCGCCGCATAGATTCCATTGTTGTCACCATGGAAGAGGAAGCGATCAAATTGGTTGATGCACTGCACAGCGACCGTCGAGTCGATGTGAAATTGGTTTAAGGCGCGGGGTCGCAACGTGAAATTTCGTCGCCAGAGAACTGAAGATGAAGGTATCAATCTAACGCCTTTGATTGATGTGGTGTTTTTGTTGCTGATCTTCTTTATGGTTTCCACCACCTTCACTAAAGAGACGCACTTGAGTGTTGATCTGCCGGAAGCTGTCGGTGAGCAGAGTAGTGAGTTACCGGATCAGATTGAAATTCTTATCAGCACTGAGGGTAGTTATTCGGTAAATGGCCAAGCGCTTGTTAACAGTAAAATTGAAACATTGAAGTCGGCAATAACCAAAACTGCCGAGGGTAATACCAAAGTTCCATTGGTGATTACCGCCGACGCCAAAACTCCGCACCAAGCGGTCGTGCAGGCTATGGATGCAGCGGGTCAGCTGGGTTTCGCCCATTTGAGTATCACCACCCGCCAACCCGAGCCTGAAAAAGACTAGCGACTCGGTTACAATTCTGCCCAGCTTCGCAACCCAAAGGACTTTTGTATCCCCGATGCAAAAGTCCTTTTGTTTTTACAGGATGATTATCTGAACTCCCCCGGTCAACAAACACCTGTTTCTTCAGGTTATAACCCACACAACCCCTGGCTGGCAGCCTGGTATGGCAAGCGTGTCTGGACGTTTTTGCTATTGCCTCTGACAGTTGTCTTTGTGCTGCTTGCGGCGTTCCGTCGCTTTTGGATTCTCCGCTACACGCAAAAGCGTTTGGTTACGCCCGTAATAGTCGTGGGCAATATTTCTGTTGGCGGCACCGGCAAAACGCCTTTGTTGATTGCACTGGTGAAAGGTTTGCAACAGCAAGGGTTTAATCCCGGTGTGATCAGCCGTGGTTATGGCGGCAAGGCGAGTCACTACCCCTATCTGCTCAATGCAGCAAGCACTGCTGCTGAGGCTGGTGATGAGCCTGTCACCATCTACAGGCAAACGGGTTGTGCTGTGTGCGTGGGCGCAGATCGCGTTGCGGCTGCCCGCGTATTGGAAGACGAAAACTGCGATATCTTATTGAGCGATGATGGCTTGCAGCATTACCGGTTAGCGCGCGATATTGAAATCGCCGTGGTCGATGGCCAGCGCGGTTTGGGTAATGGTTGGCGTTTGCCCGTTGGCCCTTTACGCGAATCTAAAGCGCGTTTAAAAACGGTGGATTGGGTGGTGGTGAACTCTCCTTCTGATAATTTTGCGCTGCCGGGTTTGGCAGATTTGTTTTATGTGCCTATGCAGATCTGCGCGCACGAGTTGGTCAATCTTCAATCGGGTGAAAAAATTTCTGCGGCCGAATTTAATTCAACAAGTGTTCATGCAGTTGCGGGTATTGGTAATCCACAGCGATTTCAGGATACATTAACCCAATTAGGTATAACTGCAGAGTTGCACGCGTTTCCTGACCACCACACCTACAGTGCAAACGATTTACAGTTTGCGAATAATGTCCCGGTGGTGATGACGGAAAAAGATGCGGTTAAATGCCGCGAATTTGCACAGCCCCATTGGTTTTACTTACCGATTGCGGCCAATTTGCCCGAGAGTTTTTGGCAAGCACTGCTGCAAAAACTGGAGCGGATTTGCGAGCAGAAAAAAACCATTTTTAAATCGAAATAGACTTTATTTGATGGAACCCCAGTATGAGTTTCTACGTCGTTATTCCCGCGCGTTATGCTTCAACACGCCTGCCTGCCAAACCCTTGAAGGACATTGCCGGCAAGCCGATGATCCAACACGTCTACGAGCGCGCGTGTGAAAGCGCGGCGGCACAGGTTATCATCGCCACTGACGATGCACGGATTGAGGCAGTTGCCAAATCTTTTGGTGCGCGTGTGTGTATGACATCCGCTGCGCATAACTCAGGCACTGATCGCTTGCAGGAAGTGGCAGCGCAGCTTGGTTTAACGTCGGATGATATTGTCGTGAATGTGCAAGGAGATGAACCCTTGATCCCCCCGGCAGTGATTAATCAAGTTGCCGCCAATCTCGCCGCGAATAATTACGCAAGTGTTGCGACACTGAGCGAGCCTATTCATAGCCTGGATGATTTTCGCAATCCAAATATCGTCAAGGTAGTCGCCGATCAAACAGGAAAGGCCTTGTATTTTAGTCGCGCACCCATCCCATGGCCGCGCGATCATTTTGCCAAAGCAGCTAGCAATAGCTTGCCCGATAATTTTCCGGCGCAGCGCCATATTGGTATTTATGCTTATCGCGTGGCCCTGCTCAATCGTTTTATTACTTGGCCACAAGCGCAACTTGAGCAGATTGAATCGCTTGAACAATTGCGCGTATTGGCCAATGGCGAAGCTATCCACATCGCTGAAGCCTGCGCTGCGGTACCCGGTGGTGTAGATACCGAGGCAGACCTGTTGCGTGTAAAGGCGATTTTGGAAAATTGAATCTAGTGAATGCAAAATGACGAAAGTATTATTTGTTTGTCTGGGCAATATTTGCCGCTCGCCCACCGCGGACGGCATTTTTCGCGAGCTGGTGGCGCGCGAAAAATTGGATCAAAAAATTCTGGTAGATTCGGCTGGAACCGGCGATTGGCACATCGGCAAAGCACCTGATTCGCGCACAATTGCCGCCGCGCGCCAGCGGGGTTACGACTTATCGGTATTGCGTGCCCGTCAAGTAAGTGCGCGGGATTTTGCAGAATTTGATTATGTATTGGCGATGGATAAATCCAATTTAATGAATTTGCAGCGCATGAAACCATCGACCTATACCGGACACTTGGGTTTGTTTCTGGAGTTTGGTTCGCGCGGCAATTATCTCGAAGTGCCCGATCCCTATCACGGCGATAGAGACGATTTTGAGTTGGTGTTGGATTTGGTAGAGGATGCTGCCCAAGGTTTGCTAAACCATATCTGCAATAATGCATTGCGCTAAGCTGCCATAAAAAATAGTGTAAGACTTTCAACCAATCAGGTAATTCTGCTGTGCCACTTTTTTTGCCTCATTTCAATTTGCAGAAATTCAATACGCTCGCTGTTCCTTCGCTGGCGCAGTATTTTGTCAGCGTAAAAACGGATGATGAATTGCGCGAGGCGCTGGCGTTTGCGCGTACGGAAAATTTACCGCTGCTGTTATTGGGTGGCGGTAGCAATATTGTGTTGCGTGCTGATTTTCCCGGTTTGGTGGTGCAGATAAAATCCCAGGGCAGGGAAGTGGTTGATGAAAATGAGGAGTTTGTTTGGTTGAAAGTGGCCGCCGGTGAAAACTGGCATCAGCTGGTGGTGTTTTCGCTCGATAATGCGCTTTATGGTTTGGAAAATTTATCGCTCATCCCCGGCAGTGTTGGCGCTGCACCCATCCAGAACATTGGCGCTTATGGGGTGGAGATTAAAGAGCTGGTGGCTGAATTGTCTGCGCTTAATATCCGCTCGGGTTTATCGGTGACTTTTACTAATGAAAGCTGTCAGTTTGGTTATCGCGACAGCATTTTTAAACAGTCACTTAAAGACCAGTACGTGATTACTTCGGTGACGTTTCGTCTGCGCAAACAGCCGCACCTGAATCTCACTTACCCCGCACTACGCGCGGCGCTGGCCAACACGCTTGAGGAGGACATTACACCGCAGCAGGTCAGTGCAGCAGTCATTGATATCCGCCAAACAAAATTGCCCGATCCGGCAGTTATCCCGAATGTAGGGAGTTTTTTTAAGAATCCGGTTATCAATCAACAACAATTTGATGCTTTGAAAGCTGAAAATCCGACGATTGTTTCTTATCCCGCTGCCGCTAATCAGGTCAAGTTGGCGGCGGGCTGGTTGATTGATCAGGCAGGTTGGAAGGGTAGGGAAGTCGGTGGCGCAGCTGTCCATGAGCAGCAGGCGCTCGTGCTCACTAATCCACGTAAATCCTCGGGTCAAGCGGTGTTAGCGTTGGCCGATCTGATCAAGCAATCGGTGTTCGAGCAATTTGGTGTGATGCTGGAGATGGAGCCCCGAATTTATCCCTAGGTACCCTATAAATTAGAGCTTAAATTCGACACCATTCTTATGAATTTTATGACTATTACTGAAAAGGCAATAAAAACAGCGACATAATCGATCAATGGCATTTAACCAGGCGTAATCAGCACATTAAATAGTGGTAGTTTGTGCAGAGTCTCACTACAATCATTAAAAATGTGCCAGCGGTATTGTGGTGGTTATAACAACAATGTTTTGTATCCGATTTCGGATTGGGGGCTAGTTTGACAAAGATTCTCGTAGTCGATGATCACGATCTAGTTCGCATGGGGATAGTGCGTATGCTAGCCGACATAGACGGCTATCAGGTGGTTGGGGACGCCAAGAGTGGCGAAGAGGCGGTGACAAAGGCGCGAATTTTAAAGCCTGATGTTGTCTTGATGGATGTAAAAATGCCGGGGATGGGCGGCCTTGAAGCAACTAAAAAATTATTGACCGTAAATCCGGTTATCAAAATTATTGCAGTGACCGCATGCGATGATGACTTGTATCCAACTCGCCTGATGCAAGCAGGTGCCGTTGGTTATGTCACCAAGGGCGCAGAGTTCACTGAGATTACTGATGCGATCAATAAAGTGATCCGCGGTGATCTGTACATGAGCAACAGCATTGCGCAACAGCTTGCACTCAGAACATTTTCGGGTAATAACAATCAGGAATCGCCGTTTGAGAAGTTATCCCAGCGCGAGCTGCAGACGGCAATGTTGATTGCCAATGGCCAAAAGGTAAATGATATCGCCAATACCTTTTGTGTCAGTCCAAAAACAGTTAACTCCTATCGCTATCGTATTTTTGAAAAATTGGATATCAATAGCGATGTTGAATTGACACTGTTGGCGGTGAAGCACAATCTTCTCGATCCGGAAGCAGTCGTTTAATCGACTGCTTTTGTTCCATCTACACAGATACTTTTTCTGATGACGCACGCTAGCGCTGATCTGTTTGATCATTCCCGTTTTCTCGCCAATACCACCCAGCAGCCAGGTATCTACCAAATGTTTGGTGGTGATGGGGAGATTCTCTATGTGGGTAAAGCAAAAAACCTGAAGGCGCGACTGGCGAGTTATTTTCGCAAAACCGGTTTAACCCCCAAAACGCAAGCGCTGGTGTCACGCATAGCACGCATTGAAGTGACAGTGACAGCGAGTGAAACAGAAGCGCTGATTCTTGAACAAAATCTGATTAAATCCAATCGTCCGCCGTACAATATTTTATTGCGCGACGATAAATCCTATCCCTATATTTTTATTTCCAGCGGTGAAGATTATCCACGGATTTCGTTTCATCGCGGCGCGAAGAAAAAGCGTGGTGATTATTTTGGACCCTTCCCCAATGTGGGTGCAGTAAAAGAAAGCCTGCATTTTCTGCAAAAAACCTTTCGCGTGCGCCAGTGTGAAGACAGCGTATTTAAAAATCGTACACGTCCTTGTTTGCAATATCAAATCAAACGCTGTACTGCACCCTGCGTGGAATTTATTTCACCTGCTGATTACAAAACTGACGTGTACCACACCAGCTTGTTCCTAACTGGCAATGCGGACAAATTATTGGGCGAGTTGGCGGATAAAATGGATGTTGCCGCACAGCAATTAGCCTTTGAAAAAGCTGCTGCTTACCGCGATCAGATTACTGCATTGCGCACTGTGCAATCGCAACAAGTGATTGAGGAAGGGAATGGGGATATTGATGTAATCGCGGCAGAAATGCGCGCAGCTGCGATTTGTGTGCACGTATTGTTTATTCGGCAGGGGCGAATTCTCGGGAGCCGCAGTTTTTATCCATCGGCCACACTGGCAGAAACACCTGCAGAAATTCTCGCTGAGTTTATCCCACAATTTTATCTCGCCAGCAGCGGCCGTGAAATTCCGCGCGAGCTTATTGTAAGTAATCAATTAGAAGAGTTTGAGTTGCTCAGTGCCGCCTTGCAGCAATCGGTTGGGCGTCAGGTATTAATCAATCACCAGGTGCGCAGTCATCGCGCGCAATGGTTACAAATGGCGGCAACGGCTGCACAACAAAATTTAATTGCCCATATCAATAATAAGAAGAATTCGCTCGATCGTTTTATCGCATTGCAGGAAGCGCTTAATCTGGATGAAACACCGCAGCGTTTGGAATGTTTTGATATCAGCCACAGTAGCGGCGAACTTACCGTTGCCAGTTGTGTGGTGTTTGATACCAATGGCCCACTCAAGTCTGATTATCGCCGCTTCAATATTGATGGAATTACGCCCGGTGATGATTACGCGGCAATGGAGCAGGCGCTTACGCGGCGCTACACCCGCTTGCAAAACGGTGAAGGCAAGTTGCCTGATATTTTATTGATCGATGGTGGCAAAGGGCAGTTGGGCAAGGCGATAGAAGTGCTTGCTGAGTTGGGTGTACAAGGTGTGCAGTTAATTGGTGTCGCCAAAGGTACAACGCGCAAAGCAGGTTTTGAAACTTTGTTCGATGGTGAAACTGGTGCAGAGATAGTATTGCCCGGCGATTCACCTGCATTGCACTTGATCCAGCATATCCGCGATGAGTCGCATCGCTTTGCCATTACCGGTCACAAGCAGCGGCGCGATAAAAAGCGCAAGACGTCGACCCTGGAAGATGTCCCCGGTATTGGCGCTAACCGCCGCCGCGAGTTGTTGCGTCACTTTGGTGGTTTACAAGAGGTACAAAACGCCAGTATCAATGATTTGGCGCGCGTCAATGGCATTAGCCAGCGGCTTGCCGAAGAAATCTATGCCTTTTTCCACAATGATTAATCCTCCTCGACACATACTCCAATTGTTTCAGTAATATAACCAAAGCGTGTTAATAGCTTGTTGCTGGTGTATTATCGCGCCCGAACATACAGTCTCCCGGGAACCGCTTATGACCCTTGCCAACCAACTTACCTTGGTGCGGATTTTTTTAATCCCGCTCTTTGTAGTGGTCTTTTATTTACCCTTTGGCTGGGCTTACATAGTCTCTTCATTGATTTTCAGCGTCGCCGCCATTACTGATTGGGCGGATGGTTATGTTGCGCGCAAATACAATCAAAGCACACCTTTTGGCGCCTTTCTTGATCCCGTCGCCGATAAGTTGATGGTGGTGATTGCGCTCCTGTTGTTGGTCACGCTGCACCATGATTCAGTCTGGTTTGTGGTTGCCGCCGCAGTTATTGTTGGGCGTGAGATAGTCATATCGGCATTGCGTGAATGGATGGCCGCGGTAGGGCAGCGGGCAAGTGTGGCTGTATCGAGTATTGGCAAAATCAAAACAACGCTGCAAATGACAGCCATTATTGTATTGCTAGCTAATATCCCAATACTGCTTCCTATTGGTTTTATTGCCTTGGCGGGTGCTGCAGTGCTGACACTCTGGTCAATGATTCTTTATTTGCGTGCCGCCTGGCCTTATTTGTTACCAGAGTCGCCTGAAAAATAACGCCTTTTTGATCGACCTGCACAGCATTTAGTCAACTGTCAAAAAACCTTCCTGCGACCTGGATAAAAGACTAGGATTTTCAAAATGAGTCCGCTAGAATTGCGGCCTCTCGAAATGGCGCGATAGCAAAGCGGTTATGCTCTGGATTGCAAATCCAGCTAGTCCGGTTCGACTCCGGATCGCGCCTCCATTTTTCCCCTTTTACGTACCGACGTAAAAGCACTCCGCCCGAGTGGTGAAATCGGTAGACACAACAGATTTAAAATCTGTCGATCTTTTGGTCGTGCCGGTTCAAGTCCGGCCTCGGGCACCATCTACAAATCGCAAGTTATTGCGATCACCTCAAAGCCCTGCAATTGCAGGGCTTTTTGTTTTCCATAAGCAATTTCTTATTGATTAATAATCGGTGAGCTTCTGGCTCAGAGACTTATTTCAATCCTTTGTTGGCAGTGAGCGCTGGGTTTAGCTAGCGTCAATGAGTTTTAAAATACTTGCTTTATCAGTGTTGCAGGAAATGATTTTTTAGGTGATACCAACTTCTTGAAAATTATAAGAATATTCTGTGGTGATTTGCACTTCCACTCGAATACCTCAGCCAAGTGGGAAGCAAAGTGTCTGGCGCCATAATCGGAGCTAAAATATCCTACTCCAATTTGGTCGTATTTTCTTTTGGATCTATCGATACACTATTGTTTACAGTGTCTTTTTCAGAGCGGCCTACGGAATCTATTTTGGCTGCTCGATTTCGTAGAATCATCGCTACGATACCGAAAATAATAGAGCTGAAAATACCGCTACCAACCATAAGTTATCTTCAGTAACCGACATAAATTACTCCACAGTTTCCCCTGATTGCACTCCCAAATGTGTTTGACCATAGACTTAGGCTAAAACAGTGTCGGTGCAGATGCGAACATACGGCAATCACATTCAATAAATTGCAAATGCTTGCAAAAGTGAGTAGAGATTTCCCGTTAATTTTTCGTCGCACTATTTGTGTGAGGTGCATCTCTTTATTGTGGTCGTTCTTTTGGAGCAAGCCCGTACGGTTGAATAACACCAACCGTACGAACCATTTTGGCCATTCGTATCCTCGGTAATCAATCCAATTTCGCTATCAAAAACATCTGCCTAGTGTGACCTATTTGGCTAAAAAACAGCTGTTTAATCCCATGTTTCTGCAAGTCGCCAAAGTGAGATGAGTTTTGCTCCAGTGGTTCCTATCATAGGCTGGCTCAGTGAACCCTATAACTCTCCGTTTAATCACAAGTAAGAATAATAAGTAGCAAGGTTTTCAGTGGGCAATCAACTGTGAGGTTATTCCGTAATTTCATCTCCATTTTTTAACTTCCACGCAGCACACCGTACATAGCAAGTAATGCTTTGGCGTCGCACTGCGTCATTCCGGTTCTATTGGAGGCAACTCAATGAACACCTTTATAAATATAATTAGGTGGTGCAGAAGTATTCACAAGCTGTGTTACGCGCTTGCGGTAGTTATATCTGCGCTGTTTGTCGCTGCATCAGCAACGGCGCAAGCTCCCAAGTCCACTGATTTTCAGCGGACGGTGGTAGCGGAGGGATTGGATTTACCCATGGAGTTTGAAATTTCTGCCGATGGCCGCGCATTTGTCGTGAGCAAGTGCGGCAAGTTTTACGGTTGGAAATTGGATGCGGGTATCGCTACTGTCACATCTACTGTACCGAATGTGCGCTGTGTATTTGAAGACGGATTACTGAGCGTTGCGCTTGATCCCAAATTTACCCAAAACGGATTTATTTATTTCCAATACACCTCGCCGGGGAGTAAAACCCGAGTGTCGCGTTTTACGGTGAATGCCAACAACGCGCTGATTGCCGGTTCTGAATCCATTTTGTTGGAGTGGATTACTGGTAATGAAGCGCATGGCCATATGGGCGGCAGTTTGAAGTTTGATAAAAACGGCAACCTGTTGATTACCACCGGCGATAACAACGCCGCGAGCGGTTATTTCTCCGAGGGTGCGCAAGCGACCTCGGGTAATACCAATGATTTGCGCGGTAAAGTCTTGCGTATTACGCCGACAGCTGATGGCAAATACACCATTCCGGCAGGCAATTTATTTCCCGCCAGTGCAACCCATCGCGCTGAAATTTACGGCATGGGTTTTCGCAATCCCTTCCGGATTAATATCGATCCCTTGACGGGTTATGCCTACCTTGGCGATATCGGCCCTGATTCTTCCACTGCAAGCGCAGAAGGTCCCGGTGGAATGGATGAGCTGAATGAACTGCGCGCGGCAGGAAATTATGGCTGGCCCTATATTGTCGGTTTTAACGAGCCTTATGCCGGTTTTAATCCGAATAACATCGTCAATAATCATGCCCGCAATACCGGTGCAAAAAATTTACCAGCGGCTAAACCGGCGCTCTGGACTATTCGCCACCAGGCGACCATGGCAGGCCCGGTGTATCGTTTTAATCCAGCAATCACCAACGAATTTAAATTGCCTGAGTATTACGATGGCCGTTTGATTTTTTGGGATTTTAACAGCAGCAAATTTTCAACAATCAATTTGGCGGCGGGTGGCAATCCACCGATTGCTGAAGATTTTCCGTTGAACACGGCAAATTTTCAGGGTGCGATTGATGTAGAGCTTGATCCGCGTACCCATCAACTTTATGTATTGCAATGGGGTTCAGGTTGCTGCGATAAGGAACCCTTTGGTAACGGAGTTTTGTATCGCTTTGATTACATCGGCGACCGCGATAACGGCACCAATGTCGCGGTGGGTGGTGTTGCAAATGCAACGACTGAAACCGGTGGAAATCTCGCGGCTTATGCGATTGATGGCAACCCGGCAACTCGCTGGGAAAGTACCGCTGCAGATCCACAAAGCCTGACCATTGACCTTCGCACACCCACAACGATTGCGACCATTATTATTAAATGGGAAGCCGCATTCAGTTCCAAATACATTATGGAAGCTTCAGTGAATGGCACAACCTGGGAGCGCTTGGTCACCAACAATAACGGCACCGGTAATGCCGAATTGCATATGATCAATTCAACCACGGCTTACCGTTATGTACGTTTGACCGGAACGGCGCGTGCGAGTGCCTATGGTCATTCTATTTATGAGTTTGAAATATTCGCAGGTGCACAACCGGAGCAGCCGCTCACGCAATTTGCCTATTTGAATATGCCCAAAACATTGGATGCCAGTTTCACCGGCGTACCTAAACTCTTGTCGCAAACCGGCGTATTCAGCAACACACCTAACATGGTGCCCATTGCCAATCTCATCCCTTTTGCGCCTAACAGCCAACTCTATTCCGATAACGCGACCAAAGCGCGTTGGATATCGCTGCCTGCGAATACCAAAGTGAAATGGGATGCGAAAGAAAACTGGGTTTATCCGCAAGGCACAGTAGTGGTGAAAAATTTTGAATTGCCCACTAATGCAAATAATCCGGCAACCAAAAGACGTCTCGAAACCCGTTTGTTGGTCGTCAAGGCCGATGGCAAAGTTTACGGTGTTACTTACAGATGGCGTGCTGATAATAGCGATGCGGATTTGTTGACCACCGGCGCGCAGCAAAATGTCAGCATCACCAATGCGGACGGCACAACAACAACGCAAACCTGGACTTACCCAAGCCCGACGGAATGTATTGATTGCCACAACGCGCAATCCAGCCAGGTTCTTGGGTTGAGTACGCGTCAGTTGAACGGCAATTACACCTATCCCAACGGTGTGACAGAAAACCAATTGGTGAATTGGAATAATCGCAATTTGTTTGCGCCTGCGTTTATCAATAGCCAGGTTTCCGGTTTTGACAAAATGGTCGCACTCAGTGACACCAGCGCTTCGTTGGAAACCCGGGTGAAATCCTATCTCGATGCCAACTGTGCGCATTGCCATGGTACGGGTAATGGTGGATCGCAATGGGACGCGCGCTTTAATACGCCCGTGAGCCAAATGAAAGTCGTGAACCTCGCGACTACCGGTATTCGCGACTACCTCGCGGACTACGGCATTACCAATGCAAAAGTCGTTGCCGCTGGTGCTCCGCAGCAATCGGTGCTGTACATCCGCGATAAGAGCATCAACCCGAATGACCGTATGCCACCCATTGGTCGCTCGTTGGAGCATAAGGAATACATCGCGGTATTGGAGCAGTGGATCGCCAGTTTGTCGGGCACTCCGCCACAACAAGGCAGGACGTTATTGTCAAAAGGCAAGCCGGTGACTGTCTCGTCATTTGAGGGTGGTTTTGTTGGCCCCAATGCTGTTGATGGTGATGTGTTAACCCGTTGGGGTAGTCAATTCTCCGATCCGCAATGGATCGAAATCGATCTGCAAACTGTGCAAAGTATCAGCGAAATCAAACTCGTCTGGGAGGCTGCTTACGGCAAGTCTTACACCATTCAAGGATCGCTGGATCGCACCCAATGGACCCCGATAGTGACCAAAACCAATGGCACTGGCGGTGTTGAAACCCATACGAACTTGTCTGGATCCTATCGCTATATCCGTTTGAACGGCACTGTGCGCGGAACTGGCTATGGTTACTCGCTATTTGAGTTTGAAATCTGGGGCGGTACGGGTACTCCGCCGGTTGAGCCACCTGTGGAACCGCCGGTACAGACGCCAGTGCTGATATCGCAAAACAAAACGGTTTCAACCTCGGCAGTAATTGGCGGCAACAACGGCGCGGCAGCGGTCGATGGCAACATGGGCACGCGGTGGGAAAGCGTGTTTGCGGATAACCAATTTATCCAGATCGATCTGGGCAGCAAGATGAAGATCACCCAGGTAGTGCTGGAGTGGGAGGCGGCTTACGGCAAAGGTTACGTGATTGAAGCATCGGATACCGGAATCGGCGGCTGGACTGAATTGTTCCGCACGACTACCGGTAATGGTGGGCAAGATGCCTTGACCGTCAATGGCCAGGGGCGTTATGTCCGCTTGACCGGTATCACACGTGGCACCCAGTACGGTTTCTCGCTGTGGGAATTCCGTGTCTACGGCACTTCTCTGGATGTCGTTACTACACCAACTATTAGCATTGCCGCACCAACAGCGGGCCAACAGTTTGTGCAAGGTAACAACGTCAGCCTGCAAGTGACGATTAGTGATGCGGCCTGGTTTAGCGCGGGCGGCAGCTATCGTTACTCGCTCAATAATGGAACTGCGATCAGGGTTACCAGCGCAACGCCTGTCAATCTGGGCGCCTTGCCCGTCGGTAACCACAGTGTTTCGGTCACCTTGCTGAATGCGCAAAACCAGGTGGTAGGTGTTAGTAGCACAGTTGGCTTCAGCGTTATCACGGGTGGCGTTACACCCACGGCGACACCAAGCCCAGCCAAGCTGACGCCGACTGGGTCAACAGCCTCCAGTTTCGTCGGTATCAATACGATAGCGAGTGTACACGACGGCAATGTAACAACACGGTGGGAGAGCGCGCAGACCGACACCCAATATATCCAGCTGGATATGGGCAAGAGCGTGCACTTCACCCGCGCGGTGCTGAACTGGGAAGCCGCTTATGGCAAGAGCTATGTGATCGAGGTATCTGAAAATGGCAGCACCTGGGAGATCGCCAACACCACGACTAACGGTGACGGCGGTATCGATACTCTGGTGCTGGATGGCCAAAAAGGCCGCTATATCCGTATGCGCGGAGTGCAGCGTGCGACTGGCTACGGTTATTCGCTGTTTGAGTTTGAGGTTTACGGCGTTCCTGCCGATGCAAACCTTGCATTGATCAGTTTCCTGTCGCCGGCAAATGATGCGGTGATCGCGCAGACTGAGGCAGTGAAATTCCGCGTTGCCATTACCGACGCGAATTGGTTTGCTGGCGGTGGTTATGTCTATTACCTGGATACCAACCAAGCGGTGCGTGTTAACAATCTCAATGAAATAAATCTGGGGCTATTGCCGACTGGCCAGCACAGCCTGCGCATCAGCTTGGTGAACAGCAGCGGTGTGGAAGTCAGTGTGCCCAAGGTGCGCAAATTCCGCGTGAGTTGCGGCACGACTTGTCCGAAAGTGTTGGTCTTCTCCAAAACCTCCGGCTTCCGCCACGACTCTATCGCGGCCGGTATTGCGATGGTGCAGCGGATCGCTCAGGACAATGGCTACACAGTCACGACCTCGGAAGATGCGAGCCTTTTCACCACTGCAAATCTCGCTCAGTACTCCACGATTGTGTTTATGAATACCACTGGCGACATCTTCACTGCTGCGCAGGAAGCTGCATTCAAAACCTATATGGAAACCGGTGGCGGTTTTGTCGGTACTCACTCGGCGGCGGATACAGAGCACGGTTGGCCCTGGTATACCGGAACCCTGTTTGCCGGTGCGGAATTTATTCATCACGGCGATGGAATCCCGCGCGCAAAAGTGAAGATTGAGAAACTGGAAAATCCGTTGGTGAAACACATCGGTGCTGAGTGGATGCTCGGTGATGAATGGTATTTCTGGAAAACCAATCCGCGCGGAGTGGGCAATGTGGAAATTCTGGGCACCCTGGATCGCACCAGTTATGTCTCGAATTATCCGGTTACCGACCATCCGGTGATTTTCACCAATACCATCGGCACTGGCCGTATGTTCTACACCGCGATTGGCCATGTCGATGCCAATTTCTCCGATCCCAATATGGTGGAAATGATCCGCAAAGCAATTGAGTGGACGTCTGCCAATTAATTAGCAATCAATTATTAAGTTTCATCCTCGCTTCTCCGCGCTGTTAATACAGCGCGGATTTTTTCATGCAGCTTTGGTGTCGAAAACGTTATGAACAACAATAAAGTAAAAAACCGATTTAAAAATATTTCGCATCTTTCAATGAATGTATTGCCGGCTTCTTTGTTATTGAATGCAATGCCGCTTTTTGCACAGCAGAATGCTATCGAGCAAATCATTGTTACGGGAACATACAACCCACTCACTATGGAACAAGTGTCATCCAGCGTGAGCGTGGTTGATCGGGAAATGTTGGGGCAATTGAATAAAACCAATCTGGCCGACGTACTGCAATCGGTACCGGGCGTATTGATTGAGCGGCAGGGTGGCCCCGGTGGATTAGCGGTGGCATCCATTCGCGGTGGCGAATCAAATTACACAGTAGTGATGATTGATGGCATCGCGATGAATGATCCAGGCAATAGCCGTGGCGGTGCATTTGATTTGGGCAGCATCAATGTGGATTCTATCGAGCGCATTGAAATAGTACGCGGCCCGCAGTCTGCTATTTACGGTGCGGATGCACTTGCCGGTGTTATTAATATTATTACGCTGCGCCCGCAACAGGGCCATCAGCAATCGATATCTGCCAGTGTTGGCGATGAAGATTTTCAGCAGGCGGGTTTTAGTGCGCTGGGTGCTGGCGATAAAACCGATTATGCAATGCAAGCGCGCGTGCGCGATTCAGGCGAACCGGTTGCAGGAAGCAGGGCAGAAGACAGTGAAATTAATTTACGTTTGGGGTGGCGGCCAACAGACGCACATTCTATAAGCGCAAGCGCCCGTTATTTTGATGGCGACCGCAGCAGTTATCCAGAGCAAAGCGGCGGCCCGCAATTCGCTACATCCCCTGCATTGGACTACACCGACTACACCAATAAAAATGCAGCCTTGGGTTGGCAATTCCAGATCGCCGAACAATGGAAAAGCCATTTGCAAGCGACACATTACGAGCGCAGTGAATCATTTGATTCGCCGGGTATTGCCCCTTACAACGCAATTCCCCCCAATGGTGCTGACACCGAATTTGAACGTCAGCAAATATCATGGATCAACACCATTGGCCAGCAGGGAAAGTTGTGGGCGAATATCGGTTTGGAAAATCGTAAAGAAGAAGGCGACAGCCGCGGCTATTTGGATTTCGGTTTTGTAATGCCGACAGATTTTGCATTGGATCGCACCACCGACAGTGGCTTTCTTGATCTCAATGCGCAACTGAATGAAAAATTATTGTTGCAGGGTAGTGTGCGCAATGATGATACCGATGGTTTTGGTTGCGAAACATCAACCAGACTGGGGCTGCGCTATCAATTATCTGAATCTATTGCGCTACGTGCGAATCGCGGTGACGGTTATAAATTACCGAGTTTTTTTGCTCTCGGGCATACATTAGTGGGTAATGCAAATTTAAAACCCGAAAAAGTTGATAGTTGGGATGCAGGAATTGCATGGCAAGTGTCAGATCAACTCAACACCAGTATCGATTATTTTGCCTATGATTTTCGTGATCCCATTGATTTTGACAGCGAACTTTTTACCAACGTCAATCGCGAGCAAATCAAAACCAGCGGTGTCGAGTGGCAAGCGCAATGGAGCAGCGTGGATAATCGTGTAGGATTGCGCGGCAATGCGACCTATACCGATATCGATGTGAAAGACAGTGTTTCGGTGTTAACTGGCCGACCACAGTGGCGCGCTGGCGTCGCAGCGCATTGGCAGCTGAACGAAAGTGTGCGCACCAGTCTGGATTATCAGCAAGTGGGTGAACAGTTCGCCACCAGTCAACACACAGGTGAGGCATCATTACATGAGCTGGATGACTACCAACGGTTTGATGCCAATCTGTTTTGGTCGGTCAGTGATTCATTGGATATGACTGTTTCAGTAGAAAATCTATTTGATAGTTCGGCCGCTACAGCCGTTGGTTTTCCTGCCCCGGGGTTATGGTGGCGGATTGGCTTGCAGTGGAAAACGGGCCAGTAATCGCAACAGGTAATAATTACAGTCACGCTATTTTTCTGCCCGCCCCTTGTAAACTTCGGTCGGGCAGAAAAGTTTCATTTTTTGTTGCTGCGCACCAAACGTAAAGGTAAGCGATCACCACGAAAGCCGTTGTAATAATTCGATACGCCTGTGACAAAATCGACCGTTTGCGCATGTTCAGGATAATTTTGATAAGTGGATACGGACCAGTAGGGGGCTTCCAAGGTTAATTGAAAAATTTCAGGATTAACTGTTGTTTTTTCGGCTGTGTTGGTTGCCAACGTCTTTAACTCATCAATAGTTGGCACTCGCCAGTCATCAAAACCACATAGCTTTTCAGTATTGGTTGCATTGAGCAGGCTATTC
Organism: Cellvibrio fibrivorans; assembly: GCF_031457055.1. Taxonomy (NCBI): domain Bacteria; kingdom Pseudomonadati; phylum Pseudomonadota; class Gammaproteobacteria; order Cellvibrionales; family Cellvibrionaceae; genus Cellvibrio; species Cellvibrio fibrivorans. The sequence continues at coordinate 811,129 of NZ_JAVDVX010000002.1, read as the reverse complement.
CAGTCATCAAAAAAAATCGTTCCGGTTTTTTCTGCACCCTTGCCACCCCAGCGATAAATATTGTCTTTATCGTGGGCACTGGCGTCATCGGTTTTTAGTTCCCATGTTAAACCAGAGGCGATAATAGTGGCGCAGCGTGCATGTGCGGTGACGGTTTTGCCTTGTGCATCCAATAATGTGTACGATCTTTTATCTGCTGAGGTCGATGCAGTCACAGGTTCAGTTGCATCGCAGTTTAAAATTAAAATATTGGTGGTAATAAAAATGGTTAGTGTTGCGGTTGCTTTCATTCGTTTTATCAAATGCATGGACTATACCTCTGTGTGGGCATTTTTATTATATAGCAAGCTGTTTGCTGTGCAGAAGGTGATTTTTAAGGGTGAGAATGTAGGGCTGTTGGGTAGTGCTGACAGGAGCTTTAAGAGAATTCCTTTTCTCTTGAGGCCAATGTTACTTCTGGGCTAAAAGCTCTTCTTTGCGTTGTGTCAATTGTTCACCAAGGGCATACATGTCCAGTTTGCTCGCCTTGGCTTTTGGGAATATTTCATTTTGCTCTTCTTTCACGTGGTGCTTAACGTATTCAGAAAGTACTTTTACTTTAGCGTCATACATTTCGTCGTCCGGCTCACCTTCCTCTATTTGGGCAATCAGCTCTTTAAGCGTTGCGTGTTCCACAGTTGCTTCCGGAATTAATTCCTTGTCCTTTAAGGCTGCCTTTACTTGAGGATAGAAAATCTCTTCTTCGATTTGCGCATGCACTGTCAATTCAGTACAAATTTGGGAAACTATAGCCTTCTTTTTGGTGGATGATTTGGCGCTTTCATATTGCTCAAATAACAAATCCACTGCTTTGTGGTCTGCTTTAAGCAATGCAGTAGCTTCCTGCGCCTTAGGGGCCTTCTCTGTGCTAACTGATTTCTTTTGTGCGGTTGCCATATCAATCTCCAGGGTTTTGTTTAAGTGACAGCTCAAGTTCGAGCCTTGCTTATTTATAAGTCAATAGCGACGGCATCTCGGTGCTACACCTAACATACAGAGCGAAATGTTTCTTACAACTATTGGTCAAGATAAATCCTGCTTTGTGCAATATTGCCTTAAGGTCGTAAGATGACTTTTCTGCAAGCATCTTCCTTCTTATCAAAAATTCGATAACCATCGGCGGCACTTTCAAGGCTTAGGCGATGGGAAATAATAACTTCCGGATGCAAATCGCCTTTCAAGATATGTTCAATAAGGGTGGGCAAATATGATTGCACATGTGTCTGGCCCGTTTTAAAACTCAGGCCTTTCTCAAACACATCACCGAAGAGAAAACCATGGATAAAACCGGCGTATACGCCGGGCACGCTGATAGTGCCTCCACGCCTTACGGCTGCTATACATTGACGCAGTGCTGCACCACTACTGCCTTCCATTTTTAAAGCAGTGAGGGCGGTTTCCAAAGTGCTTCCTTTTGCTTCAAAACCCACTGCGTCTATTGCCGCATCAACTCCACGATAGCCGGGTGTCTGTTCAATAATTGCGGATGCCGGGTCATCTATGTCATCAAAATTAATGGGAATGACACCATAATTACGCAGCGCGAAATCCAAACGGTATTGATGGTGATCAACCATAAAGATTTGCTGGGCGCCTAACAGACGAGCGCAGGCAGCGGCCATAAGCCCCACCGGGCCAGCACCATGAATAACGACACTGCTGCCGGGGACAATTCCGGCGTTAAGGGCAGCTTGATATCCAGTCGGAAGAATGTCGGAAAGAAAAAGTACTTTTTCGTCATCCATTCCTTCAGGGATTTTAAATGGCCCAACATTGGCTTTGGGCACGCGCACATACTCTGCCTGGCCACCCGGAATGCCACCGTAAAGATGACTAAAGCCAAACAATGCGGCACCTGGTGGTATTTGTTTTTTATTAAGGATTGCACCGCGCCCAGTGTTAGTTGTTTCGCATGCGGCTTGCAAATTCATCGAGCAAAAAAAGCAGCTACCGCATGCGATGACAAAAGGAATTACCACGCGGTCGCCCTTTGCGACCGCCGTTACACCACTACCGACTTCTTCAACAATACCCATAAATTCGTGACCAAAAATATCGCCATCTTTAGTATCGGGAATTTTTCCGCGATAAAGATGTAAGTCAGAACCGCAGATAGCAGTGGCAGTTACTTTCAAAATAATATCGTCAGCTTCTTGAATAACAGGGTCGGGCATATTATCTACCCGAACATCATTACTGCCGTGATAAGTGAGCGCGCGCATAGTGAATCTCCAGTCCAGTGAAATTACTTACCCTTTTTTCGTGCTTCATGCTTGCCGCCTCAGGTTTCACACCGGGCATGGATCTTTTTCCCGTTCAAATGAACGGTGTCCGGCTAACGCGTTTTTAAATTGCGTGAGCGATGCGTCCTGGATTTTTTCCTGGTCAACGATGACAGCTGGGTCGGGAGTGCCATCAGCAAAAGTTGAAGGAACGCCTGCTACTGCTAACAATATCCCACCGCCAATTGAATATATCGGCTTACAATGGCGATATTGTTGACGTACAAAATCGAGCGCGTCGGCGTTGTGTTGGAGTGAGCCATCGCCCTGAACAATGATCACACCATCGTAGAGTACCGAAGGGCCTGCCTCTAATGTGATTTCAATATCCAGCGCGGCGCCATCAGCAGTTGTTACTTTACCCAGACGGGTACCCACGAGCCTCGGCACAGCGCCATCTTTAAGCAAATCTTCGTAAAGAGTGGATACGCATTTTTGGTCAATACCATTACTGATTAGTAGCGCAACGCGACGTGTGGCGATACCAGTAGTGCCCGGTCTTGTTAACAATGAGAGCGCAGGAGAGGGCGGATAAGTGGGAATTGGCAAGTTGGATGCGAGTGGCATCGCCGGAGGAAGCTCAATACCCAAACCATCTGCAACGCTACCGGCCAATAACTCATTCACATTGACTAACAGGGAAAGGACGCGCGCGCGGATGGCCGGCGTTTGTACGCGTGTCAGTTCAAAACGAAATGCATTGATAATGTGGATTTGCTCTGCGGGTGATTGGCTTTGCCAAAATAATCTTGCCTGCGAATAGTGATCAGAAAAAAGTTCGGGATTCCCACGCACCTTATCTTCTGCGATTGGTTCTGGATAACTTTTGTAACCCGACATTCCCGCCTGGAACGGGCATCCACCTGCAAGCGAATTTGGCTCGTAGTTAACGCGACCGCGATTGATGGCTTGGCGATGCATGCCATCACGTTGATTATTGTGCACTTGTGCTACAGGTGAATTGATTGGAATTTCGTGGAAGTTTGCGCCTCCCAAGCGACTAATTTGTGTATCAACGTAGGAGTGAATTCTGCCTTGCAATAGTGGATCATTCGAGAAATCGATTCCCGGTACAACATGCGCGGTACAAAACGCGACTTGCTCGGTTTCTGCAAAAAAATTATCCGTATTTCGATTCAATACCATTTTCCCAACCGGTGTAATCGGAACCAATTCTTCCGGCACTAATTTGGTAGGGTCGAGCACATCAAAAGGAAAAGTGTTCGCGGTATCTTCTGTAAATATCTGTAGCCCTAATTCATATTCCGGAAATGCACCTGCTTCAATAGCTTCCCATAAATCGCGGCGATGAAAATCCGGATCGGCGCCAATAATTTTGGCCGCTTCGTCCCACACTAATGAATGCGTCCCAGCCAAGGGTGTCCAATGGAATTTACAAAATACCGACTGACCTTCAGCGTTGACCAAACGAAAGGTATGTACACCAAACCCTTGCATAGTGCGATAACTTCGCGGAATAGCGCGATCAGACATTTGCCACAACAGCATATGTGTTGATTCCGGCATCAGCGAAACAAAATCCCAAAAGGTATCGTGTGCGCTCGAAGCTTGTGGCATAGCGTGATGCGGCTCGGGTTTAACCGAATGCACAAGATCCGGAAATTTCATCGCATCCTGAATAAAAAACACGGGAATATTATTGCCGACTAGATCCCAGTTGCCTTGATCGGTATAAAATTTCACTGCAAAACCGCGTACGTCACGTACTGTATCAGCAGAGCCACGTTCACCTGCAACCGTTGAAAAACGTGTAAACACCGGCGTGCGTTTTCCTTCTGCACTAAAAGGCGCCGCCGTAGTAAATTCTGTTAACGCGCGATAGGATTCAAAATAGCCATGCGCAGCAGAGCCTCGCGCGTGAACTACACGTTCTGGAATGCGCTCATGGTCAAAATGCGTAATTTTTTCGCGCAGAATAAAATCTTCCAGCGCAGTTGGACCGCGTAACCCAATTTTTAATGAGTGTTGGTTGTCGGCAATTCTTACACCTTGATTCGTTGTTAACGGCTGATTACTGCTATCAACTCTCACCCGGTCCAGGGAATCCACGGTAGGGTTTGATCCTGGAAAAAGTATTCCTTCACCTGTTTTTGGTGAAGCAATAATTTCTGAAGATGTACTGCTACCGGCTGCGGGGGAGGTAGGCTCAACTATCGCTCCGGTAAGGGGAGTGCGCGAAGCTTCGCCATACTCATGTGGCTTATTAAGATTCGATGATATTTTTTCAGCCAGCTCCTGACCGCCTAGTGTTTTGTCTAACAAGCGTTGCTTAACTGGATCATCTGATCCAAGTGTTTTTGGCGGTTGGTTGGTTGAGGGTCCAGAAACGGTACTTAAGACAGAGCCTGCACCTGCTGTATCTTTATAGGTGTCACTGAATTTATCTTTTTTACTGACTTTACTGTCATTTGTTTTTGAAGAGTTGCTCATAAAAATATCCTTACAAAATATTGCATTGATCGAAAGGGATGTTTATCCAAGCGGATTTATCGATATAAATCCGGTGGAATGGGTAAGGACAATGAAGCTTGAAAACAGGTAGCCTGAACAATATTGGCTGAAAATTTATCTGTTTTTTTGCCATGATTAAAACTCATGGCAAATGCGCCCCTCCAGTAACCCCGATAACTTCGGCAGTGATGTAACTGGATTCCTGGGATGCAAGAAAGACAAAGGCCGGTGCTACTTCTGCGGGTTGCCCTGCGCGACCTATGGGAACTTTGCCTCCAAAATGTTGGAGTTTTTCATCGGGTTGGCCTCCACTTTGTTGCAATGGTGTCCACACCGGACCCGGAGCAACGGCATTCACGCGAATGCCTTTTTTAATTAACATTTTTGCCAAACTTTTGGTGAACGCGGTGATTGCACCTTTGGTGGATGCGTAATCCAATAACCCGGGTGATGGCTGGTAAGACTGGATTGAGGTTGTATTGATAATGCTGGCCCCGGGGGGCATATATGGCACAGCAGCTTTGGTAATCCAAAACATAGCAAACACATTTGTGGCATAGGTTTGTGTAAATTGTGCGGTAGTTAGATTTTCCAACTCTTCAACAAATTGTTGCTTGCCCGCATTGTTCACCAGAATATCAATTGATCCTAATTCTTCGACTGTTTGCTGAACGAGCGTTTTGCAAAAAGCTTCGTCGGTAATATCACCTGGGATCGCAATGGCTTTTTGCCCTGTTTGTTGGATCATATTCAGGGTTTTCTGGCCGTCGATTTCTTCGCTAGGTAAGTAATTGATGGCGACAGCGGCACCTTCGCGTGCAAATGCAATTGCCACCGCGCGGCCGATACCAGAGTCGCCCCCGGTAATAAGTGCCTTTCTCCCCGAGAGACGATTTGCGCCACAATAACTTTCTTCGCCATGATCAGCTTGCGGTTTTAAAATGGCGTCCAATCCGGGTTCCGGTTGTCGGTCGTCGGATTTTCCTTGCGCTTTGGGGTATTGGGAGCGCGGATCTTGCATAGTGTATTGATTGAAGTTCGACATAGTGCCCTCCTGAAATCGCTAACAGATGCGAGGAGGTTGTTCTCAAACCAGTACATAATCTGTGCGGTGAGTAACTCAGTACAATATTTATGCGGGATTTCGCTATTTGATTTAAATCTTGCCTCAGTTATAGTCAGTAGCCTCTATCCAGTCATTTAAATCATTTAATCAGGTCAATTAGTTTTAATACTGTTCTTGCTCTCCGCTTATTTATGGGATTTGCGAGTTGGCTACCTGTCCTCTGCCGCAGAATATTCATGTCAAATATCGCCGTTGTTGTTATCGCGTTGATCATTGGTTTGTTATTACAACGAGCCAAACGGTTTCCTGAAAACGCCGCATCTACCTTAAACCTTTACGTGATTTATGTTGCTTTGCCTGCGTTAATTTTGGCGGAGATTCCCAAACTGTCGTTTAGTCATGAGGCATTGATTCCAGTTGTTGCCGCCTGGGTAATTATGTTGCTTAGTGCATTATTGACATGGTGTACGGCACGGCTGATGAAATGGTCGCGCGCGTTAACCGGTGCATTAATGTTGTTGGTGCCTTTAGGTAATACCGGATTTGTCGGCATTCCACTTATTGAGGCGCATTTAGGTTCTAAAGCAATTCCCTATGCGATTCTTTATGACCAATTGGGTACGTTTGTGGCCCTGAATACTTATGGAATTGTGGTTGCCTGTTATTACTCGTCTGGTTCTACCTCTGCAGTAAAGATTTTGCGCAGCATTCTGATTTTTCCACCGTTTATTGCACTGATTTTGGCCTTTGCAGCGAGTGCATTTGTATACCCGGAATGGTTGGCGGAGGCGCTCGCGAGAATCTCATCTACACTTGTACCTGTGGTCATGGTTGCCGTGGGTTTGCAGTGGCGTTTGACCCTAAGCCCGGAGTACTTATCGCCGTTGGTGGTGGGCTTGTTATATATCTTGTTGGTCTCACCCGCGCTTGTCTTGTTGGGGTTGTGGCTGTTAGGTATTGAAGGGCTGGTTGCCCAGGTGGTTATATTGGAAGCCGCTATGCCCGCGATGATTTCGGCAGGTGTGTTAGCGATAAGCCATAATTTGGTACCGCGGTTTGCATCATCTTTAGTGGGTTACAGTTTGCTGATCGGCTTGGTCAGCGTATGGCTGTGGCGAGTGGTGATTTAGTAACCGGTTAAAAAACAAAACTCTAAAAATTATTCAGTTAAAAATCAATTGCACGGATGGTTTTTATGTATGTCGCGTGATCAACAGTCATTCGTGTCAAGTGAACGTTCGCCTGTGTGGAGTCCATTACAGGTCGGCGCTTATGCTGACTATCTTGCGCTCTTGTCTGCGACTAATCCGGTTGTGGCGGTTGAAGACATTCTTGCGCGTGATGGTGAATTACTGCTTACTCAAGCCAGTTTGCTGGATCAAAAAAGCATCGTGCGCTTAAAAAATAAAATGCTGGCGCGGCCACTGGCAGATTCCATCCGTATTGAAAAAACCATTACGGCTGGAGATTTATTACAGCACCTGCTCGACACTATTCGTTCGACCGAATATTTTCAATCGCTGGCTGAGCGGAAACACCCTTTAAGCTCGCTTGAGCCTGTTTGTGCGATGCTGTCGGATTTACCGTTGGTGCAGCAATTTTTGACGGTGATGGCGGCGCAGATGAATGACTTGTATCACCGTACGCTTTGCGTGAGTCTTTGGTCGCTATACATCGCACAAGAAATGCGTTTGCCTGCGCATGATTCGGGCGAGATTTTTTTGGCTGCGCTTACCCATGATGTGGGCATGCTGCATCTTAATCCACAAATTCTCCATAAACCGGATGAATTGACTGCAGATGATTGGCAACACGTGCAAAGTCATGTCGATATATCAACAAAAATCTTACGTGATATTCCCGGCGTGTCACCAGCGATTGTTACGGCTGTTACGGAGCATCACGAGCGCTGTGATGGCACAGGTTACCCGTTCGCAAAAGTCGAAAGTGAACTTTCTATACCGGGGCAGATCCTCGCCGTTGCAGATGCCATTGTCGGTATTTATTTTAATCGTTTTAAAGCGCAAGGGCGGCGCTGGCGCGAAGTAATCCCTGTGTTGGAAATGAACCGAGCCGCTTATTTGTACCGCAGCTGCGATATCGTAACCACCATGATCTTGCGCAGCGAGTTGCCATTGCCCAATCTTGTAAGCGGCAGTGGGGTGCCTGAATTTGCGGAGCGTATGCTGCAACAAAATTTACATTTGCAAAATTGGTTTACGCAGCTGCGCGAGTGTTTGACCTCAGTGGGTTACACCCATGGTGACCGCAAGTTGCACGCATTGCAAAACGTTGTCTTGCACATTGCGACCACGTTTAAAGGTAGCCTTTTATTCAAAGAGGATTTGCGTGAATCCTTAGAATCTATGGCGAGTGAGGAGGCTGACAGCATCAGCAAAGTAGTTGCCGATGCATCGCTTGTACAACAGGAAATGGCGTTCCATTTGCAACGATTAAGTCGAATGATGCAAATGTATATTTCGTCGGGTGAGGGCAAGGATCCAAAAATCACCCAGCGGTTACAGGATGGTTTTACAAAAATCAGCGGCTATATTGGAAGTTCCACCAATACGCCGCAGTCTTGATTTGTGCCTATCTTGATTTTCTTTATATAGTTTATTGTTGATGCCAAAATGGCTGGCCGATAGTCGGTGTGCTCGGACTGGCGGTTTGGCGTTTCTGCATGAGCCCCGCTTTATAGGCTTTTCTCCCCGCATCAATTGCATCGCCAAAGGCTTCTGCCATCATCGGTGGATTCAATGCTTTGGCTACAGCGGTATTCAATAAAATTCCATCAAAACCCATTTCCATTGCTTCAGCTGCTTGAGATGGCGCACCAAGCCCTGCATCGATAATCATAGGCACATCTTTAATCCGCTCGCGCAGTGTGCGCAAATTGTAGCGATTTAATAAGCCTTGCCCGGTACCGATAGGTGCTCCCCAAGGCATAAGTACTTCACAGCCGACATCGAGCAGCCGCTTGCACAGGATTAAATCATCAGTGCAATAAGGCAATACTTTAAAACCTTTTTTAATCAATATTTCCGATGCCTCAACCAAACCAAACGGATCGGGTTGTAAATTGTAATCATCGCCGATGACTTCCAGTTTGATCCAGTCTGTATTAAAAATTTCGCGTGACATTTCCGCTAGTGTCACTGCTTCTTTAACGGATTTACAACCGGCAGTGTTGGGCAGCAAACGACAGCCGCTTTCCTGGATAAATTGCCAAATCGCATCACCGTCGCGATTGGCCGGGTTTTGGCGGCGCAGGCCGAGAGTGACGATTTCACAGCGCGATTGGATAATGGAGTCGCGCATTAATTGTGGCGATGCGTAAAGTGCAGTGCCCAATAAAAAGCGGCTGGAAAAAGTTTCGCCGTAGAGCGTGAAATCTTTTTCGGGTTTGTTGTAATTCATATCAACCTCCACCAACCGGTTTGACGATATCGATTTGATCGCCATTCAATAATTCGCGCTCGGTGTAAGTCGAGCGGGGTACAAATTCGCCATTGATGGCCACGGCGATTTTGCTTTCGCCGTAGCCCCATTGTAGTAAGGCGTCGCTGAGTAATGTCTTGCTGGTCAGCGATATGCTTTCGTTGTTTACACTCAGTTCAATAGTCATAAGCTCGTGCTTTTTAGTGGTGATTCAGCAGTGCAGAAAAAACCGGATCAGTTTTTTTGAAGATGTGTGCCAGCACATTTTCAACTACCGCTGGCGCTAATAAATAGCCGTGGCGAAATAATCCGTTGGCGGTAATCAATCCATCGACGATGGTCACTTTTGGCAAGTTATCCATAAATGCCGGACGTAAGTTCGTATCCATTTCAATAATGCGCGCTTCCGCAAATGCCGGAGAAAGTGTGTAGAGTGCACTGCTTAATTCCAGCGATGATTGAAGCGTGACCGGCGTTCTGTCTTCGCTTTCAATTTGCGTCGCGCCAATAATAAAACGGTTATTCGGTTTGGGTACCACATAAAGTTGGTAGCGCGGGTGCATCAAGCGTACCGGGCGCCGCAAATGGATTTCTTTGGTTTCCACATGCAAGGTTTCACCGCGCACACCACGCAAATTACGCAGCTGTTTTTTTGCACCCAGCCCGCGGCAATCAATTACCAAATCAAAATGTTCTTCGCTGCTATCGGTAACAATCTTTCCTGGAAGTGCCTCGACTGAGGTGAACTCGCGGATCGTCGTACCAAGTTTCAATAATTCATCGCCAATCAAACGCAAAAACTCGCGATTATTCACATGACCTTCTTCGCGTAAAAAAATTCCGCTATGAAAGTTGGAATGCAAATCAGGTTCGAGCTGGTGAATCTCATGTTGGTTAACATGTTGATAGCCTTTGCAGCCGGGCAATATAAATCCGAGCTCGCGCTCAAATTGTTCGAGTTCGCTTGTATCCTGTTGATGCGCCACCACGAGACTGCCGTTATTAAAAAACAGCGGCGTTTCGTTCGCCGGTAATTGTGCAATCCATGTGGGCCATTGCTGCAGTGCAAAAATGCCCATGCGGTACACACCTTCGTCAGACACAACAGCTTCGCTCAGTGGCGCGACCATCCCGGCCGCAGTAAAGGCGGCGGCGCGAAGGCTTTGTGGTGCGTCCGGCGTAAAACTGCCCGCTTCAAATAGGGTGATATTGATTCCGGCGCGCTGCAATTGCCAGGCGAGCAAGCGCCCGAGTAAACCGGCACCGGCGATAGCAATTGTTTGTGGGAATTTATGGTTGGTCACATTGCCTCGGAATTGTGAGGCGGAGGGCAGTGAATAGCCGCAGCTATAAGCACCTTGTTCCCTCCGCAGGTATTAGCCTGTTCAGGTTCTACGGATTGGGCCGAACCCATCTCAGCCTTCGTGCAGACAATGTCTACCAAGGCGCTCCGACAAGAAAGTGGCCAATATACTGGCCACGAATTTACTTCGCAATCTATACGCAGGTTATTTGCTGATGGATTCCACCCGGCATACAAATTCCCCCTGTGCAACGCGCGCATTAATCACTGTGCCTATTTTGACCTGATTACTGCTGGTAATCACTTTTTTGGTGTGTGCGTCCGTAATTAATCCATATCCGCGTTCGAGTGTGCTCAGGGGATTCAACGTATTTAACATGCGCATCGTTTCACCAAGTGCTTGTTGTTTACGCTCAATCAACCGATGTTGCGCTGTTTGCAAGCGTTGGTGATGCGCTGCAACGCGCTCCCTGAGTTGTTGCAATCGCACTTGCGGATGATGTGGCTGTTGGCGGATCTCCAATTGGCGGATATGGTTTTTAAAATCGCTCAGCAGGTGTTTAATGTGGTTTTTCAAGCGCAATTCGAGGTTATCCAACCGCTGCGACTGCTGTTCCAATCGCTCACGGGGATGGCGCAAACGCTGGCGCAGGTTGAGTAAATGTTTCTGCCATTGCTGGAGCCGGCGCAGCATGGCTTCTTCAAGTAAAACTTCAAAACCGATAAATTTATCAAGCCAGTCATCGGCATCGGGTACCAGAAGCTCAGCCGCAGCCGAGGGCGTGGGCGCACGCAGGTCGGCGACAAAATCGGCGATGGTGAAATCCACTTCGTGACCAACGGCGCTGACGATGGGCAGCTCGCTGTTAAAGATTGCGCGGGCGACTATCTCCTCGTTGAATGACCAGAGGTCTTCCATCGAACCGCCGCCGCGCGTAAGCAGTAATACATCAAATAAACCGGCGCGGTTGGCGAGATCAATGGCTTTAACGATTTGCGGGGCTGATTCTTTTCCTTGTACCGCAACAGGAATCACTGTTACGGGAATGCCGGGAAAGCGGCGTTCCAGCACACTCAATACATCGTGAATCGCGGCGCCTGTGGGGGAGGTGATAACGCCGATATGTTTCGGGAGGCTAGGCAGCGCTTTCTTGTGCGCCTCATTAAACAATCCCTCCTGGGAGAGTTTGTGTTTGAGTTCATCAAACGCGCGTTGCAGGGCGCCGCTACCGGCTTCTTCCATGTGCTCGGCGATAATTTGGTAATCACCTCGCCCTTCGTAAAGGCTGACCCTTGCCCGTAATAAGACGTGTTGCCCCTGTTGCGGCTTGAACCGCACCAGCATATTGCGGTTGCGGAACATGCAGCAGCGCACTTGGGCCTGGTCGTCTTTAAGGGTGAAATACCAGTGCCCGGAGGAGGGGATGGATACGTTGGAAAGCTCGCCTTCCACCCACAATAATGGCAAATGAGTCTCCAATAGCTGCCGGGCCTGGCGATTAAGCTGGCTGACACTGAAGATTTCACGCTCGGGGGTTTTGCTAAACAGATCGGTAGTCATGGGCGCATTCTAGGGGAAGCGGGCTCGAGGGTATAGCCTCAGTGTTGCCCTTAAACACTAGATATTGTGGTTTTTGGTTTACCCGAGGCGCCCAAGTGGCTATAATTTCGCGTTTATTTTTCCCCTGCTTTGAGGTTGGTTGGTATGTTGCGGATTGCTGAAGAAGCCCTCACGTTTGACGATGTTCTGCTGGTGCCCGGTTATTCCGATGTGACCCCCAAAGACGTGTCCCTAAAAACCCAGTTGACGCGCAAAATTCAATTGAACATTCCACTTATCTCTGCGGCCATGGATACCGTGACCGAAGCGCGTCTGGCGATTGCTATCGCGCAAGAAGGCGGCATCGGCATCATTCATAAAAGCATGACGATTGAGCAACAAGCTGCTGAAGTGCGCGCGGTTAAGAAATTTGAAGCCGGTGTGGTGAAGGACCCAATTACTATCGACGCTAGCGCGACCATCCGCGATTTGATCGCATTGACCCGCAAAAACAACATTTCCGGTGTGCCGGTGCTGAGCAACGGCGATCTCGTCGGTATTGTGACTGGCCGAGACGTGCGCTTTGAAACCAATCTGGATGCCAGTGTTTCCAGCATCATGACGCCAAAAGAGCAGCTCGTAACTGTGAAAGAAGGCGTGTCTGCTGAAGAAGTGCGCAACTTGCTACACAAACACCGCATCGAAAAAGTATTGGTAGTTAATGATGCGTTTGAATTGCGCGGTCTGATTACCGTAAAAGATATTAACAAAGCTGAAAAATACCCGAGTGCATCGAAAGACCCTGAAGGTCGTTTGCGTGTTGGAGCCAGTGTTGGCACTAGTCGTGATACCGATGCCCGTGTTGATGCTTTGGTTGAAGCCGGTGTGGATGTGTTGGTAGTTGATACCGCCCACGGCCACTCCAAAAATGTATTGGATCGCGTACGAGCAATCAAATCCAAATATCCTGATGTGCAAGTGATCGGCGGCAATATCGCCACTGGTGCCGCGGCACTTGCGTTGGTTGAAGCTGGTGCGGATGCGGTAAAAGTCGGTATTGGCCCAGGTTCAATTTGTACTACCCGTATCGTTAGTGGTGTAGGTGTTCCGCAAATTTCCGCAATCGCTAATGTAGTTGCTGCGTTGAAAGGTACCGGTGTTCCAGCCATTGCTGACGGTGGTATTCGTTATTCAGGCGATATCGCGAAAGCCATCGTTGCAGGTGCGCACGCCGTCATGATGGGTTCCATGTTCGCCGGTACTGAAGAGGCTCCGGGTGAAGTGGAACTGTTCCAGGGTCGCACTTACAAAGCTTACCGCGGCATGGGTTCATTGGGTGCAATGGCGCAGACCTCTGGCTCAAGTGACCGTTACTTTCAGGATGCGAGCCAGGGTGCAGAGAAACTTGTGCCGGAAGGTATCGAAGGCCGTGTGCCATATAAAGGTTCATTGACCGCAATCGTGCATCAAATGATGGGCGGTGTGCGTTCCGCTATGGGCTACACCGGCTGTGCCGATCTGGAAACCATGCGCACCAAACCTGAATTTGTACGTGTGACCTCTGCCGGCATGGGCGAAAGCCATGTGCACGATGTGCAGATCACCAAAGAAGCGCCCAACTACCCAATAGGTGGCGGGCGTTAATCACTGACTTGTTTGGTGCTTACAAAAACTCGGGTAAAGCCCGAGTTTTTCGTTTAAACAGAATTCATTTTTCGTTTTTCTTTTTCTTGTTTTTTTATTCTACTTTTTGAGCAGGAACCAGCATGCCTCACGATATTCACGCACAGCGAATCCTTATTCTCGATTTCGGTTCGCAGTACACCCAATTAATTGCGCGACGTGTGCGCGAGATCGGTGTCTTCTCTGAAATTCGCGCATGGGATATGAGCGAAGAAGAAATTCGCGCGTACAACCCCAAGGGAATTATTCTCGCTGGTAGCCCTGAATCAACCACTGAAGCAGGTTCGCCGCGCGCACCGGAAGTTGTGTTCAATTTAGGTGTTCCCGTATTTGGTATTTGTTACGGTATGCAAACCATGGCCATGCAAATGGGTGGTTTGGTTGAAGGTTCAAACATCCGTGAATTTGGTTACGCGCAAATTAAAGTGAATGGCCAATCCTCACTGTTACACGATATTAAAGATCACGTTGATCACGACGGTAGTGCTTTGTTGGATGTGTGGATGAGCCACGGTGACAAAGTGACCAAAATGCCGGAAGGGTTCAGCTTGATGGCATCAACTCCATCATGCCCGATTGCAGGTATGTACAACGAAGCTAAAAAATTCTACGGCGTGCAATTCCATCCTGAAGTGACTCATACATTGCAAGGCAAACGCATATTCGAGCATTTTGTTTTGCAAGCCTGTTCGTGTGAACCGCTCTGGACGCCCGCAAACATTGTTGAAGATGCATTGAAAAAAGTGCGTGAGCAAGTCGGTACAGACAAAGTATTGCTTGGCCTTTCCGGTGGTGTTGATTCATCCGTCGTTGCTGCTCTGCTGCACAAAGCGATTGGTTCACAGCTTACTTGTGTGTTTGTCGATAACGGTTTGCTGCGCAAAAATGAAGGCGATCAAGTAATGGATATGTTCGCCAAAAATATGGGCGTAACAGTTATTCGCGCTGATGCTCAAGATCAATTTTTAACTAAATTGAAAGGCGAAAATGATCCCGAGAAAAAACGCAAAATTATTGGTGGAACTTTTATCGATGTGTTTGATGCTGAAGCGACCAAACTCAAGGATGTTAAATGGTTGGCACAAGGAACCATTTATCCGGATGTAATCGAATCTGCCGCTGCCAAAACTGGTAAGGCGCATGTGATTAAATCGCACCATAACGTTGGTGGCTTGCCAGACGATATGGCGTTCAAGTTGGTTGAACCGCTGCGTGAGTTGTTTAAAGACGAAGTGCGTGCGATAGGTTTGGAATTGGGGCTGCCTTACGATATGGTTTATCGTCATCCCTTCCCAGGCCCAGGTTTGGGAGTGCGTATTCTCGGTGAAGTTAAAAAAGAATATGCCGATATTTTGCGTGAAGCCGATGCTATCTTCTTGGAAGAACTGCATGCGTCTGGTTGGTATCACAAAACCTCACAAGCCTTTGCGGTATTTCTGCCGGTGAAATCAGTCGGTGTAGTGGGCGATGGTCGTCGTTATGAGTGGGTGATTTCATTGCGTGCGGTGGAAACCGTAGATTTTATGACGGCACGTTGGGCGCATCTTCCTTACGAATTATTGGAAAAAGTGTCTGGCCGTATCATCAATGAAATCTCCGGCGTATCGCGCGTTTGCTACGATGTATCAAGCAAGCCGCCTGCAACGATTGAATGGGAATAAGTTTTACAGGATTTTTGCGGCACAGGGATGTGCGTGTTTGTTTGCGGTTGTGAGTTATTCTTCTAATAAGGCAACAAATACAACGAGACGCCGATCATATGCGCCACACGCTTGGAATCAACCATCAAGAATCAATCAATCATCACGAGCTAGGCAACATTATTTCATCCGTTTTGCTTTTTGTTCTCTTTTTCTTGTGCGTGTGCTCTAGCTTTGCACAAACAGAAATCCCTCCTGCAAACGAATCATTGGTTAGCAGTCTAAGTGCCAGCAGTTATCCCGCTACTATCGATGCTGCGCAATCTTCATCGACTAATAACTTGCAGGATTCAACACTTGAGGCTTCTCCTTCTGTCTCGTCCATAGCATCAGCAAGTGCGTCTGTGCTTGCGGTTGCAGAGACTTCACAAGCGCAATCGGCGATAGACACATCGTCTGCATTTTCTTCGGCCGTGGCAACAGTTTCATCTTCAACTGCAAGTGACATTTCATCTGCCAGCGGCGATTTGTCAGCAGAGAATTCATCGGTCAACTCGTCGCTGCATAACGAATTATCAAGCGCGGCTGATGTTGCGACCTCCGTTGAACCTTTATCGCTTTCTAAATTTATTCTGGACACGGAAGTTAAACCTGGAACGTCGGTGCGTCTGACATGGAATTCGGAAACTGCTGTTGGTGGTTTCAGTGAGGCCACTCCTATTCTTGTCGTGAATGGGGCAACCCCAGGCAAAACACTGTGTTTAACTGGCGCTGTTCATGGCGATGAATTAAATGGAATCGAAATGGTGCGCCGTGTTGTGTTTGACATAGATCCGGCCAAGTTGACGGGAACAATTATCGGGGTGCCCGTGGCTAATATTATGGGCTTTCGCCGCAACTCGCGTTATCTTCCCGACCGCCGTGACTGGAACCGCTACTTCCCCGGTAATACCCATGGCAGTTCGGCATCGCGTTTGGCGCACTCATTTTTTACCAAAATAATTATGCATTGTGACTCGTTGGTAGATTTGCATACCGGCTCATTTCATCGCACTAATTTGCCGCAATTGCGTGCAGATCTTGCAGATGAAAATGTTGCGCGGCTCGCACAAAATTTTGGTGTGATTGCTGTGCTTAATGGGCGCGGCAATCCGAATTCTTTACGTGCAGCTGCGGTGCGCGCAGGTATTCCCGCTGTAACCCTTGAGGCGGGCGAACCTATGGCCATGCAAAGCGAAGTGGTTGAAGAGGGTGTCAAGGCGATCAACACCTTGCTTGCCAAAACGGGTATGTATGGGAAACAACAGCGCTGGACGCGCATCGCTCCGGTTTATTATCGCTCGGCGTGGGTGCGTGCCAATCAAAGTGGAATTTTATTTAGTAAAGCTACGCTCGGGCAGCGTGTAAAAGAAGAAGATATCTTAGGCACAGTAACTGATCCAATTACTAACGCGCGCACCACGATTAAGTCTCCCTACAACGGCCGCATTATCGGTATGGCGCTCGATCAAGTAGTGCTCCCCGGCTTTGCCGCCTACCACATAGGTATCCAGACACCGGAAGCTATTTTGATCGAAGAAAGTCAAATGAACGAAGGCGTGTTGGAAGAAGATGAAGAAGACGGTGATGATTCCGGTGTGGATTCTTCCGATGAAATCGATGAGCCCGAAACCGGCGTGAGCAAGGCGCAAGATCGGATGGCGGATGAGTAGTTGTGTTAAGCAAAAGGAGTGATTGTTAAAAAGAAAAGGCCAGCAATTGCTGGCCTTTCTCATTAATACATTCTCTGGTATTAGATTTTAAGACGGCGGCGCATAACGCTCAGCCCTATAAGCCCTAATCCAAACAACAATAAACCTGATGGCTCGGCGACACTGGTGAATTTTCCAAACTCAGTAACATGACTAATTGTCGTATTTCCCAAATCTTTAAATTTGAATCCACTATTGAGTTGTGAAAAGTCAATCACCCCCCAACTGGCGTTGGCATTGTTTTCAAAGAGTGCCCACCACTTGGCATTTTTTACTAAAAAATAACCAGGTGTAGCTGCCAATTCAAAAGCATATACGTAGCTGGATTCCGTCGTGGCGTAAATCTCGACGCTATTGGTTTTGGTGACATAGGTAGTGTCTGGGTTTAGTAAAGAGTTGACCCAGTTAGTTTCAGAGGTGGGGTTGCTATTGCCTTGCATGAGGGTTTGCCCAAGCAAGGTATCCAAGCTGCCCACATTCGTCCCTGCATAGATTTCACCTGCTTTAATCGTATAAGCGGACGCTGGCGTGCACACCGTAATTACTGCGGTAACTAACAGTGATGAAATGAGTTTTTTCATAACAACTTCCTGTGGGGTTGTCGTGTTCGGGTGGCAAAAATTAAGCCTTAATCTTAAATTGATGTAAATTATTTCGGTCTGCTGTTTAAGGGCTTATTGACGTGTTTCTGCTGGGGTCTAATGCGTTAGCAGTTTGATCAAAAAGTGACTACAGCAAATCGTTAATGAGTTTCCACTCATCAACTGTGACCGGTTGTGTTGATAAGCGACTCTGTTTTACCAGTATCATATTTTCTAATCGCGGTTGCGCTTTGATTTCCGCTAGCGCAATCAACCGCGGGAATACTTTAGTGAGCTTAATATCCACCGAAACCCAACGCGGATTTTCTGGTGTTGATTTGGGATCGTAATAATCGCTTTCCGGATTAAATTGGGTTGGGTCGGGGTAGGCGGTTTTTACGACTTTAGCGGTGCCGACTATGCCGACATTTTTGCAACTGCTGTGATAGATAAATACTTCATCATTCAATGCGACTTGATCGCGTAAAAAATTACGGGCTTGGTAATTGCGGATGCCATCCCAGCGGCCGATTTTATCGGGCGCAGCCGCGAGATGGTCGATACCGTAGATGTGTGGTTCTGCTTTAAATAGCCAGTATTTTTTTGCCATCACTCACTCCTTAATCATCTACGGATTTATGATTGCTACAGCCATGCACTCAAACGCTGTGCTGTTTCTTCGGTTACTAATTCCAAGCTGATTTTGCGCTTCTCAACATCAACGTCGTTGATCACCACAAATACTTTTTCATCGAGTTTGTAAGTCTTGCCTTCAATTGTCAGGCTTAGGCGACGTGAATCAAATTGTGCTTTAATGTCACTCTCTTTGGGAGCTAGTAGTGCATAGCCTTCCAAACCCCAATCTTCCATTTTTACGCCGATACCAAACGAGTTAACCAAACCGATACTGGCGGGATGCACACTCCCAATGTGCTGCTTCGCATATTGGCAACCGAGCCAGGTTTCCGCATAGCGACATGCTTGGCGGCCAGTGTTGAGTTGGTTTTGTAACTGTTCGGCAAATTGTTTTTTATTGCCCACATTTTCTGCTGGCAAGCCGCGCAATATGCGTTTAATCGCAAGATGGTTAAACAGATCGTTATAGCGGCGAATAGGTGAGGTCACCATCGCATAAGCTTTAAAGCCCAAACCAAAATGCGGAATGGGATCAAAGGTTAATGAGCCAGCTTGCAGCATGCGTTGTAAGAGTGAATGCAGGCTCGCGCTTAAAGGATTACCTGTCGGGTTTGAGCGCAATTCGCTAAATAATTTTTGGAAGCTATCCAACTGAGTTAAGTCGCCAATGGTTAAATCCGGGCGGTCTTCCTGAATCAGTGCGACCGCATCATTGATACGTTCCGGGCGAAACCCGATGTGACTGGAAAAAATACCGTAGCCGGGATGCTGCAAAAATAATTCGCCTGCGCAGAGGTTAGTAACCAGCATTGCCTCTTCAATCATGCGGTGCGCGATATTACGTTCGCGTTTTTCTACGTGATCAATTTTTCTTTGGTCATTGAGAATGTAGGAATAGTCGGGGCGCTCCTCCATCACCAACGCATTCGCTTGGCGATATTGCGCACGCGCTTGCGCAAATCCTTTCAATTCGACGAGCATATCGTGGATAAACGCTGGTGCGGCGAGTAGTGATTCGCCGGTACTCATCAGGGCATCGAATACACCCTGGTAACTCAATTTAAAATGCGAGCGAATTTGCGCTTCAATAAATTCAAATGTGCTGATAGTGCCATCGTGCAAAATTTGCATGCGGCATACCAGCGCAGGGCGTTTTTGCTCCGGTACTAATGAGTAAGTATCGTGCGATAAATCGACCGGCAACATAGTCACCGTTTGGCCGAGTAAATAAAGCGTACTTGCACGCGCACGCGCGGATTGTTCCAGCGGGCTATCAAAACTGATGTGTTTGCTGGGATCGGCAATAGCGGTAATTAATTCCCAGCCATTTTCGTTGGGTGCGATATAAATAGCATCATCCATATCGCGCGTATTTTCGGAATCTATAGTGACGAAGGGCAGGTGGGTTAAATCCAGTTCACCATTTTCAAACGTGAGTGGCGACCAATTAATTCCGCCTGCTTGAGTTTGCGCGGCCGGTTGCCATTCAAACGGAATCTGGAATTTGGCGATGCTGTAACGGCTTTCTACACCAGGCTCTTCCAAGGTGCCGATTCGGTTGCGAATATGAATCTGGGTTTTGCCTTCACTATTGAACGGGTGACGGGCAACTTCGCAGTGAATTAAATCGCCGACTTTATAACCTTTGCGCTCTTGCGGTGGAATAAATAACCAGCGATTAAAATTGTTTACGTCTGGCTCCACAAAATCGGTGGTGCCTTTGTTCACGTAGCGGCCAACAAATTCGGTCAGGCCGGGTTTGATCAGCTTGATTAATTTTGCTTCAAATTGGCCTTTGCTGTTGGTGGTAATTTCCGCTTCGACGCGGTCATCAGGCAGTACGCGCATCATTTGGTCGGGGTCGATAAAGGCTTCGCGGCCGTCGTCGAGAATCAAAAAACCAAAGCGTTTGGTGGTGGTGCGAACCAGGCCTTGTGCGACATCTTTGGTTACAGCGATAGCGGACTTTAATTGAGCGAGTTGCTGCAGGGCATCTTTATTGAGCATGTAATACAACTTATAGGTAAGGATTATGGCGCGATTATAGCTCGATTTAACTGGCCTGTTGCGCAAATCTGGGGCAGCTATTTTTTTGGTAAAAGTAGTCTTTACTGATTGTTAACAGTAATGCTTTTGACAGTCTTGGGCGCCATCGGGTTACAATCGCCTTAATGTTAGTTATTGTTTTTATTGAATTTCTGGATAAGGGTTAGGTTTTGGACGCAGTTACCATCAACAATATTTTGCTCGTTGGCGCCCTCTTGGTCGCCGCCAGTATTTTGCTGAGCTCTATTTCTACCCGTGTGGGCGTGCCAATTCTGGTGATTTTCCTCGCGGTGGGGATGCTTGCGGGAGTGGATGGCCCCGGTGGAATTGTTTTTAATGATTACTCTACTGCTTATCTGGTGAGTAACCTCGCGCTGGCAATTATCCTTTTGGATGGTGGTATGCGCACCCGCGCAGCAACTTTCCGTGTTGCGCTTTGGCCTGCGCTGTCATTAGCGACTGTCGGTGTGATGATAACAGCAGGTTTAACGGGCGTTGCAGCCGCTTGGTTGTTCGACCTCTCCTTACTTGAAGGCTTGCTGATCGGCGCGATTGTGGGTTCGACAGATGCCGCTGTGGTATTTAATTTATTGAATGGCAAAGGCCTTAATGAGCGTGTTGGTTCAACGCTGGAGATCGAATCGGGCAGTAACGACCCCATGGCGATGTTCCTGACGGTGACCTTAATTGCCATGCTTGCCGCCGGTGAAACCAGCTTCAGCTGGGGCGTGCTGACCAGTTTGGTGCAGCAGTTTGGGATAGGTATCGCCCTGGGGTTGGGTGGCGGTTGGTTGCTATTGCAACTGATCAATCGGCTGTCGATTGCCGGTGGTTTGTACCCGCTATTAGCCGTTAGTGGCGGCATTATGCTCTACGCGATTTCTGGTGCTATCGGCGGCAGCGGTATCCTGACGGTGTATGTGTGTGGTTTGCTGATCGGTAATCGACCAATCCGAAACCGTCATGGCATCCTCCATATGTTCGATGGCCTCGCCTGGTTGAGCCAAATTGGTATGTTTTTGGTGTTGGGGTTGTTGCTTACGCCCAGTGAACTTTTGCCCATCGCGGTGCCAGCATTGTTGCTGTCGCTTTGGATGATTTTATTCGCTCGTCCTCTTTCCATTTTTGTCGGTTTATTACCCTTCCGCAGTTTTAACTTGAAAGAGCGCACATTTATATCCTGGGTTGGTTTGCGCGGTGCGGTGCCTGTTATTCTCGCGGTGTTCCCATTAATGGCGGGGCTTCCTAATGCGCAGCTTTTTTTCAATGTAGCGTTTTTTATTGTGTTGGTGTCCTTGCTGGTGCAAGGAACGACATTAAGCTGGGCCGCCAAAAAAGCCAAAGTTGTTGTCCCGGCTGTGCCTTCGCCATTTTCACGCGCTGGGTTGGAAATTCATGTCACCAGCCAGTGGGAATTGTTCATCTATAAATTGGGGGCTGAGAAATGGTGTATTGGTGCCGCATTGCGCGAGTTGCATATGCCGGAAAATACCCGCATAGCAGCATTATTTCGCGATAAAGAATTATTCCACCCATCCGGTAGTACGCGCTTGATGGCGGGTGATGTGCTCTGCGTAATCGGCCATGAGCAGGATTTACCAGCGCTCGGAAAATTATTTAGTGAAGCCCCAAAACGTACACTGGATTTGAGTTTCTTCGGTGATTTTATTATTCAGGGCGATGCAGAGTTGCGCGATCTGGCGATGCTGTATGCGTTGGATATGAAAGGCTACGAAGAGCATAAAACACTAGGCGAGTTGATTGGGCAAATGGTGGGCGGAAAGCCGGTAGTAGGTGATCAAAGCGAATGGAGTGGAATGCTCTGGACAATTGCCGAAGTGGAAGGAAACCGCGTACGTAAGATCGGAGTTAAACCCGTGGTTAAAAAAAATATGCCATCCAATGATTAGTGCAGCCGATGTTTAATCTACGTAATTCATTGCTCTTGCGGACGCAAGCATTTATCGACGGTGAATGGTGTAACGCCGATACGCATAAAACCTTTGCAGTAAAAAATCCCGCGACTGGAGAAATTATTACCCAGGTTGCAGATTTGGGTGTTACCGAAACCCGCAGGGCGATAGTTGTAGCGGCTCGAACACAGCAGGTATGGGCACAAAAAACGGCAAAAGAACGCAGCCAGTTATTGCGCGCATGGTTTGACCTGGTAATGCAACATCAGGATGATCTCGCGCAGATCCTTACTATTGAGCAAGGTAAACCCTTGGCAGAAGCGCGTGGGGAAATTGCTTACGGCGCAAGTTATATTGAATGGTTTTCTGAAGAGGCTAAACGTATTTATGGGGACGTGATTGCTCCGCCCAGTGTTGATCAGCGGATTTTGGTGATCAAACAACCCGTCGGTGTTGTTGCGACAATCACTCCCTGGAATTTTCCCTGCGCAATGCTAGCGCGAAAAATTGCTCCCGCATTAGCAGCTGGCTGCGCCGTCGTTGCTAAACCTGCTGCTGAAACACCGTTATCTGCGTTAGCTCTGGCATTTCTTGCTCAGCAAGCGGGTATTCCTGGGGGCGTTATTAATATCGTCACGGGAGCTGATTCTGCTGCAATTGGTTCGGAGTTAACGGGCAATCCACTCGTGCGGAAGTTGTCGTTTACGGGCTCGACTGCAGTGGGTAAACAATTAATCCAACAATGTGCCCCTGATGTAAAACGCATCACCTTGGAGTTGGGTGGTAACGCTCCGTTTATTGTGTTTGATGATGCTGATTTGGATGCGGCTGTTGCTGGTGCAATGGTCTCTAAATTTCGCAATGCCGGGCAGACTTGTGTTTGTGCCAATCGTTTTTATATACACCGCTCGGTTTACGCCCAATTCAGTGAGAAATTAATCGCCGCAATGAATTTGCTGTCGGTCGGAAACGGAATGGGTGAGGGTGTAAGTGTTGGTCCGTTAATTTCGTTAGCCGCGGTAAAAAAAGTGCAAGTGTTGGTGGATGATGCGCTCGCAAGAGGTGCACATATCGCATATCAAGCCACACTTGATTTAACTGAAGCGGCGCAAGGCAATTTTTATCCACCGACGTTATTGTTGAATGTTTCTCCTGATTCAGCGTTAACTCGTCAGGAAATT
Organism: Cellvibrio fibrivorans; assembly: GCF_031457055.1. Lineage (NCBI taxonomy): Bacteria > Pseudomonadati > Pseudomonadota > Gammaproteobacteria > Cellvibrionales > Cellvibrionaceae > Cellvibrio > Cellvibrio fibrivorans. Next base: position 787,555 of record NZ_JAVDVX010000002.1, on the reverse strand, counting down.
TTCGGTCCGGTAGCAGGATTGATTGCATTCGACACCGATCAACAAGTTATCGCATTTGCGAATGACTCTGAGTTTGGTTTGGCTGCTTATTGTTACACGCAGAATGCGAAACGCATAAAACATCTATCCGAAGTGCTGGAAGCAGGGATGCTGGGGATTAATACCGGCATCATCTCCAATGAAATGGCCCCTTTCGGTGGTATTAAACAATCCGGTTGGGGCAGGGAAGGTTCGCTTTACGGTATCGATGATTATGTGAGCGTAAAATACCTGTGTGAGCGTTTTTAATTACCAGCCTTCTATTGTTTTTTCCTTCATCTGTTAAATCTGCAACAAATTTCTGCAGCATAAAAGCCTGTCCGTAGCTAAATTCCGAATCCTTACTAAACTTGAACGTATCAGTATCCATATCTGATACATCACAATAGAAAATTAATGATGAGGTTTGCCATGTTTGGCTGGTATCAAGGATTAAGTTTACGTTGGAAGCTCACACTTCCTTTGCTTCTGTTGGTTGTGCTGGTGTTGTATATGGGCTTGCATGCGATCAGTACGAGTAAAATGCTGGGCGGGAATGCGGCGACTATTGCGAAGGTTAACTTGCCCGAAATTCAATTACTGATACAAGCTGATCGGGACCTTTATCAATCGCTGCTTGCTGAGCGAGCGTTGTTGCAGCTCGATAGCAGCAAGCATCAAGACTTATTCACGGAGCAAGGCGACAACGCCAAGCAGGCGCAGGATCGGGTTTATCAATCGCTTGACCTTTCTGATACGGCTACTGCTGCCGAGCGGGAGGAGTTTACCCGGCGCTACAATGCGTGGAAAATTCAGGCCGCCGACGTTATCAATTCTGCACGCCTTTCCGATGAAGCCAGCCGCACAGCTGCGCTACAAAAATCCTATGGTAGCGCTGCCGACGCTTTTGGACATTTGCGTGATTATATTGATGAACTACAAGAAAAGCGCTTGGCTCATGTCGATCAATTCACTGTTCAAATCGATGAAAACCAATCAACCAGCTCTGCACAGTTACTAGCGTTAGTGGTTGTTGGAACGCTCGTGAGTTTATTGGCAGCTTATTTTTTGCCGATATTGGTTGCCAATCAAGTCCGCCAGATCAGTCATCGTATTCAAAATATTGCGGAAGGCGATGGTGATTTAACGGCTCGCTTACCTGTCAACACCAATGATGAATTGGGGCAGCTGGCTACTAACGTCAATCAATTTATTGAAAAACTACAGCGCATCATTGGCAGTGTATTAGCGAATGCGGCAGAGGTTTCCAAGGCGGCAGAGTCTTTGTTGGTTGTATCCAGCAATAGCCAGCGCGCTGCAGATGACCAATGCCATGCAATTACCATGGTAGTGACCGCCGTGAATGAGTTGACCATGGCGATTCAGGAGGTTGCGCGCAATACCAGCAATACTGCGCAAAATACCAAAGAAGCGACGGCAATTACTGATCGCGGCCAAGAGCGTATCCATCTTGCCGTTGAACGTGTACAAGGTTTGGCTACACGGATTAGTGAAACCGCAGAGTTTATGTTGCGCTTGGAAGGAGAGGCGAAAAATGTAACTTCCGTTATTGATGTCATTCGCGGTGTTGCTGAACAGACCAATTTATTAGCGCTCAATGCGGCAATTGAAGCCGCGCGTGCGGGTGAACAAGGGCGAGGTTTTGCGGTGGTGGCTGACGAAGTGCGTACGCTGGCTAGCCGCACACAGCAGTCGACTACTGATATCCACGGAATGTTGAGTAAGCTGCAGCAGGGCGTCCAACATGCGGTGGATGCAATGGGTAGTAGTGCAGCTATGACTTCAGAAGCGGTTACCTCTGCCACTGAGGCAGGGGATTCATTAACGGGAATAAGCACGGCAGTAAAACAAATTTCAGATATGACGTTGCAAATCGCCACAGCAGCAGAAGAGCAGAGTTCAGTTACATCTGAAATTGATAAAAATTTGGTGCAGATTAATTCGTTGGCAATGAATAATGCAGAGGGCGCGTCCAAAACTGCAGTGGAAAGTCAGCGTTTGAATGAATTGTCTATCCAGTTGCGCCAATTGCTGATGCAGTTCAAGGTGTGATTCTAGCTTTATTGTAGAGATACAAAAAAACCGGGTGTTGACGCCCGGTTTTTTATTGCTTGAGCAATTTGATTTAAATACTAGATCGGTAGCTGCGTAGTAAATTTCACTTGCTTCAACGCAAACGCCGAATTGATCGAGCCAATATTCGGCAAATGGATCAGGGTTTGTTTCATCAGTCGTTCGTAGTGCTCTACGCTTTCCACCACCACCCGCAAGACATAATCTTTTTCACCGCTGGTTGAGTAGCACTCAACTACTTCCGGTATTGCCTGCACCATTTCCTCAAAGGCTTCTAGTGAGCTGGCATCGTGGTTTTTAATCGTGATGTAGGCGTGGACAGTCACCCCCAGGTTAAGCAGTTTGGGGTCAAGCAGGGTCACTTTACCGCGAATCACTCCTTCTACTTCCAGCCGTTTAAGGCGGCGCCAGCAGGGCGTGTGCGACAGGCCAATCATATTGCCTAAGTCTGCCATTGAGTAATCGGCATTCTCCTGAAGGGCGCGCAAGATCTTGCGATCATATTCATCGAGTTCTACTGACTTGGCCATGAAAAAGTAATCCTGAAAAGCATGATTGATATTGAGGCATTCTAGGATGAAAATTTTCATATGACAATAAATTGAGGATGTATTTAACAGTAACGTCCTAATTAACTCGGTGATATATTAAAAATTGCCATCTTATGGTGCTTTTCTAGGAAGAGGCTCAACCGGCATATTGTGATTGGGGTCATGGGCGTGTATCGTAACGCCTCTTTTGTTGGGCATTTTGTGCCGTGTTCGAGGACAAGGGTATTCCCCATTTGGCCCGATAAAAATAATGCTGAGGAGCAATCCGAGATGAGAGTGATATTGTTGGGCGCGCCCGGTGCTGGTAAGGGTACTCAGGCGCAACTGATCATGGAGAAGTTTGGCATTCCGCAAATCTCCACTGGTGATATGTTGCGTGCCGCTGTAAAAGCAGGCACATCCTTGGGCTTGCAGGCGAAAGACATTATGGCCGCTGGCGGTCTGGTACCGGATGATCTGATTATCTCCCTGGTAAAAGAGCGCATTGCCTCCAGCGATTGCACCAATGGTTTCTTGTTTGATGGTTTTCCACGCACCATCCCCCAAGCGCAAGCGATGTTGGATGCCGGTGTCGATATCGATCACGTGATTGAAATTCATGTGGCAGATGAAGAGATTGTGTCCCGCTTGAGTGGCCGCCGAGTGCATGAAGCCTCTGGCCGCGTGTACCACGTTATTCACAATGCACCTAAAGTAGCCGGGCACGATGATCTGACGGGTGAGCCGCTGATCCAGCGCCCTGATGATACCGAAGAGACCGTGCGCAAGCGTTTGGGTGTATACCATGACCAAACTGAACCACTAGTCGGTTTCTACCAAGGCCTTGCGGCTTCAGGTAAAACCAAAGTGCCCAAATACACCCGTATTAGCGGTATTGGCAGCGTCGATTCAATTCGCCAGCAACTGCTGACTGTATTGGGTTAATCTAAATCAATACAGCAAAACTAGGCTCTACGGAGCCTATTTTTTTGTCCCGTGTTTCATTGTGTTTACTGTCAATTTTTCTGTGTTCCTCCTATGAGCCTGATTCTCGCCCTGGATTCTTCGACTGATGCTTGCTCTGTCGCACTCTATGCCAATGGACAACTGGATGTCCGGTTTGAGCTGGCCGCCAAAAGCCATACCCAACGGTTGTTGCCGATGGTGGATGAGTTGCTGGGCGACAATAGCCTCAAGTTACATGACCTTGATGCTATTGCCTTTGGCCGCGGACCGGGTTCATTTACCGGATTGCGGATTTGTATGGGAATAGTGCAGGGCTTGGCATTTGGTGCGCAGTTGCCAGTGATCCCTGTATCCACTTTGGAGGCAATGGCATTAGGTTTTTACCGCGCAAATCCTGAGGTTAGCTTGCCTGTATTAGTGTCGTTAGATGCTCGTATGGATGAGGTTTACTGGGGCTTATTTACCCGTACAGGGGATTCAGTCTCGGCCTTGAGTGATGAGTTTGTAATGAAACCTGAATTGCTGTCTGAGCAAGATGTTATCCGTTCGCTGGCAGGGCAGTTTATCGCTGCTGGACCTGGATGGCATTATCCGGCAATGCAGGTGCTGGCCGCATCCACTATAGTGGTTGATTCCCAACCCCAAGCTGAAGATATGGCTGTAATTGCCGCGCAAGTATGGTCTGCCGGTGGTGCGATTGATGTACTCGATGCCCAGCCAGTGTATTTGCGCGATACTATCTCCTGGCAAAAGCGCCAGCGTATTCGTAATCCCAACTAGATTTTGGTGAGTTTATTATGACTGCCTCTTGTTCCATGGTGGATTTCAACACCGGTTTGCTCGAGTTCCTGTACTCATCCCCCACAGCTTTTCATGCCACTAAAAATATCGCAGGCAAATTGTTGGCGGCTAGTTTTATCCCGCTTTATGAGGGTGATATCTGGCAGCTTGAGCCTGGCAAGCGCTATCTGGTGATGCGCAATGATTCATCGATTATTGCGTTTGTGTACGGTAAATCACCGTTGTTGGACTCAGGTATCCGCATGCTGGGTGCCCACACCGATAGCCCTTGTTTGAAAGTGAAACCGCGTGCAGAGCTAAATCGTCGCGGTTATTTTCAGCTGGGTGTGGAGGTCTATGGCGGTGCTTTGTTGGCTCCTTGGTATGACCGTGATTTATCCATGGCGGGGCGGGTGACATACCGCGATCAATCCGATCAAATCGCCAGTGCATTGGTTGATTTTGAGCGCCCTGTCGCGGTGGTACCGAGCCTTGCCATACATCTGGATCGCGAAGCCAACAATGCCCGTTCAATCAATGCGCAAAAAGATATAGTGCCGCTGTTGTTGCAGCTTCCCGCTGAAGATGCGGCCTTGCCGGACTTTCGCGGATTGTTGCACGCCGAGTTGCTGCGGCAGCAGCCGGATCTCGCAATCAAACAAGTGCTGGATTACGAGATCAGCCTTTACGATACCCAGCCACCGGCCATAATTGGTTTTGAGCAAGATTTTATCGCCAGTGCGCGGCTTGATAATTTATTGAGTTGTTTCATTGGGTTGCAAGCTTTACTTGAAGCTGATGATCAAGTTTCCAGCCTGTTGATTTGCACTGATCATGAAGAGGTTGGCAGCGCTTCTTGCTGCGGAGCCAAAGGCCCGATGTTGCAACAGTTTCTTGAGCGGCTATTGCCCGATGGTGAAACGCGCGCGCGCGTGATTGAGCGATCGATGATGATATCGGCCGATAATGCCCACGGTATTCATCCTAACTTTATGGATAAGCACGATGAAAACCATGGCCCGCTGTTGAACCGCGGCCCGGTTATCAAAGTCAACGCCAACCAGCGGTATGCAACGACCAGTGAAACCAGCGCCTTCTTCCGCCTGCTGTGTGAAGCGGCGGAGGTGCCGGTGCAAGAATTTGTGGCGCGTACTGATATGGGTTGCGGCAGTACTATCGGCCCGGTGGTGGCATCAGAGGTTGGAGTGAAAACGATTGATGTTGGATCGCCCACCTTTGCCATGCACTCCATCCGCGAGCTCGCAGGTGCCCGTGATGGCTGGTATCTCTATAAAGCGGCAGTTGAATTTTTTAGCTATAGCAAAGCACCTTTTGCCTTAATTTCCCGCAGCTAATGGGTGTGCAGAAACTTTGAGCAAGTCTTTTTGGCTGAGCGGTTGTATTATTGTGATGAAAGTGCAACCGCTCGCAATCCGGCTGTGATCCAGTACTAATACTGACGACAAGCCTGACTCTTGTAGCTGTCGGCTGTTTATACTCGCGCATATTTCTCTAATAAAAAACAATTTATTATTTTATCGATAGTCAGAATTAAGCCTTTGTGATTAGCGTTGAATGATCCTGATTAGAGTTTAGTGGAGTCGAAAATGGCGATTAGCCTTGATGTATTAGCGTCTTTTGCGCCTTTTAATACCCTCAATCATGAATATTTGGTACAGGTTGCCGAGAAAGCCGCACTACGGGAAATCACCAAGGGAGCGATCATTTTTAAACGGGGTCGCCCGTTTCCTGAAAAAGTGTATTTGGTCAGTGGTACGGTAGATCTTATTGATTCCAGCTTTCAAGTGAATACCATCAACCCTGCGAGTGAATCACGTCGTTCGCCGCTCAATATCACCCAACCAACCCAGGTCTCTGCTGTCGCCAAGTCCGATGTCACCCTCTTGTCGGTTGATAGCGATTTTCTCGATCTGGTGCTTGCCTGGAGTGAATCCAGCGATGAAGAGGCTGATTTATCGGGTGTGAGCCTGCACGATGACAGCGATTGGATGTCATCGCTATTGCAGTCCCCATTATTTAGTCGCTTACCTCCGGCGAATATTCGCCAACTGTTTATCCGTTTCAAGGCGCAAAAAGTATTGGCCGATGAAGTTGTTATCAAGCAGGGCGAACGCGGTGATTATTTTTACGTGCTGGAATCCGGTAGTGCGATGGTGATGGATACGGCGGGAAAGATTTTGGCGGCGCTGCGCCCCGGTCATTATTTTGGTGAGGAGGCATTGGTTGGTGATACCACGCGCAATGCCACCGTAAAAATGATTACTCCCGGCAAGGTAATGCGCTTGGATAAAGAAGATTTCCGTGAGTTGCTGCAAGAGCCGGTGCTTAAATATGTGAGCGCCGAGGATCTCAAAGCGCGTGCGACGGATCAACCTGCTTATCAAATCCTCGATGTACGTTTGCCACTTGAACGGCGTGCCCAAGCTGTTCCTGATAGCCGCAATATCCCGCTCAACCAATTGCGCAACAATCTCAAAAATCTGGATGATACAGTGACCTATGTAATCACCGACGATTCCGGCCGCCGCTGCGACGTAGCCTCGCACCTGTTGACCCAGGCAGGCTTTGACAGTTGCATCCTGCGCGATTCTGCTCGCTACTACTCTGGTTTGTAATGCCGGCTCAAGCAAGCTGCAAATTTTTGTGGCTTGCCTGTATGATGGCGCCCTGATTTTTATCGCCACACCAACTGGCTATCCATCGATAGAGATAGGGCATCATGAGTAAACAACGCGTATTAACCGGCATTACCACCACAGGCACTCCGCACCTCGGCAATTACGTTGGCGCCATTCGTCCCGCTATTCAGGCGAGCCAAAGTGCAAATGTGCAGTCCTTTTATTTTTTGGCGGATTTTCATGCGCTGATCAAATGCCAGGATCCGGATCTGGTTCATCAATCCACCCGTGAAATTGCCGCTACATGGATGGCATTGGGGCTGGATACCGACAACGCGATTTTTTATCGCCAATCTGATGTGCCGGAAATTCCCGAGCTGTGTTGGGTTCTTACCTGCAATGCAGCGAAAGGGTTAATGAATCGCGCCCACGCCTATAAAGCATCAGTTGATGCAAATCTCGAAGCCGGTGAAGATACTGATTACGGTATTACTATGGGGTTGTATTCCTACCCGATTTTAATGGCCGCCGATATTTTAATGTTCAATGCCAATAAAGTTCCTGTAGGTCGCGACCAAATCCAACACATCGAAATGGCCCGCGATATTGCCGCACGTTTTAATCATCACTACGGTGAACATTTTGTGTTGCCAGAGGCGCAAGTGGATGACAATGTGAATGCGGTATTACAAGGGTTGGATGGCCGCAAAATGAGCAAGAGTTACGGCAATACCATTCCGTTATTTTTGCCGGAAAAACAACTGAAAAAATCGATTAATAAAATCCTTACCAATTTACTTGAACCAGGTCAGGCAAAAGATCCTGATACTTCCCCGGTATTTCAAATCTGGCAGGCATTCGCGACACCAGAACAAACTGCGCAGTTGCGCCAACAGTTTGCAGAAGGTATTGCCTGGGGCGAAGCAAAACGCCAATTGTTTGAATTGATCAATGGTCAGTTAGCGGAGGCGCGTGATAAGTATGAATCGCTTTTGGCAAACCCCGTCCATATTGAAGAAGTGCTGCAAAAAGGCGCCGCAAAAGCGCGAGCTTACAGTCAGCCGTTGCTGGAAAAAGTGCGCGAGGCTGTTGGGATTCGCAAAATAAAATAATTGTATTTTGTGCAATAAAAAATCCCCGCACGTGTAAACGGCGGGGATTTTTTATTGTGTTGTTAGTGTTATTGTGGTGATAATTACTTGGTTAGTGTCGCCACCACTTTTAATACTGCCGAAGTCAATTTGCTTAATTGATCTTTGCTGATAATAAACGGGGGCATTAAATAAATAACATTGCCGAATGGTCTTATCCATACGCCCAACTCTACAAACATTGGCATTAACTTGCTGGTGTCCACCGCATTCTCCAGCTCGACCACGCCAATCGCACCCAGTACGCGCACATCGCTAACGTAGGAAAAATCCTTGCAGGGCGCTAATTCTGCGCGCATTTGTTGGCCGATATTGGCAACGGTCGTTTGCCAATCGGAGTTGAGTAATAAATCGATACTGGCGTTGGCAACAGCGCAGGCGAGTGGGTTGGCCATATAGGTGGGGCCGTGCATAAAAATGCCGTTCTCGCCCTTGCAGATACCGTTACTGATTTTATCGTTGCAGAGTGTCGCTGCGAGGGTGATATAGCCAGCGGTGAGCGCTTTGCCGATGCATAAAATATCCGGGCTGATGCCCGCGTGTTCACACGCAAATAATTTTCCCGTACGACCAAAACCGGTGGCAATCTCATCGACGATCAACAAAATTTCGTTTTTATCGCAGAGTTCGCGCACGCGGCGCAAATAATCCGGTGAATAAAAACGCATGCCGCCAGCGCCCTGGACAATGGGTTCGAGAATTACTGCTGCAATTTTTTGGCGATGCTGCTGGATCATCTGTGCAAATTTTGCGATGTGTGATTCTTGGAATGGATCATCAAAACCGCAGGGTGGAGCTTCGGCAAACAAATGATGTGAGAGTGCATGATGAAACAAGTGGTGCATTCCCGATTGCGGGTCGCATACTGACATAGCGCCAAAAGTATCGCCGTGGTATCCGCGTTTCAAGGTCAAAAACATGGTGCGCTGCGCTTGGCCCTGTGAATGCCAATATTGAATTGCCATTTTGAGCGCAACTTCGACGGCGACTGAACCTGAATCTGAAAAGAAAACTTTGTTCAAACCCTCTGGGGTGATTTTGGCGAGGGTAGTGGCGAGTTTTACCGCGGACTCGTGAGTGACGCCGGCAAACATCACATGCGCCATTTTGCCCAGTTGATCAATGACTGCCTGATTTAATACTGGATGATTGTAGCCATGCAATGTGCTCCACCAAGAGGACATGCCATCGATTAACACTCGACCGTCGGCCAAATGTAATTCCACGCCTTGCGCATGGCTCACTGCTGTGATCATGCCCGGTTGGGTAAACGAGGTGTAGGGGTGCCACACATGGGCGCGGTCTAAACGCAGCAAATCATGGTTGGCAATTTCTTGGGTGTATATCATGGGAATTCCACATCATTCGCACAAAATAATTATCTGCCTTGCCCAAGCTTAACGAAATTTTTTGCAAAAAGCTGAATCAATTTCATTTATTAGGCTGGGTATTAATTAAATCTGATGATCAAATCCAGTTGTTTATGCGAGAGTTTATCCATTTCGCTATTCAGCCCGTCAGCAATACTGATCTCTTGTTGTGTTTGATCGGAAATGCGCGCAATCGATTGAGTGTTGCGTTCAATTTCCAATGCCATAGAAGATTGTTCTTCTGCCGCTGTGGCAATTTGGTGGGACATCTGGTCAATCGTGTTGACTGAGTGAGAAATCGAATCCAGCGCAGTACGGACATTGCTCATTTCATGCACGCTGCGATCGGCTAGATCTAAACAATTTTTCATGTTGAGACTGGCGTCTTCAGTGGCTTTGCCCAGGTTGCCGATGATTTGTTGGATGTCACCGGTGGATTCTTGCGTTCTCTGCGCCAGCGAGCGCACTTCATCGGCCACTACCGCAAAGCCCCGCCCCTGTTCACCTGCACGCGCGGCTTCAATTGCTGCGTTCAGTGCAAGTAGGTTGGTTTGTTCGGCGATCCCGCGAATCACATCAACCACATTGGCAATTTTGCTACTGTCTTCGCTCAATTTATTGAGCACACTACCGAGGTTGCCAACGGTTTTTGATAAATCATCAATTGCGTGGCGGGCACCTTCAATAACAAGATTGCCTTTGTCCACTTCTCCAATCGCCGCTCCGGTCGCCATCGATGTTTGGTTTGCGCCGCTTGCGACCTCTTGCACCGCCAACGCCATTTGCTGCATTGCGGTGGCAACACCCGCGGTCTCTTGTTGCTGGGCGCTCATACCTTCGTAGGTTTTGCGCGCGTGATGATGAGCTGCCCCTGCTTTGTGTTGCAGCTCTTTGGCTGACTCACCAAAGCGCCCGAGTGCAGTACGCAAGCGCGATTTTATGGCGTGTTGCGCCAGTTCAATTTCACCCATAGCATCGCAGCGACCGGTGTAAATATAAGCGGCAAAAGGATCGTTGATGGTGTTGCGGGCCTCTTGTAATGCCTGTGCAATACGGTTTTGTTGCAGCACTTGCGCAGTGCCGCCGATGATAACTGCGATTACGGCAGTAGCTATGACTGAGGTGATTGAAAGCGAAGCGAACATGCCGGTAGCGACAAGTAACAATATCCAGCTTGTCAGTGCAATGAGGGTGCTACCGCCAAAGTCACTCCAAAATTTTTCCCAGGACGAATAGGGTGGTTTACCTTGGTTCAAGCGTTCATAGACATATTCCGCACGGCGAACCAGATTGGGGTCTGCTTTGGCGCGCACGGATTCATAGCCATACACCTGACCCTTTTCGCGCAGTGGGGTGATATAGGCATCGACCCAATAATGGTCACCATTTTTGCAGCGGTTTTTAACTATCCCCATCCAGGGCTTACCGGCTTTTAATGCTGTCCAGAGCATACCGAATGCCGCTGGCGGCATTTGCGGGTGGCGCAAAATGTTGTGCGGTTGGTTGAGCAATTCTTCACTGCTGTAGCCGGAAATGCGGCAAAACGTTTCGTTGCAAAATTCGATATCGCCGCGCAGGTTAGAGGAGGAGACGATTTCTTCGTGGTTGGAAAGGTGTACTTCCCTGCCGGTTACATGACCATTATTGCGCATGAGTGAATTCCTGAAATATCGACAAAAACTTGATCTTTCGTGCCCTGTTTTTGTCAAATTGCAAAAAACTCACGAGCAGATCATCTATCTTGGTTTTTCAAGCCTAGTCCAAAATTGGCGAATCTCTAGTTGCCTTATAGCCATTTAGTTTTCAGGCGGCTCGGGTGTTGGTTGACTGGGGAGCGTAGAGTTTGCCATGGACGAGTTGCGATTCGCGCAGAAATCGGGCGAGAGCGGTGCGCGTCTCTTCCTCCATATCGATAAACTCGACACTAATTTGAGTGTGGCGATAAGGGCTACGGCCGATACGAAAGGCGCAGATACGCGCGCGGCAGCGGATCTGTAATTCATCGTTGATATCGACTTCGCACATAGGCAAGAGCGCGCCATGGCGCAAGTAGGGAAGCATGTTGCCTGCTATTATCAGGCGCAGGCCGCCTGTGGAAATATCTTGCAGGGTGCCATAGCTTGGCTCCTGCCCGAGGGTACGAATTTTTACTGAGAGCGGTGATTGGTGGCCGATGATATAACGCGGGGAGCTGCGTCTGGGCATGTAGTAGACGAATTCGGGCAGGGTGATTGCAAAGCCAGAAGCATTATATGTTGAACCCATGGCGACAATATGTGCACGAATGACAAGTTGCTCGCCATTGCGGTGATGGCGCAAAGTGATCTCGTCACCCGCGTCCAATATATGCTGTTGGGGAAACAGATCGTCCAGCCATAATAGGCCGCGCTCAACATCAATTGCCAGGATCATACTTTGATAAACGCGGCTGGCGCCTGTGATTTTTACCTCCAGCAGTTGTCGTTGTTTTAGCAGCTCCCAGAGTGGGAGATACTGGTCGGGAATATGACTCTCCGGAGATATGCCGTCCTGCTCCGTAAGCGGATTTTTTAGCTCTGGGGTCTGGTGTGTGACAGAAGAGCGAAAACTTTTCTTGAACAGTTTATCGAGAAACGACATTACTACCTCCTCGCGGCAAAGATTCTCCCCCGGAGTTAATTTCAGCGGGGTTTGATAGGGGTAAGAGCAAGCCCTATGCCAGATACTTGAGATGCCAGTTTGATAAGGTGTGCGGGCGGGGCTTGCTGCTGTTTCAACCATTTAGCCTGCAATTCCGGAATTATAGACCGGCAATGCCTTGCCGCGTTCCGGTGATTGATTTCAACTTGCGCGCAAAATCCGTACAATGCGCCGCTCGCCGACCCAGTCGCCGTTTGATCTACCCTCCCGCACGAGTTATGAGTCCATGAAAGAGTTACACGAACGCAAAGATCGCCTTGAATTTAACAAGCTGCAAAAGCGTCTGCGCCGCTTGACCGGTTCAGCGATAGTCGATTACAACATGATCGAAGATGGCGACAAGGTGATGGTGTGCCTATCAGGTGGTAAGGATTCATACACGATGCTGGATATCTTGATGAGTCTGCAAAAGACTGCGCCCATTTCGTTTGAGCTGGTTGCGGTCAATATGGACCAGAAACAACCGGGTTTCCCTGAGCACGTTCTGCCTGCCTATCTTGAGCAGGTGGGTGTGCCTTACCATATCATCGAGCGCGATACCTACAGCATCGTCAAAGAAGTGATTCCGGAAGGCAAGACTACCTGCGGACTCTGTTCGCGTTTGCGCCGCGGTACGCTCTATGGTTTTGCCGATGAGATAGGCGCGACCAAAATCGCGCTTGGCCATCACCGCGACGATATTATCGAAACCCTATTTTTGAATATGTTTTTCGGTGGCAAATTAAAAGCCATGCCGCCCAAATTATTGGCGGATGACAAGCGCAATATCGTCATTCGCCCGCTGAGCTATTGTGCCGAAGAGGACATTGCGCACTTTGCCGAATTGAAAGGTTTTCCCATTATTCCGTGCAACCTTTGCGGGTCGCAGGAAAATTTGCAGCGCCAAGTGGTGAAGGATATGTTGCAACAGTGGGAGCGCCAATTTCCTGGCCGTACCGAAACGATTTTTTCCGCAATCCGCAATGTGCAACCATCGCAGTTGGCAGATTTGAATTTATTTGATTTTGTAAATCTGAAAACCAACAAAGATGCATCTGTTGATGATTCCGGCACGGATTCTTGCAGCATATTGTCGCTGGCACCCCTTACTGACAATTCGGTTCAGTATGTTGATGTGTTGGATATTCATTGAGAAAAGTTAGCGATATCCGTGAAAAAGGCCTGATTGAAAAATCAGGCCTTTTTTCATTGTAAATTAATAAAAATTAATTTTTGGCGGTGAGATAAATCGTTAATTCTTGACCTGGATGAATGTAGCTTTCATCTTTCACTTTATTCCAGTTCAAAATATCTTTTTTGGATACATCAAATTTGCTGGCAATTTTGTGTAGGGTATCGCCGCTTTTAATTTGATAAGTGATTTTGTTATCTGCAGGTTGGGTAGCAGTTTTATTGACCACTAATAATTTTTGTCCCGGTTTTAATTTTGCGTTAGCCGGTAATTCATTCCACTTCAGCAAATTCTTAACGCTGGTATCGTGTTTTCTGGCGATGGTCCAAAAACTGTCGCCCGATTCGATGGTGTAGTAGGTGCCGGTATTTTTTTGTGAGCGCTGGGCTATCTCTTGTTCTGCTTGGATTGCATAGGGCGAGCTCATCGGCGACTGGCCGGGAATGCTTAAACTTTGGCCAACTTTTAATTGTGATGATTTGAGATTATTAGCGGATTGAATTGCAGCAACACTGGTTCCAAAACGTTTGGCGATTGCACCAAGAGTATCACCGGATTTTACTTTGTAATCGCCAGCTACTTGCATGGTGGCGATTTTGGGAAGCTTGTCGAGGTTCAGAGTAAATTGCGCGGCATCGGCAACAGGCACAAGAAGTTGGTGCGGACCAGTGGGATCAGTGATCCATTTGTTGTAGCCCGCATTGAGATTGCGCAGCTCTTTAGGGTCAATCTCCGCCATGCGTGCCGCTTGGGCAAGGTCAATTGGTGCGCTCACGTTCACAGTGGTGAAGTAAGGGTTATTGGAAATTTCACCCAGCTCCAGATCATATTTTTCGGGGTTAGCTATCACCTTGGAGAGCGCGAGCAATTGCGGAACATAGGATTGGGTTTGTTGCGATAACGGCAGCGACCAGAAATCTGTCCCCTTGCCTTGTTTGCGGTTTTTTTCAATCGCGCGGCGAATGGTGCCTTCACCTGCGTTGTAAGCGGCGATGGTCAACAGCCAATCGCCATTAAACATGGTATTCAGACGTTTAAGGTAGCGTACGGCGGCATCGGTGGAAGCAACTATATCGCGACGACCGTCATACCAATGGTTTTGCTTGAGTCCGAAATTGCGCCCGGTCTGTGGCATAAACTGCCAAACGCCAAGAGCCTTGCTGGGTGATGAGGCAAAAGGGTCATAAGCACTTTCAACGATGGGAAGGAGCGCCAGTTCCATTGGTAATCCGTTTTCACGCAGTTCATTCGCAACATAATAGAGGTAGGGTTTGCTTTGTTCTGTTACTCGATCAAGGTAGCGCTGATTGTTGGAAAGCCAGCGCAGATTTTTGTTGACCTTGGCATCACTGATTTCGGGAAAGCTATACCCATCTGCAATTTCTTCCCAGAGATTGCCGTAATCACCGGTGTGTTCTCGGAGTTTTGCACCCAGTTCGGATTCTTCGGGTGGAGTGGCGGGTTCTGTGGTGCTGGTATCAGCAACGGGTTCATCGGTCTTTTTCAAGGTGCTACAGCCAGCCAACGCAATAATCCAGGCAAAGCAGATGAGTAGCAACAGCGGGGAGCGGTTTTGATGGTTCATAGGGTCACTTGTCAGGGTTGCTTTTCCACCCCGAAGGGTTGGAAAATCCGGTTGATTTTGGCCTTCTTTATTCTTGCGTCTTAGGATTTTCATCCTATTAATTCGCCAAATAACGGCTATTTAGTGATTACCTTCGCCCTCCCTGGGGCTGTGGATCTCGGATTCTAGGTGCAGGCGTCGCATGGGTCAACGCCTAATTCGGAATAAGGGCAGCCGGTCACAACCTGCTTGAGAGCTGATCGGGAATTTGTTTGCGGTGCTTATCCTATTTAGTTTGGCAAAGCGTTTTTCAATTGGGCCAAGTGTCTTTGATTAGACGCAGAGCACCAAATATCTCTGCTGATGTTTCCGGTATTTGGTGCATTTCGTTTTCAATGAAGATTTTGATGCCAGGGTGTTGACAGCGCAAAAACGGATTTGTTCGTTTTTCCAGCAAAATATTCGAGGGCAGGGTGATACCGCCTTGCGCTCGGGTCTGTTTGACCTGCTCAAAGCGGGCGCAAAGTTCCTGGTTATCAGGCTCTACCGCGACGGCAAATGCCAGATTGGCTTGGGTATATTCGTGGGCGCAATAAATTTGGGTGTCGTCAGGAAGCGCTGCAAGTTTTTGCAAGGAATTCCACATAATTTCAGCAGTGCCATCAAATCGTCTTCCGCAACCACCTGCAAAAAGTGCGTCACCGCAAAATAGTAGCGGAGGTGATATTTCATTCCATGAAGACGAGAAATAGGCAATATGTTCCCAAGTATGACCAGGCACGCCAATGATCCTGAATGTAATTCCTGCTAACTGCAGTAAGTCGCCATCGTTGAGTTTGTGGGTTACTTGTGGGATGAATTCTGAGTCAGGGCCGTAAACGGGCACTGGCCACCGCTCCAGCAAACCTGCGATTCCCTGAATATGGTCGTGATGACGATGGGTGATAAGAATGGCAGCCAGTGTTAACTGATTGCGGACAAGGTAATCGATAACCGGCGCGGCATCACCTGGGTCTACCACGTAGACAGCGTTTGTATCAGCGCTAGGCTGAATCACCCAAAAATAATTGCTGTCGAGTGCGGGAATCGGGGTAATCATTAGCACGCTGGCGCCTCGCTAAAATGGTGCCCACTATTCTACGCCTCTCCTGCGGTATGTTTTAACGCTAATTTGTCCCTGGCTCTTGTGCTAGATTGTTGTCAGCCTTATATAAGAGCACTTGCAGTAGATGATGAGCGCGAAAAATGCATCGTAAGTTGATCAAAGCACCGCATCGATTACTAATCCGTTTTTCCGCCATCTGGAAAAAGCGTTTCGGTGTATTGCCCATGCGGGAGTCTATTGGTGACTTGACCGATTGGTTTGAATCTCCGCTTGGGCGTGCATTGCTGGAAGAAGAGCAGGAGGCAATTTCCGATGGTTTGCAGTGTGTGTTTGGGTACCATCTGTTGCAACTCGGAATCAGTGGGCGAGTGAACTTGACGGGAGAGTGCCGTATCTCCCACCGCTTTGTATTGCATCCCCAACTTGAAGATACGCTGCACAAAGATAACCAGCAGCTGGGTGCCTTGGCAGATTTCAATCACTTGCCGCTTGCGGCCGAATCCATCGATGCGGTCGTGCTCCACCATAGTCTCGATTTCAGCCAAAGCCCCCATCATTTATTACGCGAGGCAACACGCATCGTTATTCCCAAGGGGCACTTAATTGTGGTTGGATTTAATCCCTGGAGCCTCTGGGGATTGTGTGCGAGTCTGACGCGTATTGTGAAATCCCAACCGCGCTGGCGCTTTCAATATTTGCGTTTAGGTCGTTTGATGGACTGGTTGAAGCTGTTGGATATGGAGCCGATTGCGGTCTACCAAGGTTTTTTCCGGCCGCCGTTACCACAGGAAAATGCGATTAAACATTTGCATTGGCTGGAGCGCTGGGGTAAAAGGCTGCGCTTGCCTTGGGGTGGATTTTATATGGTGGTCGCGCGCAAGGATCATATCCCGCTGATCCCCATTAAACCTGCATGGCAACAATACCGCCCCTTGCGCGGTTTGGCGGTGACACGGATCCTCGGCCCCGCGCCCGGTTTGCGTTCGCACTTTCGTCTTTTGTCGCCACGATGAATACACCCAACTACAGGGTTACTTTTAAGACCTGACCTAAGGTTTAAGAACATGCGTCAAATCGTACTGGATACTGAAACTACCGGCTTGGAAACCTCCCAGGGGCACCGGATTATTGAAATCGGCTGCGTAGAGTTATTCAATCGCCGCCTCACGGGCCGCCACTACCATCAATACATAAAACCCGAACGTGAGATAGATGCAGGCGCACAGGCTGTGCATGGTATTAGCAACGCCATGTTGGAAGATAAACCGGTGTTTGCACGTATTGCAGATGAGTTTTTGCAGTTTATTGGCGATGCGGAATTGATCATCCATAACGCCGCGTTTGATATCGGCTTCCTCAATTACGAAATGAATATGCTGCGCCCGGGTTTTGGCAGCATCAGCGACCGCTGCCA
This sequence comes from Cellvibrio fibrivorans, assembly GCF_031457055.1. Lineage (NCBI taxonomy): Bacteria > Pseudomonadati > Pseudomonadota > Gammaproteobacteria > Cellvibrionales > Cellvibrionaceae > Cellvibrio > Cellvibrio fibrivorans. The sequence continues at coordinate 770,074 of NZ_JAVDVX010000002.1, read as the reverse complement.
TGTCATAGATACTTTGTTGATGGCGCGCGCCAAGCATCCCGGTCAGAAGAACAACCTGGACGCGCTCTGCAAACGCTATGGTGTTGATAACTCCCAGCGCGAGTTGCACGGCGCTTTGCTCGATGCCGAAATTTTGGCCGACGTCTATCTTTTAATGACCGGCGGCCAGACTGCCTTATCCCTTGGTGGTAACCAATCCAAAAACGAAGATGGCGGCGACCAAAATGAGCTGCGTAGACTGGCGCCCGGTCGCAAGCCCTTGCCGGTTATTTTGGCCACGGAAGAAGAGCTGGTATTACACGAACAAAAATTGGCGGTGATTGCTAAAAGTAGTGGCGACAATTGCGTTTGGCTGCGCGAATAAGCAGCGGAAAAATTCCGTTGGCATACCAAGTAGAAAAAATGATCAAGTGAGAGATGTTTGGCAATCTCCCGGACTTGCCCCGCTTATTTGTGCGGCAGCGGTGAAATAAGGCCAAACATGGTATAGAGTCAATGTGACTTGTATGTATTGCTTGGCTTGCCGCCGTTGTGTGCGAGCCCCAACCCGTTAAGAGACAAACGCCAGGATGTTATTGTGAGCACAACAGAAACCTTAAATCTCGCCTCCCTCAAAATGGTTCAGGACGAACTGGTTGCCACCATTGAGCAATCGGCCATCCGCTTGGAGCAGTTTTCGCAAGATCGCAACAACGGCGAGCTGCTGCAAAACTGTATTGATGGTATCAAACAAATTCGCGGCATCCTCAGTTTGATCCAGCTGCGCGGTGTGGATTTGTTGGCCGAAGAGCTGGTCATCCACATTACCGATATCACCTTGGGTGAAGACGAAAAAACTGATGCGAAATTGGAGTTGCTGACATCCAGCTTTTTTATCCTGCCGCGCTATCTTGAATACTGCACACAAACCGCGCGCAGCATGGCGATGCTGTTGATTCCCCACATAAATGAATTGCGTCTGGCCCGCAAGGTGGCGCCGCTGCCGGAAAGTTATTTTTATCCGTTGCCCTCTGTAAAAGCGAACCGCAGTTTGGTTGCTGCGCAGCAATTGCCGGAAGATTTGAGTGTGCTGGTGCGCCGCTTGCGCCACATGTACCAAACCGGTTTATTGAACGTCCTTAAAAATGTGCAAACAAAAGCCTCGCTGGGCATGATGACCCGTGCATTGCAACGCTTGGAAGCTGCTGCCGCTGGCAGTGTGCTCAGCAACTTCTGGTGGTTGAGCAGCGCTACACTGGCAGCACTCGCTGAAAAAAATATGCGCCTGACCAAAAGCCGCAAAATGCTTCTCAGTGCAATCGAGCGAGAAATAAAGCGGTTTCAGTTTGAAGGTAAAGCTGTCTTCACTCGCGAAGTAGAGCCAGCGTTGCAAAAAGAATTGGTTTACTTGCTTGCGCTCTCTCATTCTGAGCAGGAGGTTTCCAAAACCGTTTTGTCTGCTTACGGTATGCCATCGTTAAGTTACACCGAGGCAGAACTTGCACGTGAAATGGAGTTCCTCAATGGCCCCAGCGCCAATACCATCAGTTCGATGGTCGCTGTGTTAACCGACGAGTTGCACAGCACCAAAAATATTCTCGAGCGCGCTGCGCAGGGCGGCGCTGAACTTTTGAGCGAATCGCCAGAATTATTGGAAACCCTTAAAAAAGTGGCCGATATTTTATCGATTGTGGGTCTGGTATCGCCAAGCAATAGCCTCAAACAAGAAATCGAAAAGATCGCTGTATGGCAAGCCAATCATACACCTGTCACACCCGATGAATTGCTGGTGGTTGCCGATACCCTTTTATACGTCGAAAGCACTATTGCCGGATTGCATAACGCCAATCTGTCTGATGAAAAAGTGGCACAGATCAATGCGCTGTCGCGCGATGCGGCAATGGCCAATAACCAAATCGCTGAAGCTGAAAAAATCGTTATAGATGAGGCGGAAGCTGGTTTGTCGATGGTCAAGCGTGCGCTTACCGCATTTGCAGAATCCAATTACGACAAAGGCCATATCCGCAATATTTCCGGCATACTGGATTCAGTGCGCGGTGGTATGTTCTTATTGGGGTTGTCGCGCGCGGCGAACGTACTTGCAGGTTGCATGCGTTTTGTCGATGAGGATTTATTGGCTTCGGATCAGCATCCCGCAGTGCAACATCTGTTAGAAACTTTTGCCGATGCAGTTATCAGCCTTGAATATTATCTCGATGCAATCAAGCTTGATAAAAATGCTGATACCAGTGTATTGCAAATTGCCGAAGAGAGTTTGCAAGCGCTGGGCTACAACGTCTAATCATGTCTTTCCGTTTTGATCCCGCTTCATTTGAATTTCACGCCTCCACTATAGCGCCGGTTGTTTCCCGCAACCGGCGTTTTATTATTGTCGCGGCATCGCCTGCTTATCGCTGCGACCAGCTGCTTTGCGATACCTATGGTCATTTGTTGCTCGCCAATGAATCGCATCTGCAAGACTTTGGTTTAACTCTCGCAAGTGAGCACTATTTGGGTGTCCTCAACGGCGAGGATTTGTGGGTCAAGGTATTTGCTTCCGGTGTTTTGCCTGGGGAGTATCAGTGGCTCGGTTTGCGTTCGCAGCTAGAGATTTTATCGGCAAGTGAATTTCAGTTGGCGGGGCGCGCCCTGCAGGTCGCGCAATGGTTTTATGATCATCGCTACTGCGGCCGTTGCGCGCGCGAAACTTTGCAGGATGATGTCGACCGGGCCAAAGTCTGTAGTGCGTGCGAACTCCGTTTTTACCCGCGCATATCCCCTTGTATGATCGTACTGGTTACTCGCGGAGAAGAATTGTTGCTTGCACATCATCAACGCTCTACAAGGGTGATGTATTCAACTCTGGCAGGATTTGTGGAGGCAGGGGAAAGTGTCGAGGAGTGTGTTCGCCGCGAAATTTTGGAAGAGGTAGGTGTAACAGTCGGCAAGTTGGAGTATTTCCGCAGCCAACCTTGGCCATTCCCCAGCCAATTAATGCTCGGCTTTTTTGCAGAATATGAGGGGGGCGATATCCATATTGACCCTACGGAAATTGTGGATGCGAAATGGTTCCGTTACGACCAGTTGCCTCAGACGCCAGCACCCGCTAGTGTAGCGGGGCAATTGATCGCTCATCACATCGAGCGCTTGCGTCAAATCAACCCTCACCATAAACAATAACAAGCTGTTAACACAGGTAGGACATTTATGATTTTTACCTTACTGGCGATTCTTATTGGTCTTATTGCTGCCTATCTAGCGTATAACGCGGTGAGCCTCCTCTGGAAAAATTCCTGGTTTGTCGGTTTTTGCCGGGGGATGTTTGGTTTGGCATTGCTGGCTGCAGGCACACTAGTGGCGCTAACTGCTTATGATGTCTACAGCTACAAGCAAGTCTTGCAAGAGCAGGTGGTCGCCACCATTAACTTTGACAAGATCGAAGACCAGCATTATTTTGCGGTGCTCTCCGATAAGGATGGCAAAGAGCAGCGTGTTGAGATACGCGGTGACCAATGGCAACTGGATGCGCGTATTGTGAAGTGGAAAGGGTATCTTTCTACCTTTGGTCTCAAGCCCGCATTCAGGCTCGAACGTTTGAGTGGCCGCTATTACGATATCGAGCAGGAAACCACCTCCAAGCGCACCGCTTACACCGTGCATGACAGCTTGTACGGTGTTGATGTTTGGAAAATTTTTCATTCCAATCCTGGATGGGTGCCAGTTGTTGATGCCGTTTACGGCTCAGCTACCTACTTGCCGATGAAAGATGGTGCTTTGTTTGAAATCAGCCTTTCCAATACCGGTTTGGTGGCGCGCCCCATAAACGAAGTTGCCCGTGAAGCAGTGGCAGAATTTAATTAATTTTTGTTGTCCCCGATTCATTTCATTTAAAAGTTGTACGGAGTTTACCCTTTGGAATTTTTAACAGAGTACGGTTTGTTTCTCGCCAAGACGATCACCTTCGTTGCGGCCATTGTTGTCATAATTACAGTTGCGGTATCAATGGGTGGGCGTAACAAAAAGTCAGATAAAGGGCATATTGAGGTGACCAAACTCAATGAGAAGTTTGATCACCTGCGCGACTCCTTGCGCGATGCCATGTTGGATGACGAAGAGTACAAAGAGTTTGAAAAAGCGGAAAAGAAACGCTTAAAAGAAGAGAAGGCACAAAAGAAGAAAGCTGCCAAAGAAATGGCAAAAACCAAAACTGACGAAACCGCCAGTGATGCCGCAGAGACAACGAAAAAGCGTATCTTCGTGTTGGATTTTTACGGTGATATTAAAGCTTCCGAAGTGGAATCGCTGCGGGAAGAAATCAGCACCGTCTTAACCCTCGCTAAACCTACTGATGAAGTGGTCGTAAAAGTAGAGAGCGGTGGTGGCATGGTGCATAGTTATGGTTTGGCATCGAGTCAGTTGGCGCGTATTACCAACAAAAATATCCCACTCACAGTATGCGTTGATAAGGTTGCTGCCAGCGGTGGATATATGATGGCCTGTGTGGCCAATAAAATTGTTGCCGCACCTTTTGCAATCCTTGGATCTATCGGTGTAGTTGCGCAGCTACCCAACTTCCATAAACTGCTCAAGAAAAACGATATTGACTATGAAATGTTTACCGCTGGCGAGTACAAGCGCACAGTGACCATGTTTGGTGAAAACACCGAGAAAGGTCGCGCAAAATTTGTAGAAGAACTGGAGGACACCCATGTTCTGTTTAAGGAATTTGTCAGTGAACATCGCCCACAGGTTGATGTAGTAAAAGTTGCTACGGGTGAGGTATGGTTCGGCCGTCGTGCAATAGAAGTCAACCTAATTGATGAATTGCAAACCAGTGATGAATATTTATTCGCTCAAGCTGAGAATGCGGATATTTATGAAGTTGAATTCACTTACAAAAAATCCCTGCCTGAAAAACTGGGCTTTGCTGCCCAAGCTGCAGTAGACAGATTATTAATGACCTGGTGGGAGCGGCTGAATATCAGCCGCTGGTTCTAACCTGATGTTTTGACTGCGAGCGGTGCCTGAGGGCACCGTTTTTGTTTGCATACCTTTTTGTTTGTATAAAAGTATTTGTCTGAATATGACGGGAGCAATCAATGATTTTCTCAACCACCAAACTCCAAATGCCCGCACGCGACCAAGCCTTGAAGGGCAGGGAAGATGTTATGCGTGTTGATAATCAACACGCTGTAAAGAATGCGACTATCAAACCGCCGTTTCCCGATGGACATGAACAGATTGTATTTGGCTTGGGTTGTTTTTGGGGGGCGGAGCGCAAGTTTTGGCAGCAGCCGGGGGTTTATACAACGGCGGTGGGGTATGCAGCAGGTTATACGCCAAACCCAACTTATGAAGAGGTGTGCAGTGGTTTAACCGGGCACAATGAAGTTGTATTAGTGGTCTTTGATCCCAAAGAAACCTCACTGGAAAAATTATTAAAGGTATTTTGGGAATCGCACAACCCAACCCAGGGTATGCGGCAGGGTAATGACCGTGGCACCCAGTATCGCTCGGGTATTTATTATTTTAATGAAGCACAGCGCGAATTGGCTGAGCAGACAAAAGCGGCTTATCAGGCCGCCTTAAATGAAAAAAATATCGGCGAGATAACCACCGAAATTTTACCCGCCAGCGAATTTTATTACGCTGAAACCTATCATCAACAATACCTGCATAAAAATCCCGGTGGTTACTGCGGTTTGGGCGGTACAGGTGTTTGCTACGCTGACGATTTTTAATCGTGTTAAATATCATCGTCATACCCGCGAGCGCGGGTATCTATTACTGTTGAATAAATATTACATCGCCTCGTAATAGGGGCCACTGCCACCCTGAGGTGGCACCCAGGTAATATTTTGTGTGGGATCTTTAATGTCACAGGCTTTGCAGTGGATGCAATTGGCGGCATTGATTTGCAAGCGCGATGTTTTATCTTTTTCGATAATTTCATACACGCCCGCCGGGCAATAGCGTTGTTCAGGTGCTGCATAAAGCGCGAGATTCGTCGCAATCGGTATAGTGGTATCGGCTAATTGTAAATGAACTGGTTGATCTTCCTCGTGTTGGATATTGGCTAAATAAATTGACGCCAAACGATCAAAGGTGATTTTCCCATCTGGCGCAGGATAATTAATGGGCTGCGCATCTTTTGCCGCAACCAGTGTTTCATGATCCGCCTGTTTATGTTTTAACGTCCACGGAAGGGTAATGCCAAGTGAGTGCAGCCACATATCCACACCACCGTATAAAGTCCCTCCAATATTCCCCCATGCCGAAAGCGCCGGTTTGATATTGCGCACCTTATATAAATCTTTCCACAGCCATGAGGAGCGAATTTTTTCCGGGTACGCATGCAATAGCGGCTCGTATTGGTCGTGCGCCAGAGCGGCAATAATAGTGTCCGCCGCGAGCATGCCGGATTTCATTGCATTGTGTGAACCTTTAATTTTTGGCACATTGACAAAACCCGCGGAACAACCAATCAACGCGCCACCAGGGAAGATTAATTCCGGTAGCGATTGCACGCCGCCTTCATTAATGGTGCGCGCGCCATAAGAAAGTCGTTTGGCATTCTGTAATAAAGGTTTAATGGCCGGATGGGTTTTAAAACGCTGGAATTCCTCAAAGGGATTTAAATAAGGATTGCGGTAATTTAAATGCACCACAAAACCCAGCGCAATTTTATTGTCAGTCAGGTGATACAAAAATCCGCCGCCGCCGGTGTGGTTATCCAGCGGCCAGCCCTGTGTATGCAGCACCGAGCCTTCATTGTGTTGGCTCGGGTCAATACTCCAAACTTCTTTAAACCCTAAGCCGTATTTTTGCGGCTCGGCATTCGCGCGCAAATTAAATTTTTGCTCCAGCGATTTTGCGAGTGATCCCCGTGTACCTTCTGCTATCAACGTATAGCAAGCATGTAATTCGATTCCGGCAGAAAACGTATTCTTATGGCTTCCATCGCGTGCAACGCCCATATCGCCGGTGATAATGCCTTTAACACGGCCATCATCACCATAGAGAATGTCGCTGCCGTTAAAACCAGGAAATAAATCTACGCCTAATTCTTCTGCTTGCGTTGCTAACCAACGGCAGACTTGCCCAAGGCTTACAATATAATTGCCGTGATTATTCATTAGCGGCGGTAAGACCGCAGCGGGAATTTTGTAATGGTTATTTTCAGTCAGCCATAGGAATTGATCCTGTTTCACCTCTGTTGTGATAGGTGCGCCTTTGCTTTTCCAATCGGGAATTAATTCATTCAATGCTATAGGGTCAATCACTGCGCCGGATAAAATCTGCGCACCGACTTCAGCGCCTTTTTCCAACACGCAAACACTCAGGTCGCGCCCCTGGTCACTGGCAAGTTGTTTCAAACGAATGGCAGCAGCAAGGCCCGCAGGGCCGGCACCGACAATCACTACGTCATATTGCATTTGATCGCGTTGGGTCATAACAAACTCAGACAGAAGAGGTGATAGAAGACGTTAAACGTATTTCGTCACTGCGTTTTATATTGGCGGTGAGCGTGCGGCAATAATCGAGAAAGGCAATCATCGCTGGTGTTTGGTAACGGTTTTTATGCCACACAAACATAAATTGGCGACGCAAATCCAACATGGGTGTTTTAATTTCTACCAAGCTTCCGCGCTTGAATGCATCGCGCACGGCCAAGCGTGAAATGCAACCAATGCCCAGTCCGGATTCTACCGCGCGTTTAATTGCCTCAGTGTGTTCCAGTTCCAAACGAATTTTTAATTGAGGTAAATAGTGGCGCAATGCCTGATCGAAGGTTTCGCGAGTACCCGAACCTTGCTCGCGCAATATCCAGGTGGCCGCTAACAACTCATCTATTGTTGCTGCACTTTTAGTGGCGAGCGGATGGGAGGGTGCGCAAAATACCGCGAGCTCATCGTCAATCCAGCTTTCTGCTTGCAGCTCTGGGTGATGGCAGCTGCCTTCAATTAATCCTAAATCTAATTCATAGCCTGCAACCTGCTGCAAAATCGCCTGGGTATTTTTTACCTGCAGCGCGATATGGCAATCCAGATGATTCTGCATAAATTCGCTGATGATCATAATTGCCAGATAGTTGCCGATCGTGAGGGTCGCGCCGACATTCAAATCCCCCAGCGCCGACTTTCCCTCCAATAGCTGCTGGATTTCGCCCGCTTGGGTGAGCAAGCTGCTCGCAACAGGTAACAGGGTTTTACCCAAAGCGTTGAGTTTAAGCAGCTTGCCGTTGCGGTCAAAGAGTTGGCAATCAAACTGCCGCTCCAATTCGGCCAGCGCGGTGCTGGCGGCGGATTGGGATAAAGCGACCATTTCTGCCGCACGGGATACGTTTCCGGTGCGGGCGATGGCCACAAAGATCTCTAGTTGGCGCAGCGTATATCTCATATCTACTCTGTGAATATATAAAATATGGATTATCAATTTAACAAATATGCTAGCGCGAAATAGAATGGACATCAACAAGCATCTTGCTGACTTTTGATGGAGACTCGCAGTGAAAGTATTGATCGCGGTTAAACATGCCATTGATTACAACGTAAAACCCAATATCCATACCGAAACCGGGCAGGTAGAGCTCGCCCAAGTGAAAAAGGCGATCAACCCGTTTGATGAGATCTCACTGGAAGAAGCGGTGCGCTTAAAAGAGCGCGGGCAGGTGAGTGAGATCATTGCGGTATCAATTGGTGGTGCTGAGGCTAAAGACAGCTTGCGCCATGCCTACGCTTTGGGCGCTGATCGCGCCCTCTTGATCGAAACTGACGCGCAACTACAACCCCTTGCGGTAGCCAAACTATTAAAAGCGATAGTTGCTCGCGAGCAACCACAACTTATCTTCCTCGGTAAACAAGCGGTCGGTGAGGATTACGGCCAAACCGGGCAGATGCTCGCGGCATTACTCGGTGTAGGTGTGGGTACTTTTGCATCAACGATTCAGCTTAATGACGATCACGTTGTAGTGACACGTGAAGTGGATAAAGGAACGCAAACCCTCTCGGTAAAACTACCAGCAGTTGTTACATCGGATTTACGTTTGAATGAGCCGCGCTTTATCAAATTACCCAATCTGATGATGGCCAAGAAAAAAGCGATTGAAACTATCTCGGTGAGCGAGTTGGATGTTGATCTCGTGCCACGCTTTAGTGTCATTAGCTCGCGTGAGCCACAACAAAAACCCGGCGCAATCCAATTGGCCAATGTGCAGGAATTGGTTGCGAAATTGCGTCAAGCGGAGGTGTTGCAATGAGTGTATTAGTGTTGGCAGAACGCGAAGGTAAACAATTAAAGCCATCTACCTATCAAGCGGTGACCGCCGCTGCGGCCTGGCAATTGCCGATAGATTTATTAGTGTATGGCGATGATGTGGAAGCTGTTGCAGCAGAAGCAAAACAATTGGCTGGTGTGCGCCGTGTACTGACTGCACAAGCAGGGCACTTACTGCATCCGCTGGTGGAAGATGTGCAGGAATTGGTTTTAAGCATTGCTAAGCAATACACTCACATCCTGAGTGCACACAGTGTGCTGGGTAAAAGTGTGGTGCCGGGCATTGCTGCACGTTTGGATATCGCACCCATCACCGATGTTATTGAAATTAAAGCTCCCTCAACTTATGTGCGCCCCGGTTATGCGGGTAATATTTTATCCACCATTGAAAATCATGAGCCTGTGCAAATTATCACTGTGCGCGCTACTACATATCGTGCAATCACTCGCGGTGGTGATGCAGAAATTTTCACTATTGATGTGCCCCCAGCGCGTGGAATCAGTCAATGGATTAGCGAACAACTTACCCATTCTGAACGCCCTGAGTTAAATTCGGCGCGTGTTGTGATCGCTGGTGGCCGCAGTTTAGGCGAGGAATTCAATGCGTTGCTGGACCCTATCGCCGTGCAGTTAGATGCAGCAATCGGTGCAACTCGCGCGTGTGTTGATGCAGGATTTGCTGCTAATGATTTACAGGTGGGGCAGACGGGCACCATCATTGCGCCTGAGTTATACATCGCAGTTGGGATTTCCGGTGCAATGCAACACCTTGCTGGTATTAAAGACAGTAAAATAATTGTGGCGATTAATCACGACCCAGATGCTCCCATTTTTAAGCATGCTGATTATGGTTTGGTGGCAGATTTATTTACGGTCTTGCCTGAATTGAATTCGGCGTTACAACAAAGCTAACTATTCGATGGTAGGAATTTTTTAATGAGCGCATTTAATACGCAAAAGGTTTTGTCGGTTACTCACTGGAACGATAGTTTGTTTAGTTTTACTACAACCCGCGATGAATCATTTCGTTTTGAGAATGGCCAGTTTGTCATGATTGGTTTGCAGGTAAATGATAAGCCGCTGCTGCGAGCTTATAGTATCGCCAGTCCCAATTACGCCGAGCATTTGGAATTCTTTAGTATTAAAGTTCCCAATGGGCCGCTTACATCGCGCCTGCAAAATATTAAAGTGGGTGATGATATTTTGGTTGGGCGCAAGCCAACAGGGACATTGCTGTTGTCAGATTTAAAGCCCGGTAGGAATTTATACTTCTTATCAACGGGAACTGGTCTTGCTCCTTTTATTAGTCTGATTCAAGATCCGGAAGCCTACGATAAATTTGAAAAAATTATTCTTGTGCACGGCGTGCGCAAAGTGGACGACCTTGCTTATCGCGACTTCATCACCAAAGAATTACCGAACAATGAATTTTTAGGTGATGATGTAAAGCAAAAATTAATTTATTATCCGACTGTCACACGCGAAGCGTTTGAAAATGAAGGTCGGTTAACGGATTTGTTAGCCAATGGAAAATTGTTGGCGGATATTGGTTTGCCGCCGCTGAACCCGGAAACGGATCGCGCCATGCTTTGCGGTAGCCCGGGTATGTTGGATGATACCTGTGTGTTGTTGGATGGTGCAGGTTTGCAAGTGTCGCCGCGTATTGGTATTGCGGGTGATTATGTTATAGAGCGTGCGTTTGTGGAAAAGTAATTTTCTCTATCTTCTTTGATAAAAATAAATCCGGAAGATAATGATATGTTTTCCGGATTTTTTATTCTTCACTTCTTCACTTCTTCACTTCTTCACTTCTTCACTTCTTCACTTCTTCACTTCTTCACTTCTTCACTTCTTCACTTCTTCACTTCTTCACTTCTTTATTCTCTTTTTTCTACTTTTTATTGGCTTTACTCCTCGTTTACCGCAATTTTGATTTTTTGTGTTTTTCTATTTACGCAGTTTTTACGCGAAAAATATTTTATGGGAAATTTATTTCACGTTTACGGCTTGTTAACGATGTAAAAAATTAAACGTAATACACTGATTAAAAGTTAAGGAAATAATTTTTATATATCGCTTTTTATTGGTGTAAAAAATCCGTTTAACAGGCGTTAATTCGACGTTAATTTCCCGTAAAGAAAATATCTGGTTTTATAGCTTAAACGGTATAGAAGTAAATATTGTAGATCTCTAACTTTAAAGATGTATTGGTTATGACTTATAACGCAAATAAAACGGTTTTAGAAAAATCCAGCGGATTAATCTTTGTTGCACTCTTTCATGCGGTCATCATCTATGGACTTGCAGTGGGCTTGGGGCATGATCCAATGAAGCTGGTTAAGCAGCAAATTGATGCAAAAATTATTGAAGATGAAGCGCCGCCAGAAGAGGAGGCGCCACCGCCACCTCCGCCGGATTTTGTACCTCCACCACCGGATTTTGTGCCGCCCCCGGATATTGATTTTGCACCGGATGTAGCACCTGCGAATGCCAACGCGATTACTGTTTCTACCAAGCCCGTAGAAGTAAAAGCTACGCCAGCACGTTCACCGAAAAAAGGTCTGAGCAAGCCACCTTACCCATCGGGATCGCAGCGTTTGGGGGAGGAAGGTGTAGTCGGTTTGGCGCTTTATCTCGGTGAAGACGGCAAAGTTATGGATGGAAAAATTGATAAGTCCAGTGGTTTTGAGCGCTTGGATGCATCAGCACTGAAGCACGCAATACGCGCTTGGAAATTTGAGCCTTGCACTAAATCGAACCAACCGGTTGCTTGTTGGCATCGCATTAATTTCCGTTTCAAACTCGATCAAAAATAGTGAACGCATGGCGCTGCATTAAATGCGGTCGCCAATAAGTTTAAAAGTAATCCAAATAGCCATCGTTTATTTACATTGGGGTTTTTAAAAATGAAAACAAAATTCTCTACATCCATTGTTTTACAACTAGTGCTGTTATTGGGGGCACCCCTGTACGTGACAGCAGTTTATGCGCAAGACACAACAACCGATGTCTCTGTCACTGTAGCTCCTGTCGATACCAGCGTTCAGCCCGGGGATGCAGCAGCGGAAGCAACAGCAATTGATGCCAGCATGGTGACACCTGAACAAGCAACCGATGGAGCTGCCCGTATTGACACCAGTTCGGTAGCAACATCCGACGCGGCTGCCAATGCCGCGACAACCGCAGAGGCGGCCACGGCAGAAGCGCACAGCCAATATGGTTTGGGTGCGCTCTGGGCGCAGGGCGATGTTATTGCGCGCGGCACGTTGATTATTATGATTCTGATGTCGGCTGCAACCTGGTACGTGCTGGTAACCAAATTAATTCAGCAACAGGGTTTGCTGTCGCAAGCAAAAGCCAGCCGCAAATTCTGGGAAGCCAAAGAAATGGCTGAGGGTTTGAATACCTATAAATCCGATAGCGCATTTCGTGCAGTGGCAGAAGACGGAATCCTCGCGGTGAAACAACACAACTCCCGTAACGGTGAAAAAATTGAATTGTCTGAATGGCTTGCCCTGCAATTACAGCGTTCGGTTGAGCGTGTAAGTAGCCAACTTCAAAACGGTTTATCACTGCTGGCAACTGTCGGTTCATGTTCACCGTTCGTGGGTTTGTTTGGAACTGTATGGGGTATTTACCACGCCTTGATCGCGATTGGTTTGGCCGGTCAAGCAAGTATCGACAAAGTGGCTGGCCCTGTGGGTGAGGCTTTGATTATGACGGCGATTGGTTTGGCGGTCGCGGTACCTGCAGTGCTGGGTTACAACTGGTTGGTGCGCCGCAATAAAGTGATTGTCGATTCATTGCGTAACTTCGCAGCCGATATGCACGCAAACCTCGCGATGGGTGTGCGCGGCGGACAAAATAACCAAGCCTGATGTCACGTTTATTCGCGCCTGCATGCTGCGGGCGCGAATAAATAACTGGCTATCAATACTGACTGTGAAGTGAGAATTATATGGGCATGAATATTTCGTCCGGCGATGAAGAGCAGCTCAATTCAACGATCAATACCACACCCTTGGTCGATGTGATGTTGGTGATGTTGATTATCTTTTTAATCACGATTCCCGTAGTGATTAAAACGGTACAAGTTGATCTGCCGAATGTGTCCAATACGCCGACACAAACCAAACCTGAAAATATTGTGATCGCTGTTACTAAAGAGGGTGAATATTTTTGGAATGAAGCACGCGTTGCAGATAAAGCGGCGCTGTTAGTTAAATTGAAAACCATCTCTGTTATGCATCCGCAACCAGAGGTGCATATTCGCGGCGATTTGAATGGTCGTTATGAACATGTTGGCCGCCTGGTTTTATATTGCCAGCGCGCGGGTATTAGCAAAATAGGTTTTATCACTATACCAACGCGTTAATCACATACTTTAAAGAGGTTTAAGCCATGGGCATGAATATTGGCAATGGTGGTAATGACGACGTTATGGTGGAGATGAATACCACTCCACTGATTGACGTGATGTTGGTGTTGATTGTGATGCTAATCATTACCTTACCCGTTCAGACACATGCAGTAAAAATGGATATGCCGGTAACAAATTCACCACCACCGACCGAGCTGCCGGTGGTGATCAATATTGAAGTCGATTTCGATGGAACCATGCGTTGGGATGGCAGCGTGATTCGCAATGGCGAAATGTTAAAAAATTACATGCTTCATGCCGCCAATATGGAACCAAAACCAGAGGTTCATTTAAAGCCGCATAAGCTCGCCAAGTATGATGTGGTTGCAAAAATACTTGCCACTGCGCAGCGTTTGGGGTTGACCAATATTGGTATTGTCGGCAATGAAAAACTGGAATAAACATTTTCTTCCACTTTTATTGCCTAAAAATCACATCGTTAAAAATGGTTAAAGTTATGAATCCAACAACAAAAATGATTCGTCTTTTACGTGTTGCTGTGCTGGGCGTTTGTTCCTGTGTAGCAATTGCCCCGCTGGTTAGCCACCACGCATTTGCCGCCAAGGCGGCAGAAACTCAACAAGTCAGTGCCAAGGTGGGCAAGCCGTTAAAAAAAGCGCGCGAGTTTATGGATGCAAAACAATGGAAAGAAGCGCTCGCCAAAACTAAAGAAGTAGCAGCGATGCCAGGGAAAAATCCGGCTGAAGAAGCGATTGTCAATGAGATGCTCGCGTACTGCATGATGAACCTGAAAGATTATGCCGGCGCAGTCGGTGTGTACGAAACCATGTTGACGGCCGGGCAGTTTAAAGAGGAAGAGATTCCCAAACGCCTATTGACCATGTCGCAAATTTATTTTGCACTGAAAAATTATCCAAAATCCATCCAATATGGTGAGCGCTATTTAAAAGAAGCAGGCGCAGATTTGGAAGTCTTGCGTCAGGTTTCGCAAGCTTATTATTTGCAAAATGATTTCGCACATGCAGGTGAGTATGTGCAACGTTTGATCGATGCCGCGAAAAAACAAGGCAAGCCAGTTGAAGAAGATTGGCTGAAATTGTTGATGAGCACGCAGCATAAACAAAACAAAAAAGTAGAGGTAGTAGCTACCCTTGAACGTTTGCTTGCCACATATCCGAACGATCAATATTGGTCAGATATGTTTACCTATTTATTGCAAGGTTCATCGTTTAGCGATGGTGAAAATATTATCTATTTGCGGTTAGTCCAACAGGCCAATTTGTTGCAAGCCAATGAATATGTGGAATTGGCAGAATTATCACTGGCAATAACAAATCCTGGTGAGGCCAAAGCTGTTTTAGAGGAGGGCTTTACTAAAGGTGTGCTGGGCAAAGATGAATCCAAAGATCGCGATTTGAAATTATTGGCGATGGCAAGAAACCAGGCTGCCGAGGACTTAACCCTGCTGCCTTCAATTGAAAAAGAAGCAGCCGCTAAACCAACCGGCGAAGCATTGGTGAAAGTGGGAGACGCCTATTTGGGGCACGGCAAATATGAAAATGCGATTCCGGCGTTTACGAATGGGCTGGCAAAAGGCGGAGTCAAAAATAAGGATGAGGCCAGTATTAATCTGGGCATTTCGTATCTGCGTTTGAACAAATCTGCTGAAGCAATCAAGGCATTCAATTCAGTTCCTACTTCATCGAAACTGGCTCTTATGTCGCGCCTCTGGGTAATTCAGGCGGGCAAAAGCCAATAAGTTGTTGTAGTAAGTGCGGTTAATCCCCCCATTTCACCCGTACGGACGCGGGTCAAGTGGGTTTTTTCTGTTTGCAGCGCTGTAATGTGCTGTTATTCCTTCTTGTTGGTTGTGTGTGTTTAGATGCCAGTGTGTTGTCGCCCTGGCTATTGAGTTCAATGCCTGCGGTAGTTTTTCAGCCTGAGGTATTGATGCATGTCGCCGCTTCCCAACAAAACCCGCCTGTACGAAGCCTTAGGACAGATAGTGGTGTCGTTCAAAACCTTGGAGCAGGGCGTTGATGGCCTTATTTTGGCCTGCATGAAATCGCCAGCAACCGAGGGCAAGACCATTCTTATTGACCAGATACCCTTCGCGCACCGGGTCAGTAGCGTGAGCGAGCTGGTTAGGGAATTGCACCGTGAATATGAGCTGGGTGCATTGAATCAAACCTTAGCTGCGTTAGTGGAGCGCTGTGTTAGCTGTGAGCAGCAACGCAATAATTGGATTCGCTCTTACTGGGTGCCGGAAGTAGAAAGTGCTGTAGGTACAGTGATGCGCTTGCGGCGCTCAGGTGACACCTATGGTGTGAGATTGGAGCCAGTTGATATCGTTGAGTTGGAAAATTTTATTGTGGTACTGAATGCGACAGTTGCCTATCTATACGGATTCCATCAAAAACTTGCTGTTAATTTCAAACGTATTGAGGGCGTTCAACATCACGAGATTTTTTTAAAAACACCCAGGCTTTTAGATGGCCTGGGTGGTAGTAATTGATAGTCGGAAAAATTACTTTTCAACATTCGCTGCATGTAACCCGCATTCTTTTTTCGTGGCTTCTTCCCACCACCAGCGACCTTCACGCTCGTGCTGCCCAGGCGCAACCGGACGCGTGCAAGGCTCGCAGCCGATGGAAACAAAACCGCGCTCGTGCAATTCGTTGTAAGGCACTTCGCACATGCGGATGTAATCCCAGACTTCTTTGGATGACCAATTAGATAGCGGATTAAATTTCGTGAGTTTTCCGCCGGGGCGTGCGAATAATTTATCGTCTTGAATAACCGGAATTTCGGCGCGGGTCGGGCTTTGGTCCTTGCGTTGACCGGTGATCCAGGCATCCACAGTCAGCAATTTTTTGCGCAGTGGCTCAATCTTGCGGATGCCACAGCATTCTTTGTGGTCATCTTCATAAAAACTGAACAGGCCTTTCTCCTGCACTAGTGCGCGCACTGCTTCGCCATCGGGTGAAATCACATCAATCTTGATGCCGTAATGCTTGCGTACTTTTTCGATAAAACGATAAGTCTCTGCATGCAAGCGGCCAGTATCGAGACAAAAAACTTGTACATCCGGGCGATAGTTGCGGGCCATTTCGATCAGCGCCACGTCTTCCGCACCGCTAAAGGAAATAGCAATATTGTCGAATTGGCTGAGCGCATACTTGATGATCTTTTGCGGGCTTTCCTGTTGCAGCTTGGCGTCGAGGTCGATGAGGTTTATCTGGTTGTCGGTCATGTTGGCTACTCACGGTCATTCGTTCTGGGTAGGTTCTAGGTATGGGTGGCAGGATACCAGAGGAGGGCATGCCAGCCCAAGCAATCCGGCCGGTTTGGGTTTGCTTTAGCCGGTTAAAACGGGTAGATTGCCGCCACTCTTTTGGGCTTATTAGTCTATTTATTAACCGTTTTGGAGGTTGTTGTGGAATTAGCATGTCTTGATCTGGAAGGTGTACTTGTCCCGGAAATCTGGATCGAATTCGCGAAAGTTACCGGCATTGAAGAACTCAAAGCCACCACCCGCGATATTCCTGATTACGATGTATTGATGAAGCAACGCATTCGCATCCTGGAACAACACAAGCTCGGCTTGAAAGAAATTCAGGATGTCATCGCAACCCTTAAACCACTCGATGGCGCTGTTGAATTTGTCGATTGGCTGCGCGAGCGCTTTCAGGTCATCATCCTGTCAGATACTTTTTATGAGTTCTCCCAACCGCTGATGCGCCAACTGGGTTTCCCAACCCTGTTATGCCATCGTTTGAATGTGGACGAGCGCGGTATGGTAGTGGGTTACACCCTGCGTCAACGCGATCCAAAGCGTCAGTCAGTATTGGCTTTGAAAACCCTTTACTACCGTGTAATTGCAGCAGGCGACTCCTACAACGACACCACTATGCTGGGCGAGGCAGACCAGGGCATCCTGTTCCACGCACCGCAAAACGTGATCGAACAATTCCCGCAATTCCCTGCGGTTCATACTTACGAAGACCTGAAGAAAGAGTTTATTAAAGCGAGCAATCGTGAGTTGAGTTTGTAATTCTTAGCACGAAAAAAATGCAAGCAATAAAAAAGGGTCGATTGTTCGACCCTTTTTTATTGGTAGTTAGATGCTCAATAAAAATCTGTTTTTCACCCTACCAAATCTTCACCCGCACTTTCTCATCGCGATACATCCCATCACCCGCTTTCACGTCATATACCTTATAAAACTCCGGCATATTCGACAGTGGTCCCAGTACGCGATACATACCGGGTGAGTGGGGGCCGTTGATGACTTGGCGGCGCAAAGCCTCATCGCGGTATTTGATTCGCCATACTTGCGCCCAGCCCATAAAGAAGCGCTGTTCAGCGGTAAAGCCATCAATAGTTTTGCCGGATTTTCCCGCGAGTGAATTTTTAAAAGCCCGATGGGCGAGGGTGACGCCGCCGAGGTCGGCAATGTTTTCGCCTAAACCCAAGGCGCCTTGCAGGTGCAAATCATCAATCGGGTTGAATGCGCTGTATTGATCGATCATTAATTGCGCGCGGGATTTAAATTGCGCAGCGTCTTGTTCAGTCCACCAATCGCGCAGATTGCCGTCGCCATCCGAGTGACGGCCTTGGTCGTCAAAGCCGTGGGTAAATTCGTGGCCGATGACCGCGCCAATTGCACCGTAGTTAACCGCATCATCCGCTTGCACATTAAAGAACGGTGGTTGCAGTATTGCAGCAGGGAACACAATCTCATTCATGCTCGCGTTGTAATAAGCGTTCACGGTTTGTGGTGTCATGCCCCATTCAGTGCGATCAACCGGTTTGCCCAGTTTTGCAACCGCGCGCTCGTGTTCGCATGCTGCTGTGCGGCGCAAATTAGCGATTAATTCTTTTGCATTGATATTAACGCACTCGTAGTCGCGCCATTTATCCGGATAGCCAATTTTGGTGGTGAATTTTGCAAGCTTTGCGCGCGCTTGTGTTTTGGTCTCCGGGCTCATCCATGTCAGTTCATCAATTGATTGGCCGTAAGCGATGCGCAGGTTTTCAATCAATTGATCCATGCGCGCCTTGGCATCTGGCTGAAAATGTTTATCCACGTATTTTTTGCCGACGAGAAAACCCAGTTGGGTATCGGCCAATTTCGCCGCGCGTTTTTCGCGGGGGCGCTGCTCTTGCACGCCGCTTAATGTCTTGCCATAAAAATCAAAATTGGCATCGACAAAGGCTTTGCTCAAATTACCTGCGTCGTTATTGATCAAATGGAATTTCAAATATTGTTGCCACTGAGCAACAGGAATTTGGGCTTGCAATTTGGCAAAGGCGTTAACGTAGGTGGGTTGGTTAATCACCACTGCGTCAATATTGCCTAACTGCGCCGCTGTGAAAAATGCGTTCCAATTCAAACCGGGCGCTTGTTTATTGAGTTCAACCAGCGTCATTTTGTTGTAGGTTGCTGTGCGGTCGCGATTTTGTACGCGGGTCCAATGCAGATTGGCGATTTTTTTCTCCAGCGCGACCACATCAGCGGCAGCTTTTTCTGGTTTAGGTATTCCGGCCAAACTCAATATTTTGGCAATGTAAGCCTGATATTTTCCGAGCAGTTCAACAGAGACCGCATCGTTTTTTAAATAGTATTCGCGATCAGGTAAGCCTAAGCCCGATTGATAAGCGCCCGTAATATATTGATCGGATTTTTTTTCATCCTGGTCGATATAAAGTTCAAGCGGAATGCCGATGCCATAGGCTTGCCACTCGCCCCAAAGCACAGCCAAGTCCGCGTGGGATTTCAGTTTATCGATTTGCGCCAGATTATCTTTTAGCGGTGTTAAACCCAATTGCTCGGCTAAGGTTTCATCTAAAAAGGATTTATACAAATCCGCAATTTTTTGCTCGTCAGATCCTGCGATCTGTTGGGTTGCCGCAAGTTCCTGGATTAACGCGCGCACATCATTTTCTGCATTTTCTGCCAATGAATCAAAACTGCCCCAGCGCGCTTTATCGGCAGGGATTTGCGTGTTGTCTACCCACTTGCCATTTACATAGCGGAAAAAATCCTGCTGCGGTGCAACGCTGGTATCCATACTGGCCAGATCAATACCTGAGCCAAGGGGCACGCCTGCTTGTGTTGTGGATGGATCTTTTTTGGGCGAGCTGTTATTGCTGCAAGAGCTAACCCCCAGCGCGAGCGAGATACCCAATGCAATTGCGGTCATTTTTTTCATTGCGGTTTCCTTTGAAGTTTATCTATCGTAGTCGCCTGATTGTTTTTAAAAATGAATAGAGTAAGTTTTCAACTTAGTAGAGCACACGTTTGAACATGCCCAGCGCCGTTTGGTAGCCCCATAATTGCAATTCAGCATCGTAGCGGTCGCCTTCATCGCGCATAAACGCGTGAACACCATTCACTTCGTGCCAGGTAAAGTTCACATTGCAGGCAACGAGATTGGCATACACTTTTGCGCGCCCTTCCGGTGGAATATGCGGATCTTGTTTGCCCCAGATCATTTGCAGTTCGCCTTTGATCTCGCTGGTGCGGGTCAAGCTTTCATTGCCGGGTTTTGATGGCGTTAAACCTGAATGGATATCGGTCGCGTAAAAACAACTGGTTGCACTGATGGCAGGATGAATTGCCGCGCGATAGGCCAATCCACCGCCTAAACAAAAGCCCATAGCGCCGATCTTGCCGGAGTAGTAGGGCAGGGTTTGCGCATAGTCGATCATCGCTTGCGTATCGGTATCGTGTGCCTCCAATGTTTTGGCGACTTTGTCGGCATTGCCTTTATCGCGGCCCGCATCGTCATAACCCAGTACAGTGCCGATTGGATTTAATTCATGGAACACTTCTGGAACAATGACGATAAAGCCATGGCCCGCCATAATTTGTGCGCTGCGGCGAATCGGTGACGTTTGTTGGAAAATTTCAGAGTAGAGAATAATGGCGGGAAATTTTTTACCGGCAGTTTCAGCGGTGTCTTTCGGGTGATACAGATAGCAACGCATGATGCCAGTTGGGGTGTTGAGGTCAACCTGGTGATTCTGAATAAGCACGTTTCTCTCCTCTAAATTAATTGTTGCTCGAAATTGACTGTTGCTCGAAATTGATTGTTACCCGAAATGATTTGTTAATAAATAATTAAATGCCTGTTCCAAATTCCCGCTCAAGTGTATCCATCAGCACTTTTACTTTGGCGATGGACTCGCGGTATTCCTGATCAGTTTCCGAGTCGGCGATTATGCCACCACCACCCCAGCAGTGAATCTTATCGCCATCGCACACCAGTGTGCGGATCGTGATGCTGGTATCCATTTGGCCATCGGCACTGATGTAACCCAGGCTGCCGCAATATAGCGAGCGACGGGTGGGTTCCAGTTCTTCGATAATTTCCATGGCGCGGATTTTCGGCGCGCCGGTAATACTGCCACCGGGGAAGGCATCGCGCAGCACATCAATTGCACTCGCATTCGCTTTTAATTCCCCCGTCACAGTACTTACCAAATGATGGACATTGGCAAAGGTCTGCAGTTCACAGAGCTTAGGTACGCGCACATTGGCGCAATGTTTACTTAAATCGTTGCGCAGCAGATCGACAATCATCACATTCTCAGCGCGATTCTTCTGGCTGTTTTGCAGCCATTGGGCATTGGCTGCATCTTCCTCAGGGGTGATGCCGCGTTTGATCGTACCCTTAATCGGTTTGGTTTCCACCTCACTGCCGCGCACCTGAATAAATCGCTCAGGCGATAAGCTCAGCACCGCGCCCGTTTCCAATTGCATAAAACCGGAGAAGGGCGAGGGCAGCGCATCGCGTAATACCAGGTAGGCGATAAGCGGATCACCGCTGAATTCCGCACTGAAGCGCTGGGCAAAATTCACCTGATAGCAATCTCCCGCGCGTATGTACTCCTGGATTTTTGCCAATGCATCGCGGTAGTCGTGTACATTAAGATTGCTCTTGAAGTCACTGATTTCAAATGATTTATCGCCACTCTTAAATACTTGCTTTAAGTCGTGGAACACTGGCTTTTCAGCCTGTGCCACACATAGCTGCTCAATTTCCAAAAAGTTATAAGCACCTTCAAGGGTTTGACTGAGCCCTTCATTGATCACCAACCAGCTCTGTTGCTGGCTGTGATCCTGCAGTATCGCCCAAGGGTAGATGCCGACCGACATGTCCGGAAGGGCAACATCATCCAGCGCAATGCTTGGAATAACTTCCAACCGGCGGCCAAGGTCATAACCAAAATAGCCGAGCGCGCCACCGATAAATGGGAGCGGGTGGTTTTGGGTTGGCAGATAAATTGGTAGCAATTGTTTGAGGAGATAAAAAGGATCTTGCGCGGATTCTTCAGCGCGTCCGCTGGCGTACTGAATCAAGGTGGTAGCACCGCGTGTCTGCAGTGAGCATTGAGGTGCGGCGGCGATAATATCGAAGCGGCCATAGCTACTGCCGGGGTGCCCTGAGTCTAACCAGATGGCATTGGGTAAATGGCGTACAACCGCAAACCAATGGGCCGAATCTGGTTGATAAACAAGCGGAATAATGCGTGGCTCTTGATAGGCAAATTCGTGCATGAAATCTCGTCGGGCAGTGCCGTTACGGGGGCTGTATTCTACCCCATCACGCATGGCCTGCGGCAAATAGACTTTGGTGCCAAGCCCGTTTAAGCTGGCCGGACTTTTTTGTTTGCTTGTCTGCCCCACCGCTTCTTTGACCCAGTAAGGATTTCACGATGGATGTGCTCGTCTTTATTCTCGCCATGTTTCTGGGTGGCATCGCTGCCTGGCAGATTTTTAATTGGTACTACGCCAAAAAATTTAAAACGCCCAAACAAGATGTGACCACTGAATCCTTTGTTTTACTGGAGCGCATCGAGAAGGTCTTTAAGGTGGTATTGGCTGAAGGCTACTTCACCGAGATATACGACCACAACACCAAAAAAGATTTCTTCGGCATTTTCAAAACCAATAGCAAAGCATTGGTGGTCGCCAAGGCCAAAGTGTCGGTGGGTTACGATTTTTCCAAAATGAAATTCCGCCGCGATCACAACAGCCGCACCTTGGTGATTGAACATTTCGCCGACCCGGAAATTATCTCTATCGATACTGACTACAAGTTTTACGATATCAACCAGGGCATCCTCAATAAATTCGATAATGATGATTACACCGCAATCCTCGCCGAAGCCAAAAAGTTGATGCAAGAAAAAGCGCAGGAAAGCGAGCTACCGGAGATAGCGCAAAAACAAGTGCAATTGATGATGCAACAACTCTGCGCCTCTGCCGGATGGCAGTTGGAGCATGAGAAAGTATTGGAACCGCTGAAAACGGTTCAGGTCATTACCGGCGACAATAATAAATAAGGAATTCAAAATGGCACTACTCATTATTTTCACGCTGGTCGGTATGGGCATTGGCGAAGCCGTGTTTTATAACAACGGTTGGATCATCGGCGGCGCACTCGGCTTTTTAATCACCAAAATTTTTCAAATGACCAGCACCATCAATCGCCTTGAGCGCGATGTGAAAATACTGCAAACCCAAGCCGAAAATTCGCCCCCGCCAATTGTGCAACCCGTTCAGCAACCGGCGGCGCAATCAGCGGCACAGGCAGCGCCTGTTGTTCCTATTGTTGCCGAACCAGCGCCAGAAAAAATTCCATTGGCCGAGCGCTTGAAAGCCCATGGGATTGAATTGCCGCCAGAAGTACCGCAAACACCACATACACCTCAAACAGAAAGTTCTACAGACAATAACGATCTGCCCATCAGCGATGCTGAACTTGAAAACCTTGCGATGGCAACGGCGCAACCTGCCGCTGAGCAAATCAAACCCGCTGTTGCGTCTGTCCAATACAGATCGCAAGAGCGTGTCCCCGCAGAACCTAACGCATTTGAAAAAGGTATTGCTTATGTGAATCGCTTTTTTACCGAGGGCAATCCCATTGTGCGCATCGGTATGGTGGTGATGTTTTTCGGTTTAAGTTTTTTAGTGAAATACGCGTCCAACCAAGGTCTGTTGCCGATTGAGTTGCGCATGGCTGCCGCTGCAGCAGTGGCGATTGCATTAATCGGTTTGGGCTGGAAAACCCGCACAAAAGAGGGCGGCTATGGGTTGGTGTTGCAAGGCGGTGGTATTGCCGCACTCTATCTAACCGTATTTGCTGCGGCAAAAATGTATTCGCTTATGCCGACCGGTGCCGCCTTTGCGTTGATGTTTATTATTGTGATGCTGGGTGCCGCGCTCGCGGTTTTACAAAATGCACAAGTGCTTGCGCTTATGGCCACTGCCGGTGGTTTTCTTGCACCCATTCTTACGTCAGACGGCTCTGGTAATCACGTAGGTTTATTCAGTTTTTATCTGCTGCTTAATATTGGAATTCTCGCCATCGCCTGGTTTAAAACCTGGCGCTTGCTCAATTGGGTTGGTTTTGTTTTTACCTTTGTGATTACCTCAGCCTGGGGTGTGCTGGATTACCAGCCGCATTTGTACGCAAGCACCCAACCGTTTTTGCTCGCATTTTTCGCACTTTATTTAACCGTTTCGATTTTATTTTCGCTCAAGCAACCGCCGAACTTAAAAGGTTTGGTAGATGGCAGCCTCACTTTCGGTTTGCCCATTGTTGCGTTTGGTTTGCAAACCGCGCTGCTCAAACACACCGAATACGGTTTGGCGATTAGTGCGTTGATTCTCGCGGCGATTTATATTGGTTTGGCGCGTGTGCTCTGGGCTAAATACCAAACTACACATCGCGTATTGATCGAATCGTTTATCGCACTCGGTGTTACCTTTGCCACCTTAACCATTCCACTCGCGTTGGATGCGCAGTGGACATCCGCCACCTGGGCACTTGAAGCAACCGGTTTGATTTGGGTCGGTTTGCGCCAGCAGCGTTTCCTGCCGCGTTTTGCCGGCTATTTATTGCATATTGCTGCGGCCTTTTCGCTGGTCATTCACGGCATAGATGCAGGTGCGATTCCGCTGATCGCAGGCGATTTTATTAGCCTCTTGATTTTGGCAGCGTCGGCCCTGTGCATTTCCTATTTACTCACGCGCTTTGCTGAACACAGTAATCGTTTTGAAAAGCCCTTCGCACAACTCACGCTAATCATCGGTTGGTTGTGGTGGTTACTCGCCGGTTATATCGAGATAGAAAAGCATATTCCCGGCGAACAACACTTCCCGTCGCTGATGTTATTTTTTGCAGCTTCAGTTGCTGCGTTCGTGCTACTGAGTATAAAAGTACAATGGCCACAATTGGCGCGGGTCGGTTTCTGGTTGTTGCCTTTAACTTGCGTACTGGCAATGAGCAATTTTGGTGAAGGCTTGTTTATCGGTTATGACGTTTATCCCTCGCAAGGCTGGGGTTTGCTTGCGCTGCTGGCTTTTGTGTTGGTGCAATATCGCTTTTTGTGGCGCCAACGCGAAATAAGTTCTTGCGGTTTGCTCAGTGTGTTTCACGTCTTAACCGCCTGGTTTTTATTTAGCCTTGTGTATTGGGAGGCGATCCATTGGCAAAACGAACTTAATTGGCACGGCACCAGTGCAGCGGTATTGTGGTTTGCCTGTTTGGTAGTGCCTTTGGTTGCCTTGTTGAACCTCACCAATAAATCCATTTGGCCGTTTGCAAATTACCCTGCGGATTACAAAAACTTAATTCCCGCACCACTGCTGTTTGGTCTATTGCTTTGGTTTATTTATGCCAGCCACTATTCCGGTATTACCGATCAATTCTATTTGCCCATTTTAAATCCGCTCGATTTAGCGCAAGCAGCGGTTCTGGTAATTTTTGCTTACGCAATTAAGCGCGGTTTTATCGGCTTGCATTCTGCACCCGCAGAGTTGCGTTACGGCGCAATCGGTTTATTGGGTTTTGTGTGGATTAACATTGTGTTGCTGCGTGCAATTCACCAATACGCCGATGTTGCCTATGTATCCCATGTGATGTGGGATTCCGTCATCGTACAAATGGCATTATCGATCCTGTGGGCGATCTGTGCATTGGTTATCATGAACCTCTCGCGCCGCTGGCAAGAGCGCAAACTCTGGATGCTCGGCGCGGGATTATTGGGTTTAGTGTTGTTAAAACTTTTTACCAAAGACCTAACCGGCACCGGCACGCTCGCGCGCATTGTCTCGTTTATGGTTGTCGGTGGTTTGATGTTGTTGATTGGTTATTTATCGCCAATTCCGGCGAAGGCGAAATCAACAACAGATGAAGAGGTTTGATTGTGGAGTTAGCCATGCAAGTTATTAAAAAGCGTTTCCTATTGTTATCGTGCTTACTGGGTATGACGGCCAACGCCGAGGTGATCCCCGTTTACCAAATAAACGAAGCGCCCGGCACCTATGTGCAAACTACGCTTACTCACGATATTTATCGCTACAGTGCGGACACGCAGCTAAATGATTTGGTAGTGACCGATGCGCAAGGCAATAAATTGCCTTACCGCATTACGGCGCCCAGTACCCAAGTGAATGAGCAATCGCAATTAGCCGATGCGCGTTTCTTTCCCGTTGCCGTCGGCGCACCGCCTGAGGCGTTAATCGCGTTAAGCAGTGCATCAATCCGGTTGGATGCGAATGAAATATCGGTCAGCGTAGAAAAAACCACTAACGATAAACTGCAAGACCAAAGTGCACCGGTTGATTTTTATGTGGTGGATGTAAGCGATCTAAAAACCCGCATCGATAAATTGGTGGTGGATTGGCAGGTAACGGAAACTAGCCAATATTTGGAGGTACAAGTCAGCGGTACTAATGACCTCACTACTTGGTCGAACATCGCGCAAACCACATTGGTGCAATTGCAAAAAGAAGGGCAGTTGCTTACTCGCAATAAAATTTCAGTCAATTTGAGCGAGAAACAATACGCCTATTTGCGGTTGAAATTCACACGTGGCAATGAGAATTTGCAGCTCAGCAAAATCCAAATCGAAAACACCGATAAAGTCGCCAATGCCTCAGAGGTTGATCGCTGGGAAGTAAAAGGCACACTCGCAGAAGATCAGGATTCAGCACTGCGCGCAGGCAATCACACCGCCGCCATGCCTGTCGCAGCATGGGAATTTGCGCGTGACGATATTGCGCCCGTTGCCAATATCAGCCTCAACCTCGGCACCATTATGTATGGCGATAACATCAAAGTGTTTTCGCGCAACACCGAAAAACAACCCTGGCAATTACTTCATCAAGGAATTTGGTTTAATACGCAAGTAGGGAGCGAGTGGCAGCAGAGCGATGCAATCAATATCTACAGCAATAGCGATATCTACTGGCGCGTTGAACTCAACGAGTTGGTGCGCACCACGCTTAATCCCTCCTTGGTTTTCCATCGCCAACCACAAACGCTGCAATTTATTGCAAACAATGCCGCGCCTTACAAAATCGCGATAGATGATCAAGCCGCCCCCAATAGCCAACAAACCAGCACACAGATTTTTTCGCAGTTGGTGAGTGGTAAAGAATTGCAGTTGGGGCAGGTGGCATTTACGGAATTGAACCCGAATATAGATTCGTTTGCTCGTCATGGAATGCAGGTGAGTTGGAAGACGCTGTTGTTTTGGGGGATTTTGTTGTTGGCTGTGGCGGTATTGGTGGGTGTTGCTGTTCGGTTGATGGGGCAGATGAAGATTTGAATTCAATTGGGATTGCTCTTGAGAATCTGCTGAAATAATGGAGATTGTTGTGAAGTCACTAAAAACCTATGTTAAATACTTGATTTATTGTGCATTAATTATCATGGGAGTCTCGTTGCTGGTATCAATTTTGATTTGGTTGTTGTCTTTCTCTTTATGGGTAACAGTGCTAACAACCAAAGAATACGGATACGCTTATGAGCTGAAAGACAACGTA
Source organism: Cellvibrio fibrivorans (assembly GCF_031457055.1). Taxonomy (NCBI): domain Bacteria; kingdom Pseudomonadati; phylum Pseudomonadota; class Gammaproteobacteria; order Cellvibrionales; family Cellvibrionaceae; genus Cellvibrio; species Cellvibrio fibrivorans. The sequence continues at coordinate 742,592 of NZ_JAVDVX010000002.1, read as the reverse complement.
CAGACGGCAGTTGTGAGTGTTTGTGGCGCAATCCTGGTGGCTTTTTGTGCCTTTTTTGGAGTGAGAAGCCAAAACTTAAGTGCTGAAAAACGTCACAATATCGATTTAAATAGAAGTCTTCGAAAAGATTTATATTTTGAAGTATGCACATCTTTTTCTCAACGTTACGAGTACTTGATAAATTTTTCCAATCCTTTGATTGCAGAAGGGGATAGAGAAAAATTAATGAACAATAAAAGTGAAGGATTATTTAAAATGCAAATGGTAGCCTCAGCTGAGCTAATAAAGAAAATGCTTGAGGCGGAAGAGGAGTGGGCAAAATCATTATTTGATATTAAATTTAATATAATCAATAAGCCAACATGCCATTTAGAAAAAGTTATAGAGGTTATGGAAAGAGTGCAGCCTTATGTTATTAAAGTTGCTGAGTTTAATGTGCTTGCTCGTCGTGATCTCAAAGAAGATTTTCCTGATGAGAGTGAGTACATGAAAATCATTGAAACTAGTTTTAATGGAATGCCAATTTTTCTTAAGAAATTAAAACACGAAGTTGAGTGTTGATGCAGTTGGTGTTAACTCCACATCGTCATCCTGAGTTCAATGAATAAACTAGATATCAGCAAATATTTGTTTGCAAATCAATTAAAGAGAGTGTGATGGCTTCAAAATTTTATGTGGTATGGGCAGGGCGGGAGACGGGGATTTTTACGGATTGGCCGACTTGTAAGAAGCAGGTCGATGGATTTGTGGGGGCGCGTTATAAATCGTTTCTAACACGTGAAGAAGCCGAAGCCGCTTTTGGTGGCGCAAAATCTACCGCCGGAACCGGACGTGCTGCAGCCGCTAGCGGTGCCAAAATCAAAACCTATAATGCCGCTGAAGTAAACGCATTACCCGTCGATGTAAAAATATTTACCGACGGTGGATGCGAACCAAACCCCGGCGAGGCGGGTTCGGGTTTAGCGGTTTATCACGATAATAAAGTGGTTGAGCTTTGGTATGGTTTGTATAACCCCATGGGTACTAACAACACCGCTGAATTAAATGCATTGCATCAAGGTTTATTATTGGCAAAAGATGAAATCGCCAAAGGCAAAACTGCAGCGGTTTTTTCTGACTCCCAGTACTCCATCCAATGCGTTGTGCAATGGGCAATTGGTTGGGAAAAAGCGGGTTGGAAAAAGAAAGGCGGCGAGATTAAAAACCTCGAACTGATTAAAGAAATTTATTCCCTGCACCAAACCCTGAAAGACAAAGTGCAAGTGTTGCATGTGAATGGCCACGTTGGTGTACAAGGCAACGAACTCGCTGACCGCATGTCCATTCTTGCTATCCAGTCCCGCGAAACTGAATTTGCACTCTACCGCGAGCCGTTGGATATAACAGCAATTTTGGCAACACGTGCAGGTTGATGAATAGAATGAAATTCGGTGTATGCCCTTGCTGCAGATCGCGCAATTTAAAAAAGATTCAAGGGGAGCAATTCACCTGTTTGGATTGCGCGGCACCTTTGCGCTTCACATGGAATTGGCTGCACTGGGCTAGCATCATTGCCTACATATTGTTGTCACATTATTTGGATGAGGTTCCAGTAACTATTCGCTTTAGCATTCTTGCTGTGGTGCTGGTGGTGTTGCTGATTTTATATTTTCGCCTTCGCCAGTTTCATTTGGATGAATTTAAACTTGATGAAGAGCTCACTGCGGCCAAGAGCGAGTTGTATCAGATAGACAGATTTGTTGGCGGCAAAATCGGTGTAATCGACTTTATTAACGAAGTGGATGAGTTAAAAAAGACCTATGCAAAAGAGCCTGCAATACGGTCGCTTGTACAGGATCACTTTAACCGTGTCGGTGGTTTGAGTATTGAGGAGCAGGCACTCAGTTTTACATCAATCCACCCTTATGTGGATCTTAAAAAGATCGCGCTTCAACAGCAACACGAGACCCGTAAACGATTTGAGCGTTTGAATGCCTACAAATTACAAATCTAATGTAAATAATCACCTCATTCAGAAAAACATTGGTATTCCCGCCACTAACTGCTTTAATCCCATCAGCAACACAAATGGCAGTCTAAGGCTGCCCACATACGATAATTATCGTTTACGCGGTTAAATCCGTCTCTTTACAAGCCACTTATGCCAAAAGCCCTGAACAAAGACACAAAACTCCCTAACCCAAAATTAAATCACATACTCGCCTCGCTCCCTGCCGCGGACTATGAACGGATTTTGCCCGACCTCAAACTAATCGATATGCCTCTCGGCTGGACTATGTCTGAATCGGGCGATCATATTAGTTACCTGGATTTCCCAATTTCGGGCATCGTCTCTTTGATGTATAACCTCGAAGATGGCTCAACCAGTGAAACAGCACTGGTAGGTTGTGAGGGTATGGTGGGGATATCCATTTATATGGGCGGAGAGAGTATGCCCTCCAGTACGGAAGTGCAGACCGCCGGACAAGCCTATCGCCTCAGCCGTAGATTGATGAAGCGCGAGTTCGCTTTGGGTGGAGAGTTACAACATTTATCCTTATTATTCGCCCAGGCCTTAATATGCCAAACATCGCAAACGGCAGTTTGTAATCAACATCACTCTGTCGAGCAACAAATGTGTCGCTGGATGTTGATGTCGTTAGATAGATTGAAAACTTCTGAACTGTTAATCACTCAGGAAGCCGTTGGCCGACTCTTGGGTGTAAGGCGTGAAAGCGTGACACAAGTAGTGAGCCTGCTGCAAAAAGACGATTTGATAGAGCGTGGCCGTGGCCGTATTAAAATTTTGGATCGCGTCAAGTTGGAAAAACGTGCCTGTGAATGTTACGCAGCTGTTAAGGATGAGTACGAGCGTTTGCTTCCAGGTAGTTTGAATTTAGAATAAGCAGAGCAATATAAAATTTAACACTGGGCAGGAAGGGCAAGGAGCTGCATATATCCCGGGTAGATTTTTATACGTTTTTGGCAATATTATGAATAACACTGTGTCTGGTTTTTTCCCCCGTTATTTTCACAACACCTCATTTACCGTTTTTGCCTTTCTATTATTTGGTTTGTTGTTGTGGATACCCTCGCTTTTTATTCCCTTTTGGGGCGATGATTATTTTTTCTTAACGCAAGCACGTGAAGCTCGCTTAAATGGTGATTCCTGGTGGTTGCCGTTTGTAACGCAATCGCAAACCGGTTTCTGGCGGCCGTTAAGTATGGATACCGGCTGGCGGTTTGTAGAACAAGTGCTGCACGGCGATGTCATATCCGCGCATATTTATTCATGGTGTTTAACACTCGTATCGCTACTGGCCGTAGCTTGGTTCGCGTATGAATTTGCGCGGGCGATACAGTGGCCGCAACCAAAACTGATTGCACTACTCACAGCGGCTATGCACGCGGTACATGTGGCTACTTATTTGCCGCTGCATTGGGTCGCAGCGATGAATAGCCCGACGCTGGTGTTTTTTATGAGCGCAACGCTCGCCTTGTGGATTGCATTGCCGCGTTTGCAGGGCAGGGTTCGCTGGCTGGCTTTACTGATGCTCCCCGTGCTGCAATTGCTGGCATTGTTTAGTAAAGAGTTGGCAATTTTAATTCCCGCATTAGTGGTGGTGCTTGCGATATTTTTGCGCGACAAACAAAGCTACCAAAGAGCGGATGTAGTTGTTTTGTTGGTGTGTGTAGTGATGTGTTTGGTGTGGTTGTATTTCTATAAAGAGTTCACACCCAGCCGCCATTCCGCTTATGGTTTGACGCTGGGCGAGAATCTGGTGATTAATACCCTGAGTTATTCCGCATGGATTTTTAATGTGCCGCGCGAAGCCTTGCGTATGATCGTTATGGAGCGATACTTGTTGGGGGTTGCATGGGCGGCTGCCTGTTTTATCCCCATGGCTATTGTGTATTGGCTAAGTATTCGCGCGTTAAAACCTTCACTCACCATTGTGCAATGGCTTGCGGGTTTGGCTTTTTTAATTATCGCTTACGGCCCCTATTTTTTATTGGCTAACCAATCTTATGAATATTATGCCGCTGTGGCGATAATACTTCCCCTGCTGTTGGTTGCGCGCGCGCTGGTGATGACTGATCGAATTAAGATTGGTTTGTTACTGGTAGGTTTTTCATCATTAATAGCAGTGCAGGGCACACGCTCGGCAGCTTACCCTGCGGTAATTGATCGCGCCTTTTGGGCGGAACGGCAAATAGAAACATTGCAACAAGATACGATTGTCTCGCCCTTATTGGTCAGGGTTGCTAATGAACATCAGTTTGCCGCTATAGGTGTGCGTGGCTTAGAGTGGCGATTGGGGTTGCCCATAGGCAGTGTAATACTCACACGGGATTGTTATCGCAACGGTGAAAAATTAGCACAGAGAATTCTGGTGCAAAATACTGCTGGGGATTTTGTGTGGGAGGATTGCAATTGATCGCAGCAAAACAGATTTGTCTTAAAACAATTTTAACTACATATGCAGATGAACTTGCTTTGATCATCGGCAATGGCATCAATCGTTACAACAGTGATAGTGGCCTGAATTCGTGGGATGCAATGTTGTTGGATTTATGGATTAAACATACTGACGATGACCCCAAGGATATTCCGCTCGGAATATCACTCACTGAATTTTATGACGCACTGGATTTAAGTAGCACCTCTAAAACCAAAAACCTACAAAAAGAATTTTGCGATTTTCTTGTTGGTTGGAATGCAAAAGCGCATCACCAGACGATGATGGCTTGGGCAAAACGCCATTCAGCCCCGGTATTGACGACTAACTTTGATGAGACCTTGTCAGATTGTGCCGCGCTGGAATTACACCATGCCGATGCTGTGCGCTTTACGGATTTTTATCCCTGGGCCAGCTATTTTGCAGCGGGAGAAGTTAGAAACCCTGCGCAGGAATTTGCGATTTGGCATATCAATGGTATTAAGCGCTATTCGCGCAGTATCCGCTTGGGGTTAAGCCATTACATGGGCTCCGTTGAACGAGCGCGCACCTTAATCCATAAGGGCGGGGAGGGGCGTTTATTTGCCGATGCCAACCATGGCAAGTGGAATGGTCGCGATACATGGCTACATATTATTTTTAATAACGACTTGTTGTTTATCGGTTTGGGATTGGACACTTCTGAAATATTTTTGCGATGGTTACTGATTGAGCGCGCAAAATATTTTAAAACTTTCCCCGAGCGCGCCAAAAAAGCCTGGTATGTTCATGCAGGGCGGGACTTATCACAAGGACAAACAATATTTTTGAAAAGTGTCGGCTGTGAAATTATCAAAGAAGAGAGTTACGACGCGCTTTATGGGGATAGTTGGTCAGTCCTTTGACTCCGATCGCTTAGGCCGCTCGTACATTTATCTGTGCGGTCTTAAATGATCGACAGATAAACAAGAGGGTTTCACGCGTTTGAATATCGGTTACCGTTCGTGCGACCGCGACGGCAGTTTCAAAATCGTGTTTCAGGCACAGGCATCTGACTTCACGAATCAATTCAATGTCTTTCCTAATCAAATCCATCTTCTACCTCATTGTTAGTTGAAATCTCCGTGTGGGAATCACACATTTCTACCTGCTCCGCAGGCACCGTTGTAAGTATCGCGTAGGCTCGCAAAAGCTCCAATCCGATAGGTCTGGTTTGCTAGATTAGATTTTCATAACAGGAATTTTGCTAGCACTTTCACGCCTAATAAGCCCCCCACAGAATGATACAAAACCGTCTTCAGATCGTATTGGTGAACACTAGCTTGCCAGGATCTTTACAAATGAAAACAGCAATTTATTGGTTCAGATATGACCTGCGGTTGGCTGATAACCCCGGTTGGACGCAATTGGTTGCCTCCTGCGACTCTGTGGTGGGTGTGTTTGTATTGCCCAAACGCTGGTTTGTGCCGGGGCGTTATCAAAGCAAGGGCATAGAATCCCATCGTTTGAGGTTTTTGCTTGAATCACTTGTTGATCTGCGCTCCCAGTTGCGCGCCTGCGGTAGTGAATTGATCGTACTTGATGGCGATCCTGCGCACGAGCTTGCAAGCCTCGCGGAGCATTTGGATGTGGGGGCAATTGGAGTGGGGCAGCATCCGGGCAGTGACGAGTGTGATGACGTGGTGCGTGTGCAAAATCGGATCGATATTCCGGTCAAGTCCAGTGAGAATTTCACGCTCTTTGATCGCGCCGAATTACCCTTTGATCTGCAAGACTTGCCCGATATTTTTTCGCAGTTTCGCAAGCGTGTAGAGCAACAGCCGCCAAGCTGTGCACTCTCTGCGCCACAGCGCTTGCGTCAGAGTGTGATGGTTGATCATTCAGCTTGTGTACTGGACAAGTGGTGCGCGATTTTGTCAGCGCAGCGTATGGCCAATCCAGTACATTCACAGGCTCTGGCTTTTTCGGGCGGCACCAGGGCAGGTGTTGAACAATTACAATATTATTTGGAAGATTCACACAACATTGCATCCTACAAAGAGACGCGCAATCAACTTGATGGCTGGGATTTTTCATCCAAGTTATCGCCTTGGTTAGCCTTTGGTTGCATTTCTGCGCGGCAAGTTGCCGAGGCTATTCGGCACTACGAAAATAAATATCAGGCCAATGATTCCACTTACTGGCTGTATTTTGAATTGCTCTGGCGTGAATACTTTCAATGGCTCGCGTTTCGTTACGGCAAAAAAATGTTTGCGCTGCGCGGCATACAAAATAAAAATCCGCTGTTGAGTTTTTATTCCGCTGAGTTTACTGCCTGGTGTTACGGTAATACCGCCAGTGATTTTGTGAATGCGTTTATGCGGCAGCTACTTAACACGGGCTGGATGTCGAATCGCGGCCGCCAGATTGTCGCCAGCTATTTGATTAATGAATTGGGTGTTGATTGGCGCTACGGCGCTGCCTGGTTTGAACAGCAACTTATTGATTATGACGTAGCCGCCAATTGGGGTAATTGGCAGTACCTTGCCGGAGTGGGCACAGATCCGCGTGGACGGCGGCATTTTAATATTGAAAAACAGCGGCAGACTTACGACCCCGAATCAATTTTTATCGAGCGCTGGGGAGCATAAATCTAACTGCTGCGGTGGTGTAGCAAATACTGATGGTGCGCGGGGTTTTGTGATCAATTCCTGCAGAATCGTATTCTGTATCGCGCCTGATCTGTAATTCCCGGTTTATACTATCGCCAATTTATTATTGGTATGGTGTAAGTCGATGGATACGCCGATTTTTAATATTCACGATGTCATTTTGATTATGACATTTGCTGTTAGTGGTGCATTGGCGCTCATGCAGCCTGTAGTGCCTGATTCCAACCACTTGGCAAAAGGCGTGTTGGCGATATTTTATATCTGTATTGCCATCGACGCCGTGTGTACTTTGTTGCTCTGGAATGATCAAATCCACCACAGTGAATTTACTTCCTATGTTATTGCCTATTTTTTTGTGTTGGCCTCTCTCATCAAAGGCGCTGCGCTGTATTTTTACATTCTGGCGATTACCCGCGAAAATTTTTCATTTCAGCTGACTGATGCGCTGCACCTGGTCCCTGTCTCGTTGTGTTTGTTATTGTTAGTGGCGCTTAGAGTCAATACGGATGTATTGCGTTTTGATCTCGATGAGATTAGTCCCGCATTTGAACGGGCCATTCATGGCATTTGGTATTTTATTAAGATAATGCCGGTGGTTTATGCGGTGGCGGCACTGGTGGGGTTGCGTTGGTATCGTCAACAGTTGCGCGAGCGTTATTCGTCTATTAGCGATGTGCCGATCGATTGGCTGAACTACTTGGTGATAGGCTTTTTATTCTCATGGATGTGGACGCTGGCGGCAAATATTTTGGGTAACATTTCCAGTTTATCAACCGCAGAAGTGGTAGGGCTGGCAAATAATTATATCAATTTCGTTCTGGCGATTGCGCTATTTGCCTACAGTATTGCCTATGTCAAAACCCTTCTAAGGGCAGGGGGCGATAACCAATCGGCTGAAATGCCTGATAAAACCAGTGAAATGCTGCTTGAGAAAATCCGTGCAGGCATCGAGCTACAAAAACTCTATTTGAACCAAAGCCTCACAATTGAAGAGTTTTCCAATGAAATAGCCGCTCCTTATCGAGAGGTTTCCAATACCATTAATAAACACTTTAATACCAATTTTTTTGAGTTTATTAATCGCTACCGGGTGGAAGAAGCCAAACGTATGTTGGCTGATTCTGCCTATGATTCGCTAAGTATTTTGGAGATATTGCACGAGTCCGGGTTTAACAGTAAGTCTGCCTTCCAACGGTTTTTTAAACGGCTAACGGGTGTTTCTCCGCGTGCCTTTAGAAAAAATCCGATGAGCGTAAAAACCGACTAGTGTAAAAACATAATGGCGTAAAGAACAAAAAGGGCGCCTGTGCCAAGCGGACATCAGGCGCCTTTTTTAGTTAGGGTTTTTGGTAAATACGCACATGCTCAATTTCAAATGAGCGCGGGAATATAGAATCATCCACCGCCCCGCCCATATCGCCACCAACAGCAAGATTCAACAATAAATATTGCGGTTTGTTGAACGGCCAGGCCGCTATTCCAGAGCCAGTATTGTAATAAGTGTGATACACAGTGTTATCCACCGCAAATACAATCTTGTCGGCAGTCCAGGTCATTTGATAATTATGGAAGTTGCTGCAAGCATCGGGAATTTGGATGGATTTGCTATCGCCCCATGTGCTTTCGGTTGCAGGTGTCCAAATGGTTCCATGCACAGTCGTAGGATCCATACCCACATGCTCCATGATGTCGATCTCGCCATTGGCTGGCCAGGGGTCATTGACGGTGCCGAGTGTCCAGATTGCCGGCCAGGTTCCTTTGCCGCAGGGCATTTTTGCGCGAATTTCAAAATGCCCATACGTCCAACTGGCTTTGCCATTGGTGATTAAACGTGCAGAGGTATACTGCTGGCCACCGTAATCAGCTGCTGAGGTGAGCGCCTCTTTGCGTGCAGTAATAATTAATTTTCCATTTTTTACTTCAGAGTTTTGTAAACGCGCTGCTGCATAATATTGTTTTTCGTTGTTGTACCAACCGGTTTGGTTCGCCTCTGTGTCGTATGCCCACTTGGTGCTACTTGGTAAGCCAGCAACATCGAATTCATCTTGCCACACCAAATTGTAGCCAGCCGGCACGCCATTGTTATTGGATGCTGAACTGGATGATTTTGTTGATGAGGCGACGGAAGATTTAACTGCAGAAGAGGATTTACTCGATGAGGATGATTTGATCGATGACGAGGATTTGCTTGAGCTAACTGCACCATTGGGAATGACTTCGATCCAATTAAAATTCCAACCCGCCGTTTCGGCATAGACCCCAAGCTGATAAGTCCCTGCTGCGATAGTGGTAGTGAACGAAACGGTCTTCCAATTTTGCCAGCCGTTGGTCGCCGATATTGGAACACTCCCCAAATAAATTGACCCGGCATTCAAATCGAGCGCAACGCGCGCACCGGTTGGACTGGCCACACGCAGGTTGATGGTATAGCTACCACTGCTGGGGATCACCAAATTGCTATAGGTGAGCCATTCATTGGCGGTGATCCAACCCAGATTAAAACCGCCATTGGTATCCAGCGTTTTTTCGATATCGACATTATCTGTGCGATAGGCGCCTCCGGTATTACCGGTGGTGGAATCGTAATAGTAGTTGTAGTTCTCCGCTTGAAAAACAACTGCTTGCGCCGGAGCGCATAGCATCCCGGATATCAACAAACCAGCGCTGCCAAAACAGGTGTTATTGAAAAGATGTCGAAGCTTCATACTAACCTCATTAATTATTCGTGGATGATTGGGCTCGCCAAGGCGATACCACTCATGAATATTTGCGTTTGGCTGGGGCTAAGTCGCTCCACTTTTCGCCAGGAGAAAAATCAAACGTCCCATTCCAGTGTGCGGAAGTGGGTTGTTGGAGAGGTTTGTGCGTTGGTTCGCAGCCACAGGGCGACCAGGGTTTGGTTTTGTAAATTCCTTGTTATTTATCTGATAATTGGGTTAGATTTGCCGGATAAACACTAATAACAGGATGATTTACTGATGACTAACCTACGCTTATCCCTGACGACTCTTATAGTGTCTCTTCTTTTTAGCTCTGTAGCCCATGTGGCGTCCGCCGCTGCGCCAACGACGGCACAGAATCCGGACCAGGAAGAGTGGATCGATTTATTTAACGGCAAAGACCTGAGCAACTGGTCGCCGAAGATCCGTGGTTTTGCGCTGGGTGAAAACGCATTTAATACGTTTCGTGTTAGCGACGGTATTCTGCAAGCGCGCTACGATGAGTACACCGAGTTTAAAGAACGTTTCGGCCATATTTTTTACAATGGAGGGCCGTTTTCCCATTACAAAATCCAGGTGGAATATCGTTTTGTGGGTGAACAAGTGAAAGGGGGCCCAGCCTGGGCATTGCGCAATAACGGTATCATGTACCACACGCAAGATCCTAAGACCATGGCAGTGGAACAGGATTTTCCGGGCAGCATGGAGTACCAATTATTGGGTGGTAATGGCAAAGACCCGCGGACCACCGGCAACCTTTGCACTCCGGGCACACATGTCGTTTTCAACGGAAAATTTACTGAAGACCATATTATTAATTCCAGCAGCGACACTTATCATGGCGACCAATGGGTCACAGCAGAATTAATTGTGCACGGCAGTGAAAAAGCCGAGCACTTTATCAATGGCAAAAAAGTATTGGAGTACACCGGTTTACAATGGGATGACCGCACGCCCAATGGCAGTGGTTTTATTGCTTTGCAAGCAGAGAGCCATCCAACCGATTTCCGTAAAGTGCGGCTGTTAAATCTGGAAGGTTGTATGGATAAAAAAGCGAATAACTACAAAAGCTACTTTGTAAAAAACAAACCTGATGCCTGCCAATACAACAAATAACCCTCATGTCACACCCTACTGGTAATTGTATTAACGGTACGTCGCTGAGTATGTGCTGGATGATTTAAAGCAAGCCTGATCATTATTGTTGCTTATTGCATTCGAATAACCTTGCGAGTGTTGTTAAAGCCAGCTCATAACGAGCTGGCTTTTTTATGGGCATCGCCGTAGTGCGGTTTTTTAGGGCAATCGAATGCCCTACGTAACGACAATTTATGTTGTGCAACGAACAGACGCTCAGCATATATGGGTAGATACTTTAATTTTAACGTAATGTTTATCTGTTGGCTCAGGTGAAACAGATTCCGGTTGATTGGAGCAGTTGTGGATGTGCAAGTGACGGATTTTCAGGATGTCACAATAAGCAAGAAGCCATTAGTTAGATGGCACCCTTATCCAAAGCGCTAAGGTTCGAGAGTGATATAGCTTGTAAGGTCAAGACATGAGGCAGATGACATGGAAATTAAAACTTTTTCAGATTTGATTGGCTGGACTCGTCAGCTGCATAGCTACTTGGCAAAATATCTTGCGGATTGCTCATCAAAAAATGAAGAAGAGCGAGCTAGATTACTACTCGATTATCTGGCCGAGCACGAATCCAAAATGGAAAAAATGGTGGCAGCGTTCGAAAGGCAGGCCGAAGCCGAAGTGATGAACACTTACATTTACGACTATTTATCTCATCAACCTATCCAATCAAACGAGATACCCTACGTGCAACTTGGCTTTGATAGTATCTGCCAAGAGGTGTTTGATTATCATCAGCAGGTCATTGAGCTCTATCGCGATCTTGAAGAAAAAGCCGTAATTCCTGAAGCGAAGGATTTGCTTGGTTCCTTACTGGCGATGGAGCAGCACGAGGCTATGCTGCTTGTCCGGCAAACAGGACGAATGAACGATCTTTGAGAGGTGAAGCTTCACTGCTCCACCTTTTATGCTGTGCACAACGGGGCATGAAATCATCTGCCATGTTTCAGTTTTTGTGTAGCTGAATTCGGCGCGGTGCCAGTTTTTACATTCAGTGAATTTGTACTCTTCCTTGAGTGTCCAGTAGTAAGTTAATGTCCTTCGTGCACTTCTTCTTTTAAGGTTGAAAGGTAAGCAACCAGATCGCGTAACTCCGCCTTGGTGAGCCCCAAACCCATTGGTGGCATAGGGGAAATTCCGCCGAACTCGAGTTTTTCAATTTCTGTACGCGCAATCGTTTTCGCTTGGTTGTTTGTGGTAATTGTCACGTCTGTTTTAGTTTCTGCATCAAACGAACCTTCAATCCTTTCACCTGTTTTTAATGCCACGGTGACACGGCCAAAACCGGGAGCGATTCGAGCTGCGGGTGCAACCAGTGCTTCCAGCATTTGTTCTGGTGTAATGCGGGTGGCAATGGTGGTTAAATCCGGTCCCACTTTGTTTCCGCGTGTACCTACCATGTGGCAACGAACACATTGGGTTGAGTTGCTGTAGCGAAATAGTTTGACACCTTCGTCTGGATTGCCGCCGTAAATAGATTCGCGGTAAATATCGAGTGGATTGTTTTTATCCTTTTTGCTTTCGTAAGTTGCCAGCAGTTGTTTAAATTCCGGTGTGCCGATTTTTTCCACCGCCGTTATTAGTTCAAGCTGTACTTCCGGTGCAATTTTTCCATCGATCAAGAGTGCCATTTGCTCGGCGAATACCGCTGCAGCTTCCGGTGCTTTTACATTCGCAAGTGAAAGCAGCGCTGCTTGTTGTTCGCCCGTAGTTCCATTTTTTAGCAAAATGCTGTGCATCTCTACCACTTGTGCGATGGGCAGGTTCAATTCAGGAACCAGTGCGAGGGCCTTCATGCGTACCGATTGGGATTTGTCTTTCAATGCGATAAAGACCAAGTCGCCGATATTCGCAGGGTTAAATTTTTTGAGTGTGTGCAGCGCGGCGATACGCACGGCATCCGATGAATTATGTTTGAGTAATTCAACCAGCTGGTCATTGGCTTTCTGGATATTTAATTCGCCCAAGGCTTTAACCGTGGCCTCGCGCACGTTGCTGTCTTTGTCGGCCAATAATGTGCTGTAGCCGCCACCAAGCGCTGCAATTGCTTCTGCCTTCGGACGGTCGAGTGGGCCGCGATACATTCCAGTAACACGGTCGTAGTTAGATGACTCTGCCCATACCGATACTGCTTGAATTGCTTCTGCGCGCAACTTTCCCGAGATATTTTTTTGTTGTGCAAATTGGATCAGACGGTTGGCATTTTCTGCGCTATTGCCCCCGGCATAAACGTTAGCGTTGATGGCGCGGCGCAACAAAGGCTCATTGGTAAACACGGGCTGTTCAATTAATTTGGCCAGTGCAGGCAACGCATCGACAACCAGATTGTCATCATTAATCGCTCGTGCGGCATTGGTGACAACAAATTCGCTTTTATCATTTAAAAATAAGGCGAGGGCAGGGCTTTCCATTTGTTTTAATGCAACCACTGCGGCGACCCGCACGGCTTCGGATGGATGTGTCGAGAGTTTACTTAATGCTTCCTGATTGCCAATACGTCCCAATGCGATAGCACCTGCGTGACGCAAATACACATCTTGTTCATTATTGGCCTGAAGCATATCAACCAGCGGTGCTATGGCCGATTCTGCGCGGATGCGCCCCAAGGCTTGGGCGGCATAGAGTTGCGCACGCGGATTTTTATCGGCAAGCAATGGCAATAATTTTTCTGTCGCCGCTGTGGTATTGGCATCGCCTAAAACCTTGGCGGCTTGCGCGCGAACCTCAGGATCTGCATCTTGAAGTAAATTAATTAATACCGCGTGCTCGGTCGGATTTTTACGCAGGATTTGCCCCAGGCCCCAAATAGCATGAATGCGCGCGAGCTGGTTGCTCGATGAAATGGCGATGGTCTGCAAGGGTTTTAATTGCTGGGTTTCCACCAATGCGAATTGTGCTTTTTGGCGCACACGCATATCCACATGGTTTAACAGTTCGACTAATTTCTCAGTGGGTTCTTTACGCAGGTCAGCAGCAAGCAATGTTTTGGTTTCTGTGCGGATAGCATTGCCAGCCGTATCAGGGGTGTCCAATTTCCACACTCGGCCTTTTTGTTTTAACCCCCAGCCTTCAATCCAATCACTCATGTAGAGCGCACCGTCAGGCCCGAAATCCAAACCGGTTGCTAACACGCCGCGGAAAACATTTTTGTCACTAGCCAATTCAAAACTTGCACCTTGTGGTTTCAATGTGAATGCGTTAACGCCTGCGCGTGTAGCCGAACCGACAAATTCCACCACAAAGAAATGATCTTTCCATTGGTCATTAAAAGCAGTGCCGGGGTTGTATGTCATACCCGCCGGGCCTGCGTGATAAGGCGCTACGGGTGGCAGTACATGCGCAGCCTGGCCTTTGAATTGCGGCTTGTAATATTCCTCATCCATCCAGACTTTGTAATTATTATTTTTAGGGTCTTTGTATTTTCCGAGCTGCCAATTAATTCGCCAGCCGGTATCTGAGCCTTCAATTAAGTGCACTACGCGTTCATATTCGCCAACGTGATCACCATCGTTATCCACACTGATAAAATTGCCGTATTTATCAAATGAAAATTCATAAATGTTGCGCAGGCCTGCGGCGAAGACTTCAAAGTTACTGCCATCGATTTCACTGCGCACAATCACGCCTTGATTTGGGTAGTGCCATTTTTTACCGGTGCTGTCAGTAACGCTGGTGCCTACGTCGCCCATGCTGTAATACATTTTTCCATCGGGGCCTAGCAGCGCGCCGGAAAGGCCGTGGCCACTAAAACCAATGTGCACACCGTAGCCATTGGCGAGTGAGGTTTTGCTATCCATTACACCGTCGCCGTCGGTGTCTTTTAATCGCCAAAAATCCGGGGCGACATTCACAAATAATTCATCGCTTTGATCGTTATAAAACATTCCTCCGATAACATCGGTCACTTCGGTATTAAAATCTTCTACTGCTGTGTGAGCAAAATCCGCTTTACCTGTGCCCTGCGTATCTTCCAAACGAATCACTTTTTCTTTTACAACAGCAAGATCGCGCCAATCGTGGCTGCCATCGTTATTACGATCAGGAATGCGTTCGTTTTGTGCACTTTTTTCCGGCGCGAGTTCACTGTGTAGAAATGCTCGGCGATCTTCAACCGTTGTGAATGCAACTGAAGGGTGTTCCCAATCGGGATAGGCGCGGATATCAAATTCAGAATTGTTACTGCGCTGGGTAATACCTGCCCAGATACGCCCTTTGTCATCCACATGGATGGCCACTGTATCGCCCAATAATTTTTCTGATGCCCAGAGTTCGCGGGTAATGCCATCGGCCAATGTCATGGGAACTTGCTGCTCAATAGTCTGTGCAGTTTGTTTTGCCTCATCGGGCGTGATGCGGGTGATGTCGAGCGCCGCGCTACTTGCTGCGGCACTTGCTTGTGTTTGTTGAGCTTCAGATGTGGGCGACTCTTTGGAGCAACCACCGATAATAATCAGTGAGCCGATAATAGGGACAATCAAATAACGGGATAAAGGGATTCCAAGCGGGCATTGTTTCAGCGTAGATTGTTTCATGGTCAGCTCACAGCTATTTATGATTATTAGTCACAGGGGACGGACTTGTAGTTGTGTAGAATTATAGGTGAGTCAGTGAACGGCCGCGTGCAAATTGACGCTTGTGAACATTAATTAACACTTGGAGAGGAGCGACAAGGCAGAAGTGATGATTATTCCTGCCTTGTCTGAACTACATCCTTTTTTATACCGGTATTCCCGCAGGTACTGCAGAGACTTTTTTCGCTTGCGTACCTTCTGGTGCTTCATATAAATCGGCGACCGAACCTAATTGATCGCGCACACGTATCATGGAAAACATACCGCCCATTTCCAATTTTCCGTGACGGCCTTCGCCCATCATCATTGGCAGGGTATTTTCCGGCCCCGGCATATGGCCCATATCGGTATGTACCTGATGTTCTGCCATTCCACTTTCACCCATCGCCATATAGCCGGGCAACACTTTATTGATTTGCGCTTCCGGTTGTTGGGCTCCGAGCATATTGGGTACACCGTGCCCCATGGCATTCATGGTGTGGTGGCTCATGTGGCAATGGAACGCCCAGTCACCGGGTACAGCAATAAATTCCAGATCGCGTGTTTGGCCTACGCCAACAATTTCAGTGACTTCTTTGCGCCATTGCGTTTGTGGCCAGCGCCCACCATCTGAACCGGTTAATTCAAATTGCACACCGTGTAAATGAATCGGATGATTCCACATCGACAAATTGCCCACGCGAATTCGCACGCGCTCACCGGTTTGCGCGACCATGGATTCAATCGCAGGAAATACTTTGCTGTTCATGGTCCACAAATCAAATTCACTCATCACACTGGGATCGGGTTTATAGGTTCCCGGATGGACTGCCCAATTGTGCAGAAGCACCGCGTAGTCGCGATCAACTGCCGGTGTGGTTTGTTCTTTGGGGTGAATGATAAACATGCCCATCATCCCCATCGCCATTTGCACCATTTCATCGGCGTGCGGGTGATACATGTGGGTACCGTGTTGGACGAGTGTAAATTCATACACAAAGGTTTCGCCCGGTTTTATAGGTGGTTGTGTTAAACCGCTAACGCCATCCATTCCCCACGGCAGTAAAAGCCCATGCCAATGTATGCTCGTATGTTCTGGTAGTTTGTTGGTAACGTAAATACGCACGCGATCCCCTTCGACTGCTTCAATCGTTGGGCCTGGTGTGCTGCCATTGTAACCCCAGGCTTTTATTGTGGTTCCCGGTGCGAATTCGTGTTCAACTTCTTCGGCGATTAAATGAAATTCTTTTACGCCATCATTCATGCGATAGCCAAGCGTGCGGCCATTAGGTGTAATGACCGGGCGATAGCCTTGCGCGGTCGGCTCCATTTTTTTTGTGCTGACAGCAGGAATATTTTTGGTGGTTTTCGCCACCCGTTTTTTTGTGGTGGTATGTTGTGAGTGATCAACACCGGCAGTATTTTTCTGATGAGCTGAGTGATCTTGCTGCGCGCCCAGCGGCAAACTGGCCGCAACCAAACCTGCTGCGCTGCCCAATAAAAGAGTGCGACGATTAATCATGGTTGTGCTCCTCATGTTCACTGGTCGTTTTATCGACGGATTCTGTAGGCATATCGTCTTCATGAAGTTGATGCGCTGAATGATCATCTGCTTGTTGATGAGTGCTGTGGTCCATTTTGCTGTGGTCCATTTTGCTGTGGTCCATTTTGCTGTGGTCCATTTTGCTGTGGTCCATTTTTCTATGGTCCATTTTGTCGTGCCCCATCTTGTTATGATCTACAGCTGGCGGCGGTACAGGAAGTGCACGCCCAATTGCCAATTCAAGTTGCGTGCGTGCTTGCCAGTAATTTTTTAATTCGCTGGTATAGTCGTGCGCTAATTGAATTTGTTGCCGTTTAATATTGAGCAATTCAAAAGGGCTGCCCAGCATAAAATTGACTTCGCGGTTGGATAGGGTTACGCGCTTTTCTGCCACCTGTAAACTTGCGCTAATTAAATCGAGCTGTTCGCGCGCCAACTGCATTTGGTTTAACGCTTGGGCGATTTCAGTGTCGACATCTAATAGGGCTTGTGCGAGCTGCGCTTGCGTTTTTGTGGTTTGTGCATCGATTGCGGCAAGCTTGCCTTGATTGCGGTTAAAAATGGGCAATGCAAATTCGATTTCGGGGCCGACATTGGTTGCCCCATCAAATTCGCGCTCGGCATTGATGCCAATGCTCATATCGCGCCAACCGTTTTCCTTGCGTATCAAACTGCGGCGATTTTCTAATTGAGCCAATTGTTGTGTGGTGATTTTTATATCTAGGCGGTCATTTTGTGCTTGTTTAAGCAGATCCGCGTGCGTTAATTTTTCTGTGGGCAATACCGGTAACTGATCAGGCAAGGTGATTGCCTGATGAGAGTTCATGCCCAACATATTCAGCAGCGTAAGATACTGTTCATGCGCATTACGTTTGCGCTTTTTGACTTGCTGCTGCACACGGCGCAATTCATTGTCGTAATACAAAAAACTATTTTCCGACATGTTGCCCGCGCGGTAGAGGCTGTTGGCCAATTGCTGGCGGGCGAGGGTGGCATCCAGCATTTGCTGCTGTACTTGCAGATGCTGACGCGCTGCAATCGCGCTGTAATAAGCATCGCCAGTTTGTGCAATCAAGGTTTGCAGGCGCGATTGCAAACGCAATTGCACACTGAGCAAATTATCCTCGGCAAGTTGGCGGCGCAGTGGACGGGTAAATAATTCCAATAGTGGTTGGCTTAAGCCGACGTCCAATTGCCAGCGCCCACCATCTTCCGGTTTTAATGCACCGATCGATAAATGCGGATTGCTGATTAATTCCGTTTGAAGGCGCTGCGCATCGGCAATGCCCAGCTGCGCCATTTCAATACGGACTTGTGGGGATTGGCTAAGTAAAAGTTGGATCGCTGATTTCAGATCAATTGTGTTGTCATCAATGTGCGCCGGCACAGAGGATAAACTGGCACCGGGATGCGTTTGACTAAGTTGTTCAGTGGCCAACGCCACTGAATTTTGTGTTGGTGTAGTGGTACAGGCACTGAGCAGCAGGCTTACGCAAAAGAGTAAGCCGCTACGAAGGAGCAGGTTAGTGGAGTTCATTTTTAAATGTCCTTAACTATTGACCGAACGTAACAACATCGGTGCAGCAAGTTAACAGCGAAAAATCGATTAAACCGAAAGGTTTATCAGTGTTGATCAGTAAAAATTTAACGGTAAAGTCGCGGTGGCCGCTGCGGCATCGCTAGTAGAGGTTGTGCAGGGGAGGGGGAGGTAAATTGTGTATAGAGGATGAGAATGTCAAAAATAGGCTGAGTAAATTCGCGCAGTACTAATGCTGAGTGCCAAGTACAAGAAAACTGGCAGTGTTTGCAAGATTGCGTATCGGCTGAATTGCCTTGGTCAGTGTTTGATGCTGGATAATCCGCTTGTGTTTCTACCGGTGTATCGTGGCAAGAAAAATGTGGCGTGGCTTCAGGTGATTCATCCGCCTGCATCAAACTAGCGTCCAGTTGCGCACAATGCAGCCATTGCCCCGCAATTGCCTGCAGCGGTAGCCACAGGCAAAGAGCGATCACAATAAGATGCAAGTTTTTACGCGCAATCATAAAAAATATTCCGCTAGTGTTTGTGAGTGCAGGCGAGTCCATCCAAAATCGGGCAATCAGGCCGATTATCTCCGTGGCATTGCGCTGCTAAATCGCTGAGCGCCTGACGCATCTGCTGCAACGATTTTATACGCTCATCCATGTCACTGATATGTTCAAGTGCCAACTTTTTTACTTCTGCACTACTGCGCTGCGAATCTTGCCAAAGACTGGCGAGTATTGCTATTTGTTTCATCGAAAATCCCAAATCCCGCCCACTTTTTATAAAACGCAGCAAGTGGATGTCACGAGTTTGGTAGACGCGATAATTGGCATAAGTACGATCCGTCGGTTTGACTAGTCCAAGGGTTTCATAATGGCGAATCATTTTGGCGCTGACACCGGTAATTTTCGCAGCTTCCCCGATGCTGTGTAGCCCTTGGGCGTGAGCATCCGCCAATTCCAGTACCGGTTTGTGGGCAAATCGACTCATGATTTTTACTCCGTAGCGGTTTTCCAATTACGTAAGCGTAGTGCGTTGGTGACAACAAAGACGCTGGAGAGTGCCATGGCGCTAGCGGCCAACATAGGCGATAAGAGTAATCCAAAAAATGGATAAGCAATACCAGCGGCCAGCGGAATCAATGCAACGTTGTAGGCAAACGCCCAAAATAGATTTTGCTTGATGTTGCGCATAGTGGCGCGCGCCAGGGCAATGCTTTTGGGGACACCCTGAATATCGCCACTCACCAGTACCAGGTCGGCGCTTTCAATTGCAATGTCCGTGCCTGTGCCAATCGCCAAACCTAAATCGGCTTCTGCAAGCGCGGGCGCATCATTAATGCCATCGCCAACATAGGCAATTGCGCCGTGTTGTTTGCGCAATTCTTTCACCGCCGCTACTTTCTGATTGGGCAACACTTCAGCAATCACCAAATCGATGCCCAATTGTTTTGCAATTACGTTAGCGGTACGTTGATTGTCACCGGTGATCATGGCGATTTTAAAATCGAGTGAGTGTAGGGCTTTCAACGCAGCAACGGTTCCGGGTTTTATGGTATCGGCAAGCGCCATCACTGCGGCAATGTGATTGTTGACGGAAACATAAATTGGCGTTTTACCCTCAGCCGCTAGTTGCTGTGCAGTTGTGCTAAATACATCAAGATTGATACCGAGTTTTTCAAACAGGCGATCAGCACCTATATGGATTTCTTCGCCAGACACCTTCGCTTTTAATCCATAGCCGGGAATTGCTTCAAATGTTTCCAAAGTGCCAAGCGCGATTTTTTCTGCCGCCGCAGCGTCTACCAATGCATTTGCAATCGGATGTTCAGAGTGTTGCTCTGCCGCTGCAGCTAAGGCCAGCACTGTATTTTTTTCAAATCCGGATGTAACAATAAAATCGGTAAGTTTGGGTTTGCCAAGTGTCAGGGTGCCAGTTTTGTCAAAGGCGATGGTCTTCACTTCTGCAAGTGTTTGCAATGCTGTGCCGCTGCGAAATAACAACCCCAGACTCGCTGCACGACCAGTTCCCACCATTATCGATGTCGGTGTTGCCAACCCCATGGCGCAGGGGCAGGCGATAATCAACACAGCTACTGCATTGACTAACGCAAAGCTCAGTGCAGGCTCGGGGCCGAAGAACAACCAAACCATAAAGGTCAGCGCAGCTATCAACATCACCACCGGCACAAACCAACGCGTAATTTGGTCCACCAGCGCTTGTATCGGCAACTTTGAACCTTGCGCTGTTTCCACCAACTCAATGATCTGCGCCAGCAGCGTATCTTTGCCGGTTTTGGTAACACGATAGGTGAATGAGCCCGTGGTATTGAGCGTGCCACCAATGACTTCAGCGGCGACCGTTTTACTGACAGGGATGGGTTCACCGGTCATCATGGATTCATCGATAAACGAACTGCCCTCAATAATTTCTCCATCGAGCGGAATTCGCTCGCCGGGGCGAACGAACAGCAGATCATTGCGTTGAATCAACGATAGTTCTACAGTTTCTTGCTTACCATCGCGCAAACGAGTGGCGTTGCGAGGTTGGAGTTTTACCAGGCGGGCAATCGCATCGCTGGTGCGACCACGGGCGTTGGCTTCCATCAATCGGCCCAGCAAAATCAGTGTGACTATTACCGCAGCTGCTTCGAAGTAAACGTTCACCGTGCCAGCAGGGAGAGCGTCAGGCGTAAAGGTTGCAACTAAGGAATAGCTCCAGGCGGCCAAGCTGCCAAGAGCTACCAGCGAGTTCATGTCCGGCTGTAAACGCACCAGCGCTGGTAAACCCCTTTGATAAAAGACCCAGCCGGGACCAAACATCACCAGAGTTGTCAGCGCCGCTTGTATGATCCAGTTCCAATTTTCCAAATTAGCCATTAGCCAGTGATGCAGTGCAGGAATTAAATGACTGCCCATTTCCATGGCGAAGATGGGCAGTGTAAGAATCAGGCTGAAAAGAAATTTTTGCTTAAGATCGACTCTTTCCTTCTCGCGTTTTGCGGCGTTTTCTTCTTGATCTGAAACTTGGGCGGGGCGTGCCTGATAACCCGCTTGTTCTACTTTTTGAATTAAATCGGCAATAGGAACGCTATGTGAAAGCATTAAGTGCGCACGCTCTGTTGCCAGATTTACGCTGACACTACTGACTCCATCCACTTTTGTTAGCGCTCGCTCAACGTGGGCGACGCAGGATGCGCAGGTCATCCCCTCAATCGCTAAATCCAGTTCTTGCATGGTGGTGCTCATGGCCTTTTCCTCTATGAGTGGGTGGTCTCGAGTTGAGCTGGATAACCTGCGTCACTCAATAGTGAGAGCAACTGCTCGCTGGATAAAGCTGACTCAACTTCTATCCTACGGATAGCTGGAAAGGCTTTTACCTGAGCAAGCTTGTCAGCGTTGTTAATGGCGCGATTGATAGCGGCGGCGCAGCCCTGGCAAGTCATATCCTGAACAGTAAATCGGTACATGATGAACTCCTACTTGGTTGACGTTAAAGCCAGACTAAGGCTTACCATCGTGGGAAGGTCAACATTTTATATTCTAGTCTTTATCAATTGCGGTCTGTGCGTTGAGCTACTAGTATCACGCACTTTATTGGTGCGACAGGATCTGCCATGACGATTAAACACCTTCTGCATGAAGCTCGTTTGCTCTTGGGTATAGAGCGTAATACCACCCGCAACGGCGAGAAAATCATATCGGCGGTCGGCGCTTTTTTCGGCATACTGGCGGTTTATTGGGGCACACGTTGGTGCTTCCCCGATGGCTTTATGCATACCGCAGGCACCTTGATTATGGTGACCTCTATGGGAGCGACAGCGGTGTTACTGTTTGCGGTACCGCAAGGCGCTTTGTCCCAACCCTGGGCGGTAATTGGTGGGCATTTGTTATCTGCCTTTGTCGGAGTGAGCATCCAACAGTTATTTCCCGATCAGACTTGGACGCCAGCATTGGCAGTGGGTTTGGCGGTGGGCGTAATGCATTACTTGCGCTGCATGCATCCACCCGGTGGAGCGACGGCTTTAGCGGCGGTGATTGGCGGTGCAGAAATTTACCGGTTGGAGTACTTTTATCTGGTGATGCCGATCCTGATTAACGTGGTCAGTATTATGTTGATGGCTATCGCCTTCAATGCCTTTTTCCCCTGGCGTCGCTACCCGGCACATCTCACCCGCCGCAAGCTCGCAAAACCGGCGGTGGCATCCGAGCGGCAATTCGAATTAACCCAGGAAGACTTTTCGGCAGCCATGGAGCAGCTCAACTCCTACGTGGATATCACCAGCGAAAACCTTACCCAATTGCTGGAGCTGGCAAAACAGCATGCCGAAAAAAACATCACCCACCCGGAGCATATTATCGCGGGGCATTTTTACAGCAACGGCAAGTTGGGCAACTTATGGAGTGTACGTCAGGTCGTAGATGCCGCTGACAACCAAAACGCCAGTAAAGATCAGGTGATTTACAAGATAGTGGCGGGAGCGGGCGGTTATGCCACCGGGATTTGTCTGCGGGCAGAATTTCGCCAGTGGTCACGCTATGAGGTTAAACAGCAACCCAATGGCCACTGGAAAAAAGTCACTGATGAAGATTAGCGGCACACCGACTGTCGCTGTATTACAAATTCCAACAAATTTCAGGTGTTTAGGGGCTAGTAGTCAGGATAAGATGCGGCAATCCTGGCTGGGCTCCAAGGCCTTGTTGGCAAAGTATCCTATCTATTTATAACTAGAGGTTTATCGTTCATGCGTTTATCTACCCAGTTCACATCTCCCGCCAAATGGCTCAAGCACTCATTTTCTGTAGCATGCTTGGGCGCAAGCTTATTAATGACGCAAGCAGCTAATGCGACTACCGTGCAATTCCAAACTGTGATGGGTGATTTTGAAGTAAATCTCTTTGATAAAACCACACCAAAAACCGTTGAAAATTTTCTGGCTTACGTAAAGGCTGATGCTTACAAGAACACTATTGTGCATCGTTCTGTGCCGGAATTTGTGGTGCAGGGTGGAGGTTACCGATACACAGGTCAATTGCCTTTGATCATGATCCCGCAAAACCCGAAAGTGATCAACGAGCCTGTCTACTCCAATCTGCGCGGAACTATCGCTATGGCTAAATTGGGAAGCGATGCCAATAGCGCCACAAACCAGTGGTTTATTAATTTGAGCAATAATGCATCAAATTTGGATAAGCAAAACGGCGGATTCACGGTGTTTGGCCAGGTAACCGGTAACGGCATGGCGATTCTTGATGCAATTGCTGCGCTCAATCGTTTCACATTGGGCAGCCTTCAGGGGTTCCCTTTGAGAAACTACACGGCGCAAGATAATACAAACAATGTGGCAATCACCGACTCGCATTTGGTGCTTATTCAAAATATTGTGGTATTAAATGCTGATCCTGATACCGCAGCAAACTTGAACCCGACCAAAAATACCCTTATCAACGAAACCGACAAAGATGATGGCGGCAGCGGCAGCATGGGTTTAATCAGTTTGCTGATGTTAGGTTTGCTTGCGTTGGGGCGTAAAAGTCTATTGAATAGGAAGTAACTTTTACTTCCAGAGGGACGTCTCGTGATTACTTATTTGTATTGGATTGCCGTTGTCAGCGTTGCCATTTTTGTGTTTTGGGGAGTAGGCCGCTACCTGAAGTGGAAAGCTGGTTTAATTGGCGGTTTGGCGATATTAATCATCGGTTGGGGGATGTACTTCTTTCATTACGAACAGCATTTCGTCAAAAACTTTGGCGGTGTTATGTCGATTGACGTCCCCAAAGGCCAAATGCATATGCAAGCCACCTGGAAAGACGACAATCTCTGGGTCGAAAATTATGACCCGGAAACCAACAGCTGTATTTTCAGCGAATATTCAAAAGGCAGTTTGTTAGAGGGTAGGGTAACGATTAAGAACTGTAATCCGCTTATGCCAAAAACCGAGTAGTTAGTTGAATATCATTACGTAAATGCCACAAAAGGGACCAATGGTCCCTTTTGTGTTTCTGGAATACCCAACACATAGCTCCAAGGATTTGAACGCAGCAAGCAATTAGATTTTTTTTGGCTAAAGGGAATTTTTTCGTTGTTGCTGCCTGTTTAAGAGCTAGGCTTCAGGTAAGCGGAGTGAAAAACTCTAGCGTTCGAGAGAGGCCGGACTATGAAAATCACTCATAGAGCACATGTTGTCTTGACGCTGCTTGTAACGTTTATGACGGGTAGTGTTATATCGGTCAATGCGACCGAAATTATTAAAGAAAAAACCTGCGATGCGATCCAAAATGCTATTAACCAGTTGCCGCCAGAGGGTGGTGAGCTTGCCCTTTTACCCGGCACTTATACCTGCACCCATCCCGTCGTTATCGACAAAAATAATGTCACGTTAAAAGGAACAGGGCCAGCAACACTTCTTCGCCTTGCAGATAATGCCAATGCGCCGGTCATTATTATGGGGCTCGCTGAAAATGTTCCCAGCCGCTCCACTCGCCATGTGCGCGTTGTTGATTTAATGATAGATGGCAATCGAGCCAACCAATCTTCTGAGTGTATGGGGGGGGCTTGCAGTGATGCGTTTCCATTGCGCAATAACGGTATCAGTATTCGTCGCTGTGTTGATTGTACGGTGCAATCGGTCACTGTCTACGGCGCTATGTCGGGTGGTTTAGTGACAGAGTTGGGGTGCCGCCGTTTAACAATTCGTGACTACACCTCTTACGATAACGAGTTTGATGGTCTGGCGGGTTATGAAACGGAAGACAGCACCTTTTCCGGTATTCATCTGTATGGCAACAAAGCGGCAGGTATCTCAACCGATATCAAGTTTAATAATAATAAATTCTACGATATCACTATCTCCGATAATAAAACGGTGGGTATCTTCATGCGTGATTCGCTGGATAATTCATTCACTAATTTACATATCCGCGATAGCGTCCAGCACGGTATTTTTCTTGCGCAAGTCAATACTGACCCAAGTACGGCAGCAACTGGCAATACGTTTACGGGTGTAGTGATTTCCCGCTCTGGAGGCATGGGGATTTTGGCGAATGATGCATCCTGCATCAATAACATGATGGTTGGTGCGCAATTCATTAATAACAAGCATGGGTGTATTAGTGAGGCTGCATCGGGGTTGGTAGAAAATGTAGGGGCAATTTGCCGCTGAAAGAGTTGGTGTGGCAGGTTTGCTAACAGAGCTATTGCAGATGTGTGTGTACCAGGATGTATCGTTTAGGTAGCTCGCGATCCTATTTGATCGCGAGCTTTTTTATGACGGTTAATTTTCTACGCTGGGTAAAAATCGATAACCTACACCAGGTTCAGTTTCTATGTAGCGCGGATTGGATGGGTCATCGCCCAATTTGGTACGCAAGCGTGCGATAAAAATGCGTAGGTAATGCGTATCTTCCACATGGGTACCACCCCAGATTTCACGCAATAACTGTTGCTGGGTAACCAACCGGCCAGCGTTATTGATCAGGCGTTTTAATAATTCAAATTCTTTGCGCGACAGCTTGGCTACTTCACCATCCACACTGAGCTTCCGCTCTTGCAGATCAATGAGCACCCGCTCATCCTGAAATTTTTGTACGCTTTCCACGCTTGGGCCAAATGCTTTTATTAAGCCGCGAATGCGCGCCAATAACTCCTGTATACCAAAAGGTTTGACTACATAATCGTTGGCGCCCACATCCAGTGCCTGCACAATTTCTGACTCACGGTTGCGTACAGACAGGACGATAATAGGTTGGTGGAAAAAATCGCGCAGTTTTTTTAGCACTACCTGGCCATCGAGGTCAGGCAAGCCCATATCCAGAATGATGAGATCGGGTGTTTCCTCTGCTGCCAATACCAAACCTTGCCTGCCGGTATCGGCTTCCAGAATGACATAGCCTTGGGCAGTCAGGCCTATTTGTAAAAAACGACGAATCTGGGGTTCGTCGTCAATAATTAAAATTCTGCTCATAAGGACTCCATTTTTTAGGGAGTATAAACAGATGGAGTGTGCCCCTGCGTCATATCCCTGTTAAATCTTTATTCTGCTGATGTAGGGAGTTCATGCTGTTCTTGTTGGTTATTAATGGGCAGCTCTATACGCACACAGCAGCCAGGATAATCTTTATCACCTATGCGCCTGGGGTTAGCGTGAATGCTTACATTACCACCATGCGCCATAATCATACCCTGGCAGATGGTTAGACCAAGGCCGCTTCCCGATCTGCGCCTATCGCCTTTTTCAGCTGTATGGAAGCGTTCAAACACTTTTTCCCGCTCATCTTCAGGAATGCCGGTGCCCTGATCGCAAATCGCGATGATTATTTTATCCTCCTCTTTGGTGCATTCAATATCGATACTGGCATTGGTTGGCGAGAACTTGATTGCATTGTCGATCACGTTAAATATCGCCTGCTCCAATAAGGCCGCGTGTACGTACAGTAAGGGCAGGTTGGGGTTGATGTCCTCCTTCAAAAAATTATGAATCAACAGCGGCCTTAAACGCTTTTTCACCACGCTCATAATTTCTTCTACGCTGACCCAGTTGCACTCCAATTGCAGTTTGCCAAATCCAAGCCTGGTCATGTCCAACAAATTTTGTGTGTAACGGTTAAGACGTTCCGCTTCTTCCAGTACGGTATTTAACAACTCCCGGGTCTGTTGTTTATCCAGATGCTCACCAAACTCAATCACCGTTGAAGTGGCGCCGATCATTGTTGTAAGCGGCGTACGGAAATCGTGCGAAACTGAAGAGAGCAGGGCAGAGCGAAGCAATTCATTTTCTTTGGCAATTTTTTCTTTTTCCAAATCTGCGGCCAAACGGGTTCGTTCAAGTGAAATATTAACCTGGTGCAATAACAGCAGAAAAATATCTTTAGGTAAGTGTTGAATGTTAGCAGTCGCGATGCGCAACAAACCTATTACCTGTTTTGAACTATAAAGAAAGTAGACGTCATGTTCTTGCTCAAGTTGCGGAATTTTTGCAATCACTTCTGGCGTTAAACGCAACTCAAGCAATTCTTCCAAATAAGTTTTGCGTAGATTTGTTAAACGCCGAATCATCGGGTGCGTCGCCCAATTATCGCCATGGGTGATGAGTACACAATTTTCGTACCAGGGTCTTAGTGCATCACGTAGTGCGGCAACGACATCTTCAGTATCAATCGCTTTCGGTAGGCGTTCCAGTAGTTCCAGTTCAATATCGGTCATGAATTCGCGCATGCGAATTTTTTGTATGTTGTGTTTATGTTTGGTTGCCATGTAACCAACCAGTACAGACGTGAGCAAGAATAACAATATTGTCAGCAAGTCTTCGTCCTGATGGATCATGATTGATCCATAGGGTTCGGCAAAAAAGAAACTGAAAGCAAAAAAACTGGAGAGCGCGTTAATGATGGCAAGCTCGACAGTGACGTTAATGGCGATAAACACCACCATCACGATGTAAAGCAAGGGCACATTGGCTTTGGGTAGATAATCGGTGATTAAAAATGCTATAGGCGTGAGCAACCATGGAAATAAAATTCCAATGGGATACGCAAATTTGCGGAGAATTTTTTCAGCATTCATCATGCGCGCCAAAATGCAGGAGTGAAGAGCACCAGGATAGTTAAAAACTCCAGACGACCAAGCAACATACCTACAGAAAGCGCCCATTTAGCGGTATCGCTTAAACTGGAAAAATTTCCGGCAGGGCCGATGATTGGGCCCAACCCGGGACCTACGTTCATTAGTGCGGTAGCCGAGCCAGTGACACTGGTGACTAAATCCAATCCAGTTAGAGCAAGAATAACTGCGATAACAACCAAACAAGCCGTCATTAAAAACATGTAGGAAATTGATGAGGCGATTATTTCCGAGCTGATGAGGCGATTATTGTAGCGGCGGCTGATAATGGCGCGAGGATGAATTGCTGTCATGATTTGCTCTTTCACCAGCCCACCAAAGATTTGCAAACGAAACACCTTTATGCCACCAGTTGTGGAGCCAGAGCAGCCGCCGACAAAGGTAACAAAGAAAAATACAATTAACGATAGTGCTCCCCAGAGTTGGTAGTCACCTGATGCAAAACCCGTGGTTGTAATAACTGAAACGAGATTAAAGCAAGCCATGGTTAGGGCTCTAAAGGGATCCATTTGATTAGTAAGGATGAGTTGTGCAGTTAATATTAAGGTGGTCACTGCCACAATCCAAAGTAGACCGCGTACTTGGGTATCCTTAAATATAATAAATTTTTTGTTTACCAATAAACGCACAAATAAAACAAAAGGAAATGCGCCCGCCAACATAAATATGATAGCAATCCAATGTATTAACAAGCTGTCAAATTGGGCAAATGAACTATCAGAGGTAGAAAAACCACCAGTAGATACAGTGGCCATCGCATGGTTAACTGCGTTAAAAAAATCCATCCCCGCTAACCAAAATGCCAAGCAGCAAATCAAAGAGAGTGCTAGGTAGCAATAAATAATCATCGCCATCAAACTTTGTGCACGCGGCATAGCCTTATCTGACCAGTCTGATGATTCCGTCTTAAAGAGACGCATTCCACCCACGCGCAAAAATGGCAGGATCGCAATCGCCATTCCGATAATCCCCACCCCGCCAATCCAATTGAGCATGGAGCGCCAGAGCAAAATATCTTTAGGTAAGGAGTCCAATCCGGCCATCACTGATGAGCCTGTTGAGGTAACTCCTGATACCGCTTCAAACACGGCATCGGCGAGAGTAAGGGGGTGGTCGATAAGGATGAAAGGTAATGCGCTGAATAGTGATACACCGGTCCAAGCGCTGGTGGTGATCAGAAATACCTGCCGTGGCTGCATAAAATCCAAGCGGGATTTTTTGCCGATCAACAAAAACCCAATACCGACCAAGCTGGTAATAGCCGCGGAGGAAAAAAAAGCTATTTGATTATCGCTGTTGTAAGCGATGGACAGCGCCAAAGGCACCAACATAAACAAAGCAAGGATGTTCAGGATTGCGCCCAAAATCAGCAGCGTAGGCCCTAATAGTTTCATAGTACTCAACTTATGGGAGATGCGTCGGAATTGGCCGCATTCTAAACGCTACGCTGGCGGGAGCCTATGGGGGGGCGATATATATTTCGTAAAACCCTTGCGCCCGGATGGGCGTTTCCCACATCAACTCAATAAGGTTGGGTTATTTCGGCATAAATAAGGGTTACATAGAGATTCACAATGTGCGGCGATTGCTGCATAAAGACAGTCAAGTCAGTCTCTATACCCAAGCTGCTCATCTGCGCCCTGCGCTCACTCATATAACGTACCGCTGCACGTTCCAGCACTTCACGAAAAACCAGAGGTTTTTGAAAGCGCATTTGTGGATTATTAATACAAAACTGAGTATAGGCATAGAGTGCCTCTACCACTGCACTTTTGTAATACGCCGGGTAGAGTTGATGGGTAAGCTGATCAATTAGATGGGCAAAACTTTCTTCCCCAGGGGTCATTGATTGGCGAATGGTTTTGCAATCCAAATGAAAACTTCCGCCACTGGCGTTACTAAATACCAGCGATTGGGAAAACATCAAGCTGTGCCAAATATCTTTGAGGAAGTTTGCATCAAAATGGGTGATTAACCCACGTGCGGTGCGCCATTCCAACCAGTCGGTATCCATTGCATCGGAAAGTACCGGGTTTTCATCTTCAATATTTTCATTGTGATGGATTTTATAGGGGGTGATATGGTTAATCCCCTGGGAGAATACTTTTTTGCGCGAGGTAAGGATTGAACGGATTTTTTTGTACAACTTGGCCGGCGATTGCAAGCCAAGCCATTCAAGCATACTGACATCTTCAGCATCACCTTTATCCATAGCGCACAACAACATAAAGTTACGCAATTGCACAGAGTGTAATCCGTCAAACAGTTTTGGTTCAGAGCGAATTAACGAACCAATCGCCGAAATTAATTCCTGTACCAAAGTGCGTTCAAGCAAATCGGGAAATAACTGCCGTACACTTTCAAAATAAGTGGCATTGGAAAAC
The DNA here is from genome assembly GCF_031457055.1 of Cellvibrio fibrivorans. Taxonomy (NCBI): domain Bacteria; kingdom Pseudomonadati; phylum Pseudomonadota; class Gammaproteobacteria; order Cellvibrionales; family Cellvibrionaceae; genus Cellvibrio; species Cellvibrio fibrivorans. The sequence goes on along the minus strand of NZ_JAVDVX010000002.1, from coordinate 712,040 downwards.
GACTGATCCACTTTGATTTCAGTATGGTTATTATCGCCAACAGTAATCGTTAAGTTGCGTGCAGCTAGCAATGTCAAGCTGTCAGACAAATCTGTGAGCGTGTAATTTAATTGGGAAAAACAAAAGCGTGATAACAGCCAGTAGTTCACTTTTTGTGAACGGAAGAAAAAGTCGCGGATCAGATCTTTGACTGTGATGGCTGCACCATCAACGCCAATGATATCGGTTAATTTGCGATTTTTAACGTAAAGCGAAAACTTGCGGTATGTAATGATATCGCTCTCGGTATAAAAATGTTCCAGCATAGCTGCTGCAACAGGTTCCAATTGCGCGGGCTGGAGTGCATCGTCTCCTGAAGTGGCAGCCAGTATCTGGTTGTTCATCGATGGAATGTGGAAGTAGGGGATTGATAAGCTATTCACCCTCGATGCGCGATAAGCGAGGTTTGCTGAGGCATAACCTACATATTCATGCTCGCTACGCAATTGATAATCGCGTAGCGTTGCAAATAAGAGCTCCGCATTAGGTACTTTATATAATCGATGATCCATCATTAATGTAAATACTGCCACCTCTGAACTGAGCCAGTTTTTATAAATAAACTCAATTTCCTGCGTCAGATTTTCTATTACCCATTGTGCGTCATAGCGGCGATAATCTTCGCGCTCACTTTGCAACCATGACAAACTCAAATAGACTTTGTTATTGATTTCATATGTCTGCGATGTAGCCAAGCTTTGTACGCGTCGACGTGGTCTCCCCGACAAGCCGAGAGATTTATTTTCACCTACATGTGCATATGCCTCCATCAAACTGGATGCCGATACTACGCCCATGGGTTTAATATCCTGCAAACTTTCAGCAATCACACCGTGTTTAGCAAGATGTTGTTTAATTGTGTCATTTTCTGCCAGTACCACGAGTGCGATATTGGATTTGATAAAGCGGGTAGAGCGGCGCCGCATTTTTAATGGATCAAGGTCATCTGTACTAACCAAGCCTTCATCTAACATTAAACCGGTTAAATATAAACTTTGCGCCCAAACCAAAGGAACGTTTTCGTTAGGTATGCGTGTTTGCGAGCGAGGATTTTTCTTTTCCGCTTCAACATTTTCCAATGGTAAATAATAAAGCTCTGGCAATAAGCCAATGCCATCCACACTTACCATTAATGATTCAAGTTTTTTCCGATAATGTTTTGCAGTAGCTTCACTGCCATCAAACAATGCCGTGATATATAAATAGGTGAAGAAAAGAGGCCATTCTGATTCGACGTTTGCAAAATTACCCAGCTCATCGTGTTCGTAATAAATACGCGAACTTTCTTCAAGAACGGTCTGGTGTCCGTCCCATAAAAAACGTTTGCAACCGTAATTGCCGCCGAGTTTGGTCAATACTGAATCGCGCGTCTGTGTCGCCAGGGTTTCTTTACCCACCGCAAAAGCGGGAAAACCAATAATGCTGAGCAATGCGCTGTCTGTTTCTTTGGAAAGTGACTCGCGCGGTAGTAGTGAGGCGAGGGTGGTTCTTGCTAAAGAAATTGCATCGGCAATTACATGAATTACCGCCCTTTTATCTCCGTGTTTACCAAATAAATTAAAGCCATCCAAGGCTTGCAATGCAGCCTTAGCCATACCAACTGAGCTCGCATTGATTTCGGTTTTACCATTGTTAACTTTATTTCCACGCTCCCAAATCCCGTAATCCGGCGTGCGGTAAGCGCTGGCAATGTAATACACAAGATTTTGGACGAAATCGACTTCATCGTGCGTACAGACAATACGCAAGCCAGATGCGCTCATTTGCGCCAGCATCAGGAGGAAAACTGAGGTTGCATCAATCTGGAGGTGACCCCAGGCATCGTCTGCCACCACGGGTAACCCGGTCGCCGTATCGTATTTGGCGTGAAGCGCATCACCGTTTTCCAGGGAATGCTTAAACTTCTCAACTTTTTGCGCCTGCCGCATCATTGATTGCAGCAAACCGCGCATCAACTTGATAGTGGATTGTTGTAGCTGGTCGCTCTTGTGATCTTCACCTTGGTGCTTGAAGGCCATGCCCAAAGTCCACACACAGACGATGGAATAAACGTTATCGCGCACCCATGCATCGGTGTAATCACCGTGATTATTAATCGCTGTACTTGCAGGCAGCAGTCCGGTAACCGGGTGCTGTTTACTGAGAATGACTGTTTCGACTTCAGCGTATAGACGCTCTAACAGTTGTTTATGCTTCATAGAGCAATTGCCATCGGATGGAGTAGTACAATGCCTTGCTTGAAAAACAAGGAAGAAAGTGAGTTGGGGGGTAAGTTATTGATATTCATAGAATACGCAATTTAACATAATATACATTATGCGCAATTGCATAAAAATCCAGCCCAACTCATTTACTCCTCGAAATTCAATCAACACGCTAAAAGATGCTTTTTGTCACAACGACATCAAGCACTTGCAACCATATCAAACAATTCACTTTCCTGTGGAGTTTCTGGTGATGCGCGCAGCATTTCCGCCAACTGATTGCCGGCATCTTCACCCAGTGCATCCAGTTCGACACCAAAGCCGTGGTCGGTGGTGTGCATAACAATTGAGTCAAACCTGTAACGCTGCAATTTCTGTGCACTTCGATACACCAGTACTTCTATACCTAATTGTTGCAACGGCTTTACATCTGCCAAATCTGATTCGATATATAAACCGTAGCGAGTGCCGTTTTTGATGCGACCTATGGCTACCGGAATGTCGTATCGGTAAATCAGGATTTTAATGTCGGCTGTATAGCGCGCGCTGCATCTATGTTCCATAGCGGTTCCTACGTAAAGTTGAGTGATTAATGTTCTATAGCCTTCGGCTTACAGCGCAGCTAGCTCAAACGGTTATAGGTTGTTAATAACTGCCGAATACGTTCAGCAAGTGTGGGGTCAACTTGATCCCACGAAAACGTCCACACCCAATTTTTATCCGTTGTACCGGGCATATTCATCCTGTGCCCTCCATCCAGCTCCAAAAAGTCCTGCATGGGAATAATGGCCATGCGCCCTACCGATGCCAGCGCTGCTTCAATTAACAACCAGGGCATTTCATCTGCGGAATTAAAACAGTATTGCTTTACTTGTTGGCGATTCGCATCTGATAAAGTGGCGAACCAACCAACTGTCGTATCGTTATCATGAGTTCCTGTGTAAATCACATCATTGCGTGTATGGTTGTGCGGCAAATGTGGATTACTCGTGTTGCCGTCGAACGCGAACTGAAGCACCAACATGCCCGGTAATTCAAATTGATTGCGTAGCGCTTCAACCTCATCGGTAATCACACCAAGATTTTCTGCCACCAAAGGTAGGCCTGGATAAGCTTCAAAACACGCCTGCAAAAAAGCCTCGCCCGGCGCTTTAACCCATTTACCTAAACGTGCATCGTGACTTTTGCCTGGGATCTCCCAATAGGCTTCAAACCCACGGAAGTGATCAATACGGATCAGGTCAAACAACTGTAGTTGCGTTCGCAAGCGTGCTAACCACCACTGGAATCCATCTGCCGCCATGACTTCCCACGCATAATGCGGATTCCCCCAATGCTGCCCAGTCTCAGAAAAATAATCGGGTGGAACACCAGCAACCGTGAGCGGATTACCTTCTTCATCCAATTGAAAATAATGTTGCTGCGCCCAGACATCAGCGCTGTCGTGGCCAACGAATATTGGCATGTCACCGAACAAACTAACTCCTTTTTCATTTGCATATTGTTTTAGTGCTTGCCACTGGCTAAAAAAAGCAAACTGCTCAAATAATACGGTATCAATGGCAGCTTTAAGTTGAGTGCGAATTTTTTCCAGTGCTTTACTGTTACGTTTGCGCAAATCCCACGGCCATGTATTCCACGATGAGCCATTAAATTCTGTCCGCAATGCACTGAACAGCGCAAAATCATCTAACCAGTAATTCTGTTGTGAGCAAAAATTCTGAAATAATTGTCGTGTGCTTGCCCCTGCCTCGCTCTCTATATATTTGTGAAAAGAAATTGCGCCCTGTTGACGTGCATGGGACAGCGATTTTTCACCAACTGATTGCATATCCCCTGCCGTAATCCAGCCTTTTTCGAACAGTGAATCTAGACTAATTAAGTCTGGATTACCCGCATGCGCTGAAATAGATTGATATGGCGACATATCCGCTTGAGTTGGGCCGGTAGGTAGCATTTGCCAAATGGTCAGGCCTGCTTGGGCAACAAGATCTATAAAATAATAGGCGTCTTTTCCTAAAGTGCCGAATGCTTTTTTATTATTTTCACCCCAACAAGTTTCTGAGCAAGGTAAAGAGGTTGGATGCAACAAAACACCAGCAGTGCGTCGTTGAAAAAGTGGTGATTTGTCTGCCATCAATGCCCTTCCCTTTAAATAAATTACAAAAAACAACTACGATCTTTTTACAGTACTACAGGGATTGTTAATTTGCATGGCCTTGGCGCATCACACCACCGGTAGCTGGATCACCGCCCCCAACGCTAATAACTTGATGTAAATAAGCGGGCGCTGGTTGTTCGATAAGCGAATACAAATTCATTAAGTGGCGGCGAAAGAGGTATTCAAAATCGCTGACACTTTGTGATGGGTTGTAATCACCAAACCACCAGAACCAATCGGATCCTTCACAAAGGGCGAGCTGCTTTTCAATTTGTGCTAATTGTGCAGGGGAAAAACTGCGTTTGCTGAGTGCGTGATCCACTTGCTGCTTGGCATCGCAAAGCATGTCCCAGCCGCGATTTTTATCTTTGTCGCCGATCCAGGTGGAGAAAGTCCCATAAACCCAGCTGCCGGCAACAAGGTGGGGCATAGCAACAGGAACAGGTTGCTGCTGATCAAGCACCTCACTGTAAGTTGCAAGTTCAAGTTGTGGATGTGTTGTTAACCGTTCATAGAGTGTATGTAAAAAATGGTAGGCATTTTCAGGGAAATATTCCCATGCATTTTCGCCGTCCATGATCACTGAAATAACCGTATTTTTTGTATCGTTACTAGCGTTGGCTATATGCACCATGTGATTAAGTAGATCGCCAACAGCGTCATCCGAATGCCAGGTGGCGTATTTAAATCCAATCAAGTCGGACAAGCCGTCATCGCGAAAAAAGGTATTGATTTTGATATTAGCAAATTCATATGCGCGATGCAGCGATTGGTTGTCGCTGCGGATTTGTTCGGCAACACTTCTATTTTCGAGTGCACGCAGGCTGTTGTGCAGCACAGAGTCGCCCGTTGCAGCCCAATCAAATTTTGCCTCATGCAATAATTTTAATGTTTCATCGCTCAATGAACCTTCAGAAGCCCAGCATCCGCGTGGGCGCTTGCCAAAATACTGCTCGAACGTTTTAAAGCCCTCATGCAGATGCCATTTGGCACGATTGCGCCCATCTGGATAAAACAATGCATTAGGTAAATTGACATCCGGCATTGCCTCTTTCGCACTATTTAAATCGATCAATAAAGGAATAATAGGATGTGCATAAGGGCTCATGCACAATTCGATTTGACCGGACTCGGCAAGTTTGCGATAGCGCGGGCCAATCGATGCAATCAACTCACCGATGATGCCCAATAATTCGCGGCGATCCTCCAGAGAATAATTACGCTCTTTTTGTTGCAAGCGTTGGATGCGCTCATCTGACCGGCGCGGAATTTCAGCCAGCCAACTGATGTGATACCAAACCCCCAAATCTATTAAAAACTGTTCATTCAGATAACGGCTGATAAAGGGTTTCTCATCAAATGTGCCAACCACATTAGCGAGTTCATGATAGGCAGGAAAGCGTTCAATCATCCGCTCACGATTTGCGCGTAAATATTTTTTAGCGAGATCGGTAAATGCCATAGTGCCTGGTGCAGGTAATACTGGCTCGACCAATGAAGCAAGTACTGCGTCTTTGATTTTTTTACTCTGGTCTTTTAAATGCGCAGCAATTTGCTGCGCATAGTCATCTAACTGCTCCAACAATATAGGCGCAAAGTTCACCACAGCTTTAGCAGCCGGCTGCGCTTCTATGTGCGCAGCCATATCCACATAATCTTTAATGGCGTGAAGATAAGTCCAGGGAAAATAATATTCACCTGTCATAATGTCGCGATAATCGGGCTGATGCATGTGCCAGAGAAAAACGACCTTCGTTTTGCCATTATTAGCCATTGATTTCATCCTGTCCTAGCATGTCGGGTGTCACCAGCACTACACCTTTGGGAGAAATATGGAAGCGTTTTCTGTCAGCTTCTTCATCGTAACCAATAATAGTGCCTTCGGGAATTTTGCAGCGGCGATCAATCAGCGCTTTGCGGATTTTACAGCGGCGTCCTACTTCCACACTGGGAAATAAAACCGAGTCTTCAATCTCGCAATAGGAGTGAACACGAACGCGCGGGAATAACAACGAATGTTTTATTGCCGAGCCGGAAATAATACAACCACCGGCAATTAAGGAATCAACGGCATAGCCACGACGGCCTTCGTCATTAAATACAAATTTTGCTGGTGCCACTTGCTCTTGATAAGTCCAAATTGGCCACGCGGCGTCGTATAAATCCAATTCAGGGGTGATGCCGGTTAATTCAAGGTTAGCTTCCCAGAGTGAATCAACCGTTCCTACATCACGCCAGTAAGCATCTCCACCGGAGACTGGATCGCGAAATGGAAATGCTGTGACGCGATGGGATTTAATCATAGACGGAATAATATCTTTACCAAAATCGTGTGAGGAGTTTGGATTGTCGCGATCTTTTAGCAGTTCGCGGAACAATACTTTGGTGCTGAAAACATAAATGCCCATTGAAGCCAACGCTTTATCGGGCTTGCCGGGCATAGATTCGGGATTCGCCGGTTTCTCAGTAAATTTTACAATGCGATAGTCTTTGTCCATATCCATCACACCAAATGCATGTGCAATTTCCAGCGGAACTTCAATACAACCAACAGTAATGTCAGCACCGCGCTCCACGTGCGCCGCAATCATGGTACCGTAATCCATTTTATATACGTGGTCGCCCGCGAGGATTAATACATACTCAGGGTTGTGGCGACGAATGATATCGATATTTTGTAAAACCGCATCGGCAGTGCCGGCATACCAGGATTCACTCAAGCGCTGTTGCGCGGGTAATAATTCAACGAACTCACCGAGTTCCCCCCCTAGAAACCCCCAGCCGCGTTGTACGTGACGATCCAATGAATGCGATTTGTATTGGGTCAACACGCTGATGCGGCGAATGCCGGAGTTGACGCAATTAGAGAGAGGGAAATCGATAATGCGGAATTTGCCACCGAAATGTACTGCAGGTTTTGCGCGCCAATCTGTTAGTTGATGTAACCGAGAACCTCGTCCACCTGCAAGAATTACCGCCAATGTTTCTCGCGTAAGACGACTAACAAAACGACCCGATGTTGGTGTACTCATTACTACTTATTCCTTATGGCTATTGTGTCTGAACGATGAATTTTGTGTGACGGTTATGCGTAGAGTAAGAGCAATATCAATGCCAATAAATTGATCTGGCGCAAACTCAAGTGAAACACAAAATTTTTTATGGTGCATTTAAAAACACCCACTTGCTCGCTTTAAATGCAAAACTAAGTGTAGCTTCAAGTTTGGCACCGAATCTGCAAATGTCTTTCACGGATGTTATTTTTTGCAAAAAAATGGTGCAACAAAAGAAAGCGATAATGGCTAAGCTAGTAGAGCTTGGCTGTATGACAATTTTATGTAGCCCGAAATGGGGCATAATCTGCAATATGCAAAATCAAGTGCCAAAATAATCACTTAGGAATCGATTCAATGTTGAATGTGAAGCAGGACAAACCCTTATCCCACGAGATGTTGCGTATAGTTACCGCTACTCACCACGACCCTTTTGAGGTGCTTGGACGCCATCCGTTAGGTGCCACCTCAACGGCAGCAGCAGACACCTTTGTGCGCGTTTACTTACCTGGCGCCCGTACCGCTACATTAGTGATTAACGAGCAACATCACGCCCTGAAACGCATTGAAGGCACTGATTTTTTTGAGTGGTACGGTTTGGCAAAAATATTACCGGAGCATTATTTGGTGCAGTGGTACGACCGCCACAATACCATGCACACTGAATTTGACCCCTACTCCTTTGCACCACAATTGGGCGATATTGACATGCACCTCTTTGCGGAGGGGCAACATTGGAACATCTATCAACACTTGGGTGCGCACCCGCGCACAGTTGATGGCATCGAAGGTGTGCTGTTTGCCACTTGGGCGCCCAATGCCGAGCGTATCAGTGTCGTTGGTGACTTTAATGACTGGGATGGCCGCCAGCACCCCTTGCGAGTACGCGGCGGCAGCGGCCTGTGGGAGGTGTTTATCCCCGGAATTAAGGCAGGGGCTTTATACAAGTTTGAAATTCGCAATCGTGCGACCGGTGCCGTTTTTCTTAAGTCCGACCCTTATGGACAGGCATTTGAATTGCGCCCCTTGACCGGCTCAATAGTTAAAGCTCCCTCCGATTATGAATGGCAGGACGGAGACTGGCTGAACAAACGTGCCCACTGGGATTGGCAATCATCGCCTCTCTCGGTTTACGAGATGCACCTCGGCTCATGGCGCCGTGGCTGGGTGGGTGAGTTTATGAATTATCGCGAACTCGCCCATCAAGTTGTCGATTATATAAAGCCGCTGGGATTTACCCATATCGAAATTATGCCTGTTAGTGAACATCCGCTAGATGACTCATGGGGTTACCAAACTACTGGCTACTACGCGCCGACGAGTCGCTTCGGTACACCGGATGATTTTCGCTACTTTGTCGATTATCTCCATCGCCACAATATCGGGATCATCCTCGATTGGGTGCCCGCGCACTTCCCGAAAGATGCGCATGCCCTCGCCCGTTTTGACGGTTCAGCGCTTTATGAGCACGAAGATCCACGCTTGGGTGAGCATCGCGATTGGGGTACCTTGATATATAACTATGGCCGCAATGAGGTGCGAAACTTCTTATTGGCCAACGCCCTCTTCTGGTTAAAGGAGTACCACCTTGATGGTTTGCGAGTTGATGCTGTCGCTTCCATGCTGCATTTGGATTATTCGCGCGAGCCGGGCGAATGGATACCAAATATCCATGGGGGGAATGAAAATCTTGAGGCTATGTCGTTTTTGCAAAAGCTGAATGAAGTTTGCCATGGGCAACACCCTGGCGCGTTGGTGATTGCAGAGGAATCTACTGCCTGGCCGCAAGTCACTCGCCCCACCTGGGTGGGTGGCTTGGGCTTTTCAATGAAATGGAATATGGGTTGGATGCATGACACCCTGGATTACATCAGTAAAGATCCTATCCATCGCCAGTATCATCACAATCAATTAACTTTCGGCATGATGTACGCTTTTACCGAAAATTTTATGCTGCCTTTTTCGCATGATGAAGTGGTGCACGGCAAAGGTAGTATGATCAATAAAATGCCCGGCGATGACTGGCAAAAGTTTGCTAATCTGCGTTTACTTTACACCTACTTGTTCACTTATCCGGGAACTAAATTATTATTTATGGGGAGCGAATTTGCGCAGTGGAGTGAGTGGGCGCAAAGTCGCACACTCGACTGGGATTTACTCGACTACGCACCGCACCAGGGTATGCACACATTGGTGAAAGATTTAAACCACTGCTACACAAGTATGCCTTCACTTTATCAGCGCAATTTCCGCGGCGATGGTTTCGAGTGGATTGACTGTCATGACAGCACTCAATCTATCGTGAGTTATATTCGCAAGAGTGATCACGACTTCAGTATAGTGATTTTAAATTTCACCCCTGTGACACGTACCAATTACCGTATCGGCGTTCCGGTCGCTGGTGCATATCATGAAATTTTAAATTCCGATTCAAGTTTTTATGGCGGTAGCAATTGGGGTAATTCCAATCCAATCTATTCCCAACCCGTACCCTGGATGAATCATCAACAGTCATTGGAAGTAAACCTTCCACCTTTGGGTGCACTTATTTTAAAACTGGCTTAATTGTTACGAAGAAGGATCACTCATGCAGAAAATTTTATTTGCAACCAGTGAGGTTTATCCACTGATCAAAACTGGTGGGCTTGCGGATGTAGCAGCAAGCCTTCCACGTGCGCTGCTAAAACTGGGGCAAGATGTAAAAATATTGCTACCCGCCTATGCGAGTGTGCTGGAGAAAGCCAAAAACGTCGGCATCAAAGAGATTGCACAATTAGAGATTGAAGGCTATTCAGTATCATTAAGACAAACTCGCTTACCCGGCACCAAAGTGATTGTTTTGTTAGTGGATATTCCAGAGTTTTTTGAACGCGAAGGAAATCCCTACTGCGGCCCTGATGGCAATGACTGGTTTGATAATCACAAACGCTTTTATGTATTTGCCAGAGTTGCTGAACTCATTGCTTTGGATCAGGTGGGATTGAATTGGCAACCGACAATTGTGCACTGCAACGATTGGCAAACAGGTTTGATCCCGGCATTGCTTTCCCTCCACCCCAATCATCCGGCCTCTGTGTTTACCATACACAACCTGGCTTATCGCGGTCTATTTTCCTATCAAGCGTTTGCCGAATTAAATTTGCCTGCAGTATTTTGGCATCATGAGCGCTTGGAATTTTATGGTCAAATGTCCTTTATAAAAGGCGGGTTGGCTTTTGCGGATTTCATCACCACAGTCAGCCCTAGTTACTCGAAGGAAATTCAACGCCCGGAGTTTGGCAATGGCTTGGATGGACTAATACGCTATCGCAGCGATGCGGTTGCCGGAATTTTAAATGGTATAGATACCGATGAGTGGAATCCGGGAACTGACCCTCATTTAACTTGCAACTACAATCGCCGCACCCTTGGCAACAAAACCAAAAACAAATTGGCATTGCAAGAAGAGCTTGGCCTTACTGTGAGTTCTGACATCCCTTTACTCGGATTTGTTGGCCGACTAGTTGACCAAAAAGGCGTGGATTTAATTCTGGAACAAATGAACCAGTTGTTAACCCTGGATTGCCAACTAGTGATTTTAGGCAGCGGATTCCCCCATTATGAAAAAGCGTTAAAAAATATTGCCGAACAATACCCACAAAAAGTTGCTGTCACTCTTGGCTATAACGAAACCTTTGCTCATCGTATTGAAGCGAGCAGTGATATTTTTCTGATGCCATCCATCTTTGAGCCTTGCGGCTTAAATCAATTATACAGTTTGCGTTACGGCACGCTGCCCGTTGTGCACGCCGTTGGTGGGCTACGTGATACCGTTTTTGAACAGACGTTGGAAAGTGAGTCAGGCGAGGCCAATGGTTTTGTGTTTCACGGTGCCACTGCAGGAGAGCTACTTGCTGCGATTCAACGAGCTATTTCGCTCTTCAAGCAAAAAGATCGCTGGAAGCAGCTGCAACTGAATGCAATGAGTAAAGACTTTTCATGGGACGCTAGCGCCAAAGAATATTTGGCGATTTATGAGCAGATTGTTTCAGCCTGAATCCGGGATTAAAAATGGGCATTGCTGCCCATTTTTACATCTGCATTTACAGGGTAGGAATTGCCGCGAGCAGTTGCCGTGTGTATTCCTGCTGTGGTGCGGAAAATAACTGCTCCGTTATCCCCTCTTCAATTAACATCCCTTTCTGCATAACTACCACGCGATCACATAGATAACGCACCACAGACATGTCGTGAGAGATAAACAGCATCGTCAAATTGTGTTTTTGTGTTAACTCCAATAACAATGCCAATATTTGCGCACGGATGGTTACATCTAGCGCGGATACTGGTTCGTCAGCAACTATCAGTTTTGGTTTCAATGCAATCGCACGTGCGATAGCGATACGCTGACGCTGACCACCTGAAAACTCATGGGGATATTTGCGGATAAAACGCCGATCCAAACCGACATCATCCATTAGCTCATTGACTTGATCCAGCACAGTAGACTTGGTGGCAAGGCCATGCACCAGGAGCGGTTCAGCCAGCGTGTCAAATACCGTCATGCGTGGGTTTAATGAAGCATAAGGATCTTGAAAAATCATCTGTATATCGCGACGCATTTCTGTGAGGTTTGCGGGGGACAAACCTAATAATTCTTTACCGTTAAAAATCACTTCGCCCGACTGCGCATTCACCAAACGAATGATACTTCTACCCAGCGTAGACTTTCCCGAGCCTGATTCACCAACCAGCCCAAGTATTTCACCACGATAAATATTAATGCTTACATCATCAACACCACGTGCAAACTGCTTAATACGATTAAACAGAGAGCCTGCGTGCGACGCGTAACCCACCTGAAGGTTTTTTACATCCAGTAACGGTGCCTCATCCATTTTGGCTGCACTGGCAACGGGTTTTGCTGTGGCTAGTACAGCGCTGAGCAGTTTTTTTGTGTATTCCTGAGTTGGATTTTTAAATATTGCTTCGGTTGTGCCCTGCTCTACCAATCGCCCCTTTTCCATTACCAACACATCGTCTGCCATTTGCACTGCCACACCTAAATCGTGGGTAATAAAAATTACAGCGAGCTTATGGCTTTTTTGAAGACCTTTAATAAGTGCGAGAATTTGTGCCTGGACAGTTACGTCCAATGCAGTCGTTGGCTCATCTGCAATCAGTATTTCAGGCTCTCCAAGGAGCGCCATAGCGATCATAACGCGCTGCCGCATGCCACCCGAAAATTGATGCGGATATTCATCAATACGTTTAGTTGCATTCTGGATGCCAACTTCAACCAGTGCAGCGATTGATTTTTCCCGCGCCTCTTTTTTACTCATTTTTTTGTGTTGCAACAAGACTTCGATAAGTTGATCTGCAACGCGCATATAGGGATTTAAACACGTCATCGGGTCTTGGAAAATCATGGCGATTTTATGCCCGCGCACATGGCGCAATTCGGATTCAGGCATTTGCAATAAATCTTTGCCATGAAATAGTGCGCGGCCTGATTCAATTTTCCCAGGGGGTGACGGAATTAATCCCATCAACGCATAGCATGCGACCGACTTGCCTGAACCTGACTCACCTACAATGCCCAATACTTTTCCCGCTTCAAGTGAAAAACTTAAGTTTTCCACCGCTACTGTTTGGCCATTACGGGTATTAAACAATACCCGCAAATTTTCAACATTGAGTAATTTTTCGCTGGTCATGAGTTAATCCTTGGATGCTCGTGGGTCAAGTGCATCGCGCAAGCCATCGCCGAGAAAATTGAGTGAAAACAAGGTGATTGTTAGAACCAGACCTGGGAAAATCAGCAGCCAGGGATATTCTTCCATGGTCTCGACCCCACCAGAAATTAACGAGCCCCAGGAACTTGCAGGCGGTTGAATACCCAAACCTAAAAAGCTTAAAAAAGATTCCAATAAAATAACACTGGGAATAGTGAGAGTTGTGTAAACAATTACGGGACCGAGCACATTAGGGATTAAATGCCGCGAAATAATTCGCCACGGCGATAACCCCATAGAAATCGCTGCCTCGACAAACTCTTGCCGCTTAATAGTTAATACTTGCCCACGAACAATCCGTGCCATAGTCAACCACTCAACTGCACCGATTGCCAAGAACAGTAGCAACATACTACTGCCAAAAATAACAGTAAGCAAAATAATAAAAATCGTGAACGGCAATGCATAAAGTGCATCGACGATCCGCATCATCACCGCATCAACACGCCCCCCAAGAAAACCAGCTATCGCGCCCCAAAGTACGCCTATTGTTAATGCTACAGCAGTAGCAATAAATCCAACCATCAACGAAATACGGCTACCGTACATAATGCGCGTCAACTGATCGCGCCCCAAGGTGTCGGTACCCAACCAATGTTGCGCAGAGGGAGGGGACGCAGCTAATGCCAGATCTTGTTCGTCATAACTGTAGGGGGCAATCCAGGGGGTCATGATTGCAATCGCAATCAGCAGCAATAAAAAATATAAACTAGCCATCGCCATTTTATTTTTGCGCAAGCGCGCGGCTGCATCCTGGCTTAGTGAGCGGCCTTTTTCCAGTGCTGAAATATCCAAGGTTTTTATAAACTCTGTCACGCCTTAACCTCTCTCTTCCAGTTCTTGCCGCAGCTTCGGATTCAACCAAACCTGAACTATGTCGGCGAGCAAATTAAACAAAATGATCAGGAAGGCAAAGAAAATAGTACAGCCTAAAATCATCGTGTAGTCGCGGTTAAATGCCGCTATAACATAATATCGGCCAAGTCCCGGTACCTGAAAAATTGATTCAACGACAAATGAGCCCGCTAGTAGCCCCGCAATCGCAGGTCCAAGAAAAGAAATTACCGGCGTGATGCCACCACGCAATGCATGCACCAAGACAATACGAATGGTTGAAAGGCCCTTTGCCCGCGCTGTGCGGATATAATCCTGCGAGAGAATTTCCAGCATTCCACCGCGGCAAATCCGTGCGATATACGCGGCATAAACAGAACCAAGCGTAATCGACGGCAAAATTTTATCACCCGGAACTTGCCCCCATCCCGCTACAGGTAACCAGCCAAGCCAAATACCGAATACCAATAACAAAATTGGTCCAAGTACAAATGTCGGCATACAAATTCCGATCATTGCAGTAGACATAGGTACATAGTCAAGCAAGGTATTTTGTTTAATCGCTGCCAGTATTCCAGTAGGCAATCCCACAAGCAGCGCAAATAAAATTGCGTAGAGAGAGAGTTCTAATGTGGAGGGTAACCCGGCAGCAATAAGTTCAGTTACCGAATGGCTGGCAAATTTGAACGAAGGTCCAAAATCTCCCTGAACGATATTGCCCATGTAATCCATGTATTGCTTCCAGAGCGGATCATCCAGGTGGTAACGTTTATTGAGCTGCGTCAGCACTTCTGGAGGTATTGCGCGGTCTTTATCAAAAGGCCCACCGGGTGCTGCGCGCACCATAAAAAATGTTACTGTCGCGACCAGCAACAATACTGGAATAGCTTGTAAAACACGTTTGAGTATGAACAGAAACATAGATCACTCTGGTTGGGGAGAACTGGGTTCAAGATAGAGTTTTTTGTAGGAGTAATAATCCAGAATATTTTGATGATAGCCTTTTAATTGTGTAGAGATGAGATTGTTAGTTGTGTAGTTGTAAAGTGGAATTAAAGGTGCCTCCTCCAGCAACAAGGCTTCAGCTTGTTGAAAAACTTCATATCGCTCTTGTTTGTCCGCAATGGTCGCTGCTTTTTTTATGAGCTCATCATACTTTTTATTTTTCCAACCCGTTTTATTGTCACCACTATCGCTAGTAAAAATTTCTAAAAATGTGTTGGGATCTACATAATCGCCGACCCAAGCCATACGGGCTACGTTGTGATGCAAATTTTTAATTTCATGCAGATATACCTTCCACTCCTGATTCCTAAGCTTGATATTAATATTCAGGTGATTTTTCCACATTTGTTGTATTGCCTCGGCAATTTTTCGGTGGTCTTCGGAGCTGTTGTAGGTCAATTCAACACTGGGGAAATTTTTACCGTCGGGATAGCCTGCTTCCGCAAGTAATTGCCGCGCCTTTTCCGCATTGAACACAATCTGGCTTCTCGATGTGTAGCCTAATGTATCGGGTGGCGTTAGTGCGCCGGTTGCGCTTTGTACACCGTTAGTCACGCTATCCACCAATGTTTTTCTATCTATAGCAAAAGCCAGGGCTTTACGTATACGCACATCATCAAAAGGTGGTTTTGTTACATTGAAACCATAAAAGTAGGTCGCCAAATAGGGATAATGATTGTATTCGGGGTCTTTGTTCGCACGGTAGACCGGAATTTTTGCGTAAGGCATCCATTCAGTCCGATGTAAATGACGCGCTTTAAACATTCGCTCTTCAACCAATAACTGGTCTATAGGCATGAAATGAATTTCATTAAGGCGAACATTTTCGCTATCCCAATAGTAAGGGTTTTTCTTAACAACCAAGGAACGGCCAGGAATCCAATCTTTTAAAGTGAAGGCGCCATTGCCGACGAAATTTCCCGGCTTTGACCAAGGGTTTGTTGGGTCATCAAGTTCGCCAAATTGTTTCATACTGGCAGTGTGCAGTGGAAATAACGCTAGATAATCGAGCAACTGCAGGAAATAAGGTGTGGGGTTTTCCAGTTCTATTTTTAAATACCGATCGTCCAGTGCTTTAAAACCAACGAGGGAGAGGTCGGTAATTTCTTTACGGTAGTATTTTTCAGCATTTTTGAAGACAAATAGCGACGTAACCGTCTCGTTACCCAGTGCAGGCATCAATCCGCGCAACCATCCATTCACAAAATCATGGGCAGTTACAGGATCGCCATTAGACCATCGTGCAGTTTCCCTGATATGAAATACGTAGGTCATGTGATCCGCTGAAACTTCCCAGCGATCCGAAACAGCAGGCACAACTTCAAGAGTGCGTGGGTCTTTGCCGACCAACCCCTCGAACAGCGCCGCAATAATGCGTCCTTCTGGCATACCATTGGTTCCGTGAGGGTCGACACCCGTGACATCCGTACCATTCCCAAAATACAGTATTTGCTGCTCAGTCCCCACATCCACCAAGGTTTTGCGCTCGCAGGCCCATAGCCCTAACATCAGTATTGCCAACACCAAAGTTCTTGTTGCCATAGTTATGGTCATTAATTTTCTCTCCGCCAGCATGAGGTCTATCAGTGCCTTTTTCCGAATAGTAGTACACTTTAAATACCAAACATAGCTATATAAAAAATCATTATTAACAATAACTTAGGCTTTTTTTAGCGGTTTACTTGTATGTTGAGGCAGGCCCTTGGGTAATAACTGCCTCACATCGCAACATGTTTCCCTACAAATTTATAGATTGCTGCTAAGCTTCAGTTAAATGCACCTCGGACTGACCATAACAAGATCTGAACTATGCGAGATTATTTGCTCACCGAAGATCAGCGCGATTGCCTTCAGGAAATCACCAATGTTGCCATGGGGCAAGCCGGCTCCCATCTGGCTCGCCTGCTAGACGTTTTTGTGGTGTTATCCATCCCACACGTTAGTGTCCTCAACCCTACCGATATTGCCATGGCGTTACAGTCGCTCAACCGGGAAAGTCGCAATGACATAGTGCACGGTGTGTGCCAAGGTTTCATAGGAGGTGGCATTGCCGGTGAGGCCATGCTGATATTTCACGAAACTGACTTTGATGATCTTGCCAAGCTGCTGAAATATGATCGCGTTACAGATGAGCAGGCGCAGTATGAGCTACTAATGGACACCGCCAATGTATTAAATGGTGCATGCTTGCGAGGATTGGCGGAGCAGTTGGATACTCACTTTAGTTTTGGCCCACCTATGTTGTTGGGACAGCACTGCAATATTACTGACTTGCTACAAAACAATAATATGAAGTGGAAGCAGGCGTTAGTCGTTGAGATCAACTACTCTATTGAGAACCATAAAATTAATTGTGATTTATTATTGGTTGTAGCAGAACACTCTATTTTCGGTCTGACTGAAAAACTTAACTACCTACTCGATTAGGTTGAACCATAACGATGGCAATTAGCGAAGATCTCAGTAAAATTTTCAAGGATGTCCACTGGCAAATGGATATCCTCCAAAATATTGATGTTGGCCTTGTAGTAATGAGTCCGGACTACACGATTGAAGTCTGGAATAGTTTTATGCAAAACCACAGTGGCAAGGCGCCGGAAGATGTACTTAATAGAAGTATATTTACCGTTTTCCCTGAACTGTCGGAACAATGGTTTAGGCATAAATCACAGTCTGTTTTTGTTTTACAAAACACCGCGTTTACTACTTGGGAGCAACGCCCCTATTTATTTCGCTTCCCTCATTATCGCCCTATCACTGGCACTGCTGAATACATGTACCAAAACAGTACCATCATCCCCTTGGTTGATACCAAAGGCGAGGTGGGTCACATCTGTTTGGTAATTTATGATGTTACAGATTCGGCAGTTAATAAAATTGCGCAGCAACAAGCCAACAAACAATTGCAAAACCTAAGCCGCACCGATCACTTGACCGGACTTTTTAATCGCGGTTACTGGGAGCTTCGTCTAATACAGGAATTTAAACGCTATGATCGCTATGAGCAGGCATCCAGCCTGATTATGCTCGACATAGATCACTTCAAGAAGATTAATGATAAATATGGCCATACTATAGGCGATGAAGCAATCAGAGGGGTAAGTCGCGCAATTAAAGAACAGGTACGGGATTTGGACATTGCCGGCCGTTACGGTGGCGAAGAGTTCGGGATTGTCCTTACCAATACCAATGGTGATGGTGCCTGTGTCTTTGCTGAGCGGCTGCGCTCCGCTATTGAGCAGCTAACAATCTACACTGAGGGTCACGAAATAAAATTCACTGTCAGTTTGGGCGTGGCAGAGTTAACCGATAAAATTCACGATCATCGCAACTGGATTGAAAAGGCAGATCAAGCGCTTTACAAGTCTAAAGAGGGTGGCAGAAATCGCTGTACTATGCTTTCGTAGCCCCCTGACTGATGAAATAAAAAAGGCTCCCGCAGGAGCCTTTTTTATTATTACAGTAAAGATTATTGAACTATATCAGCTGCATCTTTCAGGAATTTTTGATAGCTCGAGAAATCATTCTTCCCGTAAATACTACCCAATTGAGCAGTAATTGCTGTTTTTTGTTCTGGGGTTACTTTCTCATAACTACCTGGCGTAACAGCTTCTAAGGCAACTACCGCCAAATCACCAGCAGCAGTCATTACCTTGTCAAATGTGGGCGAGCTTGAAGATGGTTTAGTCATAGTAAATGCATGGCGCAGGACATCTGAATCAATGTCAGCACTGCTACGTGTAGCAGCTTTTACCTGTTTAAACTCAACACCTGCGGCCTTGCTTAATTCAGAAAAACTACCACCCGATTTTAAGTCGGCAATCAACCTGGTAGCTTGCTCATCAAGCAGTGTCTTGGCTTTCTGATCTTTCAGGGTATTAGTGATTTGTTCTTGAACACTGGCAAGTGGTTTAACCTGGCTAGGTTTGTAATCGGTTTTTTTCAATACAACCACATTGCTTGAATCGATTTCAATCACATCACTACTATTACCTTCCTGCAAAACTTCAGTAGAAAAAGCAGCTGCAACCACTTTGGGATTGGCCATTAAATCTTTACCTTTGCTGCGCTCAAACAGGCCAGAGTTCTCAGCTTTAAGATTTAGTGCTTGAGCCACCTCTTGCAAGCTTTCTGCGTTGTAAGATTCTTCACGTAATTTTTCTAATTGAACAACGAACAAGTTCTCAGCTTCCGCACGTTTTAATTCATCTTCAATGCTTGCCTTTTGTTCTTCGAATGAAGGTGGTTCGGAACCTTTTTCTGCTAAAAGTTTGATGAAGTGTGTACCAGCATCAGTTTTAACCGCAGAAGAAACCTCTCCTACCTTTAATGTGGCAAGTGCTGATTCAAATTCTGCAGGGAAGGCATCGCCTTTAGTGAAACCCAAATCCCCGCCCTGCTCCTTACTACCTAAATCGTCAGAAAATTCTTTAGCTAATGCAGCGAAGTCATCACCGGCAGCAAGTTTGTCAGCGATAGTTTTAATCTTATCCTGATTATCACCCTCTACAAGAATGTGGGCTGCCTGGCGCTCTGGTGCAGCAACAAAAGAAGCTTGGTTTTGTTCAAATTGTTTGCGTACTTGCTCTTCTGTAACGCTGATGTTTTTCATCAGATCCGCTACATTGAGGCTTATGTAATCGACCGCAACTTGCTCTTCACTAGTGAACATTTGTTGATTTGCATCGTAATAGCTTTGGATCTCTGCTGTTTCAACCTGAATTGTTTCACGCACTTTTGCCGCGGGCAATATAACGTATCCGAGATCGCGTGATTGAAAGCTAAGCGCAACTACATCATCCAGTTGCGAGGGGGTTGCAAAAGCTGTTGCGCTGACACCCGCTTGCAACTGATTAATAACAATTTCATCAGATAAAATTTTAGCGTAAGTGCTATGGGTATATCCCATGTTTCGCAACACTTGTTGATAGCGATTGTTATCAAACGCTCCGGCTTCATTTTTAAATTGGGGCGCAGTAGCGATTTGCTCACTGAGATAAGTATTGCCCACTGCCATGCCTGATTTTACTGCAGCTTGCGACAACACCATTCGCTGGACCAAATTATCAATTACAGGCTTACGCAAATACTCATCTGTGAGAAATTCTGCAGGTATTTGGTCACCATAGGTATTCAGCATTTGCTGCTTCTGCATACCAATAGCTCTGGCCACATCCATTTCAGTGACTTGCTCGCCATTTACTTTGGCGGCCTGATTGGCAGATGTATCCCAATTGAATAATGCCTCAACACCCGTAAGGGCAAAAATGATCACCAAAAACCCAATCAAGATAAAAGAGATAACACCTCTGGAATTGTCTCTGAGGTTTTGTAACATTTTAAACTCCTAGCAGGATGAAGGTGCCTTGCGCAGATAAACTGAGACTACATAGACAACTAAATACTTAATTATTCGATGTTTGAATAGGCACTTGGCCTTGTTTTTTAATTCGCATTTTACTAAAAAAAAAGCGCACCTAGATGCGCCTTTTTATGCTTTAACATTTCAGATTTGTATCTGAAAAAAGCACTTATTAGTTGACAGCATCTTTCAATGCTTTCCCCGGTTTAAACCCAGGAACTTTGGCAGCAGCAATCTTGATTTCTGCACCAGTCTGAGGATTGCGACCGGTACGTGCAGCTCTCTCTTTCACTGCAAAAGTACCAAAACCCACCAGAACCACAGAGTCACCATTTTTGAGGGCACCAGTGATACTTTCAACGACTGCATCCAAGGCACGTCCGGCAGCAGCTTTAGGAATATCCGCAGACGCGGCAATGGCTTCAATCAGTTCAGTTTTGTTCACACTTAACCCCTTTTGATTATTTGTTTCTAAAAACACAGTGCAAATTAATGTCGCTATTAATCTGCGTTACCCGTGCAGCAAATGAATTGCGATTTATACCAACAGAGCTTCTGGGGGTCAAGGAAAGCTTACAGCTTTACACAAAACCCCTTTGAATCTGATCAGAAAACAAGCAGTTCCTGCCAGATCTTGAATCAGGTCACAGCAGCGCTTGTTCAGTGAGTGCTCAGACGATTATCGCTCTCCGTGGTCTTTTGTGCGGCCTTCTCCAGCGCTCTATATTCCTCATCACTCAAGGGCTTGGGGCTGGATTGCAATGCAATGGCCAAGACCTCATCAATCCACTTCACTGGTTTGATGGAAAGGTCTGCTTTGATATTATCTGGAATCTCTTTTAAGTCTCGCTCATTTTCCGCTGGAATGATAACCGTTTTAATTCCTCCCCTGTGCGCGGCAAGCAGTTTTTCTTTCAACCCACCAATACGCAAAACCTCTCCGCGCAAAGTGATCTCGCCAGTCATAGCAACATCTGCCCGTACCGGTATTCCTGTTTGTACTGACACTAAGGCTGTGCACATAGCTATACCCGCGCTAGGGCCATCTTTTGGTGTTGCACCTTCAGGAACATGAATATGGATATCCACTTTTTCGTGATGATCGGGAGCGATGCCCAGTGCCTGGCTGCGCGAACGAACAACAGTTAAAGCTGCCTGGATAGATTCCTGCATTACATCACCCAGTGAACCGGTTTTTATGATGCGCCCTTTACCAACAACAGCTGTTGCTTCAATCGTCAGCAACTCCCCGCCCACTTGGGTCCACGCAAGCCCAGTCACCTGCCCTATTTGATCCTTACTTTCTGCTTTGCCAAAATCAAATTTGCGCACACCCAACAAATTCTCTAAAGACTCCGAGTCTATTAAATCAGCGCTGGTTCTATTGCCTTTGACATGGCGAGTTACAACTTTGCGGCAAATTTTTGCAACTTCTCGCTCCAATCCTCTAACACCTGCTTCACGGGTGTAGTAACGGATGATGTCGCGAATCGCATCGGAACCAATATTAATTTCAGTATCTTTAAGACCGTTTGCCTTCATTTGTTTTGGAATTAAGTAGCGCAATGCGATATTTAATTTTTCATCCTCGGTATAACCTGGGATGCGAATAACCTCCATACGGTCCAATAGTGGGCCAGGAATGTTCATTGAATTGGATGTGCAAACGAACATCACATCCGACAAATCATAATCGACTTCGAGATAGTGATCGCTGAAATGGCTGTTTTGTTCCGGATCCAAAACTTCCAGTAATGCAGATGCTGGATCGCCGCGATTATCCATGCCCATTTTGTCAATTTCATCCAACAAAAAGAGCGGATTTCGCACACCCACTTTGGCCATCTTCTGAATAAGCTTCCCGGGTAATGAGCCTATGTAAGTTCTTCTGTGCCCGCGAATTTCAGCTTCATCGCGTACACCCCCCAAGGCCATGCGTACAAACTCACGATTAGTGGCACGCGCAATCGACTCACCCAGGGACGTTTTACCTACACCAGGCGGACCAACCAAACACAAAATGGGGCCTTTTACTTTTTTGACGCGCTGTTGTACCGCGAGATATTCGAGAATGCGCTCTTTTACTTCCTCAAGTCCGAAATGATCTTTGTTGAGCACTTCTTCAGCGCGTATAAGGTCATGGCGAACTTTACTTCTCTTACTCCAAGGTACTTTAATCATCCAGTCGATGTAGGCGCGCAGTACGGAAGCTTCCGCAGACATCGGTGACATCATTTTTAATTTGTTTAATTCTGTGCGTGCCTTTTCCTCGGCTTCTTTAGGCATTGCAGCTGCGATGATTTTCTTCTCCAGTTCATCCGCTTCACTAACTTCTTCACCTAATTCACCTAGCTCTTTTTGAATAGCTTTTATTTGCTCATTCAAATAATACTCGCGCTGGCTTTTCTCCATTTGCTTTTTAACGCGACCACGAATTTTCTTCTCGACATGAAACAAATCCACCTCAGCATCCATCAGGTCTAGAAGATGCTCTATGCGTGCATGTATATCAGCCATTTCCAAAATGGATTGTTTTTTGGGAAGGTCGAGCGACATGTGTGCAGCTATGGTATCCGCTAAGCGGCCAGGCTCATCAATGCCTGACAACGAGGTGATCACCTCTACAGGTACTTTTTTGCTGAGATTGACATACTGCTCAAACTGACCGATTGCTGAGGCAACCAGTGCACGAGCTTCAGCGCCTTCTATCGGCGGACTGGAAATAACATCTACAGTTGCCTTGAAGAAACCGCCAGCCTCCTCAATGGACTCGATATTGGCTCGCTCGCGCCCTTCTATAAGCACTTTTACTGTGCCATCAGGTAATTTGAGTAATTGAAGGATCGAAGCAATCGTTCCTATGCTGTATAGATCTTCAGCTTGTGGTTCATCCTGCTGTGGATTTTTTTGCGCCACCAGCAAGACTTGCTTGTCGCTGGCCATCGCACGTTCAAGTGCTTCTATGGATTTGCCCCTGCCAACAAAGAGCGGAGTAACCATATGCGGATAAACAACCACATCGCGCAAGGGCAGCAAGGGGATTTCAGTGATATGGGATTCATGCAGAGTTTCAGCGACCATTGGTTCCTCTCTATTTCAAGAAGGCAACAACTACCTTGCCATGAAAACAAGATTGGGGTCTAAAACTGGGAATTACAAGTTATTGAAACATAAAAAACAAAAAGAGCGCACCTGTGCGCTCTTTTTGTTCGTTGTGCCCAAAGGCTAGCCGTTAGTCGTCTAATCTTCCGCAGCTGCTTTTGCAGGTTTATCAGTATTTTCATAAACCAACAAAGGCTCAGACTCACCTTTTATTACAGACTCATCCACCACGACTTTAACCACGTGCTCTTCAGATGGAATCTTGTACATGGTGTCCAGCAACACGGATTCCATTATTGATCTCAATCCTCGCGCGCCAGTCTTGCGCTCAAGTGCTCTCTCCGCGACGGCATCCAAAGCATCTGTACGGAAATCGATTTGTACACCTTCCATTTCGAACAATCTTGCATATTGCTTGGTGAGCGCATTACGCGGCTCCGTTAATATTTGGATTAACGCGGCTTTATCAAGCTCATCCAGGGTGGCAATGACTGGCAGGCGACCTACAAACTCGGGAATAAGCCCATAGCGAACAAGATCTTCTGGCTCTAGATCTTGCAATGTTTGTCCAAAATTACGCTTTTCGTCCTTGCTTTTAACTTCTGCGCCAAAACCAATGCCGCCTTTTTCAGAGCGATCGCGAATGACTTTATCCAGTCCGGCAAAAGCTCCACCGCAAATAAACAAAATATTTGAGGTGTCGACCTGCAAAAATTCTTGTTGCGGATGCTTGCGACCACCTTGCGGAGGCACGGAGGCAACTGTGCCCTCAATTAGCTTCAAGAGTGCTTGCTGCACACCTTCCCCTGAAACATCGCGGGTGATTGACGGGTTGTCAGACTTGCGGGAAATTTTGTCTATTTCATCAATGTAAACAATACCCTGCTGGGCTTTTTCTACATCGTAATCGCATTTCTGCAGCAGCTTCTGGATGATATTTTCAACATCCTCACCCACGTATCCTGCTTCTGTAAGCGTAGTTGCGTCGGCAATGGTGAAAGGAACATCAAGCAGGCGCGCCAGGGTTTCAGCCAACAAAGTCTTACCGCTACCTGTTGGCCCAACTAGTAAAATGTTACTTTTGCCCAGCTCAATCGGCTCTTTTTCCTTACCACCTTTATCGCCAAAACGAAGGCGCTTGTAATGGTTATAAACAGCAACCGCCAGTACTTTTTTGGCGCGTTTTTGGCCAATAACATACTGATCGAGAATGGCGGAAATCTCATGCGGCTTGGGAAGTTTTTCTGAGCTACCTTCGGAAGCGCTTTCCTGAATTTCTTCGCGGATAATATCGTTGCAAAGGTCAACACATTCATCGCAGATAAAAACCGATGGCCCGGCAATCAGTTTGCGGACTTCATGCTGACTTTTACCGCAGAAAGAGCAATACAGCAACTTTCCGTTTTTATCACCTGCGTCACTAGTGTGATCGGTCATTTAACCCACTCCATCTAAATTTCTATAACAATTGTCAGGTTAAAAAAACAAATTTCAAGCGGGCGGACATTATTTAGTAGGATCCACTCGCATTGCGATGGCTGATCCGAGCTTGGTTTTATTCTGACAAACAAACATTATTTGGCTGGCTGAGTACGCTTATCGATAACAGTATCGATCAACCCGTAGTCTTTTGCCTGTTGAGCCGACATAAAATTATCGCGCTCCGTATCAATTTCAATCCGCTCTATCGACTGCCCTGAGTGATATGCCATTAGCTCATTCAACCGTGCGCGAATTTTCAATATTTCTTGTGCCTGAATATGTATATCTGATGCCTGTCCCTGTGCTCCACCACTTGGCTGGTGGATCATCACGCGGGAATTTGGCAGGCAAAACCGCTTACCTTTAGTGCCAGCATTCAGCAGAAAAGCTCCCATGCTGCAAGCTTGACCGATACACATAGTGCTTACATCAGGCTTAATGAACTGCATGGTGTCATAAATTGACATACCCGCAGTAACTGAGCCGCCAGGTGAATTGATATAAAGATGAATATCTTTGTCTGGATTTTCAGCCTCAAGAAATAAAAGCTGGGCCACTACCAAATTTGCCATGTGGTCCTCAACAGGACCAACCAAGAATATCACGCGCTCTTTGAGCAAGCGGGAATATATATCAAATGATCGTTCACCTCTTGCCGTTTGCTCAATAACAATCGGAACAAGGCCGCTATTAATAAGAGATAACTGGGAGTTCATGTGTTCGTATGACATCGTGCGTTTTTGTCCTTAAGCGGGCTAATAGCGTCGCCAATATTGAAAACTAAGGTTTTTTGACACTAGAGAGCTTAACCCGTGATGGGATTATATGCCAGTCAAATGAGGTAAATTGGGAGGTATTCGAAGAAGGGAGAGCCGCAAAACAGGCGTTTTGCGGCTTTTTTAAACGATTAGCGTTGTGCGTTGGCCTTGATGATTTCGTCATAGCTGGTTTCCACTTCAGAAACCTTGGCTTGCGACAAAATGTGGTCAACTACTTGATCTTCCAGCACGGCAGATTCCACGCCAGCCATCAGTTCCTGATTGCTGCTGTAGTACTCAACAACCTCTTTAGGTTCTTGGTAGGTGGAGGCGATTTCTTCAATCATCGCTTTCACGCGCTTTGCGTCAGGCTTGAGCTTGGCGGATTTTACGATCTCTCCAACGATCAGTCCCAAAGTTACGCGACGAGAAGCCTCATCCTGGAACATGGTGTCAGGCAGCAAGGATTTAGCATCGAAGTTTTGTTGCTGGCCACCAAAACGCTGCAGCATCTGATTGCGTAAAACCTGAATTTCATTCGCAACCAATGCTTTAGGTACTTCAGTGGTGTGCGATGCGATAAGCGCATCCATAACCTGAACTTTAACCTTGGCTTTTAACGCATTGGCTAACTCGCGATCCATATTGGCTTTTACTTCTTTGCGGAATTGTTTTTCTCCGCCTTTTTCAACGCCAAACTTCTGGAAAAATTCTTTCTTCAGCTCTGGTAGTTGAGCTTCTGAAACACTGTTCACAGTGATTGAGAACTGAGCCGCGGCGCCTTTCAGTTCCTCTGCTTGATAGTCTTCAGGGAAGATTACTGAAATCACTTTTTGCTCACCGGCTTTTAACCCAGCAATACTCTCTTCAAAACCGGGGATCATTGATTTGGAGCCAAGTACCAAGTTGTGGTTGTCTGCTTTGCCACCGGCAAATTCGACACCATCTTTGGTGCCAACAAAGTTGATATTAACCTGGTCGCCGTCAGCAGCCGCGCGCTCTACTACAGACCAAGTGGCTTGATGCTTGCGCAATACTTCGATCATGTTGTCAACATCAGCTTCAGTCACTTCTGCTTTGAAACTTGTAAGTTCAAATACAGAAAGATCGCTCAATGCGACACTTGGATACACTTCGAAGGTGGCAATATATTCAAGATCTTTTCCTGCAGCCAATTGTTTGGGCTGGATAGATGGTTGACCTGCTGGCTTAACATTTTCTTTTTGTACCGCGGCATAGAAAGAACGGCTAATGACATCGCCAACAACTTCTTGACGAATACCGGCACCAAAGCGCTGTTTTACAACAGACATAGGCACCTTGCCCTTGCGGAAGCCTTTGATGCTTACGTTGCGCGCCGCTTGCTTCAAGCGATTTTCAACTTCGTTTTCTACTTGCTCTGCGGGTACGCCAACTGTCAAGCGGCGCTCCAATCCAGAAGTCGTTTCGAGTGAAACCTGCATATATGCCTCGTGAAATAACTGAAAGTGTGTAGCAGTTGATCAGGTACCCTGAAACACAGGATACCGGGGGAATTTGGTGCGGACGGAGAGACTCGAACTCTCACACCTTGCGGCGCCAGAACCTAAACCTGGTGTGTCTACCAATTTCACCACGTCCGCTTGGGTCGCCTTCAACTCTGCGAAGGCACTGACTTAGTTTTATCGCGCTCTAACCTGTTGATTTTTAATGTTTTTTATAAAAATCAAAAGCCCCAGTACGCGAAGGGTGCTGATTGTGCCACAGTCATTCTGCGGGTTCAACTTTTTATCAATACTCGGCGCTTGTGTCTCGCTGACGAAGAACCAAGGCGCGGAAACTCTCCAGCCATGAAGCCAGGAGCTCAGGCGTCAACTTTAACAGGGGTGCTTCATCCGCTTCATTCAATTCCACCAACTCAATCAGATTTTCCTGTCCAAATGACTTCTTCGCTTTGGGTTTCCCGGGGGATTTAGAAAGCTGCGTATAATAACCAGTTAACTGGTTCAACCAGGTTTCGTTTGTTTCGGTAAGCGATAGCAATTCGGATGACTCTGACGAAGTAATATCAGACTGCTGCAAAGCTGCGACCAAATCCTGCACCGAATCAATTGCCGATAAATTTTTGATTCGATGATGCTCAGCCAGCTCACGCAAATAAAAATGCAGTCCCATTGCCAAATGAAATACCGCCGCATCAACAAGCGCTTGGTGCTCAAGCGGTTGGCGAGCTGGGTGTTCATTTAATAGCCTGATAATAGCGCTGGCATAGGCCAGCTTTTGGTTAACCAGCGATAGATGACTAATAGACATAATTAACTGACTGGACTTTTTGAGGGGACATTAGCCATCCAAATGGATGGCTTCTGCAAAACCTTACTTTTGTACCTTCCACTTGCCGCCTTCATAAAACGCTTTCCAACCAGTCGCCTTGCCATTGATTTCAGTTTGGACGTACTGCTCTTTGGTTTTGCGACTAAAACGAATAATCGCTTTATTGCCTTCAGGATCTTTTACTGGTGCAGACAATAAAAAGTGGTATTTCGGATCTATTTGATCTTTGTAGGGTAACAACTCTTCAACCAAGGGGGCACGCGTTTCGCGATTTTTTGGGAACTGGCTTGCAGCAAGGAACAAACCTGCTGCGCCATCGCGCAGTACATAGTGGTCATCCACCTTTTCACAACGCAGCTCCTGCATCACAATTGGATCGACTTTTGGCGGTGCAGCCTCGCCACTTTTGAGCAGTTTGCGGGTGTTTTTACATTCGCTATTGGTGCAGCCAAAGTACTTACCAAAACGACCGGTTTTAAGCTGCATTTCGCTGCTGCATTTATCGCATTCGATCGTCGGGCCCTCGTAGCCTTTCAAACGATAACTGCCTTGCTCTACCTCGTAACCAGCGCAATCGGGATTGTTGCCGCAGATATGCAACTTGCGGCTCTCATCGAGCAAGTAGGAATCCATTGCCGAGTTGCATATTTTGCAGCGATGCTTGGCGCGCAACTGCCGTGATTCAGCCTCTTCATCCGCATCCGCATCGATGACTTCATCGCCGGAAACCAGGTTCATGGTGTTTTTGCAGCGTTCTTTAGGCGGCAGTGCGTAACCGGAGCAACCCAAAAATACGCCCGTGCTACCGGTGCGGATCTGCATATGTCGACCGCATAAGCTACAGGCGATATCAGTATCAGTAGGATCATTCGCGCGCATCCCTTTGGCGCTACTGGAAGCCAGAGTCAGCTTTTTGCTGAAGCCCGCATAAAAGTCATCTAACAGCGAGCGCCAGTTTTTACCACCCTGTGCCACCACATCCAAGGACTCTTCCATGCTGGCTGTAAAACCATAATCCATAAGATCGTCAAAGCTTTCAACCAGGCGCTCAGTGACTATGTCACCCATTTTCTCAGCATAAAAACGGCGATTTTCCTGACGGACATAACCGCGCTCCTGAATAGTGGAAATAATAGAAGCGTAAGTTGATGGGCGGCCGATAGCGCGTTTTTCCAGTTCTTTTACCAAGCTGGCTTCGGTATAGCGCGCTGCAGGTTTGGTGAAATGTTGCTGTGGATTGAGCTTCACCAATGGCAGCACCTGGCCGACTTTCATATCAGGCAAAACTACATCTTCGTCTTTTTTCGCAACTTGTGGGCTGACTTTGGTGTAGCCATCAAAACGGATTACCCGGCCGCGGGTGCGCAGCTCATAGTCTCCAGCCGCAACCACCACGCTAGTGCTTGTATAATCCGCGGGTGTCATTTGGCAGGCGACAAACTGCTGCCAGATCAAACCATAAAGACGTTCTGCATCGCGCTCCATTCCACTCAATTGATTGGGCAATGCGCCAACGTTGGATGGGCGAATTGCTTCATGCGCTTCCTGTGCACCGTCTTTGCTTGAGTAAATGGTGGGTGACTCTGGCAGATAACGCTTACCGAAATTTTCCAGAATATAGTCGCGGCAGGCTTCAACCGCTTCTTTACTCAGGTTGGTAGAGTCAGTACGCATGTAGGTGATGTAGCCAGCTTCATACAAACGCTGCGCCATCATCATAGTTTTCTTTACCCCAAAGCCTAAGCGGGTACTTGCCGCTTGCTGCAGAGTAGACGTAATGAAAGGAGCTGAAGGTTTTGATTGGGTTGGCTTGTCCTCGCGGCTGATGACTTTATAAGCCGCGCCTTGCAAGGCTTTGACGGCGGTCATCGCCTGGGTTTCGTTGATTGGTTTAAATGCCTCATCGCCTTGCTTTTTCACTTCGAAGCTAGCGATTTGGCTTTTATCGGCCTGCAAATCGGCAAAGAGTGTCCAATACTCCTCGGGTATGAAGGCGCGGATTTCGCGCTCGCGCTCAACTACTAAACGCACTGCAACTGACTGTACGCGCCCGGCCGATAGTCCTCGTGCAACTTTTTCCCACAATAAGGGGGAAACCATATAACCCACAACACGATCCAGAAAACGTCGCGCCTGCTGGGCGTCAACACGGTTTTGATCAATAGGGCCAGGAGTTTTGAACGCGTTTTGGATTGCTGTTTTGGTGATTTCGTTAAACACGACTCGACGATAACGTGATTCGTCTCCGCCAATAGCCTCGCGCAAATGCCAGGCAATAGCCTCCCCTTCTCTATCCAAGTCGGTTGCGAGATAGACCATATCGGCCTTCTCGGCAAGCTTCTTCAGCTCATCGACCACTTTTTCTTTGCCCGGGAGAATCTCGTATTGCGCCTCCCAACCATTTTCCGGGTCAATACCCATGCGGTTGATCAGTTGGCTTTTACTTTTTTTGGCTTGATAAATAGCTTTTTCTTCAGCCGACATTTTGCGTGTCGCCGCTGCTTGTTTGGCGCGCTCTTTGGCATCCACAGGCTTGGCACCGCCGCTGGTAGGCAAATCACGAATATGACCAATACTGGATTTAACGACAAAATCGCTCCCCAGGTATTTATTAATGGTTTTCGCCTTGGCAGGCGACTCAACGATAACTAAGGATTTACCCATGGTGGTCAGAAATATCTCTATAAAAAGAAGGCTGTATAAGGGGTTGAAATATGCGCCAAACTATTACAACAATGCCCCTAAGACGGGTTAAACTAACAGTGAAGGTGCGCATATATAAGTCTTGAATCCCAAGGGGTCAAGCTATAATTTCCTGCATGACTTATAGTGGAGCCTCAGTAGATATGCAAAAGTTAGTAGTAAAGGAGAGAGATTTGCACTTTAAAAAATGCTCATATGTATATGTTATTTAACAGTTTTCCGTTTGCTAAATACTTAGGGACAAGAATCAGATAAAAACCCGAAACCCAACGTCCCTTGCCCCAGTAGATTCCCGCATGACCTTGATTGTGATTCTTGTTTTTTTGATGCTGATAACACTTTTTGCGGTGAGTGCGCTCCATGGCATACAGCAGCGTCAGCGTCAGCGTCGATTGGAGCAGCGTCGTTTACGCATCCAAGTTGAAGAGTTGACCGAAATCGTAAATTGCCTCGAGCAGACACTGCCCAACCGAACCATCACCAAACATATCAATGACATGATTATCGCAATACAACATCAAATGTTGGCACTGGAGGATAAAAATCGTGAGCACCTGGAGGCGGGCATCCAGAAGAGCGAACAGTATTCTGAAGAATTACTCAACCCCAAAAACCGACACAATATTAGTTATCAGCGGGAAAGCGATGCACAAATTGCCAAAACCCAGCTGCATCTGAACGAAACCATGCACTTGGTCACGCAACTTGCCGCACGTGGCACTATCAACGAAATCGAATTGGATGCCTATTTAGCGGAGTTGCGTTGGGCTTATTTAATGGTGTCAGTGATGTCCTACATTGGCCAAGGCGATAAATCCATGGCTATAAGCGACCGCTTTTCTGGATTGGCGTTTTATCGCAAGGCGCAACAACTGCTAATAGAGTCAATGCATCAAGACCCACGCCGGATACAAATGATCAAAGAGTTGAGTGAAATGGTTGATGGAGACCGCATCGGGCTCAGTCGCAATTTGCGCGAATCAGCTTCGGCGGTCTGATTAATTGATCATAGGGTTATCAACTTTATGCAATTTGGTTAGTATTTCGATCAGTAAATCCAGTATCTCAACACCTTCTTTCTCCATCCAAAACACACTGACCCCAAGATTGCTGCAACTAATAGCCAGCACTGATGCGGGTAATTGCGGCAGATAAGCTTTAAGCAAGCTGCAAGTTGCATCACTTGGGCGAACATCTGTTTGCCAATCCCACTCCTGATAAAAATTTCCGTCGTGGACGTATTTGGTGCGCATCAGTATCCACTCTGGCACTTCCCGCGCGTTGGGTGTTGGTGGTAAATAATAGACTGGTGCAGTCGCCGGTTGATCCATGTCAGTTTTCAATACCGGCAGCCGCCGCATACTAAAGCGCACACCCTGCTTGCTGGCATGTAAGCGTAATTGCTCTTTACGCTGCTGGGCAGGGCTTGGCCTGAGCATTGAAATTGGGCCTATGACGATTGCAAAGGCCAGAATCAAAATAATAAAAAACCAGATATTCATCGAAATCCTTAAAACTTTATGTGAGAGCAACTACTCTTAATCTAGCGATATTCACTTTTGCCGAGGATGGGAATCATGACAGAAGCTATCAATTACAAACATATTATTGTTGGCGTGGATCTCTCTGAGGATTGCCCGCCCGTGATTCGCCGCGCTGCTGCGATAGCCCAAGCCTGTAATGCCAAGCTCACGCTCGCCCATGTGCTAGAGCCAATTGCGTTTGCTTATGGCGGCGACATGCCGGTAGATTTAACCGGGGTGCAAGAACAGCAGGTGCAGAAAGCAGAAGCTGATTTGGCGTTGCTGGCGAAATCAACCAACTACCCCATCTTGCAGCAACATGTTTTGGTTGGCCAGCCCGCCGCCGAACTGCATTATCTCGCCGAGCAGGAATCGGCTGATTTAATAGTCGTGGGCAGTCATGGCCGGAAAGGTTTTGCGCTACTACTCGGCTCCACACCCAACAGTGTCTTGCATGGGGCGACCTGCGATGTGCTAGCTGTGCTGGTAAAAAAACAAACCGGTGAGGCCTAGGCTTCACCGGTAGCGATTTAAAACTCCTACTATTCCTGCTGCATATCTTCCAATTCCGCCCAGCGCTCGAAACAATCGTCGAGTTGTTGTTGCACTTTAGCCAGTTCCTGTAACTTTTCCTCTACTACTGCAGCGGCTTGGCTGTAGAAGTCACTGGCAGTTGTGATGGACTGCAACTCATTTAATTGCTTTTCAATTAATTCAATTTTTTGGGGCAGCTCATCAAATTCTTTTTGAAATTTGTAACTGAGTTTTTTTAGTTTGGCTGGGGCTTTAGCACTGACAGTTTCCACCACCTCCGCTTTTTTTAATTCAGCAACCGGTGCATTAGCAATCGCCGCTGGTAGCTCATCTGCCTGGGTCCATTTACCGCCCTGACGGATCCAATCGTCGTAGCCCCCGACGTATTCAAGTACATTGCCGCGCCCTTCAAAGGCGATAACACTGGATACGATGTTATTCAAAAATGCCCGGTCATGGCTGACCAGTAACAGTGTGCCAGTATATTCAGTGAGGATATCTTCCAGCAGCTCAAGTGTTTCTACATCCAGGTCATTGGTCGGCTCATCCAACACCAATAAGTTCGCGGACTTACTGAATAATTTGGCGAGCAATACGCGGTTGCGCTCACCGCCCGACAACGCGCGTAGCGGTGTACGCGCACGTTCACCGCTAAATAAAAAATCGCTCAGGTAAGAAAAAATATGTTTTGATTTTCCGTCGATATCTATAAATTCGCGTCCACCCGCGATGTTATCGACCGCATTTTTGTTGAGATCCAGTTGATCGCGCAGCTGATCGAAATACGCAACTTCCAAATTGGTACCCAGTTTCACGCTGCCCGATTGCGGTTGTAATTCACCGAGAATTAATTTCAGCAGTGTGCTTTTTCCTGCGCCATTGGCGCCGACTAAACCAATACGATCACCGCGCATAATGCGCGTCGAAAATTGGTTGACGATTTTTTTATCGCCCCACGAATAGGAAACATCCACCAAATCAGCAACTAACTTGCCCGAATCACCTCCGGATGCCAGTGTAAAATTGGCTTTGCCGACAACTTCACGGCGCTGCGAGCGGGTTTCACGCAAGGCTTTTAAGGCGCGCACGCGGCCTTCATTGCGAGTGCGACGGGCTTTAATGCCTTGGCGAATCCAGACTTCTTCCTGCGCTAGCCGCTTATCAAATAATTCGTTGTGGCGAGCTTCATCGGCAAGGGCCTGCTCTCGATACACCAAAAAGCTGTTGTAATCCCCCTCCCAATAGCGCAAGTGGCCGCGATCCAGCTCTGCAATATGAGTGGCCAATGCTTGTAACAGTGAACGGTCATGGGTGATGAACACCAGCGCACCGTTGTAATTGAGCAATTGTTTTTCCAGCCACTCGATCGCAGCAATATCCAAGTGGTTGGTTGGCTCATCGAGCAAAAGCACATCGGGTTCGATAACCAGTGCGCGGGCAAGCGCAACGCGGCGGCGCCATCCACCGGAAAGTTCGCGCATGTAGCGTTCGGCCGGCAAATCGAGGCGGGAGATAATTTCATCCACTTTCTGCTGCAATGCCCAACCGTCATTGGCTTCAATTTGATGCTGCAAATCTGCCATTCGCGCCAATTGGCTATCACTGATGTCATGCGCATGGGAGAGCAAACGATATTCTGCCAGCAGCTCTCCTACCCCTTTTGCACCTGCAGCAACTGCATCAAACACTAACCGGTCATCTGCTTCTGGTAAGTCTTGCTCCAGTCGGGCGATGCGGATTCCGGTCTGGCGGATGACTTCACCTTTATCCAGATCGACTTCGCCATCGAGCACTTTGAGTAAACTGGATTTACCCGTGCCGTTGCGTCCAATCAAACACAGGCGCTGACCGCGCTCAATACTGAGTTCAACACCATCGAGGAGTACTTGCAGGCCATAACTGAGCCCGGCTTTTTCAATTTTAATCAAAGACATAGAAGGAATAATTCAGGTAGTTTTTCAACGAAAATGATACTGGCAGAAGCACCAATGGGCTGTTATTCTCAAATGAGATTTAGCTAACGGCTAAAGTGGTTCATATGACTGGCGACATTATCACGACGCCCGCTCAGCAGGCGCAAAAAGTGCCGCATCATATCCCACCAGAAAGGCATAACCAACCCGCCCGGGTTTGATAATAATTTGAGGTATCCATGAGGTTTTCAAAAATACTTTGGCCGGTAGCGTTGAGTGCCAGCGTATTCGTTGGCAGTACAGCTGTGACTAGCGCCCAAGCCGCAACGGCGTCGACAACCAAAACAACCGCCAAAACAGCGACCGCAAAACCAGACCCTCGGCAAATCGAACGGCAAAAATACGCGCAGGCACAAAAAGCTCTCAATGCGAAAAGCATGACGGAATATCGCAGTTTGCTTAAACAACTGCAGCATTATCCGCTGCTACCCTATCTTGAATATCAGGAGCTCACTCCGCGCTTGATCAATTTACCCAAGCAGGATGTTGATACTTTTTTTGCACGTTACCCCGACTCTTTCCTGTCCGAGCGATTGACGCATCGTTGGTTGCGCACTCTGGCACAGCGCGAGCGCTGGAGCGATTATCTGAAATACTACGACAACCGCCTCACTGATCCGGAACTGGCGTGCCTACATTTGCGCGCGCGTCTAGCAACTGGCGATAAAACAGCACTTAATGATGTGGCGCCGCGCTGGAACATCGAGCAAGCACAATCCAAAGCCTGCGACCCGGTGTTTGCAGAATGGAAAAAAGCTGGGCTGATGACTCCCGAGTTAATTTGGGAGCGCCACCTCAAGGCAGTAATTGCAGCCGACAAAGGGTTAACCAGCTATTTGACAAATCTGTTGCCGGCGGTTGATCGCCCTATGGCAGCCTTGTTGCAACAAGTCGATGCCAACCCTCGCTTGTTAAAACAAACAGGAAAATTTTCCAAACAATCACCAAAAATGAAGACCGTCATCTTGCATGGCTTGGAAAAATTAGCACGCACCAACGCCAAAGAAGCACTCGCACTTTGGCACACGTATGATGCGCAGCAATTATTTGATGACAATGATCGCGTTAATCTCAAATATCACATAGCGCTGCGTTTACTTTATCAGGACCATGAAGTTGACGCTGAAAAATTAGTGGCGTCCACGCCTAATTTAACGCGGGTAGATTTGCTTGAATGGTTGCTGCGCGAATCTTTGCGCAAGCAGGATTGGGAGCGTGTTAACGAATGGCTTGCACGTTTGCCGGAAGATGCGCGCAAAACCGAGCGCTGGCGCTACTGGCAAGCCCGCACAATGGAAGAGTTAGAAATAAAAGAAATCAACGGCGAAACCCCTGCCAGTATTTATAGTAGCGTAGCACCAGCCAGAAGCTTCTATGGATTTTTAGCGGCAGATAAAACCGGGGTGAATTATCACTTGTTAGATCGTCCTATGACATTCACCAGCGAGCAAATTGCTGAAGTAGAAAATGCCCAGGGGATACTGCGCGCACGTGAATTTTTTGCGCGTGGCGAACTGGGTGCAGCCAATCGTGAATTTTTTCATACAACCCGCCGTATGCCTTTGGAGAAAATGGTGATCGCCGGGCGTTTGGCTGAAAAACTGGGCTGGTATCGCAACGGCATTCAGGTGATGGCAGATGCGCAATATTGGGATGATTTACAAGTGCGCTTCCCCATCGTATACAAGGAGCATGTAGCAAAAGCAGCGAAACAAACTTCTGTAAACCCACTTTTTATTTTTGCGGTAACCCGCCAGGAAAGTGCGTTTGTACACGATGCAAAATCAACCGCTGGCGCCGTTGGGTTAATGCAACTATTGCCAGCAACCGCCAAACAAACAGCACAAAAAAATGGTTTGAGTTTTACGCTGCAAGATTTGGTGACGCCGGAAAAAAATATCGCACTGGGCAGCCGATATTTGGATCACTTGCTAGGTGTATTTGATGGCAACCGGATACTCGCTGCCGCCGCCTATAATGCGGGGCCAACCCGGGTGAAAAAATGGCTAAATAAAGATAAAGGCGCACAACTACCTTACGATGTCTGGATCGAAACCATTCCTTACAAAGAAACTCGTGGTTATGTCCAAAACATATTATCGTTTTCGGTTATTTACGCCTATCGTTTAGGACAAGAAACTAATTTTGTAACGCCGGCGGAAGCAAGTCGCCAATTGTGACCCCGCTGATAAGTGTGATAATAAAAAGCCGCTCCTGAATTTCTCGGTGCGGCTTTTTACAATCAATGTTTTTACTCGGCTCAACTTATTTTTTTAGATATTCACGTAAGCGTTTTTGCACAACTGCGGCCAAATCATCGGGCTGAAACTTGGATAGAAAATCATTACAGCCCACTTTTTCAACCATCGCCTTGTTAAAACTGCCACTGAGTGATGTGTGCAATACCACATGTAGATTTGCCAATGCCGGGTCTTTACGCACCTCCGCAGTCAACCGGTAACCATCCATCTCCGGCATTTCAGCATCGGTTATCAGCATTAAAATTTCATCGGTAACTTTGCGCCCGGAGGCAGTCCACTGCTGCAGCATTTTCAAAGCTTGCAAGCCATCCTGAACCGACAACACTTCTATTCCAATATTGCTTAATGTTTCCTTTACTTGTTTCACCGCCGTTGGTGAATCCTCTGCGAGCAACACTTTTAATTTGCGCTTTTTTGCCTCTGCAGCCAAATCAGAGTCCAGCACTTCATCGGAAACGGTAGTGTTATAGGGAATGATGTCGGCAAGTACCCGCTCAACGTCTAGGATTTCTACTAATTGTTCATCGATTTTAGTGATGGCCGTTAAGAAATGACTGCGCCCCGTTCCTTTTGGTGGAGGCAGAATTAGCTCCCAATTGAGATTCACGATACGGTCAACTGCACCAATTAAAAATGCCTGAACTGACCGATTGTACTCAGCCACAATCAGATTGGCATTCTCCAACTCTTTCAATTCACTCATTCCAATCGCAGCACGCAAGTCTATTACGGGAACGGTTTGGCCGCGCAAGTGCGCCACACCGCGAATATGGGGATGGCTATGCGGTACATGGCGCAGGGTTGGAACCTTAACTACTTCCTGCACCTTAAAGACGTTAATGGCAAATAATTGCCGTCCGCCCAAACGAAACATAAGCAGCTCAAGGCGGTTTTCGCCCACCAAACGGGTGCGTTGATCAATAGAATCTAATAACTTGGACATGGTTGTTACCATCAATTTTTACAGTTTCTGCAAAGAAACTTGCCATAAAACACTATGAGTATAGGCAAAGTTTTGCGGTGAGCTTGAATTTCAGCGCCGCCAAATAAGAGAGATTCTTACCGCTACAGTTGTAAGCTGACGGTTGCCAGCTACACTTCCTAGTGAGTTGCGCAGATCGCCGGAAGCGGATCTTTCCAAACACAACAATTAATCAATCCGTCTATTCTATGACCGAAGCCATCCCTCTTCTCGCTCGTCAGCCTATTTTTGATGGCAATATGCAAGTCGTTGCTTACGAGTTACTTTGTCGCAATAGCGATTTAAAATTTATTGCCTCCAGTGATGGCGATGCAGCCAGTTCTCAAGTATTGCTTAACGCATTTACTGAGTTATCCATCGAGCAGGTAGTTGGCACACACAAAGCGTTTGTTAACTTTACGCGCACTCTGCTCAATTCTCCCCCACCGTTTAATCGCCAAAAATTGGTTATTGAAGTGCTTGAAGGCCAGCGGGTTGATGCCTCTATGCTGCATTCACTGAAGCAATTGCGCGAACAAGGTTACACCATAGCGCTGGATGATTTTGAGCTGGACGAAAATAGCGAAAGCCTAGTGGCCTATGCAGACATTATCAAATTGGATGTGTTGAGCTTATCGCCTGAAAAACTGCAACACCATATTGATTACCTGAAACCTTTTGGTATCACCTTGATTGCAGAAAAAGTGGAAACCTATGAAATGTTCGAACAATGCAAAGCATTGGGGTTTGACTTGTTTCAAGGTTATTTTTTAGCCAAACCCCGGGTTATTACCGGGCGAAAAATTTCAGAAAACAAACAATCGGTATTGCAATTGTTATCTGCATTACACGACCAGGATGCGCCGCTCGAAAAAATTGAACGAATGATCGCGCGCGATACCCTCTTGAGCTTTAAATTATTGCGTCTGGTTAATTCAGCAGCCTTCGGTTTATCGCGCGATGTAGAGTCATTGCGGCAGGCAATTATGCTGCTCGGGTTAAATAAACTGAGGAACTGGGTCAACTTGTTAGCTCTTTCCAATTTGAGTGGCAAGCCACATGAGCTTAGTGTGGCGGCATTAACACGTGCGCGCATGTGTGAAACTATAGCCACTAAAATGAATCAGCGAAATCGACCAGACTCTTTTTTCACGGTGGGGTTATTGTCAACGTTGGATGCTTTTCTCGATACACCACTGAAAGAATTATTAGGTAATCTTTCGCTCAGCGAATCGCTCAACCAAGCGATGCTAACGCATGCCGGTCCGGAGGGGTTGGTGCTGCAGGTAGTGCAAGCACACGAGCAAGGCAACTGGCAGGATATTGACTGGGATCATCTGGCAGAGCTGGGGCTAACCCCGGAACTCATTGCAGAGATTTATGTGGATTCATTACATTGGGTGGCAGAAACCATGAATACTTTGGGGCTGGCACCTGGCGGAAAATAACAATTCACTCAAATAGTAATTCGTGCGAGAAAGTTAGCGGCCTGATTTGAATCAAAGGGCCAGCCTAGTTCATCGATGTGGCGCGGAGATTTCAATACCGGAATTCTTACCCCATAGCGCTCGATCAACTCATCCGATTCAGCGATGTCAATTTCTTCCAAATACAGCGAGTAATTATTCAATAAGGGGGAAACAATCTCCCTGGCCATCTCGCATAAATGACAGCCAGGGGTTGAGTAGAGGTAAATTGATTGCATACACAACACCGCAGAAAAAATGGCAGTGTATCAGTTCAGGGGCGTGTAATTCACTGAAAAATTAACCCAGATCCAGCGCAAATATTTGCTCCATAAAATCGCGGAAACGTTTGCCTTGCTGTTGATCTACCTCGGTCTCTTTACCGGTCACTTTTTCTGCCATATTGGCCAAGAGCGATTTCGGCTCATTGAACTCAGCAGCACGGTCCAAACTGGCAAGCAGATCCTTGATAAAATTACCCAATGGCAATAACTTATCCGCTAACAATTCTGGCTTACCAGAATTACCGTCTGCACGGCTTGGCTCAAAAGTTTGATAGGCTTGGGTTACTTGCTGGATTTCTGCTTGCGCCAAATTTAGCGCGAAGCTGCCAATTTGTTCGGCGTCGTAACCTAAATTCATTGCCTGATCAAACGCAACATCCAAATCACCCTCAAAAAATTCGCTGGCAAGATCATTTACTCTTCCAAGTAAATCATTAATTGCACCCAACTCATCTTCATTCAATTCGCCTTCAATAGAGAGAGAGAATGATTGGCTGGAGCTGTAACTGGCATTGAGTGCACCAACTGAATTATTGCCACGTCCCGCACGTGCCGCCTCGACTGCTAAGCCCTCGCTGGAGGTAGCTTTGATAGTCACTTTATCGCCTTCTTTCGTGGTCAGTTCAAAGCTGAATTCACGCGCACGGCCATATTCGTAATTGCTGTAGCCAAGATAACTACTGGTCGCCGGTAAAAATTCTGGTACATCGAGTTTGGCTGGTGCCTTTTTAAGCTCCGCTGTTTTCAATACTTCTGCGGGTTGATTGGATACGGGTTGGTCGGATTCAACCTCAGTTGACTGGATAAATTTGGAGCGCAATTCATCGACACCTTCCAGCACCAAATCGTAGGTTTTGCCGATATCTGCTGTTATCTCAGGGGATAGTAAACTCAGCGCTTCGAGTTTCTCGCTTGCTTCTGCAAAGCCTTTTTTAAACCCGGCCAAGCCAGCATCAAGACGCGCTTGCAGCTCTTCCTGGCTTGCTCCTTCGGCGACATCCAACTGCAACCGCCGCTCGATAAAACCAAGGATGTTATTGGCCACCTTTTCCGCTGTTAGCGGCTCAAACGTTTCGTACTCGGCACTGGCTGCCTGGCCGCGTGAGCTGATTTTTTCATAGGCCATGGTCAGCGTGCGGTTGACGATTTGCAGGGCTGTTTGCCGTTTATCGTACAAACTGGAGGAGTCAGCTCCGCTCACCTCTGGTGCTTTGTACGAATTGCCTTGGGTGGCTGTATTGACCGTATTTATCTGCGGAAGATTACTGTCACTACGCCCTGGGTTATTAACAGAGGGGTTGTTAAGCGAGGAAATATTCATAAATTCACCTGTGTGCAGCCATAGCTGTCTGTAGCATCACAGGTTATCGACTGGTTCCTGCAAAGCTTCAATACTTATTTTCGCGTTAAGAACAGGGCTGTTATAACCACAACGGCCAGCACACCCAGAAAAATAAGACCGTATTTCCCCTTACTATTCTCCTGCGGAGCCGTTTTAGGCTGACTACCTGCGGCTGCGCGGTTAGGAGAGGAGGCCCTGGTTGGCGCTATAGCTTTTTCACGCTGGCTGGCTTTGGGCTTGGCTTCTACCACTTCTACTTTGACCGGCACTTTGCGAACGGTTGTTTTGGCCATGTCATCGGAGGGACCCATCACCCCAAAGGTGAGCGCATCAAAACGCAATTCGTCACCACGTTTAACCCGCGCTTCGGCAACCCTTTTACCGTTGAGGAAGGTGCCATTGGCTGAATCCAGGTCTTTTACGAACAGCATTCCATCAATAATTTGTAATTGCGCATGACGACGGGATAAATGCGCAGCAGCCAAACTGATATCACATTCGCTGGCGCGGCCGATGACATTTAACTCTTTGAGTGGGAAAACACGGTTTGCCAAGGCGGTGTGATTAGCTTTAAGTGACCACCCCGTTGTCTTGGGGGCACGTAATTGGGTGACATTAGCCGACTCCTCGGCAATAACCTTGGCCTCACGCTTGGGGTCGATCACAACCAATTCCACTTGGCCAAGGGTGATTTGGTCATCCGGCTTAAGTTCGCACGCTCCGGTAACAGTTTGACCATTAACGATAATGGGCTGGGTTGGAATAAGGTTGCGCAAGGTGAGATGCTCGTTATCAACCAGCACCTCCATATGTACATCGCTGGCGAGAGGATCATCAATAACCAGCGCATTAGTCGCTGAACGGCCTATGGTGATCTTGGGCTCCACCAGCCATACCGCATTGTATTTATTATCTTTAAAGCGGATTTTAAGCATAAAATTTAACCTGAAAGCAAAAACCGAAACGGGCTGTGATAATGCAATAGCCGCACTGTGATTTCAACACCTCAATCAGGCAGCGCCATCACGGTAAATAGAGTTTTAACACCCCTCCCCCTAAGGGACCGTTGTTGGCAATTGTCATATAGCCCTGCCCCTTTTTGGATTTATGTAATTCCAATACTTTGCGTGTAAATAACAATCCTAACCGTGTATTGCCTGAGCTAAATGACACAGGTGTTTGCGGCAAGGACCCCATCAGCATGTTGTCCGGATAACCCTGTCCGTCATCCGCAACAGAAATACACAAGAAACCATTTTCTTCTGTTGCACTCACCAACAGTTGCTTACGGCTATAGCGCGCGCAATTTACGATTAAATTATTCAGCACTCCACCAATCAATTCATTATCAAAATACCAAATCAAGTCGCTGTCACAATCCACCTGCACGTCAATATTGCGGGACTTCAACAAGGTATCGTTGCGTGCAATTTGTTCATCGATAATATCGATCGCATGGTGTTCATCAATCACTACCGACATAGTGTTCTCATCCATACGATAGAGCGACAGCAACTGCACCAACTCGCCATTGATGCGCGCTGCCTCGTATTCCAACACCGAAAAAAAGCGCGCCTGTTCTGCATCTTTCGGCGGTGAACTGGTCATCATGGCGGACAGGGTATTTAACAACATCCCCAGCGAGTTTTTCATGTCATGTACACTGGAGGCGAGGACAAATGAAAAATCAATGGGTGTTTGCCCATAGTTTTCATTACCGTTTTTTTGTTCAGATGGTGAATTCACAATTAACCTCGCTTGTCTTTTTCATAAGCCCTAACCAGACTGTTGTAAACATCATTCAACTGGCGATAACGTTGGAATTGCGGATGCTGCTGGGAAATGATGGCGCTGGTTTTAGTAAAGGTCTGTTGAATTTTTTCACTTACACTGGATTCAAAGCGGGTTTTTAATTTATCAATCATGGCCTGCACGTAGTTCAAACGCAGTCCGATATGATTCGGTAGTTTTTGCAAGGCAGTTTTGAATGCATCAGCGGCGGCAGTGAAATCTTTGGCATTATAAAAAGCGATTCCCTTTTTGTTGATCTCTGCCACCATGAGTTTATTTTTCTCGCTGCGCGGCTCATCCAACAGTACATCCAAACGCTGCAATTGTTCTTCCTTACCGGCATAGCGATGCAGTAAATCGCCCAACAGCCGTTGGGCATCGTCAGTTTTACCGATAAAACGGAGAGTACGCACCAATTCAATCTGAACCGATAGCGCATCTTCATCTTTTGTATCGCCTAGCGATGATTGCGCGCTTGCCAATGCATCTTGCGCACGGCGCTGGTCACCAGCGCACACCTGCAATTGGCTTTCTAGCAGTAAGGATTCAACCTTGCGCAAATTAGTTTTGCCGAAGTTCTCTTCAAGGTTGTTAACACAGGCTATGGCTTCACGGATTAATGGTTTGGCCAATTCTTTATCAATTGAAAATAAATCAATCGTCGTCTGTGCAAAAAGCGAGTGAACCTCAGCTTTGTCAAAGCAGGAATTTTCCCCGAGCTTAACAGCGCGTTTAAGGGCGTTGGCGGCGGTGACCAAATCATTATTTTGTTGTGCGACATCCCCCAATGCCTGCTGGCGCAGAATGGAAAGCGGGGAAATATCAGTAGCTTTCTGCAATACATTTTGCAAACCTTCCGAATCGTTTTGCAGCTTGTATAAATCGGCTTGCAAATCGTATGCTTTCATACACAGTGGGTTTGCCTGCAAAATATTTTCCAACCATTGCTGTGCACCTAGCAGATCATTCTGCGCTAATTTGGTTTTCACCATACCTAATTGCGCCCACTCCAGCTCGCGATTATCGAGCACTGCGCGATAAACTGCTTCAGCTGCGGTCAAATTATTTTTTTTTAGATATAACTGCCCCAGTAATTTTTGACAGGCATTGGCGTAGCGACTACCTGACGCAACGAGCTCTTTGCAAAGCGTAATTGCCAGTTCGTCATCCCCCGATTTCTGGGCGGCATGCACTGCTTTTAACTCCACACGCTGTTCAATCAAACGGCCAAGGCGCTGATCCAGTGCCTTAGGAGTAATGGGTTTGGCGAGATAGGCATCCGGCTCATAGTCGTAAGCCGCCATAATGGTGCCTTTGCTATTTTCTGCGGAGACAAGAATAAACAAGCTGTCCGAACAAGGGTTGTCAGTAGAGCGCAATTCTTCCAATACTTGCTGGCCACTTTTGCCCTTGCCTAAATTGTTATCGCACAAAATTATGTCGTAACTACGCGCTTTGCAAAAACGTAGCGCCTCTTCACCACTGGCTGCCGAATCGGCGTTGCCAATTCCCAGATCCATCAGCATTTTGTAGAGAGTTCCGCGAAAATTCTCAAAATCATCGACGATTAGCGCGTGCATCTTGTAGTAGCCAAGATCAGCCATTAGTCCACCTCCATAACGAAATTAGACTAAGAATAGCCCAGGATTTTCAGGCTGCTACAGATTTTTCCCGTCGGTCTACCGCCTCCCTCCCCTGTTTAGTCAGTACGTGCCA
Organism: Cellvibrio fibrivorans; assembly: GCF_031457055.1. Classification (NCBI taxonomy): domain Bacteria; kingdom Pseudomonadati; phylum Pseudomonadota; class Gammaproteobacteria; order Cellvibrionales; family Cellvibrionaceae; genus Cellvibrio; species Cellvibrio fibrivorans. The sequence goes on along the minus strand of NZ_JAVDVX010000002.1, from coordinate 667,399 downwards.
GCTGCGGCTTGCGTCGGCGAGATTGGAAAAGATTATTGCCGCCCTGCATTTTGGCGCTGTGTTTTGCCTCGGCCAGCAGTTGGGATACCTGATGATGGGTTTTACAAAACTCCAGATCGGGCGCTACGCACCCTATTGCCAGGGTTAGCGCACCAAATTTTTGGCGCTGCCCCTGCCGATCAACACTCCAGTATTCTGTGGATTCGAGTGGAAGAAATTGGCTGCTGGCCGCCTCAAACCTGACCAATATTTGCGCGCAGCGCTGCTGCCAGTCCGCGCTACCAAACACTAAAATAAAATCGTCGCCACCGACGTGACCGACAAAATCGCTGGCTGTGTCTACGCAGTCACACAGTATTCGGCTCAGCTGCAAAATGACTTCATCACCCGCACTATAGCCAAATGCATCGTTAAACGGTTTGAAATGATTTATATCGCAATAGGCCACCACAAATTCTTTTTTGTGCAGCAGTAAATGATCAACCCACTCATATAGCGGTACATTGCCCGGCAATTGCGTGAGCGGATTGCTATGCCGGGCAACACGCAATTTTTCTTCGGTAATCGCACGCAATAGGTCGCGCACTTTGCCAACACCGAGATATCGATTGGCGTCACTCACAATAAAATCGACACTCAGGTTTTGCTGCGGATCTTCACTGATAAGCTGCCCCACTACTTTTAGATCAGTCCCTACATCAACAATGATGGATAGCGGACTAATAAAGTCGCGGATGGGTTTTTGTGCATGCAACTCATGGGCAAATCGGCGCGAAAAAATATTGAGGATTTCTGCCCGGCTGACCATGCCCAACGGAATATCGCCATCAACCACAGGAACACAGGCTAAACGCACGTCGGCGCGAAACATTTTCACCACAGTTTCAGCATTAGTTGTCGATGTTACCTGTACAGAATCCATTACAATTTCGCGCACAGTGCGAGTGAAATGGTCCTGGTAACGTCGTACGGAGTTACCGGCGTATCCTGCAATGGCAGTGGGCAATTCGAGCGGCGGTAATGCCTGCGGACGCGCAATAAAATAACCTTGCGCATACTCGACCCCCATAGTGACCAGAGTGGCATATTCCGCGCCCGTTTCAATTCCCTCTGCGATGGCTTTATGTCCCATGCGATGTGCTATATCCAACATCGCGCGCACAAACTCGCGTTTGACCGGATCTTTGTCAATTCCGGAAATAAAATGACGGTCAATTTTGACGTAATCAGGACAGAGTTCACTCCACACACGCAGCCCTGCATAACCCGCCCCCAAGTCATCCAGCGCTACAGCAAAGCCTTGCCGCTGGAAGTGATCAGAAGCCGCACGCAATAAATCCAGCTCATCAAGCGGTTGGCTTTCGGTTAACTCAAATACCAAACGTTCCGCACTTAAACCGACGCGCTGTAAAATTTCACGCGTGACGCCATCGCGATATTGGCTATCGGTAAAACTAATGGGGCTCATATTAAGAAAAAGTTTGCCGGGCAAACTCAATGCGGCAAAACGCTCGCAAGATACTTCCCGGCAGGCAAATTCCAATGCAGCCAGTAGACGTGACTCCCGCGCAACTGCGAAGAGTGCATCCGGCTTATGCAGGGGGCTATCTTCAGGTCCGCGAATCAAGGCCTCATAACCAATAATACGCGGATTCTCCACCGCGATTATCGGCTGAAATACCGGAGTCAGAAGTTTGAATTCAATTAAACGGCGTAATTCCTTTTGCAGGGTGGTTTGATTAAACACAGGGTTCTGCAAAGACATAAGATGACAACTTGATATCGACTATGGGTGAGTAAACTGAATATTCCTGCGGAAATATGACAGTTTTATGAATTTCTCAATTTGTTGTCACAATCAATGAAGGTTACAATGCGCGCACCTGTTTTACCTCGCCCACTACGCCATTAACCAGTCAAGAATATGCACGATATAAACCCCGATACCATTTATGCCAATCCGCTGGCAGAGGTCAGTCGCTTCGCATTTGATCAGCGCGTGGTAGATGTATTCCCCGATATGATCAAACGCTCTGTACCCGGTTATGCCACCATTATTAATATGATTGGCAATCTCGCTGAACGCTATGTACAAGCCAATAGCCAGTGTTATGACCTGGGCTGCTCGTTAGGTGCAGCGACGCTTGCGATGCGCCACCGTATTCAGGCAGCGGATTGTAAAATTATTGGTGTGGACAATTCAGCGGCAATGATCGCGCGCTGCCAACAAGTGATAGCGGCTGATAGCGGTGAAGTTCCCGTCGAATTGGTAGAAGCACAAATTCAAGATGTGGTATTGCACAACGCATCAATGGCTGTGCTCAATTTCACCTTGCAATTTATTCCCGTTGAAGAGCGACTGGAAATGCTGCGCAGTATCTGCGCAGGATTAAATCCCGGTGGAGTATTAATCATCTCTGAAAAAGTCGCTTTTGATGATGAACCCCATCAACACTTGATGACCGAATTGCACCACAATTTCAAACGCGCCAACGGCTACAGTGATTTGGAAATTGCGCAGAAGCGCGCCGCGATTGAAAACTATTTAATTCCCGAAACACTTGATGCACACCGCCAACGCTTGCGCCAAGCGGGCTTCAACAGTGTTGATGTATGGTTTCAATGTTTTAATTTTGCATCGCTGATTGCAATTAAATAGAGTAAGTAAAGACTGTGACACAGATTAATTACGATCAATTACTGAATGCACTTAAGGATTCGCCTCTTGCTGGTTGGGCCGAGCAACTGCCTGCGCAAATCGCGGCCGGACTTTGTGAAAAACGCTACGGCGATTTAGCTGGTTGGAAGCAATCGCTCGCAAAACTTCCGACCGTAAAAGGCTCACGGATTGCGCTCACTGAAGAGGTGCGCATCGGCCACAGCAGCGATTGCGATGAAACAACACGTGCAGAAATTCGCAGTGTCTTGCAGGAATTAATTCCCTGGCGCAAAGGCCCCTACTTTGTTCACGATATCCATATTGATACCGAGTGGCGCTCGGATTGGAAATGGGACCGCGTCTTACCCCATCTCGCCCCACTAAAAGACCGCTTAATTCTCGATGTGGGTTGTGGCAACGGCTATCACTGCTGGAGAATGCTAGGTGCCGGTGCAAAACGCGTGATTGGAATTGATCCATCACCGCGTTTTATTGTGCAATTCCATATGATCAAACATTTTGCCGGTGCCAATTATCCCGTCGATGTACTGCCAGTCGGTATTGAAGATGTTCCGGAAAAATTGCAGGCATTTGATACGGTTTTTTCCATGGGCGTTTTTTATCACCGCCGCTCGCCGATGGATCATTTACTCGAATTAAAAAATACACTGCGCCCCGGCGGACAGCTGGTGCTTGAGACCTTGGTGATTGAAGGAAAACTGGGTGATGTATTAGTGCCCGAGGGTCGCTACGGTATGATGAACAACGTGTGGTTTTTGCCGAGCTGCGACACCATGCTGTCCTGGCTGCGCAAAATGGGGTTTAGCAATCCGCGTGTAGTGGATGTGTGCCCAACAACAACGGAAGAACAGCGCGCAACAGAATGGATGCGTTTTCACTCGTTACCGGAATTTTTACATCCGGAAGATTCATCATTAACTGCCGAGGGACATCCGGCGCCGATTCGGGCGGTGTTTGTTGCAGAAGCATAATGTAAAAAAAATGGGCGCACGCAGCGCCCAATTTTCCAATGCAGAAGAACAGCTTAATCGTCCAACATTTCCAGCGGTGTATCCAAACCAAATTCGACATGAATTTGTGTGCACCAGCGATTCAATCGATCCGCGCTTAAATTTTCTTGCTGGTCTTCATCCAGCGCCAAGCCGACAAACATACCAGTACCGGGAATTTCTGCCTTGGATGCTTCAAACTCGTAACCTTCCGTCGGCCAGTGCCCAACAATTTCCGGGCCGGTTTGGATAATGACATCGTGCAGCATGCCCATGGCATCAAGAAAATAATCGCCGTAACCGAATTGGTCACCCAAACCAAAAAGCGCCACCTGTTTGCCGGAGAAATCCACTGCCGCGATATCATCCCAAAACTCTTCCCAATCTGATTGGATTTGGCCAAAGTCCCAAGTGGGGATACCGAGGATAATCTTGTCGTAGTTGGCAAAATCCAACTGGGTTACGTCGGCGATATCACGTACATCGACAACATCAGCCCCGAAACGCTGTTGAATACGATAAGCGACACGCTCGGTATTGCCTTCGTCACTGCCAAAAAACAGACCAATCTGGGCCACGATAACCTCGGGATACAGGGAAAATAGGGATAGGGAAAAACGGCGCGGATTTTCCCAAGATTAGCTCGCGCAAGCAAGCCCACATTTTGCACCCTGAAAATAAATAACCCCGGCAAGCCGGGGTTATAGGTGAAACCAGCAGTATTCCTGGCCTGTGATTTAACTTTTAGCTGCTTCGCGTGCCTCTTTGCGTTCGGCCTTACGCTCCAAACGCTTGGTTTTCGCTTCTGCCAAGGTTTGTTTTTGCTCCTCCGTCAGCACGGCTAAGAACGCTTTTTTCGCTTTAGCACCTGCCAGTGCCTGTTCCGCGTGCAACTTGCCCAAGCTATCAGCCAGAGCATTGAGTTCGGCATCGTTGGCACCGGCATCCACAGCTGTTGCCAATGCGCTGCGCGCATCCGCCAGTTTTGTATGAAGGGCTTCGCGTGCAGATTCATTAGCTTCACGTTGTGCCTTCAAAGTTTCCTTTTGCGCATCTGTCAATGTTAACTCCTGGCCGAGATGCCTGAATTCGCGGCCCGCAAAACCGTCATGCTCAGCCCATTTGGCCGCATGATGCTTGCCCTCACAGTTTTTCCCTGCGCCACCGGCTATGGTCGGCACAGCTATACTGGCAGCACTTAACAACAACAACAGACCAGCCACTAATGCTTTGTTCGATTTCATATCAATATCCTCTGGATACTTTGGACTAATTAAATAGGTCGCTTAAACGCAGACTCCAGAATCAGAGCCAGTGAATTCATTATGGTGGCTATAATGTTAAGATTGGTTAATGAAAACCAAAGAATCATGACTCTCATCGGGGGCTGGTGCACACTCACCGCCTTCCATCATCGGGGACTGTAAATCGCTATGCTTAAAGTTCTTCTCATCGACGACGACAAAGAACTCAGTCAATTACTGAGCGAATACCTGCAAACGGAAGGTTTCGCAATTGATACCGCTTATGACGGCCAAACGGCGTTAGAGCTTGCGCTCAAACAACCCTACTCTGTCATTGTGCTGGATGTGATGCTGCCCGTCCGCAATGGTTTTGATGTGCTGAAAAATTTACGCCAACACAGCCAAACTCCTGTGATTATGCTCACAGCCAAAGGCGATACAGTTGACCGCGTAATTGGGCTTGAAATCGGTGCAGATGATTATTTATCCAAACCTTGCGATCCGCGCGAATTGGTTGCACGTATTCGCGCTATATTGCGCCGCGCCAACCAAAAAGATGTAACGCCCAGCAGCATCGAGCGCCTTGCATCTGGAAAGTTATCCCTGCATTTAGGCACGCGCACAACCACTTGGGATAACAATGAGGTTCCGCTCACTGGAACCGAATTCAGCGTGCTGGAAATTCTTGTTCGTCGCGCTGGTCAAGTAATCAGCAAAGATGATATGACTGAACAGGCACTCAACCGCAAACTCACGCCTTACGATCGCAGTATCGATGTGCATGTAAGCAATATCCGCAAAAAAATTACCGCAGCAGGTTCGTCAAAGGATTTGATTATCAACGTGCGTGGCGCAGGCTATATGCTGACCATGAATGATGATGAATCCGTAAATTAATGACCCGTCTTTATTTAAAAATCTTTTTTACCTTTTGGTTAATCACGGTGGCGATTATTATCGGCACCAATATAGTTGTGCATTGGTTTGATATGGCGCCGGATGGCAACCTGCAACACAGCAGTGAAGCCAGTGACGATGATCCAGCCAAGCGTTTGCTGTTTCAAATGGTGGGTAATGCCGTTAACCGCAATACCCGGCAATTGATTCAGGATTTGCGTGCAATGCCCGCATGGTCAACTCGTTTTGTGTATGTTATCGATAAAGAAAACCGCGACCTGCTCGACCGCCCTCTTCCACCTGGCGTTATGTTTCTCGCGCCGCGCCTCACATTCAAACATCCGTTCGATAAGGTACAGGACCGCAACCGAAAGCTCTTTGGTCGCTACATCACCCTGAACGATGGTAACAGCGTGAAATTAATTACGATTTCTGCCGGGCGCGACGAGGGGCAGGATCGCGATATTATTTGGGAATTATTTCTCGATAATATTTGGCCGCTACTACTGGTATCGATTTTAGTCAGCGGTTCCGCCTGCTTCTTCCTGGCCCGCCATTTCACTCGCAGTATCAACACACTACAAAAAGCCACTCATCAAATTGCACGGGGTGATTTGAGTGTGCGCATCAGCGAACAATTTCGCGGCCGCAACGATGAAATCGCAGCACTGGGGCGCGACTTTGACCATATGACGGAACGCCTCGAAAAATCCATGCAGGAACAGAAGCGTTTAATTAAAGATGTGTCACACGAATTACGCACGCCGCTCGCTCGCTTGCAAATTGCACTGGCACTGGCGCGGCAGCGCAGCAATGGAATTGTTGACCATGAATTAAACCGTATCAAACAAGCGGCCGATTATCTCAACGACATCATTACCGATATTCTCACCCTGCCAGTACAAGGCCAGGACAGTTGGGTGTTGGATGACGTGTTGGATTTAGTGAGCCTGATGCAAACACTCATGGACGATTACCAGGCAGAAGCCTACGCAAAAAATGTCAACATTCGCTTTAAATGTTCGCTGGAAGAAGCACTGGTTGCTACTCACGGCAATATGCTGGTTGGTGTGTTTGAAAACACCCTGCGCAACGCCCTGCTCTACACACCGGAAAATTCCGAGATTTGCATCGCCCTGACTGAAACGGGGGACGGAGAGCATTACCGCGTAGACATAATGGACCAGGGCCCCGGGGTTCCTGAAGATGCACTGGAGGATATTTTCCAACCCTTTTTCCGCACTGACCAGGCGCGCGCGCGCGAAAGCGGTGGTTACGGCCTTGGGCTGGCCATTGCCCAGCGTAGCGTCTCATTACACCGTGGGCGTATTTGGGCTGAAAACCGCCCTGAAGGCGGCCTCAGCTTGGGTATATTACTGCCACAAATTAAAGGCTAATGCCTACTTAACCCACATTTCTCCGCACGAGTACTACCGCCATTATTGGATCAATTCTTGCCGACAAACTTTTGGCTAGCGGCAAACTCTTTCCGCCAGTACAAAAAAACCACGCTATTTTTTTGGCGAAAATATCTACAACTGACTTTAGACTAATCGCCTATCTATATGATATATAAAGGTATTTACAAATAAAAAGTAGATGGCATGAATTTCGCTAAATGTCTGTCACAGGCGCCTGAATAAGCAAAAGCGGCAAGTGGGCGACGAACAACTTTTAACGTGACAGGTAAAGATTATGCGGGACATGACCATGGTGACCAATGCCCATAAGGCAAACGGCGCAAGCACTATCCCTCTCATCCCACTGACCCCGGAGCAGGAACTCACTACCCGCATTCGCCTTGCACAAGCGTTGCAAATGAGTTTGGACCCGGCAGAAGTACTCAATCTGTTTTACACACATATCCAAGCCATTGTCAGCCTGTCCGGCATTCTTTTTAAATTTGGCAATGGCAGCAGCGAGCTGAAAATTGGACGTGAATGCTTACATCATTGCGACTATCGCCTTACAACTGATGAAGGTTATCTGGGCGAGATTATTTTTAGCCGCAGTAAACGCTTTGCGGAGGCAGAGCTAATTACCCTGGAGTTTTTACTCAGTTCACTTATCTACCCATTGCGTAATGCCATCCGCTATCAAACAGCGATGCGTCTTGCCTTGCTCGATCCTTTGACACTACTTGGTAACCGCGCCGCACTGGACACCGCCCTGCGCCGCGAATTACAAATGGCTGAGCGCCATCAGCACGAGCTATCGCTTTTGATGGTAGACGTAGATTTCTTCAAAAAAATTAATGATGAATACGGCCATCACCGCGGCGATTTGGTGCTGTGTGAAATTGCCAAGGGAATCCAATCGGCTTGCCGTGGTTCAGACATTACTTTCCGCTACGGCGGTGAAGAATTTGTAGTGGTGCTGGGAAAAACAGACGCTGAAGGAGCAAAAATTATAGCTGAACGTATTCGCCAGCAAATTGCTGAAAGCCATATCAAATATAATGGAAAGACCATAGATACTACGGTGAGTATCGGCATAGCAACACGCCACAGCAACGAAAAAGAACATATCAATGATTTATTTGAGCGCGCAGACAAGGCACTTTATATCGCTAAAAACTCAGGCAGAAATTGTGTTATTAGCAGCGATGAAATACTCATCAAATCGTAATGGATTAATCACTCTGGAATAAAAAACCACGCTTACTCAGCGTGGTTTTTTTATTGCAGATAACTAACTTATTCCACTATAGGTGGACGTTTGCGCACGGGGACTTTCGGGCGGCGCGGTGCTGCAGAAGCGGCGCGTAATTTTTTATCGTGGCGCTCACGCTGCGCTGCTTCATCGCGTGTAGGTTCCATCATCCGAGTATAGGTTGAGCTATCAAAACCCGCTGTCATACACAGATCCTGGATTTCGCGCTCGGTAAGATCAGTCCACTGGCCAACGCGCACGTGCGAAGGAATAAAAATATTGGCATAGCGAACACGCTTCAGGCGACTCACTTTCACACCTTGCGATTCCCACAGGCGGCGCACTTCACGGTTACGTCCTTCCATTACCACACAATAGAACCAGCGGTTTTTGCCTTCGCCAGCACCATCGACGATATCGGTAAAGCGCGCAACACCATCATCCAGCGCCACGCCTTTTAACAGGTTGGTGCGCATATCATCCGTTACTTCGCCTTGAATACGAACCAAATATTCGCGGTCAATAACGGAAGATGGATGCATTAATTTGTTAGCCAACTCACCATCGTTGGTAAACAACAGCAAACCACTGGTATTAAAATCCAAGCGGCCTACTGAAATCCAACGCTCACCTTTTAATGGCGGCAAGTGGTCATATACAGTCGGGCGGCCTTCAGGATCAGAGCGCGAACAAATCTCACCCTCGGGTTTGTTGTATAAAATCACCCGGCGACGCGTTAGCTCACTGCGCAACACCACCCGCTGGCCGTTCACGAAAATTTTGTCTTGCGGCATAACGCGATCGCCCAATTTGGCGATTTTATCATTAACTTTTACTTGGCCAGCTTCAATTGCACGCTCCATTTCACGGCGTGAACCAATACCTGCGCGGGCGAGCACTTTCTGTAACTTTTCATCACCGGGCACTGCTACTGATGTCTTTTCATCTGCAGCTTGGGCCACTTTTGTTTTAGGTGACGCGGCAGATTTATGCGCAGGCTTGCCCGTTGTTGATTTTGCAGGGCGATCAACTAGATCACGCTTGTGAGTCGGATTGGCTTTTGCCGGTTTAGCGGTCGCTGCTTTTTTGTCGGCAGATTTCGCTTTTCCAGCAACTACTGGCTTCACAGCCTTGGTAGGTTTTTCAGGTTTATCCCGGTTGATTTTCTTCACCATAGATTATTAAGCAGCTAATCGCTGCGGGGTTCTTCTTCATTGTTTATTGTCTCTGTATCTGAAGAGTCAGCAACAGCTGCATCTTCCTCTACATCGACAAAAGCATCTTCACCATCAACAAAACCTTCTTCGTAAAAAGCGGCTTGTGTGTCTACTGGTTCAGCATCAACTTCACTGGCAGCAACAGGTGGATTTTCATCTGGAATTGGCGGATCTGTATCTTTCTCTCCCAAACCTGCCTCACCTAAATCCAGCACCGGATTTAATTCATCCAGATCGCGGATTTCACTCAGCGACGGTAATTCTTCCAAACTTTTTAAATTGAAATAATCCAAAAATTGGCGCGTGGTCGCAAAGAGTGATGGACGGCCGGGAACATCGCGATGCCCGACTACCTTGACCCAATCGCGCTCCAACAAGGTTTTCATGATATGAGAGCTAACAGCTACGCCGCGAATCTCTTCGATGTCGCCGCGCGTAATTGGCTGGCGATACGCAACCAACGCCAAGGTTTCGAGCAATGCGCGCGAATATTTTTGCGGTTTTTCTTCCCACAGACGATTTACCCAGGGCGCAAGATTATCGCGCACCTGAAAGCGCCAACCAGAGGCCACTTCTTTTAATTCAAATCCGCGCTCGGCACTGGCCGCCTGAATATCGAGTAAGGCTGCAGCAATCTCATCTTTACTTGGCGCTACTTCTTCATCGAACAGTTCCAGCAAGCGTGCAATAGTCATCGGCTGGCCTGCAGCCAAAATCGCGCCTTCAATAATCTTGCGCAGCAGTTCTGCATCAACCGGCATTTGTGTAACGGGAACAGTTGCCGACTCTTCCGTATCAGACTCTTCGTGCAGTGCACGCGACTCTTCACCGGCCTCCTCACCTACCTCAGTAGATGAATCCAGATCCTCATCAAGAGCATCTTCTGCGATATCAATTTCGTTTGTCATTGTGTTCTGGCTTTTACGTGAATAGGTGCAAAGGATTCGCTTTGAACAATTTCCACCAGCGATTCCTTAATCAATTCCATCACCGCGAGAAAGGTGACGACAACCCCAAGGCGCCCTTCTTCCGCTTTGAACAGGCTGACAAAGGGAACAAAATGTTGATGCGCTAATGTATCCAGCACCTGCGCCATACGCTCGCGCGTGGAGAGTTTTTCCTTGGATACATGATGGCTTTCAAACATATCAGCGCGGCGCAATACTTCCGAGAGCGCCAATAATAATTCCTGCAATTCCACATCCGGATCGAGCCGCGTCAAACTGCGGTCAGGACCTGCGGCAGTAACCGGGAACACATCGCGGGATACACGCGGCACATGGTCCAAATCAACTGCCGCCTGCTTAAACCGTTCGTATTCTTGCAAACGACGAATGAGCGATGCACGCGGATCTTCCTCTTCTTCATGCTCTTCCGAAGAGCGCGGCAATAGCATGCGCGATTTAATCTCGGCAAGCATAGCCGCCATCACCAAATACTCTGCCGCCAGCTCGAATTGATGCGCTTCCATCAAATCAACATAGGCCATGTATTGAGAGGTAATTTCCGAGACATTGATATCGAGGATGTCGATGTTCTGGCGGCGAATCAGGTACAGCAATAAATCCAAGGGGCCTTCAAATGCCTCCAGAAATACTTCCAGTGCATCGGGCGGAATATATAAATCCTGTGGCAACTGGGTGTAGGCCTTGCCGTGAACCATGGCAAAAGGCATTTCACCTTGCTGGGGCCCTTTTTGTACATGCGCACTCGCTGGTTCCACAACTAGCTCTTCATTGGTGACTGCGCCGGCTTCAGTTATTGCCTCTGGTGGTGCAACAAGATCCGAAGACGTAGAGGTTTCGAGGGTTTCACTCACGCAAGGTAACTCACAGGTTAGTCAGTAGGATCAGCGGCCTCGTCGTAGCACCGGATAACAAGGGCGGCATTATAGCCATTTCACGAGGCGCCGGACAGCACGCTAGCTCGACAACCAACTCCTTTATAGATCAATTAGTTAGAATCAAAAGGTGAGAAGTCACCCTTCCCTTGGCGCACCAGTTGCGGCAGTGGCTCGGTAAGATCGATAACAGTGGTAGGCTCAAGTCCACAATAACCCCCATCGATCACCAACTCTACAAAGTGCTCCAGGGTATCGCGGATATCATAGGGATCGGTCATAGGAAACTCTTCACCTGGCAACAACAGGCTGCTGGTCATCAAGGGTTCCCCCAATTCTTCCAGCAAAGCCAGCGCAATTGGATTATCCGGCACACGCAAACCAATGGTTTTGCGCTTCGGGTGCATCAATCGCCGCGGGACATCGGCAGTCGCCTCAAGGATGAACGTATAGGCACCAGGCGTATGGTTTTTAATTAACCGGTAGGCTTGGTTATCAACGCGCGCATAAGTGGCGATCTCGGAAAGATCGCGACACATCAGCGTAAAATTATGGTTTTTATCGAGCTTGCGCAGTGTACGAATGCGCTCCAGTGCATCTTTGTCTCCTATATGGCAGCCAAGTGCGTAGGCAGAATCGGTTGGATATACCACCAATCCGCCTTTACGGACAATGTCAGCGGCCTGAACAATTAAACGATGCTGCGGGTTTTCGGCATGTATTTGAAAAAACTGGGCCATTGCAATGACTCCTTACGACACTCGCCCATCACACGGAAAGACTGGGCAGAGGAAAATATTTTATTAGTGTTATGGGTTATAGCCCAATAACTCCCACACAGGTTTGGCATGAGCCGGAAGTTTGCCAAAGCTACCCAATTCCTGCCATGGTTGATCAGGAAAGTGGAAATCCGAGCCACAGGATGCATAGAGTGAACGGGCATTTGCGATACGCAATAAATCCTCAGTCAAAGCAGCAGGCTGCAATCCACTAATCACCTCCAGCGCATCGCCTCCAGCCGCGGCAAATGAGTCGATAAGTGCGCACATTTTGGTGCGCGTCAGTTCATATTTGGCCGGATGCGCCAGCACAGCTACACCACCGGCCGCATGAATCCACTCAATTACATGATCCATCAATGGCCATTGGTATTTAACATCTGCAGGCTTACCCGCCCCCAGATATTTTTTAAAGGCCGCATTGATGTTTTTTACTGCACCCACCGCAACCAAATATTGCGCAAAATGTGGTCGCCCCAGGGTAGCATTACCAGCAATCCCCTGCGCCCCCGACAGTGCGCCGGGAAACCCGGCTTTGGATAATCGATCTGCAATTGCCAGTGCGCGTGTCTTACGCGCTTGCTCTTGAAACTCCAGGGCGGCAATCAGTGCAGGAGAATTTACATCAACCCCCAACCCGACAATATGTACACCACCCTTTCCCCATTGACTGGAAAACTCTATACCAGAGATCAAGGTGATGCCTGCATCCAACGCGGCTTTTTGTGCAATCCCCACAGCAGCTATGGTATCGTGATCCGTAATCGCCAGCACTGCAACGCCGCGCTCTTTCGCGCGCGCGATCACAGCTTCCGGGCTAAGCATCCCGTCAGAAAAATGGGTGTGGCAATGCAGATCAAAAATCACTCGAACTCCAAACAACAAATACATCACCAGGATTGGTCATGACCGACAATAACTCTGAAAAGAATGTGAGCATGTTAGCCGATAAACCTCCCGCAGAGCCCGCAAATTCGCAGCCCAAACCTAAAAAAGAAAGTTTTTTAGCCAATCTGTTAATGAACATTGTTATCCCTACGCTCATTTTGACCAAACTCAGCGGGGATGAACATTTGGGGGCAACCTGGGGGCTCATCGTTGCACTCGCATTTCCCATCAGTTACGGGTTGCGCGATTTTCTTATCAACAAAAAAATTAATGTTTTTTCTGCTTTGGGTATTGTCAGTGTATTGCTCACGGGAGGCCTAAGCCTTTTGCATTTGCCCCCCCAATATTTTGCGATTAAAGAAGCTGCAATCCCCGGCATTCTTGGCATTGTCACACTGATCTCAATAAAAACGCGCTATCCGCTCGTAAAAACCTTTATCTATAACGACAAAGTACTGAAGATTCATAAAGTCGATTCAGCCCTGCAACACTACGGTACACACAAACAATTTGAGCGGACATTGAACAATGCATCGCTGATGATTGCCGCGTCGTTCTTTTTGTCATCGGCATTAAATTACATTTTGGCCAAAATTATTCTAGTCAGCCAACCAGGAACAGCAGAATTCAACGCAGAATTAGGTAAAATGGCCGCCCTGAGCTACCCCGTTATCGCACTGCCAATGATGATCATTATGATGGGGACGTTATTTTATGTATTTCGCAGTATTCGCCTGCTGACCCATCTAACACTGGAAGAAGTGATTAATGATGGCAGTGAGAATTAACCGCCAGACGAATTTTATTTTTTCAAAAAATCCGTTACCGACTTTAGCCAAGAGAATGTTTCATGCTTTACGCCATTATTAGCGAAGATATTTCAAATAGCCTGGAAAAACGCAAACTAGCGCGCCCCGCTCACCTCGCCCGCCTACAACAATTGAATGACGAGGGCCGCCTATTTGTTGCTGGCCCGCACCCGGCAGTCGACAATAGTGACCCAGGTGAAGCAGGCTTTACTGGCAGCCTGGTTATTGCTGAATTTGGATCCCTTGAGCAAGCGCAATCCTGGGCAGATGCAGATCCTTATGTAGCGGCTGGTATTTACGCCAAGGTTGTTGTAAAGCCATTTAAAAAAGTTTTGCCTTAAGTCTTTTTCTTTTCATTTTTAAGGATCGGAGCAACTGTGAAAAAAATATCCCTGCTTGGCTGTACGCTATCGCTTTTCACTTTGTCATTAATCAGTGCACCTAGTATCGCCGTCGATAAATATGTTTCTGACGTTATCTATATTCCTGTGCGTAGCGACAAAAATCCGCAAGCCAGTATTTTGCAACAAGGATTAGCGAGCGGAACCAAACTCAATTTTATCCGCGAAGAAACCGGCACTGACAATAATCTCTGGTCACTTGTTATGACACCTGATGGCACCGAAGGTTGGGTACGCAGCCAAAATGTCACTGACAAGCCAACAGCTGCACTTCAGTTAGCAGCCCTATCAAACTCGTCACGTGATATTTTGACATTGCAAACTGAAAATGCTCAGCTCAAAGAACAGCTCGCAAAAGTTCAGCAAGAGCATCAACAACTATTGGCTGACACAGAAGATATGCGTCAGGCTGCAACTACAGCATTTAATCTGGAAGAAGAACATCAACGCATGCTCAAAGATAACCAACTGTTACAAACCCATGCTGATGTACTCAAAGCGGAAAATGAAAAACTCAAAAATACCGACCGTTTTAATCACTGGATTTACGGTGGTGGTTTAGTATTTGGTGGTGTTTTCCTTTCTTTTATTTTGCAAGCCTTCGGTCGTCGCAAACGCAGATCAGAATGGCGCTGAGAGTAGCTAACATGTTAAAAAAAATCGCGCATTTATTATTAGGTTTTAGTCTGGCTACAAGCATCAACGCTTATGCTGCTGAAAACACCCTGGTGGCCATAAAGACCGACTTGGGAACATTTGTCGTAGAGGTGTATTCCAAAGCTGCACCGGTGACCGCGCAAAACTTTCTTGGTTATGTAGATGCCAAGTTTTATGACGGCACCATCTTTCACCGTGTGGTACCTGGCTTTGTTGTTCAGGGTGGCGGGATGACATTCGATTTTGCTGAGAAAGAGACCCGCAAACCGATTGTGAATGAGTCAGTGAACGGCTTGAAAAATGATTACAAAAGTGTAGCTATGGCGAGACAACAAGATCCCAATAGCGCAACAGCCCAGTTTTATATCAACCTGCAGAACAACCCCGGCTTGAATGCAACCGAGACCAAACCTGGCTACACCGTATTTGGTAAAGTCGTTGCCGGAATGGATGTGATTGAAAAAATTGCACAAGAACCGCGTGGAATGTTTAAAGCCTTTCCGGAAGCGCCTAATTATGCCGTGCGTATATTGAGCGCAACACGAACTGATGCCGGCAGTTTAGATGCCCTGATTGAGTCGCAAAATACCCCAAAACCATCCAGCATTAAAGATGCATTGGTACCCATTAATGACCCCCAGTAACAACACTGCTCTCAGTGTAAATTTAAATAAAATTGCACTGATCCGAAATTCCCGCCCAGGAAATTACCCGAGCGTAATTAGTCATGGCGAGATCTGCATTCAATCAGGCGCAGACGGGCTTACAGTTCACCCCCGCCCGGATCAGCGCCACATTCGACCACACGACGTTTATCAACTCAGTGAGCTGGTCAAATCCCACGCGGGCATTGAATTTAATATCGAAGGAAACCCCTACGCAGAATCGCTGGGGGATTTTCCCGGCTTTATTAAATTAGTACAGGACGTGCGCCCACACCAATGTACATTGGTGCCCGACTCCAATGATCAACTTACATCTGATCACGGCTTTAATTTAAAAGTGGCTGGAGAGAAATTACGCCCACTGATTTGTGAATTGCAGGATCTCGGGGTGCGCGTCAGTTTATTTATGGATCCGGATATAGAACAAATCTCACTGGCCAAAGAGCTGGGGGCTGATCGTATTGAGCTATACACTGGTCCTTATGCCGAAGCATTCAAACACCAGGATGAAAACTTTCACGCATTGTTCCAAACCTATATCGATGCAGCAATCCACGCACAAAAAATTGGCATTGGCTTAAATTCCGGGCACGATTTAAATTTGGAAAATCTTGCCCTCTTTCGTCAAGTGTCCGGGCTGCTCGAGGTATCCATTGGTCACGCACTCATAGTAGACGCAATCGCAATGGGATTGCCGGCAACGGTGCAAGCATACAAAAAACTCTGCTCGGCATAATCCTACCCCCCTCACTAATGCAAGAAACCCAGTATGAACAAACCCCGTGATGACAGCCCCGCTTATCTGGAAAAGAAGCGTTTTTTTGATTCATTAATGACTGTCTATGGGCGAAAAACTGTTCTCGAAGCACTGCAGGATCCCGCGACATTTATTTATCGCCTGCATCTGGCCAGCAGCAATAAATCAGCGGATATTCTTGACGATATTATTTCGTTGGCAAAAGCAAAAGGGGCAGAGATTATTTATCATGAGCGGCAAGCATTAGCGCGCATCTCTAAAAATGCATCACAAGATCAAGGGGTGGCAGCAGATTTACAATTGCGCGGCTATAAACTCTACGATGAGTTTCTTGCAGAAAACAAGAAAAAAAATTATACCCTGCTGGCACTTGATGGAGTACAAAACCCACAAAATCTGGGCATGATTATTAGGTCGGCTTGCGCTGGCAATATCGATGGAATATTGCTGCCCCAAAAAGGTAATGCTCAAATTGACCCGCTTGTTATTAAAGCGAGCGCTGGCACTGTATTTCGAGCTCCGTTATTGCGCTGTAAAGATCTCCCCAAAGCTTTGGGTGACTTTAAGCAAGCAGGTGTAATTGTCTGCGCCCTATCGTCACACGCCGCAACAGAACTTAAAAAATTCACTCCTGATGCCCCATGCATTTATGTACTAGGTAATGAGTCTGAAGGGGTTTCACAGGAAGTTACCACGCTGTGCAACGAGCAAATCTGTATTCCAATGAATAATGGCGTGGAGTCATTAAATGTTGCAGTCACGGCAGCCTTAATTGCCTTTAAATAATCGATATTGAATTCCTACGGCGACAAAATAAAAAAGAGGAGCAGATGCTCCTCTTTTTTGTTGGATTTGACACGCACTCAATTAAAGCTTGTAGCCATCCTCTTCATGCAGGCTCAAATCCAAACCAACACTTTCCTCTTCTTGGGTTACACGTAAACCGGAAGTAAATACACCGGTAACTTTCAGTAAAATATACGTTACAACGGCGGTATAAATAAAGGTAACAACGACGCCCAGCAATTGCACACCTAACTGCTCCCCCATAGAGGTAATGCCACTGGCGAAACCTTGCCCGCTAAATACACCAAGTTCAGTAGATGCAAATATCCCGGCGAGAATTGTGCCCAACACACCACCGACACCATGCACAGGGAAAACATCGAGTGAATCGTCGATTTTCCACACGCGCTTTATCAGCTGGGTCATGAAAAAACAGACAACACCGGCCGCCAAGCCAATCACTAACGCACCGCCAGGGCCAACATATCCAGATGCGGGGGTAATAGTGCCGAGCCCCGCGACCATCCCGGTCACAATACCCAATACACTCGGCTTTCTGAAGCGCATCCATTCAATAGTCATCCACGCCAAGGCACCTGCTGCTGCAGAAATATGAGTCACCAACATTGCCATAGCTGCATTGCCATTGGCAGCCAGCGCGCTACCAGCATTAAAACCGAACCAACCTACCCACAGCATACCTGCACCGGTAACCGTCATCGTCATATTGTGCGGAGGCATTGCGGTTGTGGGAAAGCCATTGCGCTTGCCAATTACTATGGCTGCAACAAGCGCGGCCACACCCGCAGTGATATGTACGACTGTACCGCCCGCGAAATCCAACAACCCCTTTGCGAATAGCCAACCTGACCCAGCCCACACCCAATGACAGACAGGGATGTACACAGCAAACAACCAAAGTGCAGAAAAGATCAGCATGGAGGAGAACTTCATGCGCTCTGCAAAAGCGCCAACAATCAGCGCTGGCGTGATAATGGCAAAGGTCATTTGATACATTGCATGCAGGCTAAGCGGGATATCTCCCGCCAACGCGTCCTCGGTGATGTTGGCCATGAACACCATACTCAAATCACCAATCCATGCATTACCAGTTCCAAACGCCAAACTGTAGCCTGCGATCAACCATAGGATTGAAACCAAACAAGCAATCGCAAAACATTGCATGAGTACCGACAAGATATTCTTTACACGCACCAAGCCACCATAGAACAATGCCAACCCAGGCAAGGTCATAAAGAGAACCAATGCTGTTGAGGTCAAAATCCAGGCTGTATTAGCACCATTAATTGTCGCCTCTTGGGCAAGTGCGCCCTGACCATAAACAGTCAGCAGCCCCCCTAATAGCGCAAAGAGTTTGAAATTTAGCTTCTTCATAGTGACCCCATGATGGTTTTTTTGGTTAATAGGATGTGATCCGATTGCATTTTAATTTTTGTGGTGAACCTTGCTCTGTTTTGATACAGGGCCAATCTACTGATTGCACAAAGTGTAGGAAATATCATCCACCCCATAAAACAATCGCACCAGATAAAGGCAAAAAAAATCCATTTATTAGGTAATAATTAAAATGAATCAGAGAAAAGCAAATTTTAAACCATAATTATTTTTTATATATTTTTCATATACATATCGCCTTTAGCACCAAGATAAATCATCATAAATGCACCACACAAGAACATATGAATATTTTATAAGTCTATTTTGGTGCAAAAATAATGAAGGATCGTATCCCGGCAGCCTAAGATACAATTCACTACCTCAAACCACTCAACAAAGGATCATACATTGACCAAGTGGCTCACCCTTTGCGTGTTACCTGTGTTTGTTTCACTACTCCTCTCGCGATTATTGATCCATCATTTCGGGAAGCGCCTGCTAGACATGCCCAATATTCGCAGCTCCCACCAAACTCCTACCCCGCGAGGTGGCGGTATAGCCATAGTTGGCGGCGTGATCATCGCAGCATTAACAGCATTGAGCCTGGGCCATATACCCTTCACACCTGTTTACTGGTTGATGATTCCAGCCGGACTCATGGCAATTCTTGGGATCTGTGATGATTTATTCAATCTGAATGTAGCCATACGCCTGACCATACAGTTTTTGCTTGCCGGTTTAGGCATCTATTTGATTGGGATCAACAATGAGTTGCCAGCCCCCATTCAATTGTTAATTACAGGCGTCTTGATTTTATTTATTGTATGGATGACAAATTTATACAATTTTATGGATGGAATTAATGGTTTGGCAGCACTTGAAGCAATCTGCGTGTGTATGGGTATGGCGTTAATATATTGGATAAAAACCATAAACACAGACGCTATTTATTTATTGATAATTATCTCGGCAAGCGCTAGTGGGTTTTTATTTTGGAATTTCCCTAAAGCAAAACTGTTTATGGGGGACACAGGCAGTCTTTTTCTTGGCCTTGGCCTTGGCCTACTTGCTACTGGAAGCATAACTGACGATTTCCGCATTTTTTCCGCCTGGCTAATTATGCTTGGTGTATTTATTGTAGATGCCAGTTACACACTTTCTTCCCGCCTCCTTACCCGACAAGCTGTTCACCAGGCGCATCGAACTCACGCCTATCAAAAAATTGCAATCAAATTAAATTCACATACTTACGCAACACTCGCAATTGTTGCCATCAATCTGTTCTGGCTTCTACCTATCGCAATTGCAGTCACAACAATTCAGATACATTTTTCTGTTGCATTAGCGATTGCCTATGCCCCCTTACTACTGATCGCACATAAATTTCGGGCAGGCTGTATGGAGTAATCAATTAACCAGCAAAACTTTATTTTCCTCAGGCAACTCTGGCGCATCGATTAAATAACCTGCAGGAACCTCGAACAACAATGATTTAATCAAATCACTGTTATTCGACTCACACGCAATAGCCAAACGCTTCAGAAACAACTCCATCTCTTGCCATGATATAAACTGTTCCATCGCACGAAAAATTCTACTGTGCTCTGTGGGAGCAACATTGTCACCAATAAGAAGCTCTTCAAACAATTTTTCACCAGGACGCAAGCCTGTGTAACTAATGGCAATATCACCATCGCGGTCATGCTCGTCGCGAACAGTAAGTCCCGAAAGGCTTATCATACGCTTTGCCAAATCCACGATTTTTATTGGCTCTCCCATATCCAATACAAAAACATCGCCCCCATGCCCCATCGCGCCGGCCTGTATGACCAACTGGGCAGCCTCACGAATTGTCATAAAATAACGAATGATGTCAGGATGAGTTACGGTGACGGGCCCTCCCTCTTTAATTTGCTTGCGAAAGAGTGGAACTACAGAGCCAGATGAACCTAACACATTGCCAAATCGAACCATCACAAACCGAGTTGATGATTCTTTTTGTGCAAGACTTTGCAAGATTAGCTCAGCTAATCGTTTCGATGCCCCCATAAGATTTGTGGGGCGCACGGCTTTATCCGTAGAAATAAGTACAAATAGCTCTACGCCGGCATTAATAGCAGCCTCAGCACAAAACTGCGTTCCAAACACATTATTTTTCATTCCCTCGACGCAATTGCTTTCAACCAAAGGGACATGCTTATAGGCGGCAGCGTGATACACAGTTTGAACTCTATGCTCCACCATAACAGAATCAAGTAGGCGGGAGTTTTGGACGGAACCAAGCAATGCAACAACATTAACCTGATCTACATTTTTCCCTGCAAGTTCGCGCTCAATGCTATAGAGACTAAACTCATTGTGATCAATTAAGATTAATTTTCGCGGCTTTAACTCAATAATCTGCCGACAAAGCTCACCGCCAATCGACCCACCCGCCCCCGTAACCAAAACAACCTTATCCAGGACAGAGGATTCCATTAAATGCTGCATTGGTTGAACGCTATCGCGCCCAAGCAGATCATCAATATCAACATCACGTACATTTTCGATTCTCGCCTTACCAGACAAAATATCGGAAAACTCGGGAATGGTTTGAACATTGATGTGATATTTTTCGAGCTTTTTAATAATATCAAGCCTGGCGCTGTGCGAGGTTCGCCCCAGTGCAAGCAGAAGCTTGCTTGCACCTGTCGATGAAATTAATTTGGGAATAGATTTTGGCGAATAAATTTTTATGTTAGAAAGCAAGGTGCCGTGCAAAAATTTATTATCATCAACAAAGGCAGCTACACGGTATCCCGTATCCTGCAGCGCTTGCAATAATTGATGCCCTGTCCTACCCGCACCGTAAACAATCACCGGAATAGCTTCTCTTGCTGGCAATGCCCCCAACATTAAAATGATATGACGCACCAACAATCTCGGCCCCCCTATCAGCAAGATCATCAATGCAATATAAATAAAAGGGACTGAGCGCGGTATTTTTGAATATGTCAGAAAACCGGAAATCGCCAATGTGGCGCCGGACAAGAACACACAGATTACGATAGTCACTATTGCCGGTTGAGTCATATACCTGAGAATGGCTCGATACATGCCCATACGGATAAAAATAAACAAGCTGGAAACAATGGTTATCAGTAATGCGGCTAATTCTTTTGAGGTGATCACTACATCAAAGGTGCCCAACCTAAGACAAATTGACAGATAGACACCCAGGGTAATAGCGAGTGCATCATAGGATAATGAGATCAAGCGCTTAGCAGGTCTCGATGCTTCAAACAATTTCGTAAACATAGATAGCAACTCGGCGAATCACAAAGAGATCGCAAGGAATAACGTAAAGCGGAGAAGAATATCGGAAGGGAGGGTATAAAAACAGTATCGTTTTAGCAAACGACATCAGTAAGAAAGTGCTAGCTTATAACTTGGAAATACTTTCGTTAACACGATCACGCATTTCCTTACCTGGCTTAAAATGAGGAACATACTTGCCCTCAAGGACAACAGCATCCCCCGTTTTAGGGTTTCTACCTGTACGAGGTGCGCGGTAATGCAAAGAAAAACTACCAAATCCACGAATCTCAATACGCTCACCTGATGCGAGAATATCGGACATATAATCCAGCAAAAGCTTTACCGACATTTCAACATCTTTAATGGTTAGTTGGTTTTGTTTTTCAGTAATATATTCAATCAATTCTGACTTTGTCATAACCTGATCTCTGTTATTAAAAAAACGCTCAAACAACACCACTGGATACACATCAAATACAAAAAGACACAACAACACAGTATATCGGTGACCAGAAAACTGGCCACCGATTCGCAAGAAAGATTACTCTTTACTTTGCATTTGCGCTTTAATCAGATCACCCAAAGTGGTTGGAGAAGCCTGATCAGATTGCTTGCTAGAAAGTTCTTTCATAGCAGTCTTCTCTTCTTCTACATCTTTGGATTTTACTGACAGGCTAATGCTGCGATTTTTGCGATCTACAGCAATAATCTTGGCTTCAACTTCGTCACCCACTTTCAGCAGGTTACGTGCATCTTCCACTTTCTCACGGCTCAATTCAGAGGCCTTGAGAACAGCTTCAACGTCATCTGCCAAGGTGATTACTGCAGCTTTAGCTTCAACTTCTTTAACGATACCTTTAACAACAGCACCTTTATCATTTACAGAAACGTATTCTGAGAATGGATCGGTTTCAAGTTGTTTGATACCCAAAGAAATGCGCTCGCGCTCTGGATCGATGGCCAATACCACAGTCTCCAGTTCATCACCCTTCTTGTACTTGCGAACAGCTTCTTCGCCAGCTTCATGCCAAGAGATGTCAGACAAGTGAACCAGACCATCAATACCACCATCCAAACCGATGAAGATACCAAAGTCAGTGATTGACTTGATTTTGCCGCTGATTTTGTCGCCTTTGGCGCAAGTGCGCGCAAATGCATCCCATGGATTCTCTTGGCATTGTTTCAGACCGAGAGAGATACGACGACGCTCTTCGTCGATATCCAATACCATAACTTCGATTTCATCACCCAGTTGAACAACTTTAGAAGGATGAATGTTCTTGTTAGTCCAATCCATTTCTGAAACGTGGATCAAACCTTCAACGCCTTCTTCCAACTCTGCGAAGCAACCGTAATCAGTCAAATTGGTTACTTTTGCTTTCACACGAGCGCCTTCTGGATAACGCTTGGTGATTTGTATCCACGGATCTTCGCCCAATTGCTTCAGGCCAAGAGATACACGGTTACGCTCACGATCGAACTTCAATACTTTAACGTCGATTTCATCACCAACGTTTACGATTTCACCTGGGTGCTTGATGCGCTTCCAAGCCATATCGGTGATGTGCAACAGACCATCAACACCACCCAAGTCAACGAATGCGCCGTAGTCGGTAAGGTTTTTAACGATACCTTTAACAGCTTGACCTTCTTGCAGTGTAGCAAGCAGTTCGTCACGCTCAACAGAGTTAGCTTGTTCCAACACCGCACGGCGAGAAACAACTACGTTGTTGCGCTTTTGATCGAGCTTGATAACTTTAAATTCCAGCTCTTTGCCTTCGAGGTGGGTAGTTTCGCGCACAGGGCGAACATCAACCAATGAGCCAGGAAGGAAGGCACGGATACCAGCAACGTCAACGGTGAAACCACCTTTAACCTTACCGTTAATAACACCTTTGATAACTTCTTCAGCAACATGTGCTGCTTCAAGAATTTTCCACGCCTCAGCGCGTTTGGCCTTCTCACGTGACAGCTTGGTTTCACCGAAACCATCTTCTACGCTTTCCAGAGCCACTTGTACTTCATCGCCGATTTGGAGTGTCAATTCACCCAATTCATTGCGGAATTGTTCAGCAGGAATAACACCTTCTGATTTCAGGCCGGCGTGAACAGTCACCCAGTCCTTATCAATATCAATTACTACACCGGTAATAATAGTACCCGGAACCATATCAACGGTTTTTAAACTTTCTTCAAATAACGCAGCAAAACTTTCGTTCATACTCATGGTATTACCTATAGATTAGAGATGCAGACGTTAAAACTCGCCCCATCTATTCCGCATGGCCAGTCATACGGGTCAGTTAAAGTAAAATGGAAGCTCCCTCAGGCTGGGTTTGACAGATTCCACTACTGCTAAAAATGTATCCAAGACGCAAATCAAAGCATAGAAAATCAGCAGGTGCGCAAGGCTAGCAGAATGCCCCATATTTTTCAATAGGTTAGCTATGTTTGCGTCGAGAACGAAGGGCAGGAACGAGTTGTAAAGGGAGGGGAAATGAGTGACCGCCAGAAAACATGGCAACCACCCATTAAGGATTTAAAAATCAGCGCCTTACGACACTTAGGCCACGCCCCACAGCATAATACTCAAAACCCAATGAAGCCATTCTGTCTGGTTCATAAAGGTTGCGCCCATCAAAAATGACCGGATTACGCAGGGCAGATTTGAGCATATCAAAATTCGGCGCACGAAAATTTTTCCATTCAGTACAAATAATCAGTGCATCCGCGCGCTCAAGTGCAGCCTCTTTCGTACCCACCAGCTTAAGATCATCACGCAAGCCATAGATGTGCTGCGTCTCTTCCATTGCGACCGGGTCATAAGCCTGAACCTTGGCACCTGCAGCCCAAAGGGCCTCTATCAACACCCGGCTTGGAGCCTCGCGCATATCATCGGTATTGGGCTTGAAGGATAAGCCCCACAAGGCAAATACCTTACCTTTCAGATCATTGCCAAAATGACGGGCCAAATAGGCAAATAATTTGCTTTTCTGCGCCTGATTAACCTTATCGACCGCCTCCATAAGACCAGCTTTGTAATCCACATTGCGCGCAATATTGATCAGCGCCTTAACATCTTTTGGAAAGCAGGAACCGCCATAGCCACAGCCAGGGTAAATAAAGTGATAGCCAATTCGCGGATCAGCCCCTATGCCATTGCGCACTTTTTCAATATCAGCACCTAGCAACTCTGCCAAGTTAGCCATCTCATTAATAAAGCTGATTTTTGTTGCAAGCATCGCGTTTGCTGCATATTTAGTTAACTCTGCGGAGCGGACATCCATAAAAATCATGCGGTCATGGCTGCGATTAAATGGTGCATAAAGCTCGCGCAACAATTGCTCGGCCCTTTCACTATCAGTACCCACCACAATACGGTCAGGCTTCATAAAATCATTAATAGCAGCTCCCTCTTTGAGAAACTCCGGATTGGACACAACATCGAATGGGATGCTAACCCCACGCTTACCAAGCTCATCAGTAAGTGCCGAATGGACTATCTCTGCCGTACCTATTGGTACAGTTGACTTATTAACAACCACTCTATAATCAGTAATACGCTGGCCAATTGTTTTAGCTACCGCAACCACGTATTGCAAATCGGCCGAGCCGTCTTCACCAGACGGAGTTCCGACAGCAATAAACTGCAGCTCGCCATGCTGAACTGCAAGATCCATACTGGTGGTAAACTTCAGCAACCCATGTTGAACCGCCTGTTTAACAATTGCCTCCAGCCCTGGTTCATAAATCGGAATAATCCCTGCATTCAGGTTATCCACTTTTTTCTGATCGATATCAACACAAAGAACATCATGACCAACGTCTGCGAGGCAAGCGCCAGTTACCAAACCAACATAGCCAGTTCCAAATACCGTGACTTTCATTAGAAACTCCCTAGCCTGTTAAAAATAGATTGATAAGCTTTCTTAAGATCGACCATAACTATCTTCGTAACGAATTACATCATCCTCCTCTAGATACGGACCTGACTGCACTTCAACAATTTCCAAAGGTATTTTTCCAGGATTGCTTAATCTATGTTTCGTGCCAACTGGAATGTAAGTAGATTCATTTTCGGACAACAAAAGCGTTTCTTCGCCTTTTTGAACAAGAGCTGTTCCTTTGACAACTATCCAATGTTCTGCACGATGGTGATGGACCTGCAGTGACAAGCTACCTCCAGGTTTTACGCGTATACGATTTACCTGATAGCGATCACCAGTATCTATCGCGTCATAACAGCCCCATGGACGATAAATTTCACGATGCTGAAGATGCTCAGAACGGTTCTGCTTTTCGATGTGGGTAATAATTGACTTAACCTGTTGCGCTTGGGATTTATCAGCCACCAACACGGCATCCGGAGTGTTGATAATCATTAAATTATTAACACCTAATGTGGCCACCAATTTATCTTGAGAGAAAACCAACGTATTGGTTGACCCTATATCGATACTGTCACCAATCAGACTATTGCCTGCAGTATCTTTGTCAGAAAGATCCCAAAAAGATTTCCAATCCCCCACATCACTCCATCCGGCATCGAGCGGGACACAAACTACATTTCGGCTTTTTTCCATAAGCGCATAATCAATCGAAATATTGGGTGCTTGCGCAAAAGATTCTTTATCAACACGAATAAAATCCAGATCCTGCACAGCCCAGGCTTTTGCTTGCTCAGCAGCAACAACAACATCCGGGCTCTGGCTTTGAAGTTCACGCAAAAACACCTCTGTCTGGAATACAAACATCCCGCTATTCCAATAGTAACAACCTTCGGCAAGATACTGTTCTGCGGTCGCAAGATCAGGCTTTTCTACAAACTGGGCTACGGGGAAAAACGCCGCGGCCTCAGTGACTGCTCCATTCAGGGTTTTAATGTATCCGTATCCTGTTTCAGGGCGAGTTGGCTGAACACCAAAAGTAGCAAGATGTCCAAGCTCTGCCGCTTTAATGGCATCAGCAAGTGCGGCCTGAAATACTGCAACATCACTAATCATATGATCAGCTGACAACACCAAGAGAATGGGGTTATCGCCTAATGTTCGCGCATGAATAGCAGCAAGTGCCAATGCAGGCGCAGTATTGCGGGCAATAGGCTCTAAAATTATTGACGATTTTTGCTGGCCAATTTCATGTAATTGTTCCGCGACCATGAATCGATGTTCTTCATTGCAGACCACAATGGATGGAGCAAGGTGTGGCACGCCTTGCAAGCGCAGCAATGTTTGCTGCAGCATGGTTTTATCGCCAAACAATTTCAGTAATTGTTTTGGGTAATGTTTACGCGACAAAGGCCACAGGCGCGTTCCTGAGCCGCCAGCAAGTATTACAGGTATAATCAATTAATTCTCCTTAATGAAAAATGTCGCACCTTAAGCCATTTATCAGAATAACTTACTGCTCACCTAAAAATGGCTTCTCGCAGCAAGCAGTTCGAGCCTCATCTATAGTTAAACTTTGTAGCGATCTTTTAAAAATATTTTAAATTTACTGCCGATATCACTGTGACGTTCGCCATAAATAACATTCGCCATCAGGTAACCAATTTTTGTTCCACAATCATGGCTGCGCCCCACCAATTGATATGCTTCAACAGTTTCTTGACCGAGAAGCGCATCCAAAGCATCAGTAAGTTGAATCTCCCCGCCCGCCCCTGGCATCGTTTTCGCCAACAAATCCCATACAGTTTTTGACAAAACATAGCGACCAACGATTGCCATATTTGAGGGAGCTTCATCTACAGGCGGCTTTTCTACCATTGCTTTAATAACTGCTGTTTTTCCAGGTGGAATTTCTACGCCAGAGCAATCAACCACACCGTATTTATCAACTTGGTCATGAGGCACCTGCTCTACCAAAATCTGACTATTACCAGTCTCTTGGAAACGTTTGGTCATGCCAGCCAGGTTGTCTTGCTTCAGATTACACTCTGCATTATCTACAATCACATCGGGCAACAAGACAGCGAACGGCTCGTCACCTACAACTGATTTAGCGCACAGAATTGCATGCCCTAATCCCTTTGCTTCGGCTTGGCGAACAGAAATAACTGTAAGTCCAGGGGGCGTAATGGAGCGCACCTCCGCTAATAGTGACCTCTTCAAACGCGACTCAAGTTGCGCCTCTAATTCAAAACTTGTATCGAAGTGATTTTCGATCGCATTTTTACTTGCATGAGTTACTAATACGATTTCTTTAATGCCTGCTGCGGCTGCTTCTTCGATCACATATTGAATCAATGGCTTATCAACAACCGGCAGCATTTCTTTCGGAATTGCTTTGGTTGCCGGCAACATACGTGTTCCGAGACCCGCTACTGGGATAACCGCTTTCTTAACCTGCATAACTGTACCCTTCTAAATTTTTATTTTAGCTGTTGAGTAAATTCAATACTTCCGTTGTTTTTTGATCAACCAACATTTGGTTGTTACGACTTTCCACATTTAAACGCACTACAGGTTCCGTGTTTGACATCCGTAAATTAAACCGCCAATCATCAAACTCCAGACTAATTCCATCCGTCTTGTCAATAAACTTGGCAGCCGAAACGTAGTGATTAAATACTTTGTCTATGGCAACTTTTGCATCGGCAACGTGGCTATTAATTTCGCCCGGTGACGGAAACTTGGCAATACGATCTTCTAGCATACTGGATAATGTTTGCTGCTTTCGGCTCAACAGCTCACACACCAATAACCAGGGAATCATGCCGCTATCGCAGTAAAAAAAATCACGGAAATAATGATGCGCACTCATTTCACCGCCATAAACTGCATCTTCCTCGCGCATACGCTCTTTAATAAAGGCATGACCAGTTTTGGATTGAATAGCCAAGCCGCCATTTTGTTTAGCAATATCCAATGTATTCCAGGTTAACCGTGGATCATGAATAATTTTTGCCCCTGGGTTTTTGAGCAAGAAAGCCTCGGCCAACAAGCCAACAATGTAATAACCTTCTGTGAATGCACCCGTTTCATCAAAGAGGAAGCAACGGTCAAAATCTCCATCCCATGCAATTCCCATATCCGCTTTATGCGCAATAACTGCGGCAGTAGTAGATGCACGGTTTTCTACCAATAATGGATTGGGAATTCCATTGGGGAACGTACCATCTGGCTCATGATTAATTTTAATAAATTCAAAGGGAAGATATTTTTCTATGGCATCGATAACATGACCTGCAGCACCGTTACCGGCATTGACGACCAATCGCAATGGCTTTAACTGCGCGACATCGACGTAAGACATTAGATGCTGAACATAAGCGTCTAAAGTACTGAGTTCACGGATACTGCCACGTGCCGCAAAATTTACAGGAGAAAAATTATTATCCTCAGCTAACCGCTTAATATCATTCAACCCTGTATCACCACTAATTGGCTTTGAATTGGCGCGCACCAACTTCATACCGTTGTAATCAATTGGATTGTGGCTTGCTGTAATCTCAATACCGCCGTCAGTTTTTAAATAACTGGTTGCAAAATAAATTTCTTCCGTTCCAGTCATTCCTATGTCTATGACATCGACACCCTCATCGCGCAAACCATTACTTAATGCATTTTTCAATGTTTTACTTGTCAGGCGTACATCACCACCCACAACTACACTTTTAGGCTTTAGAAACTGCGCATAAGCACGACCAATACGATAGACGATATCTTCATTGAGCTCGTCACCCAATTTTCCACGGATATCGTAGGCTTTAAAGCAAGTCAAGGTCATATTCTAATCTCATCTTGAGTGGAGGATATCTTGGAGTCCGATGCTGTCATGTTAAAAATATTGTTATGAAGAAAATATTGTGTGCAAACTAGTTGAGCATTCTTACCGTTTGTTGACACAGATCGAGGGAAGTAAGGAATCATGTAATTGCTGCCAGCATTTTTGTAAAAACTTCATCAATAGTCATAGTGGTGCTATCAATAATTACCGCATCCTTTGCTGGTTTGAGCGGGGAAATGGAACGATTGGAATCGCGCTCATCCCGCTCACGTATATCTCGAACTAACTCGGCCATATCAACAATCTCTCCTTTTTTGCATAACTGCTTGTAGCGACGCTCCGCACGAGCCTCCGCACTTGCGGTCAAAAATAGTTTTACATGTGCTGTCGGAAATACTGTAGTCCCCATATCGCGGCCGTCAGCAATCAGTCCTGGCGAAACTGCAAAAGAGCGCTGACGATCAAGTAAAGCTGCCCTTACACTTGGGTAGGCTGCCACTTTTGATGCAGCCATGCTCACCGCTTCCTGACGAATTGCATCAGTCACCTTTACTCCCTCCAGCAAAATCTGCGCCGAGTTGTCATTTTCAAGGCTAAATATCACGTCCAGCGCTGCTGCTACCTGACTTACTTCATCTTCGCTGTTTAAATCAGTGCCTTTTTTCATCGCTGCCAGTGCAACCAACCGATAAAGCGCACCACTATCCAGCAAATGATATCCCAAATGGCGAGCCAACATCTGGCTGAGGGTGCCTTTACCGGAGCCACTTGGACCATCAATAGTGATAACAATAGGGGCAGAAACATTCATATCGCGCACCACATTCCTTAATAACAGCGTAAAGCATTAGCACAGGGTTTGAATAATAGACTTGCAAGTCTCAGCCGGATCAGGGGACTGGGTAATCGGTCGCCCAATCACTAAATAACTACTCCCGGCGACAAGTGCAGCAGCGGGTGCCAAGGTGCGTCGCTGATCATCAACGGGTGATGTATCCAGGCGAATACCTGGTGTAACAAGGCAAAAATCCTTCCCAAACTGGGTACGCATTAAGGTCGCCTCCTGAGCCGAACAAACAATTCCATCAAGACCACAACTGTGGGTCAGGCGAGCTAACCTCATAACTTGTTCTTCGGGGCTGCACAAAATTCCCACCCCGGATAAATCACTTGCCTCCATACTGGTCAGCACTGTGACTGCAATCAACAACGGCGGCTTACCCGCACGCCGTTCCAATATCTCACGCGCCGCAACCATCATGCGCTCTCCGCCGGATGCGTGTACATTGACCATCCATACACCAAGCTCAGCGGCGGCTTTAACAGCTTTGCTGGTAGTGGTGGGAATGTCATGGAATTTAAGGTCGAGAAAAATCTCAAAACCCGACGCCATTAATTGTTCAACTATTTTTGGCCCGCACGCAGTAAAAAGCTCTTTACCTACTTTCAAGCGGCAATCCAGTGGAGATAATCGTTTTGCAATGGCGAGACATTGATCAGCATTGTCAAAATCCATTGCAACAACAATGCGCGGATCCAGAGTGGACATTTCTTTACCTCACAAAAAAGAAGAGCCCGAGTTACTAAACTCGGGCTCCCATTAAAACAAAAAACAACGCAAAATTCATTCGTTAACGCCCGCAGGGCGCCACCAAATACCTAAATACGAATATTTTCGCGATTTTGAGCAAGAGTTACCTCCCCGATTCCCTTCACCTCCAATAACTGATCCACAGTTTTGAAGTTGCCGTTCTCCTCGCGCCACGCAATGATAGCTTCGGCCTTCTTCACACCAACCCCTTTCAGTTTGGTTAATTCCTGTACATCCGCAGTATTGATGTTAATTGCTTCTTGAGTTGTCACTGCCTCCACCTTTGCAACTGGAGCCTTAGTGGCAGGCACCTCCGCTGCGAATGCCAGTGAAGAAGTACCAAAAGATAAAATGACAATTGAGGCGAGCGAAAGAATAAACTTCATGAAATAACTCCTTATTAATTGATATTGAAAATACGCTGCTTTCCATTCGGTGCGCGCAGGTAGAGAATATTGGCCCGACGGCGTGTTAAAAAGCAGACAATCACCATATTGAATGTGCGAGATTTCTTACAAAAAACAGCAAAAAAAAAGCCCTGATTCTCATCAGGGCTTTCTGAAGGGTGCTTTATTTATCACTTAAGCAGCTTTTGCAAATCAGCAGCATTCCAGTGAGGGAAGTGTTTTCGGATAAGTGCATTCAACTCCAATTCAAACTCACTGAAATTCGTTGCTGAAGTGGCTTTTGCCGCTAATTGCTCAATTACCATACCTGCACCGACAGTGATATTCGTCAGGCGATCAATCACAATAAATGCACCCGTTGCGCGATTATTGCTGTACTGGTCGGCAACCACCGGCTGGGTCAATAAAATATCAACAACAGCGATATCATTCAGTTGTAGCTGATTAACTATTGAGTGTTCTTGTGTATTTACATCAATGCGATAATCGATAGCTTCAACGATACCACTTACCACTTTGCTAGCAAATTTGAACAAATACTCAGAATTAGCCTCGGTTGTTTTTTCTGCCATCCAGACTATATGCGCTTTAAGATGATTTGACTGAGGCACCGAATCTTTTGCTAACACCAACATATCACCGCGGCTTACATCAACCTCGGTTGTAAGCGTTAATGTTACTGCCTGACCGGTAAAAGCTTCCGCTAGGTCGCCATCGTAAGTCACGATAGACTTCACATGGCTAGTTTTTCCTGAAGGTAATACACGAACTTCATCACCAACTTTCACTACGCCAGAGGCGACATTGCCACAGAAACCACGAAAATCGAGATTAGGGCGATTGACATACTGCACGGGGAAACGAAAATCCGAGAAATTTTTATCGCCTGCGATAGGTACAGTTTCAAAAATTTCCATCAAAGTTTGACCTTGATACCATGGCGATCGCTCAGAGCGATTGACAACGTTATCGCCGTCCAGCGCGGAGATAGGTACAAACATTACATTCTTCATGCCGAGCTTTGCGGAGAAATCAAAATAATCCTGTTTGATTTTTTCAAACACAGCCTGATCGAAATTCAACAAGTCCATTTTGTTTACGGCGACAACAATATGTTTAATACCTAGTAGCGAAGCTATGTAACTGTGACGACGAGTTTGCGTCACTACACCGTAGCGTGCATCGATCAAAATAATGGCAAGGTCGCAAGTAGATGCACCCGTTGCCATATTACGCGTGTACTGTTCATGTCCTGGAGTATCCGCGATAATAAATTTACGTTTCGCGGTAGAAAAATAACGATATGCAACATCGATAGTAATGCCCTGCTCACGCTCTGCTTGCAAACCATCAACTAACAACGCCAGATCAATTTTTTCACCAGTTGTACCGTGCTTGACGCTGTCGGAACGTATTGCATCCAATTGATCTTCGTAAATCATTTTGGAGTCGTGCAACAAGCGGCCAATCAGGGTGCTTTTTCCATCATCCACACTGCCGCAGGTTAAAAAACGCAGCAATTCTTTTTGTTCATGTTGCGCGAGATATGCGTTGATATCCTGTGCAATTAATTCGGACTGATGACTCATAAGGGTCTCTTTGCAATCAGTAAGATGTGATAAACATTGTGTTAACGGACTTTAGAAATAGCCTTCTTGCTTTTTCTTTTCCATGGAGCCGGAACTGTCGTGATCGATAACTCTGCCCTGACGCTCTGAGGTAGTGGTCAGCAGCATCTCTTGAATAATTTCCGGCAAGGTGGTCGCCTCGGATTCAACAGCGCCAGTCAGCGGATAACAACCGAGTGTACGGAAACGCACCATTTTCTCTTCAATTTTGTCGTTCGGGCCAATAGGCATGCGATCATCATCAACCATAATAAGCGTGCCATCACGCTCAACAACAGGACGTTTTGCCGCAAAATAAAGAGGGACAATGGGGATATTTTCCAGATGAATATATTGCCAAATATCCAGTTCCGTCCAGTTGGATAACGGGAACACACGGATGCTTTCACCTTTATCTACGCGACCGTTATAAATATTCCACAACTCTGGGCGTTGATTTTTTGGATCCCAGCGATGATTTTTGTCGCGGAAAGAATATACACGCTCTTTCGCTCGCGACTTTTCCTCGTCGCGGCGTGCACCGCCAAATGCAGCATCAAAACCGTATTTATTCAACGCCTGTTTCAAACCTTGGGTTTTCATGATATCGGTGTGTTTGGCACTGCCGTGAACAAAAGGGCTAATCCCCATATCCACACCTTCTTGATTAATATGCACAATCAAATCCCATCCCAGCTCCTTGATGCGCTGATCACGAAACTCGATCATTTCACGAAATTTCCAAGTGGTATCCACATGCATCATAGGAAATGGTGGCTTACCGGGGAAAAAGGCTTTCATAGTGAGGTGCATCATCACGGCAGAATCTTTACCCACAGAGTAAAGCATAACCGGCTTATCAAATTCAGCAGCCACCTCGCGGATGATATGGATGCTTTCAGCTTCTAGCTGTTTGAGATGAGTCAAGCTGTAGTTTGACATTCAATAGTTACCAGATTGAGTACGCATTGGTGATTGGTGCAGTGTTAGAAAAACAGCAGCGATTATATAGAACCAACGCACAAGGTTTAATGACTAAATAATTCTAAGTTTATTGCTTTTAGTTTGGATGCAACCGATTTAATCCTCCTTAGCGGCTGCATGACGCTTTGCCAGCATGAGAGTGAATTCATCGCGTGCTTCTTTAGCGCGACTAAATACACTGAGTAAATAACTACTGTCCTCATGCTCTATTCCGCTACGCAACCGTGAGAGATTATCGATAAATAAATCCATCGATTGCAAAATCGCAGTTTTATTTGCCCGCATAATATCGTGCCACATTACCGGGTCACTGGAGGCGATGCGGGTAAAATCCCGAAAACCACCGGCAGCATAACGAAAAATATTAGGGTTCTTAATATCTTGCGCCAAGGTATCCACTAATGAATAGGCAATTACATGGGGCAGATGGCTGGTTGCGCCAAGAACTTCATCGTGCTCCGCTACTGACATGCTTAACACTTCTGCACCAACAACCTGCCACATACGGGTAACCAGATCAAAATGCTGGGTAGAAGTATTTTCCAGCGGAGTGAGAATGACGCGATGATTTTCATAAAGATTTGGATTCGCAGCAGTAACACCACTTTTTTCTGAACCAGCAATAGGATGTCCAAGCACAAATTGTGGTGGCACTACTCCAAACACAGCTTCAGCAGCACGTTGAACACTGCCTTTCACGCTAGCGCCATCTGTGATGGTTACAGAATCAGCAACGCAGCTTTTAATTTCATCCAGAACAGCACTTACCGACAGTGTCGGTACCGCGATAAAAATCACATCGCCCTGTCCTAATTCACCAGCAATATCACATAAAGAAGTATAGGCGCGATCAACTACTCCATGATTAACTGCCTCAGTGCAGGTATCGGATTTGCGCGCAATTCCAATGACTTCCGCACAGGCGCCACGCTGTTTCAAACCAGTGGCAAGGCTGCCACCAATTAAACCTATACCAACTACAACAAATTTATTGATTAAGGGTTGGGACATAAGTAATCACAACACCGCTTTGGGATAGGAGCCGAGCAATTTTAAATCGGCGCAACGGCTGGCGACTTCTTTCATCACATCGCTGATCAAAGGCTCATCGACATGCCCAGCGAAATCGATAAAGAAAACGTAAGTCCAGGCACCTGTGCGCGATGGACGTGTTTCTACGCGAGTTAAATCAATATTGTGACGATGGAAGGGTTCCAATAATTTATGCAATGCGCCCGGTTCATTGCGCATAGCGACAACGATAGAGGTTTTATCAACGCCACTTTGCGGAACCGCTTGTTTACCGATAATTAAAAAGCGCGTTGAATTATCTGGCTGGTCTTCAATTTTTTCGGCAATCATTTTCAAACCGTACAGTTCTGCTGCCATAGAGCCCGCAATAGCAGCTGCATTCCACTCACCTTTCAAACGTTTTGCTGCTTCAGCATTACTGCTGACGGCGATGCGCTCGGCGTTAGGATAATGCGCATCCAACCACTTGCGACATTGTGCAAGTG
Organism: Cellvibrio fibrivorans; assembly: GCF_031457055.1. NCBI lineage: Bacteria > Pseudomonadati > Pseudomonadota > Gammaproteobacteria > Cellvibrionales > Cellvibrionaceae > Cellvibrio > Cellvibrio fibrivorans. Next base: position 631,609 of record NZ_JAVDVX010000002.1, on the reverse strand, counting down.
ATTGGGAGTGGGAATAAATACGGGTGATACTATTAACGCTGGTGACATCTGACACCATCAAATTGTGATGAATACGCAATTCAACTTCACCGCAAATTTTCAGGTTGGAACCCATAAAATTATCAAGCGTGTGGTTTACTACACCTTCGGTAGAATTCTCTACCGGAACTACGCCGTAATTTACCGCACCGGCTTCCACTTCACGAAACACTTCATCAATCGCAGAGAATGGCAATACAACTGCCGAGTGGCCGAAATGTTTTAGCGATGCTTGTTGGGTAAATGTTCCTTCCGGGCCGAGATAAGCCACTTTAATTGGATTTTCCAGCGCCAAGCAAGCCGACATAATTTCACGAAACAAGCGCGCCATTTCTTCATCGCTAAGCGGGCCTTTATTGCGCTCCATCGCTTTGCGCAATACTTGTGCTTCGCGCTCGGGGCGATAAAACAAGATTTTGGCATCTTCAGGCAGATTCGCTTTTTTCACATCCGCAACTTCTTGCGCGCATTCTGCGCGCGCCGAAATCAAGCGACCGATTTCTTCATCAATCGCATCGATTTTGTTGCGCAATGCAAGCAGCTTTTCTGCTTCAGTTTGGTCAGTGCTCATGTGCCCACTCAATTTACTAATTGGTCATTTAGCTATCGATTGATTACTCGTCGGCTACTTCATCGGCCGCGTCATCGACGATATCGTCTGAGACATCATCTGCAGCTACACCATCTTCAAGCGCTTCTTCACCTTCGGCTGCCTCCGCACGTGCCAATTCACGCTTGGCATTTTCATCAACATTCTCTTCAATGCGCTCCAAGCCTTGCATGCGCTCGCCTTCTTTCAATTTAATCAGCCGCACGCCTTGGGTATTACGGCTCAGCACAGAGACTTCATCAACGCGGGTGCGAACCATAGTGCCCTGGTCAGAAATTAACATGATTTCTTCACCATCAAACACTTGTACAGCACCAACCAGTTGGCCGTTACGCTCGGTAGTTTGCATACCGATAACACCTTGTGAGCCACGACCTTTAGCAGGAAACTCGCCTACTTCGGTGCGTTTGCCATAACCATTTTCACTGACTGTCAGTACCTGGCCGTTTTCCATCGGGATGACCATGCCGACTACGCGCTGACCTTCGGCTAAACGAATACCGCGTACACCACGCGAGGTGCGGCCCATTGCTCGAACTTGCGATTCGCGGAAGCGCGCCGCTTTACCAGAGCTTGAGAACAGAATTACATCGCATGAACCGTTGGTGATAGCGGTGCCCACCAAGGTATCACCTTCATCCAATTCGATTGCACGCAAACCGACGCTGCGTTGACGCGAGAATTGAGTGAGCGCAGTTTTCTTCACTGTACCGTTAGCGGTGGTCATGAAAATAAACTTGTCGTCATCGTAAGATTTCACTGGCAGGATCGAGGTAATGCGCTCACCCTCTTCCAATGATGGCAACAAGTTGATAACTGGACGGCCACGTGATTGGCGACCAGCGACAGGAATCATATAAACCTTCAGCCAATACACTTTACCGGCGTTAGTAAACAAGAGCACGGTATCGTGAGTGCTGGCGATCAATAAGTGCTGAACATAATCTTCATCTTTTACGGCGGTCGCAGATTTGCCCATACCGCCACGACGCTGCGCCTGGTAATCATCAAGCGGCTGGCTCTTCGCATAACCACCATGAGAAATTGTCACAACGCGATCTTCAACATTAATCAGATCTTCCGTGGTTAAATCGAGTGTCGATGCAACAATTTCAGTGCGACGTTTATCGCCGTAGTCATTAATAACTTGCGTTAATTCTTCGCGGATAACTTCCATCAAACGCAAGGCATTGCCGAGAATTTCAAGAAACTCAGCAATCTGGATTAATTTCTCGTCGTATTCAGCGAGCAGCTTGTCGTGCTCCATGCCGGTCAAACGATGTAGGCGCAATTCGAGAATCGCCTGCGCTTGTGCGGCTGACAAATAATAATGTCCATCGCGCATGCCGAACTCGGGACCCAAATCTTCCGGGCGGCAAGCGTCTTCACCGGCGCGCTCAAGGTAAGGCGCCATCTCAGCGGCATTCCAGCCACGGCCCATCAAACTGTCTTTTGCCTCTGCAGGAGACGCTGAGTTTTTAATGAGTGCGATGACTTCATCAATATTGGAAATGGCAACCGCCAAACCTTCCAGGATATGGCCGCGTTCACGCGCTTTGCGCAGTAAATACACTGTGCGGCGGGTAACCACTTCACGGCGGTGCTTAACAAAAGCTTCAAGCAATTGTTTGAGATTGAGAATTTTTGGCTGGCCATCATCCAGCGCGACAATGTTAACGCCGAAGGTGGTTTGCAATTGGGTTTGTGAGTAAAGGTTGTTGAGCAACACATCTGCTGCTTCGCTCTTCTTCACTTCGATAACAATGCGCATACCGTCTTTGTCAGACTCATCGCGCAATTCGCTAATACCTTCTATTTTCTTTTCTTTTACCAGCTCGGCAATACGCTCAATCAAGCGCGCCTTGTTCAGTTGGTAGGGGATTTCGTGGATCAGAATTGTTTCGCGTCCGGTTTTTTCGTCGCGCTCAATTTCGGCTTTGGCGCGCACGATAATGCTGCCACGGCCAGTGCGGTATGCCTGCACAATGCCCGCTCGGCCATTGATGATGGCGCCGGTGGGGAAATCTGGCCCCGGGATAAATTCCATTAATTCATCGATGGTGATATCCGGGTTATTGATTAACTCTAAACAGCCTTGTACCACTTCTTTTAAGTTGTGCGGCGGAATATTGGTCGCCATACCTACGGCGATACCGGAGGAGCCATTGACCAACAGATTGGGAATACGGGTCGGCATTACTGCCGGAATTTGTTCAGTGCCGTCGTAGTTGGGTACAAAATCGACGGTTTCTTTGTCCAGATCCGCTAACAGATCGTGGGCAATTTTCGCCATACGGATTTCGGTATAACGCATGGCCGCTGCGCGGTCACCATCGACCGAACCGAAGTTACCCTGGCCATCGACCAGCATATAACGCAACGAGAAAGGCTGAGCCATACGGACGATAGTGTCGTATACAGCGGTATCACCATGCGGGTGGTATTTACCGATTACGTCACCCACCACACGGGCAGATTTTTTGTAAGGCTTATTCCAATCATTGTTAAGTTCGCTCATCGCAAACAGCACGCGGCGATGCACGGGCTTCAAACCATCGCGCACATCGGGCAAGGCGCGACCCACGATTACACTCATGGCGTAATCAAGGTAGGACTGTTTGAGTTCGTCTTCGATACTTACTGGTGATATTTCTTTGGCGAATTCGACCATGGGAATACAGCTTTCCTTTCTTATATAAAGCTATGGGCTTAAAAAGCGTTGGTTACGGACTGCGATTACAAGCAATTAAACGGATAGCGCCTGTTTTGCGCACCAATCAAATACAAGCAAAAACCGCTACCCTACTACCGGCCAAACAAAAGGCTGGCTAAAAATGCATCTAACGCTTAATTCAGGGCCGCGATGGTAGCATAAAATCTGCTGGATAGGCACTTGGCAGACTTGTATCACTATGAAAATACGAACGAATTTAACCGTAAAAGAAGCGCAGCCAGAGCAAGAAACCGCTGCGCAAATCTGCCATAACTGAGCAGAGGCTTTGCAGTATACTGGGCTCCCCTTTTTGCGACCAAAGCCGCCAGTTTACGCCTATGTTTACGCCTACCCCTGAACCTCATCCGATTGATTTGATTATCAAAGCCCGCTGGATTATCCCTGTGGTACCCGAAAATCGCGTGTTGGAAAACTGCGCAATAGCAATCGATAAGGGGCGAATCCTGGCACTGGTTCCCAGCGATGAAGCCGGGCGCCGTTTTACTGCTGCCGAAACAATCAATCTCGGCAGCCACGTATTGATTCCCGGGCTTGTCAATGCGCACGGTCATGCGGCGATGAGCCTGCTGCGGGGTTATGCTGACGACCAACCGCTGCACACCTGGCTTAACGATCACATTTGGCCAACGGAGAGCCGCTGGGTGGGAGAAGAGTTTGTACGCGATGGCACCCAGCTTGCCATGGCAGAAATGATTAAGACCGGCACCACCTGCTTTGCCGATATGTATTTTTACCCGGAGCAGGCCGCCCAAGTCTGCCTGGATGCCAAAATGCGCAGCCAAATCAGTTTCCCAATTTTCGACTTTGCCACCTCGTGGGGTTTGGGTGCTGACGATTACTTCGCCAAAGGCCTCAACCTGCACGACAGCTTGCGCGCAACAGACCTTGTCAATATTGCCTTTGGCCCTCATGCGCCCTACACGGTATCGGACGCGCCGCTGCAAAAGATTGCTGTGCTTGCACAGGAAATGGATATGCCAGTGCAGATCCACCTGCATGAAACTGCGTTTGAAGTAGAAGACTCACTCAATAAATTCGGCAAACGCCCAACCCAGCGATTGATGGAGCTCGGCTTGCTCTCACCACTCACACAATGCGTACATATGACGCAGATTACTGATGTGGATATAGTACTACTACAACAAACCGGCGCACATGTTGTGCACTGCCCGGAATCCAATTTGAAATTGGCGAGCGGCTTTTGCCCGGTCGATAAATTATTAAAAGCCGGAATTAATGTTGCTCTCGGTACCGATGGTGCCGCTAGCAATAATGACCTGGATTTATTTAGCGAATTAAAAACGGCTGCATTACTTGCTAAAGCGGTTGCCGGTGATGCCGCCGCATTGGATGCCCACACCGCATTGCGTATGGCCACACTCAATGGTGCCAAAGCGTTGGGCATGGAGGAAAAAATCGGCAGCCTGGAAACGGGGAAATTTGCCGACATTACCGCAATTGATTTAAGCGGACTAGGAACGCAACCTTTATATAACCCCGCATCGCAACTGGTTTACACCCATTCAGGTCAAGGTGTCACCCACGTATGGGTGCAAGGCAAAGCGTTACTCCTTAATCGCCAGTTACAAACGCTGGATGAACGCGAAATATTAGGTAAAGCCAATTGGTGGCGAAAACAAATCGCCACTCACTAAATCTACGAGATGGAAAAAATTATGGCCAATGTCGATACTGCCGAAATTGCAAAATTTGAAGCCCTCGCCAGCCGCTGGTGGGATAAGAACAGTGAATTCAAACCATTGCATGATATCAATCCACTGCGCGCTAATTTTATTGACGAACGCTCGCCGGTTGCACAGAAAAAAATTATCGACGTGGGTTGCGGCGGTGGCATTCTCGCCGAATCACTTGCACAGCGCGGCGCGGTAGTAACGGGCATCGATATGGGGGAAGCCCCACTTGCCGTTGCGCGTTTGCACGCACTGGAAAGTGGTGTTGAATTAACTTACGAGCAAATCACTGCAGAAGATAAAGCAGCGAAAATGCCCGGCGAGTTTGATGTTGTTACTTGTATGGAAATGCTGGAACACGTACCCGATCCCTCATCGGTAGTACGCGCCTGTGCGCAGCTGGTAAAAGAAGGTGGTGATGTATATTTCTCTACCATCAATCGCAGCCCGAAAGCCTATGCCTTTGCCATTCTTGGTGCAGAATATATTTTAAAATTGCTGCCCAAGGGCACACACGAGTACAGCAAATTTATTCGCCCCTCTGAACTGGCGCAATGGTTGCGCGCAGCAGGTTTGGAATTGCAAACCATTACCGGTATGACTTACAACCCGCTGACCAAACACTACAAGCTCAATCCCAATGATGTCAGCGTTAATTATCTGTTGCATGCTAAAAAGGTTAGCGATTAATGGCAAAATCTATTCGCGCAGTGATGTTTGATCTGGACGGGACTTTATTGGATACCGCGCCGGATTTTATTGTCGTCGTCAACCAATTACTCGCTGAACAACAACGCCCTGCCCTCGCTACAGAAACTATTCGCGCAGGCGTATCAAACGGCTCCAAAGCATTGATCAAACTTGCTTTTGCTATTGACGAGAGCAACGAGCAATTCGAGCCGCTACGCCATCGACTATTGGAATTGTACCTGGCGCATATCGCGGTCTATACCACTCCATTTCCCGGCATTAATGATTTACTCGATAAATTGGCCGATAACAACATCGTCTGGGGCATAGCTACCAATAAACCGGCAACCTATACCTTACCCTTAATGGCCGCACTGGACATACACCCTGCTCCGCTCAGTGTGATTTGCCCCGATCATGTAGCACGCAGCAAACCCGATCCTGAATCTTTATTTCTCGCCAGCAAACAATTGGGCTGCACCCCCGATGAGATAATTTATATCGGCGACCATAAACGCGATATCGACTGCGGCAAAGGCGCCGGTAGTATCACTATCGCTGCGGCTTATGGTTATGTAGATGAAGGTGATGATCCGGCAAGCTGGAATGCGGATTACTGCGTAAACCACGCTAATGAAATTTGGCCAATCATTGAAAAATATTTGTAAAACCATTTGTTAAAGGCATAGCCATGCAAACTCCTCACGATTACACCATTAAATCTGACGCACTGAGTGGAAAAATTATTCTCGTTACGGGTGCTGGTGCAGGCATTGGCAAAACGGCAGCAATAACGTTTGCCGGGTGTGGCGCGACCGTCATTCTCTGCGGGCGCACACTGGCCAAACTGGAACAGGTTTATGATGAGATTGAAGCGGCGGGCCATCCACAGCCCGCCATTTACCCTATTAATTTCGAAAGCGCCGTTGAAAAAGATTACGACGATATGTGCAACGCACTTGAAGATACGTTTGGGCGATTGGATGGAATCCTGTTTAATGCGGCAGATTTAGGTGAGCGCACACCTATTAGTAATTATTCAGTTAGCGCTTGGTTGCGCTGCATGCAAATCAATGTGAATTCACCGTTTATGATGACGCAGGCTTTGCTGCCATTGCTAGAGCGCTCAGAAAACGCGAGCATTTTATTTACCAGCTCCAGCGTTGCATTTAAAGGTCGTGCATTTTGGGGCGCTTATGCTGCATCCAAAGCGGCGACCGAAAATTTTATGCAGACGCTACACGACGAACTGGAAGGCGCGACTCACATTCGAGCCAATAGTATCAACCCCGGCGCGACACGTACTGCTATGCGCGCAGCGGCTTATCCTGCAGAAGATCCGGAAACGGTAAAATCACCAGAAGCATTAATGTCGTCTTACGTATATTTATTAAGCGATGATTCTGTTGGTGTTAGCGGGCAGGCATTTCATTATCAACAATAATTTCATGCTGCCAAATTCACGCAAAAAAATGACGCAATAAAAAAGGAGATCAATGGATCTCCTTTTTTTACACTCACGCTTGATGCTATTGTTAGTGACTGGATTTTTGCATCATCTCCAATAGCGAGGCTTCCGCGCGCGACAATCCACAGCGCCGCGCTACCTCATCGCAATCCATACCCATCTTAAACATTTGCGCCGCTTGTGAATAAGGCTGGAATTCATCGTCGTTGTAGTAATCAATTTTTTCCGGCTGTTTGGCCGCATTGGCTTGCAAACGCTTTTCCATTGCCAGCAAACGCTGCCCCATGCCGACGGAACCACTGCTGGACGCCGCAACCTCACGCATCAATTTTTGAATCAGTTTTTCATTTGCATCTGCTTGACGGCGCACGTGCTTCAAACTGAGCACGGCAATCACCAGTGCGATAACACTGACAATTGCAGATGCCGACAAACCTATTTCCAACACTGTCATGGGAGTTTCTCTGCGTCCGATTCCATCAATGACCGACAGCTTGCCCTAAGTGGTTTAACAACTCAAACATCTTCCAGTTCTGACCACTCTTCACTGGTCAGCAGTTTATTTAAATCGATCAGGATTAAGAGTTCGTTGTTTTTGTGGCAAACCCCCTGGATAAATTTAGCGCTTTCCTCATTGCCAACATTGGGAGCCATTTCAATTTCTGATTGGCGCAGGTAAACCACTTCGGCCACACTGTCCACCAAAATACCAATCACATGGCGGTCAGTTTCGATAATCACGATACGGGTATTATCGGTAATCTCGCCGCTGGATAAATTAAAGCGGTGGCGGGTATCAATCACCGTTACTACATTGCCGCGTAGATTGATAATCCCCAACACATAGGATGGCGCACCCGGTACCGGGGCTATCTCGGAGTAGCGCAGCACTTCCTGCACTTGCATTACGTTAATACCGTAAGTTTCGCCATCCAGTCGAAAGGTTACCCACTGCAGTACGGGATCATCACTACTCTTATTCTTTGCTGCATCAGTTGCCATCGTCTAATTCCTCTATAGCCGCCTCCGGTGGACGGCAAATCACATAAATGTCGTTATAACTATAGCCGAGGACTTTTCCTATGCCACTTTTGTTTAGTCATTGAGGCCGGCGTTAATAATCAGTTTGGCGCAATCAGGCAGGTACAAAATTTTTATCCGCATCAACCAGCATTTGACCGATACGGGGGATGTCCAACAACGCGCACATATGATCTTTCACTGTACCAGCAAGCCAAGGGCGATTGCTGCGATCACTGCGCCACTTAACATCATCTGGCATCAAGGTGATAGGTTGATTCACCGAATCAACGGCCAACCCCCAAGGCACTCCGTTGATCGACATAACATACTTTGCGGTTTCCAAAAATCGTGGATCATAACGCTCAGGCATCACAAACTTGGCTGTGTTGACCGTGCGGATTTTACCGGCCGGTGTAGGTTGCAACCCCATAAACCAATCAGCCTGACCAAATAACGGAGTCAGCTCATCCGTTAGCGGCTGTATTTGCCCTAGCGATATCAGCGGCACCGCAAGCGTCAGCCCTGATACCTTAAATAAGAGCACATCAAACCGCGACTGTGCCCATTGCGGACGGCCATTCTCCAGCCATTCCAACCCCTCCATTTGAAAATGCGCAACTTGGGAGATTTCTTCATGCGTAACCGCTGTGATCACCTCTACAGGAACAGCCTCGACAACTGGAGTTTCAATAATCCATTCCTGAATTTCATCAGGATCGCTGACAAATGAGGTTTTTGTCTCAGTCGAAATCTGCGTAGTTACTGGTGTATCCACTAATAATTGTGTTCGCGCCGATTGCAGCAGCCTTTCAAGTTGACGCTTCTGCTCCAGTGTTTGAACGGGTTCGGGTTCAGCAAATGAGGCTATAGGTTTGGGAGCAGATTTGGGCGTTGGCTCAGCGCGCAGGTTGGTTTTTTTAAGTTTTTCTTCCTGATTTTTTTTAGTCGGCAAGGAAACCACACGTGCACCACCGGAGCCGGCAGCAATCGGCATGGGGCGCTCATCCATTGCCGCAAACGCTTGCTCAAGCACATCTTCGCCACCCAGCAAATCATCAAAGTAATTACTCAAGCTGTCGTCAGGCGGCTTGATATCATCGCCGGAATCTTTTCGCTTACTCACGACACGACACCCGCCTTATTGGCGATAACTACTGGCGAGGTCTCGATTTTTGCTTCATCCGCACGTATCGCTTTTTCCAACCAATGCCAGAGAGACTGATAAGCCTCGGCACCGCGGCTGGCTGCATCAAATAAATGGGGCGGCACACCCGCTTTACTTGCATCGCGGAAGCGGGTATCGATAGGAATATGGCCAGGCCAGGCCTGTTCAGGATAAGTATTTCGAATGGTACGCAAGCTCGTGACCGATGCTTGGGTACGGCGGTCAAACATAACGGGAACAATAGTATAGGCCAGGGCTTTCTTGCGTGAACGCGACATCATCTTAAGTGTGTTGACCATGCGCTCCAACCCTTTGAGCGCAAGGAACTCCGTCTGCACGGGAATCACCAAATACTGGCAAGCCGCCAATGCATTTACCATCAATACACCCAACAAGGGCGGTGTATCTATCAACACATAATCGTAATCATCGGCGATATGCGCCAACGCCCGGCTTAATACGAGCCCCATCCCATCCTGCCCTATCGCTTGGCGCTCCAGGGTAGCCAAGGCAGTGGTCGACGGCATTACATGAAGATTGGGATAATCGGTGGCGATGATCAGCCTGCGGATAGAATCCCGCGAAAGCTCTTTGCGCTCCTGGAACAAGGTGTAGCTGCTGAGGGTTTGGGAGTCAGGATCCTGACGGAAATAGGTCGATAGCGAACCATGCGGGTCAATATCCAGCAATAGCACACGTTTCCCTGATGAGGCAATTAGCCCCCCAAGCGACACACTAGTGGTCGTTTTACCCACCCCACCCTTTTGGTTTGCTATTGCCAGAACACGCACGTTTGAATCCTCGCTGGCGTCAAACACCAGACATTTTTTGCCCCTACACCAAGCAAAGCAAGCTCTATGCCCACTCGCCTAAAAATCAGGATTATCAGTTTTATACTTTGCGGGTTATTGTCGCCTTTATCAACACCACACGGTAATGAAAATCCCTTATCGAACACTTGCAATGGACAGGGGCGATTATTTTTCAACCAGCCGGAAGTTAATTATTGCCCAGCCCCAAGGAACGTCAAGCTATCGGCATTTATCCGGGAATATTTAGCGAGGATGTAAAGCGCAATTGCGCGCTTACGACAGGGAAAAGATGCGGCAGGTTTTCAATGGTGGCGACCTATTACTGAGGTGCATCACTGAAACTAAAATTACTTAGCGGTATCACGCGGCGATTTGCTTGCTTGAGCATGGATTCAGCCCAGGTAAAGTTCTCAAACTGATGAAACAACGCATCAAAACTGCCATCGTCCACCGCTATTTTCAACCCAAGTGAAAGCCGCTCGGCAAGTAAAGTATTCGATTTGTTCACGTAAAAATACACCGGGTTTTCATAGCGAAGGAGCAGCTCACGCTCCAGTGCCAGCCCCTTATCTGCATAAGCGCTCACTTCAGGCAATACCTGATGGATGCCACGGGAGTAATAATCAAACCGGTTGGAGACAAGCATCTTGAACAAATTAAAATAACTTAAGCTTAATACCAGTGGCAGTCCGTTTTCTTCCATAACGGACCGATCAGGCCAATGCGAGCCAATACCACCGCGTAAGCGACGCAAGTCTTCTATGGACTTAACCTGGGAGAATCGAGCCTGATCATCTGCGCGAATTAAAAATACACGATGGTCACTCAAATTTTTTAACAGACGAATTTTAATGGGCATTAGCTGCGCTGGTGCATTCCTATTGTAGGGCATCCAGGTGATATCAACTCGGCCCAATTCAATTTCGCGCAGCAGCCGGTTAGTAATTGGCATAACCGGAACCAGTTTAATCTGGTACGGCCCATGAGTAGATGCAGTTTTAGCCAGCGCCAGCTCTAGCAACTTGCTGAAGTAATAATCGTCGTGATCAGGTGTGAGTTTGCTTTCGCGCGAAATCACCACCGTCATTAGAGGTTTTACATCATTAGCGAGAGAACTCACCGGTGCGACCGTCAAATAGAATGCAATAAAAACCAGCATCAGGCATCTGCAGTGCAAATACATTTTACCCAATGCCAATAGACGCATGAATGGCCTCATGGAGTTCACACTGAATGCCCCGGCTTTTTATCAATAGTGGGCTAACAGGCTAATTTGATACTGACGAATCAGGTACAGCTTGGGGCAATGGTTTAGCAGGTTCAACACCAATCTTGGGGCGATCCATTTTGCGTTTGGCAACCATAATAGTGACTCGGCGATTTTGTGCCCTACCCTGTTCCGTATCATTCGCGGCCACAGGCTGATACTCACCATAACCCACGGCAGACAAACGTTCAGGAGCAACACCTTTACTCGCCAGATACTTCACAATTGCGCTGGCACGCGCAGTGGAAAGTTCCCAGTTGGTAGGGTATTTCACACTCTTGATGGGAATGTTATCGGTAAACCCTTCTACTTGAACCGGGTTTGAATAGCCCTGCAAAATACCCGCAATCTCATCAAATATTTTTTGCGCTTGCTCACTGGTATCTGCACTGCCCGATGAAAACAAAATGCTATCCTTCAACTCAATCTGCAACCACAACTCATTGCTGGAGACCTGGATCATTTGATCATTGATTAGCTGCGTAAATTTTTCAGTCACCAAATCAGAAATTTGTGTGAGTTCATCACTGGTTTTAATTGGTTCATCCGGCTGCGGAATTTCAACGGTAGATTGGCCGCTAATTGCTGAGGCCTGCTCCCCACTCACCGGTTCTACTGCTGTTTGCCCCATATCAATAGGTGCAATGATCGCTGTTGATGGCGAGTTAGTGTCTTGCGGATCAGAATTTATTTGTGCATCGGTAGGCTGGTTGAATGCTTCAATAAAGGTATCAGATAAGACACGGTATTTACTGTCATTTACCTGGGAAATGGAATACATCACTACAAAAAAAGCAAACAGCAGGGTAATAAAGTCGGCATAGGAAATCAGCCAACGCTCTTGATTAACATGAACTTCTTGCCGTCTGCGACGCACCATAAAAAATGACTACTGTGAACTTAATGAGGATGTAAATACCCGTTTAATTTCATTTCAATCGAACGCGGGTTCTCGCCATCAGCAATAGCGATGATACCTTCGATAATTAATTCACGGTATTGGGAATTTTCATTTACACACATACGCAATTTGTTAGACATAGGAATGAATACCAAATTAGCAAGCGCCACACCATAAATGGTCGCCACAAACGCAATAGCGATTCCAGGCCCAAGAGTGGCAGGATCAGCAAGATTATTCATTACATGAATCAACCCCATTACGGCGCCAATAATTCCGATAGTGGGCGCGTATCCGCCCATGGATTCATAAAATTTTATTGCATCAAAATCGCGCTGCTCATCCACAATCAAATCTGTTTCCAGGATGCGGCGAATCACTTCTGGCTCATTGCCATCCACTAATAACTGCAATCCTTTTTTTGCAAACTTATCTTTTTCCCGCTCGGAAATCGCTTCAAGCCCCAAGAGACCATCCTTACGCGCGGCAGCTGCCCAGCGCACGATATTGGCAACACCTTGTTTAAAGGGAACATAGGGTGGTTTAAAAACCCAACTAATAATTTTTAATGCACGTTTCAAACTATTTTTGGATGTCTGTAGCATGGCAGCACCCAAGGTGCCACCAAATACAATAAAAGCAGCAGGTCCATTGACTAACGTACCCAACCCTCCACCTTCCAAAAAATTTCCACCGATAATGGCGGCAAACGCAATAATAACGCCAAGGATGCTGAGTAAATCCATTACATTACCTCTCGCACCAAACGCGGCCCTATGTCTTTCAGGCTAAGCACTTTATCTGTCAGTCCAGCACGCGCGACTGCCATGGGCATACCATAAATCACACAACTTGCTTCGTCCTGTGACCAGAGTGCTGAACCAGCCTCTTTTAATAGACGCGCACCATTGCAACCGTCCGACCCCATTCCCGTCAACACGACTCCCAACACTTTATCGCCATAAATATTAGCCGCCGATCCAAAGGTGATATCCAGCGACGGCTTGTAATTAACACGCTCATCATCCGGCAACACTCGCACAGAGCCACCATTGCGTTTATCCAGCATCAATTGTTTTCCACCTGGCGCCAGCAGCGCCAACCCCGGTTGTAATTGATCGCCATCAACCGCTTCACGAACACGAATGTTGCATTGTTTGTTTAAACGCTCTGCAAATGCTTTGGTAAAGTTTTCAGGCATATGCTGCACGAGCACTATCGGCAACGGAAAATTTGCTGGCAAGGTAACTAATACTTCTGCCAGGGCGACCGGCCCACCGGTAGATGCACCAATCACTAATATCTTGGGTTGTTTTTTTAAGCGGTAATTATCAGGACCAGATGCTTTTGCTGATTCATCTTGCTGGGAACTTACGGGGGCACGAGCAGGTGCAGATGCACCTGGAACCGGTGCGCGCAAATTAGGTGCGATAGGAATCGATGAAGGTTTCGGTTCAGCAACGGGAACTGCACGTGCTGTAACACCAGCCAGCGTAATTAAACGCTCGTGCAATTTTTTCTTTAGGGATTCTGAGCTGCGCGATACTTCAGCAAAATCCTTGGGAATAAAATCCAATGCACCTGCTGCCAATGCATCCAAAGTCACTTTCGCTCCCTCATAGGTGAGAGAGCTAAACATTAAAATAGGAACTTTACGATTCGCCATGATGAGCTTGATCGCCGTAACACCATCCATCACCGGCATTTCAAAATCCATGGTGATGATATCAGGCTTAAGCTGCTCTGCTTTCTCTACTGCTTCACGGCCATTACTGGCGATACCAATCACTTTTAAATCCGGATGCTCATTAATAATATCTTTCAGGCGATGCTGAAAGAAATTCGAATCATCAACTACCAATACCCGGACAGGCATCTAACTCACTCCGCAGTTGCAACTGCTTTGGAAAATAAAATGGTTGGAGCAACCTTGGGAAAAAGTATTGCCAGCTTAACGACAACTAACTATGACCCCAGCTAGTCGATCCCTTTGCATAGCGACGAAGTAAACTGGGAATATCCAAAATCAATGCGATGGTGCCATCACCGGTAATAGTTGCACCTGCCATACCCGGAGTACCTTGTAACATTTTTCCAAGCGGTTTAATCACCACCTCTTCCTGACCGATCAGTTGATCCACCACAAAACCAACACGGCGGGTGCCTACCGTGACAATCACCACATGTGCATTGTCCGGGCGCTCACCGTAGGCATTTTTTACCAACCAATCTTTCATATAAAACAGCGGTATTGCCTGGTCGCGAATAGCAACGCAATCCTGGCCGTCAACAATATGGCTCCTGGTGAGATCCATATGGAAAATTTCATTGACACTCACCAGCGGAAACGCAAAGGTTTGTTGCCCCAGCATAAACATTAACGTTGGCATAATCGCCAAAGTCAGTGGCACTTTGATGATAAAGCGTGTGCCTTTACCTAATTCTGATTTAATTTCCACGGTGCCGTTAAGTTGGGTGATTTTGGTTTTCACCACATCCATCCCCACACCACGCCCTGACACATCCGAAATTTCTTTTTTAGTAGAAAAACCCGGAGCAAAAATTAAATTATAGGCTTCCGTATCTGAGAGGCGATTAGCGGTGTCTTCATCAAACAACCCTTTTTCGACAGCAATCGTGCGTAGCTTAACGGGGTCCATACCTGCGCCATCATCGCTAATCGATAAAAGGATATGATCACCCTCTTGTTCTGCAGAAAGTATCACTTGCCCCAACCGTGGTTTACCGGCGGCTTCACGTACCTCAGGAAATTCAATGCCGTGGTCGACCGAGTTGCGTACCAAATGCACCAAAGGGTCGGCGAGCGCTTCTACCAAATTTTTATCCAGATCAGTTTCTTCACCTACCAATTCCAGATTGATTTCTTTGCGCAAACTGCGCGCCAAATCGCGCACTACACGCGGGAAACGACCAAACACCTTTTTGATCGGTTGCATGCGGGTTTTCATGACCGATGTTTGCAGATCGGCAGTCACCACATCAAGATTTGCGACAGCCTTTACCAAGGCCTCATTAGTAGAACTATTACCTAAACGCACTAAACGGTTGCGCACCAAAACTAATTCGCCAACCATATTCATAATATCGTCGAGACGCTGGGTATCGACACGCACAGTCGTTTCAACTTGCGGCGCTTCTTTATCGCTGACAGGTGCGGGAGAGGTCGCTGGTGCAACAACTGGTTTAGGCGGCTCTACTTTTTTGGCTGCAACCGGAGCAGGTTTTGCTACTGCAGGTGCAGGTTTTACTTCAGGTGCTTTTACGTTAGATGCGGGTACTGATGATGCAGGTGTAGCTGCTGTAACACCAGGCCCCTTACCTTTGCCATGAAGTTGATCCAGTAGCGCATCAAATTCATCATCACTAATTAAATCACTGCCACCGCTAGCTGCAGTTGGGGCTGGTGCAGATACCGCAGGCGCTACAGGTGCAGCAGCAGGCCCTTTACCCTTACCGTGCAATTGATCGAGTAATGCTTCGAATTCGTCTTCGGTAATCTCATTACTGGTGGCGGCAGTAGCAGGTGTGACAACAGCTGCCGCGGGAGGCGCGATGCCGGGAGCACTCCCTTTGCCGTGCAATTGATCAAGTAGTGCATCAAATTCATCTTCAGTAATTTCATCGTTGCCCGATGTACTGACGGGTGCAGCAGCAACAGATGTAGAAGCAGCCGATGCCGGTTGACCCGCAATTGCATCAAGTAATTGTTCAAACTCTGCATCGGTAATATCACCAGTGGGAGTTTCTGCAACCACAGTTTCACTGGCAGCCGCAATGTTTGCGTTTGCAGCTTCAGCGGCCTCATCCAAATCCGCGCATGAAACCAAACGTTCCAATGCTGCAATTAATGAGTGATCTACTGGGGGCAAGGCTTCGCGTTGGGAAACCAATTCAAACTGTTGGTTCACTAAGTCCAAAGCTTCTAGCACTACGTCCATTAATTCAGAAGTAACGGCGCGTTTTCCATTGCGTAAAATATCAAACAAGTTTTCCGTCAAATGACAACATTCAACCATTGGGGTCAACGCTAAAAAGCCGGCACCACCTTTTACGGTATGAAAACCGCGAAAGATTGCATTTAGCAAGTCTTTATCTTCAGGGCGCTGCTCCAAGTCAACCAATTGCTGGCTGAGGCGCTCAAGGATTTCTCCCGCCTCTACCAGAAAATCCTGGAGAATATCCTCGTCATCACCAAAACTCATTCAACGTTCCTCGCGTGACCCGCAGACCTAAAAACCAAGGCTAGACAATAAATCATCGACATCGTCTTGCCCGGACATTACATCTGCACGCTCTTTATTAATTTGTGGGCCTTCGGCTTCGACCTTGCGCTTATTCATAATTTCTTTGTCATGTTCGAGTGTCTCGCTGTCATTCGAAAGACCAGCAATTTCTTCCACTTGACCCGCAATACGCACCAGACTGACTAGATCTTTTTCAACATCGTTAATTAAACCGATCACGCGTTTTAACACTTGCCCAGTTAAATCCTGAAAGCCCTGCTCCAGTACAATGTCTTGTAGATTTTTACTTAATTGTTCGGTGCCAGTTACCATCTGCTTGAGAAAATCATCCATGCGGTCATAGAGCTGGCGAAATTCATCAGGGCCCATTTCACGGCGCTTAAGCCGCGCCCATTCTGCACGTAAGCTGCTGGCCTCTTGCCCAAGGTTCATCGCAATAGGTGCTGCCTCATCGACCATATCCATGGTTTTTTCAGCTGCTTTTTGTGTGAGATCAATAACGTAATTCAAACGATTGGATGCATCATGAATATCTGAGTTGGCAATTTTGGGCGGCTCTTTGGTTAAGTCCGCGTCCACATTAAAATTGACAATAGCATTGTGCAGACCGCGCGTTAAACGCCCCACCGACTGAAATATATGTCGGTCGCGCGCTTGGGTGATGGTGTGAATCAGCACCGATGCCTCTTCGAATTGATTGCTTTGCAATTTCTCCGTGAGCAACTTGGCGCACTCTTTCAATTCGACAACAAATTCTTCGTTGAAAGATGTTTGGGGTTCAGATGCCATGACAACGCCTTATTTATTATTTGATCGAGCCAAACTAACCTACGCGATCAAAAATTTTCTCGATTTTTTCCTTGAGTGCTTGTGCGGTAAATGGTTTGACAACATAACCATTAACACCCGCTTGCGCTGCCTCAATAATCTGGTCGCGCTTGGCCTCAGCCGTTACCATTAACACCGGTAAGGTGCGCAACTTTTCATCTGCCCGAACGGCTTTCAGCAAATCGATACCCGTCATACCTGGCATATTCCAATCCGTGACTAGAAATTGAAAGTCACCACTTTTCAGCATCGGCAATGCTGTAACCCCATCATCCGCTTCATGGGTATTGGAAAAACCCAAGTCCCGCAGCAAGTTTTTAATAATCCGTCGCATTGTTGAAAAGTCGTCAACAATTAAGATTTTCATATTCTTATCCAACGCAACCTCCACTCACCCTGACGGGATTTTCATTTAATCATAGTCTAGTAGGAGTTGAAGCTTCGGCCAGTTCCGGCGCATCAATCTTCAACTTTTAATTCGAATCATAGCCCAATTCGCTGAAAACACAGAGTTTTTGATATTTACACTGCAACTTGAACGATGCTTTTTGCTAGATTCGTTTGTTATTTAAACAGTCATCAGCCCGATTGCCAATCTGCCAATTTGTGGCGCAGCCGCGCTGCCGCCTGACTGTGGATCTGGCTCACGCGGGATTCACTGACTCCGAGCACCATACCAATTTCTTTCAGATTTAGTTCTTGATCATAGTAGAGCGCCAACACCATCCGTTCACGTTCGGGCAAGAGGGCTATAGCCTTCACCAGTGCTTTTTTTAAGCCATCGCGCTGGATACCATCGAGCGGGCTGACAAACGCGCTGCTGTGCTCAGATGCATCTATATTGCTGTCTTCCTCGCCAAAAGTTTCTTCATAGCTGAATAGGCGACTGCCGTTGGAATCTTGCAGCATTTCAAAATATTCATTGAGCCCCACACCTAACTCGGCAGCGACTTCACTGTCAGTGGCATCGCGGCCGGTGCGCGCTTCTACTGCAGCAACGGCCTGGGAAACACGGCGTGCATTGCGGTGCACTGAGCGCGGAACCCAATCGCCGCGGCGCATTTCGTCAACAATTGCACCGCGAATTCGGATACCCGCATAAGTTTCAAAACTTGCACCGCGGGAGGCATCGTATTTTTGGGAGGCTTCGATAAGGCCGATCATGCCAGCCTGGATAAGATCGTCCACCTGCACGCTGGCCGGCATACGCATCATCATGTGATAGGCAATACGCTTTACCAAAGGCGCGTAGTCTTCAATATTGATCTGTACATCAAGTAAGGTTTTTTTATCGTACATGGCTAAACCATTGACTACGGCCATTGAGCACCTTCTTATCAGCAACAACCCTGCGTTTTACCAACGATCTGGCGGCACAACGTATTACATACCTATTTTTTTCTGCATCACACACTAGGCTAACGCGCATTCGCAGCCTGCAATAAACGTTCTACAAAAAATTCCAGGCGCCCTGTAGGCGAGTTGGGTAGCGGCCATTTATCTACGACTTGTGCAAGTGCACGTATAGCGACAGACGCTTTGGAAGTGGGCGCAAATTCCAGCAGGGATTTTTGTTTTTGTACCGCTTTGCGCACGTTTTCGTCGAAGGGAACCTGGCCGACAAACTGCAAAGTCACATCCAGAAAGCGTTCGCATACGGTATTGAGCTTGTTAAACATATTGATGCCTTCCTGCGGTGTACGCGTCATATTCGCCACCACCCGGAAACGCTGCATGCCGTATTCTTTGTTGAGTAATTTGATCAATGCGTAGGAGTCGGTAATAGATGAAGGTTCGTCGCAGACAACGATAATCACTTCATTGGCAGCACGCACAAAACTCACGACCGTATCGGAAATACCGGCTGCCGTATCGATAACCAGGATATCGACTTGATCCGAAAGATCATTGAAGGCATTGATCAGTCCTGCGTGCTCAGCAGCACTTAGTTCTGCCATGCGCTGTACACCGGATGACGCAGGAACAATCTTCATACCTGCAGGACCACTTACCAGTACGTCCGCCAAACTATGGGTGCCGGCAAGTACATCTGCCAGCGTATGGGTCGCCCTGATACCCAACAGCACATCGACATTGGCTAAGCCCAAGTCAGCATCCAACAACACCACACGCCGACGCAATTCTGCCAGCGCAATGCTGAGGTTAACGGAAATATTGCTCTTCCCTACTCCGCCCTTGCCGCCGGACACAGCGATCACTTGTACTGGTCGCATTTGGCTCATCTACGCATAACTCCAAACCTATTTCTTCGAGTTGTACACCTGATTGCCAGATAGGCATTGGGGTACACAAATGGTGATCTGAGTATAGATAGGGATTGGAACTTCATCCGACTAATTTCAGTTTCACCGACAAATTCCTGTGGTTATAACTGTTGTTTAACCTTCACCGTTTACGAGACAGCCGTTGTTGGATTGGATTTAAGCAATGCAACCGCTTTCGACACCAATTGATGCGCACGCGCCACATCCAAATTTTTGGGAATGTCTTGCCCGTCGGTGGTGTAGGCAATCGACAGGCGATTTTGCATGGCAACTCCCAAGGCTTCACCAATGCTTGCGGTCTCGTCCAATTTGGTAAGGATGCAACCTTGCAAACGCGCAGCGCCATATGCATGGATCGATGCTTTTAACATCTGTACCTGGCTGTTGCATGACATAACAAGATAGGTTTTTACCACTTGCTGCTCAGCCAATGCTTTCAATTGTGCTTTCAGATGCGGGTCGCCGTGGCGGAAACCAGCGGTATCAATTAACACCAAAGAACAATGACGCAGGCTGCGCAGGACTGAATCCAGAGGATTGGCTTCGTCCACCACGCGCACTGGTACACGCAAAATACGCGCGAGTGAACGCAACTGGTCATGAGCGGCGATGCGGTAGGTATCGGTAGTAATAAGCGCGACCTTATCGGCACCATGCTGTAATACATAGCGCGCCGCCAATTTACCAATGGTAGTGGTTTTGCCTACACCGGTCGGGCCGACAAATGCAAACACACCGCCTTGCTCGACCACATCACGCCCATTAATTGGCAATTGGTGCGCAAGGTTCGCCAACGCATCCGGCCAGGCATCGCTTAGAGTTTTGGCTTTAGTGCAGGCGTTGATAACGCTGCTGATAACATCCTTCGGCAAATTCAATCGCTCAAGACGACGCGCAACGCTGGCAAGCACAGGGGAATTAATCGGTGCCGATTGTTGGCCAGTAAGACGATCCAATTGCTGCTCCAGTAAAAAGCGCATATCGGCAATTTCTGCTTGTAGATCGGTGAGCTGTGAGGATTGGTCAACGCTTTCCCTGGTTGGGCCTTCAGCCTTGGGCGCTTCTTGCAAGCGCCCCTCTTTCAGCAAGGTCTCGCGGAATGACATTGCCTCTTTGCTGAGTGCTGTCGCTGAAGCTGCTCGCAACGAGGGAGCTAAAGCAGATACCGGAGCTGCATCAACTAACGGATATCTTTCGGCGGCACTCATACCCACCATTGGCTTCTGTGCTGGTGCCGGAGTATTGCGCGGAATCCCCGCGTTCACGACCGTATTTTTTCCCACTAAAAATTCTTTTGCCGAATCTTCTGCTTTGCGCGCAGCAATCATGCGCAAACGCGCTTTTTCAATATCATCGGCCAACTGCGCACCGCTTTTACCTGCATTAGGATGGGCGGGCTGATCAACCGCTCTACTAATCACTGGCGCGGCGCGGCGCGGTTGCGGATTTGCCAAAGCGCGGGGAGAGATATCACCATCACTCAACAGCGGCTCGCTCGGCGCAAATGTGGATTCGGAAAAAGGGCGATTTTGCAATTGCTTGAGTTCGTAATCGGAACCCATGGTAGTCAGCAATTCCACCCCTTCCGGAATGCGATTGCTGGAGAGAATAATGGCATCTGGCCCCAGTTCCTGGCGAACCAATTCCAACGCACGGCGCATATCAGCTGCTACGAAACGTTTGACTTGCATATTCAACTCCTACCCGGTTGGGCTATTTTTTATCGGCACCGACACTTGCATCGATACTGATCTGTTTGTTGTCGGGCACTTCGGTGTAAGCCAGTACCCGCATATCAGGAACACTGTGGCGAACAAAGCGCGATAGCATTGGCCTGAGCGGCGCTGCTACGAGCAATACCAAAGGTTTACCTGAAAGTTCTTGTTTCTGCGCTGCGCTAATCAATGATTGCTGCAGGCGATCTGCCAAGCCAGGCTCAATAAAGGCGCTATCATCCGCGCCAGCTTTTTGTGCCTGCTGTACGGTGTTTAGCAACAACTGTTCCAACGTCGGCTCAAGCGTGATAACTGGCAGGTTTCGGTCATTACCCACAATGTTTTGGACAATTTGACGGCATAAGGCCACCCTGGCCAATGCGGTAAGAGCGGCGGGATCTTGACTCTTGCCACCGCTTCCCGCCAAGGCTTCGGCGATGGAACGGATATCGCGGATAGGTACGCGTTCGCGCAGCAAGTTCTGCAACACTTTCAACAGGACATTAATCCCCATCGTGTTAGGCACTAGCTCTTCCACAAGCTTGGGCGATGTCTTGGCTAGCATATCCAGCAGCTTCTGCACATCCTCATGACCGAGCAGTTCAAAAGTATGCTGCTGAAGGATTTGGTTGAGATGAGTCGCCACCACCGTGCTCGGATCAACTACGGTGTAACCCAATGTCTGCGCCTGTTCACGCTGGCTGGGATTGATCCAGATTGCATCCAGGCCAAACGCCGGATCTTTGGTTTTAATACCGTCGAGGGTACCGAACACCTGCCCCGGATTAATCGCCAATTCGCGATCGGGATACACGTCGGCTTCCGCCATCGAAACGCCCATCAAGCTGATGCGATAACCGGTGGGGTTCAAATCCAGATTGTCGCGGATATGAACTGAAGGAATTAAAAAGCCCATCTCTTGCGAGAGCTTTTTGCGCACACCTTTGATACGGCCAAGCAGTTCGCCACCTTGATTTTTATCGACCATAGGAATCAGGCGATACCCCACCTCCAAGCCGATGACATCCACCGGCTGCACATCATCCCAACCCAGCTCTGGCGACTCCTGAGCACCCGGAGGTAAAGCTGGTGCCGAGCGCTGCGGTGCAATACTGGCACCGCCCGACGGCGCAACCTCTCCCGCAGCACGAGCACCTGCAGGAATAAATGTATTCTCTTCCACTACAGCCGGTTGCTGCTTACGCCAATGGATGTAATACGCCAAGCCAGCACACAACAAGCCCAAGCCCAAGAATGCAAGATGTGGCATACCGGGGACGGAACCCATAATAATCAACATAATAGCAGCGACAGCTAAAGCTTTAGGCGAGGTAAACATTTGGCTTACCACCATTTTGCCCATGTCTTCAGAGCTATTAACGCGGGTTACCAAAATGGCGGAGGCAACCGACAGCAAAAGACCAGGGATTTGCGCCACAAGGCCATCGCCGATAGTGAGGATGGTGTATTTTTCAAAGGCATCACCAAACTCAAGATCATGCTGCATCATGCCGATGGCAAGTCCACCAAAAATATTGATGAACATAATCATGATGCCCGCGACAGCATCGCCGCGCACAAACTTACTTGCACCGTCCATTGCACCGTAAAAGTCAGCTTCGGCAGACACTTCCTGACGACGTGCGCGCGCCTGATCCTGATCAATTAAGCCCGCATTCAAGTCCGCATCAATCGCCATTTGTTTACCGGGCATTGCATCGAGGGTAAAGCGTGCGCTCACCTCGGATATACGGCCTGCACCCTTGGTGATTACCACGAAGTTGATGATCATCAAGATGATAAACACCACGATACCCACAGCGAGATTCCCGCCAATAACTACGTGCCCAAAGGCTTCGATTACCTTACCTGCCGCATCGCCACCATTGTGGCCTTCCAACAACACCACACGGGTGGAGGCTACGTTCAAGCCCAAGCGGAGAAGAGTTGCAATCAACAAAATAGTAGGGAAAGCGGCGAAATCTAAAGGGCGCATGGCATATACAGCAACCAGCAACACCACCAACGACAGCGCGATATTGAAGGTGAAGAACGCATCCAGCAGCAAGGGGGGAATCGGCAATATGATCATTGCCAGAAGCATCATCAGCAGGATTGGAATACCCAGATTGCCACGCCCCATGGCGCGTACTGAGCCAAACGCAGCTTTGCCGTTAAAGTTATTCAACTGGTTAAACGTTGGTAAGGCCATAAGCACGGATTCTTGACAGTTAGGTCATTTTTCCGTGATATCGCAAGAAGCGTACCGATTTACGCAATTACTACAACAGATCTGCAAAGCTGTTTATTATTTGATCTTTAATAAAAATGCGCATAAACTATGCGCATTATAATTGAGCATTAATCATGAACAACATCTACGATCCCAGCGCGTCCAAGAAGCCCACAAATGTGAGTATTAACAGTGAGTTATTGCGCAAAGCTAAGGAGTTTGAGATCAATTTATCCGCTACGCTCGAGCAGGCGCTAGTGGAGAAAGTGAAGCAGCGCCAACAGGAGCTTTGGTTATCCGCCAATAAAAGCGCCATCGATGAGTACAATCAATACACCGAACAAAACAGCAATCCCAATGATCCACAGCGGGGTTTCTGATGAGCCAATTCCGCGCTTACAAAAACCACAATCTGGAAAACCACCACGTCCCTTATTTGCTGGATGTGCAAAATGACCTACTTGCAGGCTTGGATACACGCATGGTGATCCCACTCATCCGCGAGTCCAGCTTTAAGGGCAGCGGCATTACCACCCTAACCCCCAAGCTCACCATCAACGGTGAAACGCTGTTGCTGTTAACACCGCAAATGGCGGGTATCAGCAAGCATCTGCTAACTGAAGAGGTAGGCAACTTGGGGAATTTTCGCTACGAAATTTTGGCGGCAATCAATTTATTGATAGAAGGGTTCTAAGTTTAATCCAACTTACCTTTAGCGTCGTAACGCAAGTCACGCGGTACATTGATATTGCGTGGATATGTAGGTTTCTCACCTTTTCCTTTACGGAAATTGCGCAGTTGAAACACATAAGCCAATATTTGCGCGACCGCAAGGTACAACCCGGATGGAATTTCCTGATCTACTTCTGTGGTGTAAAAAATCGCACGCGCGAGCACAGGTGATTGGATAATTTCGATTTTGTGGGCGTTGGCAATTTCACGGATCTTTAATGCCGTGTGATCACCACCTTTGGCAATCATAATCGGCGTATCCATATTTTCCGGATCGTATTTCAGGGCCACCGAAAAGTGTTCCGGGTTGGTGATGACGACATCGGCTTGGGGGACATTAGACATCATGCGGCGCTGCGCCATTTCCCGTTGCAATTGACGAATACGGCCTTTTACTTCCGGCTTACCATCCGTATCTTTGGATTCATCTTTTTGATCCTGCCGTGACATTTTTAATTTTTTATTGTATTCGTAAATTTGCAGAGGAACGTCAATCGCAGCAATTAAAATCGTAGTCGCAGAAAGTGCGATAGTGGCAAAAATGGAGATTTCCAGGGAATGGATAATCGCGTTGCCAACACTTTCATCCACCAAGCGAAACATATCCTGCGCGTAAAATTTTAACAGCCAAATAGTCGCACCTAAAATAATCAGTACTTTGCCCAGGGCTTTTAATAATTCAATCAGGGATTTAACTGAAAACATGCGTTTAATCCCCGCCAGCGGATCCATACGACTCAGCTTTGGCTCCATGGCTTTACCGCTGAAGTTCCAACCACCTAAAGCAATCGGGCCGACAATCGAGGCGATTAATAAAATCGCCATCAGTGGAGCAATACTAAAAAGGCCGTCATAAATGGCGCTAGCCAAATGGGCAATCATGGCATTGGGGTCATAAATCGTTGCGCGGTTGAGGACAAAATTGTCGCGTGTAAGGCCAATCAATTTTGCGCCCATAAATTCAGCAAAGAAATAAATACCCAGCGCCGCCAACATTAAAACCGCTGTAGTCGTGAGATCTCTGGAGCGGGGAATCTGGCCTTCTTCGCGCGCTTTTTCAATTTTGCGCGAACTGGCCTCTTCCGTTTTTTCCTGACTGCTATCGTCTTCTTCAGCCATTGCAGTACCTTAAGGTGTCAATGCCAAAGTACGTAGCACACCTATGCCCTCTTCCATAATTTCAAAATATACCGGGAGGAAGTTAGCAAGGGTGAACCACATAAGGATAAAACCAAAAATCAAAGTGATGGGAAAACCGACTGTAAACACGTTCATTTGTGGTGCTGAACGGCTCATCACTCCAAACGACATGTTCACAATCATTAAAGAGGTAAACAGCGGCAAGGTAATTAATAAGGCCGCACTAAATAACCAGGAACCCAAATCCACAATCGTCATAAAATGGGCGCTATTCATGCCTGCCCCACCAATCGGAAAGGTGGTAAAACTGTCGATCATTAATTGCAACACCACCAAGTGGCCATTGCTGGCCAAAAATAATAAGGTGGACACCAGTAAATAAAATTGCGATAAAATAGTTACACTCACACCGCTGGATGGATCATTCATCGCAGCAAATCCCAAGCCCATTTTCATTGCGATAAACTGCCCCGCCAATACAAACACATGCAGCACTACCTGCATGGCAAAGCCTAAAGCCAGACCAATCAGCACTTCTTGAATGATCATCATAAAACCTTGCGCCGACACAAACGAAACCACTGGCGCAGGCGGCAATACCGGAGCGATCATGATGGAGGTAAACAGGGTGAGGATAATACGCACACGGGCCGGTACAGTACGCGCACCAATGACCGGCACGGCAAAATAAAAAGCGCTGATACGTAACAACGGCCAGAGGTACTGGCCGATAAATTGCGATAGCTGCTCTTCACTTATGATTAATTCTTGCATTGCTCTGACCGACCCGATGAGGCCCCGTTTTACCCAATAAGAGAAGGTACGCTCGAAAATAATCGATTAAATAAATCCATAAACTTGGTTAACAACCAGGGACCCGCCATCATCAATGTAATCAAAGTAACGATAAGACGCGGCAAAAAACTGAGGGTCTGCTCGTTAATTTGAGTCGCCGCTTGGAACATACTCACGATCAGCCCCACGATCAAACCGGGGCCAATAATAACCAGCAGCATCAAGATCACCAGAAAAAATGCCTCTGCGAATAAATCCATTACTACTTCGGGAGTCATCATAATAAAGCCTCCATCATATGCCGTAGCTAGCGGCGAGCGTGCCTACAATCATCGCCCAGCCGTCAACGAGGACAAACAACATAATTTTAAACGGCAGGGAAATAATCAATGGCGAGAGCATCATCATACCCATGGCCATAAGCACACTGGATACCACAATATCGATTACCAAAAAGGGAATGAAAATAATAAAACCAATTTGGAATGCCGTTTTTAATTCACTGATAATGAATGCGGGCACCAAAATACTGAATGGTGTTTCCTCCGGTGTGGCTATCGGCGGATGCTTGGCGATGCCTACAAACAAAGCGATATCGGATTCGCGCGTCTGGGCAATCATAAACGCATGAAAAGGGGCAGCGGTTTTTGCCAGAGCTTCCTGCGCACCAATCTGCTGGTTAATGTAGGGCTGCAGCGCATCTTCATTCACCTTATTTAATACCGGCTGCATAATAAACAGGGTTAAAAATAACGCGAGACCAATCAAAATCTGGTTTGACGGCGACTGTTGCAAACCCAGTGCCTGACGCAAAATAGAAAACACAATAATAATGCGGGTAAAGGATGTCATCATCATTAATAGCGCCGGTAAAAACGTCAGCGCCGTCATAATGGCGAGGATTTGCAGCGTAACCGTATATTCCTGCGTGCCATCCGGATTGGTTTTAACCGTTAACGCTGGCAACCCAGGAATGGCAGGCAGGCTACCCAGGTTAGAGGGAGTTGTTTGCGTCAATGGTAAATTATTTGCGGCCGTATCCACTACATTAGGGGTATTGGTCTGCGCAGAAACAACCCCCGCAAACACCAGGCATAACAGTGCAAGCAAGATCCGCATAAATACCACTTTGGTATCAACAGCATTATTCAACATGGTATTTCCTAGGGAGCAGAATTGTTTTTATTATTGGAATCTTGCGCGGAGGTTAGCGATGACTTTTGCTGCAGGATCGCCATTAACTTACGGCTAAAGTCAGATGGATTTTCGGTTTTATCATCCACCACAATAGGCGTTTCAAATACATGCAGGGTATTAATATGAGTTGAAGTAATACCCAATAATAATTGCTGCCCACCCGCCTCAATCAGCACTATGCGTTCGCGCGTGCCCAAAGGCATAGCTGACAAAATTTTAATATGGGCGTTAGCTGAAAAAGTCCCTTGGCTAAAACGTTTTACGAACCAGGAAATCGCAAAAATTAAACCGATAATACCCATCAATGCCAGCGTCACATTTACCAGGTGACGGCCACTGCCAATTTGCGCAGTGGGGACCGTAGCCTGTGCATAACTGAGCTCGGTGAAGGACACCAACAACAATACCCAAAAACCTCGTCCTTTAACGGAGAGCCAGTTCCTCGATGAGAAGAGGATTGTTGTTAACAAGACTAGGTTCATTCTTTTATTCCTAACGCAATTTTTTAATGCGTTCCGCAGGGCTAATAACATCGGTCATACGAATACCGAATTTTTCATTGACCACCACCACTTCACCGTGGGCGATCAATGTACCATTGACCAATACATCCAACGGCTCGCCTGCAAGACGATCCAATTCAATTACCGAGCCTTGGTTAAGTTGCAATAAATTGCGAATCGTAATCGAAGTGCGCCCTACTTCCATGGAGATGGAAACTGGAATATCCAGAATCACATCCAAATCCGGGCTGCCCGGCGGTTGTTTAAGCACATCACTTTTTAATTCATCAAACGACACTGTGCTGGCCATGGCTTCATCAACATCAGCCTGCTCTGCCATAGCGGCAGCCCAATCATCGGCCATTGAGTCTTGATCAACATCATCACTTGCCATTTTTTCCACCTTTAGTTGCAGTCACGCGTTCATCTTTAGCGTTAGTTGTTTCATCCGTTTTTGTGCTATCGCCTTTAGTACCGGTTATATTGTAAGCACTGCGACGGTCAATAAATTCGCGAATTTTCAAACTGAGAAAACCATTGGTTTGACCTAACTGGGTCCTGAACATGGGAACACCATTGGCGGTCAACACATGGTAATCCGGGAATTCAATGGGGATAATATCGCCCGCTTTTAAATCAACAATATCGCGCAGGGTAATGTCGCGCCGCACGATATCGCATTCCAAATCCACGCTTGCCGAAAGCACATCCTCGCGCAAGGCCTTTTCCCAACGCTCATCGTGCTCGTCACTGTCACTTTGCAAACCGGCGTCGAGCACTTCACGAATCGGCTCAATCATTGAATAGGGAACGGTGATATGCATTTCACCACCGCCGCCGTCCAATTCAATATGGAATGTACTCACCACTACAACTTCACTGGGGCTCACAATGTTGGCAAGCGAGGGATTAACTTCTGAATGGACATATTCAAAATTGATGGGGAAAACCGCTTTCCAGGCCTCGGTTAAATCGATAAATGCCTGATTTAATACCATCTGCACAACGCGCAATTCAGTCGGGGTAAATTCGCGGCCTTCAATTTTTGCGTGGCGGCCGTCGCCCCCAAAAAAGTTATCCACTAATTTAAAAACCAACCGCGCATCGAGAATAATTAATGCCGTACCACGCAAAGGTCGAAACTTCACCATATTCAAACTGGTAGGCACGTAAAGCGTATGAACATACTCGCCAAATTTTTGGATTTGCACACCACCAACAGAAACATCGGCAGTTCTACGCAATAAGTTAAACATACTGATGCGGGTGTAGCGGGCAAAACGTTCATTGATCATTTCGAGCGTGGGCATGCGCCCACGCACAATACGATCCTGGCTGGTGAGGTCATAGTTTCTTACCGTGCCGGGTTCAGCATCGCCCTCGGTATCTATGTCACCGTCATCAACGCCATGGAGGAGCGCGTCAATTTCGTCTTGCGAGAGTAAATCTTGCACAGCGGTTTCCTTATTGCATTACAAAGTTGGTAAACAACACTTGTTCGACATTCGAGGGGGAAACCTCCTCGCTTTTGCCACTGGTAACCAGTGCCTCTTGTTCTTTTTGCAATTGGCTACGAATAATTTCCAGCGCTTCTTTCCGTAAAATTTCTTTCCCTTCGTTGGTCTGTAACTCTTCAAAGTTTTTGGCACTTAACAGCATGACCAAACCGTTGCGAATTGCCGGCATATGTAACTTTAATAGCTCCTCCAGCAAAGGATCGCGATACAACAAAGTAATTGCCGCCTGTAGATAACGCTGGCGGCCATTCACATTGAAATTAATCGTAAAGTTAGGGGTCATTTCATAATAGAGCGCTGGCGCTAAAGTCGATTCTGCCTGCTCTTCTTCTGCAACCTCACCCTCGGGTGGTGCTGGTGCTAAAAATTTTAACGCCACAATAGTACCGCCGATGGAAATTGCTATCAGCGCCACCGCCAGACCAATGATTAACAACAATTTCTTTTTTTTCTTTTTTGCATCTGCAGCTGCATCAGCGTTGCCTGCATCAGTTTTTGCTTTGGGGGCTGCCGCCATGTCAAAACTCCGTCACTTTCAAAGTCTAAAAGGGTTTGAGCAATACCTATGCCAGTATCGCCTTTGAAAGCTTAGCAGCGGATAGAGGGTTTGCGAGGGCAAGCGTGAGAAAGGTGTTTAGAATGAAGAAAAAAATCTGATGCAAAACAAAGGTGTAGAGAACCTGATCAATCTGATCAGGTTCCCGGCAAAAAAAGCTTAGCTTAATTAATGAGGAACAGATTAAATCTATGCGTAATGATCAACCAGACGCATTGAAACAGCTTGGGTGATGGCCACCGGCGCCAACTCCTCTTCATCCAACCCGGCATTACCTGAATTTTTAGTTGACTCCTCCTTTTCTCGCTCGTGTTGGGCAAAGGATTTGTCGGATACATCCACATTCACCAGATTTAATCCCTGCTCGGAGAACATTTCGCGCAGGCGATTCAATTGCTGATCCAGAGCTTCGCGCACCGCTGGATGTGGGCTGGTGAAAGTCACGCTGGCTTGGTCCTGATTAACGCTCACCCTGACTTGCATAGGGCCCAGCTCGGGCGGATCGAGGCGTATTTCAGCAGAGCTCACATTTTGTGCTGCAAGCCATAGTACTTTATCGCCCACTGCTTGACTCCATTGGGGCGTACCGACTGTTACTGGAACTCCCGTTTGAACAACAAACGCGCGCGCAGCAGGTGATTGTGCATCAGCTAATCGTGTCAATGTTTCAACTGCCGCGCTCACCGCTGCGGGTTTTGCCAAATCAGCGGCGGGAGCTGCTCTATCTAGCGTCGCTGTAGTCATGGTAGTTTCGGCCAATTTATTCAGCGCAGCTTTGGAGTTAAGCAGCAGAAAATCCGGGTTTTCTCCGGAATCAGTAGCGGAGCTATCGCCGGTCAATACATCGATTTCACCCTCCGCACCATCCAAGGCCAGTTCACTCACCAAGTTTGACGAGGTTCCGCCCAAAGCTAGCAGAGCGGCAGGCTGTGCATCTACAGCAGCACTTGTGATGGTGGGTCCAGCAACTTGACCCTGTGTAACCTGGGTAGTTACGGCTAAGGGTGGTTGATTATTGACTAATGT
Source organism: Cellvibrio fibrivorans (assembly GCF_031457055.1). Classification (NCBI taxonomy): domain Bacteria; kingdom Pseudomonadati; phylum Pseudomonadota; class Gammaproteobacteria; order Cellvibrionales; family Cellvibrionaceae; genus Cellvibrio; species Cellvibrio fibrivorans. The sequence continues at coordinate 600,417 of NZ_JAVDVX010000002.1, read as the reverse complement.
GCCTACTGCTAGCCCTGGCAATATGGAAGCTTCCGGCGCTACAGGCATAACAGATGGTTGTATTGCCAACACGCCTGGATCAAGCACAGAGTTATCTGATGATAAATCTATATCGTCATCATTTAGCGATTCATCTGCAAGCAACGGCTGCGGGTTCGCGGCATTGAACAAATTTTCAGGCGAAGCCAACATCTCATCAACCTTGCCCTCGCCTGATAAGCCGTGAGTAATCAACAAAAAATTATCGAGCGCAACAGGCACTTCATCGGCCGATTGATCCTCCCCCTCACCGGTGTGAGTAGTTCCTGCCTGTGTTTGCGGTTGGGCGTCGGCAGATTGCTCTTCAGTTTGATTATCCATCACAGGTTCATCCACACTTGTATCGCGAACTACCGTCTCTGATTTCTCTACCGGTTTACTAGCAACATCTTGCGCATGGTCGCGCGCTTTAGACGGTGTATCCGTCTTGTGTGTTTCTTGCACTGAATTGCGCTGGGCTGCAGGTTTTGAGGCTTGGCGCGCGGCCGCAGGCTCAGCGGGCGGATTTTCTTTGCGCGCAACCGGTTTGCGGGCGGCAACCTCTGGCCGCACTTGCTCAAGTGCCTGCTGGAATTTTTCAGTCGATTCGGCACGCGCTTTGGCGGCAGATGCTTTAGTCACCACCGGGTTTGCATTGGTTATGCCCAATAAACTATTTAAAAGATTGCCATTGTTCATCTGCTGCTCCTGCTCTTGATCACGGCAAGGGTTTGCCGCTCGATCAGCCAACAATTCGGTTCAGGAGAGTCTTTGCAAAGCAGGTGCCAATTCGCGGTGACAGCCCCACCCCGGGTCGGGATCGTTGTCGATGAATAAGGCAGGATGAGGAAAGGTGAAATGGGTAAAAATAAATCGCTAATCAGGGCAGAGAACGCAACAGAACCATAACTTGGGCAAACTCTCTTTCGATGGAATCGAGGTCAACGTCCAAGGCTTCCAGTCGCTTTTCCAAGGCCTTTTTTTCCAATGCAGCACACAATGACGACAAATGTGGAGCGCCAATGTTGCTGCTACTCCCCTTAAAGCTATGGGCTGCACGGCGGATCAAATCGGCATCGGTACCCTGGATAACCTCGCGTAAGGTGCTGATACGGTCAGTGGAATCTTGTACAAAGGTATCTATCAGCAACGCAAAATCATCCTCCATGACTTGCTTGAGCGTATTTAAGGTGTCGTAGTCCAGATGTTCCATTGGGCTGCATCTCATTCGTATGGGGGAATGCTCAGGGTTAATTCATCAACATGAATCAATCATCGCTCACCCATGAAAAAGCGACTTCGACGATATTACCGCATCCCAGATAGGTAACGGTACCACAAAGTTTCTCCACCAGCGCAATACCGCGCCCGCTATAACCGAATGACGTCAGATTGTCGGTAGAACGCTGCTGATGATCAAAGCCGTCACCACTGTCTTCAATGCGCACTTTTAATAGCCCGCCATTTTCATTGGTCTTGTGGGAGATATTAATGCGCACAAACCCTTCAGTGACTTGATTAATTCGCTGCTCGCGCAACTCATAATAATCGGAAAAACCATCCGGTGTTTTTTTGAGTTCAGAATCCAGTTTTAATACGCCATGCTCAAGGGCATTGGTGTATAGCTCGGCGAGAATGGTGTAAAGCGTGCTGCTAAACGCGCGCAAGCTGGGCACCTCCATCAGAACATTTAGCAGCATCGGCAGTGGATCAAATACTTTGAAGCTAGTGGGTTTGACTTCAAACCCCATGGTCCATTCAATTTCCGAGTTGCCAAATTTGTCGCTAGCTTCTTTAGCGAAACTATTCACCCGTGCAGGTTCATCCATGCGAATCTCAAGCAAGGATAAATCATCATCTTTTTCACCACTGCCAACAAATTGCTGCACACTTTCAATGATGTCGTTAAATAAAAGTTCGGGGTTGCTGTTGCGACTAAATACCGCCTTCAAGCGCTCTTCACCAAACATATCACCATCTGCATTGCGCGCCTCATGAATTCCATCCGACCAGACAAAAATCCGGTCCTCCTTCTGTAATTCAAAATATTCACAATTATCTTTAAAGGCGCGATTGGATAACACACCGAGCGGCAAATGGGTTGATTTAACTGGGGTGATATTGCCCTCTTGATGGTGATATACAAAACAATCGGGCAAACCACCATTCCAGATTTTCAAACGTTTTTTGCGGAAATTGATATCCATCATGGTGGCGCAACAAAAAATCCCTACCGGTAAAATATTTTTTAATTTGCCATTTATTTCACGCAAGATATCGGTCATGGAAAAGCCTTTCGACACCATACCGTAAAAAGTAGATGCCAAAGGCATAGCGCCAATTGCAGCGGGCAGACCATGGCCAGTAAAATCGCCAAGCAACACCATCATGCTGCCATTAGGACGCATAGCGGCGACCAATACATCGCCGTTAAATACCGCAAGCGACGATAAAAAATAACGGACATTACTGGCATTCAAGCAACCGCTGTGTGCGACATTGTCAAACACGTGTTTTGCAACGGTTTGTTCCTGCAATAAACGATTGTTGTACTGCACGATTTGGTTGCGCTGCGTCAGCATTGTGCTGTGCATCTCGCGCATACGGTTGAAGGATTTTATTTTGGCTTGCAGGATAATGCGGTTGTAAGGTTTGGAGAGAAAATCATCGCCACCAGCATCCAGGCACTGCACCAGGGATTCAGTATCGGAAAGGGAGGTGAGAAATATAATAGGGACTAATTCATCGCCCGCAAGCTCTTTGATTTTGCGCGCCGCACCAAAACCATCAAGTTCTGGCATGAGCGCATCGAGCAACACAATATCGGGTTTTTCAGCGGAGTAGACCTGAATCGCTTCAAGCCCGTTACAAGCGGAAACAACGTGATGGCCTTCTTTGCGAACAATACTTTCAAGGATGAGCCTGTCAGTGTCTGTATCATCGGCAACCAAAATTTTTAAACGCCGGACATCATTCATAAAATCGCTTCCATACATCACTCAACACGCAATTTGGGCATGCATGGCCACCTATTGGATATCAAATAATTGCTCAAAATTGGAAATTAATAAAATCTTTTTCACATCCGGTGCACAATTCACAATCTGAATATTGGATTGTTCGCCGCCCGCATAATCACGCAACAGCAATAACATGCCTAAGGCCGAACTATCCAGATAAGAAGTACCCTGCAAATCGACACGGTAATGAATGGGAGCTTGGGCGAGCTTTTCATACGCTCCGCGAAACTCCTGGTGGGAACTAAAATCGAAACGGCCCTGGATATAAATAGTGACTTGATTGCCATCAGGGGAAACTGTTGACGTGATCGCCATGTCTTACCTCATCAAAAAACTCTGAACATTCCTGATACGAGTCGGCAGGAAGTAACCCACTACCCTGCACCAGCACAACCTAAGGATAGCCTATAAAACTATAGTTGCTGGGGACTTACACAATATAACCAGTAAGCGATAAAACTGCTCTAAATGGCCAATTTACAATAACTATTGCGTTGCGGGTCCGGGTTATTGGCCGTTGTCCGACTGCCGCCGTAACTGCTGCGAGCTTAATTCATCCATTTCTTTCTGCAAGCGTTTATCGAGCAGAAGATTATCTTCCTGCTGCAAGCGAGTGATTAAATCCTCAATAGATTTTCGTTTTTGATGTTTAACGCGCCATTGTTGCTGCAAGGATTCAAGTATCGCTTTGTAGCGCTGTACTTTGGCTTCTTGCTCACGGCAGGCTTCATTGAGACGATTGATGAACGTACTGTAATTGATCAACTCGTGGGCAAGAACACCCTCGCGCAACTCCCCCTGGGCATGTAGATACTGGGTGGCATACTCACGCAAATCCGCCAGTTGCATTTCCTCCTGTGCAAGCTGTTCGCGAAACTGGCTAAGTTTTTTGGCCGCTTCATCCTCCTGACGCACAGCCAATGTCAGCACCACCTGCATACGTTTAGCGCGGGATTCAGCCATGACAGGGGCTCTCTGCTAGATAACCCAAGTTAATTTACCTTTTGTTTTTTTATTGGCGATTGATTTTTTATCGTTGCCGATGTTGCTGCGCCAGCGGGCTGTTAGCTTTGCTATTGGCGGGTGGCTTGAGTAACACTTTTAGATTGGCGATAGACTCCGGCAGACGCACCCCCTGCTTGATCCCCTGCTGAATGAACGCGCGCAAGTGCGGGAAGCGTTCGATAGCCGCATCAGTTTCCGGATCAGCTCCCGGTGTGTAGGCACCAATGGCAATTAAATCGCGGTTCTGTTGATAGCGGGCCAACAGTTGTTTAAACCGTTGCATCATTTTCAAATGGTCGTCATCAACGATATTTTGCATAGCCCGGCTAATCGATGCCTCGACATCAATTGCGGGGTAAACGCCCTCCTCCGCCAAGCGCCGCGATAGCACCACATGGCCGTCAAGAATTGCGCGCGCCGAATCGGCAATCGGGTCTTGCAAATCATCACCTTCCGTCAATACGGTATAAAAAGCGGTAATTGAACCCTCACCTTCTGCCGCATTACCGGCGCGTTCGACTAGCTGTGGAATTTTCGCGAACACCGAGGGCGGATAACCTTTTGTAGCAGGCGGCTCGCCAATTGCCAGTGCAATTTCACGCTGCGCCTGCGCAAAGCGCGTTAATGAATCCATTAGCAAAAGTACGTTTAATCCCTGGTCGCGATAATATTCTGCAATGCGGCTCGACAACTGCGAAGCGCGCAACCGCATCAAGGGCGCATCGTCGGCCGGTGATGCAACCACAACCGCACGGCGCAAACCTTCCTCACCGAGGATGTGATCAATAAATTCTTTTACTTCACGGCCACGCTCGCCTACCAACCCCACAACAACTACGTCTGCTGTCGTAAAGCGGGTCATCATTCCCAGGAGCACACTTTTACCCACACCGGAACCGGCCATTAAACCCAGACGCTGGCCACGCCCAACGGTAATCAGTGCATTGATTGCACGCACACCTACATCCAGCGGTTCGCTAATTGGGTGACGCTGCAAGGGATTAATTTCGTGCGGAGTGAAATCGAGGAATTCATCGCCAACGAGTGGGCCTTTACCATCCAACGGTTGGCCGATGCCATTCACAACACGGCCTAACAAATGCGGGCCAACCCGCATCCCCATTTGGGTGGCAATAGGCACGACGCGCGCACCTGGCTGCAAACCTTCAACGCGTTTAATCGGCATTAAAAAAACTTTATCGCCAGAAAAACCAACCACTTCTGCTTCAATACGGCGGTTGTCACTATTGATAATTTCACACTGGCGGCCGACAGATACATTCAAACCCACTGCTTCAAGAGTCAATCCGACTGAACGGGTAATACGCCCTTCTGCCTGAGGTTCCACCACAACTAACTTACGCGGTGCGTAAGTGCGTAAACGAGAACCGATAGATTGACGTTCTGACATGCTTACACCTCATCCTGTTGATCAGGTTTCAGGTCAGATTTTTTTTCACGTTCTTTCTCGTTCTCCAGTTCCGCTTTATGCAACATATTTCCGTGAGCAAACGCATCATCACCTTCGTCATCGTCTCTGTCTCCACTTGCTAACTGCTTGGAAATAAATTGTTCCAACACGGTTTGCAAACGCGATGACACAGAAAAATCCACGCGGCTTTCCGGAGTTTCAATTCGGCAACCACCGGGCAACAATTCCCCATCGCCAAAAAAACTCCAGGCTAATTGCTGTTCTGCAGCATAGGTTTCAACAGCGGCGAGATCGTCGGGATTTAAACAAACACGGATATTTTTACTGCCAATAGGCAATGCATCCACCGCATTTCTTACTAAACTGACAATATGGGATGAATCCGTCAGTAATTCGCGCTGCACCACACTTTGGGTGAGCGTGCAAATCACATCCAGTAATAAATGTTCTACATCGGTATCTTGTGCGTTGATGGGTTCGAGCAATGCATTGGCCAATTTTTGAAAACGCTGCTGCTCGGCAACCAACTGCGCGCGCATTTCCATTAGTCCCTGCTGGCGCCCGGCTTCATAACCCTCGGAATTGCCTTTAGTAAAACCTTCCTTATGCCCCTGCTCAAAACCGTCTTTTTCTGCAGTGTCAAAAATCGCCTGCATCTCCTCGGCGGTCATGCCTAATTGTGGTGGCGCTTCCGGCTCGGGGATTTCAACGGTTTCAATCGTTTCTTTTTCGCGGCGCAACAACCGCTCACGTCGTTCACGTGCTTCTTTTTCTGCCGACGACAAAATTTTGCCGTGTTCCGTAATCGGAGGAATTACCCAAGTCGTGGCATTTTCGACCACTTCAGCGGGAATACGATTTAGCAAACTGTTATCCGACATGGACGCTCTATCTCAATTTGGATACCCGCGTTCGCGGGTATGACGAGCAATGTACTGTTATGACGAGAAATGTATTTTTCAACGACCCCGTACTTAAACCATTTGATCGCCACCGCCACCCAACATAATTTCGCCAGCATCGGCCATACGGCGCGCGGTAATAAGGATTTCTTTTTGCGCGGCTTCCACATCGGCCAACCGCATTGGGGGTTTGGTTTCCAAATCGTCGCGCAACAATTCGGCGGCACGCTTGGACATATTTTTGAAGATTTTTTCTTTGAGTTCGTCGTCTGCACCTTTAAGTGCAACCACCAACACATCGGAGGACACTTCGCGCAGCAGCGCCTGGATTCCGCGGTCGTCCACCTCTTTGAGGTTTTCGAACACGAACATCAGATCCTGTATTTGGTTGCCCATATCCTCGTCGATTTCTTTGATGCCTTCCATCAATTCGGCTTCAATAGAACCATCCAGATTGTTCATAATTTCCGCCGCCACTTTGTAACCACCCATGGCTTTGGTTTGCGATGCCGCATTGCCCGAGAATTGTTTTTCCAGAATATCGTTCAATTCTTGCAACGCGCTCGGCTGCACCGTATCCAGCGATGCAACGCGCATCATAATATCGAGGCGCACTTTCTCAGGAAAATATCCCAAAATTTCTGCGGACTGATCCGAATCCAAATAGGCAATAACAATCGCCTGAATCTGCGGGTGTTCGTTGCGAATAATATCGGCTACGGAACGCGCCTCCATCCATTTGAGCGTATCCAGACCTGTGGTATTTCCACCAATCAAAATACGGTCGATCAAACTATTCGCTTTATCTTCACCTAACGCAGTGACCAGCATTTTGCGGATGTAATTATCAGCACCCACGCCAAGCCCGGTGAGTGTGCGCACTTCATCTAAAAAGTTACCGAGCACAGCATGTACTTCTGATTGCTGCACATTTTGCAACTGGGTCATTGCAGCACCAATCCGCTGCACTTCTTTTGGCCCCATGTGCTTGAGTATTTCTGCTGCGTCCGATTCACCCAGCGACATCAATAAAATGGCCGCCTGATCAACGTAGCGCAGTTTAAGTTTGGCTTTATCGACCGCTTTATCGTTAGCTTCAGTCATCGCGATTTATCCACTGTTTCACTACCTGAGCCACACGGCCCGGGTCATCGGCAATCAAACCTTTAATGGCGTTCAGTTGTGCTTCGTAACCTTCTTCCGGGCTGGGCAATAACAGCGCCGATCCGCCGGTCAGTGTGACAGTTTCATCAGACATGCCATCTAACCCGCCAGCGCCAGCTGCTTCCAGAGCGGCCAATTGACGCGCCTCTTCTTGTTCTGCCAGCGCGCCACCTTGTTTGGACAAACTTTTAAACATAGGGCGGAGCAAGCCAAATATGATCAACAGAATAACCAGCACACTGGCGATATATTTAATATTGGGAATAATCCATTGCTCCCACCAAGGTACGTCTACCATCACACTGGGATCTTCCACGCGATTGGCAAACGCCGAGTTCAAAACATTGACGCTATCGCCACGCACAGCACTGAAACCCACTGCGTCACGTACCAGTATAGACAAGCGTTCCAATTCGTTTTCTGTCCAGGGCACCATGGTTTCAGTACCGTCTGCATTTTTAACAACCTTATCATCGACAACGACAGCAACGGTCAGGCGCTTAAGGGTTCCCTGTTGATGCTTGGTGTAACTAACCGTGCGGTCCAGTTCGTAATTACGAGTTGCCTGTTCGCGGTTATTGGTCGGTTGCGCAGCAGCAACTGGCTGGCCAGTGGCAGGATCAATTTGTTCCGGCGCTTCTGCAGTGCCTGGTGGTTGATTGGTTAGGGCGCCAGGAATACCGGCAGCAACATCGCCCGCGCGGCGGGTTTCATTGAGGGTTTGCTCAGAGCGGATTGCCGGTAAGTCCGGGTTAAAGGTTTCGGCCGCCTGCTCTACCGCCGTAAAATCGATATCAGCGCTCACTTCTGCACGGAATTTACCACCGCCAACCACCGGTTCCAAAATACCGTTTATGCGTTTGATTACGCTGTTTTCGACCTCCTTGGAATATTGGTGTTGCTTCGCGGCCATCAACAAATCAGCACTGTCTTCGCCGGTGGAAATTAAATTGCCGTGTTGGTCTACCACCGTCACATCGGCCATTTTCATTCCAGGCACTGAGGATGCCACCAAATTCATAATGGCTTTGACTTGCGCAGGCTCAACACTGCGGCCAGCAAACACTTCCACAAATACCGATGCCGTTGGATTAGTTACATCGCGTACAAATACGGTTTTTTTCGGAATTGCCAAATGCACGCGCGCGTTACGAATACTGGTAATACTGGTAATGGTGCGCGCTAATTCGCCTTCAATGCTGCGCTGATAACGGGTGTTTTCCACAAATTGGCTGGTGCCTAGTGGCTGCTCTTTATCCATCAATTCAAAGCCCTGGGTCGGGCTGGAAGGCAAACCGAACTCAGCGAGTTTCAACCGCGCCATGTGCACATCTTCGCTAGCGACTAAAATCGCACCGCTGTTTTCGTCCACCTTGAATTTGATTTGGTTTTGTTCAAGCACGTCCACCACATTGGCGGCATCAAGGTTATCCATGCGGCCATACAGCGGGCGGTAATCCTCGCCCTGCATCCACATCACAATCGCAAAACCAATCGCAACACTGGCCGCGAGGGTGATCATCAAACCGACTTGGCGCAACAAATTCAGGTTGCTTAAACCTTCCAAAAAATCGCCACCCAATTTCGGTTGCGCTGGTGCATTTTCAGATTCGGAAGCGGCAGACGTAGCCATAATTTCAACACCTTAAACAAATTTTTAATCGCACTGGGTGATGCAACATAACCATCAGGTACAGCCATTAAATTGGCATGTTCATCACATCGCGATAGGCATCCACTAATTTATTGCGCACCTGCACCATCGCCTGAAACGACACTGAGGCTTTTTGCGAGGCGATCATCACATCGGTAATGTCTACACCGGCAACGCCGCGTTCATAAGCATCCGCCATAGAGCTGGAAGCCTTTTGCACATCATTCACTTTGTTGACTGCCTGCGTCATTAAATCGCCAAAGCTGGGAACTTTTGATGTCCCTTCCACCGGTAAAGCGCCAAGGCTACGCATACCGGCAGGTGTATCACCAACACCCTGCGGGCGCTGAAATGCCTGGGTTTGCGCCTTTAAATTACGCATATCGCCTAATAATCGGTTGATATCTACGCGATCAGTCATGGTATGCCCTCTCAAACAAGCTCAAAACAATCCCAAACAGCCATTTCACTTGTACAACTCACAGTGACAATAATTTGGCATTGCCGCCTATAAATCTGTCATTGCAGGGGATTTTGCACAAAGCAGGCCAACCTTTGCCGCCCGGCAATCACTTGCCCCAAGCTGCGCAAGCATTAATCAATTTGTCGCAGATCCTTAACCGGTTTGTCACCCAGCGCGATTAAGCTCAAGCCGTCACCAACCCCATCAAGGAGTTTTTCATGAGCGACATGAACCAACTAAGCGATCTGGAACTAATCGAAAATGCAATGGCGAGTTTCATCGCCGACGTGGTGATCTCAAAAGGAAAAAAACAACAGATACGCCGCAACATGGAATGCCGCCGCAAGCTGGAAGAAAAATGGGAAGAGAAAAAATTACAGCGGGAAACCTGTGAGTATGAATTTGAGTATTTGCACTAAATTGCCAGCGCAATTTAATGTAGGGGCGCTGCTTGCCGCGCCCAGGGTTTTTTCAGTAAATCGGGCGCAGCAAGCGGGGCCCCTACAATAAACGTCAATCACCTCATTTGCCGGTGATTGTCAGGTGGGTGTCGCCACCGTAAATTCTAATTTAGGCAACATTCTTTTCTGCGGTTCGCTATAAACCTCCCCAACTTTCATTGCGCCTTTCTTTAAATAAAATCCTTCAGCTTCAGTGTATTGCATTTTCTTTTTTCAAGTTGATACCGAGATAAGGATAGTTTTAAGCTCGACTTTATTAATAAAACAAAATAAAGCAGAAAAATTATAATGCAACGACACGGTAGCTGCGCATCAATTTATTTGTGTCTACCCTCATGATCCCAAAGCAAGAACATCTGATTTGAGGTCGATGCCATCGCCTGAATCAAGCGCTCGTTATTTAATGATGGAATTTCCTGAAGTCGTCGTAGCAGTTCGCCAGCGCCTGTAGCTTCACTCGGATATGTTACAACACCATTTTTCGTTGCCAGGTGCCACCACACATCCTCTACAAATGGCCCTTGATCAGTTGTTTCAACGGCCACTCCGATTAGTTCACTCCAAGCGACGGACTGAGGCTCTTTTTCCGGCCATCGTACATGAGCATAATCTTCATCGAACCAAACCTTTACCGCAGCATATGGGCTCGCCTGCCCCGCCTTCTCTGCAGATTTTTTGAGCTTAAATTTTGCAAGTAAAGATAAAATCAGATCAAACATCAACTATTCCCATTTTTCCAAAATTTTAAACCCGGAAGAGCTATTAAACAGCGCCTTAAAAAAATCAGTGGAAAAACTTTTCCGGCTGTACGCACAACAATCAGAGAACTACATATCTTCAGAGCTGAATTAAATCTTATCCTTCCCCATTAAATGTTCTCACACAGAAGGAACAGCAATCGCTCTACTGGTAAGCATTAACTGTTGAACAAGTTTATCAGGTGTTGTGGAATATACGCCCGTCAGCCAGTCGCTCAATAAAGAGAGTTGAGTTGCAGCCAGTGCCTGAGCAATAGCGGACACAGGCACGTAACGATTTTGTGAAGGTGAAGACATGTTATGCAATTGCTCAACAAGTATCTGGCTAAGGCAACGGCTGACATGCTTGCGTGTAGTGCCCGTCAATATAGGGCGAGCAAAACTTCTGTTCTGCCAAAAATGCTCCAGTATCCCTTGTAAATCCAACACCTTGTTCGGGGGTAACATCGCAGAGGCCAAAACAGTCATCGGCCAGCGCAAACTCGCATAGAGTAGATCGTCTTTGTTTTTATAATGCTCATAAAACGTCGAGCGCCCCACATCAGCCTTGGCGATGATGTCTGCAATTTTTATCTTGCTGTAAGGCTGCGATAACACCAGTTCAAAAAACGCGTTGCGCAACGCTAACCCTGTGCGCTCTGCTCGCTTGTCTCCTTCAAATTCCTCTGTCACACAATTTACCCAAGGTTTTGTTGTAGATGCCGGACATTCTAATCGTATTGTCCGCCAAGTATCCATATGCGCTTGCTAGGCTGGCACTGCATTTAAATAATTATCTCTGGAGGCATCGTGTTAAACGAAAACGAACAAAGAACACATTCGTATTACCGTCTTATTGGCTGGAGCTTAATTGCCCTATCCATATTGGCAAACGCGGGTATGGCTCATCACCCGTATATCAGCGCGTCGCAACCTGAAGCCCAAATTGAACAAATGGCTCAAATTGCCGGGCTGACTATGCATGTGCACGGCTTATTAATTCTGGTGGTACTCATCTACGTTTGGTTATTTACACTTTATGGTGCCGCAAAAAATACCCCTATCGTTTGGCTCGGAAGTGGTTTATTTGCAGCAGGCGGATTAGCGATGGCTGGCGCAGCGTTGATTAGCGGTTTTCTCGCACCTCCAATGGTGCTCGGAGCAGAGATCAATACCGCTGAGCAATTGGCGATTTTCGAATTTCAATCGCGCTTATTGATGCAATCGAATCAGGTGCTAGCGAATGCAGGAACCTTTGCATGGCTATGTGCGTTGATCTGTTGGAGCGGCAATCTGGTTCAGGATAACAAACTCTTTCGCTGGGTAGGATTAGCAGGTTTATTAATCGGCACAATCAGCTTGTTCATAATAGTTACTGGAAAGTGGCATTTGAATGTGAAAGGAATGAGTCTATTCGTGTTAGCTATTACCATCTGGTTTTGTGCACTTGGGAGTTGTTTGTTGTGGAGTACGCGTAGAAATAAGAGTTAGGAAATTATTTTTTAAAGAAAGCGTGATTGTTTTGGCATTGCATGAGCTGTAGGGCATGGATGCCTAACGGACGTTCTTTCGCCCATTTTAATACTTATTAAATTATGGAAATTTAATTATTGCTCACCCATTTTGCATTTGTAACAACCATATAGGTGAAGCCACTATCACTGGGAGTACGATAAACTCCGATTGCATTTAGGTGTTTAGCTAAAACAGCGGTCATTTCCCATCCATCAACCTCAGTAGCTGCATAACGACCTGCTACTAATTGCTTAATGCCTAGCTTCTGCCCGATAGCTCTAATATCCCTTGAAGATGCCTTAACATTTTCGTCTAAACTTTGGTTAGCCCACGCCCACATCCAGGTATTTGATTTAGTCGAGTAGGTGCCTGAAAACTGGATATCGGCCTCAACTTGAGGCACACCTTCATGAGAGAAAACTAACTTTGCGGTATCTTGATACCAATCCCATCTCTCATGCTTGCCAGCGTTGTATTTTGAAACAAACTCTTTATGTCTTGGCTCGATAAAGCTAAAACTGTTTCTAACCATGTTGTGATATACGTCTTGATCTTGAATCCAGTTTCGCTCACGAACATCCTCATAACAGTCAGCGCATACAAGCTTTATATCGGCGAATTTCTCAGACCTATTATTCCACTCGCCCTCTGCTTCAAAAACCTTTTCACATTCATCGCACCAAGCATCGGGCCACAAATCGTCTGGTTTTTCAGGATCATATCCTAAATTGAAACCAAGATTTTTACCCTCGATTAAATGACTACAAAGGAATGTAGCGTTATTAGTTCCGTGAGTTGTACATTCAACTTTATTTTCTGATTCGCTCATTATTCTATATCGTTTTTGTCTGCTTAAAATTGCTGCTCGATAGAAACAAAGCAGATGCGATTATTCGCCACACACCACCTACAATAAAAACTGCCAAATCCGTCATCGGCAAAATCACAACTCATGAGTTCGCTTACATACGTGAACTTGCGATTTAGTCAGGTTTCAGCCTAAGAGGACATTGATAATAATAGCTTTGTTGGGTTTTTCGCGATTACGGAAAACATTAATCTGATTTTCCTTGCTACTCATTTTCTAGATTTACTCCAAATTTCTTTACCCGTATTTTATTAATTACACTCTCTTTTGCTATGATTATTAGTGCTGCCTTGGCCCGGATAGCAATCTCTTTTTGTTGGTCGCTAGCATTACTTGATTGACCGAATTTTAAGCACGCAGTTACAAACGATGATAAATGGCGTCCAACCTCAGATTTGAATAAATCATAATACTCATCTACAGAGGTATTCGCTAATACCACCTCATCGTTTGGGTTCCAGCCATTTTTTCCTGCGATACGATCTAAAACACTTTTAGCTGTCTCTACAGTAATGGATTGCATATACGTAGCATTAAATTTTTCTACTATTTCTGGGTCTCGTACATCACCAAAAAAATTAATTTCTTTCATATTGAAAAGGTTAGTTTCTTCTTTCCTACGCTCAATATATATATCTATTATTTCGGATGCTTTTTCATTTTCATCAAGCTCTCTAAACAAAGATACAGTTCCATTAAGATTCGTTGGCGTTATGTATTTACAGTTCTCTTTAAAGCTTTGATACAAACGATTGACAACCTCATCGCCATTATCATTAAAGGTATCGTGATAAAGTCGCCAAGCTTCGGAAAACGATCCCTCAGATTTCGAGGCAATAATATATTCATTGTTGATAGATGCTTTTTTTCTAAATTCATCTTCAACAAAGTAGCCTGTTTTTATAGCTTCCGCCAACAACAGATCAAGCTCATCTGTCAGCCGATACCCATAAGATTCTAAAGTAGTCAACCACTTTTTCTCATTTTCATCAGGTTTCTCCTCGCCTATTCCAAGCCACGCATAACCTTTGCTGGTTATGAAGTCTAACGGCGGAATGTTTTCGTTTGAGCCTGAACAGAAATAACTCCACGAATAGAGCACAAGTGAGTGTATTACTTGATCTGTAATCTCTGGCTCAAAGTCTTTAAGCAACGGCAAGGAAAGCAGAACTAAGCGTTCAATTTTTTTCAGTATTCGTATATTACGAATTCCTAAACTTGCCGTCAGATCACCTAATTTGGAGTGAAGAGATGCGTCATCTGCATATGCGATGAAGGCACATTCGTCTGGATTTGGTGAAAAAGCAAGCTCAATATCAATTACTTTTTCACGATATTTTTCATAGTCTTGTAGTCCGTCCTCTCCGTCGTTTAGTAGAAAAACCACCTTGCATTTTTTTTGTTCTTTTAACAGGGAGGCTAAACCTAAAACATCTTTGATCTCCAATCCATTTCCTTTTCTCTCTAGATCATCAATGCAAATAATCGTACTGTTTAAAGACAAAAAAGAAATGGCTTCTATCGCGGGGCTAAATGATTCTGCTAGTGGCGATCCCTTAAGTACATTCAACGATCGCCGACCAAAAGACTCCATCAAACCTATAGTATTTCTTCTAAAAGTTGCGATATTTGCTTCCGTATCGATAATTTCACGCTTTACAACATTCTCAAATATCGCATATTTAAATGCTTCCAATGAGTTAATGCCAAACAAAGAAACGTACGAATAGCGATCTAGCTTTATTTGATTGTTAGATTTAGCTTCTATAAGAAATTTTTTCCAACTAAAGGTTTTCCCTACGCCCCATTCACCCTTAATAGCCATAATCTCAGGTTTGTCTGATGCTAAAAAATGGAAAATTTGGTCTTTAATAATTTCTACCGACATAGAGGTTCCTTCAGTATTACTTAAGAGTTAATTTAATGCGATTAAGGCTTATTCTTTACTTGTTATCTTTCATGAATAAAAACAGTCTTTGAAATTTTATCATTAAAATATTTGACAATTCAGAGCTGAATCGAACTTCCGCTTTGGGCACATTACCGCCATTTAATCCGCATCGGTTGATACTAGCTGAGAACAGCTAAATAGATCCATCCCGCAACACAGCCAATCATTCTGGCTTCCCCTTCAAACAAATCCCAAAGACTATTCGACTTACATCAACAAAGAATATTACAGAGCATTACACGGTTTGAATGCTCTTTTTATAGGCTAAAAACGACAGATTCAAAATCACCAACAGAGCTGTTGGATCACTAGGGCACCCGCATATCAGTTGCATTTAACTTCAACGCAGGCGCATTTTTCTGGACCGGCAAAAGCCTTGCATCGGTAATCACTATGCTGGCTTCTTTGCCAATAGATGAGTTTGCGGGGCGTATTTGCAAATGGTAGCTATCAACGCTGTCGGGGTATTCGGGAAATTCCATTTGCACAATTATGCTGTCGCCGACGTGGAGTTCTCCCCAAGGCTTGGGGCATAGTTCACTGGGTGATGCAACAAAGTGTTCGGTAAAATGCTCGGCGCTATATTGATATTGCAAACGAATGCAGACAGGTGAAACTGCGAAGCTGTAGATGTAAACCGGCACTGAATCGCGATTCAACCACTCGGCGCGGCTGAGTTGTACATGACCTTGCTGGAGAAAAAGTGCATCGCGAGCGGGATCGCGATGAGGGTAGCGGAGCCAGCGTGTGCGTAGACCATCAGGTAAATCGATTGATGGGCTGTCGCCCCAGCCGATGGAATTTTTTACGACGGATTCTTCGCCGACAATTAAACCCTTGTCGCCGTCTTTACCGATGTACACATGCTTTTTTTCAACGCCGTCGCGCACTATAAATCCGTCACGGCAGTAATAATCATGGTTACGCAGGTAGCGGATTTTGCGGTACGAGCCATCGATAATGCGCCTCGCACCGCCTGCGGCGAGTTGTTCAACACCAGCTTCATTGATGGAAAACTCAAACTCAATCCATGCACCATCGTCCGGTTGACGGACTTCAACGCGTTGCTCAACGAAACGTTCGCGCATGCGGATGCTGTCCATGCCGATCAGTGAGGCTACCAGGTTTTCGTTTGCGCCATCGTATTGGCCGCGCATGTCCGGGCAGCCATTGAGTCGATTAAAAAACCAGCCTTTGTCGGGCGCGGCCCAAGCATCGGGATAACCGGCTGGTCTTCCGCATCCGACGAGAGTGCAAACAAGCAGGATGCAACACAGGCATTTAAGGTGTTGAATTTTCTCACTCCGTAATTTCATACCCCTCTTCACGCAACCGCGCGATTTTATAACGCAGGGTACGCGCGCTAATGCCCAAACGCTCTGCCGTATTTTTGCGGCTGCCGCGTTCATTGCGCAGGGTGTTCATGATGATTTCGTATTCGCGCTGTTTAAGGTCATTGCCCAGCGCCGGGTTATTTAGCGATGAGTGATGCACAGGTTGGTTGCTGATCAGCGCGATATTATCAGCGATTCCGCCGACAGGAAATTGGCTGGCGCGGGCATAGGCTTGTGCCGCAAAAGATGATTCACCATTGGAATCAAAATCGGTCCCGGGGTTAACAGCTTGCGCGGCCTCTAACAAATTCGGTTTTTGGCTGTAGTGCGCAGGGCTTTGTGAATATGGGCCGTTTGCGCCCAAACCCAAATCATCCGCCTGGATGGATTTGCCTTCCTGCAAAATTAACGCGCGCTGCATAATATTGTCCAGCTCGCGCACATTGCCCGGCCATGGATAGGCGAGCAGCATTTGCTGTGCAGATGCCGACAAACTGACGCCGCGACGATTTTGTTTTTGTGCGTGTTTTTGCAAGATTTTTTCGGCGAGCGGAATAATATCCTCTGCGCGATCACGTAACGGTGCCCATTGCAGTGGCAATACGCTCAAGCGGTAGTACAAGTCTTCACGGAATTTTCCGGCCACAACATCGCTGCGCATATTGCGGTTGGATGTGGCAATCACACGCACATTTAATTTAATGGTCTTGCGGCCGCCCAAACGCTCTACTTCGCGCTCCTGCAATACGCGCAATAATTTCGCTTGCAAACCAATATCCATTTCGGAAATTTCATCGAGCAACAAAGTACCGCCGTTTGCTTGCTCAAATTTACCGGGGCTGCTGGTGTGCGCGCCGGTGTAGGCGCCCTTTTCATGGCCGAACAACATGGCTTCCAACATATTTTCTGGAATAGCCGCGCAGTTAATCGCAATAAACGGTTGATTGCGGCGCGATGAATGGTCGTGAATATAACGTGCGAGCACTTCTTTACCGGTGCCTGATTCGCCTACTACCAATACGGTTGAATCTGATTGCGCTACACGGCGGGCGAGTTGCAATAATTGTTTGCTGGACTGCGCCATAGCAACGGGTTCGTCACCCTCAATTTGTGCTACGCCCAGGTGACGCGCTACGGTTTCTACCAGGGTTTGTGGTTCAAAGGGCTTCACCAAATAATCGACGGCGCCCTGCTTCATCGCATTCACGGATTCAGCAATGCTGGCATAAGCGGTAATCAGCATCATGGGAATTTGTGGATATTCTTGCTTCACGCAGCGCAGTAAATCATGGCCGCTCATTGCGCCCATATTGACATCGGAAACAATCATGCGGATATCGCCATAAAGTGCTAACTCTTTTAGCGCCTCTTCGCCACTACTGACGGCAATTACCGAATAATCGGCTAATTGCAGCGTGTCTGTTAACGCCTCGCGGAGATTGTTGTCATCTTCAACAACCAATACCTTGATCGCATTTTCAAAATCAGCTTGTTGCAATGCTAACGCCATGATTATTCCCCTAAGATGTAAAATTCGCGAACGGCAACAGCAGACTTGCACAAGTCCCTTTGCCTACTGTTGATTGCAATAAAAATTTTCCGTGATGCGCACGCGCAACGGCTTTCACTACACTTAACCCCAAGCCAGTACCTTGCGCTTTGGTGGTGACAAATAAATCCCCTACGGATTTGAGCAACTCGGCAGACATTCCAGGCCCCTTATCGCACACGCGAATCCATAAACGCTGCTCTTCAGATGCGAGCTGCGCGCTGAGTGTTGAATCATTCAGGGTTTGTGGATAGAGATTGAATTCAATGCGCAGCGCCGCTTTGCGGTCTACTGCTTGAATCGCGTTATTGACCAGATTTAACAACGCGCCAATTAATGCATCGCGATTGCATTGGATGTAACGTTCGCGGCAATTGATAATCCAATCGCAGGTGGATTCGCTGGTCATCAACGGGACTTCCATTGCCTCTGCCAATTCAGACTGCAATTGCGCAACGCTGATCACATCGTTCAGCGCAAGCTCGCCCTTCACATAGAAAAGCATGTCTTGCACCTGACGCTCGATATTGTTCAAACGCCCGAGAATTTTTTCTGAAAATTGTTGGCGACGCGCATCATCCAACTTGCCGCTGCACAAATGGCCGGCGTATAACATGGCAGACGATAAAGGCGTGCGGATTTGATGCGCGAGTGCGCCCATCATTTTGCCTAATGCAGATAAACGCTCATGGCGACTTAATTCGCCCTGCAAACGACGGGTTTCAGTTTGATCGGTGAGTAAAATAATTTGACCATCAGCACCCAGGTTGCGGGTTTGAATACTAATGAGGCGGCCATCGCGCAATGACACTTCGTGGCCGTCATCCTGACGCGGTGCAAAACAGCGTGCGATCACTTCGCGCCACAATTCGCCTTGCAACGGTTCGCCCAGTAATTCAATCGCAGCGGGGTTTGATTCAGACACGCGGCCGGAGGAATCCAATACCACCACACCACCGGGTAAAAAATTCAGCAGGCTTTCAAGACGATTAGCTAATTTTTCTTTTTCCGCCAATTCCTGCAAGCGGCGGTCACTAAGGCTGGACAGTTCTTCATTTAATTCAGCAACGCGGTTTTCCAACAGGTGATAGGAATCCGCAAGCTGTTCAGACATCTGGTTAAACAGCTCAAACGCACTTTTGAGATCCTGGCCTTTTTCACTGAGCGCCTTCTCCATCGGCAGTGCCGCCAAAGGCTCATCCGAATTGGCAGCCAGTAGGCCAGCGCGCGCTTTAGCCGTGCCGCCGACCTTGATCACATTGGAAACTGCTTGCGTCATAAAAACCCCTGTTGCACAACTCTTGCCCTGCCCGAAAAACCAAACCGTCAATAAAACAACGGATATTTGTCGTTAAAGGCTTGCTTGAGGGGTTAATTGCAAGCTGGATGCCAAAATATTTAGTTGTTATTTTTCATATACTTACAACTAATTAGACGCAACAAAAGTCAAACATTTGGCTTGCGCGGGATTTTCAGGTTGTCGCATTAATCATGCATCCTTATAATGCGCGAACCCTCTCGGGGGAGTAATCTGCTCCAGCATTGCGATGCCTGTACCCGTAAATGCTGAGCGCTTTTGTCAACAAACTTGCCGCACTCTTCCTTCAAGAGCGCATTTACGGCATGGCAAAAGCGTCCTCTGTTGTGCTTACAGCACACATCGGATTGATGAGACCTGAGATACCACTGTGGCCCCGGCGGGACTGCGGTTGTATCTCATGTTATTCATCCCGCCCTGGTAAATTTTATGGAAGCCTTTCTCAGCTCAACCTTCGCTGTCGCCATCGCAGAAATTGGCGATAAAACTCAATTGCTCGCACTCTTCCTCGCTGCGCGCTATGGCCGCCCCTACATCATCAGCTTGGGTGTAATAGTCGCCACCATCGTTAACCATGCAATCTCGGCCTGGCTCGGAACTGTTTTGGCAGATGTGATTCCCGCCGAGTGGATTCGCTGGATTATTGCGGGCAGTTTTTTTGCTATCGGCCTTTGGTTATTAATTCCCGATAAAGAAGATGACGACATGGGCCGCTTTGCTAACTACGGCCCCTTTGTTGCAACGCTGGTGTTATTTTTTCTGGCAGAGATTGGCGATAAAACCCAAATCGCCACCGTCATACTCGCGGCCAAATACAATGCAGATATGTGGATGACCTGTGCCGTTATTGCCGGAACAACACTCGGCATGTTGCTGGCAAACGTGCCGGTTATTTTTGCAGGAAAATGGTTAATGGATAAATTGCCACTCGGTGTTGCACACAAAGCCGCCTGCGTTTTATTTATCGGGTTGGGAATTGCAACGCTGATAGGAATGGGCTGAGTTGATTCGCTAAACCTGATGTACTATGGTGGCACAGTCACCATAGTCGTCACGTCAGGCCAGAGATTAATGATTACTCCTATTTTTAATTTAAACGATATTATTCTCATTCTGGCGATAGGTTTGAGTTTAATTCTGGCCTTATTCCAACCCATCTTACCCGCCAAGAAAAAACTCACCAAAGCATTATTAGCCAGTTTTTTCTTGAGCCTCACATTATCCGATATCGGCATTATGTTGATCTGGAATGAATACATTCCACAATCGACCCTGAGCGCAACACTGGTGCCCTACTTCTATTGCTGCTCCATGCTGTTAAAAGCGCCTTTGCTGTTACTGTATGTGCGCAGTATTACGGAAGAAAATTTCCAATTAAAACGCATCCATCTTTTGCATTTAACACCGATGCTCATCGCCATCCTGGTGATATCCAGTTTCGATATTAATATCAACCGGCTGAAACTCGACACCTTTGGTATGGATGCACTGCTCTATCAAGTCATAGACAGCCTTTGGTATTCGCTGAAAATTATTCCACTGGGATATTTCATCGCTGCAACCTTTACTGTTTGGCACTATCACAAAATGCTGCGCCAACAACATTCCGACGTAAATGAAACTGCTCTCTGGTGGTTGTATTATTTAACCCTGGGTTTTGTATTAGCCGGTGTGTGGACGCTCTCCCTAAGCATACTTGCCTATTTCTATCGTTTGCCGTTTGGTGTTACCGATAACTACCTGAACTTTATTTTATTGATCGCACTCTTCTATTACAGTATTTCCCATGCGCAAAACCTCACTACCACCAAGGAAGAAGAGGAGTTTGATGATCCGAAAGAATCTGCTGCACTGGTAGACACCAAACCGCTGGATTCCACCATCAGCAAGATTATGGACGGCATAGTCAACCAAAAGCTTTACCTTAACCAAAGCCTTAACGTCGAGCAGTTTTCAGCAAAAATCGGGGTGCCCTACCGGGATGTCTCTTTTGCTATCAACAAAGCTTTTGGTACGAACTTTTTTGAGTTTGTTAATTCCTACCGCATTGAAGAATCCAAACGTTTTCTCGCCGATGAAAAATACAAAGACATGACCATTATGGATATTTTGTTAGAGTCGGGCTTTAACAGTAAATCGGCATTCCAACGCTTCTTCAAACGGTTGACCGGTACATCACCAACAGAATTCCGCCGCGAGGCATTGCGTAAAGCACATTTTGCGCAGGAGTAGTGTTCAGCACTTGAGGCTGTTTTTATGGATACCCGCGTATGCGGGTATGACGACAATATAACTATCCATTGATTTGCCATTATTTAGGCAAAAGACCAGCATCAGTTAATATCGCAATTGCAGGTTCAAGATAAGCCGCATAATGTTTCCATTGCCCAACACTTGCCGCTGAAATCGGTTGCCGGACTTGCACTGCGCTAGCCGTAGCAACTGGCTTGCTATTCTTCTCTACGGCCAAACAGGCCTCCTCCCACTCCAGACTACAAAAACCTAATAGTGTTTTAATTTCGCCATTAGGGTTAGCCACTAGGGATTCATAATTAACCACATAAAAATTATTGGGGTAAAGCGTTTGCCAGTGGTCAACCAAACGTTTGAACTCCACGTAATAGCGCGCGGCATCTTCAAGATTCAAGGTGTATCCAAAGGTGGAATCATGGAAGCTGAACAGTTGACGATAATTACTGACGACAGTGTCGAGCGGATTACGGTCAAGGCAGACAATTTTTGCTTCGGGCAAGGCCGCGATAATTAAACCGGCATAGAGTATATTCAACGGCAATTTATCCACTAAATAACGCTTGCCCGCCAACAAATAATCCGTGCTGGCGATATATTCACGCCCCAATGCTGCAAGATCCACCCCGCCCAACCGGTTAATAAAATCGCTATCAATAAATTCATTTCTGGTTGAATTGAGTTGAAGCTTTAGCGCCACCGAAAAATTATACAGCTCGCCGCCTGTGGCCACCTGGCTATGGTTTGAGATAATACGCTCAACCAGTGTGGTGCCCGTGCGCGGCATTCCAACAACAAAAATCGCTCGCGCATTTGCATATCCATTATTTAATACTAGCGGTTTTGCTGAAAAATGCTGCATCAATCGTGCAAAAATATCCTGATCCCGTGCAAACTGATAGGCGAGCTTTTTAGTCATTTTCTGCTTTGCTTGTGCCAGCACTACCATGGATTCATCAAAACACTTTAATGACTCAAGTTCTTTGGAAAGCGCATGAGCGATGCATAAACTATCGTCAGGATCTGTTGCTGTGGGCAAGAGTTCACGTAAGCGGGCAATGTGATTAGTTTCTGATGTAATGCCACCCAAGCTGGTTAACGCGGCATGTGCTTTGTAATAATCGGGTTTTAATTCGATAGCACTTTCATAAGCGGAACGTGCACCTGCAAAGTCACCACAAAATTTTAGTGACGAGGCAAGATTAAAAAAAAGACCAGGTTGTGCTTGCCCAAACGCGATAGCCTTTTTAAAACAAGTCGCCGCTTGCTCGTACATGCACAGCCGATTATAAGTAACACCCATCACATCCAACACTTCTGCCGTATGGTTTTCCAACCGCTCTGCACGTGCCAACAAATACACAGCATCACTTGTATTTCCAGCAAGCACCTGTGCACGAGCCAAATACACCGTGTATTCCAGTTTATCCGGCTCAAGGTGGTAAGCATGGGTAAGCATCTCAACTTCTTTGAGATGGTTTTTGAAATCATAGGCAATGCGGCTCAGCAAAAAATAAGCACCTGCCCAGTTTGGATAACGACTAACGGCATCAGTCAATAATTGAAACGCATTGCGGTAGTCGCCTTGCAGCAAAGCAAGGCGCGCCGAATCCTGAATCAGCATTTGTTCATGTTCATTATCGACTACAACCATACAATCGCCATTCTTTCAAAATTACTGGACGTCACAACCATTGGAAATAACTCCGCCCGATTGATTGCCATTCAGGTTTTTTACATCCAGGAACTTATCATAAATAAACCAGGTAGCACCAACGACCTCGATATTTTCCTTCCATGGCTTATTGAGTGCATCATACTGTTCGCGCCAGGATTTATAAGCCTGCTGATGTGGATTCTTTTCCAGCCAACATCCCATAAACGGAATATCGTTGGTGTTTTTTGGGCCTTCGTTGGAGAAAATGGGCGCAATTTTTACCTTGCGGCTAGCGGCAGATAGCCACTCAAGACGCTCAAGGCCGTAATTGATAATAGTCACATCCGTCTGCATGTAATAGTGCACTAAAATCCGGTCGGTAACATTTCCCAACCTAACGGCTTCATTTGCATTAATCCAACCAACATAAATTTCCGTTTGCAAATCATGCACCATGCCGACGGATTTAAAATGTTCTAACATCGCAATCGTATTGTTAAATGCAGTGGCCCGATCAGGCATATTCCAGAACTCGTACTCCACATTCAATACGTTGATACGTTCGGATTCAGGGCGCCCCTGATTGTAGGCCACAACTGTATCGGCCTCGCTAATATGACCTACTGCAGCGGCGACGCTTTTAACTCCGGCAGTTAATTTAGCGCGGCTGACCAACGCAGCAAACTGTTTAGCGGTGGTTGAGGTTGGATTAAGGCCTTCCAAATCATAAAAAATGAGATAGTTAAATCCATTATCACGCACAAATTTTATAAATTGATCTTCACGCTCAACATTACCCAACAATGCATTAGTGCGCCCAGTATTAAGGGAAACATACATACCGTATAGTTGATCGTTTTGTGGTTCACTACCTTGAGCTGATGATGCAATTGAGGAATTAGAGCTTGAAACTTCCGCGCTGGATGCACTTGCTTCTGCTGCTGAACTCGTATTCGTTACTATCTTAGATGAAGCGTTTGATGAAGCACTTGATCCAACAACAGAGTCGCCACTGCTATTGGTATTTTTTATTGCAGAGGAACCGCCACCGCAGGACACCAATGCAAGAATAAAACTAGAAATACATAAATTGCGTAACATTATAAAAACCTTTCAATAATTTTCCCGGAAGCGGCTGTATAGCCAATACCCTAATCAACAGTCGCTATATTGCTTACCACGGAATGTAAGCGGCTGCGCAGCAATACTTGCCCTGTCCCTACATCCACTTTATCTTGATACTGAACCCAATCTTTACCGTTATTAAGGCTGTACTCGATACCAATTCCGGGTAACGATGAATTAGCACTTAGCTGGTTGTTAACGCGAATACCGCCGGGGGGTGGCAAATAAAATTTAACGCCTGACTGTTCCAATTTGGGTAACTCTTTTGCAACCAAGGTGGCCGCGAACTCTCGCCAATCAGTAGCGCGTTTGCTCACATCAGGACTATCACTTTCCCACTCCGCCTTAAACCATGCGCGCTCTGCCAATACAATTACACGCGGGAAAATCATGGTTTGTAATTGTTCTGCAGTCCTGATGGTTTCAGTCCACACCTGCCCTTGCATACCCAGAACATGCCCGGGTTTTTTCAGCGGTGGAAGAATGCGGCCAACCAAGCCATTTAAATTGGTTATTTCATTTCCAATAAATGTCCTATCGGCATTGGCGTAAAGATTATCTGGCATAAAACCAAATACTTTTGCGAGATCGGTATAACGTGTTGCCCAGTGGTAGCCGCGCTCCCCTGCACTGGCTTCATGTGGGTGATCAAAATACAAATGTGTTGCACCGGAAATAACAACATCGTAACCGTTATTGGCTAAACGATGCGCACGGTCAGCGACACCGGCCTCCCAGATATTGTCCCAAGCATTGGCGATCACGCGTTTATTGAATAATTGGTTGCGGTTAAAGGTATTGTTCGGGTCGTACATCAAACCGTCTTCCCAACCCATCAAATCGAGGCCACGTTTGTTGGTCATTTCAGAAACACGTTGGACAAAATAGGGTTTAAGGTCAGCTACACCGGCTACGCCTTTATCATTGTTGGCAAATAATTGAGCACACGCGGGTGATGAAGTCCAAGCACCTGCACCGACTTCATCGCCACCCATGTGGAATACCGTCAGTTTTTGCCCTGCTTTGCGATACATTTGTTGCAGTTCGTAAGTCACCTTTTCAATAAATTCATAGGTGGATGGCAAGCAGACGTTGGCTGCGTTATCCGAATAACTTTGCACCGACATGTAGCGGGATTTGTCCTGTGGATCACTCAGTAGATATTGCTCTGCAGCGGCTTTTTGACCAGATGCCATTAACTTTTTATAGCGTGCCTCCATGGATTTAATGGCAGCGCGGGAATGGCCGGGCATATCTATTTCCGGGATAACATCAATATGCCGCTGCGCTGCGAATTTAATAATGTCAGTAAAATCTGCTGCCGTTAAATAGCCATTGCCAGCTGCTGATTTACTCGGGCCATTACCCAATTGCGTCATCAAGCAGGTTGTTTCGGTTAAATCGAAACAGCGGAATGCACCTACTTCGGTTAATTCCGGCAAGCCGGGAATTTCAATTCGCCAACCTTCGTCTTCCGTCAAATGCAAATGCAGCTTATTAAGTTTGTAACGCCCCATTTGTTCAACCAGCGACAGCACGGCTTCTTTGCCGTGAAAATTACGTGCAAGATCGTAATGCATGCCGCGCCATTCCGCCCGCGGCTCATCAAATACCCGCAGCGCAGGCACTGATTGCACGGTTGCTTTTTCTACTGGCAACAGACTCAATAAACTTTGTACTCCGTAAAACACACCCGTCGCGGTACCGGCTGAAACGGTAATTTTTTCGCTGGTAATATTTAGCTCATAGGCTGCAGAATCCGCGAGTTTTTTATCAACACTGAGTGCGATAACTTGTTGTTTGGGAATGTTGGTAGATACTCTTTTTTCAAGCGACAAGCCTGCATCATGCAACCGCTGCTGCAAATAACCGGATTCAAACGCAAGGCCACCAACTTCAATAATCACCCAGCGATTATCAATTTGTGCGCTGCCCTTGCTGTAGGTTACATTTTTGGGTGTCGGAACTATCTTTACGTGTTCAGTATCTACATCCAATTGGTTAATCGCCATATTGGTGTGATAACGGCTCTTGGTGGTTACAACGGAATAAAAGTCTTTAGGCGTATCAAAACGTA
The DNA here is from genome assembly GCF_031457055.1 of Cellvibrio fibrivorans. Classification (NCBI taxonomy): domain Bacteria; kingdom Pseudomonadati; phylum Pseudomonadota; class Gammaproteobacteria; order Cellvibrionales; family Cellvibrionaceae; genus Cellvibrio; species Cellvibrio fibrivorans. Next base: position 573,917 of record NZ_JAVDVX010000002.1, on the reverse strand, counting down.
AAAATTGTTCTGGCTTAATAAAGGGATCAACAAAAGCTTCAAGGTTTTCAGTATCGGTATTGGCAAATACGGCTGCATCCCCTGCGGTATTGGCAATAAATGCGCGCGGCATAAAATCGCTGTAACTCACGATGTGGCCACGTGCCACATAGGGAAACCGCAAGGATTTTCCAGATGTTAAACCCGGGAATTTATCAGTGGGCGAAAGCTCATAAAGATCACCTTGCAGATGCTTAAAGGTAAATTCGGCGGAGTCACTCGACAATATGCGTTTGACCGAGTGAATATAAATTCTCCAATTTCCCTCTCCTTTTGGTAAGGCCAGGGAGGAATTATTATTGATAGTCACTTGCGCAGTAAAAGCACCTTCGCGGCCAAAATTACTGACTGTGCCAAAGCGCAATTCCGCGTTTTGGGCAAACACCCTTAAATCCGCCGATGAAAGCGACCCCGCGCACACCTGACCCGCAATAAGAACAAGCCCTGCAACTGATAAATATTTTTTCCACATAGTGCTAATACCTCTACCACATCAAACCCTGGGGTTTGATTAACAATAAAAATGACTGCCTCACAGAGGCAGTCTGTAACGAATCAATAGACTTCCAACTCAAACAGCGAGAAGCCCCAGGCAGGCAATGCCTTCGCTGTGCCGTTGATGCGGACATAACGCCCCGTGCCACTTAGGCCGGTTTGGTCATTGACCAGCGCTGTATTTCCCGTAACTGAACGCAGTGTTGTCCAGTTATTGCCATTAGTAGAAATCTGGATTTGATAAGCCGTTGCGTAAGCGGCTTCCCAGGTTAATTTCACCCGGGTAATGCTGTATGAAGCACCCAGATCAACCTGAATCCATTGTGAGCCGGAATAAGCACTTGCCCAGCGGGTTGTGGTGGTATTGCCGTCAACTACTTTTGCCGGTTCATAACCCGCTGCGATAAATGAAGATGCCGTAACCGATTTATTCAGCGCGCGATTTGTTCCAGAACCACCGCAGCTACCGCCTACGCTTAAGCTCGCATTGGTTGAGGTAAAACTGGTGGGATTATTTGCATCGTAACTAATAACCCGGGCCGCATAATTACCCACATCTGCTGCACTGATGTTGGAAACAGTGAGCGATGCCGTGCGTGCGCCAGCAATGTTTCCACCATCAATCAAGCACTTGCCATTTTTCATCCAGCAATAACTTTTGTTGGTAGCAGAACTCGCGACAGTAAAAGTGCGCGACTGACCAGCGCAGGCAGTTTGATTGGTGGGATTGCTGGTAATGTGATTGGGTTTAGCAGCGTAAATAGCGGGAAAATGATTGTATAAAAACCAATTGGAACCCACGACTTGAAGATTATTTTTCCAGGTGGCATTCAGTGCGTTGTAGCCGGTAATCCAACTTTTAAACGCTTTATCATTCGGGTTGGTTGCCAACCAGTTGCCCATAAAATAGGTTTCGGCATCGTCAGTAGTTGTTGGGCCTTCATTGGAAAAAATGGGCGCTATGTTCACTTTGCGGCTGGCACCAGCGAGGTACTGCAAACGCTCTATACCGTAATTAATAATTTCCGTATCGGTCTGGCGATAAAAATGTACCAATACACGATCAGCTGCATCACCCAAGCGCGCGCCTTCTGTAGCGGTAATCCAGCCAATATAAATTTCAGTGGTTAAGTTATTGGCAGTACCAAGATTTTTGAAGTAATTCAGTACATTGATGGTTTCATCAAATTCAGCAGCTCGGTTAGTTGTAGAACGCCAAAATTCACGCTCCACATTGAGCACATCAATTCGCTCGTTAAATGCATGGCTATTGTTGTAATCGACAATGTTGTTACCAAATTGTGATTCCGCTAATGCTGCCCCCACTTGCTGCACGCCATACTGGGTTTTTGCACGGGAAATCAGCGATGCCAATTGTGTTGCACGGGTAGAATTGGCCACTAATCCTTGCAGGTCGTACATGATCAGGTAATTGATGCCGTTGTCGCGCGCAAATTTGAGCAAAGTATTTTCAGCTGCGGCATCACCCAATACGCCAGCGATTCTGGAGGTTGAATCAAGCTTTACATACATTGCATTAATATCAGCGCAACCGCCACCGACATAGGCATTACAGGTTTGTTGTGCGCTAACTGAATAACAAAAAATAGATGATGTGATAAGTAACGATAGAAATTTAAAAATACCAAGGTTGAATAATTTTTTCATATAACACCTTTATCGGATAACAAACATTATTGTGTGATTAACGCTATCTACAGCAAAGATGTGGTCCATTACGCAGTACTTCCTGTTGAACACAAATTTCAGGCAAAAGGGGAAAAAGGCCCGGCCGAAGCCGGGCAAACGGGAGTCACAACTAAAGGACAATTAAGTAAGAACGACAAAAACCTAGAGCTTGGCGCGAATACCAAAGGTGTATAAAGCACCGGTATCTTCAAAACCAATAAATTGGTTTTTGTAACGGCCATATTTGTTGACGGTTTCGCCGGTGACGTTACTGCCTTCAACAAACACCGTAATCTTGTCGGTGAAATCGTAACTCGCACTGACATCAACCGCGCCATAGGCATCGTAATGAACAGGTTCACTACTTGGCCCGTTAGATACACGGCCGAGGAATTCGGTGCGGTAGTTATAGGCAACACGCAATTGCAGGCCATTTTTATCGTAAAAAACCGTTGCGTTTCCGGTGTCACTAATACCTGGCAACGCAAATCGTTGGATTGCACCAGCAGCACTTAGTGACGCATCGCTGTTCACAAATGTGTAGTTACCGGATAAACCAAATCCATTTTCAAACACGTGAGTCCAGTTAAGTTCAGCACCTTCTATAGTGGCCGACTCACCGTTTTGTGGACGCGTAACGGTAAACGTTCGCCAAGCCGGATCTTCAACATCAACAATCGTTTCCAAGGTTTCCGGCAAACTCATGGTCACGATAAAATCGTCGATATCTTTTTTATACAACGCCACAGCAATCATGTTCGCATCGTCGTAGTAGTACTCAAATGACACGTCCAGGTTTTGCGATACAAAGGGTTTGAGGTTCGGGTTATTACCACGCGCCGTACGCACTGAAGTCGTCGTTGTCTGATATGACGTGTAGGGAGCCAAGGCGGTTAATGTTGGACGAGTCAATGTCTCACTAAACGCAGCGCGAATATAAAAATCTTCAGTAACTTCAAGGCGCGCATTGAGCGATGGCAACCAATTGTCGTAATCATTTTTCATCGCAACAGCGGTACCTGCTGCATCCGCAAATTGTTGTACCAACCAGGGTGATGGTGGTCTGCCCGGCTCAGCAGCTTCTCGCTCAAGCCCAACCAATACTTGCGTAGTACCTGATGATGTCAATGCAGTATCGGTGTAACGCACACCGCCCGACACATGCAACGGCATTGCAAAAATATCTGTATCAGCTGCAGCTTCTAAATAGAAAGAAGTAACATCTTCTTCGATGATGGAGGAATCGTTGGATTTAACGGCATCCCAACTGCTTCCATTGGCCAGGAATGCTTCTTTTGAGGCGATACCCGCCGGTGTATTTGCGCGTGTACGACCGTCAATGTTTTCTGCCATCCAATTGCGATAGGCAACCGGATCAATCATGTAAACATCGCCGTTTAATCCGCCAAACACATTGCCCGGTTTTAAAACGCCTTTAATAACTGCATCTGTATCCATGACTTGCTGGGTTGCAAGGCCGTGATACATACGACGAATCAAATCGGGAGTTTTCCAGTATTCGGTCGCTTTTTCTGCAACGGTATTGTTCGCACCAAATTTCACTTGTGACAGGAATGAATCAGCTGGAGACCACTCAAAATCCAATTTGAATTCGTGGTTTTTGGCTTTGTTGTAAACACCATCATTCGAATTAATACGCGCGCGCAAATCTTTCATATTGGCGCTGCCCATTTCCGGTGTTATGGCTGCGGGATTAGCGTACTCAAGGGTTGGAATACCACCATTGGAGGTCATGATGTATCCAGGTCGATCCAAAAATTCAACGATGTACAAACGATCCAAACCACGGTTGTCGAGAATCGCATCGGACATGGAAATATCGGCGATCATTTTCCATTCGTCAGAAATATCCCAAGCCGCATTTAAACCGCCAACATTGGATTCTGTCGGGCGCTCGGTGGTCGTCAATAAATGCGCATAACCGGTGATATTGTAGCCAGCGTCATATCCGTGATTGATGACGTTGTAGAAACCGTGCTCATCAATTTGATTCAGCGGAGATAAAGTCGGCGCCCACATGTAAGAACCAGTGGAGTATTTTGATGTAGACGAATCATATTTGGAGTGGATTACATCTGCAGTTAATACCAGATCATCGGTTGCCTGCAATTGCAGCACTAAATTACCACCAATACGCTCGCGGGTTTCGTTGGTGATGCCCGCATACAAACTTTGGATGCGGTATGTATCTTCTTCCAAACCATCACCTGAATAAGCGTAACCGCCCGCCCAACCCTGTGAAGGATTGGTGAAGTTTAAAAAAGGTTCTTCAGTGGTTTTGGAAATATGTTCGTTCTCAACGGTATATTTCGCGCTGGAACGCTCTTGATAAGTGAGCGATGCAAGCACACCCAATTTTTCATCGTTAAACGTGTTACTGACAATAAATGATGCCTGTGGACTCGTGTCTTCGCTGTTTTCTTCATACATACCTTTGATGCTGCCTGCAGCATGGAAGCCATCAAAGTCAAAAGGACGTGCGGTAATAATATTGATAGTACCGCCCAAACCGCCCTCTTTCAGGCCGGCGTTAGAGGTTTTGAATACATCAACCGTGCGCACCAATTCAGAAGCAAGAGTATCGAAGCTGAATGCGCGGTCTTCGTTTTCCGTTGCCGGTGAGCGACCGTTGATCAACACTGCGCTGAAATCCGGCCCCAAACCGCGGATGCTGACAAAGCGCCCTTCACCGCCCGCGCGATCAATCGCCACACCGGGAATACGCTGCAATGAATCGGCGATGTTGTTGTCGGGGAACTTACCCAAATCCTCAGCGGTAATGCTGTCGCTGACCAATTCTGAATTACGCTTTTTATCGATACTGCGCCCCAGGCTCGCTGCAATACCCGTGACCACGACTTCTTCCAGGTTTTCATCGACAGTTGTATCTGCTGCCTGAGCACTCCCCAGTGCCAGTGTCGAGGTCATGGCTGCAACCACTGCCATCGACATTCTTGATTTTATGAACATAACAGCGTCCTCCTCGGACCTTTTTCTCGTTGGTTATCTCTCATTGGCTGCGTGGTCTTGTTGCTTGAGCGATCAACCTGACACTGGGTCTCTCCTCCCAGTGTAGGCTGGCTTATCTCCAGTGCAGCCATAGTTACCCAACGGAAAATAGGTAGTCGCTTCACTTTGGCGCCAGACGCAAAATGCTCCGGCTCAGTTTTGACGGAAAAGCGACCCACTTTTAATTAATTGATTTATAAAGAGTTTCAACAAACCAACTTAAACAATCCGGAGAATATGGGTCGGATTATTCACTGTTTTTAATGCTGGATAAACGCGCAGACGGGCACAAGCGCGAGAAAATACCAAGGCTACCGAAAGTCGCACTCGGCAGAAGGCATGGAAAAGAAGATAAAAAGAAAGCGGAGGTAGAATTAACGCGAGGTTACTTTTTATGCACCAGGTTTAATCTTTTAAATACCAATCATCGCGATAGGTTTTCACCATGTCGGGATACAACACCGTCATCACCGTAGCGATAAGACCGTTTACAAAACCTTCGGGAAAGGTCATCAACACAAAAACAATGAAATGCTCTTGAGTAGTTGCGAACTGAACATCACTACCTGTAACTGCAAATAACAACATGGCAGCAAGGCCGAGCCAGATACAACTTAGCATCGCGCCAAAAAATCCAACACCCCAGAAATAGGTGAAAGGATTTTTGAACTTCCAGCGATCCACCAACCAAAGTACACACCAGGCCCATCCCACCGGCACAGCGACGCTTAAACAAAAATCGACCGGCAAGGTGCTCAAATCAAACTGTGCGACGGCGACATCCCAATCCAGTGTGAGTGCATGTAGCGGTACTTGATAGATCTCCAGCGCAACCAAAGCCATGGCTCCGATTAAGGTCGCAAGGCTCCAGCCAAATACCATGGTGGTGACTGTCATTAATAAAGGATGAATTGCCAAGGTATCGCGCACCGATACTTGCAACAGCCACAACAGCGCCAGCGCAAGTATGGTGGCAAATAATGCATGTTGGCGTGCTTGGCTAGTGAGCACTTGTTGCCAGGGAGCATGGCGGACTGCCAATAATAAAATCGGGAGGGTGATACAGGTGGTTAGCCAGAAAAGCAGCGAATTGGTTGCGAGTAAGAGATTCATATAGGACATAAATACGCATCCAACTCGCGAATAGTTGGATGCGTGCTGTAATTAGACCTTCGCCTCAACAAAACCCTGCCCTTGTAAAACGCCGCGAATTTTTTCGGCTGTTTGTTTTAACACCTCACCATCGGCATTTTTTGCAAACGCGAAACTTAAATCATCCATTGAGTCCATGGGCACCAAGTGAATATGGGTGTGGGGAACCTCAAGGCCTGCGATCATAAAACCAACGCGGGTTGCGGGATAAGCCACTTTCAATGCGTTGGCGATGTTGTGGCTCACTTGCATTAAGTGTGACGCAAGATCCAATGGCAAGTCGCTCCACTGATCAATCTCTGCGCGCGGGATCACTAACACATGGCCCTGGCGTATAGGCTGAATAGTCAGGATGGCGACGGCCTTGTCATCTTTCCAGACAAAATTACCGGGGATTTTTCCTTCCATAATCATTGTAAAAACACTTGCCATGAGAAACTCCTAAAACTATTTATTAATAAACGGCAATGCCACGCCGCAACAATTCCCGCGCGAGTATTTCGTCTACCTGATGAATATTTTCATCGCGAAACTCGACGTAAGCAACCTTGTGTTTTTTGTAGGCCTGATTTTTTTCCAGTTCGCCGCTAATCACCGCCGCACGGTTGTTTTCCAATCCGAGTTCATCGGCCCAACACTCGATACAAAGCTCAGCATCAGGCAAATAAAAATCCGCAACCGCAGAATCCAGATCCCACAACAGAGAATAATCGCGTGCATGGATAACACGGGTCAGGTACAGCCAATTATCGATGCGGCGCTGCACTGCGTTATTCACACTGTGACCATCTAGTGTTGGATGACCAGCTAAGCCTTCATCGCCAGTAATTTGCAAGAGCGAGGCGATAAGCTCGGGTTCATCCAGAATTGTTTCCGGCCAGGTTACAAAAGGGATGCCGGAGTCAGCTTCCTGTTGCTGCCCGCCCATCTTCTTGCCTTTGGCGGTTATCAGCCAGCCGCGAATATGTTTCTTGATCAACCCTTTCTCGGCGAGCAACAAATTAACGAGGCGCGCGGGAATATCCCATTTATGGGCAAGATTGGTCGCACTCAAAGGAGCTTCCGGTAGGAGCTTTAATAGCGGATGCTGCTGGATCGATTCTGGCCAGGCAATATATTCGCCATATTTGGGATGATTGACGTAAATGCCACCCTCAAACTTACCTTTCTCGGTCAGCTGCCAATGGTTATCCACTTTGACGATCCAGCCACCGGTAGTCAGCAGGATAAATAGCTCTTTGCTCTCCTTATTAATCAGACGGGCAAGCGCGGTGGTAGAGATATGTCGTTCAGCCATAACATTCAGCCATAAAAGGGAATCTTTATTAAGGATAGAAGTGTAAACCCAGCCCCTCGCGCCGAACAGTCCGTTTCGCCAAGGGCGCTCACTTATGCAATTTTGTGCGCGATATTGCGCCGGCTTAGCACTAATTTGCGACGGGATTCAAATTTAACTGGCCTTGAAAGCCGCAAGCCTCTATACTCCGCGCACTTTCAGTAACCCCTCTCTTGATCGTGAATGTCTTGCCATGGGGTAAATGCTGAACAGACTGGATGTCTGAGGGCTGCCCGACCATTTGTTATATTTTTAGACACTTGGTAGATATTTACGCTGATCGATTCTGTTTTTCAAATCTCTTCAGCCTGCCCCATAGTATGCAATCGGTTATACGAATCGGAGTTTGTGGATTGCATAAACGTCTGCTTTGCAGATGACGCGGGAATTCGTTGATTAAATCGCCTTTTACGACTGCACTTGTGCCCTGACTCCTTGAGTTAATTTCACACGCAGCCGAACCTTGTATGTAGTTCATACGCTTAGCGATCAATCATCGCCCCCCACTTTATTGTGTTTGCCCATTCACTGTTGCCCTCCTTTATATTGGGCGATGCTTTTCGCAAACACCCATTAAAAAACTAATAAGAATCAAACCGTAAAAAAGTACAGATGCAGCGTTTCGCTGTTGTCTCGTGATTTTTTGCGTGCGATTTTTATGTTTAAACACAGGTTATTACATGTCTGAACCCATTATGTTTTCCGATTTAGCCCTCTCTGAACCCGTTATGCGCGCCATCCAAAAAGTTGGCTACGAGCAACCATCACCCATTCAAGCAGCTGCAATTCCCGTGTTGCTTGCGGGTGGCGATATACTCGGCATGGCACAGACCGGCACCGGTAAAACGGCGGCATTTGCATTGCCTTTGTTGTCTCGCATTGACACCAAGCAAGCAGATCCACAAATTTTGGTATTGGCACCGACGCGCGAACTCGCGATCCAGGTTGCAGAAGCTTTCCAAAAATACGCCAGTGAAATTCCTGGTTTCCACGTGCTGCCGATTTACGGCGGCCAGGATATGACGAGCCAACTGCGCTCATTAAAACGCGGTGCCCACGTAGTTGTAGGTACTCCAGGTCGCGTAATGGATCACTTGCGTCGCGGCAGTTTGAATCTCAATAATTTAAAAGCACTGGTACTCGATGAAGCCGACGAAATGTTGCGTATGGGTTTTATCGATGACGTTGAATGGATTTTGGAACACACGCCAAAGACTCGCCAGACCGCATTGTTCTCTGCCACCATGCCGAAAGAAATTCGCCATGTGTGCAACAATTATTTGAACAACGCCACCGAAATTAAAATCGCCAGCAGCCAATCAACCGATGCCAATATTGAGCAGGTTTATTGGATGGTCAGCGGCACCAACAAACTCGATGCGCTCACCCGCATTCTGGAAGTTGAACCTTTCGACGGTATGATTATTTTTGTGCGCACCAAAACTGCCACCGTTGAACTCGCCGAAAAATTGGAAGCACGTGGTTACTCTGCCTCTGCACTCAACGGCGATATGAACCAACAATTGCGCGAGCGCACCATTGAGCGATTGAAAACCAACAAGCTCGATATCGTTATCGCCACCGACGTTGCCGCGCGCGGTATTGACGTTGAACGTGTAAGCCACGTGGTGAACTACGATATTCCGTACGATAGCGAAGCCTATGTTCACCGTATTGGTCGTACTGGCCGCGCTGGTCGCAGTGGTAAAGCGATTTTGTTCGTTGCTCCACGTGAAAAGCGTTTGCTTTATACCATCGAAAAGGCAACTAAAAAGCCCATCACTTTGATGGAATTACCGAGTGGTGCAACGGTTACCAAACATCGTATCGACCAATTTACCCAGCAAATCACCGACACCTTGCAAGCGCAAGCTGACCTGAGCTTCTTTAACGATTTGCTGGCTGAATACAGCCACAAAAATGATGTATCGCCAGAACAAATTGCCTCTGCCCTCGCCTTTTTGTTACAACGCGAGCGTCCATTGCAAGTGAAATTTACCGATGTGAAACCTGAGCGTGAGCGCAGTGAACGTGGCGGCCGCGATGAGCGTAGCTCGCGTGATGATCGCGGTGGTCGTGATGGTGGACGCGATCGCGGCTCACGTGAAGATCGCCCGCGCCGCGAGCACAATGACGAGAACATGGATCGCTACCGCATTGAGGTGGGTCGCAACCACGAAGCTCGCCCAGGCGATATCGTTGGCGCTATCGCTAATGAAGCAGGTATCGAGAGCCGTTTCATCGGCCACATCAAATTGCACGATGAGTTTTCTACTGTCGATTTGCCCACCGGCATTTCAAAAGACATTCTTGCCAAATTGAAAAAAGTGCGCGTGCGTAACCGCCCATTGGAAATTTCTCTGGATACTGGCCCACGCACTGGCGGCGATGATTTTAGCCGCAAACCAAAACGTGACTTTGGTCCGCGAGAAGGTGGTGGCCGTGACTTTGGCAATAAAGATGGCGGCCGTGACAAACCACGCTTCGGCGAGCGCGATGGCAAAAAAACCAGCTTTCGCCCAAAGAAAACCGATTAATTTGTAGCGATTATTAATATTGAGTTTCTTGTTAAGTAGTCGGATGAATAATTCGGCTACTTAAACTCCCTTGTCGTCATAACATGCAAATGTTATGGCGATTTTTTTATTCATCAAATCGCAGCTTTCCCTTTACATCGCTATTCACCCGCTCCAACATTTTTTCACTTTCCGATTGACCACCGCAGGCTGTGAAATACCAATTTTTGGGTGCGCCGATTTTTGTGTTCGCGGGAGAACTCATACAACCTCCACTAGGCAACTTCACTACCGTTGCACCGGCCGGATCGGTAAACGTTTGCAAACCTGAATCTTCAACTCGCATCAGTGTTGGTTTGTTTGCCTCAGCAGAGAGCCGTGCGCGCAGACCGGGATGAAATACATTTTCTGCGATTGCAGCAGTGGAATGAGAAGCCGATTGCGCGTCATGTCTCTCAGCAATCTCTTTTAGCTCTTGCGCTGACAGTGGGTCGATCACCAATCGAGTGGCGGGTTTGGCTGCAAGCGGTTTTTCAACTGTGACAATTTTTTCCGCAACAACAGACGAGGCAACAACCTTTGGTTCTACATTCGAAACATGCGGGATCTCAATAACACCCGGTGTGATTATCTCTGGCGCAATTTCCGGTGTCTTAACGGGTGTTTGACGCAAATCAATATGGAGTGTTGGAGTCGGTTGAGGATGAAATTGTTTTTCGCCAAATTGGAATAGCAGTAAGGATAAATGCAGCAACAAGGATAAAAGTAACGCCAGCCATAGCAAAGTCGATCGCTGCTTGCGCACAGGCTCGACCGATTCTGGATTGGTACCCGCAATGGAGAGATGGGAAAAATCAACTTCCCTGAATTCAGGAATGCTAGCCAACATGCTTGTAGTGCCAGAAAAAGTGCCAGTGATAAAAACTTATCTCTAGACCCACAAGCAGTTTAAAAGTTCGCGCTGTTATTGCACTGCATTCATTTCACTTTAAGCAATTTATTTCACTCTACGCAAAGGAACGGACGCCAAAGCGGCAGGAGCGCAAACAGATTGGCCAAAATAATTTTTTACTTCTTTGCGTTTGTTGCGGCTTATGGCCACTTTCAATCCATTAGTCATGACACAGTAAGCATCGGTAGTAGTGATATGAACTTTCACAATATGTTTTTTGGCAACCCAATTGGCGCGATGCACCTGCATACCGGAATCCACCAGGGCTTCGGCGTAATATTTCAAACTGCCCAAGATCATGGTTTTTCCGAGCGTCGTATATACATTGAGATAATGCAGATCAGAAGAAATGGCAACTATATCCCTGCCAAGCACCTCCGGCAGGCGTTCATATAGATGTTCCAAACGCTGCTTGCGCTCTTGAATCTCTTTTTCAGTCTCGTCAAAACTGTCATCTGGAGCATCGGGCTCGGATATAGTCGTCAACACGGGTTTATTTAACAGATAGGGTAAGTTTACGGTGTACCAGCTCATCAACATGATAGGCATCACACACGCAAACTCAGCAACAATTGCCTGCCACCATCCCTGTGAAGCAAACTCATCCAATGCACCATCAATTAACTCGGGTGGATACATTAGCTCCACCACACAATAAAGCGGTGCAGCCAGAGCCGCGCCTATAACACCGGTGATACCCAAGGATAGTACTGTGGACAGCTGCGCCAACCGCCAAAACCTTAAGCAGTAACTCGCCAATAAAATGGCCAATAACCCGATTCCAATATGCAGCACCCAAAAACTGAAACGCGCCCAGAATCCCAATCCGGCCGATGCTTCGGGTTTCACCAGGGTAAAGAGCACACTCAAAGATGCAGCCACTAACAACAAACTGGTTTTGATTGGCGTCGCGCCCAGGACGGTCCCATTCACTAACATACTGTAGCTTCCTGATTGTTTATCGTTCATTGTGCATTTCCCTTCGGATTCCGCATGTTTTTTTGTATGGGTGGCAGTTTTTATTCATCAAAAGTCAATCAGGGTCACAAGCTGTTTTGACGCAGGGGAACTGCGCGAAAAGCGGATTCAAGCAAGATAAACAATTTCAGCCTGGCCTTTCATGAAAAATATCAACATTTCATACAAGCCAGTGAAATAAAACCGGAGTGGCTACGTATAGTCGAGGGAATCAAAACATCACCAAGTCCACTCACAGCGTGGATGAATTCAAGGAGTCGTCACATTTATGTTCCGCCACAAGCATACCAACCCATTGTATCGTTTCACCCACACACTCCTGCCGCTGGTACTTGCAGGTTATGTATCCAACACCTTCGCGGATACCGGGAAAATTCGCCTGACAGTGATCGACTCCAGTACGCAGAGACCTATCCCTAATGCCGCGATCACCCTTCTATCGCGCGCTGGTGCGACTACAGAAACCCGTGCGAACGAACAAGGCCTGGTGCAAATTGATGCATTGGATGCCGGACTCTATACGCTGCTTATCAATCATCCGGATTACCAAAGTGTGCGCCTGCCGCGAGTAAGAGTCCTGGATAATAAGACAACGCCGATAGAAACCAAACTTGCTGGCGTCAGCCCAGGTGTGGAAGAACTATTAGTTGTTGGAAAAACGATTGCAGGCAATCCGCTCAACCCGGCTGGCACCAGCTTTATTGATGGGGAAGCACTGAACAGCGCCGCTGGCAGTGGTAGCGATGTGCTGCGCTCGCTGGATGGATTGCCGGGCTTGTTCGGCGATGGCGAGTTCTCCAGCTTTACCGTGCGCGGCAATGGTCCGCGCGACAATTTGATTCTGGTGGACGGCATTCCATTCGATAAGGTGGTGCATTTCAGCGATAGCTTCGGAGAGCAGGAAGAAATTGAAGGCGGCGGGCGCTACTCCGTCTTTGCACCCAACACCATCGCAACCGCCGAATTTCAACCGGGCGGCTGGAACCCTGCCTATGGTGGTCGCGCTGGTTCCTTATTGAAGTTAAATGTCGCCGAAGGTAATCCGGATACTCCCTCCTATCGCACCCGCCTGGATATTGCCGGCATCGAAATTGGTTACGATGGCCCCAGCGGGTTTCACGACCAAACCTCTATTTTATTTTCTGCACGCGATTACGATTTCGGCCGGTTGTTTGAAACCATCGGGTTAGATGATATAGGCACACCCAAACTCACCGATGTGATTTTTAAATCCACCAGCGAACTTGGTGATAATGATCAATTAAGTTTTCTGGCGATTTACGCCCCCGAAGAATACCAGCGCACTATCGATAACGTTTTGGCATCGGATGAAGATGAACCGGGCAATTATGTAGATGTGGAGCTGGTAGACAGCGAAGCGGATAACAGCCTCTTTGCACTGACCTGGACCCGTTTGATTGGCAGCGATGGCGAACTCACCAACCAAATTTATTTACGCAATTATGATGAGCGCAGCAGCACCGGTGAAGCCTATCCGGATCTGGTAGAAACGGGTGCTCCTGCCAATACAATTCCTGTGCGCAATAATATTCTTCGCTCCGAAGCCGAGGAACAAGAACTCGGGTTACAAACGGATTTTGAAATCAATAATACATTCGGCCGGTTATCCAGCGGCCTGCGCATCACCCAGGTTGATTTGGCATTTTCACTGGCACTGGATGATGACTGGATTCGCTACACCTATGATCAAAATGATTATCGAGAAAATCCCGAGCAAAAATATGTAGTACTCACACCGCAAGCAATCAACAATCATTACACACAGACTGAAACCAATTACGCACTTTACGCCAACCAGGAGTTCGCGCTCGATGATTGGAGCTTTCGCGCCGGTGCGCGTTACGATCGCGATAATTTTTCCAGTGAAGACTTACTATCACCACGCGTTGGCGCTACCTGGCTCATTAATAGCAACCTACGTCTGACAACTAGCGCAGGACGCTATTTTCAAGCGCCGCGCTTTAATGACCGCGCCAGCGATGCAAACAACAGCCAACTTGAAAACGAAGTAATCGATCAAGTCAGCATAGGATTTGTCTATCGCTGGAATAATGATGTTGAGTTGTTAGTCGAACCCTACTACCAGGATTTGCACAACCTTGTTGTCAACGGGGACAATGTTAATCAAACACTGGCCAATACAGGCGAAGGAAAATCTTTTGGTGTTGATACCGCGCTTACGCGGCTGTTCGATAATGGCTGGTCAGCCAGCATCAATTATTCCTATAACGACGCGCGCGTGCGCGATAATCCTGATGCAACAGAATACGATGCCGACTTCAACCGCCCGCATATTGTGAGCATCGGTGGCGTTTGGGAAATCAATCAGCGGTGGAAATTGTCGTCGCGCTGGAAATGGGCATCCGGAAAACCCAGTGACACTTACACGATCCACGATAATGTTTTGGGTGATGCACAACCACTGCGTTATTCACGCGAGACTATCGCAACCAATACGGATAGATACGGCAATTACAACTCATTGAATTTTCGCGCGGATTATCTCCGCAGTTTTGGCCGCACCAATGTTATTGCATTTATTGATGTCATTAACTTGCTCGGCTCAGAAAACCCCGGCAATTCAGATTTTAACGAGCGCAGCGGAAAAGAGGAAATTGAAGACGGGGAAGCAATACCCATTGTTGGCTTAATGTTTGAGTGGTGAGATTTTACCAATGAGTCCGGCGGCTGATAAAAAATTCACTGCCATCTAGCCGCCGGATTTTATTGAGATTATTTATTTTTCAAACATTGGGATATTTTTCAAACATCGGTTTATTCGTCAAACATCTGGATCATATAACCGTCTTTCAATGCTTCTGCCATCGCTTTATCGGCCGCAACCACACGCGGATCACTAGTCAGGTTGCTAGGCACCAGTTTGCGGTTTTCAATTTGTATTTCAATAAAACCTGCGCGCATCAAATAAAGTTTGCACAGGTGCTCTGCGCCGAATAAATCTTTGAAATTGATATACACAATAAAAGGCACCATTTGGCCTTCTTTAATATCATCGAAGGCTTTTTTTGCGCGGCCATTGGCAGAGAAAATATACATAATGTTTGTCTCGGGTTAATTCAGGCAAAAACCATTGAATCATTGCATCTATTAGGTAAGCATTCCCAAGCTGAGCTTGGGAATGAGGGTTAAATGAATTTTTATATCGTCATTACGACACGCAGTGCATCCAAACGAATTTTTGCTTGCGACAAAAAGTGTTGGCTTGCGCTCAAGCGCTGCTGCAAATAATCAATCTCCTCTTGGCGCACATTCGGGTTCACATCTTTCAGCGCCTTCATGCGCGCAAGTTCACCGTTCAACTGCTCGCTAACTTTCGCCTGTGCTTCAGCAATTAGTTCAGTTTGCTTTGCAGCGGTAATTTCTTCCGCTTTCTGCACCATAGTCGTCAAGGTCGGGCGCGCGTGGCGAACCAGATCTTGGGCGTTGTTGCGTGGCACTTTTTGCAACAGCTTACTCAGTTGGTTAATGCCCAGCACATTGGATAAATCCTTGCCCTTATCGTCCAACAATACCCGCAATAAGGATTGCGGCATATAGCGGAATAACTGTAATTCCGCCGGTGCCGGGCAATGCAATACAAACAGGGCTTCCAGCATCAGGGTGCCGGGTTTTAGCGGCGGTAATTTCAAGGTACAAAAAGCAGTGTTGCCAAATTCGCTGAGTGATATCAGGTCCTGCGCACCGCGCACCAGTGGATGTTCCCAGGTGAGGAATTGCATATCCTCACGCGATAGCGCCTGTTGGCGATCATAGGTCACGGTCAATCCATCTTCCGGTAAACCGGGAAATTGTTCAATTCGCATATGGTCGCTGGGGTGCAGCACCAAACTTTTTTCGCTGTGCTTTTCAAAATCGATACCGAAGCTGTCGAACACCTGCTCCATATAAATCGGCAGCACACTACTCGCATCATTTTCTGCCAAGGCATCTACCAGGGCTTCGGCTTGTGCGGGCTTGCACGAATTCAATTCCAATAAGCGATCGCGCCCCTGTTGTAACTGGGCGACCAATTCAGCGGAAAATGCGCGCGTCTCGTCTAACAATTGTGCAAAGGTGGTGTCATCGTTATTCACTAATGCTGGCAAAAGCGTATCAGCAAATTTGACATAGGCCGCCTGCCCAATTGCACAGGTTTTTTCAAAGGCATTTAAACCCTGGTGATACCAATCCAACAATTTTTGCTGTGCAGTATCTTCATAATAAGGCACATGGATATTCACTGTGGCGGTTTGGCCGATACGATCCAAACGGCCAATACGCTGCTCCAACAAATCCGGATTGGTAGGCAAATCAAACAACACCAAATCCTGCGCAAATTGGAAGTTGCGCCCTTCACTGCCAATCTCCGAACAGACCAATACCTGCGCACCGTCTTCAGCTTCAGCAAAATAAGCGGCAGCGCGGTCACGTTCGATTAAATTCAAACCTTCGTGAAATACGGCTGTGGTTAAGCCTTTGCGCAAACGCAAATACTCTTCGATTGATTGCGCAGAATCCGCGTTGGCACAGATCACCAATACTTTTTTCCGGCGATGTTGACGCAGCCACTCAGCGAGCCAAACCACACGCGGATCTTGTGTCCACCAATCGGATTCCGTTTTTTGTTGCCAATATTGTTCGGCGCAAATTTGTGTCGCCAGTGGTTGCTCAAGTAAGGCGATAAGATCTTCATCGTCCAAATTAAGCGCGTGCGCTTGCAATTTACGCTCGGGAAATCCACTCACAGAATTACGCGTATTGCGGAACAACACGCGGCCAGTGCCGTGGCGGTCCAATAGATAGTGAATGGCGGTATCTATCGCCGCGCCCAGACTTTGGGTTTCCGCTTGCGCTTGCAATTCGTTGATAGTTTCAACGGGCAAATAAGCGCTTAAGGATTTAACCAGCGCGGCGGAAATTGTTCCGGTATCGTCACGGTGATCCTGTAATAAATCTTGTACCAAACCATTTAAAGGTTGATAGGCTTTTTGCTCGGCGACAAATTTTTCCAAATCGTAATAGCGATCCGGATCGAGCAAACGCAAACGTGCAAAATGGCTTTCAACACCCAACTGCTCCGGCGTTGCCGTCAACAACAACAGGCCTTTGGATTTTTTTGCCAAGCCTTCTATGCAGGTGTAGGCCTTGCTCGGCTTCTTTTCGCTCCATTGCAAATGGTGTGCTTCATCCACCAATAATAAATCCCACTCGGCCGCCACCGCTTGCTCGTAGCGATAATTATTTTTGGTAAGAAAATCCAGCGAGCAAATAACCAGCTGCGCAGTTTCAAACGGGTTACTGATATCCGCCGCTTGTGCAAACTCGTCTTTGTCATCGCCTTTAAAATCATCATCTGCAAAGTCATCGACGTAATCGACTGACTCTTCAACGCTATCCAACCCCACCAAAGCATTGCAGCGTGCTTCATCAAGCAGCGTAAATGCCAAATTAAACCGGCGCAGCATTTCCACCAGCCACTGGTGTTGCAAACTCGCGGGCACCACAATCAATGCACGCTGCACACGCCCGCTCATTAATTGTTGATGCAAAATCAAACCGGCTTCGATGGTTTTACCCAAGCCCACTTCGTCTGCTAATAACACGCGCGGCGCATGGCGCTGGGACACTTCGCTGGCGATATAAAGTTGATGTGGCAGCAATTGCACACGCGGCCCCGCCAATCCAAACATGGATGATTGGCGATGCTGGTTTTGATAATGGAGTGTTTGGTAGCGCAGAGTGAAATGGTTGTGTTTGTCGATCTGCCCCGCGAACAAACGGTCGCGCGGTGTACTGAATTGCACAAAGCTATCCAGCTCAAATTCGGGGATGGAAAACTCCTCTCCCTCTTTAGTCAGACCGACATACATCAAACAACCAGCCTGCTCGACAATACTGGTAATCTGGATTTTGGTTCCGTCCTGATGGCGAACCTTCTCACCCACTTCGTATTTCACACGGCTGACGGGCGCATTATCTATCGCATAGGTGCGGCGTTCACCCGCGGCGGGGAAACTCAGGGTAAGGCGGCGATTGGCCACATCCAACACGATTCCCAGCCCCAAATCTGCTTCTGACTCACTAATCCAGCGCTGGCCGATGACAAAAGCCGTTCCACCCACAAACTGCGTCTTACTACTCACTCAAGCACCTACTCTATTCCAGTATCCGGGCACTGCCCAAGAAAAATCAAAATTGTCGAAAAGGCGCGCATCATACTGTTTTAAAGCCCACAAAACCAAAAAATTTGGCTGTTAGCTGGCACGCTTTTCTATAGAATCGAGCCCATTAGTCACATAAATGGAAGCCATCATGCATATCAACACCCCCGATGCGGAAAGCAAACTCCACCTGGATCAACTGGTGGCCAAATCCGGCTTCTTACGCCTTACCACCAGCAAAGAACAATACCCCAATTCACCCGGGACAGGCTTGCCGTTATTGGTGGTAGAAACTGAATTGTGCAGCGCGGTCATTTCACTGCAAGGCGCGCATCTCTTGGAATTTAAAACCACCAACGGAGATCCATTGCTTTGGCTCAGCCCTAATTGCGATTTTTCCGCAGGTACCGCTCTACGCGGTGGCGTTCCCCTATGCCTACCATGGTTTGGCGTCAACCAAGCCGACCCAACCAAACCCAAGCACGGTTTTGCGCGCAATAATTTTTGGGAATTAGGAGAGGCGCATTTACTGAGCGACGGCAACGTCGAGCTGGAATTTTTATTTTTAAGCGATGCTAACGATTTATTTCCGTTCGATTTTTCAGCCGAATTGCGCATGACATTAGGCAAGACGGCAAAACTTGAAATCACCATCAACAATACTGACACCGAAGACTTTGAGTGCAGTTGGGCGATGCACAATTACCATCGCATCAGCTCACTGAGCGATGTGCGTGTGCTGGGCTTGGCAGAGAGAAAGTATCTCGACAACTTTGAAGGCTATGCAGAAAAACACCAATCCGGCGATGTGAGTTTTCCGGGACCCGTAGATCGTGTTTATCACGCAATCGACAACACAGTCAGCATCATCGGCTCACCCAACATTGAAATCACCCACAGCAATTGCCCGAGCGTTGTCGTGTGGAACCCGGGTAGTGAAGCTGCCGCAAAAATTGCGGATATTGGCGAAGGTCAGGAACAATTTTATATTTGTGTGGAGCGTGGTGCAGTGCTTAGCGAAAAATGGCATTTGCCTGCAGGGACTAGCAAAAGTGCATGGATGGAGTTTAAGCAAATTTAAAAACGCACAATAACAATTATCAACAAAAATGCCGCTGCTTCTCACAAAGCAGCGGCATTTTTTCATCAACTTATTGCGAATTACGCAGGCAGCAATTCTTTTACTGCATCGCGCTCTTCTTGCAATTCTTTCTCGGTCGCAGTCATACGCGCACGCGAGAATTCATTGATTTCCAAACCTTGTACGATTTCCCAATCGCCGTTTTTGCACACGCATGGGAAAGAGTAGATCAGGCCTTTCTCGATGCCGTAAGAACCATCGCTGTATACACCCATGCTCACCCAATCGTTCGCTGGAGTGCCCAGAGCCCAATCACGGATGTGGTTGATTGCCGCGTTAGCAGCTGAAGCAGCTGAAGAAGCACCACGTGCAGCAATGATTGCAGCACCACGTTGTTGTACGGTTGGGATGTAATCTGCTTCGTACCAAGCTTGGTCAACCAGGCTCAATGCTGGTTTGCCGTCAACCAAGGTGTTGTGCAGGTCTGGATACTGGGTAGATGAGTGGTTACCCCAGATCAGCGCTTTGGTGATGTTGTTGATGCTGGTGCCGGTTTTGGTAGCCAACTGTGACAGCGCACGGTTGTGGTCCAAACGGGTCATCGCAGTGAATTGACGTGGGTTGATGTTTGGAGCGTTGCGTTGGGCGATCAAGGAGTTGGTGTTAGCTGGATTGCCTACAACCAATACTTTGATGTTGCGTGACGCATGGTCATCAATCGCTTTACCTTGCACAGAGAAAATAGCGGCGTTAGCTGCCAAGAGGTCTTTACGCTCCATGCCTGGGCCACGTGGACGTGCGCCTACCAGCAATGCGTAATCTGAGTCTTTGAAAGCAACAGCAGGATCATCGGTAGTAACAATACCAGCCAACAGTGGGAATGCACAGTCATCCAACTCCATGGCCACGCCTTGCAGGGCTTTGAGCGCCGGGGTGATTTCCAGCAATTGCAGGATTACTGGTTGATCTTTACCCAACATGTCGCCAGCGGCAATGCGGAACAACAAGGAATAGCTGATTTGGCCAGCGGCGCCAGTGACGGTAACTCTTACAGGTGCTTTCACGATGAGACTCCATTTATTCGGGTGATATTGGATAGGAAACGAAAGTTCGGCATTGTGTGCCAGGGTTTACTGCTAAGACGGGTGGGCATTATAGGCATTTGGGCAAAAAATTCACCCTGTTAATGCGTATGAATGAGAAAGGCTCGCAGATTTCATCCGCGAGCCTTGACTCAAAACCAGATCGGTCATTAATGAAGCAATTAGCGAACGCTTGCCGCTAAGCGCCCGGGCCACAATCCAGGCAGGCGTCCGGCATCCGCGCCGTTTTATGCAACTTATGATTAAGATCGCGTAAAGCCGTGCGCATCCCCTCTTCCAGCACGGGGTGATAGAAAGGTAACTCGAGGATTTGGGACACGGTCATCCGCATTTGTATAACCCACGCCAGCTGGTGGGCGATATGTTCCACTGCAGGACCAAACATTTCAGCGCCTAACAGTAAACCTGTGCCTTTTTCACCGTAGACTCGCAGCAGTCCGCGGTTTTTATTCATTACACGGGCGCGCCCCTGATTTTCAAAGCTGACTTCACCGATTGCATAACAATTGCCGCAATTTTTTCTGATTTCCTCCAAATTCTGTCCGACACTGGCAATTTGCGGATCGGTAAATACAATGCTTAACGGCGTTCGCCGCAAGCCAGCGCGTATATCTTCAGGGTTTCTTAACGAACGCCCCGCATTACCGCCTGCAATTCGTCCTTCATCAGCAGCCTCATGAAGCAAAGGGATGTCATTGGATACATCGCCCGCTATATAAATTGAACTGGAACCGCACTGCCCTGTATACCGATCATGAAATGGAATTCCTCTATGATCCAATTCGATATCTGCATTTTCCAACGCGAGTGTATCGATGTTCGGCCGACGTCCTGTTGCAGCAAGCACATAATCAAAAGCTTCCTCGACCATTCCTTTTTCGCGATGACGATATTCAACAATCACCGAATCCTTTTCGGTGCGCACAATATTGATAAAGGCATTTAAATCCAAACAGAATTCGCGGTTGAATTCAGCATCCGCATATTCACTGATTGCTGGATCTTTAATGAAAGTAAGCTCGCCGTTTTTACCAAACACGGCAACCTTCACACCCAGCCGGCTCAATGCCTGCCCCAATTCCAACCCGATTACACCAGCACCAAAAATTGCAACCGATTTGGGTAAGTTGTCCAATTCAAACAAGTCGTCACTGGTTAACAAGCGCCCGCCCACCCCCTGAAGAAAATCGGGAATGACGGATATTGAACCAGTTGCGATAACAATTCGTTCAGCACGCACTTGCGACACGGAACCATCAGCACCGGTTAGTTCCAGTTCGCGGGTGGAGATAAATTTAGCTTGGGCTTTGATTTTATGTTGAATGGGAAATTCATCAATAGCCTCAACGACAGAACCGACAAATCTATCCCGCTCATACCTGATACGTTTCAAAACCGCTTGCCCATTGATAAAGAGCGTTGGGTAATCCACTCCAAAAACACCGTTTTGGCTGGCGTGATGGGCGTGATCAGCCGCTGCAATAAGCAATTTACTCGGCATACAACCAACGCGTGCGCAGGTTGTTCCGTAAGCACCGCCCTCGATCAGGACAAGGTTATCAGTGTAGTTTCGCGCTTCGCGGTAAGCGCTCAAACCGGCAGTGCCGGCGCCAATGACAGCAATATCAACGTGACGTATTTTCATCAAATCCTCGCAATAGAAAAACATCACTTAATGTATAAATTCACACCAGTTGATTCGGTACGGCAACCCACATATACCCGAACCTGCTAGCCTCGCACGACAGTGGTTTACAATATTCTCCTTAGTCGGCGCGATATATAACCTCATCAAGATTACGTGCCACCAAACATTTATCCGCAAGCGAGCGAAGAAAACCGGGTAAACATTGATAAGTAATATCGGGATGATTGTGCCCGGGCCTTCCATCATGCATGAGCACAATATCCCCAGACTTTATTTGATCCAAGCGCCTCGCTATACCCACTTTGGTTCCGCAAAAACCCCAATCAATAATACTGCGGCTCCACAACACCGTAGTCATTTGCTCGCTGTGTGCTTGCACGCGCATAGCAGTGCGCAAACGTCCAAAGGGCGGGCGAAACCAGCGCGGTGTTATTCCGGCAATAGTGTTAATCACCAAATTTGTTTGAACCACTTCTTGCTTAGCTTGTTCTGATGACATCCCCCAGGGATGACGGTGACTGTAAGTGTGGTTACCGATGGAATGCCCCGCTTGCAGTATCTGCTCTACCAAATGAGGAAATTGCTCAGCCGCCTTACCTAATACAAAAAAAGTCGCCTTAGCTTGATGATCGGCCAGCACGTCAAGTATTTTCGGGGTATATAACGGGTCTGGCCCGTCATCAAAGGTTAAACAAATCGAATGAGCCGGATTGATTTCTGATAATGCAATAATGTCTGGAGCTGGCACTTTATGCACAGGCGGAGGCAAAACCCGATTGACAGATGAAACAGAGGCGAGCCCTGTATTGTTAATGAATAAGAGGCTCATGCGATGACTCCGGCGTAAAATTTTTAAGTAAACTTTGGCGGGTCAACCAATAGGCATGCGGTTGAACGCGATTTTTTTCCGCCGCCGCAAGATGCGGAAAAAATGTGTTTAACAGAATTTTAAAATATAACGTCCGCACCTGATTCAACATAGAATCTGGTAGGCGCTCAATAAGAAAACCCAATTTTTCGCCATGTGGTGGTAACCAGCTAACACCGTGAAACGCTTTTACCATGACAAATTTTTCGTTCGCAATTACATCCAGCGCCAATTTCCTTAGAGATGACAAGATTAGCTTCCTGAATCGTAAAGCGTTGCGGATGTAATCTTTTGGATTAGCCGAAGAGCTGGCAAAACATTCGCGATTAAAATGTAAGATGGCTAACCAATCTCCAGGCTCAATCCAGGTGCCATCATTCATAATACGACGTTCACCCGCGTATTTTTCAAACGAAAAACTCAGTAACTCGTCAAATTTTTCCACGCCGTGAGTGCGGCGCCAATAGGCGTCGTACCAGCACATAAATCGATAGAACAAATGGCTCTTCATAATCCGAAAGCGCTTGTTGGCTCTATATAACGGTCGTCATCCTGTTGCAGGATATTTTCCAGTTCTGCAACAACTGCCATAGCCGCATCAGGCCGACCCAATTGATAAGCGTTTCTTTTCATATTTCGCAACAGTTCTGTATTACTGAACAGCTCATCCAATACCTGCGGCAATTGCTCCAAGCCCGCTTGCAGCCCCACTTTATTGGTTTGCAAAAATTGCACGTTATGCGCTTCTTGCCCACCTAAACAGCAGGTAGCAATAAAAGGTCGTCCACACGCTAGCGTTTCACTTAAGGTTAAACCACCGGGTTTACCCACAACCACATCGGCAGCGCAGATCAAGTAACTGATGTCGCTGCACCAGCCATACAATCTAAAACGATGCTGATGATGTCTGGCGAGTTGTTGCAATGTCTCCATATCAGCCGTGTGCTTCCCTGCCGTCACCAATATTTGATAATTGTGATACTCGTCATTCAATAATTTTTGAACTGCATTTAAAACACCTATGCTGCACTGACCTCCAGTTATTAAAACGGTTGGACATGAATCCAATCCAAGATGCGCACGCGCTTGGGACTGGGTAGGAATATTGGAAAATGCTGGCACCAAGGGGATTCCCGTTACTTTTATACGGTCTGCGGCTATACCCTGCTTGCGTAACTCTGCAGCAACGTCTTCATGACTAACACAGTAGGTGTCCGTTGTGTTGCGCACCCATACACCATGTACACCGTAATCGGTAAGCACGCCTATCACTGGTTGTTTAATCAAGCCTTTTTTAATGGAGTGCGATAGCAATGCATTAGGGTACATTTGGGTGGCAATTAAAATATCCGGTTTATATTCATTGACAAACTTTCTTACACGCGCAGCAAGAATGTTAAAAATCAACACGAGCAACCCTTGGGTCAGGAGCCTTCCGGCTGGAATTTTTTCGCGGTTGCAAATGCTGTTAATCAAGGTATTTAATAACGCACTATCAAGACTTTTGTAAAATACAGGCAGTGAAAACCGGGAACGCTCAAACACTTCTGGAAAAAATCGTCGCTGCTGCTCTTCAAGAAAATCTATCAAGTTTTGATCCGCAGGAATTTTTCCTGCGAGTTGGCGATAGAAATTTTTGTCCATGTCATACAGTTTTTGATACAGCTCTGGCTGTTCTGCAGTCATCCTGAGATAACCGTCCTGAATGGCATTACTCACGTGACTATCGAGCAGACTGGTGATATTTAAATATTCCGTTTCAATACCGGGATACCGGCACTGGAGCGCCATATCAATGGCCTCTGCAGCGCGGGTGTGGCCGTAACCGGGACTAGACGTGAGAAATAGGCATTTCATAATATTTCCTTTTTAAAATGCAGCGTATTTGTAACAGGTTTATCGTCATAATCTGCATGAGC
The DNA here is from genome assembly GCF_031457055.1 of Cellvibrio fibrivorans. Classification (NCBI taxonomy): domain Bacteria; kingdom Pseudomonadati; phylum Pseudomonadota; class Gammaproteobacteria; order Cellvibrionales; family Cellvibrionaceae; genus Cellvibrio; species Cellvibrio fibrivorans. Next base: position 548,929 of record NZ_JAVDVX010000002.1, on the reverse strand, counting down.
AACAACGATTAGCTTACAAACAAAGCTGCTTGTGTATCAATGAGAGCTTAAGATTAATCACCTCTTATGCGATCTTCGGTACGCCAAGCCACATATGAACCACTTCCTAAAACAGTGCTGTTTATACCCTTAGCGGAATAAAAAGGTTATTCGTTAATATTGGTACTTGAGGATCATTTCAGTTAAATCGCGCAAGGGTACATCTAACCAATCCGGGCGGTGCTCCGCCTTAATAATTTCACGCGCACGATTATCCAAACAAAACAGTGCAAGCGCTGCGGCTTCACCACCGCGTTGCGACCAGTGTTGAGCCAGTTCATTCGCAGCACCCACATAGGCATCATAAAAAGCCACACTGGCCGCAGAGGTGTAAGCAACGATTAAACGACGAATTTCTTCACTATCGGACGACACGTTAGTTGTCTGCGCGTTGCGAATGGCCAACGCCGCAGCATCATTAAATGCACACAACATATCGGCGACATCCCGCAATGGATTTTGGTGGGAGGCATCTTCAAAATTTACGAAATAGGCATCACCCGCCACGACCAGTACCTGTACCAGATTGAGGTTGCCATGAATACGTGTGCGTATACCACCGAGTGCGCGAGTGCCGAGTTGCGCCATTAACTGCTGTATTTTTTCTGCACGTGCGATCAGCCAATTCGCATCGCGCGTGTTTTGATTACGTAATATTTCCAGCGCTTTGGCAAACCGCCGCCCAATAGCGTCTACCCATTCTGCGGTGTCTGCGGCGTGAATTGGCCGCACACCAAAACGTGGATCGTCACTTGGTTGTGCCAATACAACATGCATTTCGCCCAATCGCTGGCCGAGTAAATTAGCAAAGCTTTTTAATTCCCGCAGTGCCGGGTATTGCATGTCCATTGAAGAACTGCCGGCTGAAAGCTGGTCGCGCAATGCACGCTGTAAGGTATTTTGCGTCCACTGCCATGCATCTCCCTGATTGCTAATAAAATCTTGCAAGATGATCAATGTGAAGGTTTCACCTTGTGCGTTGACACGCTTCATCTCACCATAAATGGGCGCAATATTCGGAAATTTGTGGTCGCCAAGGTAGGCGCCAATCTCTACTTCAGGGTGAATACCGGCGAACACTTTACGCAGCGGCTTCAAGCGCATTTTCTCGCCGATAATGACTGAACCATTGATGCTCATTGTAGGTGCGAGATTAATATCCTCATCCAGAGTCGCATCAAAACTCGCCAACATTGGTCGAGCAATAAAATGCAACTCACCAGTACCAAAAGGCAGTACCGCTGACTCGCGCATGTAGCGCATTAGCTTGCGACTAAAGTCCGGCAGAGTGAATGCATCTGTCAGTAAACCCACGCGCCGTTTTTGGCGTAAGCGCGCTAAAGCTAATTGTTGTGCGGGTGTCCCCGCCAAATGATCAGCCACTACTCCCATTGGTAAAAAATATATTTCTTCCGTTGCGTCGCGCTGGACGGCTACTTCCGTCAATACCAACAAATCAGAAGGGTCGCCTAAAGGAAGCGCATAGCGCAGCTCTACTGAGGAAATTGGACGCCCCGATAACGCAAACCAGGGACATTTCGGCAAATACACGGGTAAAGATTCGGTTTCGATATGCGCGCGCACTGGTTCGGATTCAATTAATTCAAGCAGGCTCTGCTTGATAATAATGGTCGTGAGTTCAGGCATAGGTTCGACTGGCGCCACATACCAGCTGGGCATTTGCGCCTCATCCACCAATAAAAACCAATAAAAACCATAGGGTGGCAAAGTGAGTTGGTAATTCAATTTACTGATCAATGGAAAAGAGGTTCCGCCAATAAGCTCAACCGGAATTTTTCCGGCATAGGCTGACAAATCCAACTCAGCTGCCTGTGCTGCACGGCTCACATTTGCCACGCACAAAATAATTTCACTCACACCTTCCGCACTTGAATACTCACGCAAATAAGCGAGTATCCTGCGATTAGCCGGAGTCAGCATTTTTAAATTGCCGCGCCCAAACGCTTTTTGCTGCTTGCGAATAGCCAGAATACGCCGCGTCCAATTGAGCAGCGAATGCGTATCGCGCGCTTGCGCTTCCACATTCACACTTTGAAAACCGTAAAGTGGATCCATAATTGCCGGGGCGATAAGACTGGCCGGATCAGCGCGGGAAAAACCGCCATTGCGATCATCGGACCACTGCATAGGTGTACGCACACCGTGACGGTCACCGAGGAAAATATTATCGCCCATGCCGATTTCATCGCCGTAATACAAAGTCGGTGTGCCGGGCATTGAGAGCAGCAAACTATTTAATAATTCAATGCGGCGGCGGTCACGCTCAACCAGTGGTGCCAAGCGGCGGCGTATGCCCAAATTAATCCGCGCCCGCTGATCGGCTGCATAGTGATTCCACAAATAGTCGCGCTCTTGATCGGTCACCATTTCCAGCGTTAATTCATCGTGGTTGCGCAAGAAAATCGCCCACTGGCAATTGGCGGGTATCTCCGGCATTTGCCGCAAAATATCGATAATAGGAAAACGGTCCTCCTGCGCAATAGCCATGTACATGCGCGGCATCAACGGAAAGTGAAATGCCATATGGCATTCATCGCCGTTGCCAAAATATTGCTGGATATCCTCAGGCCATAAATTGGCTTCTGCTAACAGCAAACGATCGGGGTAATTCGCATCTAATTCGGCACGGATTTTTTTCAATACCTCATGGGTTTCCGGCAAATTTTCATTGCTAGTTCCCTCGCGTTCAACCAGATAGGGAATTGCGTCCAAACGCAAACCGTCAACACCTATATCGAACCAAAAGCGCATGATACTCAGCACTTCTTTTAATACGTCGGGATTATCAAAATTTAAATCCGGTTGGTTGCTGTAAAAACGATGCCAAAAATATTGACCTGCGAGCGGGTCCCAGGTCCAGTTGGAACTCTCAGTATCTGAAAAGATAATTCGTGTCCCTTCATATTTTTGATTGGTATCAGACCACACATAAAAATTTCGCGCTTTGGAACCTTTTTTTGCGCGTCGGGATTTCTGAAACCAAGCATGCTGGTCAGAGGTATGGTTAATGACCAGCTCAGTAATAATCCGCAAGCCCCGCTTATGCGCCTCGGTAATAAATCGACGCACATCACCCAAGCTGCCATACGCAGAATGCACACTGCGGTACTCCGCAATATCGTAGCCATCATCGCGCATAGGTGAAGGATAAAAAGGCAATAACCAAATAGCATTGACGCCGAGGTCAACAATGTAATCCAGTTTCTCCATTAACCCTACAAAATCCCCTACTCCATCATTATTAGCATCAAAAAACGACTTGACATGCGCCTGATAAATAATGGCGTCTTTGTACCAGGTGATGTCATTGAGAAAATCGTTCTTGAGAAAATTGTTGCTTTTTTCAGTCATAGAAATGCGCTTCCACGCGATAGGATTGCTAATAGGTATAACTGAACGACAACTATCCCACTGTGCGGCACATAACATATGCATTTATTTCGCTGGCGGCGTTTACGTATTCCACCTTTTTTAACTTTTTTAGTTATAGGTTAGATACCACACCGAAGCCCCTCATTTTTCTTGGCAGGATTAACCTAAGGTAGGTAGTGAACCTATCGTCAAACCAATCTGGTTAAACCGATTAATTTTTCAAACCAGATTTATAAGGATTAATCCAAAAAGAGGTACTAACGATGACTATCAAAAAACTACTGACTAATAGCGCGCTTGTGTGCATTTTCGGTGCAACCTCGAGCCTGACCTTTGCTGTAGATAAAATTGACGCAGATGATTTTGTCGAAGAAGTGTCGGCCAAAGGTGTCGCCGAAGTTGAAGGTGCAAAACTGGCATTGGAGAAATCAAGCTCACCCGATGTGCAAGCATTTGCACAAAAAATGATTAGCGATCACACCGCTGCCAATATGGAATTGGCAGGCATCGCAAGCCGGAAAAATCTTGAGGTGTCGGATGAAGCAGAGCTGACTACCAAAGCAAAGAAATTCGTATTGGAGCAACGCGATGGTGAATCCTTTGACGAAGCCTATGCAAAAAATCAGGTTTCGGCTCACGAAGATACTATCGAGCTGTTTCAGCAAGCTGCAGTGTCTGATGACGCAGAAATCGCCGCATTTGCCAAACAAACTCTACCCAAATTGCAACACCATTTAAAAATGGCAAAAGCGTTGGTCGCTGCGCACGACAAGGAATAAATCAGCAACTTCCTTCAGCTGCGTAGCGATTTGATCGCTGCGCTGCAGGCGGCGTTATTCTGAAAACGGAAACTCAGCAACGCTTTCTAATAGCACAAAAATCCGGGAGATTCATATGGCTATCGGCAGCAAGCAAAAATATACCGACGCCCAAAAGCGAAAGGCGGAACACATTGAAGACAGTTATGAAGCCAAAGGCGTTTCGCATGAAAAAGCGGAACAAATTGCATGGGCCACGGTAAACAAACATTCGGGCGGTGGTGAGCGCTCCGGCTCTGGCACTACGACACCGGAAACGACAAAAGAAGCGGCGCGTAAAGATTCGGCGGAGCATGCAGCAGAAACACGTCAAGCAAAAGCTGAACCCAATGCACTTGAAAAGCAATCCATCGCCGCACTGAGATCGAAGGCGCGTAAAAAACATATCAGCGGCCGCTCTACAATGAGTAAAGTTGAGCTCATTCTGGCACTAAGACAGAAGCGCTGATATTACGACGCAAAATTCTGTGCGTAAAAACGCGTTAATAAAGGCATAGTCATGAATTACAACTGGGCAGAGCATGTTCCTGAATTAACTTTTTTAGCAACGGCGCTAATTACCCTTGTTGTACTTTCATTAGTAGCACCAGGGGTTACGTTTTTATTGACACGTATAGCCAACCCATTTTCGTTTGCGCGCGATTTACTTGAACGCGTCAAACCGCCGCTGCATTTTTTAATACCCCTTATTGGTTTGCAAATAGTGTGGCGTTCAGCACCAGAGACGTTGCGTTTTGCAGGTGCTGTCAACCATCTTATTACGCTGGCTATTATTGGCGTAATTATCTGGCTGGGATTACGTTTTGTAGACGCAGGCCGTCAGGTGATTTTCAAACGTCACCCCATTCAAGTGAGTGACAACCGCACGGCACGAAAAATTCACACACAGACACAAGTGCTCGTTCATACACTCTCTTTTTTCGTTATTTTATTCGGCGTCGCCGCCATGTTGATGACTTTCCCCGGCGCAAAACAAATCGGCGCCAGCTTGTTAGCTTCTGCGGGTTTAGCAGGTCTGGCGGTAGGTTTCGCGGCGAAACCCGTGTTAGGTAATTTGATCGCAGGATTACAGATCGCAATCACCCAACCTCTTAGTCTCGACGATGTGGTGATTGTGGAAAATGAATGGGGGCGCATCGAAGAAATTACCAGTACTTATGTGGTTATAAAAATATGGGATGAGCGGCGCCTGATAGTGCCGCTGCAATATTTTATTGAAAATCCATTCCAAAACTGGACAAGGGAATCCACCCAATTATTAGGTTCATTATTTTTATGGGTCGACTATGCAATGCCGCTTGATCCCTTGCGCAATGAACTGGAGCGCTTGTGCAAACAAAATCCTGAATTATGGGACGGCCGCGTAAGCAACATCCAGGTCACTGATACCAGCGATAAAGCCATTCAGTTACGCATTCTGGTTAGCTCCAGCAACGCCAGCAACAGTTGGGATTTGCGCTGCCTGCTGCGTGAAAAACTGGTGCAATTTATTGCCACTAACCATCCGGATTATCTACCGCAATTGCGCACCAATTATTTTGAAGACTCAGCAACTATCGACTTTCAACCAGCTAAAAAAAATCGTGATAGCACTCCGGCAGCCGATTAAACATTGCGATTGCCTCTACGCAAAAATACGCGGAGCAGTTTGATATGCCTTATAGCACCACCACTAAAAGCGCTTTTACCAAATATGAAAGCGTGCAAGAAACTTATTCACATGGCGCCTTTCCGTTACCGGATGGCACTACACGCTTTTCACTGTGGGCTCCCGATGCGGACAAAGTTGATGTCAGCTTGGGGGATGGGCGACTTTATCCACTGGAATATAAAAAAAACGGCTGGTACAGCACCCGCGTTGAATGTGTCGCGGGCACAGCTTATCGCTACATCATTAATGGCAAGGCACGAGTACCAGATCCTGCTGCCCGACTCCAACATGGCGATGCCCATGGGTTGAGTTGCGTAGTTGATCAGGCATACCCCTGGCAAACCAATTCATGGGAAGGTTTGCCATGGCACCAGACCGTATTGTATGAGCTGCACGTCGGGCTCATTGGCGGTTTTAGCAAGGTCGAGAGACTGTTGCCTTCGCTGGCACGATTGGGGATAACCGCTATTGAGCTAATGCCCATTAATGAGTTTCCCGGTACTCGCAATTGGGGTTATGACGGTGTCTTGCCTTTCGCCCCGGAGGCGTCTTACGGTACACCTGACGAATTGAAGCGCCTGATTGATACTGCCCACAGCCTGGGCCTAATGGTATTTCTGGATGTGGTCTACAACCACTTTGGCCCGGATGGCAATTATCTCGGTGAGTACGCAAGCGGGTTCTTTCGTCACGACATACACACTCCGTGGGGGGCCGCAATTGATTTTCGCAAGCGCGAAGTGCGCGATTTTTTTTGCGAAAACGCCCTCATGTGGATTTTCGACTATCGCTTTGATGGATTGCGCCTGGATGCAGTACATACGATCAGCGAAAAGGATTTCCTGGTCGAATTGGCCGATCGGGTACGCAGTGCCCTTCCGTTCAATCGCCATGTCCATTTAATTCTGGAAAATGAAGACAATTCCGCCAGTCTGCTGGAAGAGGGGTTCAATGCCCAATGGAACGACGACGGCCACAATGTGCTGCATTACTTGCTCACTGGTGAAGATGAAGGCTATTACGCCGATTTCGCCAAATCCCCTACGGTCAAGCTGGCGCGCTGCCTGGGTGAAGGATTTATTTACCAGGGTGAGATGAGCCATACCGGACGTTACCGTGGTGAACCCAGCGCCCATCTATCGCCGACTGCTTTTGTACTTTTTTTACAGAATCATGATCAGGTGGGCAATCGCGCGCTAGGCGAGCGCCTGCCCCAAATTGCCGATCCCGATGCGTTGAAAGCTGCGGTTACATTAATGCTCCTCTCGCCCATGATCCCAATGTTGTTTATGGGCGAAGAGTGGGGAGAAAAGCACCCATTTTTGTATTTCACCGACCATGAAGACAATTTGGCCAAAGCGGTACGTGATGGGCGGCGGGCAGAATTTGCGCACTTCACGCAATTTCAGGACCCATCAATGCGCCAACAAATCCCTGATCCCAACGCCATCAGCACCTTTCTCAGCTCCAGAATCGAATTCACCGGAAACAGTGACACTGATGAGCAAGAGGAGGGCCAGCTGTCGGAGCGCGAACGTTGGTGGAGCTTTTACCAGCAGCTACTCACTCTGCGTCGCACCCACGTAACTCCTTTCCTGCCAGGGGCACGCTCGACTGGCACCACCATCATGGGGCCGAGGGCCATACGGGCGGCCTGGATTTTGGGTAACGGTAGCCAGCTGGGTATTTATCTTAATCTGTCGCATTCCCGGGTAATGGCGTCCCCCCCGTGGGACGGTGAACACCCCCTGTTTCGCCATAATGTGGCGGAGTCTGATTACCAGCAAGGAATCCTCCCGCCCTACAGTGCGGTCGTCATTATGCGTCTTTAATCCCTGCTGCCCCTCTGTTAGCTAACCAACAGACAGCAAAGCGCAGGATTTGAGACAAAGCGGGTATTGTTTTAATTGATACCCATGCGGGAACTCAACACGATGCCAGACGTTCGTGCCACTGTCAGACTGCAATTCCATCGCGATTTTACGTTTGATGACGCGATACCCTTGGTCGCCTATTTTAGCGAGCTGGGCATAAGCCATATCTACTCGTCACCCATCCTTAAAGCGCGTGCAGGCTCGCAACATGGATACGATGTCGTCGACCCAACGCAGGTAAATCCGGAGCTAGGCGGAGAGGAAGCGCTGGAGCGGCTCGTCGCCGAACTGCGACGATATGACATGGGCTTGATTGTCGATATCGTCTCCAACCATATGGCCGTAGGTAAGGACGATAACCCCTGGTGGCTTGATGCGCTGAAATGGGGAGCCAAAAGCCGCTACGCCAAGTTTTTTGATATCCAATGGAATTCCCCTGACCCGGCTCTTAAAGGCCAGTTATTAGTTCCCTTCTTGCGTACCAACTACGGCGATGTATTGGCAGCAGGTGAAATAACCGTCCATTTCAACGAAGACACTGGCGAATTCTATGCACGCCACTTTGACCACTATTTTCCGCTGAGCCCTGCCAGCTACAGCCATATCCTGTACAACTCGCCAGATCCGGTTTTGCAGGCATTCGCCCAACCTTTTGCCGCTCTCGAAACCAGCGCCGATGGTTGGCAAGCTGCACCTACTCTGCACCAGCAACTGCGAGAGACCGCCCGGCAACCAGAACAACGCGCAAGTATTGCAGCTGTGCTTGCGCTCTATCGCATTACCCCGAACAACGCAGAGACATCCGACCAGCCCGAACCTGCAATAACAGATTCAGATGGGACACAATCAACTGATAACCTCGACAGACTCCATCATCTGCTGGAACTTCAGTATTACCGGCTAGCCAGCTGGCGCACCGCCGCTGACGATATCAATTGGCGCAGGTTCTTCGATGTAAACGAACTGGGCGGATTGCGAGTGGAACGGCAGCAAGTGTTTGAGGCCATCCACGCCAGGATTTTTGAGCTGATTGAGCGCGGGATAATTGATGGGCTGCGTATCGACCACGTGGATGGTTTGGCCAATCCACGCGCTTACTGCCGTAAATTACGCCGCCGTCTTGATCGCCTCGTCCTTGAGCGCCCAACAGAATTAAAAAAGGGCCACCTGCCCCTTTATGCGGAAAAAATACTGGCAGACGGCGAACAACTTGCGCGGGATTGGATGCTCGATGGCACCACCGGCTATGAATTTATGAACCAGGTATCGCTGTTGCAACACGACCCCAAAGGAGCATTTCAGCTTTACGATTTATGGAGCCGCGTGAGTGGACGCGCAGGAACATTTGAGGAGGAAGTTAAAGAAGCGCGGCGTTTGGTGCTCTCCAGCAATCTGGCCGGGGACGTGGAAACCGTCGCGCAAGGACTGCTATCGATTGCCCGCCTCGATATACGCACCCGCGACCTCACCCTCAGCGCATTGCGCCGCGCGCTGATCGAATTGGTCGTCCACTTCCCGGTCTACCGCACTTATGTCACTGTTTGTGGCCGCACCGCGTCTGACCAAATTGAGTTCTTTAATCGCGCATTGGCGGGCGCGAAGACGACCTTGGCCGAAGCTGATTGGCCTCTGCTGGAACATCTTGACCGCTGGCTGGGTGGTGAGCCCTTGCATGAGTTACCCCCGGGCGCAACACGCGATTTGCGGCGGAAAGTACTTGCGCGTTTCCAGCAACTTACATCACCTGCCGCCGCCAAAGCAGTTGAGGACACCGCCTGCTACCGCTCTGCAGTGCTGTTATCACGCAACGACGTCGGCTTTGATCCGCAACATTTCAGCGCCCCACCCGCGCAGTTTCATGCGCGCAACGGAGAGCGCGCCAGAAGCTTCCCACATAACTTGCTTACCACCGCCACCCATGACCATAAACGCGGTGAAGATACGCGCGCGCGCCTCGCGGTAATCAGTGAGCGGTCCGTGTGGTTCAGCGAGAAAGTGGCCAACTGGCAAACCGCGGCAAGATCGTTGCGGACCGAGCTACCGGACGGAATCGCGCCATCTCCCGGCGACGAACTGATTCTCTACCAAACCCTGCTTGGATGCTGGCCACCCCAACTGGAGGCCGATGATGAAGCGGCGATGGAAGCCTTTCTCACGCGGGTGTTGCGCTGGCAAGAGAAGGCACTGCGCGAGGCAAAATTACGCAGTCATTGGAGCGCACCCAATGCCGAATACGAAGCCGCCTGTACCCGCTTTGTCACTGATCTCCTGACGTCTGTAGACAGGGTCGAATTGTGTGAGGACATTTGCGCTGCGGCGCATACCATCGCACCGGCTGGTGTGCTGAATAGCCTGAGCCAGACACTGTTGCGGATGACCTGCCCCGGTGTGCCGGATCTGTATCAAGGCACCGAATTTTGGGATTTCAGCCTCGTTGACCCGGACAATCGCCAACCCGTGGATTTCTTCTGCCGCCGCACGGCGCTCGCACAGGTAGAACGCACTGCGCCGGCTGATTTAGTTCAGCACTGGCCGGATGGCCGGCTAAAACAATGGCTGATCAGTCGCACGCTCAGCACTCGCAAGCAGTATCCAGCATTATTTTCCGCAGGCGATTACCAAGCATTAACGGTGGAGGGCGAGCAAGCAGATCACGTGCTCGCCTTTACGCGCGAACACAAGGATAACTGCTTGTTGGTCGTGATACCTCGCCTCACCACTTCGCTACTCGACGATACCGGTTTACCCCTGATTCCAGCCGCTGCCTGGGGAGATACCCAAGTGTTATTACCTTCACAACTCTCGGGCCGGATTTTTACTCACTCATTGCTCAGCAATGCGCGGTGTCAAGCCCCTTCAGGCCGTTTGCCGGTAGCGCAACTATTGGATGGATTCCCGGTGCATTTATCGATTGCACGCTCCACCACATCCCTTCAACCCAACCAATCCACATTTAAAACACCTACCCCAGGAGAACTGCATGATGAATGCTCATGAACAACGCATCCGCGAATTTGCCCACCAAATTTGGGAATCTGAAGGCTGCCCTACGGGGCATGAATATCGGCATTGGGAGATGGCCTGCAAATTAGTAGAGGCTCAAAAAAGCGTATATCCCCACGAAAAAGTCACCGGCCACATCAAAAGCATCATTGCTCCGGAAGAGCCGTTCGACCCGAATCCAAAACCCGAAATCGATCCTGCGCCGCCGCAACCCGACCAGCCTGCGCAACCCAATGTACCGGTTGACCCTATAGCGCCGGTGCAACCGCCACCGCACATATCGCCAACTCCACCGCCCCAACCTATCCACCCGACCGACCCCGTTCAGCCCGGGAATCCAGCCCAGCCTATTCAGCCAACCGCGAGCAAACCAAAAAAGGCAGCCTCAACACCGTCATCGTCAACATCTATGAAAAGTGATGAGGCGAATGCGTCACCCGGCCCGAGGACGACCAAAGCGCGCAAACCCCGCGCCACCAAAAACCAGGATTCAATGAGCCTGTAACAATTGTCTTTGCACAAGGAGAATGGCCATGACCACCAGAGAAAAAATTCATGCGGCAGTAAAGCAGACCATGCGGATTTGCGAGGGAAAACCTTTTCCTCTCGGCGCAACCTGGGACGGACAGGGAGTCAATTTCGCAATTTTTTCTGCCCACGCCACCAAAGTTGAACTCTGCCTGTTTGACCAGCAAGGCAAACGGGAACTTGAACGTATTGAATTACCGGAGTTTACCGACGAAATCTGGCATGGGTATTTGCCGGATGTACGCATTGGGCAGGTTTACGGTTATCGCGTGTATGGCCCATACGAGCCGGATGCGGGTTACCGCTTTAACCATCACAAATTGCTCATTGACCCCTACGCCAAGCAGTTGGTGGGCGAGCTGAAATGGGATGCCGCTATCTTTGGTTACACGCTCGATTCGCCCGATGGCGACCTGAGCTTCGATGAGCGCGACAGCGCGGCGTTTGTACCAAAAGCAAAAGTCATCGACTCGACGTTTGACTGGCAGGGCAAACATTCCCACAGCGTCGCCTGGGATAAAACGATTATTTACGAAGCACACTTGCGCGGCATGAGCATGCGCCACCCCTCGGTACCGGAACATTTGCGCGGCACGTTTGCGGGCTTGACCAACAAAGACCTACTCAAACATATCAAATCACTTGGCGTCACCAGTCTTGAACTGCTCCCGGTGCATGCTTTTGTACACGACAATCAGCTGCTGGAAAAAGGGCTCAAAAATTATTGGGGCTACAACAGCATTGCGTTTTTGGCGCCCCATTGCGAATACCTTGCCACGGGGGAATTGCGCGAGTTCAAAGAGATGGCAGCAGCACTGCACGATGCAGGTCTGGAGCTCATTCTCGATGTGGTTTACAACCATACCGCCGAAGGTAACGAGCGCGGCCCTACGCTGTCCATGCGCGGCATCGACAACCTCACCTACTATCGGCTAATGCCAGATAACAAACGCTATTACATCAATGATTCTGGCACGGGTAATACGCTGGATCTGTCCCACCCCTGCGTCTTACGGTTGGTCACAGATTCGCTGCGCTACTGGACAATTGATATGGGCGTGGATGGTTTCCGCTTTGATTTGGGCACCATTCTGGCGCGCGAAAAAAACGGCTTCAACGAACGCCACGCCTTCCATGTTGGCTGCCGCCAGGATCCAACGTTAAGTCAGCTAAAACTGATTGCCGAACCTTGGGATTGCGGCTTGGGCGGTTATCAGGTGGGTGCATTCCCACCGGGCTGGGTTGAGTGGAATGATCGCTTCCGCGATACGGTGCGCACCTTCTGGCGTGGAGATAAAGGCAAGCTTCCTGAATTGGCCAGTCGAATTACTGCTTCAGGCGACTTATTCAATAAAGGCGGCCGCAAACCTTATTCATCCGTCAACTTTATCACCGCGCACGATGGTTTCAGCCTGCGCGATTTAGTGAGCTACAACTCACCGCACAATGAAGCCAACGCCGATGAAAATGACCGGGGCAACACTAACAGTTTGTCATTCAATCACGGTGCAGAAGGCCCCACGGATGACCCCGACATTCGCGCAATTCGGCTGCGGCAAATACGCAACTACCTTGCCACATTATTGTTGTCGCAAGGTACGCCTATGCTTCGCGCCGGCGATGAAATTGGCCACACTCAACAAGGCAATGACAATACTTATTGCCAGGACAACGAATTGAACTGGTTGAATTGGGATCTCGATGAAGAAGCGCAAGAGCTGCTCGATTTCACGCGACGATTAATCCAGTTGCGTCACGATTACCCGATCCTGCGCCGCAATCGGTTTTTGGTCGGAAACTATAACGAAACTACAGGCGTTAAAGATGTAACCTGGATTACCCCCAACGGTGATGAAATGACCGAGGCTCACTGGGGAAATTTGGATGCATCCTGCCTGGGTGTAATCATCGACGGGCGTGCACAAGTGTCGGGAATTCAACGCCCGGGGCACGATGCCACATTATTATTAATATTAAATGCGCATGATTTTCCCGTTAATTTCACTCTGCCAGAAGTCGTGAAAGGAATAGGCTGGAATTGTTTGCTCGATACCAACTTAACCGCTGCGAGGTCAGCAGAAATTTTCGACTTTAGTTACACATTCGTAGTAACGCAACGATCGCTATTACTATTTGAACTTCACTCCGATAACACCAGTGCAATAAATCCAGAAGAAATTTCAACGCTAATAGAGGCTTTACCCATACTCACATCCGAGAAATAGCGAAAATTAAAAAAGGTTTTATAGATAAGTTAGATGTCACACAGACCAAAAACCGGGCTCTATTTAAGATTAAATGGATGGTTGGCAATAGGTGAATAATCCAACCAATTGCCAATAAATATATTTCATTAACCCTTAACGTAGAAGGTAGTTGCCATGTCAATACTATCCCATACCGCCAAAAAAGAAGTAGGCATTAGTAAAGATAAAATTCACGAAGCATCGACAGATATCACCAACGAATTTAAAAGTTTTGTTAGTGATATTGAAAGCCTCGTCAAAGAAACTGCGTCGCTAACTGGCGACGATTTGGCGCAGGCCAAAATCAAAATTAATCAACGCATCAATGCAGCCAAACATCGCTTTAGTCATGCTGGCGACACGGTGCTAACACAAGCGCGGAAAACCGCCGTTCGCACCAATGAGTATGTCCATGAAAAACCTTGGGCTATTATTGGAACCAGCGCACTTGTGAGTTTTGTTTTAGGCATGTTACTTGGCCATCGCGATGAAAGCTCAGCCAAATAACCATTCGGGAGGGGCAATCTTGCCCCTCGTTTTCTTGCCGCTTCGCTATGCTTTTTGCACAACCTCCCTTCCCCTTAATTTTCCTGCAATCTATTTATATCGATAAATCCATCCTCATTGTTTTAATTTCTGATTTTATTTACCTCTGTTAACTCTCGTACAGACCATCAAAATTTGCTTGGTTATAGTGCACATAAGATGAAAGGAATTAACTGCGATCCTTTTATTTTAATGATTTTACCCCTGTTAATAATTAGGAGATCAAAAATGAACTACGAAACTCGCGACACTTATGGCATCTATAAAGCAGATCATCACAATGATGGCCCGGGACCACGACTCATGGGAGCAGACACGCTAATAGGTAATGATGTTTGCAATCTCCAAAATGAAGACATTGGTGATATCAAGGAAATTATGCTCGACGTTGCCACCGGCAATATCGAATATGCCGTGTTGTCTTTTGGCTCATTTCTCGGCATGGGCGAAAAACTTTTTGCAGTGCCTTGGACTGCTCTTAAACTCGATACTGAAAACAAACGCTTTCTACTTGATGTAGATAAAGATCGACTGAAAAATGCACCGGGATTTGATAAAGACAGCTGGCCAGATTTGGCTGACAAAACCTTGGCAAATGACCTTCATTCCTATTATGGAACCAAGCCTTACACCAGTCGTCTGCGCAATTAATTGCGCGCAAGCATCTGCCCTCGCAATACCGAGGGCGTTGTTTTTGCGGACTAAACGCAGTTAAACTTACTTTGCTTCAGTGTAATCGCCTACTGCATCCTTGAAAATTTTCCCGGCAGTCTCTGTCTCTTCAATCGACAAAGTTTCAACTACCACCACCAGACTTCCACTAACTATTGCATCGTGAACCAATTCGGACAAAGGTTTTACTTTTTCCGCAGCACCCACACTTGCTCCCACCAATCCACCAATACTCGCTCCCCACCCCAACATAACCAACGGACCGATTAATGGGCTGGCAACAAATAACGTCACATTTGCAGCAACCATTGCCGCAGTCAATAAAGCACCCACTCCTGTTCCTACAGCCGTTCCGATAGCACCATCAACAACAATGTCTTTTAAAACCCCTTCGCTACTGTCAGTAGCCGTATGAGTAGGAGGCATGGAATCTTTGTCAAAAAGGTGAACGCGCACCAATGGCAAACCAGCAACTACCAGTTCTGATACCACCTTTTCCGCTTGATCGCGGTGCGCAAAAAAACCGGACACATAGTGATGATAAGTTTCCATTATCTTTCCCCTTTGATGAGAACCAAAAATGGCGGTTAATACATCATGGTACTCACCCACAAATGGACACTCTGTGCGTTTACGTACTTATTAATAAATTATTTTCCAGAGCCATTTATTAAACATTTGTTTAACTAACAATGTAACAGCCGCTGAAATAATGTGACCTGGATTCAAAACCAGCGAATATCTTCATACGAACTTTCCCAAAAAGGTGGATATGTTAGCCATCCAACAGACCGACACACGCAATAATCGGATTATCCGGCGGTTACAGGCATATCATCACAGCCGGATGGCTCTTCCAGAGCAACGTATAGCAACAACTATTACCCCCCTTCAGCACAATGAGTCTATGACCGTGTAGTAGAGTAGATTTTATGAAAGCAAAAGTTACCCGCAAGAATATATTTTTACTCAGTACGCCTACGATTATTGTGGTGATTATTGCAGCTACATTATTTTGGTTTTTTGACCGGATGAAAGCAGCGGACAGGCTTCGCATGCAAACAACACTCGCTATAAATAGCGCCCAAAAGATTTTATCGCTACTTGTAGACTCTGAAATCGGAACTCGTGGATACATATTGACCTATGACACCAAATTTTTGCAGCCCTATTTTGATACACGGGATAATATAAAAAAGGAAATAAAGCTCCTACGGAATGCATCAAGCAGCACTGAAAGCATGGAACAAGTTGATAAGCTAACACCTATTATTGACGAGCAACTCGAATTTCTTGCAGCCACTATTGCAGACACAGGCCAAATAGAATCAGGCGACCTGCTTCTCAGGTTTACCAATGGTGAAGGCACAGAGCTAATGAATAATCTCCGTGCCGTACTAAAAGAATATCAAGAGATCCAAAATAAACTGCTTCAGCGATACAGAAGCGACCACCGCAAATATATGGGATATCTATTTGGATTTATCGTACTCGTCAGTGTTTTTATGTTGTTATTTGCCCAGGCATTTGCCTATGGAATTTATCGCAATATTCACCAGCGCTTAATGGATCTGGTCCATCTCGAAACAAAACGCTCCCTCGACAAACAAGAGGCAATGAATCAGCAACTGAATCTTGCTTATATCACCGTGCAAGATAGTGAAAGAAAACTGGAGGTGACACTCAATTCAATCGCGGACGCAGTAATAGCTACTGATTGCAATGCATCGGTAACCTTGATGAACCACGTGGCTGAACAGCTAACGGCATCTACAATTGAAATGGCTGCCGGCAAATCAATTTGCGAATTTTTCCATCTCGTCAACAAAGAAACGCGCGAATCTGTATTAAATCCGGTATTGGAAACTCTGCTGCACGGCGTTGCCCAGGGTGCAAGTAATAACATACTCATTTTGCCCGATGGTACCGAATATAATATCTCCCATAGTTGTGCACCGATTCGCGACCGCGATGGCCAGGTTATCGGTGCCGTATTAGTATTTCGCAATATCACTGCAGAAAACGCCGCGCAACAAGCCCTCCTTGATAGCACTGAACGGATCAAAACAATATTGGATACGGTGAGTGATGGCATAGTGACCTTTAATGCACGCACCCAGGTAATAGAAAGCGTTAATACCGCAACCGAGAAAATGTTTGGCTATAAAGCTGCTGAATTGGTTGGCCAAAAAATTAGCATCATTGTCCCCGAGTTAGATGGGACACCAGGTGCACTGGACTATTACAAAACGTCGCTGGAAGAACGCAGTAAAGGCATAGTTCGCGAAGTTATAGGGCAGCAAAAGGATGGACAATTCCTACCCATGGAAATTGCTGTCAATGAAATGCGTTTGGGCGGCCAACGCTATCTAGCCTGCGTATTGCGCAACATCACTGCACGTAAGCATGCTGAAGCCTTAATGCTCGAATCCGAATACCGTTACCGCAGCTTGTTTGAAACGATCGATGAAGGCTTCTGTGTCGCTGAAATTATTTACAAAAATGATCAACCCGTAGATCAGTTTTTTCTCGAAATCAATCCTTCTTTTGAAAAACACAGCGGCTTCAAAAATGCACAGGGTCGATATGTCAGTGAATTTATCCCCGACTTAGGCGCGGATCTATTTGCTGTCTATGATCAGGTGCTACAAACCGGTGAGCCAATCCGTTTCGAATACCAGGTTCCATCGCTCCAGCGTTGGTTTGATATTTATACCTGCCGCTTGGGTAAACAAGGTAGCAAGAAGGTCGCTATTTTATTTACCGATGTCACACAACGAAAATTATCAGAACAGGCGTTACGCGAAAGTGATGAACGCGTTCGCTTGGCCACTGAGGCAACTGGCGTAGGCATTTGGGAATTGAATCTTGTCGATAATCGTATGCGTTGGGATAAGCAAATGTTCCGCATCTACGGTGTACAACCGACTCCCGATGGTATTGTAACGCGCGACCTCTGGCCACAACACTTGTTGCCTAATGACAGGATTGAACAAGAAGGCTGGGACAATGCTATTCACCTGCAAAAAGGAAGCACCCGGGAGTTTCGCATCAAACAAAGCGGCACTAATGCTATTCGACATATCCGCTCTGTTGAAACCTTGCGCACCGATTCGCAAGGCAAAGTAGAATCCATTGTCGGCACTAACCTTGATATCACCGAAATCAAACGCACTGAAGAAACATTGCGCGAAAGCGAGCGTCATTTGCGCGCCGTGATCAATGCACTACCTGTTGCTATTTACGCAACCGATGCCGAAGGCAGGTTAACGCACTTTAACCAAACCGCAGTGGAATTTTCCGGCTGCGAACCCGAATTGGGTAACGACAAGTGGTGCAAGGGTTTACGGTTATTCCACCCCGACGGCTCCGCCATGCCTTATGAAGAATGCCCAATGGCAATTGCACTTAGAGAGGGGCGAGCTCTATTCGGTGTAGAGGCAATGGCAGAACGGCCAGACAAATCACGCGTCAACTTTGTCGCCCACCCTACCCCTCTGCGCGATACTGCTGGCAAGATTATCGGCGGCATCAATATGCTGATTGATATAAGCGAACGAAAACGGCTAGATCAGGTGCTTCTGGAAAATAATCTTGAACTGAATAAAGCCAAAAATCTCGCAGAAAAAGCCAACCGCGCAAAATCCGATTTTCTTTCCAACATGAGTCATGAACTACGCACACCATTGAATGCCATCTTGGGATTTGCACAATTAATTGATGCCAGTAATCCACCACCAACCCCGTCCCAAAAACGTAGCGTGCTACAAATACTACAGGCGGGATGGTATCTACTGGATTTGATTAATGAAATTCTTGATCTTACGCTCATCGAGTCCGGTCGCCTTCCGCTATCCATGGAAATGGTTTCGCTCCCCGGCCTTATGCGTGAGTGCAAAGCCATGGTTGAACCGCAAGCACTTAACCGTAATATCACGCTAAATTTCCCAGAATTTGAATCAGCATTTGTAGTGACCGCTGACAACACCCGGTTAAAACAAGTACTCATAAACCTCCTTTCCAATGCCATTAAATATAACCGCCCAAACGGCAAGGTAACCGTGACCTGCAAGGAATATCGACCGGGACGCGTGAAAATCAGTGTCGAAGATACCGGCGAGGGTTTATCACCCGAACAGCTTTCACAATTGTTTCAGCCGTTTAATCGCCTCGGGAAAGAAAATAGCAACGAGGAAGGTACAGGTATAGGGCTGGTGATGACCAAGCGCCTTATTAAACTGATGGGAGGAAAAATTTCCGTTGAAAGTAAAGTGGGGAAAGGCACCATCTTCAGTGTCGAACTGTTAATGGGAACAGAAAACCCTATGGTGATTGCTAACAGCGAAATCCCTCCAACGCCTAAGCTTCACCCCATAAAGAATGGCGCAACAAAATATACTCTCCTTTATGTAGAAGATAATCCAGCCAACTTAACCTTAGTGGAAGACATAATGGAATCGCGAACAGATTTTCTTCTGCTCACCGCACGCGATGGATTTGCAGGAGTCGAACAGGCGCGCTTGGCTCAGCCGGATTTAATATTAATGGATATTAATTTGCCTGGCATGAATGGTACGGAAGCGTTAAAAATTCTCGCTAAGGATCCTTTAACCAAGCATATTCCAGTGATTGCACTTAGCGCCAACGCAATTCCCCATGACATTGAAAAAGGCCTTGCGGCAGGCTTTTTTCGCTACCTCACCAAGCCTATTCGAATTAATGAATTTACGAGCACACTTGATGCAGCGCTTGAGCTAACAGAAAAAAGAACAACCCAATTGAAAAAAGAGGAAAGAGCATGAAGCTAACAGAGCAAGACATTCTTAATGCCAGCATTCTGATTGTTGATGACCAACAAGCTAATGTTGCCCTTCTGGAAACCTTATTGAGTGAAGCAGGTTATACCAATGTCAGCGCTACGATGAATCCACTAGAAGTAGGATCACTCTACCGAAAACACCATTACGATTTAATTTTGCTTGATCTGCAAATGCCTGAGATGGACGGATTCCAAGTAATGGAATGTCTTAAAGCCAATATGCAAAACGATTATTTACCCGTGATTGTATTAACTGCACAACCTGGCCACAAATTGCGGGCATTACAATGCGGAGCAAAAGACTTTATCAGTAAACCCATTGATGTAGTTGAAGTTAAAACACGCATTCACAATATGCTGGAAGTACGCTTGCTATACAAAAAACTAGAAAACTACAACAAATTACTGGAAGAAACCGTACAGGAACGCACAGCAGAATTGCGTGAAAGCGAAGCGCGTTTTCGCAGTCTGACCGAACTGGCATCAGATTGGTATTGGGAGCAGGATGAAAATGGAAAGTTTACGAGAGTGTCAGGCCCCGTATTGGAGATGTTGGGACTTCAGGTAGATTCTTTTACTGACAACAACACGCTAACCAGCGCGAACAACAGTAATGAAGCATCAGGTTGGGATGAAAACGAACGCAAAGAGCTTCAAGACATTATCGCCGCACGCCAACCTTTTATTGATTTTTCTTTCAGCCGTACAACCCCTTCCGGAAATAGAAATTTTTACCGCGTAAGCGGCACGCCCATTTTTGATCACTCAAGCCGTTTTATTGGTTATCGCGGGATCGGAATTCAATGCAAAGAAATGCCGTAATGCCAATGAGTTATTTCAATTTAAACGCCGCTTCATTTAACGAGAAAGGAATGCCTATGCCTAAAAATATTGCCGTAGAAAATCAAACCCCGGAAAAAAATTATATTCTTGCGAAGCTAGGCCGCACTGAAACTGATCGGCTAATAAAACATCTCGAACCAGTGAACTTAAAATTGGGGGATGTAATTTATGGACCAAACCAACACATTAGCCATGCCTATTTCCCGACGACAAGTATCATTTCATTACAATACATAATGGACACGGGAGCCTGCGCCGAGGCCGCTGAAGTTGGCAATGAAGGAATGTTGGGATTACCAATCCTCTTAGGAGGTAGTGTCACACCCAATACTGCAATAGTTCAAACTGCCGGGCACGCTTACCGGCTGGATCAACACATATTAAAAGCAGAATTTAATTCCGCTGGAATAATGCAGCGGCTCTTGCTGCGCTATACCCAAGCAGTGATGACACAGATGTTCCAGACCGCCGCGTGTAATCGCCACCACACTATTGAACAACAGCTGTGCCGCTGGCTGCTCTTAACCGTTGATCGCATTCCATCAGGAGAATTATTAATGACGCAGGAGTTAGTGGCGAATATGCTTGGCGTGCGCCGCGAAAGCATTACGGAAGCCGCAAAAGGCCTGCAAGATGCCGGTTGTATACGCTATCGGCGTGGTCACATATCCGTATTGGACCGGCCAAAATTGGAGCGCTGCGTGTGCGAATGCTATTCAGTAGTTAAAGAAGAATTTATTCGACTGATGTCCAGCGTCAACTAACGAGTGAGGCCATATCCCTATCTCCCACTCCCAGCCCCTCAACTGCTCATTCCACTCATAATCACTCCCTTGCAAGATCAATCACATCGAATAACGCTTCACCAGGGCCGCATACAATTCGTCTTTAAATTCCGGTCTGGTTGTATCAAGGCTTTGCACAGCCTCAACCAAATGCTCGTTATCTTCGCGACCATCGTGCCAATGCTTGCGGTAACTGCCGTCTTTATAACCGTGATCCTGACGGAAGAAATTCAGTACATTCTTACCAACATAACCGCGATAGAGTTGCTCAAAACTCATATCGATACCCGCCATTAAACGCGCAAACAAGCCAAGATGGAATTGGCGGTCACCCAGGGTTGCAGCAGCAAATTTTTCCAAGTCCAGACGGAAGTCTTGTTCATCTGTAGCAATCACTAATTCATTTTGGATTTTCGCAATAATTTCTTCGAGCGACGCACCTGGTTGTAATTGGATACTTAAACCAAAGTGCCAGATATCGATTAATTCGAGTGCAACCTGTTCGGTGTCGGGTGATTGCTTTTTCCACCATTTCCAACCGTAATGATCCAGCAGCTCAGCACATTCAACCCAGATGGCGCGATACCATTCATAACCTTGTTGTTTCCAATTAGCGTTGACTTTGGTGTTCATCGCATCCTGTAACTCGAGCATAATTTTGATTTGTTGGGCGTTCATTGTAGGACCTTACTTGTAGGGGTTAGATTTTTTTTGGGCGCAGCAAGCAGCGCCCCTACATTTAGATTGGGAGATATTGTTTTGCTTTGCTGAATAAACGATAAAAATTTTCCGTCGTATTTTCAGCAAGTTCTTCTAGAGGAATCCCGCGCACATCCGCAACAAACTGAGCAACTTCGCGCACGTACTTTGGTTCGTTAGGTTTACCACGATAAGGAATTGGGGCGAGGTAAGGAGAATCCGTTTCTACCAACAAACGATCTATCGGCATATTGCGCACCACATCGCGGATTTGTTCGGCGGTTTTAAACGTGACGATACCAGAAATCGAAATGTAGTAATTCAAATCCAGCGCAGCTTTCGCCATATCCCAGTCTTCAGTAAAACAATGCAATACGCCGCTCTGCTCGAGGCTGCCGTGCTCCTTTATCAACGCGAGCGTATCGGCTTTGGCTTCACGGGTATGCACAACCACGGGCAAGCCAATTTGTTTACCCACGTTTAAATGCAGTGCAAAACTTTCGTGTTGGATATCTTTGCTTTCAGTTTCGTAGTGATAGTCCAAGCCCGTTTCACCCAGCGCAACCACCTTGGGTTGCGATGCCCAATTGATTAATTGCTCTGCGGTTGCAGCGCCCTCTTTCACATCGCACGGATGAACCCCTACAGAGGCAACCACACGGGGATGGGCTTGCGCAATATCAATCACTGTTTGGATATTTTCCAAACTAATACCGATGCACAACATTTGCTGGATACCACGCTCATGGGCAGCGGCAATGGCAGCGCTCAAGTCGCCGTCGTAGGGATCGAGCTTGATTCGATCGAGGTGGCAATGGGAGTCGATTAACATGGGCACATCCAATAACAAGAGCAAAAATAAAAAGCAGAAACAACAAAGCCAGGCATAACCTGGCTTCACGGAAACTCAGTGGGGCGATTTTACACGTTATAAGATACTACATGGTATGTGTGGGCTTATCAGAACTGAGCATGCCAGCCAGATAGGTTTCTATTTTGTTGATCGCGGTGTTGTCCTGATCGCTAAACTGTACACCTATCCCCGCCGCGCGATTGCCCTGCGCACCTTTCGGGGTTACCCACACCACTTTTCCCGCCACCGGGATTTTTTCCGGCTCGTCCATCAGGCTCAACAACATAAATACTTCATCGCCCAACTTGTAGCTTTTATTGGTAGGAATAAACATGCCGCCATTTTTTACAAAGGGCATATAGGCTGCATAGAGAACAGCTTTGTCTTTAATCGTTAGAGAAAGTATGCCATTACGGGCACCACCGCCAATCGGTTGCATAACAGATCCTGAATTGTTGTTTTGTCAGATCACAGGCTTAATAAGGCCGAAACACTAATAGATTAGCTCACTAGTGTCCAGACGCCATTGCGCGATTCGTGCTCGCGCGCAACAAAGCGCCCCAATCGAGCAATAATTCCTCTAATAACAATTGCTTATTGGGATTTGACCCGCTCAACAATTGCTTTTTGGAGATCAGGATTTTTTCAATATAGCGATGCAGCAACGGTAAGTTAAGGTTACTCAAGCGCTCGCGCCATTCAACCGGCGCCTGCTCCATTTGCGCATCTTCACCACCCACTCGCCAGCGCGCGATGCTGTGCAACAAGCCGAGAAACCATTCCATAAAGCCATGCACATCGCCGCTGTGCCACTGAGCGGCCAACTCAATCGCCGATATTTGCCCGAGACTCAAGCGCACAAATTGTTGTAGCACCTGTTCGCGCTGCTCCAGTGCATCACCTTGCAACAATGCCAAGGCAGTGAGCGGTGCCCCGCGCGCGGCAACCAATAAGGTATCTGCCTTAGCATTACTTCCCGCTAGCAAAGGCGATAGCCAATGCAATACTTGTTCAGCGCGCGGCATAGGGAACTTGCGTAACTGGCAGCGGCTGCGAATGGTGGGCAGCACCGAACTTGGGCTGTGGGTAACGAGCACCAGCAACGTATTAGCCGCAGGTTCTTCAAGCGATTTCAACAGCGCATTAGCAGAGTTGCCATTCATTGCCTCAGCAGGCTCGATAATCACCACTTTGTAACCGCCCTGCTGGGCGGTTTTACTGAGCGATTCCGTCAGCTCACGCACCTGATCCACTTTGATCGCCTTGCCCTCTTCTTCGGGCTCCAGCCATACCAGATCAGGATGTGTTTGCGATTTATTCAATTCGCAACCACGACACTTGCCGCAAGGGGTTCCTTCAATCGGCGCCTGGCACAACAACAACTGCGCCAGCGCGTCGGCCAGATGACGTTTACCGATTCCCTTAGGGCCTGCAATCATCATGGCGTGGGGTAATTTTTTAGCGGCCATCTGCTGCAGCAACTGCTGCCATTCGCTGAGCTGCCAAGGATATGGATGGATGGGAAAGTCGCTCATGAACTACTCAACTGGATTGCACTGAATAAAAGATTGGGCAAGCTTAGCAAATTTGCGATAATCCGCGCCCGCTTAATTCAGCTTCAGGCTTACCGATGACCGATTCCCAGCTCGACATTTTGTACCTCGACGAGGATTTACTCATCGCCAATAAACCCGCCGGCCTGCTCTGCGTACCGGGTAAAGGCCCGGATAAACAGGATTGCCTGTCCAATCGAGCACTGAAATTTAACCCCAACGCCCGAATTGTTCATCGCCTTGACCAAGGTACATCCGGCATTGTGATGTTCCCGCTCAATTATCTGACACTGAAAAATCTCACCCATATGTTTGAATCCCGCGCGATCCACAAGCGTTACGTCGCCGTGGTAGATGGATTAGTGGCGGACGATGAAGGTGAAATCAAACTGCCACTCATTTGCGACTGGCCCAATCGCCCGCTGCAGAAAGTATGCTTTGAAAGCGGCAAAGCGGCGCATACACGCTATCGGGTACTGGAAAGGGATTTGGAAAAGAAGGTAACCCGCGTTTTACTTGAGCCGGTAAGCGGCCGCACCCATCAACTGCGCATCCATATGCTGAGCCTTGGCCACCCCATGCTGGGTGATGGACTCTACGCGCCGGAGAATGTACTCGCAAAAGCCCCGCGCCTATTACTGCATGCACAGGAACTCTGGTTAAATCACCCGATTACCGGCGTTGAAGTGCGCGTACAAGCAACACCGGATTTTTAACCGATCAGACTCGTCAACACCTGATCTATTTCAATCTGAACCTCGTCGAGCGTTTTGCCTGCATCAACCAACGCATAACGATTGGGCGCTGACTCTGCACGCTGGCGATAAGCCGCTCGCACGCGCTCAAAGAACACCACCGCCTCGCTTTCAAAGCGATCCAACTCACCGCGTTGGCGCGCACGGTTCAACCCCAGTTCGACATCAATATCGAGGATCAAGGTCAGATCCGGGCGCAAATCGCCCTGCACCAGTTGCTCGAGCTGCTCGATAATGGCTTTACTCAAGCCGCGCCCACCGCCCTGATACGCAAAGGTCGCATCGGTAAAACGATCACTTAACACCCAGGCACCTCGCGCGAGGGCCGGTTTTATCACCTGCGCCAAATGTTGCGCACGCGCGGCAAACACCAACAGCAGCTCAGCAGTTTCATCGAATGGCTCTTCACGCTTGCTAAGCAAAAGGCTGCGGATCTCCTCCGCCAGAGGCGTACCGCCCGGCTCCCGGGTGATTATCACCTCAATGCCGCGCCCGCGCAGCCAATCGGCCACAAAAGCCAAATTTGTGCTTTTTCCGACACCCTCGGTGCCTTCAATCGTCAGAAATTTACCGCGCTGCATAGATCTCTCTAATATTCTCTGCTGTTAAATTTAACTATTTACGCATTCCTTCCCCTTGGGGGAGCGCGTATCATACCGGCTTTTTCCAGCACCACCCTCTAAATCTCAAGGGAGATTCACCATGATTACATTACATACTAACTACGGCGATATCGTTATTGAATTGGATTTTGATAAAGCGCCCAAGACCGCTGCCAACTTCAAACAATATGTCGAAGAAGGTTTTTATAACGGCACCATTTTTCACCGCGTAATCGATGGCTTTATGATTCAGGGCGGTGGCTTTACCGAGGATTTCCAACAAAAAGAAACCCGGGAAATGATTCAAAACGAAGCCGATAACGGTTTGCAAAACCTGACAGGCACTTTAGCTATGGCGCGCACCAATGATCCACACAGCGCGACTGCACAGTTTTTTATCAACGTAAAAGACAACAGCTTTCTGAATCACTCAGGCAAAAATGCATCGGGCTGGGGCTACTGTGTATTTGGCAAAGTCGTTGATGGTATGGACGTAGTCAACAAAATCAAAGGTGTCAAAACCGGCAGCAAAGGTTTCCATCAAGATGTACCAAAAGAAGCCGTGATTATTCAAAGCGCCACCATTGCAGAATAATATGCACACGCTGTTTATTTCGGATTTACATCTTCACGAGTCACGCCCGCAAGTTACGCGGGCGTTTTTTCAATTTTTGCACACCCAAGCCGTTCACGCCGAAGCGCTCTATATTCTCGGCGATTTTTTTGATGCCTGGATTGGAGATGATGACAACTCAGAACTGGCGCAGGATGTTACCAATGGATTGCACAAGCTAAGTGAGCTAGGTGTTGCAATTTATTTTATGCATGGCAACCGCGATTTCTTATTGGGCGCGACCTATGCTAAAAAAGCCGGAATGGAATTAATCCCCGACGGAATAACTATCGATTTATATGGCACGCCTACATTATTAATGCACGGCGATAGCTTGTGCACTGACGATGTCGAGTACCAACAATTTCGTGCAATGGTGCGCAGCCCGCATTGGCAACAACAAATCCTTGCGCAGCCAATTGCAACACGCCGCGCTCTTGCCGCACAAATGCGTGCAAAAAGCCAAAGTATGAATAGCCTAAAAGCAGACGATATTATGGATGTATCGCCCGCCGAAGTTTTAACACAAATGGAAAGCGCTGGTGTCACACGCATGATTCATGGACACACCCATCGCCCTGCACGCCATCAACTGGTTATCGCTGGCAAACCCGCTGAACGCATTGTGCTGGGCGATTGGCATGACGCAGGCTGGTGCATCAAAGCGGATCAAAACAGTATTGAATTAATCGACTGGAAAATTTAACTCATTACTTAATTACGGTTGCGACTCGTCATCATATAAAGCCCACCAATAATCACAAAAATCGGCCACCAGGTTCCAAATGAAAGATCGAGCAAAAACATCATGGCAATAAAAATAATCGCCCCCGCTGACACCAATGAATTGGCAACAGCGGCACCGAAACCCTCTTTGCGATAAAAACTGAACGCTTGCTGCAATGGCCCGATAGCCGCCAACAAAATAAAAAACGCCCACCAATTGTGAAAATCCAAAAAGAACAACTCAAAGCCAAGATTGCGCGCCAACAATAAGCCGCCGATTACAACAATCGCCAAACCTAGCGGCCAATTGCTAGACGCAGGCTTAGTGTCTTTGATCGGGGCCGGGGTTGGATGCGGGGATAAATTATTATCGTCAGGGCTAGACATAACAAACTCCATATTGGTTAGGGTGCCTTTTTAGACATCATAAACCAGAAATTGGGTTCACACATCCCGCACTTAATTGCGGACGTCCGCAGAAATGATTACCGCCAAGTAAAAAGCCCCACCAGTAGGTGAGGCTTTCCCGGATAGAACAACCAACAATCCAACTATTCTTTCAAAACATCTTCCGCTGCATTCACCAAAAAGATGTAACTCGCCGCAAGGTTAACCACGTATTCGTTCTCCCCCCAGAAGAACGGCCAGTCTTCGTGATTTTCTGGATAGTCCGGCTTTAACACCAAAATACCGGGAACAATACCGCCAGAGATAAACGAGAAGTCAGCACGGTTCATTCCATATGCCACTTCTTTGGAGCGGGTTCCTACGTTTGATACCAACGACAAATTGTGCGCAGGGTGAGTTCCATAAAGGAAATTCAAACCTTGCAACACAGACTCACGACTCACCAATTCAGGAAACGCTTTGTGAATATAATAGTTGTTGGTTGCGTGGCGAATCACCCAACCACTGCCCGCCCAACCGCCTTCGGTGATGGGAACACCAAAAGGATTTTTTGCTTGAGTCGCAGCAAGTTCAGTTTGATAAATTTGCGCTTTACTTTTTAGTTGCTGTTTGAAATCTGCATCCATATACGGGATAGCGCGAATAAACCAGGAAGCATTGCCACCAAAGTCCACTTCAGTTGCCAGTTTTTTAACCGCTTGTGCATACTTTGCTTCACCAGTAGTGATCAACAACTCAGTCGCCGCTTTGAGTTGTTCATGCTCAAGTTTTCCACCAGTTGTGTTGCCATGCTTGAACGAATCCGGCTTCGCTTTTGCGGCCTCTTCCGCCCACACTTTTTTTGCGGTTGCCAAACATTCTTTAGCAAGTTCATCATTGAATCCGGTTAATGCCCTACTAGCCGCAGCAAGCGCGGCGGCAGAACCGTAATTTAATGATGAGGATTTGCTAGTAAATGCCCAGCGATCATCAAATTTGCCGCTTTTAAAACCATCAGTTTCCATTTCACCCATTTTCGGATCGTAAATTAAATTATCCGTCTTAGTGATTCCATCTCCCAAATGGTGATACTGATCAATATGCGCCTCTACAATACCGGGAATTGCATGACCCACAGCGCGATGCTGCGCAATTAACGC
This sequence comes from Cellvibrio fibrivorans, assembly GCF_031457055.1. Lineage (NCBI taxonomy): Bacteria > Pseudomonadati > Pseudomonadota > Gammaproteobacteria > Cellvibrionales > Cellvibrionaceae > Cellvibrio > Cellvibrio fibrivorans. Next base: position 520,364 of record NZ_JAVDVX010000002.1, on the reverse strand, counting down.
AAGCGTTCCGTGTTCGATTTGTTGCAACACGTCGGGCTTGCCATCTGCCGTGTGCAGATCAACAAATTTGCGCGCGTAGTCCACGCTGGTAGTATCACGTTTCAAACCAAAGGTTTCCCACGCAGTCACCAAAGTATTCACCACATCGTATTGGGTCTGCGTACGGATGTCGTAATCACCTGCGTCATACCAGCCGCCGATATTTAAACCGGGAATATGTTCGCCCGGTTTATAAGGTGTATCAGTTGTCGGCCCCTGCGCATACAAATCAAAATGTTCGATATTTACTGGCGCTTGCAAAGCATCATCAAGATGGGATGCACCATGCCAAATACGATAGGATTCGTTGATCGTCATATGATCCATTTGCACCGGCAAATACATATCCAGCGTTGGATGCCATGCGGCTTGGTAAACTGCTTTATCAATGCGGAAACTGTGGGTCTCCTGATCACCATAAGTGATTGTATACAATCCCGGCGTTTGAATTTTACTGAAATCAAATTGGCGATATTCGTAGCGCAAATATTTGCCCCAGCTTTCGGGTTTTTCACTCAATACTGTTTTACGGGTGCCATCGGCATTAATTTTTATCAAGCTCGCCTTCTGGATTTTTTTATCGCGCGCATCCAACTCAATGACGGCGATTTTTTTCTGCGCTGGGTGATAGCCCACCTGCGAATGCGCAATCATAGGTTTGCGAATCCAGTTTTTTACCGTCGCCGCATCAATTTGCCACTCGATTACCGCACCGGTTTTATTCGCCGGAATTTTACTGCGCACCACAAACCAGCCGTTTTGCGCCTTGCCACGACCATCATAAAGTTCGAGCGGTGCGCTGGCAGAACGGATACTTACACGGCGCTCATTATCTTCCGGAGCAAATACCAAATGCTGCCCTTGCGCGAGCGCAATGGGATCAGCTTTACCATTAATTTCTTTTAGACCTGTGGGATAAACCGGAAAACCGCCAGCTGTGTCATCCATCAAAAACGATTTATGGAAGTAAGCTGCAGGCAAAAACTCCAAATTAAAACCGGCTTTGCCTTCAAGGGATTTTGGTAGCGGTTTTGGCAAGTTAACTGTTAAACGCACGCCTGCTGCGTTTTTAGTCACTTTGATGGAGAAGTCAAATTGCTCATCGGGATAATGCAGAAATGCTTCGATGGATTGATCTTCACGATTCACTTTGCGCTCCTTGAACATGGGCGTCATATCCCATTGCTCCGGCGTCGCATTCAAACGCACATCACCGTTGGTAACCGTGCGCTCACCGTGATGAATTAATTCCACCCCGCTGGTTTTGGAATCGCTAAAAAGCCCGTCATACCAATTGCTAAACACCAGCACATTCAAGCCGGGCTTTTCGAAATAGTCTTTATCATTAAGGGTGAGATCGTCTTTTGCTTGGGCAGGCAAGGCGAGAGAAACAAACAAAACGGCGAGCAAACCCCGCCATTGACCGAGTTGATATGCCATGTACATCTCCAGTTTATTATTGGTGCAGACTTATAGTCTAGATGCACATAACCTACTGGTATACGAGATTTACACTTAATAACGGAGGTTTACTCGCTGCAAAATGCAGGCTGGGCTGACGACCAACCTACATTTAGTTAACCACACCCGAATGAAACCGAAACTCCTCATCCCCACCTTCAATCAACGTTTTTTCGAGTGCTAAAAATTCCTGCACTCGCGCAGAAATATCCGCGCCTTCAGCCGCACGTTTGGCGAGCGTTAGATAGTCTTCGTAGTGGCGGGATTCTGATTTAAGTAGTGAGAGGTAAAATGTTTGCAGTTCGTGATCAAGGTGCGGTGCGACTTTGGCAAAGCGTTCGCAGGAGCGGGCTTCAATGATGGCGCCGCAAATGAGTGTATCTATATAGCGACCTGGCTCTGAAGTACGAACCAATTTGCGCAACTCACCTGCATATCTGCCTGGAGTGATTTGATCATAGCTCACGCCCCTCGCCTTCATAATAGCCATCACCTGTTCGTAGTGACGAAGCTCTTCGCGGGCGAGGCGGGACATTTTGTTCATCATGTCAAAATCGCCCACGTAGCGGAACATTAAATTAAGCGCAGTGGATGCTGCTTTTTTTTCGCAGTTGGCGTGATCGAGCAATAACAGTGCTTGATTGTCCAAGGCATTTTTTACCCAGGCATCGGGAGTTTCGCAGTGCAGGAATTGCTGGATTTTGGTGAGAGCATTCATAAAGTAAAAACTATTTGTGTTGTTCGAGGGTTTCAGCGGTGACGAAACAAGGTGATATGTAGCGTTCATAGTGAGCGCAGGATAGTGCGTAAAAATCCTTGTCGATATTATCGCGAATCACCGTCAATGGTGTACCGACCCATTTCATTTGTAATGCAAGACCGTATTGAGATAAATCCTGAATCTGGCTGGCGCCTGCGCGCAATAAATCGAATACCCAGCAATAGGGATTTTGCTCGGGCTTGAATTGGATTTGCTGGTGTTTAATTTGCGTGAGCAATAACTTTTCGTCATTGACTTGAATCATGTTCTGCACAATTTGTGCGAGAAACGCTTCCAGCCGCTGCGCAATTAGCAAACGCTGCTCATGGGTGTAACTATTCCAATCGATAACTTCGTGGCCAAAACGTTTGCAGCCACGGCAGACACTGTCGCCAATGCCGGTGGAGCAAATTCCCACACAGGGAGTTTTTACGGGTTTTAATACAAGCATAATAATCGCGTTATAAGCGAACCGGTTTAACAACCGGCTCGCAGGTGTATAAAAATAAAAAACGAAGAAAATTAATAGGCTGAACCAGTAATATTTAATTCAATTTTCCACAATGAACCTGCGCCAGTCAGGTACAGGGTTTTCCCTTCCACCCCACCAAATGCCGCATTGGTGAGATTGGCATCGGTAGATGCTTGCGCAATTTGCTCACCCGCTGGGGTGTATACACGCAATTGACGTGCGATGTGTTCAGTCAAATAAATATTGCCCTTACAATCAATCGCCATGCCATCGGGAATCGTTAATCCAGTTACCAAATCTTTTCCTGTTTGTGGAACACCATCTACGATTGGATAAGCGCGCAGTAAACCTTGTTCACCACCGCCGTTTACGTAAAGCACATCTTCTGCGGGTGATAAAGCGATACCGTTTGGATTGCTAATGGTGTCATCAACCAAGGTCACTGTGCCATCAACTGCTACACGGTAAACACCGGTTTTTTCCTGGCCGCCTGGCGCAGCATCGCGCTGGAAAGCAGGGTCGGTAAAATAAATAGTGCCGTCTTTAGCGATGGCAATGTCATTCGGCGAATTAAATACGTTGCCGTTGAATTGTTCGACTACTGAACTGCGCTCGCCCGTTGCAGGATTAAAGCGCGAGAGACTTTTGTATTTGTGTGTTCCCGCAACTAACAGACCGTTGCTGTCTACTGCGAGGCCATTGCTGCCCGAATCTTCAATTGCAGTCGTCACTGCGCCACTCGCATCCAACTTTTGAATACGCGATGAAAATCCGTTGGTGAAAACAAAATCAGAAAAATACAGTGAATCTTTAATCCAAACCGGGCCTTCAAATAAACCAGGTTCTGTGCGAGTGGTATTCGCCGCTTCGATGCGTACCGGGGTCAACTCACCGGCGGGCGCTGTGCCATCGCAGGCTGCAACTGCAGGAGCAGCAACAGATATTTCTGCCGCAGCGGATGACACTACCGCATCACTCGCTACCGGAGCATCAGCTGGTTTTTTATCGCAACCCGCCAAGGTGGCGAGCAAACCAACCATCAGGCTGGAAATTAACAGGTTTTTTTGTGCCGCTTTCTTTGTCGCTATCATAGTGTCCTCATTTTTATTGGCAGGAGCCATTTTTATCGTTGCCATAGGTCATGTTGGGGTCATCAAACAAGCTCGCCACCTTATCACAATCGACTTTAAATACCGATTCCCACTGAGCGAGACACATGCCTGTAAACCGGTATGAGTTGCTTTGGGCGCATTAACAGGTTGCGCGGCTTGAGGTATACTTCCCGCCCGATTTACCGCTCTCACGAGCTTTTTTAAGGGCGCTGTTTTTTTGAGCGCACTTAGTCATCCATGAAGGCCATGGATAGTCTCCGGAAGCAGAGATCCTGCCGAGGGAGTAACCCCTACACTAATGAGGATAAAACCGTGCTTGAAGCCTATCGTAAACAGGTCGCAGAACGCGCCGCAGAAGGTATTCCACCAAAACCATTAAACGCCGAACAAGTTGCTGGATTGGTTGAACTGTTAAAAAATCCCCCCGCTGGTGAAGCTGAAGTATTACTGGATTTGATCACCAACCGCGTTCCGCCCGGCGTTGATGAAGCCGCCTATGTTAAAGCCGCTTTCCTAAGCGCGATTTTGAAAGACCAAGCTTCCTCCCCCCTGATCGATAAGCCTCTCGCGATAAAACTGCTCGGCATGATGCTCGGTGGTTACAACATCGAAACTCTGGTTAGCCTGCTTGACGATGCCACTTTGGCACCCCTGGCTGCGAAAGAGCTCAAGCACACCCTGTTGATGTTTGATGCATTCCACGATGTGGAAGAAAAAGTAAAAGCGGGCAACCCGCATGCGAAAGAACTGATGCAATCCTGGGCTGACGCCGAATGGTTCACCAGCAAGCCTAAAGTTCCCGAGAGCACCAAGCTCACCGTTTTCAAAGTCACCGGCGAAACCAATACCGATGATCTGTCACCAGCACCTGATGCCTGGTCACGCCCTGATATCCCTCTGCACTCACTGGCCATGTTCAAAATGGCACGCGATGGAATCACCCCTGATGAGCCAGGCAAAATTGGCCCGATCAAACAAATCGAAGCACTGAAAACCAAGGGTTATCCACTGGTATTCGTGGGTGATGTTGTGGGCACCGGTTCTTCACGTAAGTCAGCAACCAACTCTGTACTCTGGTTTATCGGTGAAGATATTCCGGGCGTACCTAACAAGCGTACCGGCGGTGTGTGTATCGGCAGCAAAGTCGCGCCGATTTTCTACAACACCATGGAAGATGCTGGCGCACTGGTGTTTGAAGCACCGGTTGATAACCTGAACATGGGTGATGTAATTGAGATTCGCCCTTACGAGGGGAAAATCCTCAACGCCACTACCGGCGCTGTGCTGTCTGAATTCAGCCTCAAATCAGACGTATTGTTGGACGAAGTTCAAGCTGGCGGTCGTATCCCATTGATCATCGGCCGTGGCCTGACCACCAAAGCGCGTGCATCATTGGGCTTGCCTGCAAGCACTTTGTTCCGCCTGCCAGAAGCACCGGCTGATAGCGGCAAGGGTTATACACTCGCACAGAAAATGGTAGGAAAAGCCTGCGGCGTTAAAGGTATTCGCCCAGGCACTTACTGCGAGCCCTACATGACTACCGTAGGTTCACAGGACACTACTGGCCCTATGACCCGCGACGAGTTGAAAGACCTGGCGTGCCTTGGTTTCTCGGCCGACCTCACCATGCAGTCCTTCTGCCACACTGCTGCGTATCCAAAGCCAGTGGATATCGAAACCCAACATACCCTGCCCGATTTTATTATGACTCGCGGCGGTGTTTCCCTGCGTCCGGGCGACGGCATCATCCACAGCTGGTTGAACCGTATGTTGCTGCCTGACACCGTAGGTACTGGTGGCGATTCACACACCCGTTTCCCAATCGGCATTTCCTTCCCGGCCGGTTCTGGCTTGGTAGCCTTTGCTGCGGCGACTGGCGTTATGCCACTCGATATGCCGGAGTCTGTTCTGGTGCGCTTCAAAGGCGAATTGCAACCAGGCATCACCTTGCGTGATCTGGTAAACGCGATTCCGCTTTACGCAATCAAAGCCGGTTTGCTGACAGTTGAGAAAAAGGGTAAGAAGAATATTTTCTCTGGCCGCATTCTTGAAGTTGAAGGTTTGCCTGACTTGAAAGTAGAGCAAGCGTTTGAAATCTCTGACGCATCGGCTGAGCGTTCAGCAGCTGGTTGTACTATCAAGTTGGACAAAGCGCCCATCATTGAATACATGACTTCCAACATCACCATGCTGCGCTGGATGATCGAACAAGGTTACGGCGATATCCGCACCCTTGAGCGCCGCGCACAGAAGATGGAAGCCTGGATTGCCAACCCTGAACTGATGGAAGCCGATAAAGATGCAGAATACGCGGCCGTTATCGACATCGATCTGGCCGATATCAAAGAACCAATCCTCGCCTGCCCTAACGACCCGGATGATGTGAAAGTATTGTCTGAAGTTCAAGGCGCGAAGATTGATGAAGTGTTTATCGGTTCGTGCATGACCAACATCGGTCACTTCCGCGCTGCAGGTAAATTGCTTGCCTCAACCAAAGACGAGTTAACGACCCGTCTGTGGATTGCCCCGCCCACCAAAATGGACGAGCATCAGTTGATGGAAGAAGGCTACTACAGCATCTATGGCGTTAAAGGTGCCCGCACCGAAATGCCAGGCTGCTCACTGTGCATGGGTAACCAAGCGCGTGTAGCTCCAAAATCCACCGTGGTATCTACCTCTACCCGTAACTTCCCCAACCGTTTGGGTGAAGGCGCTAACGTGTATTTGGCTTCTGCTGAATTGGCGGCTATCGCTGCGGTACTCGGCAAGCTGCCAACACCAGAGGAATACCAAAGCTACGCGAGCAAAATCAACAGCATGTCTTCCGAGATTTATCGCTACCTCAACTTCAACGAAATTGAGAGCTACCAAAACTCGGCTAACGAAGGCAAGCGTATTGCTGCGGTAGAGATCCAAACTGTTGCTGTGTAAGGCCGGGGAAAAATAAGACGCAAGTCTTAAACGAAAAAAACCCGCTTTTTAGCGGGTTTTTTTCATCTGCAATATATTGTGCCGCAAACCGGTTTTATTTCTCGAAACTGATGTCATGCAACCGCACTTCTGCTGCAGTCTTCTGTTCAGGTTTTATGTTGATATACAACTCGGTGAAGCCGCTGGTTTCTTTTAAGGGAATACTGTTGCGCCCATAGGTTTTTAGCTTGGAAGGTGAAATGGTACCTGAAGCCAGCACATCACCTTCGGCATTGCCACGACGAATTTCGAACAGCCATGTAGTCGGCTCTTTAAAAAACAGCGCTCCTATTTTTACGGATTTCACCGCGGTCAAATCATAGTGGCCAAACGCGAACCCAGAGACTTCTTCACTAGCGGGAACCATAATTGACTTAACATTATAGAATGTATCTTGCTTGGCTTCTTTGGTAGCAGAAGTTGGTACATACACACTATAAAAATCCAACCGCGCCGGAATAAGTTTGATTTGTTTACTTACCTCAATTGACGAGAAATTATTTGCGCCCTTGTCCTTGTACTTTGCAGTAAAAATATAAGCCTCACCACTTAAGGTGTAGGGTTTATCTGCTTTTAAAGATGCCGAATTTTTTTGATGAGATTTAAGATCAAAGGTGCCTGCCAATGCCAAACCTTTAGGCGAATGATCTTCCGCCAGCGATAACACATAAGTAGCTAGTGCGGTGCGTTCAGCTTCGCTCAAACCGGAGAACGCCGGCATATTCATTTCACCCCACACACCTGCGCCGCCATTACCGAGTTTATTCACCAGATACGCGATTGCTTTGGAATCTTTTTGATATTTTTTAGCAACATCGCGGAATGCCGGGCCAACCATTTTTTCATCCAGTTTGTGGCAACCCAAACAATTATTTGCATCAACCAACGCTTTACCTTGATCAACTAAATTAACGGCTTGATGCCCAAGTGCGGATTTTTTCTCCGGCTCTACATAAGTAAAAGTAACCAGTGGATTACCATTTTCTACCTCACCGACAGCACCATCCTCTTTATCATTAACAGAGAACGCATAATTGAACTGTTTGGTGTCAGGCCAGAAAAACGATTGGTTTTCTGTAGTAGAGAAACCAATCACTGGCGGCTCGTTACCAATTTCAAGTGGCGCAGTGAACAATGACTTTGCCCCCTGTGCATCGGTTACTGCTAATTCCAGATTGTATTTCCCCGGTTTATCCAACGCCAAATTCAATTCAACGGCATCACCTAAAGCACGTTCAGGACAGGCTGTATCGGCACAGTGCAACTTCCATGCATAAGTAATTTTGTCGCCATCCAAATCCACAGATTTATTCGCTGATGCATTAATGGTTGCCGGGACGCCAAATTGGGTTTTCTCTAACGTAATTTCCGCAACAGGTGGACGGTTACCGGCACCCACATATTCAATCCGAGCAAGGCGCGCATCCGGATTGCCAGTAAACCAAGACATACCATATTCAAGTACATACAAAGTACCATCGGGTGCAAAGCGTGCATCAATCGGCAATGCGTAATTAATTTGTGGGGCAAAAGGCTCAATTTTTTGAATGCGCCCTTGCTCATCAAAACTCACCACTTTTACCCAAGCGCGCATAAAATCGAGGATAAATAGTTTATTGTCGTAATACGCAGGATAGCGATTTACCGATTCAGGATAATCACCAGAGCGATAAATATCGGCCACCAGAGCAGTACGCCCGCCAGTACCCATTTCAGGAAAGACATCGGATGTTCCGTAGGGATAAGCGATAAACGCTGGCTGCGCGGGTGGTAATTGTTTTGCGCCGGTATTATTGGGCGAGTAGTTAACCGGATTGTTTACATCAACCAGATCACCTGGTTTTTTCGCAACATAATCGTACTGGTTATAGGGTTCGTTTTGTCCGATAACCAACGGCCAACCGAAATTACCTGGCGCCGTCACGCGATTAATCTCATCGTAACCACGCGTACCTTTTTCGTCGGAATCGTTGCTTGCATCGGGACCAACATCACCGTAAAACAACATGTTGTTACGTTTATCAAAGGTGATGCTATACGGGTTGCGCGCGCCCATTACATAAATTTCCGGGCGACCTTGAGTAGCGTCAGTGAATAAGTTTCCGGCAGGAATATCGTAACCACCTTCTGCTTTAGGCTTTATGCGTAACACTTTCCCGCGCAAGTCGTTGGTATTACCGGCACCACGCAACCCATCGTTCTTTTTCATGCCCGTGCGAAAATCGAGCGGTGCATAACCATCCTGATCGTGCGGATTGGTATTGTCGCCGGTAGAAAAAAACAATTCGCCGTTGTTGCCAAATTGCAAATCACCGCCGGTGTGGCAGCAGTTATTATCGATCGGGTACTGCAGGACTTTTTGTTCGGTTGTGGCATCGACTTGGTTGTTGCGCCACAAAAAATGTGACAACCGCTGCGCAACATTCCCGGCCTCATCCTTCACCGTGAATGCCGCATAGATGCGCTGGTTTTTATCAAAATCAGGATCAACCGCCACACCAACCAAACCCCATTCCTGAAACTTATCGTAACCAACCACCAACTTGCCCGCATCGCTGATTTGGCCGGTTTTATAATCAACGCGCTGGAAGGCGCCAGGGCGCAATGCAATTAACGCATCGCCATTCGGGAAAAATGCCAGCTTCACTGGCTCATCTAATTTTTCGACCAAGGTCTTTTTAATAAAGCGATTATTTTCCGGTCTGGATTTCGTGTAATCCAAACGCGGCTTAAAACCAGGGCGATGATTCAAACCTACCGCATAAGTCATACCGCCAAGCAAGTGCTGCAACAGGTTAGGATCAGAAAATGATTCACTGGTGTGCCCCATACCCGTATAAAACGCGCGGCCACCATCGTAATCGTGATACCAGGAAATGGGATGATCATGGCCGTGCCCGCCACCTTGGTAAGTTGACTCATCAACCTTGGCAACCACGTTGATAAATTCATACATATCGCGATAGTTGTACCACTCATCGGCCACGCTGATAGAGTCCGGCAAAGCCTCTGTTGATGCATGCTTTTTATCGACAAAATTCACTGTTGCTTGTTGCACATTACTTGGGGTATTGGGATGATCCTTAAAAACAGCACCCACTAAATTGCGATACCAAAACCATTCACCCTCCCATTCGGTATCTGCAGCAGCGTGGATGCCTACAAAACCACCACCCGCTTGAATGTAGCGCTCCATTGCCAATTCCTGATTTTCATCAAGCACATTGAGCGTAGTATTTAAAAATACGATTGCATTGAATTGGCTCAGTTCGGCATCGGTAAACACTGCCGAGTCTTCTGTCGCCACCACCGAAAATTGTTGCTCATTAGCCAATTTTTCAAACGCGGCTATGCCAGCGGGAATTGAATCATGGCGCCAACCAGCCGTCTTGCTAAACACCAAAATACGTGCGCCGCTAATGCTCTGCACCTGGCTTGCCGACGTAGTGGGTAGTGCAGTATTTGGCTGCCCTTCAGGTGCTGCTGTATCTGATGTCCCTTGCCCGCAACTGGCAAGTAAGAGAAGAAAAGTTAATCCGAGTAGCTGTTGAGTTTTAACAAGGGTGTACTGGCCGAATATACGCATGACCGAACCTTTTTTTAGATGTATTTTTAGTAGTGGTGATAACTAGTGAACAAGTAAAACCATAGGACTGGTATAACAAAAACGCACATCCCTGAAAATGAAAATGCCGCTGATAATATCAGCGGCATTTTGTTTTAGCCTGCAGGTTTACGCTTATAAACGCTTCTTATCCTACAAGTGTCAACTTACTTACACGCGGGAGTTTTCCAGCCAGCGCTGCAAGCGGCTTTCCAGATCATCGTAACGGATTGGCTTACTAATATGGTCATCCATTCCTGCAGCTAAGACTTCTTGATCAGAGTCGGATTGTGCTGCGGTTACTGCCACAATCGGCAAATGCCGGAGACTGTTGTTAGCACGTTCATATGTGCGGATTTTTTGAGTGGCAATTATGCTCTCCTGCTCTTTCATGTCGTAATCCATTAACACCAGATCAAAGCGCTCTTTTTCAACTATCTCAACCGCTTCTGAACCGTTATGCGCTATTTGTACATAGCACCCCAGCTTTTTGAGCATAGCGCTAATCACCATTTGATCTACACGATGGTCTTCAACCAGAAGCACGCGCGGCATCACCACCAATCCCAGTGTGTCCCGCTCTTGGAGTTTACGTTCGTCATCGATATTCAGGTTCAATAATTTTTGCACCGCAACGTCGTGTAAACGTCTGCGCATAATCGGTTTTTCAATCACACAGATTTGTGGGTGGCTGCGCAAATGCAACTTCATTTCCGGGCTATCGCTCTGCAATATACTCATCGCGATAATTTGTTTTACATCGGCGATATCGGGGTGGGCGGCAATTTCGCGCGATAGGGCCAAACCATTCATATTATTGAGTTTAGTAAAAATCAACACCAAATCGAAGGGCGTGTTGTTCGCAGCTTGTTCACGCAATTTTGCAATTGTTTGCTCCTGCCCCGATACAATGGTGGTACTCATACCCCAGGCATTAATTTCGTCGGCCAGTGCATTGGCATTGCTATCCGGCAAGTCAACCAACAACGCGCGCTTACCGCGCAACTTCTGCTCCGAGCCAAAACGGCGGTCTTCATGTGATACCACCTGCAGTGTGACATTAATAAAAATGCGATTGCCGCGATTTTTATTTTCACGCAAATGAATACTGCCACCCATACATTCTGCCAAGCCTTTACAAATCGACAGGCCTATGCCTTTTTGGTTGCTCTCATGGGCTTCAGGATCATTTTCTCCCGCGACATTTTTTTCGCTATCGCTGATGATCACTTGCAATTCACCAAGATCATCCTGCTCTTGATGGAATCGCGCTTCGATAAACACATGCTCAATCCGGCTGGCTTTGAGAGTGTGGTTAAGCAAGGTCGCCAGAATTTGGTTCAAGCGCGCCACATCCCCTTTTACACGCAGAGGCATATTCGGATCAAAACTGTAATAGAGTTCAATGCCTTGCTGATGTGCATCGAGCGTAAAATCCTGTACAAATTTTTCCAGCACACGGCGCAAGTCAAATTCAACTTCATCGAGCACCAGCGTTTTCGTGGTGATCTTGGAGAAATCAACCACGTTATTTACCAAATCGATTTGTCGGCCAGTCGCTTTGTTCGCAGTAGTGAGCAATTCACGGTGATGCTCGGAAAGTTGACTGTCGTCGATCAATGAAAGCGTGCTCATCACATCGCTAATTGACGAGCGAATCTCCTGCCCAAGGTTTACCAAAAACTCATTTTTTAATTCAATCTGCGCTTGCGAGGTACGCTTTTCATTTTCCAAACCTTGCGCGCGTTCACGCAGAGAATAATGTGCTTCCAGCCGCTCCCAGTAAGCAAGCGAGGTAACCTTTCCCTGATGGCTGAGCATCACGTAAAACACCAACATAATGCAGCCATATAAGGCGCCTTCCGCAGTGCCGAGCATAATGGCGGTGATAGCAGCGGGCACTTGCCCTATCGCTAAATACAAACTCAGAAAATGGCGATAAGGTGCAAAAACGTTGGCGACACTGGAGTAAAAAACAACGGAATAAAGCCACATCACCAAAGTTTCATCGCGCATCCCCTGCACCCAGGTAAGCGTAACCAAAATCACACTCCACCAGGCAGCGCCAAGGCAAGAGGCAAAAAAGTATTGGTTGCGCCAGCGCGTAGGAGCGCGGGCGTAAAGCGTATCGAAACGAAATAAATAATAACTGCGCACCAGTGTCACCAGCAGTAGCCCGGTCACCAGCACTATCGCCAGATTGTGTTCTTTTTCCTGAAAGTCGCCGAACGCAAGACAGAGAACAAAGACAATAAAATTGAGGATTAGACCGCGACGGCTGTATTTAGCAACGCGCGCATCGGTTTCGCGCATGATGGCACGGTCTTTTTGAACCTTGGTGACGGGGACAAAAAAATGGAACATGGTTAACCCACATTGATAATGATTGGAATCGGCGCTAACCCAGCAAGGCTAGCTGAGTACGTGCACAAATACTTCTTTAATCACAAATACCATAATCGCAAAACCCAATACACCAAACAGAATGAAGGTGCCAAACCGGCCCGCTTTGGATTTTTTGGCGAGATCCCACACAATAAAAAACATAAAGATAATCAGCCCGCCGCCACAAATGTACATAGCCCAGGTTTCAAATTGTTCGAGATTCATGGTCGATTAAGCCTGATAAACGCGTGAAGAGGATGAATGGGGCGGCATTGTAGCGAAAAAAACAAAAAGCCGCTGTATTAGCGGCTTTAGGGTTGAGGTTAAGCGTATTTGTTACAGCACTTTTACAAAAGCGCGATCAACTCGGGCACCGCATCAAATAAATCAGCAACCAAACCATAATCTGCCGCTTGAAAGATAGGGGCATCCGGGTCTTTGTTGATCGCCACTACTACCCGCGAATCGCGCATGCCCGCCAAATGTTGCACTGCGCCTGAAAGCCCTATCGCGATATACAGCTCCGGTGCCACCACTTTTCCGGTCTGGCCCACCTGCATATCGTTGGGGGCAAAACCCGCGTCTACTGCTGCGCGGGATGCACCAACTGCAGCACCTAGCTTGTCGGCCAGGCGGTAGAGCAGCTGAAAGTTCTCGCCGGCTTGCAACCCACGCCCGCCCGACACCACCACACGCGCTGAGGCAAGTTCAGGCCGCTCGGCCTGTACCTGTTGTTGCTCAATAAAACGGCTCATGTTTTGCGACGGAGGCGGTGTCATGGGCACTATAGCCGCACTGCTTTCTCCCAAAGTAACATCAGCAAAAGCACTCGCACGCACACTCAAGAGTTTCGTGAGCTGCCCGGTACGCACGCGGGCAAGCGCGCTTCCCGCATAAATGGGCCGGGAGAATTCGCAGTCTGAATGTATGGCAACCACATCAGTAACCGGCTGGATATCCATCAACGCCGCCACTCGTGGCAACAGGTTTTTACCGAAGGTAGTCGCACCCACACAGAAATACGTGTAGCCACCTGAGAGTTCAGCCAACCAGGGGGCAAGTGTTTCAGGCAACTGATGCTCACCGCTTTCGCCATCGGCAAGCAACACCTGGCGAACACCCGGAATACGCGCGGCCATACCAGCAACCGCAGCACAATCCTTACCGACCACCAATAGATCCACCTCAAGATCAACAAAATGACGCAGGCGCTCAATGGCGCCCATCACTTTGAGATTGATCAAGCTGAAACCACTAGTATCCTGCTCCACCAGCACCAATGCGCTTACATTATTCGATGACCTCATAGCACCTTGGCCTCCTGCCGCAGTTTATCCACCAGTTCCGCAACACTGCTCAACATGACGCCTTGCTGGCGCAGCTTGGGCGCTTCGAGCGCAAGAGTTTGAAGACGTGGTTGCAGGTCCAACCCCAGATCTGCCAAGGGGATTACTGCGAGCGGCTTCTGGCGCGCCTTCATAATGTTGGGCATGGTTGGGTAGCGCGGCTGGTTGAGACGCAAGTCGGTGGTGATCACCGCGGGAAGTCTCAGCGCAAGAGTTTGTAAGCCACCATCCAATTCACGCGTTACCCAGACCTCATCGCCTTTGCATTCAATACGGGAGGCAAAGGCACCCTGTGGAAAGCCACAGAGCGCTGCCAGCATCTGTCCGGTTTGGTTGTGGTCACCATCGATGGACTGTTTACCCAGCAACACTAGTTGAGGCTGCTCTTGCTGCACCAGCACATGTAGCACTTTGGCGATGGCGAGCGGTTCAAGGGGGGAATCAGTACTGATATGAAGCGCCCGGTCTGCACCCAGGGCGAGCGCACTGCGCAATTGCTCCTGCACTGCCTGTGTACCGATGCTCACCACCACAATTTCGGTGGCCACTTGTTGCTCTTTCAGCCGAATGGCAGCTTCAACGGCAATTTCGCAAAAGGGATTCATCGACATTTTGGCATTGGTGATATACATACCACTGCCATCAGTTAAAGGGCGCACGCGGACACCGGGGTCCACTACGCGCTTGATTGCCACTAAAATTTTCAAGGCGCTTTCCTTGTGATTAACGAGTTAAACAATTTGTATTGTACGGCGCAAATCACATTGCGTACACTGCCCGACGGCAACATTAACCCTGGCTGTTTATCGGATTTTTTATGCGCACTACCAAATTCATCTCTATCGCGTTTATGTGTATTTTTCTGTCCGCTTGCGTTTCATCGCTGCTTATCGGAAACCAACTGCAAAGCAAATTGATGTGGTCATTTTTAAAACCCTTGGTGGGCTTTGACCCCAACGAAGTTGACCTGTTTGAAACGCCCATGGTGAAAGACCGCATGACTGCACTGTTAGGTGATAAATACGAACCCACCATGAAACTTCTGCGTACCGCGCAAACTATCCAACAGGAAGGTGCCCTATTCTATGTCGCTTCGCGCTACGCACCGCCGAAAGTGCAAGAAATTACCGATAAAGCTGCCATGGTATGGAATGCCGACACCAACCAAATGGCAGTAATGTTAATTAAGGATGGCACGCCGGAAATTATTTCCGAGCAAATCGAAGGCGCCAAACAAGCCATCACCCCAGTACTCCCCAAAGAATTACAAAGTGCTTACGACAAAGCTCAGGCAGCCAAAAAATCCCTGGAAGAAAAACAAAAAGCACTGCTGGATGTACAAAAGATAGTAGAGAATCCCGTTGAAGCTGTAACCGACAATATCACTAAAAAAATCGATGAAGCGGCAAATAACTCAGTTGAAAAAGTCAAAACACAAACCACGGAGAATCTTCAGCAAGCACTGCCTGTTGCGCCAAAGGTAGACCAGGAGCAGCTGGAATTTGATGAAGCTTTGAAAAAAGAAGCCGAAGCACTGGAGAAAAAAGCGCAGTAAGCCCATGCCAATCGATACCCGGGCCCCACCGGAATATTTGTAACAAACTCGCCACTCAGGCATCTATAAGTTTATTAATACTTATGGATGCCTTCTATGCTTAACTTTACCTCACTTTTCCGCCTGCACAACAATCTAATAAACCATAGCGCCAATCTCGCTAGCCTCGCATTACGCCTATATCTCGCACCGATTTTTTGGATGGCGGGCATGAGCAAACTAAACGCCTTTGATAGCACCGTCGAGTGGTTCGGCAATTCCGATTGGGGCCTAGGCCTGCCCTTTCCATTTTTAATGACGGTGCTTGCAACAGCGGCCGAACTTATTGGCGCCGTGTTGCTAGTGCTGGGCTTGTTCACCCGCTTGATCAGCATTCCACTGATGATCACCATGCTCATTGCAATCCTTTGTGTTCATTGGGATAACGGCTGGCAAGCCATTGCCGATGCCAATGCGCCTTTTGCCAATGAGCAAGTGTTAGCGGCGCCCGAAAAGTTGGAGCGCGCTCGCGATATTTTACAAACACACGGCAATTATGAATGGCTCACCGCCAGCGGAAAATTTGTGATTCTTAATAACGGTATTGAATTCGCAGCAACTTATTTCATTATGTTACTGGCATTGGCAGGTTTGGGCGGAGGGAGATATCACAGCCTGGATTATTGGTTAAACCTTTATCTTGGCCGCCAATATCCTTTGTTAAAAAACGTTTCGTTAAATAGATAATCCGGTGTGCAAAGTGATTATGGTGAGTGTTAAGCTGGTGCCCATTGCGCAAACTGCGATGCGCAATTCGCCTCAGCCCACAATGAGCAACCGGATGACCACAACCACCTCAACCGATGAAAGCGAACTGATTGCACAACTGATTCACGGCGACGACCAGGCATTCCGCCACGTAATTGCACTGCACCATTCGCTCATGTTGAATATTGCCCGCGCCATCGCTGGCGATATCTTTGCTGACGATATAGTGCAAGAGGCCTGGGTTTCAGTGTATAAAAATATCGCCAATTTTGAACGGCGCTCATCGTTAAAAACCTGGCTGCTTACCATCGTGAGCAACCAGGCAAAAGCGCGTTTACGCAAAGAATCGCGGCAAGTATCACTGGAACAAATGGATGGTGAAGCTACAGGAAGCTATCTTGACGGCGCCAATTTCAAAGCAGATGGCCACTGGCAGCAGTCAATACCGCAATGGAATATTGAATCACCCGATGCGCTTTTAGAAGAGCAACAATTACAACACTGTATTAACCGCACGCTAAATCTCTTGCCACCCGCACAAAAAGCGGCGTTTATTTTGCGCGATATTGAACAACAATCGTTTGAGGATATTTGCAGTATCCTCGCCGTCAGCGCAACTAATGTAAGAGTGCTGGTACACCGCGCCCGCCTCACGCTCATGCAGGTAATTGACCGCTATCAGGAGACTGGCTCATGCTAAGTTGCAAACAAGTCGCCACAATCGCCAGCGATTATCTTGACAAGAGCACACCGCTTAAATGGCAAATTCGTTTACATTTATTGATGTGTGCCAATTGCCGCCGTTTTGTCCGGCACATGAAAATCACCCGCGAGCTAAGCAAACAAATGGTGCTCAATAAAACAGCGGATGATGTGGATACTATTTGGAATAAGGTGCAACAACAGATAAAGCAAGATTCACAATCTGACTAAATGCTCAATGGCCGGCTTTTGCACAGCATCACCGCCCCCCCAGCATGCTCACCGAAGGCGCTCAAGCCAAAAACGCGTGCACTACTGCAAATCACATCTATACTTCTGGCATAAAACCTGCTGAATCAACCTATTACATTCACACTGTCAATGCATTGACGGCCAATTTAGGGGGCAAACCCACAATGGACCAACTACAACAACTCATTCGCCAGGCGGAATTACAGCAAAAAAATTTGGAACTGGATTTACTATTCCGCAAAAACATGGACTTCTTTGAAAAGGCCGAGCCAAATATTTTTAATAAATATCACAATTACACACCTACAGAATTACAATTAATTTTTAATAACGAAGGCTATATCAACCTCTACAACATGGGCGAGAATACGCACGCGGTATATAGCAAAGACCCCTACGAGTTTTGCAAAGAGTATGTAGAAAAATATCAGGAGATGCCGACTTTTTACCGTGTTACTGCGCGCACTACGAAAGCCATAGATCCTGAAAATGATGCACATATCCACAACATGAATCCACTCATCGAATTCATGAATAGCAAAGAGGAGAAACAAACAAGCTTTTTACCTTTAGAAGCAAAAACCCAATTTATGCTGGTACATGGCATTGGTATTGGCTACCACATACCGATGATATTAGAGAAAACTGATGTGCAGCACATGTGCATTATTGAGCCTCACGAAGACAATTTTTATGCATCGCTGCACACCATCGATTGGCGAGCCATCTATGATTATTTTGATCGTGAATATAGTACATTCAATCTGATACTTGGCAAAACAGCCAACGATAGCTTTCATCTCATTCGCCAATATTTGAATCAAATAGGTCTGTTCAACTCAGCAAAACCCTATGTATTTGATCATTTAAGCAGCCCGGAGATGAGAGAATCAACCACTGTGTTTTTCGAAAAACTCCCAACAATGCTGGGAGCAATGGGATATTTTGATGATGAACAAGTGAGCCTTTCACATACCGTGGCAAATTATTCTGAACAAAGAAATATCCTACGTGACCACGTACAACTCAATCATCAAACAATTAACCGCCCCGTATTTGTTGTTGCCAATGGCCCGTCACTCGATCACTGTGTTGATTTTTTACGCACACACCAACATGAAGTCATTATTTTTTCATGCGGCACTGCCTTGGGCTCACTGCGCAAGGCAGGAATAAAACCCGACTTTCACATTGAAATGGAGCGCACTCGCCCAGTCGTTGAGTGGATTGAAACGTCTACCACACCAGAATACCGTGAGGATATTATTTGTCTGGGGCTTAACACCGTTCACCCAGACACCTACGCACTGTTCAATACCACAGGCATGGGAATGAAAAGTAACGATCTGGGAACGCATTTTATTTGCCAATACATTGGCGACAATGAATTCGTCGTGAACTTTGCACTATGCAATCCCACAGTTGGAAACACTGGAGTTGCTTACGCAGCGGCACTTGGCTTTAAAAATATTTACTTGGTTGGCCTGGATCTCGGCTTTGCAAGCGATGGAACCCATCACTCATCCTTAAGCAAACACTATGATGTTAAAGATGAGCATCAGGAAAGCCTCAATCTATACAAAGCTGAGACTGCTGGCAACAAAAAATTTCCCGGCAACTTTGGCGGCGAAGTTATATCAACACCCGTTTACGCACACTCACGCATCAGTATTGAAACCCTACTCAAGCAGTATCCACACATCAATTGTTATAACACTAGCAATGGCGTTTACATTCGCGGCACCACACCAATGCCTATTACCGACATCACAATTGAACCAAGCGAACCTATCGACAAAAAACTATTCAGCCACAATTTATACGAGAAATATTTCAACATTAAAGGATTAAGAAAAATTGAATCAATGGAAAAAATCGCAGAATATTTTAGACCTGCAATTGATTTTTGTGATGAGATGGAAAAATTGTTTTCCTACAAAGCTAAAAGCCGCGCAGACGCATTTAAAATGTTAGCCAAACAACATAAACGCGCCCTGCAAGTTGGCCTAAATAGCAAAACACAATACGCCTACTCCATCATGAAAGGCAGCGTTCACTCATTTGACTTTGTATTAGCCAAGTGCCTTTATAATGGAAAAAGCCAGGAAGAAGGGGTTGAGATATTCAATAAAGGAGTGGAACATTATCGACAATTTCTTGCTCAGGCAAAACAAAAAATTAAATCCAGCCTACTGAAAAAAGATGCAAGATCACGCAATTTGTCGCAAAAGCTAAAGCATTAAAAATACGCAGTTAGTAAAAAAACCGGGCTTGTTCTTCTTATGCAAGCCCGGGTTACGGTAACAAATCTTTAACCTTGAAAAAAAATTCTGCTGACAACCTATTGAACCCCTTGGAAATTTCATTGTTTTTTGACACCACATCACCGGGGCTTCTAACGACAGCTGTTATTACTTTTGTAAGATCATTCACAAAGCTGTCGCGGTTAGCATAAACTGCCCTTTCAAGCAGCCCTATTTCTTCATAAAGATCCCAAAGTTTTGGATAACTGATCAACGGAATAGCAGGGATATTCATCGCAATAGAACAGACATTGGTATGAAAGCGCATCCCCATGACCAACTCACAACGCTGGTACAATGAAAAGATATGATCACATGCACGCCAGCCACAAGCGAAGGGGGCAACGATTATCCGGTCACGACATAGACGGTCATCCAGATAGGTCATAAATTCACCAATGGACAACACATCGCGAAAAATATGCGGAAATAAAATAATTCGCAAATCAGGATTAGCGGCAAGCGAAGACTCTAAAAAGCGAGCATATTGCGTTAAAAATTCTTTCCAGGTAATACCGCCATCGACTCCTGCAGGAAAACGTAATGCCTCCATGTCAGAGGCAATATTAACCCCCCAAAAGCGCCCTTCCGGTAAATAAGAAGCAGACTCTGATTTACCTTTATAAAAAAAGCCACCATCGGGAACAATATCGACACCGGCCCACAAATCACTTCGATCCGGATAAGCAAGCTTGAGATTTTTTAGCGAACCATCATTGCGAAATGAAATAAGAACATTAGGCTGACGAATACATTGCGCAAGAAAACTGGAAAATTTAGCAAGATTTGCTGGCGTGCAACCTTTGTGAATATCAAAACCCACGCCATAAAACATTATTGGTGTAGCGATGGATTGTAAGTGCTCATTAGTAATATTGATGGTAGTTGCAGTGGCAGATTCATCCAACCAAGGCTCAAAGAAGTTGCCACCACCAACAATCACTAAATCATGCTCATTAGCCAGCGCAACAAAGTGTTCATCAAATGCCCAACGATGCTCGCCCGTATAAATACGATAACAATATCTGATTTCCAGTTCGGTGTATGTTGGCTTAACATCTAACACTGATTCAAGGCGTGAGCGCATTCCTGAGTGATTGGCATTATCGCCAATATTGCCTGTAAAACTTGCAACATGAAGTACTTTCATTAAATTCACATATCCACAAATGTTTTTTGCTTATTGATTTCCCATAATTGTTCACTTTGCAAGATAGCAAAGAATTTTTTACTGCTGTCACCCTCACCAAAATGTTGAATTGGCTCCCTGGGCAAGCTCTCAACAGAAGCAATTGCATTTTTGATAGCAGCAAACTCAGAAAAACAATTAATCACACTGGGTAGATTGGCACGATTGGCTTGGCGTGTACCTATATTAATTGCAGGCACCCCATAGTAAGGAGCCTCCATTAATGCAGAGCTGGAGTTACCAATAATAAACTCCGCATTTTTCAGTAATGTCAGAAAATAATCAAAACGCATTGAGGGGTATACTTTAAAACTTAAAGTATTATTTTCAATACGGCCATATTCATTGATAATTCGCTCACTACCGCTGTCGTTATTGGGATAAATGACAACATAGTTTTTTTCCGAATCAACAACTGCATTGACCAATTCGTGAATTTGCCGCTCTACATCGTGCACTTCCGTGGTGACGGGGTGGTATAGAAGAATAGAATATTTTTCGAAAGGAATACCGTACCAATTTTTGACTTCATCCAGACTAGGTAAATCGGGAGAAAATAAAGAATCCACATCAGGAGATCCTATAGGGTAAATATTTTTATCGATCTCCCCTAATTGTATTAGCCGCTGCTTGGCACGCTCATTAGTCACAAAATGCAAATGTGACAATTTGCTCACGGAATGACGGATTAAATCATCAATGGTACCGGAGACCTCACCCCCCTCAATATGCGCGACCAATATATTATTAAGGCTTCCAACAATAGCACCGGCCAATGCCTCTACTCTATCGCCATGAACAACCAGCATATCCGGCTGGATTTCTTTAACATAGTCAGATAAGCCAGCAATAGTTTTGGCTAAAACAGAATCCATGGTATCGCTGTAATTTTGATTGATGTACTGATAAATATTTTTATAGCCACGCCGCTCAATTTCCCGACAGGTATAACCATATTTACGTAGCATGTGCATGCCGGTTACAAATATATGGGCTTCAAACTCTGTGGAATTTTGAAGAATATCAAGCAAAGAACGAATTTTACCGAAGTCTGCACGGGTGCCCGAGAGGAATACAATATTTTTTCGCACGTATTAAATGACTCCTTTGACAGGTATAAACCCCTCAATTTGACGATATGCAAGCAACTGATCCGCTTCTATATCTTCCGCTGCCACTTTACCGATCACATCATCATAAAATTCGGCAAGGATTTCTCCAGTGCCTGGGCGTTTGACCCACAGATTATCTTCCGTAAATTTCTCACCTTTTTTCACTGGCTTGATGGTAACGACTGTGGCATATGCAAAATTAATGGTCGGCTGCTCTTCTTTAACAATACCTTTTCGACCACCGCGCATTTTGTGTAATAACGCAGAACCTTTTATTAGCTCACTCATCGCTTGAGGATCCATTGAACACACAATGTCAGGACCTTCGCGCGTCATCGAATCAGTGAAGTGTCGCTCCAGTAAATCTGCTCCTAAGGCGACAGCACCAAGACATGCATAATTTCCCAATGTGTGATCAGACAAACCAACAACGGCATCTGGGAATTCCTGTTGCAGTTCACGCACCGCCTCCAAACGCACCAGCTCCGGCGGCGTGGGATAAATATTGGTACAGTGCATTAGCGCATAGGGAATTTTGTATTCTCTAAAAATCGCTACCGCTTTGCGAATACTCTCGATGGTGTTCATACCAGTACTGAGAATAATCGGCTTCCCTTTTTTAGCAATGTGTTTGATTAGCGGATAATTGTTGCATTCACCCGAACCGATTTTATAAGCCTGAACATTCATCCGTTCAAGACGTTCAACGGCTGCACGCGAAAATGGCGTACTAATGAAGATTGCGCCTTTAGCTTGTACATATTCTTGCAGTGCAATTTCATCTGCTTCATTAAGCGCGCACTCTTCCATAATGTTATAAATCGGCTTGTCTGCATTACCAGGCTTTATACGTTTTGCTTCGCCAGCCATCTCGTCTTCAACAATATGGGTTTGGTGCTTAATGACTTCTGCACCCGCGGCAACGGCAGCATCTACCATTTGTTTGGCGACAACCAGAGAACCATTGTGATTGATGCCGATTTCGGCAATCACTAATGGCGGATAATCTGGCCCCACTAAACGGCCACCAATATTTACAACATTATTTTTCATTCTGTACTGCCCTCTCACGCAAACGCTGCTCTGCAATAACCAAATCCGCTGGAGTATCAATATCAAGACTGTCGAGATTCGACATAAGATACGGAATGATATGAGTGCGTGGAATTTTTTCTTCACGCATAAAATCATCCACTTTAAAAATATAAATTGCCCCATTGGGCATGTAGAGCGATGGCAGATCCTGGCGACGAGTATACGATGTATGCTCTCCAGCTAAGGGGTGCAAAAACTCACTGCCGCCCACATAGGCTTTCATATATTTATTACTGATTTCATAGACACTAATCAGACTATGACAGGTGGGGAAATCACGAAACTCTGCCAAGGCTTCGCGGATGTGCGCTGCCGTGCGCAGAGGCGATGTAGGCTGCAATAGCACAATAATATCTTTGCCTGCCGGTTTTATTCGGTGAATAAATTCGGCAATCACAGGATCGGTTGGAGACTCGTCGCGAGCGAGATGAGGGTCGCGTTTGAGACGCTCAGCGCCATAGTAATGAGCTACCGATAAAATCTGATCATCATCTGAAGAAACATAAGTGGTATCAATCACTCCGGCTTCCTGGGCAGCCTGCAGTGTATAAGCCAACAGCGGCTGATCGAGTAATGGGGCAATATTTTTTTGCGGAATGCCTTTTGATCCTCCGCGTGCAGGAACGAGCGCGAATACGTTTGGCATAGGAGTGTCCAACTTTTGACGTTTGCAATAGTAATTAGTTATATAGCAAAGGATCTGCCAAAGGTCACGGAATCGATCAAGATTAATTTGATAATGCGAATAGTTAACCCATCCTAAAGACTCTAGACGGGTTAACCATTAGCCACTTTTAGCAGTAAAGGGGAGACGATCCAAAATGCCGTCTAAAAAGTCACCAGTTGAATTTAGGCCGCGCACAATAGACTCCATTGCCTGGAACTGTGCCATTAATCGCGCACGATAGGCTTCACTGCGACGGTTCAGTGTTTCCTCATCATCCTTAACGTTATCAATATCTTTATTGATATTTGCTTCACGCTCTTTGATCAAGCCGGAGGTTTTAAGGTAGTCATTGATCATTGTGGTCATAGTGCCGGCAAACCCGCGGGAGAAGGTAATACTGCCGGAGGTAGTGCCTGGCTGCACTGTCATACTCAACCCTTCTGCCTTAGTGTTTAACGCAGGCAGCAACACATTGCCATAACCGAACGCCACTTCACCATTCACCGTTCCGCCTACGTTAGTACCTGTGGTACCAGCGCCAACGCTAATACCCAAATCAGTCATATCGGCACCAATAGTAGAAAACTCCACTTTGCTAGTTGAGCCATAAGAATCGGATGTGAATACCAACTTGCCTGCATCAAAACTGACTGCAAGAGTAGATTTAACAGCTTTGAGATTCGTATCCAAATTGATAAGACTTTGTAACTCAGTGGCCAGTTCTGCACCGGATGTATAGATTTTTCCAGCCGGAAGAGTGATGGTTGCCGTTTCAATATCATTCAGCTTGAGTTTAAAACTGTAATCTTTACCCGTGGTATCCAACGGAAAAGTCGCAACCATTGCACCTGCGGTCAGCTTACCCTTACTAGGTTGCTGGGTAATAACAACGTCGTACGTGCCAGGCTGACTTTTCGCGGAGTATTTAGTTACTTCAATCCCTGAAACGGATGCAGAGGTTTTAGGTACAAACAAATCCCTGACCAGAGCAAAATTATTGTCGATAGCCGCGCGAAAACCTGTATTACCTTCACTCTCGGTAATTTTCAGGGAACCATCCAATTCTGTGCGAATCCCCAAATTGGATAAACTGGTAAAACCACCACTTAATCCGGGAACCGATGCAGACAAAATATTGCGCAGCCCTTTCATCATGCTGGAAGCCAAAGGGTCCCGGTGCAGACTGCCATAACCTTTCGCCTCAGTATCAAAACCCACCAGTTTTTCTACTTCGGTTTTAAATGTATTGTAGGCAGTCACAAAATCACGGATGGTCTGTTCCGCAATAGATTTATCTTCGTTGATGGTGACGCTAACGGTTTCAGTGAGTGAGCTGGCAAATAGATCAAACTCCAGCCCCTCTACCACATCTTTGATTTGGTTGGATTCGCGGCTGACCAACAAACCATTCACTCTCACTTTCGCATCCAGGCCTTCCTGTAATTGCGTAAGGTTGCGAGTAGTTTCGTTAAAGTTAAAACTGGCAAGGCCAAGGGCTCCTGCATCTTCTGCAGCAGTAATTTCAATTTCATTTTTAGCGCCTGATTTGGAGGCTAATAATAATTTGAAAGAACCGCCATCACTCACAATACTGGCAGAGACGCCGATATTGGCCTTGTTTATGGCATCACGTAAACCGGTTAAAGAATTGTTGGTATCGTCAATAGTAATAGTGGCGCCGGTCTTGGTCGAATCTACTTCAAAATCATTTACTGCTGCATTCCATTCACCCAAACGGATTGTCAAAGTACCTTTTCCGATGGGGGCTGTCATGGAGGAGAAAGTGCCTGAGCTGAGCGATTGCGCCTGGGCAACCTGCTCCACTTTTAATTGGTAGCTTCCGGCGACTGCTTTGGCATCCAACTTGGTAATACCCAGCAACGTAGTCTCGGGAATCGAAAGGGCTTTCGCATTAAAGGTGTCTGCACTGCCCAGAGCTGCTGCGGCAGTTTCAAGTTTGGATAAGGAGCTACGCAGCAAGCCAAAATCAGAAATCTGGGTTTCAAGCAGGGTCTTTTTGGTGGTCAAGCGCTCAGCCTGCACCATTTTACTGGCTTCAGTTAGTTGGTCGGCCAATTTGTTGGTATCAATACCCGACCCGGTTCCCAATGCACTAATAATGCTGGAACCCGTCGAACCATTGTTGCTCGTTGTACTTGATGTACCACTCACCATTAATACCCCCACGCCATAAATTACCGCTGGCTATCTTAAATTACATAAGGTTAGCGGCAACCCATGGATAAACTTTAGCCGGTTTTGCCGCTTTTTTAGAGAAAACATTCTACTAATATAAGCTGAGCATAAACTGAGCCAATCTATTGATTTTGTTATTGATAATTAGCCTAACAAGACGGCCTGTTACTTCGCTATTGGCAGTGTGAAATAGAATCGGCTTCCCTTGCCTACCGTCGATTGGTAATCAATTTTACCCCCCATACGCTCGATAATAGATTTGGTGATACTTAACCCAAGGCCAGTGCCGTCGCGGCGGCGAGTATCAGACGAATCGACCTGCGCAAAGCGCTGAAAAATACGCTGGCGGAAATCGTCGGCAATGCCCTGCCCTTCATCGATAACTGACACCGTTAGTTCCTGCCCATCCACTGTTAGCTGCACGCGCACCACACCATCCAAGTACGAAAATTTGACGGCATTGGAAAGCAAATTAGCCATCACTTGCAGAAAACGATCTGTATCTATATTCGCTGCACATTGCATGGCGGCATCGTCGGTGGCATTCAATTGGAGGTTTACACCATAACGTTCGGCGTAGCCTTGATTGTGTTCAATAGACTGCTGTACGAGCGGATAAATAACACTGCGTTTTATATTTAGCACCAGATTGCCGAACTCCAGCTTATCCACATCCAAAATATCATTAACCAAACGCGCCAGACGTTCGGCATTATTGCTGGCAATGACGAGCAAATCCCGGATCTTGTCTGTCATCTCCCCCAAGCTGCCACTCAAGACTATTCCAAGCGCACCTTTAATGGAGGTAAGTGGTGTACGCAGCTCATGGCTCACCGTAGAAATAAATTCACTTTTCAAACGATCCACTTTTCGCTTGGCGGTAGCATCATGAATGATGAACGTGAAAAATTTTCGCTCTTGAATAGCAACCGGACTAATACTCAATTCAATTTCCAGGTCGCCACCATCGCTACAGCGCCCAAGTGTTTCTCGCATATACGACGTTGTGACGTCATCACCTTGCACGTTAAAACTATGTCGTAATACCGGCACTAAATCGGCGATATGTAAAGCGGAAAATTGCAGCAATGGGTATTTAAATAACTGCGCTGCCGCAGGATTGGCCTTTTGGATAAGCCCTTGTTCATCGACCACCAGAATGGACTCCACCGCATTTTCCAAAATAGCAGCCAATTCTTTAGTGCGTTGTTCAACCAGATTACTGATGTGCTGCGTACGCCCACTAATAAGCAGTAAAAAGCCACCGAGCAAACTGCAGAACAGTAAGCCGCCCGCCAGCACAAACCAGGATTGCAAACTGACATGTTCAGTTAAAAATTTTTCTGTTGGGCTAATGTTGATCAGCAATCGTCTGCCGCCTACCAAAATCTCCTGATTGAACACTAAATCTCGCGCATAGGCAGGCATATCGAATTCACCTGCACGATAAAATACTTGCGGTTTCTCCGGCTCAGTAACATCGATAATATGGAGTTGATAATCACCCGATGAAAAAGGTGTGAGCACCGAATAAATTAAATCATTCGTGCGCACTATCGCTGTAGCATAACCAATGAGTGACTCACGTCGTTCAAGTGTGGTACTCGTTGAACTAGTACGTTCATACACGGGGTAATACACCACAACACCCGGCGACATGAATTCATCCTGCAATAATTGCAAGGGCTGCGTCATCGCAAAATGGCCGCTATCCCGAGCGCGAATTAATGCTTCGTCGCGCACAGGATCAGATGCAACATTAAACCCGAGGATCACAGCATTTTTTTGCCAAGGTTCTACATAGGTAATGGAGGTATATTCCGGACGCTCAGGCGCGATAATAAAAGCACCGCTTGAGTCTTTTTCTTTGATAGAAAAATTTGCAGAGAGCTCAGTGCGCATAGTGGATTCATAGTCAGCACGATCCGCATGACGCACCCGCTGGTTCCAGGAAAATCCGGAAACGCCATGCTTCTCAATAACTACCTGATCGACATAATGGGAAAACTCGGCGCGTGTTACATGCTCAGACGCAACAAACAAACCGCGCAAAGTTGCCAGGGTATAGACCACTGAAGACAAACCAGTATCAACAGCCCCCGAAACCAAACGCGCCTGCTGTTCAAATTGGTCGTTAAGTTTTTTTTGTTCGTTGTTGCTGGACATAATAAATACCGCAACCACAACCAGACTACTTACAACCAACGGGACACCTACAGTAAGACGACGGCCGCGCCAAAAATGTCGTGGTTCCGCAAACAACACACACACCAAGGGCGTGGCAATTAACACACCTATTGCATCGCCAATCCACCAGGTCCACCAGCTGTACAGCATATGCTCCGCTGGAATAAGTCCGTTTCCATACAGGGTGAACACACCGATACTTGCACTCAAGCTCGTCGCCACTGGCCCGCCCAGCGCGAAAAATGCAAAGATTTTTCGCTCATCCGTCAAACTATTGGGGAAGCCGACATAGCGGCGAATCAACAATGTCCCCGCCAGACTTGCCACCGTACTGCCGCAGGCGATTTCCGCTGCAATCAACACAACTGGCAGAGATATTGAGCTTGCGGGACTGATGGAAATATTCAGCAGTGTCGACCCAAGGAAAACGCCGATTGCCATGGGAAAACCCCAGATCAATACCGCTCCCAAGGCAATTCCCATTGGCAAAAACAGACCCGATACAAATCCGGGAGGAATCGCTAGCAACAGTGATAGACGCCCGGCGGCAACGTACGCCAACGCAAGTAATAAAATGCGCAGCACAACCACTGTTGCTGGCGAGCGCAAAACTTTGGTGTGTAAACCCATAACCATTCAGCAAACCTGACTTTAAATTTACTTAAGCCTAGTCGACAGAAGCTCATATCAGGTCAAAAAGAATAAAAAAAACCGCAGCAAGCTGCGGTTTTTCAACTCAATCGACGAATCATATTTAGCGAAGCAACTGCAACACCTGCTCTGGCCGCGCGTTCGACTGTGCCAACATCGCTTGCGCTGCTTGTTGCAAGACTTGCGCACGGCTAAGCGCTGCAGTTTCTGCCGCGAAGTCCGCATCCACAATACGCGAGCGCGATGCGGATGTTTTTTCCGAGACGTTCGCCAGATTAGACATGGTGAAGTCCAACCGGTTGTTGATTGCACCCAATTGCGAACGGGTATCGTTGATTGTTGTCAGTGCCTTGTCGATAACACCAATGGCTTTTTGGGCTTTCGCTGCAGTATCGATACTGATAGAAGCGATTGCTGTACCAAATGAACCACCGCCGACAGAGTTGGCCTCCAGAAAACCAATTTCATCAGCAGTCGCATTATTGCCAAGCTCCACACTGATGGGATTACCATTAGCGTTAGTTAACTTTATGCCTGCCTCAACCACAAACCCTGCTGCGGCAGAACCATCAACCGAGATAGCAAGACCCGAGGCCATAAACTTCTCAAACGTAGCACCTGCAAAACCCTCTGCTGTTACACCAAAGGCACTATCAATAGTGGCAGTTGTAAAGCGAATCGCGCCCTGATCCGTTTCAAGTACGATTCTGTTACCTAACAAAGAAGCGGTCACACCAGTGGTATTACTCGCAGCATTGAAGGTATCCACTAATTGTTGTGCGGTAGTGACAGCCGACAAATTAACACTAACGCCGTTAAGGATAATACTGTCAGCAGAGCCTGCGAATGCGGTCTCAATACTCATACCACTCGTATCAATAGTCACTGTTGAAAAGGCATTTGCAGTAACACCTGTTTCTTCAGTTGCTTTATTAATTGCGTCTATTTTGCCAATCAGACTGTCGGTATTTTTATTGCTGATTACGACACCATTGATAGTGACATCACCCACTCCCCACGCTACCTCTGCAGCGGCGGTCGAAATGCTTGCCCCTTCAATTACTCCACCCACCTGATTTTCACGGAAGCCTAAATTGTGTAAGTCAGCAAGTACGCCAGTATTACCGCGGCTGATTTTGATTGGGCGATCATCTTCCGAGGTCAACACAATTTGCCCACGTTGGCTCAGGCCATCACCTACTGCTGCATCCATACCCAAAGCAGCTTGCAAATCAAGACCTGTACCGCCGTCAGACACAGTAATGGTGGCGCCAGTGTTATTACTGAGTGTGAGGACACCGCTATCGTTGACAGTTGCCTGCACTTCTCCACCAGTAATGCGAATAATGGTTTCTACCAACTCATCCATACTGGTCGTGTTTTCACGAATTTGGTAAACCTGCGTGGCACCATTCAATGCTGACACAGTAATGTTCAAGCCTTCACCGGCGTCATTATCAATTACGCCATTACCAAGTTGTGATGCTTGCAACTGCGTCATTGCGGATGCAGTTATACCGCTCACCCGTTCATTGATTGAAGCCAGGAATTCTGCAAGTGTATTCGTTTCTGCAGTGGCAGCCGAATCAAACTCACCAATAGACTGGCCATTAATTAAAATGTCCCCGTCTCTGATATCGGTCGGCGCAGTACCGGAAGCAAACATGGACAACGCGAACTCAGCACCCAATACATCCACGCTGACGGAACCCATTCCCAATGTTTTGGCATCCATCGCCTGCACTTTTAACTCGATGGTCTGGTTTGCATCAGAACCCACTTGCAGCTGAACTTTACCCAGGGAACCGTCCAGCAGTTTCTGGCCGTTGAATGATGTGCTTTTGGCGATGCGATCCATCTCCAAAATAAGTTGTTGTACTTCCGCATCCAGTGTTTTGCGGTCGGCATCTGAATAGATACCGTTTGCAGATTGGATAGAAAGTTCGCGCATACGCTGCAGGATATTGGTAGTTTCCTGCAATGCACCTTCAGCTGTCTGAATTAAGGACACACCATCATTTGCGTTACGGATTGCCTGATCCAGACCACGAATTTGCGAGGTCATACGGTTAGAGATCGCTAGACCAGCAGCATCGTCTTTGGCGGAGTTGATACGTTGGCCAGAAGACAAGCGTTCGGTCGCCCGATCGAGCGCATTTCCTGAGTTCATCAATTGACGCTGTGAATTCAAGGAAGCGACATTGGTGTTAATGACTAAAGGCATAATAAATCTCCTAATGATTGTTCCTGTTCACAGTTGCGTTTGCTGTGACAAGCCGACTGATGAAGCCCAGTGACATCGGTAATCAGATTCCGGGGTCGGTGAGAACTTCGTGGCAAGACTTGTAAGAAATTTATTACCAGCAGGATTTCTATACGGGTCGCCTAAACCCGATTTTGCACAGACCGTGCCAATGCATTTTTACAGAGAGCGTTCAGCCCACCAAAAGGTGTGCAATCGCGAAAGATAAAAGCAGGAAGGGGACAAAAAAATTGATTGAAAATTTTTTTTAAAAAAAACCATTTTTAAAAAAAAATAGATGTGTGAAAACGAAAAAAAAGGGCAGCTTTCGCTGCCCTATTTTTTATTAAACAAACCACAAACTACTTTCACAAAAACATCATAACTAACTATTTTTAAAGGGTTTTATGCTTGCGCACTAAACAGTTGCCCAGGTTCGTCCGGACTGTGTTGTTGCGCCAAGCGCAGAAAAGTTTCATCAGGAATTTGACGAATAACTTCTTGCGTTGTGCGATCCAACACCTTGACTACTGTCTCACCAGAGCTTGGGTCATAAGTGAAATTCAGATCACGTTGTGTTGATTGAATATATTCATTCATTTGCGCAACAGCAGCCTGAATTTTCTCCTGGATCGCCTTGGAATTGACGGCTTCTGGTGGTTGAGACATTGCCGCATCAGCGGCAAGCGGCAAATCGTTGCCGGTTTTTTGACCTTTTGCACTGCCCGCCTGTGGCGAAACCGGCACAGGCATAACCGGTACCGGGGTCGCAGCGACTTTAGTGAATTCATTCATACATTAGTCCTCACCAGGGTTACCCCCAGACGCTTGGATTAACAAGCGTTTGGGGGAACTAGTCAACTTATCTCAACAGAGACAGTACTTGTTGTGGACGAGCGTTGGATTGAGCCAACATTGCCGATGCCGCTTGTTGCAATACTTGTGAACGGCTCAGGCTTGCAGTTTCTGCCGCGAAGTCAGCATCAGTAATACGTGACCGCGCAGTCGCTGTTTTCTCTGAGATATTCGCCAGGTTAGATACGGTAAAGTCCAAACGGTTGTTGACCGCACCGAGGTTTGAACGTGTATCGTTGATGGTAGTCAACGCGTTATCAATTACCTTGATGGCTTTCTGTGCATTTGCTTGGGTATCAATACTGATTGATGCAATCGCAGAACCGAACGCGCCACCAGCAGTATTGTTTGCTTCAAGAATACCTATTTCACCCGCGCTGGCATTAACACCCAACTCAAAGCTAATAGGGTTACCGCTTGAACTGGTCAACTTGATACCGGCTTCAACGATCGTAGCTGCGGCAGTACCGCCCATCGCTGTAGCAGCGGTAGTTACTGTACCCAGTGTACCGGCCATAAATTCAACCAAATCCACACCGGCAAAACCGTCCGCAGTACCATTGAACACTGAAGCAGTTCCCGCATTGAAAGCGATAGCACCTTGATCACTCTTCAGGATTATGGTGTTGCCGTTAAGATTGGCAGTTACGCCGGTATTATTGGCATTGTCGTTCAGCTCAGTAACCAACTCCGCCAGAGACGAAACAGCAGTCAAATCAATTTCAACACCATTAATGCTCAGCGTGTTGTTGGTACCGGCGAAAGTAGTGTTGGTAATTGACACACCATTGAAGTCCAGTGTCGCAGAGGCAAATGCATTAGCCGTTACGCCGGTTTCAGTGGTTGACTTATTAATCGCATTAATTTTGCCGATCAAACTATCAGTATCTTTATTGGAAATAGTTACACCGTTAACTTTTACATCACCTACACCCCATGCCAAATCAGCACCAAGGGTACCAGCAGCAATACCAGCGCCTTCGATCACACCACCTTTGGTGGATTCACGGAAGCCGAGGTTGCTCAGGTCTTCCAAAGTACCAGTGCTGCCGCGAGTAATAGTAATTGGTTTGTCGGTATCCGAAGTTAACACCACACGGCCACGTTGTGACAATCCATCACCCACACCGGTTTCCATACCCAACGCATCGCCCAAATCCAAACCGCCTGCGGCCGCAACAGTGATTGTGCTACCAGTATTGTTGCTCAGTACCAGGCGTCCATCGTCACCCACTGATGCATTCACCGCACCGCCAGTAACGCGATTGATGGCTTCGGTAAGCTCAGCCATAGAGGTGGTATTTTCGCGCAATTGATAAGTCTGGGTACCGCCATTTACTTCGGTAACCGTAATATTCAAACCTTCGCCAGCATCGTTATCGATGATGCCGTTACCATTTGATGAAGCTTGTAGTTCAGTTAAGGCAGAGGCTGTCACACCGGTAATACGCTCATTAATATTGGCAACCAAGTCAGACAAGGTATTGGCATCACCTGATGCGCCAGTATCGAATGTACCAATTGATTGACCGTTAATTAAAACATCGCCGTCTTCGATATCTGCACCGAGTGAAGCGGCAAATACTGTGGCAGCCAGATTGATTTCATCGCCCAACAAGTCCACTGCAGTAGAACCCATACCCAGGGTTTTGGCATCCATCGCTTGTACCTTAAAGCTGATGGTTTGGTTGGCGTCGGAGCCTACTTGCAGGTCAACCTTACCTAAGGAACCATCCAACAGGTTTTGACCGTTGAATGAAGTGGTTTTAGCGATACGGTCCAATTCTGATACGAGTTGTTGAACCTCGGCATTCAGTGTTTGGCGGTCGCCAGCGGTGTAGATACCGTTCGCTGACTGCACGGACAGTTCACGCATACGTTGCAGGATGTTGGTTGATTCGGACAGCGCACCTTCCGCTGTTTGAATCATAGACACACCGTCGTTGGCATTACGGATTGCTTGGTCAAGACCGCGCACCTGAGAAGTCATGCGGTTTGAAATCGCAAGACCTGCTGCGTCGTCTTTTGCAGAGTTAATGCGCGCACCGGATGACAAACGCTCAGTTGCGCGATCAAGCGCATTGCCTGAACTCATCAACTGACGCTGAGCATTCAGAGAGGCGACGTTTGTGTTAATTACTAAAGCCATGATGAATCTCCTGGATTAATGTCTGTTCGCAGTCTGGCTGCTATAACAAGTCGGTTGATGAAGTCTGAGGACAACGGACTAATCAGCACTTCTAAACAGGTTATCGACACATACGGGAGTAGCTTTAGAATTTTTTTATGGCAGGAACCAACTATTTACACTGAGAATTACTAAATTTTATTGCAAAGGGTTATAAAGAAAAAAGAATCGTCAATTTATCGACCATAAGCATCTATCGCTCTTGCTGCACGAGAATTTTGACGCAATTCCGACGCGGTATTTTCACGATTAGCCTCAGCTAATGAAGCGAGCGCTTTATTTATTGCTTGAATTTCCTGAATCAAGCTTGCCGCTTTGGCTTCGAGGTCAGCTTGGGCAAGGGATTGCAGGTACTCTTGATCGTTAAGGGATAACAACCCTTGCTGGCGTTGTTGAACCAGAGTTTCAAAGGACTCCCAGTCACCCGCTTGGGCAAGGGATAAAAGTGCTTGGGATTGGCTGAGCGCACGGGTCAGGGGGTCTAGCAGGGAATCGATATCCATAAGCCGCTCTTCATAAAGGGACAACAGCAGACTAACTCTATAGAACAAGATTAGCAAAAAATAATTGGCCTGCGCACAAATTAACACTTACAGGCTATTACAACAGGCCAAATATTTATTCTCAGCTAACGCGTTTACCACTATAGGCATCTACTACTATAAATAGGTGAAGAGGGACAACTGACTTACTTTTGCAAAACTTTGATGAGATGCATTTAAAATTAGTGTCTGCATGGACAGTTGAATACTAGCCTCGCTCACATCCACACTTTCAAGACTGGCCAATACAGTTTTACTCGATAATGTAATATCCAGATTCAAGTCTTTTGCGCTTTCAAGCGTATTTAACCTTGCCCCGACCTCCCCTTGCACGGCAACCAAATTAGTCACTGTATTTTCAAGATTTGTCAGGGTTTTAGCGATCAGCTTTGCGAGCTCAGCCTTACTTACTGAAGTGTCTTGTACATTTCTCATGGCATCACTAAAGCGCGATAAGGTAGTCAATAAACCTTGTTTATCGGTAGATTCAACAAAAAAACTATCTCCAGGCTCCACCAACAGGCCACGTGTCGATGATGTGCCGATGCCTTGCGTATTTAAGCCCGTTACATCATCTA
This sequence comes from Cellvibrio fibrivorans, assembly GCF_031457055.1. Classification (NCBI taxonomy): domain Bacteria; kingdom Pseudomonadati; phylum Pseudomonadota; class Gammaproteobacteria; order Cellvibrionales; family Cellvibrionaceae; genus Cellvibrio; species Cellvibrio fibrivorans. The sequence goes on along the minus strand of NZ_JAVDVX010000002.1, from coordinate 485,154 downwards.
AAAAAGTGTTACCCCCTTTTATAGTGACCTTCGCATTAGACCCGGAAATAATACCCTGATCAGTCACCGTTAAACCCAAACGCATCAATTGCGCGGCATTGGCAGGATCATTAAATGCATTAGCCAGATCCGTTGCATTGGTAATGTTTTGATTAAACGTAATAAATTCAGTTTTCCCATTCACCTCCAACTGAAATGTTAAGGGAGTAACACTAAAATCGTGCGCAGCGGTAAACGCAAACGGTAAATTGACCGAACTGGTTCCACTCCCCTGTGTTGCAAAACCCAATGCAGTATCCGTATCTGCACTACCGTTACTGATTGTGATATTCAAGCCTGTCGGAGAATGAAACCCCGTAGCATCAACAGTAATACCTAAATTAGCTAATTTATCGGCATTACTATTCGGGGCGCCCACAGCACTGTTAAATGCTGCAGCCAAATCTGTCGCGTTAGTGACGTTTTGATCCAACAGCAAGGTTTCCGTTTTGCCTCCCACAGAAATGGAAATAGTGGTGGGAGTTAAAGAGAAGTCGAAAGCACCTATTGCACCAAAATCCAGATCTGCTGCAATTGCAGCCTCCCCAGGATAAGGATTACCCAATACTTGAAAACGCGCACCCGCCACCTCTATATCCACCCCGGCAATATAAGGTTGATCAACTAATAACTGTTTACCATTCGATTTTTGTGTAACGGTATAATTGATAGCAGCAGCTGTTTTGGTAAATGACACCACCAAATCATCAGGATACAAAGCATCAAATTCTGCCTGATCAAAGACCTGCCCAACGGTAATAATCGCTGGAGGATTGGATTTATTGGAGGCACTGGCTGAAGTATTAAATGTATTATGGCCGCTGGGGATATCAACAAATGCTTTTTTACCTGAATCACTCACAGCGACACTCACGGATGCAGACGCCTGCAAGCGTAATTGCCCCTCATCACCCAAATAATGAAAATTGCCTCCGCCATCGCCCACAAAAGGTTGGGTACCACTTTGATAACCGGCAAAAATATATTGACCGGAAGCATTGCGCGTATTTTGTAAATTCATCAACTCACTGAGGCGTGTATCCACTTCTGCCGCCAGTGCATCGTAGTTAGATGAAGTCATCACTGCAGTGTTACCGGCAGATACGGCCATCTCGCGCATACGATGCACGAGGTCCACAATACTTTGGAGATTGGTCTCTTCCAGATTCAAACTGTTTTCTGCCACATCAATGTTTTTTTTGTACTGTTCCGTACGCGCCAATTCCATATTCAATTGTAAAATGGTAGCTGCTGCAACAGGATCATCTGCAGGCGACAACACACGTTTACCCGTTGCAATTTGCTCCTGGGTTTTGGTGATAGCAGCTTGCGCCTGACCAATACCCAGATTGGCAATATTATAAATTTGTGTGGTAGATACACGCATAATGCATTCCTCAATAGCGGCAAAAAAGCGGCAAGGAATTGCCAATATTTTGCTGATATGAAACTCAACGCACAAACTGTTCCAACTTTTACAGAAAAGATGACGGGACAGGAAATAGCCACAGAGGAATTAAACAAGAAATGACAGAGTCTCAGTCACTGACAAGACTCTGATAAGGTCATGCTGTAAGGAGAAATTAACAGCGTGAATTATTACAAAGAACTCAACAAGGTATCAAACAATTCCCGAGCAACGGATATCACTTGCGCATTAGCTTGATAAAGTTGTTGGAATTTAATCAAATCCGCTGCTTCTTCATCCAAATTCACGCCGGAAATACCCTCGCGCATAGTTTGTGTTTGTTCTAGCAAGCTTTTACTAGCTTCAGTATTAATTTTTGAAAGGCTACTTTTCGTTCCCACCTCCTCAACCAATTTTGAGTAGCCATCAGCAAAGCTTAGGGTGCCGTCCTGCAGCGTCTTGATTGAGTCAAGAGCGGTCATCGCTAATGCATTACGGTTATCATTTTTTCCGTTGCTATTGAAACCTATTGTAAATGTATCCCCTGCTTTGGGTTGGCCATTGATTGCAACCTGATACCCGAGAAAAGACGAAGACGCAAAATCGGACAAACTACTATCACCAAACAATGGGCTATTAGTTGGTGATGTTTGCAGACTAATGCCATTAGCCATAGTGATATCAACACGGCCACCCACCGTTACAGTGCTTTGCTCCACGGTTCCCACTGTTAAGGGATCATCTTGCCCGGTTAAACGCACATTGGGATTTCCAGTACCATCATTGACATCAATGGAATTGATTCCCGCATTTGACGCAGATAAACGAATATCCAAATTAACGCCTGACGACGCTACCAAACGCAATTCCGGCATACCAGTAATTGGATGGTTGGTACTTTGTGCACGAATACCCAACGCTTTTAGATTTTCATTGGAATTAATTCGCTCCGCAATATAATCGTTAAATTCCGCTTCACTTACGTTTGGATTGGGGACATCGGAAGCAAAGGCATTGTTAGCGAAATTGTATTCCAGCAAATTTTCACCATTAACGGAAAGCTGTAATGGTGGTGCATAAGTAGTGTTATCAAAATTAATATCAGTAATGGTTGCAGTAGTAAACGCGTTGGCAGAAACACCCGATAGAGCACTAATCCTCGCAGCGGTTTGCGCAGCCGAAGCCCCAGGGGAGGTAGTAATGGTTTTGTTGGTAATTGCACCGGTTTGTGGGTCGCGAATAGTGAATCGCAATTGCTCAGCCAAATAACCATTCGATTGCGGCAAACTGGCCGCTGTCATAGGCCCGGGTAAATCGGGCGGCTCAGTTGCTGTTTGTGCAATGCGCCCTGCCGGTAAACCAAGCCGATCACCACTACCGGTAACACGTGCCTCACCGATATCGGTAGTAAAAATATTATTGCTTGCACCGGGAATAAACGTTTGGTCGCGCATGGCGGGAACCAAATCTTTTGGATTTGCCGGATCAGAATTATCCAAAACGTCGTAGGTCGTTTCAGAAGTAAAACGAATAATGATTGGTGGAGACAAAGTGCCAGGAGTACTGAATGCAGGCAAACGATTGCCATCAATATCGACCAGACTTAATACTTCACCCGCATTGATCAAACCACTACCCGAGTTGCTAGTATTGCCAGCCGTACGGATTGGAGCTGCAAAAGCCAAATCTTCTGGTCGTTTTATTTCCGCATGTATATCTCTGGAACCTTGTTTGGTTGGCTGGAGTGTAAACGTATCACCACCCTGAAAAGAGCCGCTGGTTAAATTTACCGTAATGCCATCGAATGAAACAGTGGCGGGATAAGCTCCAGTCAAAGTGCCCTGCTCCACCACATTTTTATCTGACAAACGGGTAATTACATAATTGCTGGTGTTAGGGACTATCTCAAAACGATAATCGCTGGTGGTCATCTGACTAATATCGTCAATGGTGACGGAAATATTGCGATCATACGGCTGCGCATTTTGTCCATGCACAACGCGATTAGCTGCTGATACAGGATCATTGATATCGCCAAATAATTTTTGACCGTAATCGCCATCCAGATCGATACCTTGTTGCTGCTGGGTATTGAATTGATCAGCAATTGCCAGCGCAATGCGCCCCAGTTCATTCATTGAGGGGTAAAGAACCTGCTCACGAAAACTCAACAATCCACCAACCTGACCACCGGAAATTTGCGCAGTCACATCAGCACTAGATGCATTGCTCTTTAGTTGGATTTTTCCGTCATTGCTGACACTGAATGAACTGACTTGAGTACCAACCACCAGTGGCTGGCCATTACCTATAAATATATTGACATCACCATCATCTTGTTTAATGACTTGTAGCGATACCAGCTCAGACAACTTACGCAATGCCTCATCGCGTTTATCCATCAAGTCATTGGGCTGATTACCATCACCAGATGCGCGTTTATCCGCAATTGCCTGATTTAATGATGCAATTGACTGCGCAAGCGAGCTCATTTGCGATGTAACAGTATCTATTTCACGATTCACACTCTTCTCAACATCATCCATGCGCTGATACAAATTATTAAAACGAATACTTAAACTTTCCACCTCGGTCACAATGAGTTGGCGGCCAGGTGTAGACGAAGGATCATTTGCGCCGTTTTGCATAGACGCAAAAAAAGTTTGCAGCGCCCCTGTTAACCCGGTACTCACATCAGCAAACAATTTATCCAGTTTACCAATATTGGAGTTATATTTATCGAGCTGATTAAAAGTCGATGTATCCTGGCGTAATTGTGCCGTTACAAATTCATTGACTATTCGTTCAATCGATACCGTAGTAACACCAGAACCGATAAACCCCGCACTACCGATATTTTGTTCCGGGCGAGTAGCATAGTTAACTTCCTGCCGCGTATAGCCCGCGGTATTGGCATTGGAAATATTATGCCCAGCGGTTCGCAGCGCATTCTGGCTAGCTTGCAACCCAGAAATGGCATTGGAGAGAATTCCAGACATAGGACTACTCCACTAATTTTCGGCCAGCAATGGCCGCGGTAGACAGTAAAGTTTGCGCCGACTGAGCCAGTTCATTAATCGTACGAATGGCATCACTATTTAGCAAACCTTTAATTTTTTTCGCGTAACCAGGATCAGTTGCATAACCTGCAGATTGTAAAGCGTCTGCATAAGCTGACGAATTTTTACCTGCACTCAGCGCTTGTTGGTAGCGCGGATTGTTCTTCATAAGATTGACGTAATCAGAAAAGCTTTCTGCGTAATTGGTGTATTTACGAAAATCTGACTTTTCATTTGTTGCTACACCATTGCGATACTCAAGAGTAGTGACATTAACTTTATCGCCCTGCCAACCCGTATTCGCTTTGATATTAAACAAGTTAAAACTATTTCCGCCTTGTTTGTCATGAATAACATGTTTTCCCCAACCCGTTTCCAACGCCACTTGGGCGATCAATACATCCGGATTAATATTCAATTCTGCAGCAGCTTTTTCTGCATGGGGTTTAAGCAACATGACAAAATTTTCCTGAGTGTTGCTTATACTGGCTTTTTGACCGGCGCGAATGTTAGAAGGTTGAACCTTATTCAGTAAAGCCGGCACAGCTACATAGTTGACAGAGGATATTGCAGATAGCTCATCACTCTTGGCATTTTCACCACCTAATAATGATTGCAATTGGGAGTTATCACTCATGCGCATAAAATCATTGATCCACTCATCCAGAGTGTCCGCATTTTCAACTTCATTAGACTGTGTAGCTATCGGTGATGTTGTTTGATGCTCAACGGGTTCAGGCAAAAGCCCGGTGTCATTACCGAAACGGGTCTGAGCGTCTTCGGGTTTCATTCCACCGCCATAATTTTTCAGCATTTGCTGGTAAAAATGATCTGCCAGCCCAATACCTGAACCACTGGTCAAATTGAGCACCATTTGCTGGTCAAGCATATCGCGATGAAAACGTGTGGTCTGACTATCAAAGTAATTGCCATCCCCGAATGCATCATTTGCTTCGCGCATGGTTTTTAGCATTTGTTGTACAAACATGGCTTCAAACTTTTTAGCTACCTCTTTTAATGCCTGCGGATCTTTGTCGCGCCCCATGGCCTTGATCGAATTCAATGAATTAGGATCGAAATAAGAATCCTTTACTTGCGACGCGCCAGCGCTGGCATCAATAGGCAACATTTAAATCACCACCAGTTCTGCTTTGAGCGCACCGGATTGTTTCAGCGCCTCCAAAATTGCCATCAAGTCACTGGGTGATGCACCGACGTTATTTACCGATTTCACTATGTCATCCAGATTGGCGCCAGGAGCAAATTTAAACATCGGATTATTTTCTTCTTCTGCTTGCACATTGCTACTAGGTACAACAACTGTTTGTCCTCCCGCAAGTGCATTGGGCTGGCTTACAGTAAGGCTTTCTGCAACGGATACCGTAAGACTGCCATGAGTCACAGCAACCGGTGATACGCGTACATTTTTACCGACCACAATAGTGCCAGTACGTGAATTGATAATGACCTTGGCAACCTCTTCGCCGGGAGTGACATCGATATTTTCCAGCATGGAAATAAAATCTACGCGCTGAGCCGGATTAACTGGTGAGCTGACCATAATAGAAACAGCATCTAACGGGCGAGCAACATCTGGCCCGAGCATGGCATTAATACTTTTTGCCAGTGCATTGGCAGTAGTGAAGTCTGCACGATGCAAATTAAACACAATTGGCTGGCCGCCAGCGAAATTAGTTTCCACCATACGCTCAACAATCGCCCCGCTTGGAATACGTCCCGCACTGGGAATGTTCACGGTAATTTTTGAGCCGTCATTACCTGAGGCACTGAGTCCACCTACAACCAAATTACCTTGTGCAACCGCGTAAACTTTTCCATCAAGACCTTTTAAAGGGGTCATTAACAAACTACCACCGCGCAAACTTTTCGCATTACTAATAGATGAAACCGTAACATCAATAGTCTGGCCTGGTTTTGCAAACGCGGGCAACTCCGCCTGAATCATTACGGCCGCAACATTTTTCATTTGCATACGCGCACCTTCCGGTACCGTAATGCCAAATTGTTTAAGCATGCTATTGAATGATTGGGTTGTAAAAGGAGATTGGGTTGTCTGGTCACCCGTGCCATCTAACCCAACCACTAAACCATATCCAACCAATTGGTTGGCACGTACCCCTGCGACACTGGCAATATCTTTAATGCGCTCGGCTTGGGCGACACTGCTCAATGCCAGAGCCACACCAAACAGCAGAAACAAAAATTTACGCATAAAAATACCTCAGGTTAAAAAACTACGCTTATATCAAATCACAAAGGCCATAAATCGCTATTAAAGAAACGCGACAACCACCCCATGGACTGGGAATTGGCCAACTCACCGGTACCGCTGTAAGAAATCTTTGCATTCGCCAAACGGGTAGAAACAATAGTGTTATCCGGTGCAATATCGTCTGGGCGCACCATGCCGCTGATGCGGATAAATTCGTCGCCACGATTGAGTGTGATCCACTTTTCACCTCGAACAATTAAATTTCCATTAGGTAAAATCTCCGCAACAGTAACGGTGATATTACCTTGCAAGCTGTTGCTTTGATCTGCGTCGGAACTACCATCAAAGGTTCGATCCTGTTCAAGCGTGGTGGTTAACTCATTACCTTTAATCGTTGGATTAACACCTAACAATGGCCCCGCATTAAAATCCACTGTGCTTTTTTTACCCGTTGCAACGCCAGAGGATTTTCTCGATACGGTCCGCTCGCTCAAGGTGACGGTAATAACGTCTCCCACAAAATGTGCTTTTCGATCATCAAATAAATTAAGACCATAAGCAGCCTGATACAGGGAGCCTTCAGTGCGTTGCGGCATCGGCATATTGGCTGCGATTGTCGGCGCATAGGCAGGATCATCTGGCATGGGTTTTTTGTTAGTAAAACAACCACCAAGACCGATAGAAACTAAAACCACAATCAGTTTGGTGAGGAGTTTTTTACGAAACAAAAGAGCGCGCATAATCAAATCACTCAATTAGAGATTTTGGGTAATGTATTGCAACATTTGATCGGCCGTAGAGACCACCTTGGAATTCATTTCGTAGGCGCGCTGGGTGGTAATCATATTCACCATTTCCTCTACAATATCCACGTTGGAATTTTCCAGCATGCCCTGCTTGATTACGCCCAAACCATTTTCACCAGGAGTGCCTTGAACCGGGTTTCCACTCGCTACAGTTTCCACAAATAAATTCCCACCAATTGGTTGCAAGCCAGAATGGTTAATAAAATCTACCAAGGTAATATCACCCAATTGTTGGGGTTCTACCTGACCGGGAGTGTACGCATTCACTGTACCCGTCGTGCCAATCGTAATTTTGTTGGCCCCTTCCGGAACAATAATCGCGGGCTCCAATAAATAACCATCAGCATTGACTAATTGACCTTCACCATTAATTTGCAGCTGGCCATTACGGGTGTAGGCAATAGTTCCATCGGGTTGGAGCACTTGTAAAAAACCATGGCCATCAATAGCAACATCCAATGATTGTTCGGTGACTTGCAATGTACCTTGGGTAAATTCTTTTTGGGTTGCAACAACCCGCACGCCCGCACCCAATTGCAAACCCGATGGCAATTCAGTTTCCTGGGTTTGTTGTGCCCCCGGTTGACGCTGGTTTTGATAAAGTAAATCTTCAAAAACGGCACGGTCACGCTTAAAACCGATGGTGCTGGTATTGGCCAAATTATTGGAGATAGTGGTTAACTGACGATCTTGTGCTGACAAGCCGGTTTTACTGACATAGAGTGCGGCATGCATGATATTTTCCTCGGGTTAATTACTTGTTATCTGCACAAGTATTAAAAAATGTTTGCATCAATTACGACATCTGCAGCAGCTGTGCAGAACTGGCTGAGTTCTCTTCCGCAGTCTTCATGATTTTTACTTGCATTTCATATTGGCGAGCGAGGCTGAGAATTTGCGTAAATTCCTCAATCGCATTGACGTTACTGCTTTCGAGCATGCCGCTACGCAAAGTGACTTCCACCGCTGGTAATGCAAGTTGCCCATCGCGCTGGCGAAATAAACCGTCATCACCTTTTTCAATCGCTTGGATATCGGGATTTACCAATTTGATTTGCCCGACCTGCACCATGGCTTCAGGCCCCTGCCCCTGCCCAACGATAGAAATAATGCCGTCGGCGCCCACCTGAACTTTTTCATTTTCGGGAATATTGATGGGTCCACCAGCACCCAACACTGGCAATCCATTGGCTGTACGCAGCATGCCGGTAGCGTCCACCGTCATATTGCCAGCACGGGTATAGGCCTCAGTGCCGTCAGGTGCTTGCACTGCGATGAAACCATCTCCCTGGATAGCCACATCAAGAGGATTGTTGGTAGCGATCATTGCGCCAGGAGTAAAGTCTGCGCGTGGGGATTCAGTCATCGCATAGGCTCGGGTTGGCTGGCCATCGCCGTAATACACTCCCATGCTGCGCGACTGCTCAAAGTCAGCACGGAAACCGGTTGTACTGAGGTTGGCGAGATTATTGGCGCGGTTGGCTTGCGCCAGCATGTTGTGCTTGGCACCGGTCATGGCGATAAAAAGCGCTTTGTCCACGATATGTCTCCAGTCGCTAGCAGTCTGGAACCTGGTAATTCAGGTGCTGCTAGTTTTTTGGCGGATTTGCCGTTACTGGAGGTTTTGCAAGAGCGGTGCCAATCTTTGCGATAAAACTAACACATTGAAATAAAAGGATATTTTTATAATTTTCTATGACGGCACAAGGTGATGCGCCTGTCTAACTTTAAGGAAAAATAGAAAGCGGCAAAGAGCTTCCGCTCTTTGCCGCTGTTTATTCTGATGGTTGGCCGCAATTTGTCGCGCCCTAATTGATTACCTCAAATTAATAATTGTTTGTGTAGTAGCGTTTGCCGTCTCAATGGTTTTTGCGTTCGCCTGATAGTTACGTTGCGCAATGATCAGGTTTACCAACTGCTCCGACAAATCCACGTTAGACTCCTCCACTGCACCGGCCGTAATATTGCCCAACTGCGCAGAGCCGGGTGCGCCGATAATCGCTTCGCCCGTTTCGAAGGTCTGCGCCCACATGGTATCACCCACTGGTTTTAAACCTTCAACGCTACTGAAGTTGGCCAATGCTACCTGTCCCAAGACTTGTGCCTCGCCGTTAGTGAAACGCGCAAACACAATACCGGTATTACTGATATCCAACCCGGCCAAGCGACCAGTGGCATAACCATTTTGATCCAATTCTTCTACCGCAAATACGCTGCCAAATTGCGTACTACCCGCTAAATCAATTAAAAAGTTGGAGCTTGAAGGCGGCTCTGCCACCGGGATTGTTCCACCTTGCAATACATTCAATGGAGCCAGCGCACCTATGGGTTCACCATCCTCACCTAACGGAGTCCAGTTAGAAATGAGCATCGCATCGGTTGCGAACTCATCAATCGTACCGTCCGGGGTGAAGTGGAGGTTAAATTCAGCCATTGTTGGCTCAGTATTTTGGGGAGACGGCAAAGACGGATCAGGATCACCTACATTTTGGCCATCAATTTGTACGTACATTTTCCAATGGTTAGCGGAGGTAGCAGGGTCTGCCGAGTCATAAGGCTGTTTTACAAAGTACTGGCGCATAACATGCGCATTTCCCAAGCTGTCATACACAGTAGTCGATGTTGCATGGTTAAAGGTTTTCTGATCAGTGGGGCTAAATGCATTGATGGGAATTGGGGTGAAAAAGTTAGGGATATTAATAGAACCAAACATGCTTCCACCAAAGACTGGCACTGTGGGGGCACTACTCAAAACGGAATATCCTTCTTGCATGGTGACAGTGACAGTACCGCCAACAACTACAGCGTTAACATCATCATTCACAATCTGTGATGCGCCTTGTGAACCTTGAACTTCAGCCGAACCACCGGCAGTGTCGAATGCAAATTCGAGGTCGCGCCCAGTCGCGGAGGTCACCACCAAATTGCCGTTGGTGTCCACTTCCGCAGAGATCCCAAAAAGAGTTGATGAGCTTAGATCATTAATCTCATCCATCAAGACTGACATATTGGTAGAGTCACTCAGTAACACCCCATTCAACTTGAATGAGCCATTATTGGAAAATACCTTGGGCGGAACAGCTAGAGGATCATCGGCAAATAAAGTCGCTGTGGTAGTAGCAGTGGCCGAAATTCCTGCCAATGCATTCAATGCCGATGCAGTTTCATTAGCACCCGCACCATATTCACTGATAAAGGGAAGATCAGTTCCGTTTGGACCGCGAATAATCAATGTCTGCGAACCATAATCATTGGTAACCTTGGGAATACCCTGGGTATGCGCGGTAGGATGTGCAACACCGGGAACGGCACTATCCACAGCATTTAGTGCCGTTGTTAAGGGGTTAACATCCGATGTGGGATCTACAGTGATAGTGATAGTAGAAGCAACACCGGTTGCCATATCGCGGAACGATAACTCACCTGTTATATCGTCCACGAAGGCTTGTACGTTCACAGCTGATGGACTGTCAAAGTTGGCAGAGTTAATTAAATTGGCCAGCGCTGCAGGAGATGTTGCGGCACCTGAATTTAAAATCAAATCCACATCATCAATAACCGTTCCTGTTGGATCTATGCGGGTAATATTAAATGATGTCGTATTGGTGGGACTAAAAGTAATAGGTACAAAACCGGTGGTGATATCGCCGACATTCAAGTTTGTGGTGGTAGCAACCTTAGCACCCACTTTTGCCAAATTGATGCCAGCACCATTAGTCGTAAATTCAGAGCCGGTAGTTTCCAAAACCAATTCATTAGAATCGAGATTGAGCGATGCACGCACAGCCGTTGTCTGACGAGGCTCCTGCGAACTTACATCAACACGTAAATCACCCAACACCCCGCTAACATTACCATCAGCATCCGCAGCGAAACCTTGTAACAGCGCATTTGTACCGTTAACGATGTAACCGTCTTTATCCAATCCAAAAGTACCGGCACGGGTAAACAAACGTTCACCATTTTTTTCCACTACAAAGAAGCCTTCACCATTGACCGACATGTCCAATTCATTTTGCGTAAATTTCAAATTACCTTGGGTAAATTGCTGGCGGATATTTTGAATAGTCACACCACTACCTGCAGTATTTGAACCGCCACCAAGCAAGGTGCTGGTATATACATCGCCAAATTCCGTGCGCGAGGACTTGAAACCAATGGTGCTCGCATTGGCGATATTGTTACCGGTCACTTGCAGATCGGTATTAGCCGCACGAATTCCGCTTAACGCTGTATTGAAAGACATAGTACACCTCGACCATAACGATTAATGGCTAAAAACTTAGTAAGTTATGACGCAACTTTTAGAAACTATTTAGTCAATTTTTAACGTAACTATTTTTAAACCAAATAATTTTTAAACCAAATAAATTTTAAACCCAACAAATATTAATTAAATTGTTTAACATCTTTGGCATCCACTGCGCCTATACCTGCAAGATTCAAAATAAGCGCACCATTCTCGCCAATAGTCACACTGTTCACATTAGCGCTGAGTGATGTATTCAATGCTTCAGATTTTCCATTTTGGGTCGCTGTGATTTCAAAACGGTACTTACCGGCGGCGGCAACTGAATCTTCATCGGCCTCCCAATCCAGCAATTCACCATTCACTTCCAGATTCTGACCATCCCAACGGAATACAGCTTCACCGGCTGGCACATCGCCGACAGGGATGGCTTGTACAAGTGAACCGGTGCTGTCATAAATACTGACTTTCATATCTTTGGTCGGATAGGTTAGGTCAACACTGCCCGCTACAATTCCACCTTTGACCAAGGTGCTGGTATCCGATTCCACCGTCACACTGCGACCAACCAAGGACGATGCTTGCAGCGCATTATTAGACATAAAACTATTGAAGCTGGTATTTAAACGCTCCAAACCTTCCACCGAACTAAACTGTGCCAGTTGCGCCACAAATTCACTGTTGTCTTGCGGACTTAATGGATTTTGGTTGTTCATTTGCGTGATCATCAATTCAAGAAACGCAGCCTGACCCAATTCGTTGGTGTTCTTTTTTGTTTCTTGTTTTTTAGTGATGCTGAGATTGTCGGTAACGTTGTTAGTTGCTGTTGCATTAGATACAGTCATGATTCAGCCCCTTATTGACCAAGCGTTAAAACGCGTTGAACCATTTGTTTGGCTGAATTCATCACTTCCACATTCATTTGAAATGAACGCGACGCGGCAATCATATTCGCCATTTCTTCAACCGGATTGACATTGGGGTAATACACATAACCTTCGTCATCCGCTTTTGGATGCGTAGGCTCGTAACGGCGTTGCAGCGGTGCATCGCTCTCTACAATTCCGAGCACTTGCACTCCCGCAGCAGCATCAACTTCGTTATCGCTGTAAGCGCCTTCAGTAACGCTGGCACGCATGGCATCTTGCTGGATGGCAGCAAACACAGGTTGGCGGCTGCGATAGACTTCATTCACACTGGAGCTGGCCGATTGCGCATTCGCCAGGTTGCTGGCGGTGGTATTTAGACGCAAACTTTGTGCGTTCATACCGGTCCCGGCGATATCAAAAATATTTCCAAGTGCCATGATTCAATACCTACAAAATGTGTTCAGAAAAAATGCTCACCAAAAACCAATAGCGGCTTTACTCGCCGCGAATCGCTGTGCGTAACCCGGTAAATTTACTGTTTAGAAATTGAAAGCTCGCCTGAAATGCCAAGGCATTTTTCATGTATTCCGCGTGCTCAATTTGATCTTCAACTGTGTTGCCATCAATGGATGGCTGTTGTGGTGTGCGATAGAGAACATCGCCTTCATCTGCCGAGAAACCACTAGCATCAATATGACGCGATTGGGTGGTAGAGAGATCAAAGCCTTGGGATGCATTCATCTTCTGGTTCAACGCTTGCTTAAAATCCAGATCTTTTGCTTTGAAATTCGGGGTATCAATATTGGCGAGGTTATTTGCAAGTACGCCCGCGCGCTCAGAGCGAAAGTGCAGCGCTGATTCGTGGATACCAAGTGCTTTGTCGAAAGAGATAGACATATCAGGTTCGCCTTCTTGAGATGACAGGTGGCAACCAAAGTGGTTGTAACCTTTTGTTATCTACAACAAAGCAACGCCTGTGCCAATGAACAAAAATAAGCATAACCTATTGTTTTTAAAGGATTATAAAAATCAAAAAGAAAGGTTTTTAAAAAGCGGCAACAGGCAAGCGGCAAAGGTTTTCCGCTCATGGAGACGAGCTGCAAGGGAACGGCAAATGGCGCCCAAAAAAGAAAACCGGGCTAATAGCCCGGTTTTAAGAAAATTCTGGCAATCCAAAAAACTAAATCGCTTTGTAGAGAATACCCGGCTCACAGCGCACCATTTCAAACAAGTCGGCCGCACCGGCCAAACCTTCTGACGAACCGAGAAAAAGAATGCCTTGCGGCTTTAAGGAGGCGTGGATTTTTTGCAGGATCTGCCGCTTCAAATCGGCATTGAAATAAATCAGTACATTGCGGCAGAAGACAATATCGAACTTGCCCAACGCAGCGTAGGAATCCATCAAGTTGAGCGAGCGGAAATCAATGCGCTCTTTCACCAGGCTTTTCACTCGCCACACGGTTGGCGTCGGGTTATCGAAATAACGCTCCAACCTTTCGGCAGATAAGCCGCGCAGTACCGATAGTTTATCGTATTCACCGCGCTTGGCCTGATCCAGTACAGTCGACGACAAATCGGTAGCAACGATTTGTACCTGCCGCACCAAATTACCCATCGCCTGACGCTTGTACTCCTCCACCATCATGCTGATGGAATAAGGCTCCTGCCCCGATGAACAGGCGGCAGACCAAATGCGCACCGGACCATACATGCGGTTATTGCCCGCCATTAATTGCGGCAATAAGGTATTTTTAAGATGGTCGTAGGGATAGTTGTCGCGAAACCAAAAAGTTTCGTTAGTGGTCATGGAATCAACCACCTGGTCTTTCAATTTGCGGTTGATCCCCAATTTTAATACGCGCACCAATTCACCAAACGAGGCGATATTATTTTCTTCCAGAATGCGGCGAATACGGTTGGTTACTAAATATTGTTTGTTATCGCCTAGCGAAATACCGCAGGCGTCTTCGAGGAATTGACGGAATTGATCAAACTCGGCTTGGTCAATATTGTCCCGACCTGCCGGCTTGGCAAAAGGTGACTCTTTATTAATCATAGGCTTCCAATGTAAAACAATTGCCGCGCGTCAATTCGCAACGGCAATACAAAGTCAGGCTTGCTCCGGTGGCAACAAACTTTCACCGGTAATCGCCAGAACGCGATCGTTCACGCGCTTTGCCAGCTCATCCGGATGGAACTTCGCCAGAAAATCATCTGCACCCACCTTCCGCACCATGGCTTCGTTAAATACGCCACTGAGTGATGTGTGTAGGATGATATGCAGCTTTTTCAGTTCCGGATGGTTGCGCACCTCAGCAGTAAAAGTGTAACCATCCATTTCCGGCATTTCGATATCGCAGATAATCATGATGAGTTCTGCGTAAGGATCTTTTCCTTCTTTGATCAAGTCTGTCAAATATTGGAAACCTTCCGCTCCATCTTTTTTGACGGTGGTTTTAATTCCCATGCCCTCAACTACCCGCTGGATTTGTTTGCGCGCAATAGTCGAGTCATCAATGATCAACACATGTTTTTGTACGACGCGGTCAGCTATGCCATCTTCAATTACACCCGCACTGACTTCTTCACGCGCAGGTGATACTTCGGCAAGAATTTTCTCTACATCAATAATCTCTACCAACTGTCCATCTACCTGGGTCACCGCAGTGAGGTAATGCTCGCGGCCCGCGCCTTTGGGTGGCGGATGGATATCACCCCAATTCATATTGACGATGCGCTCGACTGAACGCACCAAAAAGCCCTGTGCAGTGCGATTGTATTCAGTGATGATCACAAAACAGCTTTCGATATCCGGCAACTCGCGACGGCCGATCGCAAGATTCATATCCATTATTGGTATGGTGCCACCGCGGATATGGGCAACACCACGCACAACCGAGCTGCGACCGGGGATCGCATTAAGTTGTGGGCACTGCAGCACCTCTTTCACTTTGAAAACGTTAATGCCGTACAACTGCTGACCGCCAAGCCGAAACAACAGGAGCTCCAGACGGTTTTGCCCAACCAGCTGTGTACGCTGATTGACACTATCCATTACACCAGCCATGCAATTACCTCGTTTATTCTCAAATTTCCGGCTCAGGTCATCTGCAAATTGGCCACAGCTATACGGCACAGTATTTGCTTTGATGCTTAGTAAAGCAGCTTAGCGGCAAAAAAGTGTCAGGCTTTAGTCGTTAATGATCCAGACTGGCACTCAGTTCTTACCCTTGAGGATAGGACAAAATATGGAACTTCCTAGTTTTTATAGAACTTTCTTGCGGAATATTTTGCGCCATAGCCCGGGCGTAACTGCAGCATCAGCTCTATTGTTCGCCTACTCGTCTCCAATTGGTGCCGCACCAGTTTATCCACCACTGCAATTGAAACAGGACATAGCCAGTTTTTTGACGAAAGCATATTCAACGATTGAGCATGAACGTATCGACATCAGCGTAAGCAATCTGGACAACCGCCTGCGCCTGGAAACCTGCGCATCACCACCCATATTCACCACTCAGGACACGACAGGTTACGGGGGAAACATTAGCGTTAAAGCCACGTGCGAAAGCGGCAAGAAATGGTCAGTACACGTCCCGGCACAGGTCAATATTTACCGCCCAACGCCTGTGGCGCAGGGCAATATAGCTCGCGGCGAGCTAATCACCGGCGCGCACATCACCACCCAAGTGATGAATATCAGTGATATTCGCCAGGCTTTTCTGGCCACTACGAGCGACATTATTGGCAAACAAGCCAAGCGGAATATTAGCCGGGGCGAACCCTTTAAATCTGCCGCTCTCGATGCCCCCACTGCGATTAAGCGCGGTGAAATTATCATCTTGGAAGCGCTCGCGGGGAGTATCAAGGTCAGTAGCGCAGGCACCGCAATGACCGATGGCCGCATAGGTCAAACAATCAGGGTGCGCAATAACTCATCTGAGCGGATCATCAGCGGAATAGTTGTTCGGCAAGGGGTAGTCCAAACCCTCTGAATTGTGAAAGTTTTTTTAATTTATTGCTAAAGTTAAGCAACAGCTGGCCGATAGCCTGCTAGGGACTCTTTAAATACACAGCGTTGGGCTAAATTAAAGAGGATCCTTTGTCACGACATAGCAACCGCGGCATTTTTACAGTTAATCGCTGATGGGGTTAATCGCCATTGGCAAACAGGGGAACAAAATGAACTTTAACACCAACAACTCACTGGACTCTGTGGGCACCAAAGGTACCCGCAGCAAGCCCGCAACACCGAACACGGCTGAGGCAAAAGCACCTGTCCCTGCCGATATTGCCCCCTCAAACAAGGGCGTTGGCGATCAGGTGGTGCTGAGCCAAGAAGCGCAAACTTTGGGTCGCTTGCAGGCCAAAATCAATAATGCACCAGATGTTGATATGGATAAAGTCGCCGAAATCAGACGCGCCATTGCAGAGGGACGCTTTGAAATCAACGCTGAGCGAATCGCTGAAAACATGCTTAATCAAGAAAATCTGCTGAGTTAATACTCCGGATCGGATCGACTGAGGCCTTATAAAAGCTCTCCCCCGGCGCTTTTTATTTTGCCCCAGTCCGCGTTACGTTGTTTATGTAAGTTGCTTTTCCCACATGAAGAGGTTGCTATGTCTCTCGATATCACTTTACTGCGCCAGATGATTACGCAGGATTCTGCTGCTATTTCCCAACTCAAACACTTGTTAGCGCAAGAGCGCATCTTGCTTGAACAGCGCAAACAAGATGAACTCCCACAAATTATTGAGCAAAAGGCCATACTGGTCGAGCAGCTAAATAACAGTGCCAAGCAACGTCAACAAATACTAAACACACTCGGCTTACCGGCTAATGCAAATGGTTGGGATTTATTTTTGCAGCGCAATGCAGCTACCCTACCGCTGTGCGATGAATGGAAAATACTGGTGAGTGAGTTTGAAGATTGCCAAAAAATGAACGATATCAACGGCAAAATGATCGCTCGGTCACAACAAACACTAAGTCATCTGCTTGGCTTGCTACGCGGCAAAGTTGCAGCACCAGCACTGTACAATGCACAGGGTGCTAAAACCCAGCACACATCCTCCTACACAGTAGCCAAGGCGTGATAACCGCATAACAAAAAGGGCACAACCACGGGGTTGTGCCCTTTTTGTATTTAATGAAAAGCCACCTTGGATTCTGTAGCAAAACTTCTTACAATGCCCGCCGCTTAGCGCATCCGGTAACCCCCTACGCCGGTTCTTTCGCGTTAACCCATTCAGTCCTCATAGCTTAAACGGATAGAGCACCTGCCTCCTAAGCGGGCGATCCAGGTTCAATTCCTGGTGGGGACGCCACTTTATTATGGCTGTAAAAAAATACCTCATCGCCGAAAAACTTCCTTCATCGCCTTCTCCTGTGCAAGCTTATTAAACAGCTCATCCAGATAGAAGATTTTTTGTATTAACTTTTATCCAGTGTGATCGAAGTTAAATTCAGGCGCGACAAAAGTGAAACAACTAATTCCTCAGGCTCCGCAGATACATCAAATAATTCTCCAAGACACCCATTGGCACCCGCTTGCAAAAGAGATCGCTCTTCCATAACAGTCGTCATCTCGAATTCCGATTCATTAAGCGCGCGTGCGCCTTGCCTAACCTGAATACGACGAAGATTTTCCTTCAGAGACAAAGTAAGTAGAAAGCAACACAGTTTACTGTGGGGAGCGATGACCCTCAGTTTCTGTTGCAAATCATGAAGCTCCTCCGGCGAGCGCCAGATATGATTGATAACAAAATGTTTATAGCCATTGCCCTGATGGTGTTCGATTAGTAGCGACAACATCGTATTCAGATATTCAACTTCATCGGGCGGTGGCGGGTTCATGGCGATAACATAATCGCCATCCAGCATCACACATCCCTCTATTTGCTCCATGAGCGCTTCCGCAAGTGTTGACTTACCTATACCAAGAGGACCGTTAAGAATAATAATCATGCCGTTACTCATACTTTATTTTCACGATAACTATAGGTATTTTTTGTAAATTGGATTAAGCAAAACCCATGACCAAAAATTATGATGCTGTATTATTGTCAATATCCTGAAGTGGACGAATATCAATAACTCCTCGTGCGCGGGCACAAGGAGTATTTGAAACGAGTTCGATCACATCTTCCACACAGCTTGCTTCAATTACCGAAAACCCGGCAAGCGGGAGCTTGCGCACGGCGTATTCCTCTTCGGTAATTTCAAGATTGTAATTCCAATTGCGTACCGATGTAACTGCAGTTGTTACCGGCGCTACAAGATTTCCGCGCGCCCGAATTATGTCGTCGTAGGCGAGCGCTTCCTGCTTTTCATTGTCGTTCAACGAATTCCATCCGTCTTCATCGCCATACGCAAGGCACAAAAATCTCATATGGGTAAACTCACGGCCAAGGCGCGGGAGTAACGCTCACGTATTGGGCTCCGCCCTCAGAAGGCTCAGGCTCCAAGGTTTGCGCATCGAGCCCACAAGCAATTTTGCGAAACTCCTCCTGCACACGAGCAAAGGCCTCCTTGTGTAGGGAATGTTCCTTGTTAGGGTTATTTTCAATAACCCATTCGATCAGCGTGTTTATTTTACTGTTTAACTCCATAGCAAATGCCACTTTTTCCGGTGCTTTAGACATCACCTACTCCACTATCAATGAATGTTAATATCCGGCAAATATTCTTGCCGCATAAAATCCTGCCAACGCAGAAATGGCACTGACAAAGGCGCCCCACGCCATATCAACTAACGTGAGGGATAAAGACCAACCTTTTAATGTCGCCATATTGGTCAAGTCATAACTGCCATAGGCAATAACACCTAATCCCAAACCCAGACCGACAGCCATCAACCAGTTTTGCTCACGCAATGCCGGGCTGATCGCAAATAAAACCAACCCCGCGAGATACAGCATATAAAAAATTATTGCCGGAACGATTCTGATTTCTACAGCCATGAGCTCCCCCATGTGTGATTGATAGAAACTTTTAGCGATAAGGGTTAACCAAACAAAGTCCATTACACAAAATACAACCGCCGCACCGAGATAAGCAGCAATGTAGGGCATAGAAATTCACCATCACAAATTGATAATGATCGCAGCCGGGAGAAAAAAGGTCTGTGCGGTAGCTAACGTGAAAGGAGAAATCGACTCATTCGTTGCAGGTATTGATAGAGAGAGTAAATACTAATGAAAATCGCGCGATTTTAACGACAATGAATCAATACGCGCTGAACAGTCATGTAATTGGCCTGCGATAACATGAACCACCGGGCTGGAAACATTATCGTTATTCACTTCAACTGTGCCTTTGATTAACAATAATCTGGACGTCAGTAAAGCTTGGCGAAAGGTTTCCTGGGTGCCCTTCCAGATAATGACATTAATATTGCCTGTTTCATCTTCCAGCGTTAAAAACAAAGCACCACTGGCAGTGCCGGGGCGCTGCCGCCCGGTCACCAAACCGGCGACGCGGACAAAACTGCCGTGGCGGAGATCTTTAAGTTCGGCGTATGTTTTACAACGGTTAAATGGATATTCATTTCGCAACAATGACATCAAATGCGGGCGCAGGCTCAAGCCAAGCGTATCGTAGTCATTCAACACATCCTGCTCAACTGTGGGGGCAGCCGTAAACAAATCATCCTGATCAGTAGTTTCTGCATGATCCAGGAATTCAGAAAAAGAATTAATTGCCGCTGCTGCCCAACGCGATGCATGCCTGTCACCGGTTAAGCTGCGCAATACATCGGCAGATGCAAGATATTGCAAATCGATGGCCGTTAAAGTTGAGCGCCGAGAAAGATCTTTCAGCGAGTCGAATGGTTTTTCAGCTCGCCAGACCTCCAACAATTGTGCCTTATTGTGATCCAGATTTTTTATTTCACAAAAACCCAAGCGTATTCCAAATGGATGAGAGGAAACAGAATGTGCAACCTTTTCCAATCGATGCTCATAGTGACTGCAATTAATATCCACCGGCAATACTGCAATATCATGGCGCCGCGCATCTTGAATCAATTGCGACGGCGAATAAAATCCCATCGGCTGACTATTTAATAACGCACAATAAAATGCTGCAGGATGATGGCATTTTATCCAGGATGATGCATAAGCCAGCAGCGCAAAACTCGCAGAATGAGACTCAGGAAATCCGTAGCCACCAAAACCTTTCACTTGCTCAAATAAGCGAACAGCAAAATCCATTTCGTAACCACCTTGCAACATCCCATCAATAAATTTTTTCTCAAATTTCATTAACGTACTGTTTTTCCCCCAACTCGCCATTGCGCGACGCAACTGATCTGCTTCGCCACCGGTAAAACCGGCGGCCACCATCGCAAGGCGAATGACCTGCTCTTGAAAAATAGGAATTCCAAACGTTGCGCCTAATACTTCTTTTATCGCATCGTTGGGCGAGTCGTCGTCTTCAAGTCCATTCCTACGCCGCAGATAGGGATGTACCATGCCACCTTGAATTGGACCGGGGCGAACAATCGCAATTTGTACTACCAAATCATAAAACTTTCTCGGCTTCAAACGCGGCAACATCGACATTTGCGCACGCGACTCAACCTGAAAAGTTCCTACGCTATCGCCTGCGCACAGCATTTCATAGGTAGCAGGATCTTCAGGTTCAATATCCTTTAACGATTGAATTGCCGGATTGTAGCTGTGGATATAATCGAGTGCCTTGCGCAATACCGTCAGCATCCCCAATGCCAGCACATCAACTTTGAGCAAACGCATAGCTTCCAGATCTTCTTTATCCCATTGGATTAAGGTGCGATCTGGCATGGATGCATTTTCAATAGGAACCAAATCGCTAATTTTATCTTGCGCAATAATAAATCCCCCCACATGTTGGGATAAATGTCGGGGAAAACCGAGAATCTGGCTTACCAAAATAAAAAAATGCTTCAACACTTGTTGTTGCACTTGCAAACCGGAAGCTTCAATTCGTTTAACAAGATCGACAGGCTTATCCCACCATGCGAGCGACTTTGCCAGTAAATCAACCAATGTATCTTCCATGCCCAAGGCTTTACCCACATCACGCACAGCACTGCGTGAACGATAAGTGATAACAGTCGCTGCAATAGCGGCGCGCTCACGCCCGTATTTAGTGTAAATATATTGAATAACTTCTTCGCGGCGGGAATGTTCAAAATCCACATCAATATCCGGTGGCTCATCCCGCTCTTTGGAAAGAAAGCGCTCAAATAGGACCTTGATTTTGTCAGGTGAAATTTCTGTAATGAACAAGCAATAACACACCACACTATTGGCTGCAGAACCTCGCCCTTGGCATAAAATATTCTGCTGACGAGCAAACTGCACAATGTCATAAACGGTTAAGAAAAAATATTCGTAGCTTTCTTCTTCAATTAAACGCAATTCTTTTTCAATTGTTTCTTCTACATGAGAAGGAACGCCATTGGGCCAACGATCATGTTTTCCATAGTCGACTAGCTTGCGTAAATATTGAATGGGCGTGTAATTTTCAGGAACTAACTCTTCAGGATATTGATAACACAACTCCTCCATAGAAAAAGTACATAAATCAGCGATTGTGCAAGTTTCCTGCAGTAACGCATCTGGATACAGGCGCGCCAATTGCTCAAGGGATTTAAGATAA
This sequence comes from Cellvibrio fibrivorans, assembly GCF_031457055.1. Lineage (NCBI taxonomy): Bacteria > Pseudomonadati > Pseudomonadota > Gammaproteobacteria > Cellvibrionales > Cellvibrionaceae > Cellvibrio > Cellvibrio fibrivorans. The sequence goes on along the minus strand of NZ_JAVDVX010000002.1, from coordinate 462,845 downwards.
GCCTCGGCATTAGGTTCAAGCCGTGTGCCCAGCTCATCTATAGAAGTATTGTGCCGAATAGCAGTGAGTGTATCTTGTAGTGGTTTGCGCTCTTTGCTGTGCATCAACGCATGGCCACAAGCCACCAGCGGAATATTTTTCTTGCGGCTGAGCGCTAACCAGCGCGGAAATACTTCTTGCTCACCACCCCATAATTGATGATCAATACCAATCCATAACCGATGTTTAAAGGCGTTATAGAGTTGATCGATCACCGTTTCCGGTTCGATAATATCGCTGCCTAACTGCCCCAACCAGATGATTAAACAATGCTGCAAGCGGAAGCGCAGATCTTCAAAATGCGCTTCATATTCGCCCTTGGATGCACGGCGACGCGCAAGCGTGATAAAACCAGAGAGTTCCGCATAAGCAGTGCGCGTCGGAGCAAGTACGACCAAACGCATGCCATTACTGAGCGTAAAACGGCTGCCTACAATTAATTTAACATCCAATTCTTTCGCTGCAACAAAGGCTTTTACAACACCAGCCAATGAACACTCATCGGTAATCGCAATCGCGTCATAACCTAATTCAGCAGCGCGATGCACATATTCCGGCGGATGCGAAGCACCGGTCAGAAACGTAAAATTGGTCGTACTGAATAGATGGGCGTAGCGCATGGAAAACTACCCGTAAATACCTTGCACAAACCACTGCTTTTTGTGCAAATCGCGAAACACCCAGAGGCGCACATAATCGTTGCGCTGTGCTAAAAAATAATCGCGCGCACTTGGCGCTTTCCACCAATTACCTTGCAAGCGCTCAGGGCCAGAGAGCAAGGTTAAATATCCACGCCAATACAATCCCCGCTTGCGCACTTCAATTTCAATCGGCGATTTAAATAACCAACACGGCCGCAGCGATGCTAAATGGCGATCTGGCAATTTCTGGTTAGATGGCTGGTTAAGTGCAATGAGCTGATTGCTTTCTTCGGGAATATAACTATCGCGGTAGCTGAGCTTGTAAATGCAGGCATCACCCAACCGGGCTTTTAACTTTGCAGCAGTCGTCGTAAATGCCTGGCTATTATGTTTGCGCCTGGAATCAAACTCCAACAATTGCGAGTGCGTTTGAATGGGCTGGATATTGCGACAACTCAATGTGAGCGTATCCACCTCAAAAGGAAGGTCGCGGTTTTCCAATTGGATCAAGGTGAGGTCAAAAAATAATTGCCAGTGGCTTTGCGCTGTATCGGCGTAAATCGCCATAACCTCTTTGCTGTGATAAATATCGGCCAGCGTCCATTCAATTTGATGGGTTTCCCATTGGCGCTTGCGTAAAAAATCGGCTAATTGCTGCAACAAATGTTCGACCGGCACTTGCAGCTGGTCAATTTGATGGATGGGATATTCAAACTGGATTTCTTCATTAAAAAACTCCTGCGGCTTGTACATCACCACCGGTTTTTCAAATAGTGACGATTGCTGAAAATCCTGATCGATACCAAAAATATCGCATAGTGTTTTTGCAAACTCTTGCCCGAACCGTTTTTTGATACTGCTGATCGATTGCGCCGCAATTTGCCGAGCAATATCACCGAAAGTTATAAAACCGGTTTTTTCCAGCGTATCAACTTGAGCGGGATAATCATGCAACAACTGAATCGGCAATTGCTGCAATCGCTCCACAAAAACCGGTTTGCTTTCATTGCCGTGAATATCGTAATGAACAAAGGATAACAGCCAAGCCGCTTGCGCCGAGTGCGCCAAGCCTATCGCCAAAATCAGATTTTTTGCGGCAAAAAATTGCAGGACTTTTTCAACAAACGCGTGTACACCACCAAACAACATTAAGCAGCTGGAAATTTCCAACAACAAGCCCGACTGGGGAACCTGTTTGCTCGTATAGGTTTCGATATAAGGGGTAAACGCGTACAGCTGCGCTGAAAGTTCTGCCAATAATTTGTGTTCATGCCCAAGATTACGCTCTTGGTGAATGCATCCACTTAACAGCTGCGCGGTCGATGCATCCATGCCCTGCACTACACCTCTGGCTATAGCTGCAGCATTTGCCCAGATCACATGCCGCTGCTCAAGAATTGCTAAAGCGGCATCATGGTGGAGATCAATCGCAAGCGCGTGGGCAGGTAAATCCGGCAAGCGCAGTGCAAGCCAAAGGCGATCTGGACGAGAAGTTGCTCGCATAATTACTTACGGCCACGCCGCCCTCCGCGCTGGGGCCGAAGATGAACCACATTGGATTTGGGCTTGCCGGTTTGATCCAGCAAATGATGCGGCGCAAAACCTTGCCAATTATGTGGCAGCGGCAATAACACCGGCTGCATAAGCGCAGCCAGCTCACCTTTTTGTTTGAAGATACGCACCTGCAAATCCTGCGCTTGCAGGCTAATGGTCAGGCGCAAACTGGCTGGTGAACTTTGCTCGGCAGCTGCCGCCGGGCGAAATAACACATACAAACCCTGCCCTTCTGTCGCCGCCAATTGGCATTTGCGCAGCTCCGTGTAATTCAAAGATTGCGTTGGCTGCCACGCCAACACCGCCTCGCAGGCAGTGGCGCGGGTCAGCTCAATAAAACTGAACAGGAAATCAGCCTTGTTGCTGCTCTCCACTACCAATACCCGTTCCAGATCTATCCCCGCCTTGATCAAGGCTTGCGCAAAAGGCATGCAGGGAGGGTTGAGCAATACAATCAAACCCTGTGTATCAGTTAATGCCGGAGTCAACAAAAGCCATTCCGATTGCACAAAACCCTGCTGACAGACCTCAACCAAATTAGCGGACGGCCAGCCGCCACCCAACAACTGCGCATTCAGCGCGCTATAACCCGTATCCCGTGCGGGTGATGACGCGAGCCTGTGCGAGCCACCGCGCCAGATATCGCGACGGCAAAGCAATTGCTCCAAATCCGGGACGCTTGCCTGCGGATTATCGGGGGGATTGGGGGTCATAGTGGAGATTTTTCAGGGCTCGATAACTGTATTGATATACAGTATAGTGGCAACCCCCTGATCAGCGTCAAGCAAAAGCATTAGACTATTTTGCGCTAATCGAATCGCTCAATTGGGGTTGTATTATTTAACGTTCACAAAATGTCTTGTGACAATATGTTTTATAAATAAGGCCTTCGATCGCCTGGATTTACGCAGCAATGAGCCAATCAACAACAAACACAGCTGATCTCGCAGCGGATTATTACCTGACTAACTTCCAGTTTTTGGTGGATTGGGTATCGCAGCGCTATGCGGATTTACTCAGCGCCGACGAACTCCATTTTCTTGCTTGCTTCCAACAATTACCGCGCACCAGCCAATGCTTATTAGTGCGCTTATCCAGCCGTAAAGGCCCGTTATTTCGCTACGATAAATTGCACTATGCCGAGATAGAATCCATCGAACAGGCGGCGACTGAATTAATTGCAGTCGGTTTGCTCAGCGATAACGCCTTGCTCAGTATTGATGAAGCCGCAAACCTGCTTACCAAAGCCGAATTGCTCAGCCTGTTCATGGAGCATTTGCAGGGAGCAAAACAGGCGCGCAAAGAAGAATTAATTGCACAACTAAGCGCACAATTGCCTGAATCAAAAACCTGGGAAGACTGGACGAACCATCAACTTGGCAAAACTTATCGGCTGGATAACCAAGCCATTATCAGCACCTTATTGTTATTATTTTTTGGCAATGCCTATCAAGACCTCACCGAATTTGTATTGCAGGATTTGGGCTTGTATCGCTATGAAAATTACACTATCGATCACCAGCACCGCATTTTTAAAAATCGCGCCGAGTTGGAACAATACCAACAATTAATCCAGTTGCGCGATGAACTGCAGCTCGCAGCTGAAGTAGAACATTTGGCGAATCTTGCCAATCGCATTCCCGCGCAGCTAAACCATGCAGGCTTGCAGCGGCGCCGTGCGCGCTTGTGCAATCAATTAGCCTATGAACTGGAGCGTGCAAACAAGCACACACTCGCACTCCAACTTTATTGCCAGAGCCATTTACCGCCTGCGCGCGAACGTCGAATCCGCCTACTGGAAAAACAGGGTGATATTGCGGGTGCATGGCAACTGCTTGGTGAAGTGTTGAATTCACCTTGCGATGAACATGAGCTACAAGTTGCCCAACGGATGGCGCCGCGCCTTGCTAAAAAAGTGGGCGAAACTATTGCCAAACAAACACGCGCTCCGGTTATTGAGCAACAATTAATCCTGCCACAATTAGTTGATGAAAATAACAATATTCTGCGTGTTGAAGAAGTCGTTCGGCAATTTGCCCACACCGACGAATCGCCCTGCTTTTATGTCGAGAATTTATTACTGACCGGTTTATTTGGTTTGTGGTTATGGCCGGAAATGTTTCGCGGCATTGATGGCGCTTTTGCCAATCCGTTTCAAGCGGCGCCGCTGGATTTGTATCAGGAAAATTTTGTTAACAATCGCCCCGGCATTCAGCAATTGTGGCAATTATTGGATGACAACCAACATCACGATCATATCCGTGAATTCTGGCGCGATAAAAACGGCGTGGCCAATCATTTTGTGAGCTGGCAATTTTTAGAACAGGAGCTGCTTGATCTCGCGCTCCAGACAATTCCTGCCGCACATTTGAAAGCCATTTTTAAACGCTTGCTATTTGATATTAAAAGCAACCGCAGCGGCTTGCCCGACTTAATCCAGTTTTTTCCTTCCTCTAATAACTATCGAATGATTGAAGTGAAAGGCCCGGGCGACCGCATTCAAGACAACCAGCAGCGCTGGCTGGATTATTTTGCCGCAAACACAATCCCAGCCGAGGTTTGGTATGTTAACTGGCAATAAGCCCAAGGCGGTTGCGGTAAAAACATTGGTCGCATTTGCAGCCAAAAGCGGCAGCCTCGACCGCCGCTTTACACCATCACCGACAGGCCAAGAAGGGATCGAAGGCCATCAGCGGGTAACGAGCAATCGCTCATCCAATTATCAAACCGAAGTGAGCTTGAGCATCACTTACGGCGATATTACTTTTCGCGGCCGCGCCGATGGTTATGCACCCTCAGATCATTGCATCGAAGAAATTAAAACCTTTTATGGCGATGTATCGCGCATACCGGAAAACCATCAAGCACTGCATTGGGCACAGGCAAAATGCTACGGCTGGATGTATTGTGAAACCCACGGCTGCGATGAAATTAATCTCGCGCTGATTTATTTTAATTTAACCAATGAAAAAGAATATCGACTGGAAGAAACCTGGAGTGCCGCAGAGCTAAAGGAATATTGTGAAAATCTTGCCGAAAAATATTGCCAATGGCAGGCACAGATCAATCAACGCTTGGAGCGGCTCAATCACTGGATTGAACAGCTACAATTTCCCTATGGCAGCATGCACAGCTCACAACGGGTAATGGCAGAAGCTGTGTACAAAGCCGCTGCAATCGGGCGAGTGGTATTAGCAGAAGCGCCCACAGGCACTGGCAAAACCCTGGCGGGATTATTTCCTGCCATTAAATCCATGCCCCGCACACCGGTCGATAAAATTTTTTATCTCACCGCCAAAACTACCGGCAAACAATTAGCGTTGGAAAATATCCACCTGATTGCCAGTGATAAAAACGGCTCAGCCACACCACTGCGCACATTGGAATTAACCGCACAAGAAAAAGCGTGCCTTGAACCCGACAAAAAATGCATGGGCGATTCCTGCCCTTACGCGTTTGATTTTTACACCAAACTGGAAGCCGCCCGCCAAGCGGCTTACGCAACGCCCTTATTAGATAAACAAGCACTCACGGCACTCGCTTATGAATTTGAAATCTGCCCGTTTTATCTCAGTATGGAAATGAGCCGTTGGGTCGATATAGTGGTTGCCGATGTAAATTATTATTTTGATGGCACACCACTGTTATTAGGGCTTACCAACGAATTCGATTGGAAACCCTACTTGCTGGTCGATGAAAGCCATAACCTGATTGATCGCGCACGCGGTATGTATTCCGCCGAGTTAAACAGGGGTGACTTGATCAGCGCAAAAAAGCATTCGCCCGCACCGATTAAAAAAACATTGGATAAAATCAATAAACTCTGGCTTGCGCTGTTAAAACTCCTCCCGGAAAGCCCGGATCAATTTCTGTTACTGCCGGTATTACCAGAAAAATTGGGCATGGCGTTAACCGAGTTCACCAATAGCTATATTGAGTTCCTGCAGAAAAATCCCGACCATTCAGTGCAAGAAACGATTGCGCAAGAATTTTTCTTCGCTGCACTAAACTACCAAAAAGTGGTAGAAGTATTCGATGAAGACTTTTGTATTGATATGCAAGCCATGGGTACAAAAGAAGAAGTACTGACCCTGCGCAACCTGATACCGGCAACACCACTGGCCGCACGGTTGAGTTTTGCCCATTGCGCCTGCTATTTTTCGGCCACGCTGCATCCTGCGCATTATTATCAATCGCTGCTGGGTTTGCCTGATGATACGGTACATATCAATGTTCCCTCACCGTTCAAACCCGAGCAACTGCACGTCCAGATCGCAACCAATTTATCCACCCGCTACAAAGATCGCAGTGCAGCCATAGAACCTATTTGTAATTTGATCGAAGATCAAATCCACGCACAACCAGGCAATGCCTTGGTGTTTTTCTCCAGCTATGAGTTTTTACAAAAAGTAGAGACCGCTCTTCGGCCGCGATTGATCAACAGTAATATTCAATTGGTAGTGCAATCGCGCCGTATGAGCGAAGAGGACCGGCAGGAATTTATCGAGCAATTTAGCCAGCACAATAATTTATTGGGTTTGGCGGTATTGGGCGGCGCTTTCAGCGAGGGAGTGGATTTGTCGGGCGATGCATTAAAAGGGGTTTTTATTGCAACGTTAGGTTTACCACAAGTGAATCCGGTAAATGAGCACTTGCGTGCAGTGATGCAGGGTAAATTCGCGCAGGGATATGATTTTACTTACACCTATCCAGGAATCCAGAAAGTGATCCAGGCAGCCGGGCGCGTAATTCGAACTACATCAGATGAAGGTTATTTGTGGTTGCTGGACCAGCGCTTTCAACAACCGGAAATACGCCCTTTGCTTCCAGAGTGGTGGTTGATAGCGCAGGCCTAAACCGGCGTAAACCTACATCGCTCCGAGGCAATTGTTGCGCAGCAATATATGACAAGACATTACCGCACGTGGTCTAATGCCCATATTTTTCCACTTACCTCTATTTCTACACATTATGAATCTGATTTTATTATCGCCAAACGATTTACTCACCGATAACCGAGCCTGTATCAAAAATCCACGCCAGCTTGCGCATATTAAGCAAGTGCACGGCGCTACAGTGGGCGATCAATTAAAAGTCGGCCTGATAAACGGCAATCTGGGTATTGGGCTAGTTACAGAACTCAATGATACTGCGATATATCTGGATGTAGACCTGCACCAAGCGCCGCCGCGCGCATTGCCATTAACACTGGTGCTCGGTTTGCCGCGGCCAAAAATGATGCGCCGTATTTTACAAACGGTTGCAACCCTCGGTGTTAAACAATTGCATTTGATTAATTCCTACCGCGTGGAAAAAAGCTACTGGCAGACACCTTTTTTGGAAGCAGAAAACATTCGTGAGCAGCTAATTTTAGGATTGGAACAGGGTTGCGACACCCATTTGCCGGAAGTGCATTTACACAAACGCTTCAAGCCATTTGTAGAAGATGAGTTGCCAGCAATTGTTGCCGATACGCGCGCATTGGTTGCCCACCCTTACACAGAAACCGCCTGCCCCTGCCAAATAGAGTATTCGCTGACACTGGCCGTAGGCCCTGAAGGTGGTTTTATTCCGTACGAAATTGATTTATTGGAAAAGTGTAACTTTGAAGCCGTGCAGGTAGGCGAGCGCATTATGCGCGTAGAAACAGCGGTGCCTTATTTGCTGGGAAGATTGTTTTAACCTGAAAATACGTTGAAAAAAATGTCGATTCCAACGCATAGGTATCGACAATATTTATTTACTCACCCACTTTTTCATCATCAGCCAATATCACTTCAAATTCCGCCAAAGGCACCGCTTGGCTCGATAAATAGCCCTGATAGTAATTGCAACCGAAGGATTTCAGAATCGCTAGTTGCTCTGCTTCTTCCACACCTTCTGCCACCAATTCCATATCGAGCAAGCGCCCCATGGTAATAATGGTTTCAACCAGCACACGGTCGTTTCGATCATCGATAATATCGCGCACAAAACCCTTATCGATTTTTAAAGTGCTCACAGGTAAACGCTTGAGATAACTAATCGATGAATATCCGGTACCAAAATCATCCAGTGAAAAACTAATGCCGCGTTCACTCAACGTCGTCATGGTAACAATTGCATCATCAACACGCTGGATAACAATCCCTTCAGTAATTTCCATATCCAATGACGCTTCCGGGATGGGATATTTCTCCAAAGTCGCAATCACATCATCCACAAATGCAGCGCGACGGAATTGGCGCGGGCTGATGTTAATACTCATCTTCATACCCGGTTTCCATAAACCGGATTGATGCCATTTAACCAGCGTTTTACAAGATGCTTCCAATACCCACTGGCCTACATCGATAATCATGCCGGAGGTTTCCAGCACCGGAATAAAATCGACCGGCGACACCATACCCTTGGTAGGATGATTCCAGCGTAGCAGCGCTTCCGCACCCACGACCCGGCCGCTTTGGATATCAATTTTAGGTTGATAATACAATTCAAATTGCGATTCATCCAAGGCGCGATGCAGATCGCCTTCCATCGTCAATTGGCGGCTAACTTTATCGGCCATCTCTTCATTGAAGAATTCAATGGAGTCGCGCCCTTTTTCTTTTACTTGATACATCGCCGTATCGGCGTAACGCAACAATTCATGCACCGAATTATTTTTATCGGGATAAACCACCACACCCACACTGCAAGTAACGCGCAATTCCATGCTGTCGTACATATAGGGCTGGGAAATAATGGTGCGGATTTTTTCGCTGATTTCGCCCGCGCGCAATGCCGCTGTTTCGATATTTTGGTCGAGCACGGTAAGCACAACCACAAATTCATCGCCGCTCAAACGGGCAACCAAATCTTCTTCGCGCACTGACTGTTGTAAACGTGTGGCAACCACTTCCAACACTCGGTCACCCACTGGATGGCCGAGCGAATCATTAATAGTTTTAAATTGGTCGAGATCGATAAACAACACCGCACCAAAATAACCGTGACGTTCAGCGCGGCGCAATTCGTGCTCAAGGCGCTCAACCAGCTGCAGGCGATTAGGTAACCCGGTAAGGGCATCGTGGTGCGCCATAAACTCCATCTTGGCCTGCGCATTTTTGCGTTCGGTAATATCAACCGATACGATTAACGCGACTTTTTCATCGTAAAACGCGAGCGGCATAATGTGGGTTTGTAAAAATAATTGTTTACCGGTCGACGTGACAAAACGCTCTTCAATCACATCCAACTCTTCATTGCCGCGAATTACGCGGTAATCATTTTGCAGCATGGTATCTATATCAAATACCGAATTTTTTAACAGTTGGCGCACATGCAAATTACGCATTTGGTCAGGTGTATAACCCAGTTCATTGGCGAGGGCTTTGTTAGCAAATAAATAATAACCAGCGATATTGCGCGCACCAATCATTACCGGCAGGTGATCAATAATCTGACGCAAATGTTCTTCACTTTTACGCAACGCCAGCTCAACCGCACGGCGCTTGGCGAGGGAAAGTTCGACTATGGCCAATAATTGATTGGAACTGGCAATTAGCTGTGCCAATTCATCCTTGCGCTGCGCAGGCAATTGGGTGAGGCGATTTACGCCGGGATGATCAGGATTGATATTGTTAATTTCGCGCGATAATCGCACCAAAGGTTTAGTGAGGGTGTAATAAAACACTACGAACAATAGCAACACCAAAAACATGTTGCGCAACAAGCCGGTCATGAGCGCAGTTTGGGAGCGGTTATAAAAACCTTCCAGAGCCAAATCCATATCCACTGAAAAACGGATACTGCCCGAAGTGCCATCACTGTAGCCGGGTAATAATAAATTGGCGGTGTATTCGCGCGTATTTTCGGTGATCTTATTGGTGAGCCAGCGGGTTTTTACTTCCGGGCGCGTGCTGCTGCCTTGGGCGAGTACATTGCCGGTATCATCGTAGATGACTACTTCGTAAATAAATCCGTAGCGCAGCAAACCGTTCACCACTTCATAGGAAAGTTCATCATCGAGTGTGGATACGGAGCGTACAGCAGGAGGAGTTGCCACTTGTATAACGCGGTCAATGAGCGTTTTAAGTTCTTTTTCCTGATTTAAAAAATCGAGGTATAACTGTACTGAACTCAATAAAAAGCTCAACACAAAAGCCAAAATGATGCCTATTTTGGCAAGCTGGAATGAGATGCCATTAAAAAAGGAAGGCGCTTTATCTCTCATCGACCTAAGGTTTCCGGGAACTGAATCTAGTTATATGAAAGTGGGGGCAGATATTGCTCCGAGGCAGGTAATCTACACTTAACTTGGCGTGAGTATAGATCACTATTTTCAGTGGCGCCGAATCTATCGTGTTATTTTCTATAAGGAAATTCACTTTCCAACGACAACGATGCAGTCTCACTAAACGGCATTCCAAAAGTTTCAGCGACCCCGGCATGAGTAAGCTGGCCGCGATAAATATTCAATCCACCACGAAAACCGGCATCCGTTTGTAACGCCCCGATACCCGCATCCGCCAAGCGAATGACGTACGCGAGGGTCGCATTAGTAAGACCGAGGGTCGCCGTTCTACCGACTGCGCTGGGGATATTGGCAACGCAATAGTGCACAACACCCTCTTCAATATACGCTGGATATTGATGTGTAGTGGGTCTTGAGGTTGCAAAACATCCCCCTTGGTCGATAGCCACATCTACCAACACACTACCCTTTTCCATCTGCGCGATCAGAGCGCGGCTCAATAGCTTTGGGGCACCGGCACCAGCATTGAGCACACTACCAATTATTAAGTCTGACTGGAGCGCCAGCGTATCGATGCGCTCTTGCACTGCATATTCACATACAACACGGCCACGCCACAGCTCATCCAAATGGCGTAAACGTGCGATGGATTTATCCAGAATACGCACTTGTGCCCCCATACCAACAGCCATAGCAGCGGCATTTGCACCCACCACTCCACCGCCGAGGATCAACACATTCGCCGGTGCAACGCCGGGAATTCCACCTAATAAAATACCTTTTCCACCCTGCGCCATCTCAAGGTGATGCGCCCCCGCCTGCACCGCCATGCGCCCGGCAATTTCCGACATGGGCGCCAACAGCGGCAAACGCCCCTGCGCATCAGTCAAGGTTTCATACGCGATGCAACTGGCACCCGATGCAAGCAATGCATCAGTTAGCGCGCGATTAGCCGCGAGGTGTAAATAAGTGAACAACAGATGGCGGGCACTGAGCAGCGCATATTCTTCGGGTTGCGGCTCTTTGACTTTGACAATCAAATCGGCGCTGGCATACACATCCGCCAATGAATCGAGCAATAACGCACCGGCATGCTGATAGCGCTCATCGCTAAATCCCGCGGCCTGCCCTGCACCGCGCATCACGTAAACGCTGTGCCCACGCTGATGTAACTCGGCCGCACCTGCGGGAGTCAATGCAACGCGATTTTCGCCGGGTTTTATTTCTTTCGGGATACCAATACGCATCACTAATTCCCTCCTCAATTGCACTTCCACTAAATCGAGTATAGCCGAGGATGTTTATTCGACTCGTTCAGCCTGCAGCAAGTTGGCGCAACTTATGCTGTGTCTATCATGTACAGTTTATGTACAGTTTTTTTGACGCAACCTGGAACAGAAACCGTGCATAAATTGGCTGTTAGCATTTAGCTGCTGACAATTTGGGGCACTGCTGTGACAAAAATGGGGCGCATTGAGGTAGTTATGGGTATTTATGCGAGTGATCTACGCGAGTTAATCATCAAACCTTACTTACAGGGCCTGGGAGAATATTCAGAAGTTGCCGAAAATTTGTTGCTTGGCACTGCTGCGCAAGAATCTTTACTGGGATTACATTGTTATTGTGCCCAAACTAAAGGCTTGGGTTTATATCGCATTACCGCAGAAAAGCATCTAGAACTATGGGATACCTATTTAGTGCAGTTTCCCGAATTGGCTTCCCAGCAGCGCGGCTTGGCCAGCCAACAGCAATTCCTGAAGAATCCGCACGGCGAGTTGATGGGCAATTTAACTTACGCTACCGGTATGGCCTGGATGCTGTATCGCCGCAGTGCGATTGACACCAGCAAGCCCGCTGACATTTCTGCGCTCGCGCAATTCTGGGCGAACCATTTTGATAATGGTACAAATTGCCTCCGCAATGCAGATGACTTTATACAAACCTATCGTACCCTGGTGATGGACGGTTCGAAAAAACTGGTAGCTTAAGAGATCTCATTTAAAGGTATTACACGCCTCTACTTTACCCAGCTCAAAACCGCGCTTAAACCACTCCATCCGCTGCTTTGAGCTACCGTGGGTAAAACTTTCAGGACGCACAGCTCCACCGGCTTGTTGTAATTGATCATCACCAATCGCCGAGGCGGCATTTAAGGCTTCTTCGATATCGCCATCTTCCAACATTTGCCGTTCGGTATCAGCGTAGTGTCCCCAAATTCCTGCATAACAATCCGCCTGTAGCTCTAACTTTACTGAGAGCTGATTCGCTTGCGCTTTTGACATTTGCTGTTGCGCCTGTGTCACCTTCGCCGATGTTCCCAATAACGTTTGCACGTGGTGCCCAACCTCGTGGGCGATGACATAAGCCTGTGCAAAATCGCCGGGCGCGCCAAGCTTATTTTTCATATCCTCATAAAAAGCCAAATCGATATAAAGCTTGTTATCGCCAGGGCAATAAAATGGCCCCATTGCCGATTGCGCGTAGCCGCAAGCAGAGCTCACTGCATTGCGAAATAACACCAGCTTTGGCTCTTGATAAGTCAGCCCCAACTTTTTGAATTCCAGATGCCAGGTAGATTCAGTATCCGCGAGTATCACCGATACAAATTCAGCCAGCTCCTGATCTTTGGGGGAAAGTTGCCGGGAACTCACATCCATTGAACCTGGTGGCGCGGCCAGCTGAAGCAGATCGTAGCCCAAAAATTTGGCTCCAAAATACACCAAAACACCAATGATCAATAAAGCACGGCCAGTTTTCGTGCGCAGCAGAAAAGGCAAAATCCGCGCTATCGCTGACACCCCACCCATCGCCCCCATCGCACCTGGACTGGCGCTGCGCATATCTTCCACATTGTCACTGCGACGACCTTGTTTCCAACGCATAATTTATCCCTCGTGATGAATCAGTGGTTATGTGAATATTTAAGTGAGTAATTGAACAATCAAGTAAGTAGTTAAGTGAAATCAAAGCGCGCTACTATAGACTCTGACAACATCATAATGACAGCAACGCATTTCAAGCAGCTAATCCGTACAATTCAGGAGTTTTTATGTCTACAAGCCCCCTGGCTGGCCAACTCTTACCCGCAGACCTACTGGTAGATCTGCCCAAACTTATCGATGCCTACTACACCAATAAGCCTGATGTTGGCATTGCCGAACAACGCGTCAGCTTTGGCACCTCCGGCCATCGCGGCTCGTCATTTAATACCAGTTTCAATGAAAACCATGTGCTGGCCATTAGCCAAGCGATTTGTGACTACCGCAAACAGGCCGGTATTACCGGACCACTTTATGTTGGTATCGACACCCACGCGCTCTCTGAGCCAGCCCAGATCAGCGCTGTAGAAGTGCTCGCTGCAAATGGCATTGAGATTATGCTCGCTAAAGATGGCGAATACACACCTACACCCGCAATTTCCCATGCAATCCTCACCTACAACCGCAACCGTACGTCTGGTTTAGCCGATGGCATCGTCATCACCCCGTCACACAACCCGCCGGACAATGGTGGTTTTAAATACAACCCACCCAATGGCGGCCCAGCTGATAGTGACATCACCAATTGGATGCAAGCCCGTGCCAATGAATTGCTGGAAAATAATTTGCGCGATGTAAAACGCATGGACTACCACCAGGCAATCAAATCCGCGACAACCCATCATCACGACTATGTACACAACTACGTAAAAGATTTGATTAACGTAGTGGATATGGAAGCGATTCGCGGCGCAAATGTGCATATGGGTGCAGACCCTCTCGGTGGCGCTGGCGTTAATTACTGGAGCGCTATTGCCGATCACTATCAGGTAAATTTAAAAGTATTGAACACTGCAGTCGATAAAACCTTTTCGTTTATGACGGCGGATTGGGATGGAAAAATCCGTATGGATCCATCCTCAGCCTATACCATGCAAGGCATGGTGGAGCGCCGCAACTTATTTGATGTCGCCTTCGCATGCGATGCCGACCACGATCGTCACGGTATAGTTGCACCTAGCTGCGGCCTGCTGCCGCCAAATCATTATCTCGCAGTCGCGATTGAATATTTATTTCAAAATCGCCCACAATGGCGCGCCGATACCGCAATTGGTAAAACTGTTGTGAGTAGCGCGATGATCGATAAAGTCGCAAGAAAAATTGGCCGCCGTTTATATGAAGTCCCCGTTGGATTTAAATGGTTTGCGCCGGGTTTATTTGACGGTTCACTCGGTTTTGGGGGTGAAGAAAGTGCAGGCGCTTCTTTCTTGCGCATTGATGGCAGCGTCTGGACAACGGATAAAGACGGCATCATTCCCTCGCTTCTTGCCGCAGAAATTAAAGCAAAAACCGGCCGCGACCCTGGCGAGTGCTATAAGTTGCTTGCCGATGAATTTGGCCATGCAGCTGAAGCCCGCGTAGAAGCACCGGCCAATACAGCGCAGAAAAAAGCGCTGTCAAAGTTATCACCCGAGCAAATTACGTCCACTGAATTAGCAGGCGACAAAATCGAAACCATCCTAACAAATGCACCGGGCAATAATGCCAGCTTTGGCGGCATTAAAGTGATGAGTAAAAATGGTTGGTTTGCGGCGCGTCCATCGGGCACTGAAGAGATTTATAAAATTTATGCGGAAAGTTTTAAAGGAAAAGAACATCTGCAGCAGTTGATCGAGGAAGCCCAGGTGATCGTGGATAAAGCAATTTCGTAAATTTTTTTCTTTTTTCGCAGATAAAAACGCCCGATAATGTCGGGCGTTTTTATTTTACTCTTAGCTTTATGCAGGGCATTTTCTTGTTCTCAAACGAAGCTTGAAAGCGAGATGGCGGCATCATTAACTAATCGTCGGCAATGGAATCCAATCAGTTTCACCCGGCACCATCGCAAAACCACCATTCGTCCAACGCTCTGCAGCCGCACGTACTTTTTCACGGGATGAGGCAACAAAATTCCACAAAATAAAGCGCTCACCTGCCAAAGGTTCACCACCCAATAACATAATATTTGCGCCGCTCACTGTAGCGATCACCGAATCTTTATCCAGTACAGCCATGTGAAACTCTGGCACCAACTCGCCATTTACCGTGACACTCCCCCAGACAACATAAATCGCCAGTTCCTGCTGAGGAAAATCCGGCGAATACTGCGTATCAGCCCCAAGGGCAATATCAAGATAGGTCGTCACACTCGCAGTTTTAACTGGTGATTCAACATCAAATGCTTTACCAATAAGCACTTGGACACTCATGTTCGGTAGATTGATCGAAGGGATAACTTCCGCAGGATAATGTGCAAACGAAGGTTCGCAATCTTCCACCTCCGTTGGCAAGGCCAACCAAATCTGGATTCCCTCTACGCTCGTATTTTTTTCGCGCACATCATCAGGCAAACGTTCGGAATGCACTATTCCATTACCCGCAGTCATTAAATTAATCGCACCCGGTTCAATACGCTGATGAAAACCTAAACTATCTTTATGCATCATCGCGCCAGAAAATAAATAGGTGACTGTTGCCAATCCAATATGCGGATGCTGGCGCACATCACCAGCAGTTGTTCCCGCGTCAAAATGCGCAGGCCCCATGTGATCCACAAAAATAAAGGGCCCAACACGTTGCTGTAAACGTGATGGCAATAAACGTTTTACGGTGAAACCTATATCTTGTACGCGGGGAGGAATTAATAAAGTCATTGGAATCTCCTCTAACCAGTAATATTAGGGTTGATGATACGAGGTGATGTTGATAGTGGCATGGGACAACAATTTATGGATCGGACATTTTTCAATAATACCCAACAATTGTTGTTTCTGCTCATCACTTAAATTGCCCACAAAGTGGATATTTAAAGCGAGATTGTACTCACCACTTTTTTCTTTGCTGTCATCCCGTTCGATATCTATATTTATTCCTTCCAACGGCATACCGCGGCGCTTCGCATACATACTCAACGTAATCGCGGTACAAGCGGCAAGCGATGAATCCAATAAATCATGTGGATCTGGCGCCGAATCTTCACCGCCAATGCTGTCATCTACATCGGCGAATAATTCATGTGCATCAACACTGATGCGCTGGCGATAAGTACCCGAACTGTCTTTTTGTAATTTAATCATTTACTCACCCGACTCCCGATTTTTACTTACTGATTAACTCACTTGGAATTACAATTTGAGCAGCGCTTTCATTGCATTGGGATCATAGCCGCGCAACACTTCGCCGCGAATAACGATTAGCGGAATCCCGCTGCCGCGCAGTTGGTCATATTGCGCCTTGCCCTCAGTCGATTTCTCAATATCGTATTCCACAAAAGCAACATTATGCTGCTTGAAAAATTCGCGCGTCTTTTTACAGTAACCGCACCAATCAGTCGCATATAAAACCACACCTTCAGGATGCTGAGCAGAAAAATCGGGGGGAGGACTAAACTCATCACGCAACTTATTCCAATTAAAGAAAATACCCAGCGCTATAAGAACTAACAAATATTTCTTCATCGATTAAATCCGACAATTTAGTGGCATGTCTTTCAATTCCAAATCCGTGCGATTCTCCCCAACCGCTTTCATATTCAGCGGGACTGCCGCTTTACCACAAATCCAGGAAATTGGGCTTTCAGGGGACCCCTGCACTGTAATCGGCTGCACACTTAATGTCTTCCCCTTTATATTGGGATGCGCCTTGTTGCCAAAGTGAATATGAAATGCGCCGTCTTTATAATCGATGCGATCCACATAATTACCTAACAATTTATCGGCAGCAGGAATTCCGGCTTCTTTATTGTCTTTCAAAAAAACCTGCGTACTCTTGTGATAAAAAGCGACGAGCTTTTTATAATCTTCAATTAACTCCATTGACTCTATCACTTGCTTGCGCGCAATGGTCGGGTCGGGTGATGGCATTGCGATCATTGCCAATATGGCGATAATGGCAATCACCACCAGCATTTCTATCAGGGTAAAACCGCTATTTTTTTTCACACGGATTCCTTTACGTTTTTATCGAATAAATTTTGCTGCATACCAGCAGCTCGCATGTAACTCGTAACCCTGCTCTTTTGCCCACCTGATACCGGTGCGCACCAATTTTTCGGCAAACCCCTTGCCGCGAAATTCCGGGGGCACATAGGTACTATTAAAATCGATCGCCGCTTTAGCACCATTATTAAACAAGCGGTAAGCCAAAAGTGCTTCGCGACCTTCGTGCACAATCACAAAACGCTGCTCATCGGGTAAATGCTGGACATCAGCCATACAAAGTTCCAGAAATGTTGTACCAGTGTAGAGTAGACCATAAAAAAATCCCCCAGTGCTTGCGCAAATGGGGGATTTTTCCGATCAAAGACGATGCACCTTTATCCAATGCTACTTAGACCTTGCTACCCCAAAGATCATATTCATCCGAGTGCTCAATCAATACGTTGACCAAATCACCGGGTTTTACATTTTCTTCACCATTCAGGTAGACGCAACCGTCAATCTCAGGAGCATCCGCAAAACTGCGACCAATTGCGCCTTCGTCATCTACTTCATCGATCAATACCTGCAAGGTCTGCCCTACTTTTTGCTTCAGGCGCTCAGTTGAAATTTGCTGTTGCAACTGCATAAAGCGATCGTAACGCTCTTGTTTGATGTCGTCAGGCACATGATCCGGCAAGTCATTCGCCTTGGCACCTTCAACCGGCGAATACTGGAAGCAGCCGACGCGATCCAATTGCGCTTCCTGCAAGAAGTCGAGCAATTGCTGGAAATCATCTTCTGTTTCGCCGGGGAAGCCGACAATAAAGGTCGAGCGGATGGTCAAGTTAGGCACCTGCTCGCGCCAGCTTTTAATACGCTCCAGTGTTTTCTCAACTTGACCTGGGCGACGCATTTTGCGCAGCAAGGTCGGACTGGCATGCTGGAACGGGATATCCAGATATGGCAGCACTTTGCCCGCTGCCATCAATGGCATGACGTTGTCCACGTGGAGATAGGGATATACATAATGCAAACGCACCCAAACACCCAATTCGCCCAGCGCTGCAGCAAGCTGGTACATATCGGTCTTGAGCGGGCGACCATCCCAGAAATCGGTGCGGTGTTTGATATCAACACCGTATGCCGATGTATCTTGCGAGATCACCAGCAGCTCTTTCACACCCGCTTTCACCAAACGCTCGGCTTCACCCAGCACCTGGCCTATCGGGCGGCTGACCAGCTTGCCGCGCATATCGGGGATGATGCAGAAACTACAAGAGTGGTTGCAACCTTCTGAAATTTTCAGATAAGCATAGTGACGAGGAGTTAACTTGATACCTTGCGGTGGCACCAGATCAGTAAAAGGGTTGTGGGTTGGGTTCGGTGGCAAGTGCTCATGTACTTGCGACAACACCTCTTCATAAGCGTGAGCGCCAGTAATGCCCAACACATTTGGATGAACCTGAATGATTTCGTCTTTCTTGGCACCCAGGCAACCAGTTACCAGCACTTTGCCGTTTTCGGCCAACGCCTCGCCAATCGCGCCCAAAGATTCCTGCACCGCAGAATCAATAAAACCGCAGGTATTCACAATCACCATATCGGCATCGTTGTAGGTGGGCACAATGTTGTAGCCTTCCATGCGCAGCTGGGTGAGGATTCGCTCGGAATCCACTAGATTTTTGGGGCAGCCGAGCGACACAAAACCAATGGTATTTCCCTTGCTACTGGCGATCAGCGACTGGCTGGCGAGCGACTTAGCGGGAGCATCCAGGGTGGTGGTTTGCGACGGGTCGAAGGTATTTACAGTCATAGTGTCTCGTGAGAATGCTGGTACAAATGAGGGGGGCTTAAAAAAGTGGGCGGATTGTACCTGAAGCAAGCAAAACTTCCACCCAATATCGATTAAAAAACAACCAGAAAATAGCCTATGGTGGAAATACAGGCGTTTAGGCGAGCCAATGGCAAACCCTCACCCGTGGCGAGCACTTATATCAAGCCTGATAGCTCGACAACTGCCGTTTGATTTCCCTGTTAATTGCGAGACTCCCTCGGCTGAGCGGGGAGGCCGAAATTTCCTGATTCAGATCATCAAGCTGGAAACTGCCGACAATACTTGTTGGATTGGTTTGCCCGAGCCATCGCCCGTCGCAACGTGGCCTATTAAGATGGCGAAGACGATGAAGGGAATTAATAATGTAGACTACGTAGGAAAACTGTCATTACATCCGTTCAACTTCAACAAATTCACTATAAAGACCATCAACATCAAATACGGCAATTTTAAACTCATATTCACCGCGCAAGTCATCTAAGTAATAAGTGGCCGCATCTTTATCATTAATAATAACGCTTGTGAAATAGTTATCAATTTCTCGTTTATAGCGCAACTCATAACCACCTATTTCACCAATATCCATATAGTCACCATTCACGCGCTGATTCGGTGTAACCCAGTGGATTTCTACAACATTTTTTTCAGAAGATGCAGCGCTACTGGAAATTTCAGAGATAACACTGGAAACCAGAGATGAAGTTGTCGATGACATAGAACTACTAGCCATAAGCGAAGACACAGCCCGGGAGCTTTGCCCAACATAGCTTGTACTGGTCGTACCCGCACTATCGCTTCCACCACCACAAGCACTCAGAGCAAGCCCGGCCACAACAACCATGGTCGTTGAATAGCGCTTAAAAAAGGGCGTTTTTAGCCCAAAATTGATAAATAGCATCTAATTAACACCTCAATAAATATCACACTCATTCACTTGATGTTATTTAAATATTACATTCACCTTTGAACATTAATTTTAATAACATAAACAACAATCAGTGCAGACACCTATTAATTATAATTATTTACAATGCCATTTTATTAAAAGCACTACTCAATTTTACAATTCATTGCTTCTTGAAGGAATATTTTTCAAAATACTATTCAAAGCATTAATAATAACTACACTACGCGCACCTATGTTCATCCGCATAAAACCGCTACCGCCCTCACCAAATACCGTACCGGGATTCATACCTACTTTGCATGAACGTACAAAAAAATCGCGCAGTTGCGCATCGCCCATACCCAATCCCCTGCAATCGAGCCACAACAAATAAGTCGCTTCAGGTTTTATCAATTTAATCTGTGGAATTTCCCGTGCGATAAAATCGGCGGCAAAATCCCGCGTCGTTTCCAGATACTGCATCAACGCATCCAACCAATGATCACCTTCGCGGTACGCGGCCTCAAACGCCGCAATACTCAAGGGGTTGTAATTACCGACATGCAGGGTTTCAAACATATGTTTCATGGCATTGCGTTCGGCTGCATTGGGAATTACCAACGCCGACAAACCCAAACCGGGAATATTGAAACTTTTATTAGGTGCAATGGTGGTGATAAGTTTATCGCCCGGCTGTGCTAGGCGGCCAAGCATGGTGTGCTTAACGCCGGAATAGACCAGATCGCAGTGGATATCATCGGAGAGAATCGTTAAATCGTAACGACGACTAATCTCCAATACTTGTTGTAATTCGGCTTCGCTCCACACGCGCCCCACCGGATTGTGCGGTGTGCAAAGCATCAATAATGTTGCACCCTGCTGCGCGCACTGCTCAAGGTGTTCAAAATCCATTTCGTAGCGGCCATTAATTTCACGCAACGGATTATTAATCAGTTTGCGATTATTGGTCGTCACTGCTGAAAAAAATGGAAAATACACGGGGGATTGTACAATCACGCCCTCGCCCTCTTGAGCAAAAGCCTTAGCTGCCGCAAATAGCGATGGAACAACACCCGGTGCAAATACAATCCACTCCCGCTCAATCGTCCATTGGTGACGGCGCTGGAACCAATCAATAATCGATTGATAAATGCTTTCAGGGTAAAGCGTATAACCAAATACCGGATGATTGATACGTTCTTGCAAGGCCCGCGTTACACACTCAGGCACCGCAAAATCCATATCGGCAACCCACAGCGGCGACACATCGGTAGTCCCGAAATATTGTCGGCGCCCATCGAATTTTACAGAGTGAGTATTTTCGCGCTGAATTTTTTGATCAAAATTAAAATCCATTAATAAACCTTTAGCGATTATTTTTACAAAGTGGCCACAAGACAGGACCGATAATTTTATTTATGTTTAAACACGCTGCCGATATAGCAGCCAAACCCCTCTGAGATAACCAGCCGCCAAAAACAAGCAAATCACAGATGTAACCAGCATAAAAACCATTTTCTCTTTTAGTTCAGCCATATAAGGCGAATCGGAAAAAAATAACAAAGGCACCGCCAATAAGCCACGCAATAAAAAGATAATGCCTATTATCAGCAAAGCTGTTTTTAATAATGGCAACCGACGAATTGACCCAGCGCCAGAAAATGCATAGAGCGACCATATAAATAGCACTGCTGCGATACAAGCAGTTACGATAGCGGGATACCATAATCCCTGCTCGCTCATCATCGCCATAGGCTCGCCAGCGCCAAAAAAACGATACCAATCAGGGCCACCAACAATAATTGCTAGATGCAAAAGCGCCGCCGCAAACACCAGCCAACCAGTAATTTTTAAGAATGTCATTATTCGCATCTCCTTCGATTATTTTCACACCTCGGTTTGTCACCTCAACCGAAAATTGTATCGCTCTTATAAAAATGTCTCCGTGTCTAAATTTGAAATTACTTTAGCAGCAAAACCCGAACTATTAGTCTCGCGTCAAAAGCACATACCAACCACTAACATTTTCTTTGCCCGTATCAAAACCATGGGCGCTGCTAGATTGGAACTTCCACCAATCCTGTAAACTCATCTCGGCCTGAATATAACTCCAAACACCGGACTTGCTTTCATACAACCGGATCTCACAAAAGTTGGCCTTGCACTGAAAAGACTCAATATTTAAAAACTTCGAATAGGGATTACTGGCAATAGCATCTGAAATTTTATTCGAAATATCGCTATCTTGACTTGATGGGCTCTCTTGCTCAGAAAACTTTCGATATTTTTTAAGCAATGCTGAGTCATGACCTTTTAGATATTGATTAAATGGAGCCGGTACGAGCTTATCGATTTGTTCATCGGTTAACGGTCGCTTCTTGTCCGAACCAGAAGCGTTATTTGTACCAACGGGAGTTGGAGTCGACTGAGTGCTTGGAATTTGAGTTGATTCTGTTGACGATTGCGAATTGGTAGCAGCATCCACTTTCATTTCTGAATTGCTTTTAGATGCTGAAATTTGATCGGCTTCTGCAAACTCTTCCATATTTTGTGGAATATCATCACGCTGAATTATCGACTCAGAATTTTTAGTAGATGTTATTTCAGCAGCAACACTACTTGCCGGCTCTTTTGCGGTAAAGTAACCCGCAACGTAAGCGGTTAATACCATAATTAAAACGACAATATATTTCACATAATCTCCTTAATATTATTGGAATAAAAATCCACTTATAAACTTATTTGAAGCAGTAAGAATTTAATATGCCAGACATACCGTCCATCACTTGGATTGATAGACATTAGGCTCCCATTTTTCCATGTAATCGTCCGGATGAGAAATGGCGCCGAACCCAAATTGCTCATATAAGCCGTGAGCATCTTTAGTAACCAATACAAAGCGCCGAAGATTTTGCAAATCCGGGTGCGCAACAATTTCCTCCATTAACCACTTACTCAAACCTTTGCCCCGATGAGCATCCAGAATAAACACATCTGAAAGATAGGCGAAGGTTGCGGTATCAGTGATCACCCGAGCAAAACCAACCTGTTCATTTCGATCAGTGAATACCCCAAAGCACATCGCATAATCGATTGCCTTCTGCATAGTTTCAGCAGGTATTCCTTTTGCCCAGTAGGTATTTGAAATAAAAGAGTGGATAACGTTGAAATCCAGGTCGGATTTGTTGGTACTGATTTTATAGCCGGATACCATTTGCAAGATACCTTTAAAATTTTTTGATATGACAGCTCAGCATTTATCGATCTAGCAGATAAAAACGGCGGAAGCACATAGTGCATTCCGCCGTTTATACACACGATTACAATAGATTACAACTAACTGATCCGCTCCCAAAACGTAACCTCAGAAAGCGTATGCTGAAACTTGCGCTTGGTCTCTCGAATCACAAACGGCACCTCATGTGGACCTTTGATTAAGCGGAAGTGTGCTTTCAAATGCGCCTGCAAACCATCTAACGTCGTAAAACTCTCGCCGTCTTTTTTGAAGCCGCCGATCCATTCTTCACGCGGAGTGTGATCAGTCAACCACGTATAGGGCGATGTGAGCATAAGCACACCGCCGATATTCAGGCGCTCGTGAATACCGCTAAGGAATTTCGCAGGGCTGTAGAGGCGATCAATTAAATTGGCGGCGAGAATAAAATCGTAGCCGGTGAATTGGGGTTTAAGGTTGCACGCATCACCTTGCGAGAATTCGACTTTTTCTTTGAATTCACTCAAACCTAAATCGTTAAGTGACCGGGATTTGTAGGAAACCAATTCACCTTCATCGACAAGTGTATAACGCAGAGTCTCGCTGTTGGCGAGCTGTACACCTTGGCCGATAAAACGGGCAGAAAAATCAATGCCGTTAACGTGATCAAAATACCGCGCCAATTCAAACGTGGCACGACCGGATGCACAGCCTAAATCCAGCGCTTTTACTCTGGGTTTATCGCCCAGCTCTTGCACCGCCAAATCAACCAAGGCTTTGGAGAAATTGGCTACGCCAAAATATTCATCGCCGTAATGGAACTCAGCGTATTCAGACATTAATTTATCGGTTTCGTAATGGGAACTAGGCAAGGGTTTTACATCTCCGGAAACAACATAGCGGAAACCCGCGTGTTGGAAAAAATGGCGGCGGAATGCGTAGCGCGATGAGCGCAGGGTTTCATTGCCGCAGGAAATCCATGAGCCGCCTTTGATTAAATTGTGGCGCTCATCGAATGTGGGTGTGGTGAAGTCATCGTAAATTGGATGTACTTCAAAACCTTCAAACGGGTAAATCGGTGTTTCAGTCCATTGCCAAACATTGCCGACCACATCGTAAAAATCGCCATGGGCAAATTTGCTTACCGGAGAAGATGAAGCGGCGTAATCGAGATGAAGATTGGCAGCTGCCTTTTCTGCGCTGACTTCTTTTATTCCCGATTCATCATAAATGCGATACCACTCATCTTCAGTAGGTAAACGTACGGACAAACCGGTTTCCGATTTTTTCCAATTACAAAAAGCTTTGGCTTCGTGATAATTCACTTCTGCTGGCCAATCCCAAGGCATAGCAACTTCTTCGGTCATTAAACGTAAATACCAGCCGTTGGTTTTTTTAACCCAGAATGTTGGATGCTGGGCTTTGGTAAACGCGAGCCAGCCTTTACCCTCTTCTTCCCAGTTGTGGGAATTCAAATAACCACCGGCTTCTACAAATTGTAAAAATTCCTGATTGCTGACTAAAAACTTAGCAGCTTCAAATGCGTTTACTTCCGCTTCATGAACGCCGTATTCATTGTCCCAGCCATAATGCGGGTCGGTTTTATCTTTAGCCAAACACACTTGGCCAGCGCTAACTTTCACTAAGCTATTATTCGGAGCGAAACCAGATTCACGCAGCGGTTGCCAGTGCGGAGAAGTTTTCACGAACTCCAATTTATGTTGGCGGATTAGTACTGAAGAAGTTTCAAGATGAATGCGCTCATGCTCAATTCCCATGATGATTGCCCACCAGGGGTTTTCCCAATCAACCGGCATCTGCAGCGGCGCGTTATCGATTAAATCCAACACCAGAGCGCGCACCTGATCGCGATAAGCTTTTACCTCTGCAGGTGTTGGCCACTGGTAGTGCGCATCATTTAAATCATCCCAACTCATTTCATCCACACCAACAGCGAACATAGATTCAAAGCGGTGGTTGATGCGCTCGCTGATCATGCGCGTCAGTAATAATTTATTAACAAAAAATGTCGCTGTATGGCCAAAATAAAAAATCAGTGGATGACGCAAACTAATGGGTTTGGTGTAGAAGGCTTTATCGTTAGCGAGGCATTCAAACAGTGATTCGTAAGTGGTGAAAGTATCCAAAAAATAATGGCGCAAGGCGCGGCGCAGGCTAACTTCGTCGCCATCGCGGAGATTGGGGGTTCTGGCAAACAATGATGTGCGGGAGAATAAACGTGGGCTTGTTGGCGATAATTCGGTTGCGGCTCCTGATGATCTAGCCTCAGTGGTCTTGCGCAGCGTGGAATGTCCCGTATGCATCATAAACTCCTGATCAATATGGTCTTCTGGAAAAATAATCAGGGGAGAGCGTAGGCTTCCCCCCTGTAAGATGCTGTCAACTGTAAATGCAGTTTCAATAAACGCGAAAACCACTCAATTCGATCAGTCGCGCCCGACAAAATCCCGTGCAAACTGCCAAGCCACCCGCCCGCTCCGCGCACCGCGTGTTCTGTGCCACAACAAAGCGGCATTTTCGGCCTGCTTATTCCATTGGCCACCCAATTGGCTTACCCAATAATTGGCAGCAGCCAGATAATCATCTTGCGAGAAGGGATAGAAACTCAACCAAAGGCCAAAACGCTCAGAGAGCGATACCTTCTCTTCAATGCTATCGCTAGGGCGCACTTCGCCATCCTCATCGCTTACATCCAGATTGTCGTGCATCTTTTGAGGGATTAGGTGACGGCGGTTGCTGGTGGCGTAGAAAAGCATGTTGGCAGTAGGTGCTGCAATGGAGCCATCTAATACGGATTTCAATGCTTTATAGCTAATCTCACCCTCTTCGAACGATAAATCATCGCAAAATATAATGAATTTTTCCGTTCGCTCACCGACCAAATCGACGATATCGGACAAATGCAGCAAATCCGTTTTATCGACTTCGATGATTTTCAATCCCTGCCCTGCAAACTCATTCCACACAGCCTTGATTAAAGTAGATTTGCCAGTACCCCGCGCTCCAGTCAAGAGCACATTATTGGCTTCACGACCGGACATAAATTGGGCGGTGTTACGAACAATTGAAGCCTTCTGAGGCTCTATATTTTTTAACGCATCAAGGCTCACACGATGCGGATGCTTAACTGCTTGCAAATAGCCAACACCATTTGCCTGTGTCCGCCAACGAAAGGCGCTGGCACTCCAATCAGCCTTGGGGGGGATGACAGGTAAAACCGCTTCAACACGATCAAGTATCTGTTCCAGCCGGGAGATTAATACATCAATATTGGACACGCTTATTTCCTTCGGTAATTAAGAACTCAACTAGCCAAGCGACGAGTCTGGACTATATTGAAAGAAGTTTATTATCTCTACAAGTACAAGGTTTTTTATGTTTACCAAACAAGAACTACAGGTGATTGGAAAAACATTGGCGCAAAAGCGTGATTGGATAACTAAAAACCTGAACAATGCAGAAATTGAGAAAGCCAAGGCTCAGCTGATGCAAGACCTGCCACTGATTGAATCCACCTTACAAAAAGTGAGCGATAAGCTGCGCTCCTATGATGAACCGATTACCGAGCGGATCAATCATTACATATCAGCCAAGGCAGTATCTCCCATCCGCCAAGCAGCATTTGGCCGTCGCCAGGAATTGTTGCCAGGGCAAATCCGAGTGCTGGTTGTAGATGATGACCAGTTGATATGCGAGCTGATTAACGCATTTTTACGCGCATCAGGTATGTATCAGATTGATTTTGCCAACGATGGTTTGAAGGCGATCGGCGCCATGTACGACGCGAACCCTATTTATGATCTGGTACTCTGCGACTGGAATATGCCTACTAAATCCGGCATGGATGTGCACACTGCTATGCGCGCCGCAGAGCGCTACCTGGGTACTGTATTTATGCTGGTCACTGCAGTGACCGAAGCCAAACAAATCCGCGCAGCGATTGAAGACGGTGTAGACGATTATGTCGTCAAACCATTGGAGCAAGACAAACTGATCAAAAAAATTGCCCGCTTTTTCCCACAAGTTAAACTCCCCGATGCGGACTAGACAGTCCGCATCGGGCATCGCTAACCTTCCACTTCAAGCATAAAATCCAAGGCTGCCTGTTGACGAATAGCGCGGCGATGGTTGGCCATCAGCTTCTTAATTTTCTCCTGATCACACACTTGGCGATCCAGCATCACACGGCTTTTTAATTCACCGACCGGTTCAGCAGTTGGGCATTTGCTGAATACAAATTGGTTAGAAATCAAATCCATAAAGGGGCCGGATTTGCTACTCGGCATAATAAATAGCAGCTGCAAACCAAGGCTCTCGGTTAAATAGTTAATTACTTCGCGCGAGCGGTGTTCGTCCATTTTGGAAAAAGCTTCATCCACCAATACCATACGCAAATGGCTGTTGCCTTCATTGAACCGGAATGCCGACGTAATGGCCGCACTGCGGATGATATACGCAGGCGTTTCTAACTGCCCACCGGAACCAGTACCGTATTGGCTCAGCGCAATTGGCGCCTTGCCTTCCGGTTCCTTATAAATTTCATAGCGGCGATAATTGCGATAATCCGCGATACGCGTTAATTCGCGCAGGGCTTTTTGTTCATCCTCATCGAGCAACATTGTCATCAAGCGCTCGCGCACTTTCTGGTGTTTCTCATCGAGCTTCATGTTGAACAGGGTTTCACCTTCATCCAAGCTTGGGCTATCAATGACTGCCTTGAAGAACTGCCAATAGTCTTTAAATTCCGGAACCCACTCCCAATCAAAACGGAATCGTTCGCGGTCAGCACCAAAGCGATGATGCTCCAGCTCTTTGTTTAACTCTTCGAGAATTTTTTTACCGTCGTTGATTGCCTGGTAAATCGAATGACAGAGATTGGTCACAAAGGCGTTATTGAAACTTTCACGCAGGGATTCAATCTCTTGATGGCGTTGAGCAAGAATGTGGTTTTTATCGCGATTATAGAGCGCATCAAACTGGCGACGCATATCGCAGATAGCACGGAAATTCGCACTACCCAAATCATCGTTGTAATCAATATCAAACAGAATCGCATCGCTAGTGGAGCAGAACTGGTTATGCACCATTGCCGCTTGTTGCAAGCGATGTAGAATCGTTTTTAACTCAGCATTCACGCCCGCCAACTGGGATTCAAAATACTGGACGTTATGTTGCTCCACAGCTTCGTCAGCCGCTTGCAAACGGGCATCCGCATTAAACTCCGGCCAAAACGCAGTAATACCCTGCACATTAGCTTCGCAGGTATCCGCTTGAGCAAGGGTTTTATCTTGTTCTGCATCCAACTTGTGGCAAAGGTTATCGGCAAGCTTTAAATCTGCACGGCAATCAACCTGTGCGCTATTCAAGCGAGCATAAAGCTGATTTTGCTCCTGCAAACGCCGTTGCAACTCCTGCAATTCAGCCTCCAATGCCTTGGTATCACTTAAATCCAACTGTTGTAATTTGGATTCAATCGCCTGGATTTTGTTTTGCGCCGCAAGGATAGTTTGCAATGTTTCGGCGTACACAAGCGGTTTGAGCTTATCGATTGCTAACAATAATTCTTGCGTCTCTTCGGCGTAAGTCGTCGAGGCTTGCCATTCACTTACCAATGCATGAAATTCATTGCGCTTGGCTTCAAGTGCGCGTTCACGAGCGCCCTGGCCAAAGACCAATTCAGAGTCCGCCATATCACAGCGGAACATGGCGTAATTTCCGGAACCCATTGCATCTTTCGTAATGCCACGGCGGGTATTTTTTAATTCTTTGGCGTTTTCCACTCGCTGTACATTGCCATAGCTGGCTTTGATGTAAGCCTCTGCAGTGGCATGCGAGAAAGTCATTACCTGAATAATTGAGTTAGCAGGAACGTCATTGGTTTTATCCAAATCCTTGCGCGCTTTTTCACCCTGGATAATACGTGCGCGGTTGCCCTGCCCCGCCATATTGCGCACTATCGCAATAGCTTCCGCTTCATATTCTGCTTCAACGATAATACCGAAACGCGCTGCGCCGATATAACCTTCAATTGCTGCTTGCCATTCGCGATCAATCACATCCACATAATCGCACAGCACGCGCGCATCTGCTTTGGGGCATTGCACTGCGATGGCATCCAGCGCTGCGCGAACAAAACCTGGATAACTGACTTGACGGGATTCCAGCGTTTGAATTTCACGGCGTTTCACTTCAGTTTGTTTTTGCAAACGCTCTGCCTGCGCTTTGCGCTTATCGCGTTCTTGAGCCAATTGATCACGTAAATTGGTGCGCAATACCGCCGCATTGGCATCTACATCAAACAAGGTGGCAACAAAGGCATTGTGATGTTTTTGTAGTTCCAGCACTTTCGCCAGTTGCGGTTCAAGCGGACTCACTTCAATCAGATCGCGGTTTAGCAACTGGTGAATATCCAGAGTGTCTGTTTCACTGCACAGCATTTTTACCAAATTGGCCAGACTCGTTTCTTTTAATGCAGGCAATTCAACTGCAATAGAGGTCTGGCGCAGAGCCTGGGCAAATTGCTGCGCTGCCTCCAAATTGGTTTGCAATTGCTGATGCTGTTTACGCAACTCAGGAACTTGAGTCTGGATGAGTTTTTCTTGCGCGTGTTTTTCTTGCTCTAATTGATCCTTGTCGCGCAGTGCAGGCACACCCAAACGGCGCGCTGTAGCTGCAAGAATCAATTGATTAATCTCATCGCGCTGCGCTTCGCAGGTCGCCAACGTTTGTTGATGACTTGCCGAGGTTTCACGCAATAATTGTTGTTTGTGTTTTGCTTCCAAATACAGGGATTGCGAATCCGTATAGCGACGCTTTGCCACCGAATATTGCAGCACCTGCTGCTCCAACCAACTCGCGATAAAGTTGTCTGACCACTGGCGTCCCTGCGCCATACGCTCGATACCCTGACGCAGAGTGCGCGCATCTGCTTCCATGGTATGGATACGTTTCAACATGGTGGAAACAGTGCGGATCGCCTCGCCCAGGTCGCGATATTCCAAAATTTCATTGGCTACAAATTCATCGATACCTTTAATCGGTTTGTAAGCCATAAAGCGAGAAAATGCGCGCGCAGCATTCATGGATTCGCGTTCGGATATAGCATCTTTTTTTCCGCGCAAAATTCCGTACAAACGACACAAATAAGATTTTTTCTTATCGTATTTCTCAACTTGTTGTTGCCCGTACTGACGACGCAACCCGGCGTAGAGTTTATCTAGCGGCACGACGTACTTGTGGGTTTTCTCTTCTTTCAGTAAATCTTTTAAACTGAGTTCAACATCGCTCAGGATATAAAATTGCGCATCATCAAGGCGCGCTACTTTTTGCAGCGATGCGCCCTGCCCGGTGGTTTCCAAAAAGGCACGCATACCGATCAAGGCAGTAAACGGTTCGCTATTCTCGCCTTGCGTTGGATGGAACACCGCCGCCAAATAACCATCGCAGCCCTGCGGACGCGAATAAGCACCGTCATCGCAACCCAACACATAGGATGCAAGCGTACGCACCAACTTTCCACCGCGTCCGCGCTGACTGGATTCGTCCTGACCGGGGTTAAAGTGGAATAGATTGTCATGGGCAGCGGTCATGATGGTCTGGATCGCATCTGCTGCTGTCGTTTTACCGGAACCATTGCCGCCCGAAAATAAATTGATCGGGCCAAAATCAAATTCGGTATTGGGGACATTACCCCAGTTAACATAAATAAATTTTTTAAGGTACATAACTATTCTTCAGCCGCAAAAAGCGAACGGTTCAAATGCGGAGCGGATTTACGCGCTTTGGGTTCTGCAGATTCATCTTGCTCTTGCCCATCGGTTTCTTCATCAACCAGCAACAAGTTTTCAGCAAGATGATTGCGAATTTGTTCCAGCCATTCGTTATTCACAAGGTTGATAATCAGCGGGCGGATTTTGATCCAGCTTTCACTGGAATCAATATCGGACTCAGCAAAGAAGTTAATCAAGCGCAATTGACGCAAACGTTTAAATGCCTGGCGACGCTCCCCCAGATTCTCTGGCAAACTGCGGCGCAATAAACTCTTCATCGCCATCGCAATGGCTTCCAGCGATAAAGTCGCGCAACCCTGCTCATCAATACTGCCTTCGCGTAATGCCTTGTCATATTCGGCACGCAACACCAGCACCAGTGCCACTTCATGTTGGTTTAACCGGCTACGCAAACCGGCGTTGAATGGCTCGTCACTTTCATCATCCATACCCGGCAAACGCGCACCGGGCGGCAATATGCGCACAAAACGGAAATGGCTATCATGTTGGAACCTAACGCCCATCAAACTGAGATAATCATTCACTAATTCATGGATGCGAACAAAACGGTCATAAAGTTCAGCTTCCACTTGGCTGTCGTCACGGCAAAGCACACCGTAATCCAACAAGCGTTGCACAAGTTCACGCCAGTTATCCAAACTCAAATTATGCTTTTCAAGCTGCTCTTGCAGCAACGAACTTAATTGATCACTCATGTTCTACACCATCGTCGATCAAGCTAATCACAAACTCGTCGCGCTGTTTAAAATATTTATCGTTATTGACCAAGGGCTGCGCGTGCAGCCAATCGGCGTTTTGAGTAATCGCAAAACGATAACGGGATGACAAGTTAGCCGCAGCGCCCACCTCAATTGCGTGGGATAAATTCAGCAGCTCCTGCATATTCTTTGCCTGTAGCTCACTACTGTTAATTTGCCCTTTTTGGACCAGGGCGGTGTGTACGTAATCGCGCAGGCTGCTGGATTGCAAAATAAACGCTTTATCCAATGCCTGTTGTACAAAGAGCGCTTTCTGGGCTTCTGCATCAAGGGCTCTATCTTCATCAAGCATAGAGCGCACAACCTGGATATTGCGCGGCGCACGCAATTGAATTTGTGCGGGATCAATAAATCCTATCTGGATACTGGCAATCGCCTCACCCTGCTCCAGCAATACCTGATCCTGCTGCTCTGCCGTTAGATTGCCAAGCGATCGGTAGATATCCATCAAATCATCTTGCCCGCGGCTATTAATGTAACTGAGCTGGCGAATGATAATATCGGCGCGCTGGGTAAAGGTATTAAGCGCTCGGCGCAACGCGGGCAACATAATGTCGCAGGCATTCTTTAAACGGGAATCAATTGTTTGCAGCAGGGTTTCCAACAGCGAAATACCGGGCACGACTTTTTGCGGCAAGGCTTTGCGCAAACGGATTTCCATTACTGCCCGCCAATCTTTTGTAGCAGTTTCCGCATCGCCCAAACCGTATTTACGCTTGCGGCGAATCTTGGTGACGATGTCAGAAATTTGGTCGCGATATTTTTCTACGCTGTCAGCAGATAAACGAACTTCCAGATCCGGC
Organism: Cellvibrio fibrivorans; assembly: GCF_031457055.1. NCBI lineage: Bacteria > Pseudomonadati > Pseudomonadota > Gammaproteobacteria > Cellvibrionales > Cellvibrionaceae > Cellvibrio > Cellvibrio fibrivorans. The sequence continues at coordinate 430,153 of NZ_JAVDVX010000002.1, read as the reverse complement.
TTAAACACCGTCTCCATAAAATCAAAAAACTCGTCACTCGCCTGTTGGATTAATTGACGCGATTCAACCTCGCGCACCAACTGGCGTTTGCGCTCTTCCAGCTCGGCAATCACATCGGTAAAGTCGCTGATAATGCGTTCGGAATATTCATACGCATCGAGCAAATCATTGATCTCGCCCTGATCGTAAAAGGCTTGCAGGCTATTGCGGGTATTGCGAGTGTTGCGATTGCGCGTGCGGAACTGGTTGGCATCATTGTCGGCAAAGGGCTGGGTAAACAAACGCCCCATGCGGCTAAACCCATAGCTGCTCTGCAAGCTGGTCTCATCGACTTGTTTTTCCAACCAACCATTTTCAATCAGGCGATTGATAATAAAACTGGCAAGATCGCGCTGGGTTTTAAAGCGGCCTTCGCTAGTATCATCTGGATCACTGACATCGGCATCAAGAATAGGCGCGCGGGCAATCGCCTCTTTAAAAATATCCACTAACTGTTCGCGGTTCATGGCGTGGCCATAATCGCGCAAATCGGTATACAGGCGTTGGTATAACAGGCGCAGGCACTCCGCCACCAGCTCACGGTATTTACCCGTGAGTGGATTAAAAAAGTGCTGGCGGGAATCGCTAAAAAACATCAGGAATTTTCACAAAGAATAAAGCGGCAAATAGATAACAACATTAGATGCAGTTTTTAGCAAACAGCGACTGCTCTTCTTTGGTCCAGTCTTTAGCATCTTTAACCATCATTACCTCGCACCAATCAGCGCTGCCCTCTTCTGGAATACGGCCATTTAATGCCGATACTTTCGCAACAGAATCTTCCGGTTTTACATCGGTAATAGGTACATCAGCGTACACGACGGTTTTTTGCAACTCCTCACTCGCGCTATTGGCAATCACATTCAAGCGCTGCAAAGTCGCTTCTGTTTGTGCTGCTTCTTTGGCTGCATTATTTGAATAGATGATTAAACCAACACCGAGTAAGAGCACTAACAAACTGCCCAACAACAAACCGGTAAGTAATTTTTGTTCGCGAAAAAAATTCATCATGGGTTGAATGTCCATCAATAAGCATTAAAGCCAGTCGGCCAGCTTTTCTGCGTAGTAAGTAATAATTAAATCGGCGCCCGCACGTTTAAATGCGGTCATGGTTTCCAGCACTATGGCTTTCTCATCAATTACACCGGCCGCCGCACCGGCTTTGATCATGGCGTATTCACCACTTACATGATAAACCGCAAGTGGACGCGCAGAATTCGCGCGGATATGCGCCAGCACATCAAGATAAGCGATGCCGGGTTTAACCATGAGAATATCCGCACCTTCAGCTTCATCCTGCATGGATTCAGCAAGCGCTTCACGGGCATTGGCAGGGTCCATTTGATAAGTATTGCGCGTACCTTTAAAACTGCTATCTACCGCATCCCGGAACGGCCCGTAAAATGCCGAGGCAAATTTGGTAGAGTAAGACATCACCGGAATATGCGTAAAACCTGCAGCGTCCAGCGCTTCACGAATGGCGCTGATCATGCCATCCATCATTCCTGATGGGGCAATCATATCCACACCCGCTTGCGCAGCAAGCACCACTTGTTTTTGCAAATTCATCAGTGTCTGATCATTATCAACATCGTCATGCGCCACTACACCGCAGTGGCCATGGTCAGTGTATTCACAAAAACAATTGTCGCTAATTACCAACATTTCCGGCTGCGCTTGTTTTGCGGTGCGGATCATTCGCGCAAGCAAACCATGCTCACACCAGGTATCTGAACCTTCGTCATCTTTATGGGTGGAGACACCAAATAAAATGACCGCTTTGATTCCTTTACTCCAGGCGCGTTTTACGATTTCCGCCAGCTGATCTTCCGGGTAACGATATACATCAGGCATGGATTTAATCGGTACAGGCTTAGTGATTCCCTCTTCGATAAATATCGGCAGAATAAAATCGCTCATCCGCAGATGAGTTTCGCGCACCAGCTCACGCAATGCAGCGGTTTTACGCAGGCGACGAAAGCGAAAATCCGGTGTCGTTAAAGGGATTTGCATAAATAAATGCCTGATCAAAAATGAATTTAAATACCCAATCAAAAAATAATTTAAATACTCAGCGAACCTTCATGGCTCCATTCACAGCGCACACGCATATCACCCGAGCCCGGCTTGTGGAAATTGCCATTCGCTTCCCAAGTAAAGGTGTGGGTGCCAGACAATTCCGTCTCCAAATGCACTGTGGCCGATACCCAATACATACGGCTAAGCAGGGATTCAAATTGTGCGATCCATTGATCCCATTCGTATTCCACAGCTTTGTAAGATGCTCCGAAGTGCATAACTTCGGTTTGATAATTAAAAAATGGTGAATCCACATTAGGAATTGAAAACATTTCCTGACTTAAAAAGGGCCACTCATCTGCGTGCGGTAGCGACAACATCGCCGCGCGGTTTATCCGAATACGCTCAGATTCCACCATAGACGGGGATACATCCTTAATACAACCGTAAACAATTGATTCTTGATCCATACCCACTCCGATATTGGTTATCGACTAACAGGATTTCATTCAAACTATATTAAAACGGCCACCACCAACTGCCTTTAAAACGCTCTTCACAGTTGCGCAATTGATATTCGTATTGCTGGGAACGGTCTTCCACTTTGCGCGCGGTATTCATTAGCCAATTTTTTTTACGATAGGTTGCACGATTATAACCACCATGCCCTTCGTGATACGCCAGATAAAGGTTATAGCTATCATTCAAACCAATTCTGCTCCGCTTTTGGCTTTGCTTGTTGTACCAACCAATAAAATCAATCGCATCGCCAAAATTATCGCGTCGCGACCATCCGTTGCCACTCTGATCCTGGTATTCATCCCAAACATCGTCTTTAGCTTGCGGATAACCAAAAGCATCACTCGGCCTAGGCCCTGGAATCACCCATAAAATTTTAGTGCGTGCCGGCCGTGCATTGTGCTTGAACTGGGATTCCTGATACATGATCGACATCATAACTGGCACCGAAGATCCCCAGTGCTTCTCAGCTTTTTTGGCGTCTTTGTACCAAGAAGGTTTTTCATCGAAAATATCGCAGATATTATTGGAATTTGCCGGTGGTAAACTGGAGCAGCCCGCCAGTGCCAGTAGCATACCCAATACAAAAATTTTACACGTCGAATACATCATTTATATCTGCCGCCCGTGTTCACGCAACAACTCAAGCAACCCTGCCTCGTCCATTACTTTTAAACCCAACTCCTCTGCCTTGGCGAGCTTGGAGCCAGCCCCCGGACCTGCGACAACATAATCTGTTTTGGCAGAAACACTGCCTGCCACTTTTGCTCCTAATGCGAGCAAATGTGCCTTGGCATCGTCGCGTGATAACGCCTCTAGCGTGCCGGTCAATACATAGGTCAGCCCGTTTAAAGGCAAGGCGTCAGGGCTTGCAACTTCAATGTTATCCCAGTGAATTCCCGCAGCGCGCAGCGCAGAAACTGCAACGCGATTGGATTCTTGTTCAAAAAATTCGGCGACAAAATGCGCGACGACTGGACCAACATCAGGCACTCGCTGTAATACCTCCTGATCCGCAGCAGCCATAGCCTCAAAACTACCGAAGTAATTGGCAAAATTGCGCGCAGTAGACTCCCCCACTTCGCGAATTCCCAGCGCATAAATAAATTTTGCCAAGGTAGTTTTTTTTGAATTTTCCAATGCCGCGAGAATATTATCCGCCGACTTATCGCCCATGCGCTCCATAGCGGATAATTGTTCGCGAGTGAGCGAATATATATCGGCCAGATTATTAACCAAACCCAAATCAACCAGCTGCTCAACCAACTTATCGCCAAGCCCTTCCACATTCATGGCCTTGCGCGAGGCAAAATGCTTAATCGCCTCTTTGCGCTGCGCTGCGCACACCAAACCACCGGAACAACGTGCAACCGCTTCATCCGCAACAGTTTCTACAGGGGAATTACATACCGGACAATGTTCCGGGAAAAGGATATCGCGTGCATCAACCGGGCGCTTACTTTCCACAACCTGCACAATTTGCGGAATCACATCACCCGCGCGACGCACGATAACCGTATCGCCAATTTTTATTCCAAGGCGATTAATTTCATCACGATTGTGCAAGGTTGCATTGGAAACAGTAACACCGCCGACAAACACAGGCTGCAACCGCGCTACGGGAGTGACGGCGCCGGTTCTGCCCACCTGGAATTCAACATCAAGCAATATTGTCGACTCTTCTTGTGCGGGAAATTTATAAGCAATTGCCCAGCGCGGCGCGCGAGAAATAAAACCTAATGTATCCTGTAACAGACGGGAATTGACCTTAAAAACAATACCATCAATATCGTAAGCCAATGCATCACGTTTTTCGCCAATGCGCCGATAGAATCCCAACGCTTCCTGAATATTTTTTGCAACACGGGTTTCGCGATTGGTTAAGAAGCCCCAGTTTTTTAAAGCAGCCAAAATTCCGCTATGGGTTTCAGGTAATTCACCGCCATCAACCCAACCGACACTATAGGCACACATTTCCAGCGGGCGACTTGCGGTAATACGGGAATCCAACTGGCGCAATGAACCAGCCGCTGCATTGCGCGGATTGACAAACAATTTTTCGCCCGCCATACGCGCTTTTTCATTCAGAGCATTAAATCCCGCTTTGGGCATATAAATTTCGCCGCGCACTTCCAGTACGGCGGGATAACCACTGCCCAACAAGCGCAATGGAATGGAATTAATAGTGCGCACATTCTGCGTAATATCTTCCCCGTTAGTGCCATCACCACGGGTTGCACCGCGCACTAATAAACCATCACGATACAACAAACTCACAGCGATACCATCAAGCTTCAATTCACAGACGTATTCAATATCTTCTGCACTTTTTAATCTGTCCTGCACACGCTGGTTAAATGCGAGTAAATCACCGTCACTGAAAGCATTGTCCAATGACAGCATAGGCATTTCATGCACAACCGTTTGGAACGTTGATAAAGGAGTAGCACCAACACGTTGCGTCGGTGAGTCAGGTGTGACAGATTCAGGATACTGGGCTTCGAGTTCACGCAGTCGCTGCATCAAGCGATCGTATTCAGCATCCGTAATCTGTGGATCATCAAGCGCGTAGTACCGATAATTGTGATACTGGAGCTGTTTGCGCAAATCAGCAATTTCTTTGGCAACCTGAGACGGCAAATCATCGAACAAGGAGAGAGTAGACATGAATTAAATTACCTGATGATTCGGGCTTGGGGCGATGCGCGATTCATGCCTTAGCGTGCAGTTTTCTTACACGTCCCTGTGCAGGATTAATGACTAAAGAGAGCTGCGAATTAACGCGGTGCTGGGCGACGGAATAAACGCATACGTTCGAAATTGCGAATGCGCTCGCGACAATGATCCAGCGTTTGCCGCGTCATGACGCTACGCTGTTCATCTTTTAATTCACCATTCAATGTCTCGGCTATGGCGCGCGCCGTATCGGCCATCAAATCAAATGATTGCATAGAATCAGCATTAATAGGCAGCGTCATAAACAAGCTGACGCCCGGCGTTTCAAACTCGTCCATTGCATCCAGATCAAAAGTACCCGGCTTAACCATGTTTGCCATACTGAAAAGCAAAGCACCCTCGCCTTTGGTATCGCTGTGGCGATGGAAAATATCCATGCTGCCATAGCGCATACCGCACTGCAAAACGATATCGAGCAAATCAGCACCGTTAAACATTTCGCCCTTGTGCGCCATGACGTTAATGATTAAAACTTCTTCCGGTTCTGCGGGTTGTTTTTCCGCAAAATTGTTTTGCGCTGTTGATGAAGATTGAGACTCATCACCTTCATAATCTTCTTCAGAATCATCCTCGTCATATTCTTCTTCATGACGGTATTCATCATCTTCAAATCCTTCGTTTTCTTCCGGACTCAAATCTCGCTCATCTTCATAATCGCTTTCATCTTGCGCGAGAATATTGCGATCTTCGCCATCATCCAACTCACGGGTATAAGGATGATCATCGCGCTCATAATCTTCACCTTCATAATCATCATCCTGACGATCATCGTAATCATCATTGAGATCTTCGTCGCGCGAAGCAGAGAAGCTGGGCTCAATACGCTCATTATTGGCAACAGCAGATACTTTGTTATCATCAACCGACTCCATCAACATCGGAACCGATTGACCAAGGTTTAAACTGGTTTGCTGCGGCTCGCGTTGTGCACGCAGGCTTGATGGCGGTGCAACTGGCTCAGGTTGCTGATGCTTTTCCAAATAAGATTTGGCTTGCGGCTTTTTTTCAATACTGGGGACGCGCGCAGAAGGATCACGCTGACCAACAACACGAGCGCCGCCATTCGGCAATTCACTAGTATAGCTAGGAGCTTCTGCAGGAGGTTCATCCTCATATTCCGCTTGCTGCTTTAAACTTTTTTTGAGCGAGCGCGACACCTTGATATTGCCATTGCGCTCGTTGCGCTTGCGCCTGATCCCATCCGCTAATATCAGCAGAATCAGTAAAAAACCAACAATGATGACCCAATCTTTCCACATAAGGTTATCCGTATTAATTAGTTCAATGTTTAAACCGCAGCTAATTCTGCGGCTTCGTCCACATCTACTGTGACCAAACGCGAAACGCCCGGCTCGTGCATGGTAACGCCTAACAATTGGTGTGCCATTTCCATCGCGTTTTTATTGTGCGTGATGTAAATAAATTGCACCTGTGCCGACATTTCCTCAACCATACGCGCGTAACGCCCAACGTTGGCGTCATCGAGCGGCGCATCAACTTCGTCGAGCATACAGAAAGGTGCCGGATTCAAACGGAAAATCGAAAACACTAACGCAATCGCCGTCAAGGCTTTTTCACCACCAGACAACAAATGAATAGTGCTGTTACGCTTGCCTGGTGGGCGCGCCATAATCGTAATACCAGTGTCGAGCAACTCTTCGCCAGTCAATTCAAGATAGGCGTGACCACCGCCAAATACTTTGGGGAATAATTCCTGCAAACTTTTGTTAACCTGGTCAAAGGTTTCTTTAAAACGTGTACGGGTTTCGCGGTCGATGCGCTTAATCGCATTTTCCAAAGTCTCAAGCGCTTCCATCAAATCAGCATTTTGTGCATCCAGATAATTTTTGCGCTCGGACTCTGTTTTATATTCGTCAATTGCCGCCAGGTTAATTGGACCGAGGCGCGAGATTTTACCCGCGAGACTTTCCAATTCTTCTTCCAAGGGTTTTACTTCGGTACCTTCTGGCATCTCTGCCAAAATAATATCCAGGTTTAATTCTTCTTCTTGTAATTGCTCAACGATACCTGCGCGTTGCACTTCAAACATTTGTGCAGCTAACCGCTCTTGCTCCAAATGCGCGCGCACGGCCTGCACTTCCTGTTCAGCTCGGTTGCGTGCCTGTTCGGAGTTGCGCAATTCATGCTCGACAGTTTCCAAGGCGCGGCGCGCCTCAGTCAAGGAAGCCTCAACCAAGAGACGCTTGGATAAACTGGCTTCCAACTCTAGCTTATATTCCTCAACCGGATCGCGGTTATCGGCAATGCTGGCCAGCAATTGCTCACGGCGCTCTTGCAAACGTGAAGCCTGTTCACGCAAACGGCCAATACCCAAGCGAATAGAATCCAACTGCGTTTTTACCGATTGGTAACGCATGGCGATTTCATGGGCTTTATCTTTATCGTGGCGCGCGCGCTGACGGGCAGTATCCAAACCGGTGCGGATGTCATCGCGCTGTTGTAGCAGCGATTCGCGCAGGTCGGTATCCTGCTCCATCATCTCGATGGCTTCACTCAAAATCATGCGCGCTTCGGACAAATGTTCAGCTTCCTGCTCCATTTGTTCACGCGCCTCGCGGATTTCATTATCCGCGCGCTCGCGGCGCATATTCATTTGTTCAATGCGAACTTGTTTGGCACTTAATTGTGAACGCAATTCACCGTATTTGCGGTTTTCTTCATCAACCTGACGACGCAGTATTTCACGGTCTTGCTCCAGGCGTTTAATTGCTGCACGCCCTTCTTCCAGTTGGGCATTGAGTGTTTCAATACTTTCTTCTGCAGTTGCAATTGCAGCTGCTAATTCTTCCAACTCTTGACGACGAGCGATTACACCCGAGCTTGCATCTGTGTCGCGGGTAACACGCACCCAATGTGGACTCAACCAAATACCATCGCGGGTGATAACGGATTCATTTGCGGCAAGCTGTTTGCGCAAAGCGAGCGCGGCAGATAAATCATCCGCAATATAAATTCCGGCGAGCAGACCTTGCGCATCCCAAGGGGCAGTCACTTTTGCACTGAGCAATGCGGCTTTTGTCGATGCAGCAGAGGTTGATTTTGCATTGGTATCAAACAACACCAATTCACCCTGGGTGAGATTTTCCAGTAAGCCAGTCACTGCATCGACTTGATCTACGCAGACGGCTTGCAGTGCATTACCCAAGACAGTTTCGAGTGCTTTATCCCAGCCATCAGCCACGCTGATTAAATCAGCCAGACGGGATTTATTGGTTAAATCATTTTGTGCCAACCATTGAGTAACGGCTTTGTTTTTTTCACCCATTGCGGCTTGTTGCAATGCCTCAAGCGATGCATGGCGGCCGCGCATTTTTTGCAATTGACTGCGCGCCTGATCCAATTCATTTACAAAACGATTGTTGTCATTGCGAGTGCTATCCAGCTGCTCAACAAATGCATCCAGCTGCATACGTTTTTCATCGGCAACCAAATCCAATTCAGCGAGTTGTTCAGTCAACTCATGAATAGATTCGTCTTCCGAACTATCTTGCAAGTTGGTTTTTTCTTCGCGCAACTTTTCAATACGCTGCAACAAACGTTGCTGTACTTGTTCAAGATGTTGGATACGCGATTGTTGCACTTCGGCACGTTGGCGGGGCTCGGCCGCACGCTGGTTAAAACTGTCCCAATCATTCTGCCAACGCTGCATTGCTTCTTCAGCATCAATCAACGATTCGCCCGAGGTTTCTTCCGCTGCTTTCACCATTTCCAGCTCGGGTTCAAGCTCTAACAGCTCTTCTTCCCAGGCTTCGGTTTTTTGTGTATCGATTAATAAATTTTCTTCAGCTTCTTTGCTGTCGCGGCTGGTTTGATCCAGATCCGCCTGCAGTTGACGCGCGCGTTCACTGGCGTGTTGGATACTTTGCTCAAGGCGGGCGATCTCCGCTCCTATGGCGTAATAGCGGCCTTGGACTTCATTGAATTTATCGCCCAACTCAGTGTATTGGCTGCGATACTTTTCAATTTGGGTGTCTTTGTTTACTTGATCGGTGACAAAAGATTCCATTCGCAGTTCAAGATCGCGAATACCTGCCTGTTTGGCTTTCGCTTGCAGATCCAGCTGCTGGAATTTAAGTGCCTGCAATTGTGCTTTTAGCAAACGCTCTTCTTTTTTGTACTCTGCGTATTTTTCAGCAGCCTGTGCCTGACGCTGCAACCGCGATAGCTGGCGCTCCAACTCATCGCGAATATCCGTCAAACGCTCCAGGTTTTCCTGTGTGCGGCGCATACGGCTTTCGGTATCGCGGCGGCGCTCTTTGTATTTGGAAATACCCGCCGCTTCTTCGATATAAACACGGAGATCTTCCGGCTTTGCCTCGATCAGCTTGGAGATCATGCCCTGTTCGATAATAGCGTAGCTACGCGGACCAAGACCTGTGCCGAGGAAGATATCGGTAATATCACGACGGCGGCATTTGGTGCCGTTAAGGTAATAGCTATTGTCACCATCGCGGGAGACTTTGCGCTTGATACTGATTTCAGTGAAAGCGGCGTATTCGCCTAAGAGGGTGCCATCAGAGTTGTCGAACACCAGTTCGATAGAGGCCTGACCGACAGGTTTACGGCCGCTGGAGCCGTTGAAAATAACGTCAGTCATGTTTTCGCCGCGCAAGTTTTTGGCGGAGGATTCGCCCATAACCCAACGCACGGCGTCGATAATATTGGATTTACCGCAGCCATTCGGGCCAACAACAGCGCAAAGGTTGCTGGGGAAGTTGACCGTTGTAGGATCAACAAACGATTTAAAGCCAGCCAGCTTGATGCACTTTAGCCGCATAGGTCCATACACTCATATTTCATCAGGCTTGTATGGTTCGAGCGCCCTACCCCAACCCGCCTGTTCAATAAATAAATCGCCAGCAACCACACATTGCCTAGCTGTTTGATTTTGTTAATTTTTTTAGCTTTTATAAAATTCCCGAAAGATGCCAAAAAAACCTGTAAGGGCGGGATTCTACACATTTGTGTGCCGCTTTACACCCGCCCCCTCCAGCAAAAATCATAATGCCGGACGGTCTGTTTAATTTTCACCCAGAAACTTGGTAATTCGCTAAAGCACCAGGATTATTGCGTTACTTTTTGATCAATCTTGACATTGACATCAGGCGGTACCGCCTTCATATCCACAGGGCCAAAACTGCCTTGCCAATCGCCCGCTTTTGCTGTTGCTGTACCGTCTTGCGAAATGCGGGCAACTACTTCCACATTGTCCACCGAGCCCAAACTCATCGCTGGTGTCATTGCCATAGCCTCGGTCAGCACTACCCGCTTGGGCAGCTCGGAAACTGGTACGCGCGTAATCGCCAGTGGCATTTTGGCACCCTGCCAGGTGCGTGCGTACACAAACACGATCTGCTCAGGGCTCGCGGTCACACCCTCGGCCAAACTAACGTTGATAGTTAATTGCCGGCCGGCACGAGCAGCAGCAAGCGACGCTTCAGTGCCGCCCTCAGCAAAATACAAGGTCGCAGCGCGCTCAATACCGGCAACTAATGCCTGACTACCCGGGGAATCCTGCCCTGTTAACTTGACGGTGCGTTCCCAGTATTTGATGGCATTGACGTAATCCTTCTTCCCGAACGCATCTATCCCTGCCAAGCCTAACGCCATAGTGTTGTCGGGTTCAGCCTTAAGCGCTTTTTCAACCAAATCGGTAATCGGCTGACTCATCTTTCGGTCATCGCGCAAAAACATCGCCTGCGCTAATTCCGCCATCACCATCGCGGAACTGGCATCGCGCTGCAGTACTTGCTGATAGGCATTAACGGCCTGGCCAAAGTCATTCAAATCCATCTGCATACGCGCAAGGAAAAACCAGTATTGAAGTTGCTCAGGCTCATCGGCTAAGCGAGCCTGAATCAGCCGCACCATTTCACGCGCGCGCACCGGATCAGGATTGCGGCCAGCCTCATAGTCCTTGTTATCCAACTCTTGCTTGAGCTCCTGCGCCAAACGAATCTCTACATCAGCACTACTACCCAAATGCTGATAAAGCCCCCAGCTCACTGTAATGAGCAAAACGCCAATAATACTGAGTGTTTTGAGTCCAGCGCCCAAGGTGCGACTCTGCTGTGCTGCACGAATATCTGCTTCATCCTCCAGCAGCGCACGCTCTTGCTCCAACTTCAATTGCTCAAACTGCTCCTGGTCGATACGACCTGCAGTTAATTGCACCTCCAACTCCGCAATATGCTCGCGAAACAAGCGCACATTTTCAGCAAGACGATCAGCAACCACTTCATTCGACTGACCATTTTGCTGCTTGCCGTAACGCACCAATGGCCAAAAAATAAAACCCAACGCCAACACACTCAGTAGCGCAACCCCAACCCACAAGGACATCATTATTGTTTCTCCTGTTTGGATTTTTTATCCGCGTTTTTAGCAGTTTCTTTATTAGATGGGGGATTTAGCAAACTTGCCAAACGCTCGCGCTCAGTAGACGACAGACCTGCATCCCCCGCCACATCAAGGCGACGGCGCTTGCGTACTATAAGTAGAAGCATGATTACGCCAAAAACCAGTAAAAGGACCGGAGCGCCCCAGAGCAACAGGGTGGCAGGCGATAAACGCGGGCGATACAAAATAAATTCGCCGTAGCGCTCCACCATAAAATCCACAATTTCTTTATCCGATTTGCCGTCTTTTATCATGAAAACCAGCTCACGCCGGAGGTCTTCAGCGATGGGCGAATTGGTACCGGCAAGATTCTGGTTTTGACATTTGGGGCAGCGCATTTCATCAATAAAGGTTTGGTAGCGCTGGCGATCAACATCGTTATCAAACTCATGTACTTCGATGGCGGCAAAGCTGGAAAAAGAGAGGAGTAACAATCCGAGACAGGTGCAAAGTCTTATTAGAGTTGCGCACATAAACAGGCTTCCGCGGCATTGGATGAAAATTTTGCGCGAGTATAACAACTCATAAGCGAGAGCGGGAAATTTTGCCACCAAGAGCAAAAACCGATCACAAGTGTTTGTTTCGCAACCGCTTTTTGAATTTTCAGGAGAAATTTAAAGAATCTGTAAAAAAAAGGTTGACCCAAAGTTTTACATGATTAGAATACGCGCCACCAACAAGGTGAGCGCTGAAAAGCGTGAAATCTTGGGCGGTTAGCTCAGTTGGTAGAGCAATGCCCTTACAAGGCATGGGTCACAAGTTCGAGTCTTGTACCGCCCACCACTCTTACTCACAAGGTAGCTGTGGTTTTTTGTGACGCTGCGGACCGGTAGTTCAGTCGGTTAGAATGCCGGCCTGTCACGCCGGAGGTCGCGGGTTCGAGTCCCGTCCGGTCCGCCACTATTTAGTAATAAAAAAAGCCCCACATCTGGGGCTTTTTTTATGGCTGTAATTTCATAGCGACTAAACATCGCTACCACTACCAAACACTATGCCCATCAAACCTCACTCATTAGATCGATTTCCCCAGTCAACTTAATCAAATTCCTTTCTGTACTGTGCAGTTAAGTAATTTAGAAAAATCTCCAAAAAAGACCCCAAAAGGAATCTTCGCGGATATTTCGCTGGAGATCAAAGCTGATCATACCGCCTTGTTGCTTATCCCCTGATCCGCCTTTGCAGAATCTTCTTTGATATGTTTGTAGGCGTAGATACCTACATAAGTAATCATGATGCAAGCCAATGCAACTATCACTAGACCATAAAGAACGATTGAATCGATATACATAGAAACCTCCATAGACTGACACTATCAGTCTATAAAAGAGTGGGGGTGCTAAAATTGATTCAAATCAACATGGGGCTAATCATCAAGCTCGAATGTGAAACGATTCTTTACTCCACGAGTGACTTTGGGCACACCATTTTCAATGGAGGGGATATAGACAAATTTTTGTGCAGCACTAATTGCCTCCTCCTCAAAATATCCTTGCGGTTCCGCGCTCACCACTTTGATGTTGGTCGTAGTACCGGAATCTGTAACATCGTACTGAACCAATACAATTCCCTCTTGTTTCTCATCCAGAGCTTTGTAAGGATAATTCGGTGGAGTTTTAATTACCGGCATAGCTTCTGTTGCAATAGCATGTGTACTTAATGATTCCACCCAAATCTGATTTGACTTATAGGCAGCAAGCCTTTGTTGCGCTTTCTCAGCAGCAACACCAAACAAATCTTTTAAAGCATCAGATTGGGTTTTTATACTCAGATCAAACTCACCATTAGCGGCGTAAGCAGCTGCAAGTACTTCACGGTTAGCAGGAGTGTTTTGTTTCTTTAAGACTGCACGGATGATTTTTATCGCACGCTTTGGTTTAAGCAGTTCATTATCATCTACAACAGATAGAAGCCAAGCTAAACGCACTCCCGCAGCCAAATGCCCGGATTCATAAGCTTTGTTGTAAAAATATATCGCCCGCTCGTAATTTCGGGTAACGGAGTTGCCGCTCTCATACAGTATTGCAAGTGCATAACTCCGCGCTCCAGACTCATCACTTTCATAGAGCAAATTGACTAACCGTTCAACCATTGTATAGATATTGTTCTTTTTATATTTAATTCGATCTTCAGGTAAAGGAAAAGCTATTCTCAGCTCCTGCCTGACTTTTTCCATTGACCAGTTTTTTTTGAGCTGATTATAAAACTGCTTATGACCATCAGCCTCTTTTGAAACATACAGAATAAATTGTTCACCATCCTCAGGATAAATCTTTACTACTGCATCATTTGAGTCCTCTGCCTCTTGCGAAGATAGTTCAATATCTTTTACCTCTGCCAGTGGTAATGACTGATGTTGCAATTCGCCCTCTTCTTCCCAATAAGAAAAAACACTGGTATTGGTAAAGCCATTACCGTCTTTGCGTATATCAAGGAGTGCCGAGCTGTAAAAGCGCTGAATGGTTTCGTCTTCCTCAATTAAACCTTTACGCTGCATAAATTTGACGTGATATGACCACAACTGCTTTCCATCTATTACTTTTGTATTGGCAAAAAAACCGGATTCCACACCTATGTAAAGCAACATAAAGGGCAAAAAAAACAAAATGATTAGCAAGTGTCTCCAACGAAATCGCGAGTTATATGCATAAATATTGGCATCTTTTTGCGGAATTCTATTGATTTGGATAACCAGGGGGAGCACCAGCAAGATACACACCAAAATAGCTGCCACATCGTAAATAGCAGGGGCTTTATTCGCTGCAATATTGGCAACAAAAAATAGCAATGCCAGTGCAGCCGCCAAACCCAATGAAGCCGGTAAATAGAGTCGGTTTTTTACCTGCTCATTCGAGATCAAAGCTTGATAGAACGGGTAATACCAAAATGGAGAAAAAAATGCACGCGCAAAAGGTAAAATTGAACTGTTATCGTAGCGCTTCACATAAATCCAATTGCGCCAGAACCAATAAGATAGATAAATCCCAAAGGTGAAGACAGATAATACAATAAATTTCACCACGCTTACCGGAAAAAAGACGGCCGCTAGATTGTACTCTTGCCTTTTTTTATCCCGATACCAACCAATAAACGCCAGCACCAGCAATAATAAAAAAACAACACATAATGACCAATACAGATAATCTTCGTAGTGAAAACTATTTGCCTGTGCAACTGCTGGCTGGTAAACATTGTAACCAATGTCATCCATAACTTTTTTTCTTGCACTGGCATACTCATTGATTTTCTCTGCCGGAACATGATCCTTCTTGGTTTCATATTTATAGATCAAATTCAGAACATTTTTTTCTGAATCAAAATTGATATTGCTAGAGTAATGAAAAAACTCATTATCCTCGACAACAGTCTCTTGCTCAAAACCCCAGTCGTCTCTTACTTTTACCTGGATTTTTTGAGTAATCGAATCTGGGTAACGAAGCGCAAAAGGTGAATTGCGATGTAACTCATCGGGTTTAAGAACATTAGTTTCAATAATACTTGCATACACGCCGGCATACTTTTGATTCTGGTTTGATTCGCTAGTCTGCCAAATATTGGCAATGGAATAGGCCTCTCGCACTTGAAAATGACTTTCACCTGGGTAATCTTTAAATTCAACCGGTGCAGATGAGTTTATAGTTGGATAGTAGCCTTTGTAAAAATTAAGATATTGATCACCAGTTGAACGGAGATTGGTTTCAGCTGCTTTATTTCGCTGGGTTTCAGCCTGGAGTCCTCTGTAATTTGTGGTGATGCGATATGATGCAGGTTTATCAAACGCGCCCGAAAGATCCAACTCCTCTTCAATGATCTGTGCTGATATTCGTTTGTGAGTCATTTTCGTCAACGAAGTCGAACCCGGAGCAACTACCAAGGCATAGCCATAATCTGGCTGATAAATATCGGCAAGACTGGATTGTTGATGCTGCCTTGTAGGATCTAGCCAGTAATTTTTACCATTCAACTCCACTTTGGTTATGACATGATTAAATGCTGTCGCCGCGGGCAAGCGATGGATTATCTCTTGCTTATCATCTGTATCAACTAAAGCAGGATAGGCCGCAATTCCCATCTGCCTAAGCAAGGAAATAAACAACACCGTTTTATCTTTACAATCGCCGTAGCGCCGCTGCCACGTCTCCCCAGCTTTTGATGGCTTGTGAGAATTTACACCGGTTTCAATACCTAAATAACGAACTTGTGACTGGACTGCATCCAATGCAGCCTCAATTTGATCTTCCTTAGTGCTGTGTTTGCGCTGGATATCTGCTACCAACTGATCAATTGCACCATCACTTTCAATTGCGGACTCGTAGAGTGCCTGGGCCCAGACCACAACATCTGCCCAGTGCGCCACATCTGAAATTTCCACTCTTCCATAAGGGTTATACCAATCAGGGGTCTGATTGTTGGTCTGCAAAGGCTCAGTGTTTGCAGTCTGATAGATAAATTCTTTTGCGCCACCCAATTGCTTGATAACCGGCTTCAGTGCCGAGTTATTAGTTTTAACATAAAGTTCATTTTCGCGCTCCCATAACAGCCTGAAATATAACTGGCGCAAGGAAACTGTCCACTGTGTGTAAAACCGATAATAGAACGCCCCTGCGTGTATAGGATTATCACCAGTGATGGAATAACTATATTCAACTACATCACCAACACGCAGGTCGCTGATAATAATGTTGGCGGTCAAACTGCCATCGTAAAGGGAGTTTTCCAACTCTTGTTCACGTTGCAGAACCGAGTATTTTATCTTGGGCAAAGCATCAAAAGGTTTGCCATCGCGATGGATTAATAGAGTATGAAATGTGAAGGTTTGATAACTTGGATCGTAATTAATGTTAACCTGCGAGGATTCCTGCAAACCGGACTGGTTAACAATTTTCTCCGCGTAATGTGAATAGAAAACATTCTTTCCCTGCTGTGGAACACGCAACTGCTCATCCACCAAGAGGTAATAAACACCGCTATTAATTTTATCCTGAGGTATTACGTCGACATGAGGCAGAGCTTGGGGATTGATCCATGACGCATGAGGAGCCACTTGAAGCTGATCTTTTTGCTCAATTGCAAAACCTTCGCAACTCAACAAAACCACAAACAGAAATGCAAATTTTATACGCATTATCAATACATCCATTTATCTTAACTGGCAGATCGCAACTGAACTTATTGTGTCTGCAATTCTTTTATTATCGGATCCAACACTTTAGTCCATACATTCTGATTCACATCACCAATATGCTTGTAACGAATCACACCCTTTTTATCTATCACATAGGTTTCCGGTGCACCAAACACACCGAGATTCAACCCTAAACGACCTTCTTCATCGACCACGCTAAACACATAGGGATTATGCAATTCCGCCAGCCAGCGCTGCGCATCTTCGGCGTTATCTTTGTAATTAATACCGTAGATAAGAATACCCTGCGCTTTGAGCGTATTAAGGAATTCATGTTCTTGCCGACAAGTAGTACACCAGGTTGCCCAAACATTTAACAAGCTGACTTTGCCTTTTAACATGTCCTGATTTGCACTGACCAACCCTTGCGGATTTTCCGGTGCCGGCAACACTGGCAATTCAAAAACAGGAACGGGTTTATTCAGCAATGCAGATGGCATCTCGTTAGGATCTAACGAGAGGCCACGCCAAAATAAAACACCTAGCAATACAAAAATAGCTAAGGGAACAAATAAAAGTAAACGCTGCTTATTCATTGACTAACTTTCCCACTGGAACTTCTACTGCGGGTGATTCCTGCTTAATCGCTTTGCGATAACGTTTATCGGCGACAGCTAGCACTGCTCCAAAGCCCATCATTAATGCCCCCAACCAAATCCAGCGCACAAAAGGTTTGAGGTGCACGCGCATCGCCCAAGCGGTCTCGGTTAAGGGTTCACCCATGGCGACATAGAGGTCACGGAATAAACTCACGTCCAAAGCGACTTCTGTCATAGTACTGCCACTTGCAAGATAGCGGCGTTTTTGCGGTTTCATTTCACGCAAAAATTTGCCGTCTTTCATTACAGTGATCAGCGCTTCTTCTGCGGTGTAATTGGGGCCGTCAATATGGGTAAGTTTATTGAGGATAAAATCGTATTCAACAACAGTGACTTTCTGCCCTACTTCCATACGAATATCGCGCTGCTCTGTGTATATACTCGTCAACCCAACACCTACAGTAGTCACCGCAATTCCAGCATGTGCAACTACCATGGCAAAGTAACTTAAACTCAGTTTTTTAAGGCCAGCAAAAAACGAATCACTGTTGCGCAAGCGATAAAACAAGTCCGCAAGCAATGCGGTAACTATCCAACTTGCGATAAAGACAGTCAGCGCGGCGAGGATTTCATATTTGTCGCGATAGATGAGCGGGAATACCAAACCAATCACCAGGCTAATTGCCCAGGGCTTCCACAAGAGGTTTACCAATTGCAAACCTGTTGTACGCTTCCAATTGGAGAGCGGACCAAATGCCATTAACAAGCAGAGCAACCCCATCAGAGGCAAAAAGAACAAATTAAAGTAAGGTGGGCCTACGGAAATTTTACCAAGGCTAAGCGCATCAGCAACCAGTGGATAAAGCGTACCCAGCAACACCATAATCATAATAATGGTGAGCAAAATATTGTTGGCCAGCAAAAACGTCTCACGCGATAACAAATTAAAACCAGCGGAGCCTTTTACGACAGGAGCGCGCAAAGCAAAAAGTGTTAGCGAACCACCCACCACCACCAGGAAGAAACCGAGAATAAATACGCCGCGCTCTGGATCATTAGCAAAAGCGTGAACAGAGGTAAGCACACCGGAGCGAACTAAAAATGTTCCCAGCAAACTTAACGAAAACGTAAAGATGGCGAGCAGAATTGTCCAGCTTTTAAATAAGCTGCGCTTTTCTGTCACTGCAAGCGAGTGAATTAATGCAGTGCCAATCAACCAAGGCAAGAAAGACGCGTTTTCTACCGGATCCCAAAACCACCACCCACCCCAACCCAATTCGTAATACGCCCACCAGCTTCCCAGTGCGATACCAACGGATAAAAAGCCCCAGGCCATGGTTGCCCAAGGACGTGACCAACGTGCCCAGGCACTGTCTAAACGACCGGTTAATAACGCGGCAATCGCAAATGCAAACACCACACTAAATCCAACATAGCCCATATACAACACAGGGGGATGAATGATCAGACCAATGTCTTGCAAGAGTGGATTTAAATCGCTGCCATCTTGTGGTGGAATAGGAAGAATGCGATCAAAGGGATTAGAGGTAAATAAAATAAACGATAGGAATCCAACTGCAACAAAACCCATCACTGCTAACACGCGCGCCTGCATATCCAGCGGGAGTGAGCGGCTAAATATAGCAACTGCAAACGTCCAACCGGCGAGCATTAAAATCCAAAGTAGTAATGAGCCTTCATGTCCGCCCCAGACCGCACTGATTTTGTAATAGTAAGGCAGCAGCGAATTGGAATTAGAGGCAACATATTTGACGGAAAAGTCATCGTGCAAAAATGAATAAACAAGGCAACAAAATGCAAAGGAGACAAAGATAAAAAAACCAGTTGCCAGTGAGCGGCCGGATTGCATCAACACATTGCTACCGTAATGCGCACCCACTAACGGCAATACAAATAGCGCTGCACTTAAGCACAAGGACAATATCAGGGCGAATTGCCCCATCTCCGGTGCTAGCTGAACGAAATCAAGCGCCATACTTCAGGCCCTCGCAGGTTTTTTGATGTTCGCCTTTATCTTTCATTGCTTCAGCAACTTCAGGAGGCGTGTAATTTTCATCGTGTTTGGCGAGGACTTCACTGGCATTTATCTCGCCCGACTCAGTCACTATGCCATTGATCACCGCGGCCTCACCTTCAGCGAATAAATCCGGCAATATTCCATTGAAGTTAACTTTTACATCTGAAATACCGTCGGTAATTAAGAAGCGAATTTCCAGTGAATCACTGGCGCGCTGTACGCTGCCCGGTTTCACACAGCCCCCCGCGCGGATACGGGTATTGTGCGGCACATCGCCCGCTGCAATTTTACTGGGTGGATAAAATAAATTGATATTTTCACGCAAGGCGTAGGCCATTAGGCCTACAGCGACGCTGGAGAAAACCACAATAAAAATAACGATCATCAAACGTTGTTTGCGAAGCGGGTGCATAGGTGTCGCGCTCTATTCAGCTAATACGGAAAGTTATTTATTCAGTCAATTCACTGGCGGAATTATTCGCTTGTGCCAACTTTTGTTGTTTTATCTGTTGTTTTACAAATGCCTTTTTTTGCAATAGCGGACTGACCAATAAAAAAATCAGCACAGCGAAGGTAATTGCATAAGAAGCCCACACATAAGGGCCGTGGCCGTTCATGGCGATAAAATCAGCAATTGATTCAAACTGGAATTTCATTATCACGCCCTCTTATTTGTCGTGCTAATTAAATCATTGACCCACTGGGTGCGATTTTCACGGCGCAGGATTTCAACACGCGTATTGAGTAACAACACCAGGGCATAAAACACATAAAAACCAATCACCATAGTTAACAGCGGATACAGCATCGACGGATCAATACTGGATTTGCTGGTGAATTTAATCGTTGCAGGTTGATGGAGCGTGTTCCACCAATCGACTGATTTGTAAATAATCGGGATATTCACCATACCGACCAAGGCTAATACGGCACTGGCTTTATCGGCGGTATCGCGGTGTTGAAAGGCCTGCTGCAGGGCGATCATGCCGAGATAGAGGAAAAATAAAATCAGCATAGACGTAATGCGCGCATCCCATTCCCACCAGGTTCCCCAAGTAGGCTTACCCCAAATTGAGCCGGTAACCAGGGATACAAACGTCAACAACGCACCAATCGGTGCAGCAGATTTCATCACCATAAACGGCAACTTCATTTTCCAGATAAGACCAACTGCACCGGAAATCGCCATGATGTAATAACCCGCCAAGGCTAAAAATGCGGCGGGAACATGAATATAAATAATGCGGTAACTATTGCCCTGCTTAAAATCGGCCGGTGCAAATGCCAGCCCCCAAACGGCAGCAGTCACAATAAGTGCGATGCTGAGTGTGGCTAACCACGGCAGCCAGGGAGTTGTTTTTTCGTAAAACCAACGGGGAGAACCTAACCGGTGAAACCATTGCCATGCCATAGTTGTGAGACCTTGTCGCTGAAGCTGTTAGCTGATCGTTATTATTAGTTAACCATTTGTACTGATACGCAAAGCGCCCAGTGCTGCGATTGGAGCAAGCACTATCGCCAATGCGAGAAATGCACCCAACACTGCGAGTTGCATGCCAATTGCACCGCCCTGCACAGCAGTCTGTACTGCGCTCGCACCAAAAATCAATACGGGAATATACAGGGGCATCACAATCAGGGACAACAACAAACCACCCTTGCGCAGCGAAACTGTTAAGGCTGCACCCACCGCGCCGATCAAGCTCATGGATGCGGTACCCAATGCCAAGGATGCCAACAGTGGCAGATAACCTTCGATTGGCAAACTCAACATTAAACCCAACACTGGTGCCAATAGGGTTACAGGCAACCCTGATACCAACCAATGCACCAACACTTTTGCCATCACCGTAAAGTACAGTGACTGTGGGCTAATCAACATCTGCTCCAGGGAGCCATCGTCGTAATCGCTGCGAAATAACCCATCGAGCGACAAGAGCGTGGCCAGGAGCGCCATCACCCAGACAATTCCCGGTGCGAGCAGCGCCAATACCGTTTTTTCCGGGCTGACCCCCAACGGAATCAGGGTTACTGCAATCAGGAAAAACACTAGCGGATTGGTCAGCTCCGCTTTATGTCGCGCAGCAATCAATAAGTCGCGACGAAAGCTGGCGATAAATCCACCCAATAGACTCGCCGCTGGGGAATTATCACGCATGATATGCATCCCCGTCGCTCAGACTACCAAGTCCAATTTTAGTTTTATCGCGTGCGGATTGATAATCCTGCAGATTCACCATACGCAGCTGAGGCAGACTTAAATCCTGATGGGAGGTAAGGATCACCACCCCACCCTTGGCTGACTGTTGGGCGATAAGCGCCTCCAACTGGCTGACGCCCGATTTGTCGATAGCGGTAAAAGGCTCATCGAGAATCCAGATACGCGCACAACTTAAATGCAACCTGGCCAAGGCAACCCGGCGCAGCTGCCCTGCCGATAGCTGGTAGCAGGGCGTATCCTCATAACCATAAAGACCGACCGCTGCCAAAGCATCACCGATAGAAATAGCAGCGCCACTTTGGGCTTTATACCACTCCAGGTTTTCAGCAGGTGTTAAAGCCTTTTTTATACCCGGTAAATGACCCAGATAAAGACTATCGCCAGCAAACTCCCAAGCTGCTTCCGGCAGGGCCTGTCCAGCGTAGCGAATCTGGCCATGAAAATCCGTGCTAATGCCCGCAAGGGCACGCAATAAAGTAGTTTTCCCCGCGCCGTTGGGGCCGCCGATTTGCACCACGTCACCGGGAAATAGTTGCACATCCAACCCAGAAAATAGCAATCGCTCATCCCGCTCACAGCCAAGATTACGCAGTTCAAGCAGCGGAATTGCCGCCTCAGTTACCGATTCGGTCATGCTTATTATTTGCCTTGGCGTGTATGGTAGCTACAGGAAACGTCTTATGAGCCGCTATACTCTGCAAATCGACCCAGCAAAACGGCTTTTCGAGGCCGTCGATTATAGCGATCTGCGCATCGGCATAGCACCCCAATTTACGTTTTTGATCACATTAATATCTATTCGAGATAAGCCATGGAGCTGAGTTCCATCACCGACAAGCTGGTACAAAACGTCCAGCGCGCGCAGATCGAACAAATAATGTCGATTACCAAAGTGCTCGGCTTAAAAGTAGGCAGCCAATTCCTGGCAGATGTCCAAAAAGTAACCCAGGCAACACCGGAAGAGCGCGCTCAACTGGTTAAATCCATTGAAGCCAATCTAGCGCAACTCAATAAAAATTCCGCCGCACCTGCAATCAAGGCATTGATCAGGGAATTAGAGACACAAAAAAATATTGCGCAAACTCCAGGCGTTAAACTTGTCACTCTCACGGTGAATACCCTAGCAACTGTGATCCCAAGTGTTCCAGCTACAACAACTCCGCCGGCACCTGTAGCGGCAACACTGCTCACTTACACCAACCAACCTCTGCAAATCGGCCAAACGTTATTGATGCAATTAAGTGAAGGGCAAAGACTGCAATTGTTGCAACCTTTGACTAAAGCAGAAATTGCTACTTTCAATGCACTTTTGCAAATCGGAAACTTGCCAACTACAACAACGCCCAACACCACACAAGCCAACACAAATCCAGTAAATACAAATAACCTTAACCATTCACAATTAGCTACTAGCACCCTATTGAATGATGGTGTCATCACCAAAGAAAATGTCTCTGCAGTGCTTGAGCAAAACAAACTTGCAGCAATTAAAACGACTGACGCGATTGGCGAAACGCTGCGCCGCTTGTTGCCACAAAAAGATAAAGGGCAAGATTTACTAGCGAGCCTGCCAAAAATCACCCAATTCATTCAACAGCTACCACTTGCAGAGCGAAAAGAGTGGCTCTCCAGCCAAGTGCAGCAATCACTTAAAACCCTGGCTAACCATATTCGTTTATCAGATCAGCTCACTAATCCCAAATTAGTGGAGATGACACTAAAAAATAACGGCCAGAGTTTTGAACACAAATTAGCGCAACTCGTTACCGGCAAACAAAGTAGCGAGCCAGTATCAACATTATCTACTGGCGCCCTATTAGCGCCAAAAAAATCACCACCCACAGCGACCACTCCAGCTAATCCGGCATCCACTGCGAACTCTGCCTTATTAACAATCAATACGTCACCCGGCGCCAACAATAAAACCACAATATCCACGCAAAACCCTGTCGAAAAAATAGCAAACCAGGATTTAAAAGGCGCGCTGCTAGGATTATTACATCAGTTGGATACCGAACTGGAAACCACAAAACCTGCATTACCCGGATCCCCCCTGGCGACAGAAATTAACAAAAATGTATTGGCAATCGCCCTACCCCAATTCCTGGGAATGCTCACCCACAGACAACAAGGCGAGCTAAGCCAAAAACAATTGCGCACGCAATTGGTCATGCTGATGCATCAATACGCCTTGGGCAGCATCGCAAAAATCCAACTGCAACAAGTGCACGCATTGAATCACCAATTAGGCCAGGCCGATCAAGCACAGCCAACACAATCATGGCAATTTGAAATTCCAGTGCGCCAAGGGCAAGACGTGCACCCATTGCACATCCAAATGGAACAGCAGTGGGTTGAAGAGCAAAATGAAAATGCGGAAAAAAACAGTGCGCGAGTACGCCAGTGGAATGTCATGCTCAGTTTTGATTTGTCCTTAATCGGCCAGTTCTATGCACAGCTCACATTACTCGGTGATAAACTTTCAGCAAAATTTTGGGCAGAAAATGAAAACACATTACAAGAAGCAAAAAATAAAATTGACGGGTTAAAAGCACAATTAGAGCGCGAAGGTATTCAGGTTGCACAAATGCAATGTGTACCTGGCCTGCCGCCCAAACCCAAAATGTCATTTAGCTATTCGCTGGTGGATGTAAAAACCTGAGGTTATGCATTATGGCTTCACAGTATTCAACAGCAGAACTGCAAAAAGCAGTCGCACTTTATTACGATGGAAAAAATGCACCCCATGTCAGTGCCAAAGGTACCGGCGAAGTGGCCGAACAAATTATCGCCATTGCACAGGAACATGGTGTTCCCCTGTGCGATAACTCCGCACTTGTTGATTTGTTGGTAACACTGGAGTTGGGCGATGAAATCCCCGAAGCCCTGTATATCGCTGTTGCCTACATCATTGCATTTGCCTACCAACTTGAAGGCAAAATCCCCGATGCATGGCAAAACCATTAGCCCATTCGTAAATACCTCCCCCTGCGACTAATCATCTTTTCTTAGGCAGACAACACACAATTTTTACAAAAAACACACAAAGCGTTCGATTTCCACCCTTCCCAAGCCACCGCTATGATGCGATTATGACGTCACTTTTTTGACATCTCCCATACCCATTGCGCCGCACACTAATGAATCACTTTATCACTAGCGAACAACTCAAAACACAACTGGGCAAGGTTGTGATCTTCGATTGCCGTTTTAACTTGATGAATAAAACCCTCGGCAGAGAACAATATCGCGCAGGGCATATTCCGGGCGCCTATTTTCTGCACTTGGAAAAAGATCTCTCCAGTGAAACCGGTACCCACGGCGGCCGCCACCCCTTACCCGATACAGAAGCGCTCAGTAAAAAATTGCGCTCTGCCGGCGTCAACCAACATTCCCTGATTGTGGTTTACGATGATTCACGTATGGGCTATGCCGCTCGTGCGTGGTGGCTGTTACGCTATTTCGGGCATTCGCAGGTATTGATTCTCGATGGTGGTTTCACAGGTTGGATTAGCGCCGGTGGAGCAATAGATAGACGCGAACCCACTATCAAAAATGGTAATTTTAAAGCGAGCCTGCAAGCAGACTGGATTGTAAACCGCGACGATATTTTACAAGCAGGCCCAAGCTTCACGCTGATCGACTCGCGCGAAACCAAACGCTACCTCGGTGAGGAAGAGCCTATAGATCCGGTGGCAGGCCACATTCCCGGTGCGCTCAATTATTTTTGGCAGGATGCTACGACTGAGCAGGGTTTTATTCAATCGGATGAAGTACAGCGTAAACGTTGGGCGGATTTAACCGGGCGCGATAATCTGGTGGTGTATTGCGGCTCTGGTGTGACCGCTTGTGTGAATCTGCTGTCACTGGAGATCAGTGGAGTAAAAGCAAAACTCTATCCGGGGAGCTGGAGCGACTGGTGCTCATATTTACCGCAATAGCGCTGCCCATTATCAAAACAAGACGATATAAAAAAGGCGAGCAACGTTGAGATTGCTCGCTTTTTTTATTCAGTCAATTCAAACTAGTTCGTGTACTCATACTCAATTCGCACATCCTGTGGGCCACCATTATCATCATCGATATTAGAGCGCCCATGAAAGCGCATAAGATATTTTCCATTTGGATCGTAGGCAAGATTAATAGGATCCGCAAAAAGCGAGATAACTTTTTGCGCTGGGGTTATGCGGAAATAGATCCACTCACTGCCAAAGTTGGTGTCATACACTGGTGACTCGGGCCCTTTTATTTTGCGCACTTCTAGCTGCAGACTGCTTAAGCGATTGGGCATTGCAAAATCAAATTTCAACCGCTTGCCGGCAACCAACTTATCCCAATTGAGTTGAATGTACGCATCAAACCCGGCATCAATTACCATGCGGGCATTATCGTATATGACTTTTTCATTTTGCGCGCTGTTCATGCCATGGGTAAGCACCAAGCGCGCACCTTGAAATTGCGCCGAAACATATTCGTTGTCCCGCGTGTCTTCGTAATTAAAACTGGGTTGATAGGGTTCGCCCTGATACACCAGTGTTTTTGAGGCAAAAGTGTTACCCTCTGGCGTTACATAATCCACTCGCACCGATTGATTTTCATCAATGCCGGTATAGAGCTCGCGATAAATCAGCTGGTTATTTTCAAGATTGTACGCGCTGCCTGCTACCACATAATTTTCTTCAGCCAATGCTGTAGCTGCAGAGAAACCTGTAATAAGGATATACAGGCTACGAACGAGAGTGTGACGAAGATAATCCTGTCGTTTTACGCTGGACATAAGATAAAACCCTTAAGCTAAGAAAACGATGCAGTGGCAGCACTACCAGCCACAAGATCGCTATTATAGGTAAAACTTCAACCAAGGGGCTAGACCATTCCGCCGAAGATAAACTAACTCCCGCAAGATAACTTAAAGGCGCAGCAATAGCCCCTAATAAGCCAGACCACAGGGGACGCGAATAGATCCATACCAGAGAGTGATTAAGGGTGATGCCCAACAGTGCCCACAAGCAGACTAACCATAGCGGAGGCAGATAAGCAGATTCAGCAAACTGGATTTGGCCGCTGTGCAAAAGCAGCGAATCATGAAGCAAACCAAGTGCTATTGCTATGAGTACAGCAACCGCATCATCGCGTCGTTGCTGCACAATCATGAAATGAAAAGCGATGGCCGCGAGCGTAAATACCCCAGCCCAAAAACTACCGCACAAAATACAAACGAACCAGCCGACCTGAAACAATACGGCATTGGTGATGGTAAAAACAAATGCGCTGTTTATCATTGGAAATAGCCGCTGCGGTACTGTGGTTTTGCTAACAGTACTTGTGCCGTGCCTATACTGCGCTCGATAAAGCCCCCCTCGCAGTAACAGAGATAAAATTCCCACATACGGATAAAACGATCATCGAAGTCTTGCTCCCGCACTGCTTCCAATTTAGCGTTAAACGCTTCGCGCCAATGTTTCAGCGTCTGCGCATAATGCGCTCCTATATCTTCAATATGCAGAATATTCATATCCGTTTTACTTTTTGCAAAATCACTGATCACTGCGATGGAGGGCAGCGAACCACCTGGGAAAATATAGCGTTGGATAAAATCCACTGTCTTGCGCGCCATGTCATAACGCTGATCAGCAATCGTAATTGCCTGCAACAACATGAGCCCATTAGGTGCCAACAAGCGCGAGCAGGTAGAAAAATATTGATCGTAGTGCTCGTGCCCTACTGCTTCAATCATTTCGATAGAAACCAGTTTACTAAACTGGCCGCGTAGATCACGGTAATCATCAAATAACACGGTAATGCGGTCACTTAAACCAGCCTCGGCTACTCTAGCCAAAGCATATTCACGCTGTTCACGAGAAATAGTTGTAGTAGTAACACGACACCCATAGTGTTGCGCTGCATAAATTGCCATGCCACCCCAACCTGTGCCTATCTCAAGCAAGTGATCGTTCGGCGTCAGTTGTAATTTTTCACAAATACGTTTCAACTTATAAACCGATGCTTCCGCCAAAGATGCGTCAGGTGTTGGATAGATCGCTGCTGAATACATCATGGTGCTGTCGAGAAATAAGCGAAAAAAGTTATTGCCCAAATCGTAGTGAGCAGAAATATTTTTTCGCGATCCCTCTTTGGTATTGCGATTAAACCAATGAAACATCTTTAACAGATACTGCCCAATAAAAGATTGCTTTGAGTCCATTGCATCAAGTGCATCGATATTGCGCACAAATAAGCGGGTGACTTGAGTGAGATTCGGCGTTGACCAAAAACCACTCATATAGGCCTCACCTGCGCCAACAGAACCGCCAAATATTACATCTGAATAAAGCTGCGCATCGTGTACATAAATATCGGCCACCAAATCTGTGTGATCTGCTTGTTGGCCAAACTGGAACAGCTCGCCTTGCTCATGGATGCGCAGGCAACCCTGCTCCAAATCGCGCAGCAATTTAAATAACATCGAACGAGCGATGCTTTGGTTGCGAGTTAAAGATGACACTCGATGTTTTGGCAACAGCCTGATACTAGTGGTTTTCACAATTATTCCCCTGTCGTTTTAAGTTCAGTGCTGCTAGCAGCAGGCAAAGGGTTTATGGATTGATGTGTGTAAACAGGCACACCTTTAACAAACAGGCGCACAGCTTGCCAATAAATGGCAACAGGAACTTTTATCGCAGCCCAAGGTTGCAGCCACAATATTTTATGTAAAAGCGATTTGGACCAAGGCTGGCGTTTGAGCGTCAGGGTTGCATCCATATGACAGCTGGTGTGCTGGGTAGAATGATTTTGCGGATCCAGAGCGCGCACATGGTTTTCCATGTGCACCAACACATTTTCTGCAGGTACGGAACTAACCCAGTGATATTCCATATCCAATGGGTTAAAAGGCGATACATGGAATTTTTTATCGAATTGCGAATTGGCTTTACCGGTTTTTTCATCGCAATGAATGAGATAAGTGTGCCGTTCATTCCATGGAGTGTTGTTGACCTGTGCAAGAATCATTGTCGGCTTATTAGCACCTGCGTTAAACAGGTAATAAAAAGTGACTGGATTAAAACAAAAACCAAAAATACGTAAGTTTGTCAGCATACGTACGGCGCCATCAGGGCAACGCAGTAAATTTTTTTTATCCGCCGTCAACAATGTATTCACTTCACTGCGCACGGCATCTTTCAGAGGCACGGCGGGATCGCCCAAAAAATCCGCACGCCGGAAGCTACCAAAATTGGTACCGTTGTATGACCAGCCTCTTACGCCGTCAAACAGTTCGGGCAATTCATCGAGATCGATATAAAACAAAGTCGATGAATAACTAAATTCATGATGCTTTGGAAAGAAGCGCCGGTGGCGCAAGTTACCCTGATAAATTGCACTATGCATAGCGGAACTCTGATCGAGACTGTAACCGATTCATTACCACATCTCCCCTAACATCTCTGCAACGCGGATCGCTGATACTACGCCATCCTCGTGGAAACCATTACGCCAGTAGGCACCGCAAAAATGCGTATGATTGACTCCACTAATCTCCGCCCAGCGCGCTTGCGCAGCAACTGACTCGCGGGTAAACATCGGATGGCTATATTGATATTCACCGTAGATTTTTTCAGGATCTATCGCATTGCCCGCATTGACTGTCACGCAAAATGTTGTTGCCGAATTCAATTTTTGCAAAATGTTCATGTTGTACGTCAAGGCGACAGTTTCACTAACTGAATCGGCTTCGCCATGCTGTAGCAACAAGTAATTCCAGCTCGCCCAACTGCGGCGCAACTTGGGTAGCAAGCGAAGATCACTGTGCAATACTACCTGATTGGATTGGTAGGGAATTGCAGCGAGAATCTCATTTTCAGCCGATGACGGATCGGCAAGTAATTTCAATGCCTGATCGCTATGGCAGGCAAAAACAACCTCGTCAAATAATTGCTCACCGAACAAAGCTGTAGTGACTGCGACCGAGTCAGCATTGCGCTTTACCTTGAGTACCGGACAGTTTGTATAAATGGTGTCTTTATATTTTGCTGTTAACGGTTGTAAATATTGGTTGGAACCACCTTTGATGGTGTACCACTGTGGCTGTTGGGTAACAGTCAATAGGCCATGGTTGTGGAAAAACCGCACAAAAAATGTCAGTGGCATAGCTGCCGCTGTACCAATGGGCGATGACCAGATCGCCGACACCATGGGTAAGATATAAAAATGAATGAATTTTTCGCTGTAGCCTTGTAGCTGCAAATATTCGCCCAGCGTTTGGTCTTCAGGAATGCAGTTATTCTTATAGAGCAGGGTGCAGGCCGTATTGAATTGCACAATTTCTTTCAACATGCGCCAGTGGGAAAGATTGAAGATATTTTTGCGCTGGGCAAACACAGCATTCAATGAAGTACCACTGTATTCAAACCCGGTACGTTGGCAGGCAACACTAAAACCCATTTCAGTGGGCTGATAAGAAACATTCAATTGCGCAAGCAATTTTAGAAAATTGGGATAAGTGCGATCGTTGAATACGATAAATCCTGTATCAACAGCGAGCTTGCCTTCAGGTGCAATAACCATTTTGGTAGCCGTATGCCCACCAATTTCATTCCCGGCTTCAAATACACTCACATCGTGGCGGCGTGCCAACAAGTAACCGCTCAGTAATCCACTGATTCCCGAACCTATGATAGCGATTTTTTTTCTGGCAACGACAGTCATGCGTAGACTCTTAATGTGAAGTGCGTGAGATTTTTTGCAATAGCCACACTTGCGCGCGTAGCGGCAAACAGGCGATAGAATTCATCAACCACACCAACGGCCAAGGGAATTGCACCAGCCAATGGCGCTTGTTGATGCCCTTCATAATACTGTCTGCGGCTTCGGCTGTTGTCTGCGCAAAAGGCATGGGAAAGTCATTGCGGTCAGTGAGTGGGGTTTTAACAAAGCCTGGACGAATGATGGTGATATCGATGGGTTCGTTAGCCAAATCTACGCGCAATGAATTAAATAGATATTCCATGGCAACCTTGGATGCGCCGTAAGCTTGCGAGCGCGGCATAGGCAAAATACTAGCCATACTGGATACACCCACCAGTTGCGCTGGTGCTGTCTGCACACTGTTGTCTTGCAACTTTTTTTTACGCAGCAAAGGTAAACAAAACAGCAGACTGTTGATAGTGCCCTGCCAATTAATTGCCATTACCTTGTCAAACGGCTCGTGCGACAAATTATTTACATCAACATATTCGCAAGTACCCGCGTTTAAGATAGCGAGATCCAAATATTGTGTTTGTTCATCGATCCATTCACCTGCGCGTTGACTATCACCAGCATCAGAAAGATCAACCTTTACTGGCAAACACTGCTGCGGAAATTGTTTGGCCAACTGCTCCAATCGGTCTTCAGAACGCGCCAGTGCAAACACTCTTGCACCCTGCTCCAGATAACGCAGTGCCAACTCATAACCAATCCCGCTAGAGGCGCCGGTTATTAATACAGTGTAAGGCGCAAGACTGGTATTCATAAACTAACTCGGTTAGTGCGCTACGGGCGTCAATTGGGCGAAAAGTGCTATGGTTTCTTTACGGCTCATATTTAAATCAACAATTGGGCGCGGGTAATTATCCACTGGTGGCGGATTGTGAATCTGTTTATTCGACAAATGCCCTAACTCTGGAATCCAATTACGTATAAAATCACCATTCGGATCAAAACGTTCAGATTGGCTAATAGGATTAAAAATGCGGAAATAGGGAGCTGCGTCAGTACCCGTTGATGCGCTCCACTGCCAGCCCCCATTGTTGGCTGTAAACTCACCATCAATTAACTGTGACATAAAATAATCTTCGCCCCAACGCCAATCGATTTGGCAATTTTTAGTCAAAAACATAGCAACCACCATACGCAAACGGTTATGCATCCACCCGGTGGCATTCAATTGGCGCATAGCCGCATCGACAATAGGAATACCGGTTTTCCCCTCACACCAGGCAGCGAAAAGCGTTTTGTCATAGCGCCAGGGAAAAGCTTCCGTATGGGCCTGCATAGCTTTACGCTTACAGACCTGCGGATAATCCACCGCTACATGCTGATAAAATTCCCGCCAGATTAATTCGCTAATCCAGCAGTTTGCGCCCGCATTGCCACCCTCCCACTCGCCATGGGTGTAGGCGAGTACAGCGGCAATTGCCTGGCGGGGGGATAGCGAACCTACCGCAAAATACGGGGATAAACTGGAAGTGCCATCAATGGATGGAAAATCGCGCTGATCCAGATAGCGGGTAATGGATTTTTCAATAAACAAATCCAACCGGCGATAAGCCTCAGCTTCACCCGCAGGCCAAAGCTCCGACAAATCGCGCAATTCATGTGCAGAAAATAACTGATTAATATCATCGATAGATACCGTAGTTACATCAGAGACTGCCGCTTGTTTGGCAGGCGAAGCCAGCGGTTTTATCGCAACCGGCATCATGGTCTGCAGCCATTTCTTTTTAAACGCAGTGAAGACTTTATAAGGATCACCTTGACCATTGCGAATCATACCGGGCGGGACTATGCAACGATCGTGACACCGCTTCACCAGAATTCCGTTGTCACGCAGTAATTGGTTAACCGCAATATCGCGATTCAATTCGTTCACGGGATACTCCGCGTTGAAATAGCAATGCCCCGCCTGCACTCGCTGTGCTATGCGCAATAATTCTGGCGCAATTTCAGCTGGTTTTTGTACGCGAACAACCAACAGTGGAATATTCAAGCTGGTCAGGTCTTTCGCCATTATATGCAAATGGCGACGCACGAAGTCCAGTTGCGCAGGTGCAATGGTATGGAGGCGCACGTATGCATCACAATGTACGTAAACAGCTACCACACCTTGCCCTGATTCTGCCGCTTTAAACAAAGCGGGGTTATCATGCACACGCAAATCATGACGCAGCCAAACTAACGCGGTCATTTTGCACCCACTTTTTTCTTTATCTGCCGGATCGCAAAACCCACCAGTGGAATATGCTCATAGAGCATTGAGCCTGCATCAAAATAATCGCGATGGTAATAAACTTTTTCGTTGAACAGCAGGTGGGTATTACCAGTCAATTCTAAAAGTTTTCCTCCAGCTAGTTTGTTGTGGCGGTAGTGCATGGTCCAGAAAAGAATAGCCTCGCCACGGGCAGTCATTTCCATAGAATGATGGAACTCAAAACGGCACTCAACCAAATCATCCATCATGCCAGCATAATAGTCGGTGAGATTTTTGAGGCCATTGACCGCATGGAGCGGATCGCGAAATTGAACGTCGTCGCTGTAAATATCAACGAGAGAGCCAAGAATTTTTTTATCAAAACGCAAGTACAAATTGCGTACTTTTTGCGGAACCGTAAGCGACATACAAATGACTCATCCCTTTAATAATTGGTTTATTGTGGTCAGTACTTGTTGCTGGCTGTCGCAAGCATAATAGCCAGTGCTGAATTCAGGCACTAATGCACGAACAACCCGCGCTACATTTCCCGTCAACACAACAGCCGTAGCAGAACGCTCCTGCAACAGACTCAAGTGTAGCTGTAGCTCGCTGGTATTTACGGTTTCACTACCAATAATCACCACTATTTTTGTAGCTAGCGCTTCTGCAGCCAGTAACGACTCCTTTGCACTCAAATACCCCAAAAATTCAGCCTGATATTGGTTCACCAGAAGCCCATAATTCAACACCGCTGGCAATAAGGGATCCTCGTCCGGAGCAGCTGACACCATCAGGATTTTCTCCCCTTGGGCTGCATGCCGTTGGCGGCTTTGGGCGGCTTGAATATACTCCAGCAGCACAGCCGTAAAAAACGCTCGGCGCACCGGTCTACCCGGCTCTTCCCCTTGCAGTTCCGCTATTAATGGCAATAACAAATAATCAGCAATCATTGGCACCGGATAAAGCGAAAACGTTTCTTCGATCAGACGTTCCAGCTGGTTGCGGTTAAATGCAGTGATTGTCATTTGAATTTGCTGCGCCAGTTGCAACCAAATTGAATCTATTTCAGGGACAAGATCGCCGCGCTGTTCATCGGCAAGTAATGCCTTCACTTTGCCAATCGCCAACCCGCGCCCTAACCACACCTGAATTTCTTTAACGCGATCAATATCGGAACGGCTATATAACCTGTGCCCTTTGGAGGTTCGCTGTGGGATTAATAAACCATAGCGTCGCTCCCATGCACGCAGTGTTACGGTATTCACACCCGTCACGCGTGAAATTTCACGAATGGGTACTGCGTCCTCTACCAACACACCATCCCTTTCAGTTTCAACAATAATACTCACTAGCTATTCTCTACGATGTGATTACGCAACCCGAGCCGTTCCGGATGAGGCGACCAAAAAGTTTGGGATTTTAAATAAGGGTTATCGAGTTTTAACAAATGGTGCTTTAGTAAGGTAAGCGGCACAACCAAAGGCACCATGCCCGCTTTGTATGAATCAATCAGCTGCGACAGCTCTTGTTTATCCTGAGTGTTTAAATGCTCTTTCAAATAACCACGCAAATGCATAATTGCATTGGTATTCCCTTTACGCGAGGCATGGTGCGCAAGCGCCTCCATAAATAAACGGAAAAACTCATCGCTGCTTGTCTGTATATCCCGCCCCGACAAATTGGACAGATAGCGACCTATGGTGAAATAGCTGGGCACATGATGCGCCATCACCTGATATTTGTAGCGAGAGTAGAAATCAATCAGTTTTTTTGCAGTGGGGGCAGCAGCAACATTCGTTTTAAAATCATGATAAGCAAAGACCCGCGCCAGAAAGTTATCGCGCAAACCGGCATCATTCAAACGCCCTGCTTCCTCCACGGGTAACAGCGGCATCAATTCCATAAAGCGTTGAGCATAGGCACCGCGACCCTTGCCATCAGCGGTGTAGCCATTATCGCGATAGCGCTTCATGCCAAATACGCCGCAACTGGGCGAATTTTGCATGAAAACATAACCACAGATATCGGGCATTTGCTGTGCTGCAAACTCTGCCTGCTCGACCAGCGCATCGGTCACATCCAAATCAGGGTTTTGAACGCCGCGCACGCGGGTTTCATCACCGATGATCACCAACCGGATTGGCTTACGCGGTATACCTAAACCAATAGCAACTTCCGGACACACCGGGCGAAACTCGATGTACTCACTGAGGACATCAGTGAGGTAACGGTTGCGTTTATGACCACCATCAAACCGGACCTGTTCACCAAGCAAACATTGACTAACACCGAGAGGAATTTTGCTCATATTAACCCTATACAAATTATCAACTCTGTATAAGTTTTACATCCAAAACTTGTACAAAGCAATAAAATTGTATAATAAAAGGCAAAATAAATAACACGAAGGAAAACTGCAATCGGGATATGAAAATAACAAACAGCATTAACCAGGGCGGCTAACAAATTGATAATTAATAAAAAAGCCGAACAAGTGTTCGGCTTTTGGAACAATCATTTCGATCAATGGGTAGGTATTTCTATGTCCTCAAACAACTCGTCCAGCTCCGCTCGCGAATGACGGTTGAAGGCCTCATTAATGATGTCTTTCGTCAAATGCGGCGCAAACTTTTCGATAAAGTCATACATGAATCCACGCAGGAAGGTACCACGACGGAAACCAATCTTGGTTACACTCGATTCAAACAAGTGGCTCGCATCCAAAGCAACCAGATCGCTATCGGTCGTTTCGTTGTAGGCCATACTGGCGATAATTCCCACGCCCAAACCGAGACGGACATAGGTTTTAATCACGTCAGCATCCGCAGCAGTGAACACCACTTTAGGTGCAAGGCCACGATTGATGAAGGCCTCATCCAATTTTGAGCGTCCGGTAAAACCAAACACGTAGGTTACTATCGGATATTTGGCGACCTCTTCAAGGGTCAGGTTGGATACCTGTGCAAGAGGATGATTCTTGGGAACCACAACACTACGGTTCCAGCGATAGCAAGGCATCATGATCAGATCACTGAACAGCTCCATCGCTTCAGTGGCAATTGCAAA
Source organism: Cellvibrio fibrivorans (assembly GCF_031457055.1). Lineage (NCBI taxonomy): Bacteria > Pseudomonadati > Pseudomonadota > Gammaproteobacteria > Cellvibrionales > Cellvibrionaceae > Cellvibrio > Cellvibrio fibrivorans. The sequence goes on along the minus strand of NZ_JAVDVX010000002.1, from coordinate 394,423 downwards.
ATCCACAGTGCCGTCAGCAGCCATTTCGGAAATCTGCATCGGCGTACCCTGATGCATATGCAAGGCAACTTCTGGATATTGCTTGATGAACGAACCAATCACGGGCGGCAATGCATAGCGGGCTTGGGTATGGGTCGTCGCTAAGGTCAAAGTTCCTTTCCGTTCATTACTGAACTCTTGGGCAACCTGTTTGATACTTTCCACTTTACGCAAAATTTCGCCCGCGGTCTTGAGAATTGCTTCACCGGCCGGGGTTATGCGGGTTAAATGCTTCCCGCTGCGCGAGAAGATTTCAACTCCCAACTCGTCTTCCAGCAAACGGATTTGTTTGCTGATACCCGGTTGCGAGGTGTACAAACTCTGTGCAGTAGCTGACACATTCAAATCGTGATGCGCCACTTCCCAGATATAGCGTAGTTGTTGCAGCTTCATAAGCCCTCCGATTGGCTCACTCACTGGAGGAATTTGCCAAAGGCATTCACCAGAAAAACCCAAGAGCGAACTCAGGGTTATAAAATCAAATTAGATTATTCACTTCTAGAATAGATCACATTACCCGTCTGTGCCCAACAATTATTAATTGTGCTACAGGCCAGCCTTGTTACAACTTTAGACTATATCCCGAAAATTCAAAGTTTTTGACAAAGGAATATTACAAAAACACCAAGAAATAGCAGATGCACACCCTATATTGGGTATATGTCATGAGCCGCCAACACTCAAGAAGCTGGTCGATTGGCTATTCCGTGCGGTACGTGACCGGTAGCAACATGCTCGCGTGCTGACTCGCAATGCATAGGTTGATCATCAAAAAAAACGTCTGCACCGTAGGCTTTGAGGAAAGTACCTTTGGCGAGCCCACCCAAAAATAATGATTCATCTATACGGATATTCCAGGCGCGCAAGGTACGGATTACCCGCTCATGTGCAGGTGCCGAGCGAGCAGTAACCAATGCAGTACGTATCGGACAGTTTTCACCAAACTCGGCTTGTAAACCTTGAAGCGCGGCCAAAAATTGTTTGAATGGGCCTCCGCTCAACGGTTCTTTTGCAGACGCTTTTTCGCTTTCAGTAAATGCGGATAGTCCTTGTAATTTATATACCTGCTCTGCCTCATCAGAAAAAATAACTGCATCACCGTCGAAGGCAAACCGCAATTCATCTTCATTATCAACCTGGTTATTCGATGCAATTAAGGTCGCTGCCGCCATGCCGTGGTCGAGCGCTTGCCGGACATCATCCGGCTCTGTCGAGAGAAATAAGTGGCAACCAAATGCAGAAGCGTAACGATAAGGTGATGTGCCGCCGCAAAACGCAGCGCGGCTGATTTTAAGGCCGTAATACTCAACAGAATTAAACACGCGCAAACCCGTATCTGCACTGTTGCGTGAAAGCAGAATCACTTCCACACGCGGCTCACCACCTAAACGCTCATTGAGTCGCAACAATTTTTTAACTAGTGGGAATGCATCACCAGGGGCAAGAATTTCATCTTCATGCTCAATTTGATACTGGGCATAAGCAGCCAGTCCTTCATTCACATAAACCTGATGACTCTCATCCAGATTAAACAATGCACGCGATGAAATCGCTATCACCAGTTTATCGCCGAAACCTTTAGGCATGATCAATATTCTCCGTTGAGACTCGAATTCATCACGGCAATATAAACTCATCCGCATCCAAATGGGCCGGAAATCGCTCGCGATATTCAGTTAATTTTTCAGTGTATAACTCAACCGTTATTAGTTCAGCCTCCTGACTCGTTGCAATCAACTCGCCCGTTGCTCCATACACACTGGAGTCGCCAGCATAATGCTGCCCTGCCTCATCCATTCCTACCCTATTGACACCCACCACATAACTTAAATTTTCTATTGCACGCGCTTGCAATAACCGGTTCCAATGTAAAGCGCGCACACTCGGCCAGTTGGCAACATAAATCGCCAGATCGTAATCGTTGCGGTTGCGACTCCAAACTGGAAAGCGCAAGTCATAACAAATTAATGGCAGCACCCGCCAACCTTTTACATTGACCAACAGACGTTTATTACCCATGGCATAACGGGTATGTTCGCCGGCCATCCTGAACAGATGACGTTTATCGTATTCTGTGTAACTGCCGTCTGGGCGCATCCAAACCAAGCGATTGAAATATTGTTCACCCACCTTAACCACCAAACTTCCAGTGACAACAGCATTGTGCTTAGTGGCTTGTTGTTGCATCCACTTGTAGGCACGACCATCAACTGCTTCTGCATAACTGCGCGCACTAGCGCAAAAACCAGTGGTAAAAACTTCCGGCAATACAATCAAATCAGTTTTGGTAATTGCTGCCATCGATTCAGCAAACACATCGAGGTTATATTGTGGATCGTTGGGAACAATTACTTGCTGCACCAGAGTCACGGTCAAATTATTCACGATGAACCTCTCTTCCAACTTGATGAACAGGATGCAACCAAAAATAACAAAGTACGAACGCAACCAACACTGACACGGCAGCTAACAAGAATGTTGTTGATGCACTATAGTCCCACAGCAAGCCACCAATCAATGCTCCAGCGGCACCGCCTGCGCCAAAACTGAAAGAGCTATACATTGCCTGCGCCTGCCCTTGATTAGCACCCATAAAATGAGTGCGCACCAGCTCAATGGAAACTGCATGGGCGATACCAAAGCTGCACGCATGGAGTAGCTGCGCAAAGAGCAGTACCGCAAGTGATTCAGCACCATAAGCAATTAACAACCAGCGCCCGCTGGTCACTATCAAGCTAAACAGCATTAAGGAACGCAAGCTAAACCGGTTCAATAATTTATGCATGACAATAAAAATGGCAACTTCAGCAAGTACACCCAGCGCCCACAACAACCCTGTTGCAGTGCTACTGTAGCCGTAATTTTCGACAAGATAGAGCGTATAAAATGTGTAGTAAGGACCGTGACTGAGTTGCAATAAAAAACTGGCCGCTAAAAAACACAGAATGGTTGGCTGCCACACCAGGCTTAAAAAATTCTGCCGCTGCCCATCAGATTTTTTTGCGCTCACGTCTTGTAAACTAAGGCTGGAGAGCCAAATCAAAATCAAAAAAGTGAGGATAAACAACGGTAAAAACCGGATTGGCATCACATCAAATACCAACCCAAGCCCTACCACTGCCGCCATAAAGCCCACCGAACCCCACAAGCGGATTTGACCATACTTGTGATAGTTATTGGCTAAGTATCCCAGCGTAATCACTTCAAATTGTGGCAGTACCGCATGCCAGAAAAAGGTATAACAACTCACCACCAACACCAGCCACCAATAGCGCTGGTCAAGCAAAATTCCGGCAAAAATAATACTCGCCGCCAAACTGCCGAGCCGAATAATGCGCAGTCGCTGTTGCGTGTGATCAGCTAACCAACCCCAAAAATTCGGCGCGATAATACGTGTCGCCATAATGATGGAACTGATGATGCCAACATCCTGAGAGGAATAACCGAGGGATTTGAGGTAAATTCCCCAGTAAGGGATCAGAGTCCCGACGACAGCGAAATAGAAAAAATAAAAACCGGACAGGCGCCAATAGGGAATTGCTTGCTGCGCAAAAGAAAGGGACATATAGAAACAACAGAAGGAGTGAATCAAACATTGGATTAGTCATCACGAAGATGACTAATCCAACACACCCTTGGAGAATTTATTTCACGCTGGCAGGAATGACCGGCACAGAATGTTTAACAGCACCATTTTGCCCGCGCTGACGCAACAGATGATCCATTAAAACCAACGCCAACATCGCCTCGGCAATTGGCGTTGCACGAATCCCAACGCAAGGGTCGTGACGGCCTTTGGTAATTACTTCAACTGCGTTGCCGTGCACATCCACACTACGCCCGGGAATATGCAAACTCGATGTCGGCTTGAGTGCAAGATTCGCAATAATATCTTGCCCGGAAGAAATACCACCTAAAATGCCACCTGCATTATTAGATAAAAAGCCCTCAGGGGTCATCTCATCGCGATGCTGGCTGCCACGCTGGGCAACACAACCAAAGCCCTCGCCGATCTCAACCCCTTTTACCGCATTAATGCTCATCAATGCGTGCGCAATTTCAGCATCTAGGCGATCAAAAATCGGCTCGCCCAATCCGGGCGGAACATTGGTGGCCACTACGGTTATTTTTGCACCAATAGAATCGCCTTCTTTGTTGAGCGCCTGCATAAAGGATTCCATTTCCGGCACCTTGCTGGCATCAGGACAGAAGAAGGGGTTTTGATGAACCTGATCCCAATCCACGCTTTCAATTTTTATCGGACCAAGTTGCGACAAATAACCGCGCACTTCAATACCGTGAAAATCTTTCAAATATTTTTTAGCGATGGAACCCGCTGCAACACGCATGGCTGTTTCACGTGCAGAAGAGCGACCACCACCGCGATAATCGCGCACGCCGTATTTTTGCATGTAGGTGTAATCCGCATGCGCGGGGCGGAATTGGTCTTTGATATTGGAATAATCTTTGGAACGCTGATCCGTATTTTCGATCAGCATGCCGATTGGTGTACCTGTGGTTTTACCTTCAAATACACCGGATAAAATTTTCACCGCATCTTCTTCGCGACGCTGGGTGGTATAGCGCGAGGTGCCTGGCTTGCGACGGTCCAGATCAATTTGGATATCGGCTTCGGTCAATTCAAGGCCGGGTGGACAGCCATCTACGATTGCGCCCAAGGCCACTCCGTGGCTTTCGCCGAAGGTAGTCACAGTAAACAATTTGCCGTAAGTATTGCCTGACATTAGGGATTTCCTGACAGTAAGATCCAACAAAGGATCAATAAAAAAGTGCGCTGATTATACGTGACTTGCCCAGCCGACGCATCGACATGATTGGCCTAGAGCACACCCTCCACGTGCGCATTGCGCAAATCCTGAGCGGTCAATACAAATACACCATGACCGCCACGCTCAAACTCTATCCAAGTGAAGGGCAATGCTGGATAAACACCTTCCAATGCTGGCCAGGAGTTGCCCACTTCCACTACCAAAAGTCCATCTTCCGTTAAATAATCCGCCACTTCCTTCAGCAGGCGGCGGGTGAAATCCAAACCATCATCGCCGGATGAAAGCCCCAATTCAGGTTCCGCATGGAATTCATCGGGCAAGCTCGCCATATCCTCAGCATCTACATAGGGAGGATTGGAAACAATCAAATCAAAACGCTGCCCGAGCAGGTTTTCAAACAAATCTGACTGCAGTGCAAAGATGCGCTCCGTCATGCCGTGCTGTTGGATATTCTCCTCGGCCACCGCCAAGGCATCGTAGGAGATATCGCTCAATTGCACTTCAGCATCGGGAAATGCGTGTGCGCAAGCGATGCCGATGCAACCGCTGCCAGTGCATAAATCAAGAATTTGCTGCGGCTCGTTCACCAGCCAGGGCGCAAAGCGTTTTTCGATCAACTCGGCAATCGGCGAGCGAGGTACCAGCACCCGTTCATCAACCACGTAGGGCAAACCCGCAAACCAGGCCTGGCCGGTGATATAAGCAGCCGGAATACGTTCTTCGATACGACGCTGGATATTGGTTACCACCCGCTCACGCTCGCTACGGGTCAAGTGAGCGTCCAACCATTCATCGCCTAGGGGAGGCGCCAAATGGATTGCATGTAAAACCAGTTGTTCGGCCTCATCCCAGGGATTATCAGTACCATGACCGTAATAGAGTTTGGCCGCGATAAACTCACTGGCTGCCCAGCGTAAAAAATCGCGAATCGTTAATAACTCATCGCGTGCTTGATCAAAAATTGTAGTGGAAGCAACCATAAAAAACCTCGGACTGGGCAGAGAGCGGGCATTCTACCCAATAAATCGGCCAAATCAGGATTTATGTTTTCTAGAAATTGGCTGAAAGCGGTAAACTGCCGTTTTGTGACAGGCAGAGCACTGCTGCCGCTTGAGGAGATTCCAATGAGAGAACATTTTGCGAGCATTATCGCTGGCGTTGGTGAAGATTTAACCCGCCCAGGCCTTCTGGATACGCCGGATCGTGCTGCCAAGGCCTTTCAATTTTTAACCCGCGGCTACCACCAAACACTCGATGAAGTCGTCAACGATGCGCTCTTTCCGTCTGACTCGGATGAAATGATTATCGTAAAAGATATCGAACTCTATTCGCTGTGCGAACACCATCTTTTGCCATTTATTGGCAAAGCTCATGTTGCTTACATACCAACCGGAAAAGTGCTGGGTTTATCGAAGGTTGCCCGAATTGTTGATATGTTTGCCCGCCGGTTGCAAATACAGGAACAACTTACCGTACAAATTGCCGAGTGCATCCAGGATATTACCGGGGCCTCCGGCGTAGGTGTGATCATCGAAGCAAAGCATATGTGCATGATGATGCGCGGTGTTGAAAAACAAAATTCGTCAATGAAAACATCCGCCATGCGCGGAACATTCCGCAGCAACCAGGCCACGCGCAATGAGTTTTTATCACTGCTGCGCTAATAACTTTCGAATAATTCTTACCCAACAAAAAGGCGGCATCATTGTGTGATGCCGCCTTTTATTTTCATCCAAAATAATTAATCTACTGTAGATCAATCATTTACTTTTACAACTTCCACGCGGGCGCTTCTATCCCCCCTACCCGCTGGTGCAAGGCTACCAATACCGTATGTCGTTATGCGCGCAGCAACTATGCCTTTTTCTTGCAGCGCCGCTTTCAGTTGCGCAGCATAAAGCAGTGAATCTTTTTGTTGCTGTGCAAGAGGGACTGGTGCGTAATCATGCCCGACCAGCGCAAGTCTCCAATCGACTTTTTGTGTAAGCGCATCAATGAGTGCTTGCAGATGTGCCTGTTTGATTTGGATATTCGTACTGCCCTGCGCATCTTCAGCAACCAAATCGGGGAATACATAATAGCCGTTGGTTTCAAGTGATTTAATAATCGATTCGGGACTTGACGCTATACCAAGCTCGATAATTTTATCGACATGCAGCACATCCAACTGCACATATACGCGCTTGTTACCGCGCTGCACGGCGTAAAGCGCGACATAGAAAGGTTTTTCATCCGCTGTCGTCACTTCATAAGCGCCGTATTGCTGGAACTGATCTAACCCGTAGAGCATCTGAAGCTTGAAATGATTATTGGCCCAGGAGTTACTGGTTCCGCAATCGCGGCTCTTGCAATGGAACAACTCGCGAAAATTAAAATTTTGTAATTGATCCAGATAAAAATCAAAACCGTTACTGGCACTGTGCCCCTCCGGTAACTCCAGCGTGTAGCGTGCAAGCGTTCCACTTAAACGCTGCTGGCGATCTACCCGCCAGCTGCCGGCGATTTTTTTGTAACTTCCTAGCGCCAACACATATTCATCCGTTTCTGCATTGCTTTCAAATATCACTCTGGCATTGTGATAATTTTGCACAGGCAATTCCGCTGCAGATAACACACCGGCCATCAATAACAAAAACGCCCCACTGATAAAACGTACAAAATTCATAAGCTCTCACTAAACAATAGCCGTTATTGTTAACTGGGTTTTACTTGATGAATTGAGAAAAAAAACGGTTAAGTTTTTCTGCGACCAAATCCACCTCTCGCTCCATATGCAAATGGTGCCCACCGGATAAGACCTCATAATCCACCTGCGGGAATTGTTCAACTTCGTGTAAATAATTTGCATAGAGCTTTGGCAGACCATCATGTGCCAAAAGCAATTTTATCGGTGCACTAACTTGATTGACAAACGCGTGGAGATGCTCGCGCGATAATTTAATCATTGAGGGAGCCAGTAAGCGCGGGTCAGTACTCCATGAAACGCCACCTGCTTGCGCAACCACACCGCGCTCCGTCAACGCCTTGGCCGCCGCATGCCCAAGCGGAAACATACCACGCTCACGCGCCTTGATTGCAATACTCATATCAGGATAAATAGAGGGAATTTTTCGCTGTTGGACGCGCAAACCCTGAATAGCGCTAGCCAGTTGTTTGGGGGCTTCCTCCGCGCGCGCAGGCTCAGGTAATAAACCTTCAACCAACCCTAGCGCGATAAATCGCTCAGGAAAAGTACCTGCGGCAAGAGTGCCGATAATTGCTCCGCGCGAGTGCCCTAGAAGTACAAAACGCTCCCAACCAAAATGATCGGCAACCGCGAGAATATCGTTGATATCATCCCAAGGGGTGTAAGCCATTTGACCGGGGCGATGTTCACTTTGGCCATGGCCTGCCATATCAAGCGCAACAATATGCAGATTTTTCAAGCGCGGTGCCAAAGCAAAGAAGCTTGCAGCGTTATCCAACCAGCCATGTAATGCAAGTACAGGTAGCTGTGTTGAATCGCCCCACTCCTGCGCAGCGAAATTCATTCCATTGACGGTAAAACGCAATTCGCGCGGACCGGGTGATTGCGCCATAAAAAGATCCACAGAGGAAGTAAGAAATAAAACACGGTTGTTTTATTTTAGGCGTGATCCAGCCAAAGTAAATCGCCCATATCGGCGGCAACCACTTGCGCGCGGATCGCCGCGAGGGAACTGGTACCCATTGGATAATAATCACCAGGTTTACCGCACAGCAAATTGACGAGCGCCCCCACCAATGGCTGGTGGCTCACCAGCAAGAGTGATCGATCAGTGCCAATAAACTGCGCATTGAGTTTATCCAACCAATTCATTAACACTTGCGGATTGGCCTCAGGTACTAACAAATCGGTCGTTTGGATTTTTAACCCGGGAAAATAACTCAACGCAATTTCTGCTGTTTGTTGTGCACGCACCAAGGGACTCGCCCAGATTTGTACAAGGGGCATATCCGCAATGCGCTCCTGCACAATTCTGGCGGTATCATTGCGGCCTTTATTAGTCAGTTGCCGCGCATCATCGGAAGTGATCTGCGCTTCCGCCTGACCGTGACGCAAAATAAAAATCGTCATTTACTTTGCGGCTTCTTCGGGAGCATCAGCCACAAGTGCAGGCTGGACAGCAACTTCCGGTTCAGCACTTGAGTTCGCAGGCCAATCAGCAAACGGAAACGGTTTTTCTTCGCTGCTGTAACACAAAAATTTTAATACATTGTAAATGTACGTAGACAGTGAATGACCAAAGCGACGCAGGTGTTGATTGTCTTCACCGGTAATCAATGAAAATACAAATTGCACTGCGACCAACACCCACATCACCAAACTTGCCAGTTGCAACACTGCCGCAAACAGCAACATAAACACCAAACGCAACCAGTGTTTACTGGAGGTGAGATTGGATTTTAATTGTTCATTGTCCATTAATTTCCCCTTAAATATTCAACGTCATCCGCTTGCTCGCCCACCATTAAGCCACGGGCGACCTCGGCAATCGCTTTTTGTTGGAAGAGCACCGCATAAAGCCCCGATACCAAGGGCATATATACCTGCAACTCATCGGCCTTTTGCTTCACTTGGCGAAGCGTGTTAACACCTTCGGCAACTTGCCCCAAGGAGGCCACTATCTCATCCAGTTTTTGCCCTTGCCCCAATGCAAATCCGACGCGGTAATTCCGGCTCAAATCCGACGTACAAGTGAGAATTAAATCGCCCACACCCGCCAAACCTAAAAACGTCATGGGGTTGGCCCCCATCATCTGCGCAAAACGCCCCATTTCTGCAAGGCTGCGGGTAAGCAACATTGCCTGGGTATTATGGCCAGCACCCAGTGCCGCTGCCATGCCGCAAATAATAGCGTAGATATTTTTCAGCGCGCCGCCCAACTCTACACCATAGCGGTCATGATTGGCGTACACGCGGAAGGTGGACGACTTCAAGGTTTCCTGCACGCAGCTGATAACACTTTGGTTTTCGCTAGCGATAACAGTTCCGGTCTGCTGCTGTTGCACAATTTCTTTCGCAAAGTTGGGTCCACTCAATACACCGATAGGATGGCCAGGCAGCTCTTGCTCAAGAATCTGGCTCATCAGGGTAAACCCTTCCGGCTCTATCCCCTTGGCAGTGCTTACCACCATAGTCTCATCACCCAGCAACGGTTTTAACTGTTGGGTTACCGCACGAAATGAATGGCTGGGGATGGATACAAATACCAGATCAGCCCCTGTCACCGCTTGCGCCAGGTCAGAGGTAATTATCAGCTGCTCATGGAGCATATAACCGGGTAGATAGCGAGCATTTTGGCGCTCGGATTCACAGACCTCTGCCTGCTCCGCAGAGCGCATCCACAGGTAAGTTTGATGGTTGTTACAAGCGATGATGTTGGCAATTGCCGTACCAAAACTACCACCACCAAGCACGGCAACCTTCAATCGTTTACTCATAAATAAATCCACTTTTTTGAACAAGAAAAAACGCTAAAAATTTCGTCACCTGTTACGGCACAAAAGATACAAAACACACAAACTGTAACTTTTTTGCACAAAAACCTTCATCAAAATTTTGTCCACATTTTCTGTGGATAACTTGGTGGATAGTTTTTGGGAAACCGCCTCAAAGGCTTATAAAATCAGTACCAATGACAAATTGATCAAAATTTAATCTATATGAAAATATCTTTATTTTTCATAGTGTTACACAAAAAAACCAGATCAAAAGCTCATTTTTTCACGTTTTTGATCAAGCCATGAACTGCTTGGGCGCTTAAGCACATGAGGTGTGCATAAAGAGTTAGTGGTTATTAACCTTAAACAACCGATAGACACGAAATATTCATATTGCAAGGTAAATTTTTGCTAAATGTTTGCGTCATTTTGAACCACAAGATTTAACAATTTCCTTCAGTTAGCCCAACGCTCAGTCGATTGCGCTGCTAGCACTTCATAACTGGATTCTATTGGCGCAAAAATGCACCATAGCTGCCATCAGCGTAGAGTAATGGATCTACCTCTGCGCTATTTAGAATCACTTTGTGGATGACACCAATAATGATCTTATGAGTTCCGTAGGTGGTTACTTGATCGGTTTGGCAGACAAAAACGGCCTGGGCATCGGCCAACACGGGTAAACCGGTTTCGTCCTCTTCCCAATTGCCCACTTCAAAGCGATCACGATTGGGTTCACGCCCAGCGCAAATATTGGAAACATCCTGATGATGAGTAGAAAGAACATTAACAGCAAACTGACTACCTAAAGTTGCCAAATGCCCCTGTTGTGACACTAACTGATTAATGCACACAAGAAGTGATGCGGGTGAATCAGATACTGAAGTGACGGAAGAGACTGTCATCGCAAAACGTTGATTGCCGGGCAATGTCGTCGATAACACACAAACACCAGATGCCAGACGGCGCATACCCAACTTCATTGAAACCGCTAAATTATTGTTTTGCATAAAATCTCCCAAACGATAGTTGCGTATTCTGACTAGCTGCTGGGCGACACACAAGCCTAAACAAAGACTTAGCACCCTGTTTCGCCAGCAGATTGTCAGGGTCACACAAATACAGCCATAGGCAAAGCTCAATGGGCTGGCGGGTAAAATGCTATAACACCGGCAGTTGTTACTCCTTTATCAAATATCATAAGTGCCATAGTAAAGGCATTTATTGCGAACACCGGAATCAAAATCCAGGGCTCTTTTATCTATCTGAACACGGCTTACACAAGCTGATTAGAATTTAACTCGATGCGCTAAATATTTTATTTTGTTGTGTTTTTTCCGTTGACGATACAGGAACTCACCGTTAATATGCGCACCACTTGAAACGCAGTCAGTTTTAAGTCGTCGGAGTGTAGCGCAGCCCGGTAGCGCGTCTGTTTTGGGAGCAGAATGTCGGGGGTTCGAATCCCTCCACTCCGACCATCTTTTTATCGAACCTGCGAAGGTTTGTTCCAGCATGTGCCCGTAGCTCAGCTGGATAGAGCACCCGCCTTCTAAGCGGGTGGTCGCAGGTTCGAATCCTGCCGGGTGCGCCATTTGGGCTATTAATTACTCGCCCACACTTCACTTGATAAGCTTTCTGTTGGGATCTAATCCCATCATATGGATGTGTTGTTTGTTCTCGCTACGGTGGCTGTAGCTCAGTTGGTAGAGCCCTGGATTGTGATTCCAGTGGTCGTGGGTTCGAGCCCCATCAGCCACCCCAATCCCCCCTCAAAAAAAACATCTCTAAAATTCCTCACTTAAGCTATCAAGCAACGCCCTTCAGAATCTTCATTTTTATAATATGTTCACATTGCTTTTCCCCACATCTACCATTCGCCACCCGACTTGTTACTGAAAATTCTCAACCATGAATAGTGAACCGAAATATCCGTTCATTGTTACTCTACGCCGCTAGCACCTGACCCCTAAAACGGCGCCCCCTTTCCCATCGGCCAGTATTTGCATCCCCCTACCTTAATTCCCTTGGCGCCCCACCCTCACTGTGGGAAAATGCGCGACCTCAGACTTATACCCCTTCTCATTTACTACACAGGTAATTAGCGCCCATGTCCGCACTTGTATTGGATGGCAAAGCCCTTGCCGAAAAAACTGAACAGGAACTCTCTGCTCGCGTTGCTGCATTAAAGGCGCGTAGCAATGGCCAAACCCCTATTCTGGCGACCATTCTTGTTGGTGATGACCCAGCTTCAGCGACCTACGTGAAAATGAAAGGCAATGCCTGTACCCGTATTGGTATGGAGTCATTGAAGGTGGAGATGCCTTCATCTACCACTACCGAACAATTGCTCGCCAAAATCCATGAATTGAATAACAACCCTAACGTGCACGGTATTCTGTTGCAGCACCCGGTTCCGCACCAAATCGATGAGCGCCTGTGCTTTGATGCAATCAGCGCGGAAAAAGATGTGGATGGCGTAACCTGTTTAGGTTTTGGCCGCATGAGCATGGGTGAAGAAGCTTATGGCTGCGCAACACCAAAAGGCATTATGCGTTTGCTGGAAGGCTACGGTATTGAACTCGCAGGCAAACACGCTGTAGTGGTCGGCCGCAGCCCAATTCTCGGCAAACCAATGGCGCTGATGCTGCTTAATGCCAATGCCACTGTCACCATTTGCCATTCACGCACCCAAAACTTACCGTCACTCATTAAACAGGCCGATATTCTTGTGGGCGCCGTGGGCAAGCCGGAATTTATTAAAGCCGAGTGGATTAAAGACGGCGCAGTGGTAGTTGATGCTGGCTATCATCCCGGTGGTGTGGGCGATATCGAATTGAAGCCGTTGGTTGATCGGGTTGCTGCTTATACACCGGTTCCCGGTGGTGTTGGCCCAATGACCATCAACACCCTGATTTACCAAACCGTAGACTCGGGCGAAAAGAAAATCGGTTAATGTTTTCTGTTGCATCGCTGTAATAGTGCTGGCCATTATTGTTCGTATCGCTATTTAACTTTTAAGGAGTAAAAATCAAATGCGTAAATTTCTTTTGCTGGGTAGTTTGTTGGCAGTGAGCGTTTCTGCCACTGCAAATGATGCGGTTAAATATACTTGCAAGATGGGTAATGCCGAGCGCGTTATTGAGGTCGTTTATGCATCAGCTGACAAGAGCGTTCCTTGCTCAGTAAGCTACACCAAAGACGGTGCAACACAAACACTCTGGAATTATGAAAGTACCCAAGGCCAATGCGAAGCCAAGGCAGCAGAGTTTGCCGAAAAGCAAAGCGGCTGGGGATTTAGCTGTACCTCTGAATCCAGTGGCAATGAAACCAGCAGCGATGCATCTGAAGCAACAACAAGCGCGCAATAATTTTTAGCGCTGCTTATAGCTTCACCGATAAAAGCAGGCACTCGCCTGCTTTTATTTTTATAGCCCGATATGTTTAAAAACCAACGCCATTTTATAAGCGCTAACGCAATGACAGACATACTGCCGATTATTTACCGCGATGAATACCTGGTTGCTATAAATAAACCGGGGGGCTTGTTGGTGCATCGCAGTGAAATTGATCGGCATGAAACACGTTTTGCTGTGCAGTTGTTGCGCGATCAAATCGGGCAGATGGTTTATCCAATCCACCGTTTGGATAAACCCACCTCCGGGGTATTGGTATTTGCATTCTCGTCAGACGTTGCACGGCAATTAGGCGATATTTTTAGCCGTCATGCACTAACCAAAACCTACGTGGCATTGGTGCGCGGCTTTGCACCAGAACAAGGAATTATTGACCACCCGTTAGTTGAAGAACTGGATAAATACACGGATAAAAAAGCGCGTGCAGATAAACCAGCACAAGAAGCCATAACTGAATTCAAAACGCTGGCACAGATCGAATTTCCGTTTAGCATCGATAAATATCCCTGCACCCGCTATTCATTGGTGCAATGCAGCCCACACACAGGGCGCAAGCATCAAATCCGTCGCCATATGAAACATATCAGCCATCCGATTATTGGCGATGCCAAACACGGCAAGGGTAATCATAATCGATTTTTTCAGGAACAATTCGCTTGCGATGGATTAATGCTGGCATCAACTACAATGGAGCTCATTCATCCGATAACGAATGAAGCACTGACATTGACTGCACCACTCGCCACAAAATTTACTAACATTATTCGCCAGTTTGGCTGGGAAAGCGCCCTGCCCGCCAGTTGGATTACCACCCAGGATCACTAATGCGTCTCGACAAATTTCTCAGCCAAAACAGCGACTCATCGCGCTCACTTATCCAGCAAGCCATTAAAGCAGGCAGAGTCAGTGTGAATGATGTTATTGCTAAAAAAGGTGACCAAAAATTACTGGGTGACGAAATAATTACGTTTGATGGTAAACAGGTCGAAGCATTTCAAACCCGCTATTTAATGCTGCACAAACCCTTGGGTTACGTGTGTGCCAACAGCGATAGCGATTACCCGGTTGTGATGGATTTAATCCGCTTGCCGCGCTGGCAGGAGTTACAAATTGTGGGGCGCCTGGATATCGACACCACTGGATTAGTATTACTCACGGATGATGGGCAGTGGAATCACCGCATCACTTCACCGCGCCACGAATGCGATAAAATTTATCGCGTTACCACGGCCAACCCGATCAGCACCGACACTGCTGAACTGTTTGCTGCCGGGGTGCAATTACACGGGGAAAAAGCCCCCACGCGCCCGGCGCAATTGGAATTAATATCCAGCCATGAAGCCCGTTTGAAAATTCATGAAGGCAAATACCATCAAGTCAAACGTATGTTTGCGGCGGCAGGTAATCTCGTGGTGGCGTTGCATCGCGAAAGCATTGGCAACATTCAATTGGATCCCGCATTAGCGCCCGGTGAATATCGCGCATTAACAGCAGAAGAAATAAAGAGCGTAGCACCATGAATGATTTGGCACTCAACTGGATCACCCAGGAATTGACCAGCATCCACGCCGATAAGAATGCTCGCATTCTGTGGTGCACCGATGAAAACGCACTCAATACATTGCCCGCCGTATTACACCATGAACAATTACTCGTGCTAACCAATCGCTGGGATGTTGCCGAGCAGGCAAAAGCGCGCGGCTTCACCACAGAATTTAAT
This sequence comes from Cellvibrio fibrivorans, assembly GCF_031457055.1. NCBI lineage: Bacteria > Pseudomonadati > Pseudomonadota > Gammaproteobacteria > Cellvibrionales > Cellvibrionaceae > Cellvibrio > Cellvibrio fibrivorans. The sequence goes on along the minus strand of NZ_JAVDVX010000002.1, from coordinate 378,995 downwards.
GATTTTGATTGCAGTGAAATCACCGATAACAGCCTCGATAAAATTTTTTATCGTGTATCCAAAGAAAAACCGGTTGTGCATCACGTGCTTAACCAAGCCTGGCGCTGCTTGAAACCCGGCGGGCAATTATTGCTGGCGGGCTATAAAAATGAAGGGACAAAAACCTATATCGAAAAAATCGCCAAGCTGCTCGGCAGCGGAAAAAATATTGTAAAACATGGCCCGGTTTATTCTGCCGAGCTCAGTAAATACAACGAGTATGATGCGGCGGAGTTGTTGGATGATAGCGACTATCGTCAGCCGCGCCCGATCGCCCCGGATTCAGGGCTCAGGCTATTCAGCAAACCGGGGTTATTCGGCTGGAACAAACAGGATGCGGGCAGCGCCTTGCTTATCGAACAACTCAAGCACTTATTGCCTCTGCCAAATCCGTTCAATAGCGGCGTGGATTTGGGCTGCGGTTACGGTTATTTGACTATCGCAGCCGCAAGCCTCGACATCTGCAAAGATATTAACCATTGGATACTGACCGACAACAACGCTGCCGCGCTAGAGCTTGCCCGGCAGAACCTGCAACACAATCAGTTGAATGGAGAGGTTATCGCCGCCGATGCGGGTAAAGGCATCCGCACCAAGGCCGATCTGCTGTTGTGTAATCCACCCTTTCATCAGGGATTTGGCATAGATGGCGATCTGACAGACAAATTTCTCCTGAGTGCCAAGCGCCTTTTGGCGGCCCAGGGTATTGCACTTTTTGTGGTAAACCAGTTTATCCCGCTGGAGCGCAAAGCGGCACCGCTGTTCAGCCAGATTAAAGTGATAATCGATAATGGCAGCTTCAAGGTGATCCAACTGGGACTTTAAGCAAGAACACTGGTGAAAAAACAACCTGCACCCGATATCCATGCGGTACATTTTGGATAGCGAAAATACAGCTTGCAGGATTAATAAACAGCCTTGAATTTATTGAGGTTTTTTTGCCGGAAAAGTTAACGAAAAGGACTAAAAAACGGTTGACCAACCAAAACTGCCTCTATATCATGCGCACCACTTCCACAGAGGAAGTCACCGTTCCGCCTTAGCTCAGTCGGTAGAGCAAATGACTGTTAATCATTGGGTCGCTGGTTCGAGTCCAGCAGGCGGAGCCAGATTTAAAGAAAAAGGTCGCATTTATGCGGCCTTTTTTGTGCCTGTACTTTTTGTTTTTAATGTTTTGTGCTGATAAAAGGCACTTTATATCCACTACCCACCTTGAGCGGAGCATCCCATGTTTAAAGTTAACGAATACTTTGGTGGCGCAGTTAAATCTATCGCATTCCAAACCGAAACCCTGCCAGCCACCATTGGCGTAATGGCCAAAGGGGATTACGAGTTCGGTACCAGCCAAAAAGAATACATGACTGTAGTAAGCGGTAGCCTGACCGTGGTACTGCCAGGTAGCGACAAAGCAGAAACTTTTGCAGCAGGCCAAACGTTTATTGTTGAAGCCAACCAACGCTTCAAAGTATCAGCCGACGTAGAAACTTCTTATTTGTGCAAATACGAATAAACCGTTCGTTATCTGCAGATTAAAAAGACGCTTCGGCGTCTTTTTTGTTTTTTATCCCGATAAAAAACAAACGCGATTTATTAAAACGGTTGACCGTTATTTTTTGCCTCTATATCATGCGCGCCTCTTCACGATGAAGAACACAATTCCGCCTTAGCTCAGTCGGTAGAGCAAATGACTGTTAATCATTGGGTCGCTGGTTCGAGTCCAGCAGGCGGAGCCAGATTTAAGCACGATAAAACAAAAAGGCCGCACTCAGTGCGGCCTTTTTTTATTAGCCATGAAAATAATGCACCTGCTAATTTTCGATTTCTTTCGCACAAGCAGTAAATTTCATCTCGGGTTGATTAAAAAATTCATCGAGATGCTCCAACAAACAAACATCGCTCCCCAAAACTGAGTGGGCGATTTTTTCACGCACACGCAGCTGGCTGTATGGCCATTGTTGATTAACACTTTGCGCCCAGCTCACCGGTGTTATAGGGTCTAATGCACCAGCGAGTATTAGGGTTGGCAGTTGTGGGGCAACCTTTTCCAATGGCGAATCACTTGGCAGGCTGTGGCAGAGCTGATAGCGCCATTGGTCGCGAGTGTACTCTTGCAATAATGGATACTTTACTAATGCCGCTGTGTAATCTGTTTCCGATAGAACAGGATTATCCGCACAATCCACTGCCGTAAAAGTCAAACTATTAAAATCGCTCGTCATGCTGTTATTAATAAACGGCTCCATCAAGGGTTTTAATAAATCTGAACGCCCCTCCTCTACCGCATTAATTGCATCAATAATGGTTGGCCAATCGCTTGGATTATAAACAGCGGCAAAGGTGGCTGATAAAAAACGATGGTCATTTACCACAAAATTTACCGGCGCTTCACCATCCCAACGCTTGATAGTGATTGAAATGGGATTGCGCTGTAAATTGCGCAGCGCTTGCATAAAGTGTTGTTCTAGCGAAACAACATCACCTATTGAAGATTCATTTAATTTTTTTATGCATTCATGCTGCGCACTGCAGCCTTTAAAAAACTGCTGCATCCCCTCATCCAATACCTGCGGCCAGGTTTGTACGCCGCCAAAACCGGCCGGATAAACTGAATCCAGCACCATAGATTTCAATTTTACTGTCTGTGGAGTTTGCTGCTCTTGTAAAGCGATTTCCAGTGCAAGCCGTGTTCCGTAGGAGACGCCTAGAATATTCCATTGTTGATAATCAAGCTGCGCCATTAATGCGCGCACATCCCGCGCTGATTTTTGAGTGCTAAAATTGCGATAATCCAGCTGCGGATTCGCTTGCGCTGAGGATGCAAAACATTGTGCCGCCACATCGTAGCCCTGCGCCAACTCATCGCCCAAGGCGATATTCTGACGCAACAGCTGCTGATTAAATTGATTGTATTCACTACACACGAGCGCCGGTTTGCTCCGTCCGGTGCCGCGAGTATCGATCAAAATCAAATCACGCTTCGTATTGCTATAACGCATCCAATTCAACCAGCTTTTTATTCCATCAGTATGCAATCGTGCACTCGCACCTGGCCCACCCTGCAAATATACAATCGGATCAGCGCGGCGCTGTTCGGCATCATTGTGCAAAATAACAATAGCTAAACGGAATTGTTCCGGTGTTTGCAATTCACCGCAGGTAATAGTGGCCGTCCAATCAGCGTCGAACCAACAGGCAGTTTTGATGAAACGGTAATCGCTATTGGGTAAAGGTTTTTCTGCCGTCTCCGATGATGGGTAAAAATATCCCACTACCGTTACCGATAAGGCCAGCACTATTGCTATACCGAGTCCAATTAAAAATCGCATCAGGATTTATCCATTTTCTGTGTACGGGATAATAATTGCGGCCAAGGCAACAACCATGGCTCGCGCCATTCCTGTATCGCGGCAGTAAAAAAATCATCGCAAAAAAAATCGCCTTCGCGCGGCAATTCGGTAAATCGGTAATGTTTTCCACCCAGCACAAACGTTAGACTGTAAGCGTGTAAATAACAGCGGTCATAACCTGCACTTTGTATTGAATCGCCATAGAGTGAATCGCCCGCAATAGGCGAACCAATGCTTTTTAATGCGACACGAATTTGGTGTGTTTTTCCGGTGTGAGGTTTCACCATAAACAAACGATGGCCCGGACTAATACTTTTACTAAAGAATTGGGTAATAGCAGGGTTGTCTTGAGCGGTGATTAGTTTCCATGCACCGCGACGTGCAGGCGCCATATCACCTTTTATCAACCCTTGTTTTTTATTCGGTTTTTTTGCGCTAACTGCAAGATAATACTTTTGTATCTGGCGCCGGCTAAAAGCATCGGTGAGCTGCCGATTGATTTCCGGCGTTTTCGCCATCACCAATAAACCCGAGGTAATTTTATCGAGCCGGTGCACAGGAAATAGCTCGCAAAATCCTTCTTGTTGTTTAACCGTTTCAAATAGACCAGGTTCACCAGATTCGCTGTGAAAACTGGCGCCCGGCTTTTTATAAATCACTACAAATTCCGGATTATTTTCAACAATGTCATACATGAGAAACAGCTCAATTGGAGATGGCGCGCAGGTTATCAGCCACAGATTATTTCGGCTATAAGATTATTTTGGCTATAAAAAGCCACTACTTGTGACTTAAAAAACTAATGTAGGTGTAGCGTCAAGAGTGGGCGTAGCTATAATCAGTTCAGGTGTCCGCTTCGGTTGTCGTAATGACGGGTTTCCCCTAAGAGCGCTCATGTCAGTGCTCCATGTTTTGAGTTGTGCCCAGCTTTTTGCTTAAGCAAAAGCGCCAGCGGCCAAGCAAACAAACCAATCACCAACAGCCGGCGGGCACCTTTTTATTACCCACAATTTCCTGTTTGCTCTACCTGCCCTCTATAATTCCGCCCTCGCTTTTACCTATCGCTATTTTCTATGAATGATCAAAATACCGAACGCTATCGCCAGCAACACAAACTGCGGCTGAGCTACATGCCCTGGCTTTATGCCGGTTTAAAACCTGCACATCGCAGCTGGGCGCAGGCTTGGCAGGATGAGTGGCAGACTTATCTAACGGCAATGGAAACCATCATCATCGGTAAAGATTGTTTTATCGCTCCTGAAGCGCGGATATTTGCCGAACCCGGCCGTCCGATCCTGATTGGCGATAATTCTTACATTGCCGCTGATTGTGTCCTGCACGGGCCAATTACCCTGGGGCAAGGTGTTTCAATTAATCACCACGTAAGCCTGGATGGCGGCCGCAAAGGAATTGTGGTTGGCGATAATACGCGTATCGCAGCTTACACCTATGCCTACGCGTTTAACCACGGCATGGACAGTGACAGATTAGTTTGCGATCAGGCCGTCAAATCACAAGGAATCCGTATAGGTAGCGATGTATGGATTGGCGCCAACACGGGTATAGTAGATGGCGTCTCTATTGGCAACCATGCTGTTGTTGGCATGGGCAGCATAGTGACCAAATCCGTAGCCGATTACACCAAGGTCGCAGGTAATCCGGCGCGCATCATTGGCAACCGCACAACCGAAGTCTGAATACCCCCCACGCGCAACACCCGGTGCATGAACTAGAATCAATTAACCCCAGCATATTAGGTTCAGCAATGCGTTATTACCTACCCTTTCTCACGCTCCTGCTGACCCTGCTGCTGGCACCATCAGCCAGAGCCACGCAACAGTTAAAAGTACTTGCATGGGATGGATACGCCGATACTGATCTCGTGCGGGAGTTCGAACAGCAACATAAAGCTAACGTTGCAGTAACTTATGTCTACTCTGACGATGAACTCTGGAGCAAAGTTAACGAAGCAAAAAATGGGGGCTATGACTTGCTGGCAGTGAATACCGCCGAATTGCAGCGCTATATCCAGAAAGGCTTGGTACGCGCGATTGATACACAGCGGATTACCAACATTCCCCAGCAACTACCGCGCTTCCAACAACGGAACTCTATTCCCGGGCTGGTTAAAAATGACCGGACCTATGCCATTCCCTATACCTATTCCGAAATGGGACTGATCTACAACCGGAAGCTGGTGCATCAACCACCCGCTAGCATCAAAGCATTATGGGACCCAGCCTACACCGGCAAGGTGCTGGCATTTAACACCAGCAACCACAACTTCACCTTGGCTGCGCTCAGCCTAGGCATCACATCGCCGTTCCATCAATCGCCCGAACAGCTACAGCTATCTGCACGCCGCCTGATTGAATTGCGCCGCAATATATTGACTTTTTATTCGTCACCACAGGAGGCGGTGAAACTGTTTAAAACTCAGGAAGTCGCACTTATTTACGCCAATTACGGTAGCCAACAACTAAAAGCACTCGCCGATATCGGCGCCGATGTAGGCTACGTAATGCCGCAAGATGGCACACTTGCCTGGTTGGATTGTTGGGCCATTGGCCAGCATGCAAGCCCTCTTGCCGAACAGTGGATTAATTTTATGCTGGAAGAAAAAGCAAGTCTCCGCTTAACCAACGTGCACGGGCTTGCCAATACGCTCGATGAATCCAGTGCGCACCGCGACGCCAAACTTATTTGGCTCGAACCTATCGAAAATGCAGATGCACGCATTAGATTGTGGGAACAAATTATTTCTGGCGATGTAATGGAACGGTTTTAGTTATGGGATCAAGGATTGTTATTAAACTCACTATCTGGATTGCCCTGCTCAGCCTGTTGAGCGCAGGGATTAGCGTGTATTTTACTTACACCCATAGCCGCGCCCTGTTGATCCAATCTTCCAAAGATAAATTAGCTACTGCCACGCAGGTATTAGCCAATCGCTATTCTTTTTTTATCGCCGATATAACCAAAGATTTATTATTTATTGCGCAACTCCCTGCCATTGAAGAAATTGCCTCCAGCCATTCACCACAGACCGACAAACAACGCATGCGCCTGGCGAACGCGCTGTCAGGATTTCTTCGCTCCCATGAGGAATATAATCAAGTTCGATTTATCGGCGCACACAATCACGGTCTGGAGTTGGTGCGCGTTGATAAGACCCAAAATGCTGTGCATATCGTTGAAGGTATGGCACTGCAGGAAAAAGCCCACTATTCCTATGTGTACAACACGCTGAAATTAAAACAGGGCAGCGTTTTTGTATCAGGTATCCGGCTCAATAAAGAGCGCGGGCTGCTTGATGGTTATGGTAAACCGAGCGTCATTGTTGCTACACCAGTGTATGGCACGAACGGCAACGTGTTTGGTGTTATTGTCATTAACGTTGACTTGGAAAAAATGTTTGCATTAATTGAAACTGATATTCCCGCCGGAATTGATGTAATCGCCACCAACTCCGCTGGCGATTATATTTTGCATCCAGACGCGGAAAAAACCTTCGGTTTTGATAAAGGTGCGCGCGTACTCATGCAAAACGACATCCCCGTCACACAGCATATTTTTTCCGGTGAGGTATCAAGCTTGGTGGCAGAAGTGCACGATTTTCGTTTCCCCGAAAAACAGGCCGTTATTTCGTTAACCAAAGTCCCTTTTGCCACGGAATCCGATGAAAAATATATTGTCCTGGGTTTAATCAGTAATCTCGACGCCGTATTGGAAGACAGCCGCCAACTCGGCATTACAAGCCTGCAAATTTCACTGGCCTTTGGTGTTTTATTTGTGTTGCTCTCACTCATACTTGCACGCAAAATCACCACCCCACTGCAGCGTATGGCCACTACCTTTGCACGTTTTAAACAGGGCGACCCTGTGCCCGAACTCAGTACAAACCGCGATGATGAATTGGGTTTGCTCGCGCGAAACTTTTCGATTATGGCCAAAAAATTAAATGCGCAGTTAATGGAGCTCAATACCCAGCGCCAGTATTTACACAAAGTAGCGCACCACGACGGGCTGACCGGATTACCCAATCGCATCCTGCTTGAAGACCGCATTGAACAGGCATTGATTAGTGCCCGGCGCGATAAAGCCGAGATCGCGGTAATGCTTATAGACCTGGATGATTTCAAACCGGTTAATGATAAATACGGACATGATATTGGTGACAAGTTATTACAAGAATGCGCTGCTCGTATGCTGACCTGCATCCGCGAAACTGACACAGTCGCACGCTACGGCGGCGATGAATTTATGACTATTGTTTCTGCGCGGGAATTGCAATTACGCGGTATGAGCGCGCGCCATATCAGCCGCCAGGTTGCCGATAAAATCCGCACTGCGTTAAACCAGCCATTTAAGATCGACAATTTTTTACTTAATATTTCCTGCAGTATTGGTATCGCGATTTATCCACAAGACGGGGATGACAAAAACACCCTGATCAAACATGCCGACCTTGCGATGTATTACGCGAAATCAACAGGAAGAAATAACGTAAAGCTGTACACTGATACCCAAACAGATTAGGAATTATAAGCACCATGATTGATTCACACTGGGCACTTGAGCTGCTGACCTGGCTTGAAGTCAGCTTCATTGTATTGGTCGGCGCCGCGTTACTCGTGGTAGTCTTTATGTATGTCACCGACATCACTCAAAACACCCACACTATCCGCAAAAATTATCCTGTTATTGGCCGCTTCCGTTATTTTTTTGAACATCTAGGCGAATTTTTTCGTCAATATTTTTTTGCCAACGACCGCGAAGAAATGCCCTTTAATCGTGCCGACCGCTCTTGGGTTTATCGCGCCGCAAAAAATATTGATAGCAATATAGGGTTTGGCTCAACGCTTAATTTAAATGAACCGGGCACGCTGATTTTTTTAAACGCCGCTTTTCCCATTATGGAAAATGATGCGCTTATGCCTTCCCCCGTCACGCTAGGCCCTTTTTGCAGAACGCCCTATACAACTAATTCAATCTTTAATATTTCCGGTATGAGCTATGGCGCTATTTCCAGCCCCGCTATCAAAGCCTTATCACATGGCGCTGCAAAAGCTGGCTGCTGGTTAAACACCGGTGAAGGCGGTTTGTCGCCCTACCATCTTGAAGGCAATTGCGATTTGGTATTTCAAATCGGCACCGCCAAATACGGGGTGCGCGACCTGGATGGCAATTTGAGTGATGCACGCTTATTGGATTTGGCGGCAAAACCGCAAATCAAGATGTTTGAAATAAAGTTAAGCCAGGGCGCAAAACCCGGGAAAGGCGGCATATTGCCAGCAGAAAAAGTATCCGTTGAAGTGGCTTTGATTCGCGGTATCCCTGAGGGACAGGCATCGATTAGTCCTAATGGCCACACCGATATTCGCTCGGTTGCCGAGCTGTTAAAAATGATCGACCATATCCGCACTGTCACCGGTAAACCGGTTGGTTTTAAAGCCGTACTCGGCGAAAAGAAATGGCTCATCGATTTAATTAACGAAATCCGCATTCACGGCATTGAAGCCGCACCGGATTTTATTACCCTCGATAGCGCCGATGGCGGCAGTGGCGCTGCACCGCAACCACTGATGGATCATGTAGGGTTACCGATCAAAGAAAGCCTGCCCTGGGTAACTGCACTGTTAACGGAAGCGGGTTTAAAAGAGCGGATTAAAATTATCGTCGCCGGGAAACTGATCACACCGCACATGGTGGCATGGGCACTTGCGAGTGGCGCTGATTTTGTGAATAGCGCGCGTGGATTTATGTTTGCACTGGGCTGTATCCAGGCACTGCAATGCCACAAAAATACTTGCCCTACCGGTATTACCACCCACAACAGCAAGTTGCAAAAAGGGCTTGACCCAACCAACAAAGCAGAGCGCGTAGCGGCCTATCAATACAACATCACAAAAAGCGTTGCTATGATTGCGCACTCCTGTGGCGCAGCTGAGCCGCGCCAATTAAAAAGCGAGCATATTCATATCGTCAATGCCAATGGATTTTCGGTACCGCTGGATGATTTCAATCCGCAACCCTTGATTTTTGCACCTCATAATCCCCATTTTTCAGAAAGTAAAACGCTGACAAAAAATTAATTCTTAATGTAGATGTTGCGAGGACACAATGAATTACATAAAACCACTTATCGCGTTAACACTCACTTGTAGTGTAGCCATCACCAATGCTCAAACACCGCTGAATGTTGTGTCTGAACCCACTCCCGTTGTACCACCAAAGGATGTCACCATTAATGACTTAGGTTGGATGGATAAGAACAAAATGGAGCAGGAAATTACCGAGTTGAGCGAGCTGACACAAACCAAACTCGGCACACCGATTCGTAAAGATCTCAGTGATTTAGACACTATGCAGCGCCTTGTCGATAAAAACCTTGTCGAGCAAGACGATTATGAAACCCAACAAGCAATGGGCTTGGTCTTGGGCAACCTGATCCTGGCTGATTTTCCCAACACCTTTGAATGGAAAATTTATGAGGATGAGATTGGCCGCAGCCGTGCGCTTTGTGTCAAAAAAACCAGCGACTGCCTGTTTCCAATCACCATGCTTTCACGCCGTATGGAAGTGGGCACAAAACCTGATGTGAAAAAAATTCACAATGATGCCATTATGCGCATGGAAAAACACCTGCCCAAACTGCCTTATGACGGTGGCATAATGTACAAGTTTCCACGCTAGCAAATATCACCCACCTGTAATCTTTTACCTTCACCGCAGGGAAAATTGTCCCTGAGGTGAAGGTAAAAAATAATATCGATAGCCTCTGTCGATTTAGCACAACCTCATTCGACTAACTAACACAACTCCGCTCATGAGGGCGGCATGAACATTTACTGACAGATGCTGGCATGAGCATTTGGGTATGATCCATTCTTGCGTTAGTTTATTTATCACGGAAGCCACTCTATGTCTGATTACTCAACCCACCCCACGCCTTCGCGCATTTCCGCGCAGGAATTTACCCTGCTGGTTGCGCTCCTGATGTCGATTGTGGCTATGTCGATTGATGCACTGCTCCCGGCTCTCGGATTCATTAGCAACGATATCCCACTCTCGCATAGCAATCAGGCGCAATACATTATCAGCGCCTTGTTTCTGGGGATGGCCATAGGCCAATTAGTATGTGGCCCCTTGTCCGATGCAACCGGGCGTAAAAAAATTCTCTATGCCGGTATCGCGTTGTTTTTTTGCGGCAGTTTGATTTGTTTTTTTGCGCAAGATATTAATACCTTGCTCATCGGGCGCTTCATTCAAGGGCTTGGTGTTGCAGGCCCTTATGTTTCAGCCATCTCCATTGTGCGCGACAAATATGCGGGCAACGAAATGGCGCGCATCATGTCGCTGGTAATGATGATTTTTATTATGGTGCCTGCACTCGCCCCCAGCATTGGCCAGGCAGTATTGTTGGTGAGCTCGTGGCGTTACATCTTTGTAGTTTATATTGTTTATGCGCTGATTATCGGCATATGGATTTTTATACGGTTGGAAGAGACGCTCCCCAAACAGTATCGAATACCCTTTAGTACACGCGGTTTTATCGATGGCTTCAAAGAGGTTATCAGTAATTACACCACCATGTGTTACACGCTGTGTATGGGTTTATTTTTTGGTAGCTTTCTAGGTTACCTCAATTCATCGCAACAAATTTTCCAGGATTTATTTCAAACCGGAAAATTATTCACCATCTACTTTGGTGTATTAGCGTTAGTGTTTGGTGTTGCATCACTGGTTAATTCACGCTTTGTGGAAAAGTGGGGAATGGATTATTTATGCAACCACGCCGTTTGGGGAATTATTCTTAGCTCGGCTATTTTTTTTAGTTGTTCTGATGTTACTGCCTGCCAACCTCTGGCTATTTATGATTTATGCCTCAGCGTTATTTTTCTGTTTTGGCTTGGTCTTCGGTAATGTCAACGCCATGGCGATGGAACCCATGGGGCATGTAGCCGGCATCGCATCAGCTATTATCGGCGCTACATCATCAATCATGTCCATGCTGATCGGCACTGCGATTGGCCAAATGTACAACGGCACTCTCGTGCCAGTCACCAGCGGTTTTTTAATACTCGGTGCCATGGCATTGGTGATTTTACAACTCGCACGCAATAAAAAAGCGCTCCTCGCCGAGCCCGCTGGCGAGTAACCTGATGAACAACGCCTTTTTGCATATGCAGAAAGGCGCACATTCAGCGTCACAACCAAACAAAAAGTCACTGGCATATTATTCACCAACTGCGTACCATGCGCGCCGACACCCTTAAGGTCAGTGTCGCCCTCCTCTGCTGTCAAACATCTATGTGTGTTTGCCACATCTCAGCTCGCCAGACCTTGCCCGCCACGCGGGAGGCCGAGCAACAGGAAAATCTTATGTCATTTGAAACTCTCGGTCTTCGGGCCGATATTCTGCGTGCTATTGCCGATAAGGGCTACAGCACCCCTACTCCTATTCAATTACAAGCTATTCCCGCCGTATTAAAAGGCGGCGATATCCTTGCTGGCGCCCAAACAGGAACCGGTAAGACTGCAGGCTTTACGTTGCCTTTGCTGGAAAAACTGAGCCAGGTTCCAGTTAACCAAGCCGGTGGACGCCGCCCGGTGCGCGCCCTGATTTTAACGCCCACGCGAGAGCTTGCCGCACAAGTCTATGAAAGCGTACGCGATTACGGCAAACACCTGCCATTGCGCTCTACCGTTGTATTCGGTGGTGTCAGTATCAATCCACAGATGATGAAGCTGCGCGGTGGTGTAGACATTCTGGTAGCAACTCCCGGCCGTTTACTCGACTTGGTTAACCAAAATGCGGTGAGCTTGCGTCAAGTTGAAGTGTTAGTTCTCGATGAAGCTGACCGTATGCTGGATATGGGCTTTATTCACGACATCAAAAAAGTATTAGCACTGCTGCCCAAGCAACGCCAAAACCTGCTGTTCTCAGCAACCTTTTCCGATGAAATCAAAGCACTCGCCGACAAATTATTGAATCAACCAACTCTGATTGAGGTTGCGCGCCGCAATACTGCTTCCGAGCGAGTGACTCAATGCGTGCATCCGGTTGATCGCAACCGTAAGCGCGAGCTGTTATCACATTTGATTAACCAAGGCGATTGGCAACAAGTGTTGATTTTTACCCGTACCAAGCACGGTGCAAATAAATTAACTGAACAATTGCAAGACGATGGCATCAGCGCCGCTGCAATTCACGGCAATAAAAGCCAGGGTGCACGCACCAAAGCGCTGGATGATTTTAAGCGCGGCACTATTCGCGCATTGGTTGCAACGGATATTGCGGCGCGTGGAATTGATATCGACCAACTGCCTCACGTTGTCAATTATGAATTGCCCAACGTGCCGGAAGATTACGTGCATCGCATTGGCCGTACCGGCCGCGCTGATGCTGAGGGTATTGCGGTTTCGTTAGTCTGCGTCGATGAAATTAAATTCTTGCGCGATATCGAAAAACTGATCAAACGTGATATTGATAAAGAAGTCATTGCCGGTTACGAACCAGACCCAAATGTTAAACCTGAACCCATTGTATTAGGTCGTCGTATGACAATTGGTGCTGGCGCAGGCAAAAATGGTGGCGGTAGATCTGCCACGAAAAAACCAGTGCTTGGGCAAAAACCCAAAAACGGCAATAGCAGCAAACCGCAACAGAAGGATGGTGCACAGCGTAAACCCCAAGGCCAAGGCGGTGCAAAACCACAAGGTGCTGCGGGAAATCGCAATGCGTCCGGAAAGCCACAGCAGGCTCGTCGCCCTCAGGTTGCAAACTAATTATCAGCGAATCGCATACCTACATAAAAAAATCCCCGTGATGAACAATCACGGGGATTTTTTATTTAACCAAGTAACAGCAACTAATTAGCGTTGCATTTCATACTTACGCATTTTTTCCACCAAAGTAGTACGGCGCACACAGAGTTTATCGGCAGCGCGCGCCACAACACCTCCACAATCATTAAGCGCCTGTTGGATCAAACTCATTTCCAGATTGGTAATATACTCGCGCAAATCAATACCTTGTTCCGGTAGCAGCGGTGTGTCATTCATATTCACGTAGCTGGTGCTGCCCGATGCAGCTACACCATTGGCTTTTATCGGTGTATGTACAAAGTCTTCGTCGGTCACATCAACATGGCGATACTTTGCCGGCAAATCCTGCACTCCAATGACACCAAAAGGATGCATGATCGCCATGCGTTCCACCAGATTCGCAAGTTCACGCACATTGCCACTCCATTCATGCTGGCAGAGCGACATTATCGCTGCGGAGTTAAACCGAATAGAACCGCGCTGCTCACTCTCCATCCGCGACACCAACTCATTCATTAACAGCGGAATATCTTCAGAACGCTCTTTTAAGGAAGGTAATTCAATGGGGAATACATTCAGGCGATAAAATAAATCTTCGCGAAAGGTATTTTCAATAATCATCTGTTCAAGGTTGCGATGGGTAGCAGCGATAATTCTCACATCCACCGGCTGGGTTTTATTGCTGCCTACACGCTCAAAACAGCGCTCTTGCAAAACACGCAAAATTTTAACTTGCATATTGAGCGGCATATCACCAATTTCATCCAGAAATAAGGTACCGCCTTCTGCCATTTCAAACCTACCCGCGCGCGAGTTAATTGCACCGGTAAACGCACCTTTTTCATGGCCAAACAATTCGCTTTCCAGTAGCTCCGCTGGAATAGCACCGCAGTTAACCGGAACAAAAGGTTTATCACGGCGTGGGGAGTTGTAATGCAAATTGCGCGCAACCACCTCTTTACCTGTGCCCGACTCTCCCGTAATCAGTACCGATACATCTTTATCGGCCACCTGCGCCATCATCTCTCGCACGTTTTGAATTTCACGGCTGGTCCCCACCAGGCTACGGAATAAATGTACTGGGCGGCGCTGGGGCTGACGCTTGCTGGTAGATTGCGCCTCACGATACAACTGGGCGCGGTGCAGCGTATCAACCAACTTATTATAAGTAGGCGGCAGCGAAAGGGTTGCAATGATCATAAAGCGGTAAAGGTCATCTAAGCCGTCATCAGCATTTTGGTTTTCATCGCCAATTAATACGATAGCCAATTCATCATTCCAGGAGCGGATTTCTTTTAGGAGTTGCGCGAGGGATTGATTGCTGTCGCGGTAGTCACCAATCAAAATGGCAACATAATCTTCACCATTGTTTTCTTCGGCGACTGCCGCTTGCCAGGTATCGCTGGCTGCAGTAAGTGTGGTTTCGCTGAGAAAATCCAGCAGAATTTTTAAATCGTGTCTGCGTGACTGATTGTCGTCAATAACAAGAACTTTATTGTTGCGCCACATACCCCAAGACCTTTTTTCATTTCATGCCAAAATCTTGAATACGGGAAAAACTCATTCAAGACGGCGAGACGGCTTATTGGAGTAAGTAATAGACGAGGCAGTAGTCTTAGTCAAATTTATGGCGAAATGTTTTTGGCGTTTTAACAACATTCACTCAAGTAGAATAAATATTCGCCAAAAATATGCCTTTTATTTACTTTTTATCCAACAATATTTCACATCATTCTTCATGAGGATACCGATTAGGAATTACACAAAATATTTTTATGATTGCTCGTTTTATGATTGCGCAATTTATGGCTGGGTGGATGAAACCTGCGGAGCGATTTCATCCCATCCTGATTTAATGGTTTTTAGCAGTTGAATTGCCTCATTCACCTTTTCAGCATCATTTTGCACTGAGGCTTCCAATAACTTCAAATTGATGTATTCATAGAGCTGATCAAGACGCTCGGATAACTCCCCGGCACTCATATCCAGCGAGCTGCGCAAACCACCAACAATACTGATAGCTTTGCCCAACAGCTCTCCTTTGGCTGCCGGATCACCACGCTCGATAGCCCCTTGGGCAGCCGCCAAACGCGCCAATGCACCCTCAAACAACAGTTGAATTAAACGATGCGGTGAAGCATTGCTGACTTCGGATTCAATACCCAATTGACGGTATTGCTTCAGTGCTTCTTGCGGATTGTAGTTAGACACAGACTATCCCCTGCTAGCAGTTATGTTCCTTAAGGCTAGCAGGGCTAAGACGTTTTTGCGAGTTTTGCTATAAGAGAGTTGTTTTAAAAACCTTATGAGCTAGTACTTGTTAACACTTTTTATCACAAACGAACACAATGTTGGGTCGAAGCCCACGCCTCAAGTCGCGTGCAGCAGGGTCACCTCGCGCTGACATTGCGCAATCAGCCCTGCATAAACCCCCTTCAATTCACTCAGGGCACATACCAAAGTAGATCTGTCATCACGATTAGCAGCAATGACTTTATCAATCAACACCACGCAGATGCGATCCAGATGTCGCACTCTATCCCAATCCTCAACTTGTAGCGCTTTGGTTAATTCCTGCTGTAGGTTGCGCATCGCCGTAATACCAGCCTGACCACAATAGTCAGGCGCAGACACCAACTGAATCGCCATAACAAACTCCTCATTACACTTGACTGCCAATCGCATCCCAAGCGGTTTTTATCTCACCCAGCAAACGACCACATTCATCAAGGTACTCAACGTTGTTTTCGTAATTTGCCTGACTCAAGCGACGAATAATGTAGTCATATAGGCCATCGAGGTTGGCAGCTAAAGCTCCACCCTCTTTGTCATTCAGACTTCCTTGCAATCCTCCGACAATGGCTACCGCTTTACCAATCAGCTCGCCCTTGCGTGCAACCTGATTTTGCGCCATAGCACCTTTAGCTTGAGCAATACGTTCAAGTGCACCTTCAAATAACATTTGAATCAATCGGTGCGGTGATGCAGTTTCAATACTGGAATGTACTTTAACACTGGAATAATTTTGCACGGCAGAGTAGGAATTCATAAATCACCACAGAGTGTTTGAATTTTGTTTTGCTATTATCGGAGCTAACAGAACAATTCCCGACCCTTAAGCTAACGGCAAAATACCTAAAACCTTTAACCAGAAACTGACAATAATGCAAAAAACTATTCTTATAACCGGCGCATCAACCGGCATAGGCTTTTACGTTGCACATGAACTAAAGAAAGCCGGCTATCGTGTTATCGCCTCCTGCCGATCGATAGCAGATGTGGCGCGTTTGCAGCAAGAAGGACTGGAGTGCGTGCAACTTGACCTGGCGAATTCAACATCAATCCAGATAGGGTTTGCACAGGCAATGGAACTTACCGGGAACGAGCTTTACGGCTTATTTAACAATGGCGCTTATGGCCAGCCGGGAGCAATAGAAGATTTACCAATTAACGCGCTGCGCCAGCAATTCAATACAAATTTTTTTGGTTGGTGCGAACTGACTAATTTAGCCCTGCCTATTATGCTTAAACAGGGCTATGGACGAATTATTCAAAACTCTTCTGTACTGGGTATTGCAGCCATGCCTTTGCGCGGGGCCTACAACGCCAGCAAGTATGCTATTGAAGGAATTAGCGATACGCTGCGACTTGAGCTTGAGGGCACCGGCATCTACGTCAGCCTGATCGAACCCGGCCCGATTGAAAGCCAATTCAGAAAAAATGCTTTGGCAGCACTGCGAGACCATATCGATATTGAGAAGAGCCGTCATCTCGCAACCTACCGCAACGCAATCGCAAGGCTTGAAAAGACTGAAACAACAACACCTTTTACATTAGGCCCTGACGCTGTATATCAACGCGTCATTCACGCACTGGAGTCCAAGCAGCCGCAGGCACGTTATTACGTCACCGTCCCCACCTATCTGGTGGGTTTTATGAAACGCATTTTACCAGCGTGCTGGCTAGATAAATTATTGCGCAAACTCAGTAGTTAATTCATTTCTCATTCAGTTGTGACGGCTAGAGTTGATGAGACCACATGCAGGAGAAAATCATGAAGAAATACGTTACCGCACTATTGTACACAGCCATTTGCGCAAGCTTTTCCAATATGAGCGTTGCTGAATCCCTGCGCTGCAACACCAAACTTGCGCAAGTGGGAGATACCAAAGCGGAAGTGATTGATAAGTGTGGCGATCCGGTAATGACCGACAATTTCTGCCAACCCGTAGCAGCAACCACCCAACCACAGGGAATACAAAATGGTAACAACAACGTACAAAACAATATCGCTATCGCCACATGCGAGAACATAGACATCTGGACTTACAACCCCGGTAAGGGCAAGTTTATGACGCACTTGTATTTTGCACGGGGCCAATTACAGAGCATACGCTACGGCAACAGGGTGAAATAAGCAGCAGATTGAAAAACTATTGCACAACCTGAATTACTGTATATAATCACAACCACTGTACAAATAAACAGATTCAGGAGTGCGCCATGTCTGACTTAACACCCCGCCAGGAACAGGTACTACAGCTCATCCGCCAATATGCGGAAGAAACAGGTTATCCGCCCACGCGTGCGGAAATCGCCCGGATTCTCGGCTTTAAGTCAGCTAATGCCGCCGAAGAACACATCAAAGCCCTTGCCCGAAAAGGTGCTATCGAAATCATCCCCGGTGCTTCACGTGGGATAAAACTACCTGAACTGCAATCCGGCATCCCTATTATTGGCCGCGTTGCAGCAGGTAACCCGATACTTGCGCAAGAACACATCGAAGACTACTGCAACATTCCACAGAGCTTTTTTTCACCCACCGCAGATTTTTTCCTGCGTGTTCACGGCATGAGCATGAAAGATGCCGGTATTCTTGATGGCGATCTACTGGCTGTTCATAAAACCGATCAAGCGCGCAACGGGCAGATTGTTGTTGCACGTATCGGCGAAGAAGTGACGGTCAAACGGTTCAAACGGATAGGTAATAACGCACAGGTTGAATTGTGGCCAGAAAACCCAGAGTTCGAGGTCATCCTGGTAGATATGCGCGATCAGGAGTTTAGTATTGAAGGCCTTAGTGTAGGAGTGATTCGTCGTGACTAATATCGCCCGTGTAATACCCGCAACCACTACAACTCGCCAACAACCTGCCAGTGGTGTTACCGAACTGGTATTGACTAGTGATTCGCCTGAGCAAGTTGCGCTGCTGTTACCCATGATTGCATTTCTTAGCAACGCTTGCAGCGACCGCTGGATTACCTGGATAGCACCGCACAATATCAGCCGTGAGCTGCTGCAATCCTACGGTGTTAATACACGTTATATTCGTGTGATTCACTGCCAGAATCCGCAAACACTATTGTGGATCACTTGGGAAGCACTCTCTGCAGGCAATAGCCATACGGTGATATCAAGCCCGGGGAAATTGACAGATAAAGAACTTACACAGCTTGAATTGGCTGCTAAAACCGGCGGGTGTCAGGGATTACTGTTGCGAGTTCGTTAAATTTGCTGAGATTATTTAAATAATCAAATTTTTAAGGTAGGACAGATTACTTTGAAGTATTGAAGTAATGCAGGGAGGCAAGACCTCAATAATTGAACAAATAAAAAATTAAACAGACAAAACCATTCACCCATCGGTTAGTGCAACATCAGTTTTTCGGTATCACTTAGCTCTTCTACCAAATCATCCAGCATAGCTTCCGCCTGTTGATCAGCAATATCCCCCGCAGCCTCCATTCCCGCCTCAATCATGGCTTTGGCGACCATGAATTTTTCCTCGCCTAAAAAAGCCAGGGATTCTTCCGAAAAACGAATGGTTACCAAGGGTTCATTGCTCTCATCGTCAGCTCGCGCCAAAGCAACATCACCATTCAGCAATTCAATAATTTCGTAAAAAGACGACATAACTACCTCTGCGGCCTCAGCGCGAAACGGGCGCGCATTCTAGCACCCAATTATCTCAAAACCTATTCAAGAGATTTTTAGCTGCAAAGGCCTTTAATAGCTTCCTAAACCCAACAAAAAAACAAAAGGCCAACACAACGCTGGCCTTTTTCGCCCTAGACACGGTCGTGTTGCAGATTAGTTCAAACGCTCCAACACTGTCGTAATCCCCTGCCCCAGACCTATACACATGGTTGAAACGCCCAGATTCAAATCCCGATCCTGCATCACTGTCAGTAGTGAACCGGTAATGCGCGTACCTGAGCAGCCAAAAGGATGACCAAGGGCGATAGCACCACCGTGCAAATTTACTTTATCGTTCATCACGTCCAGCAATTTTAAATCTTTCAATACCGGCAAGGCCTGGGCTGCAAATGCTTCATTAAGCTCAACAGCGTCTATATCGTCGATGGTTAGATTGGCAGCTTTCAGCGCTTTCTCTGTTGAAGGCACGGGTCCATAACCCATGATGGATGGATCGACACCCGCAAGCCCCAGTGAAACCACTTTAGCGATAGGTTTTAATCCCAAGGATTTTGCACGCTCAGCCGACATCACCAGCATTACCGATGCTCCATCACTTAACTGTGAAGAAGTACCCGCTGTCACTTGACCATTTTTAGGATCAAATACCGGCGGCAATTTGGCCAAGGCCTCAACTGTAGTTTCCGGGCGGATAGTTTCATCCTGATCAACCGAGATTAAAAATCCATCGCTGTTATGCCCGTCGACCGCAATAATTTCGCGAGCGAATTTACCCGTCTCACGCGCTTTGGCTGCGAGCTGATGCGAACGCGCGCCGAACTCGTCCATTTGCTGGCGATTGATGCCATGCAAGAGCGCAAGATATTCAGCAGTCATTCCCATATTGCCTGCCGCTTTAGCGACGGATAAGCCCAGCAAGGGGTTGATGCTGACCGATTCATACATCGGCAAATGCCCCATATGTTCAACACCGCCAATCAAATACACATCACCCTGCCCGGCGCGAATATTCACCGTTGCAGTATGCAAAGCCGACATCGAAGAACCACAGAGGCGGTTAATCGTTTGCGCAGGAATTGTGTGCGGCAAGCCGGCCAATAATAAAATATTACGCGCTACGTTAAATGCCTGCTCTTCGCGCTGCATTACGCAACCCCAAAGTAAGTCATCAATGGTGTTTGGATCAAGTTTTGGATTGCGTGCAAGCAAGCCTTTAATAATTGCAGCAGAAATATCATCTGCACGCATATGGCGGAAGCAACCATTTTTGGAGCGCCCCATGGCGCTGCGGGCGTAATCAACAATAACGGCATCGCGTGGTTGTAAGCTCATTAGAATAACTCCTTAGCCGTAAAATTTTTGGTTGCTAGCCGCTTTGGCTTTGAGACTATCAGGCGCTTGGTAAAGTGCACCCAGAGCGGTAAATTTTGCAGCCATATCACAAAAGGTTTGCGCACCAATAAAATCAATCCAGCGGAAAACGCCACCACGGAAAGGTGGGAAACCTGTGCCATAAACCAACGCCATATCGGCTTCAGCGGCCGTCTCCACTATGCCCTCGTCAAGGCAGCGGGTTAGTTCGGTAGCCATGGGAATCATCATGCGTGCGATGATATCCTCGTCGCTTATTTCAATTGCACCCTGGATAGTAGGCTTGAGAATATCAGCCACTTCAGCGGCCGCCACTTTCGCAGGTTTACCTTTTTTATCCAGCTCGTAATTATAAAAACCTTTTTCATTTTTCTGACCGAGACGGCCCGCTGCAAAAAGCGCATCAGTGCAGGAAGTAAAATCGCGCTGCATACGATCAGGAAAACCATTAGCCATAACTTTTTCGGCGTGCACTGCGGTATCAATACCAACCACATCGAGCAAATAGGCCGGCCCCATCGGCCAACCCCAGGTTTCCATCAGTTTATCGATGCGCTGGAAATCCACTCCATCGCGCAGCAACATCGCAAAACCTGCCAAATACGGAAACAGTACGCGATTTACTAAAAAGCCGGGGCAATCTTTTACCACGATTGGTTTTTTACCCATGGCATTAGCATAGGCTACGGTGCGGGCGACAGCGTTGTCCGATGTCTTTTCGCCACGAATCACTTCTACTAACGGCATCATATGTACCGGGTTAAAAAAGTGCATGCCGCAGAAATTTTCCGGGCGCGCCAAACCTTCGGCAAGATAAGTGATAGAGATGGTAGATGTATTTGATGCGAGCACAGTATCGCTGCTGACTTTTGTTTCAACTTCAGCCAGTACGGCTTTTTTTACTTTAGGGTTTTCAACAACGGCTTCGACCACAATATCAACGTGCTCAAAACCATCGTACGTCAACGCCGGTTCAATGCGGTTCAACACATTACCCATTTCAGTCGCGGTTAATTTTTTGCGTTCGACTCGTTTACTCAATAATTTATTCGCTTCTGCAAGACCAAGATCAATCCCCTGCTGGGCAATGTCTTTCATTTTAATCGGCACACCTTTTAGTGCCGATTGATAAGCGATGCCACCACCCATAATCCCAGCCCCCAGAACAGCTGCGCGCGCGATTTTTTTATCGGCCTTTTTCTCCCAACCTTTGGCTTTTTTACCAAGAATTTGCTCATTGATAAAAATGCCCACCAGCGATTGTGCGACGGGGGTTTGTGCCATTTTTGCAAAATTCTCAGCCTCGGCCTGCATTGCTTCATCGCGACCTTTGTCAGCGGCTTTTTGCATCGCTTTAATAGCAGAAACCGGAGCTGGATAATTGCGCCCTGATTGCCCTCCCACAAACGCTTTTGAAGTTTCAAAAGCCATCATGGATTCAATAAAATTTAATTTAAGCGGCGATTTTTTTTGCGCGCGACGCGCCTGATAATCAAACTTGCCACTGATACACTGCTGCAAACAATTCAGCGCAGCGTCATGTAATTTTGCCGGTTCAACAACGGCATCAACCACCCGCGCAGTCAATGCAGCCTCGGCGTCATTCTCTTTACCAGCAGCAATCCACTCAACCGCAGTATCGAGGCCTGCCACTCGCGGCAGGCGCACTGTGCCGCCCCAGCCTGGGATAATCCCCAACTTGGTTTCAGGCAAACCCACTTTGGCAGCAGTGCTGGCAATACGGTAATCACACGCCAAACAAAACTCCAAACCACCGCCCAATGCAAAACCGTTAATCGCCACAACGGTAGGAAATGGCAGATCTTCAAGGCGGCAAAAGTTGCGATTATTGGTTGCCAAGTGGCCAGTGATTTGTTCGGGGCCAGAAGCGAATACTGCACCGAACTCCATAATATCGGCGCCCACGATAAAGACATCTTTGGCGCTCTTGATCAGCAACCCCCGAATATCATTTGCTTTTTCAAGTAGGTCGAGTACTTGCTGGAGTTCAGAAACGACGAGCAAACTGAATTTGTTCACCGATTCACCTTGCAAATCAAAGGTCAGTTCAGCGATGCCATCGGGCAACAGGGAAACCTTTAGGGCTTTTCCTTGAAACATAATAAATCTCTCTTTCTAGTAAGGAACGAGGAGGGAAAATCTGGCTTTGAGTGTAGCAGGCTGGCGTGGACTTGCCTTATAGGAGTGCAGGCTGCTGGGTTATAACGCACAAAAAATTGCGTGAATTACCCCTTATGCACAAAAAGCGAACAGCGGAACAGGCTCGCATCATGCCCGGAAAGGTTAATCAAGCGGAAGAGCTGGTTGGCTGGAATATAAAAGCTCTCGCCTTGCTTCAACAATTGATTACCACCCAGCAATGTCAGTTGTAAACTGCCGTCAAGTACCACACCACAAGAATCTATTGCGGGTGCACTAAACGCAGTGGACTGCCCGGCTGATAAATACTCAGTACGTACATCCAATTGTTGGTGATTGTAATTTAGGGTGCGAATATCCAACCCCCCAGTAGATGGGGCACAAATATCGCCAGAGAGTTTGAAACTAAAAAAATCAGCCAGACTTATGGGAAATGCAGCCAAAATACGCGAAAGGGATTGAACGCTAGGACTAACCTGCCCCTGCTCAATCATTGATATGCTGCTATTAGTAACGCCAGCGTGCTTTGCTAGCTCGCGCTGAGAGTAGCCTATAGCATCGCGAATCAATTTTAGCCGGATTGCCACATCCAAAACTGAACTACAGGGATTGGTATCAGCCGAGTCACCGGGAAGTATCGTAATATTGAGGGAAGAGTCCATACCAGTTGCGTCATTCGACATGCTTGGTACCTGAGCAAAGAGAAGCACTGGACACGTTTGCCCAGTGCTACTAGCGGAATTTACTTTTTGGAGGCGAGCAACTGATCTCGCTCAGCGGTCGGTAGATTATCGACGATCAACTGGTAAGAATGGTCAATCATTCGCTGAATCTGATCGCTAGGAACAGAGCCATCCAAAATAATAGTGTTCCAATGTTTTTTGTTCATCTGAAAGCCTGGGCGCACCGCTGGGTATTGCTCCCGCAACTGCAACGCAAGATCAGGGTCGCATTTCAAGCTAATACGCGGAACACCGCCCTCTGCGGTCAGTGTGGAAAACATTTTATGGCAGACTTTATAGACCGCCATATCGGGGCCAGAGGGAAACATCTCTTTGGCTTGGTGCTTCGTTAAAAGGTATTTCTGTGCGGAAAGAAAATCCATGTTTTAGTCCTTTATCGAACAACTCAGGTCGATTAAAAAGCTATAAATTTGGGTTAAGGTCGAGCTAATACATTGATAATTTTTTGCTTCTGCCGCAAGTTCCTACATGCAATGCCTTTCAGTATAGGTAACAAGAAACGAATATGTGCTTATCATCACCTCTGTAATCAGCCTCGCTCCCTCACCTAACGCCTATTCTGCATCAGCTACAGCAGAAACGATAGCAAGAATGGCGCAGAAGTCATCATTTTTTACTTGTGTGGCGATTTTATGGTCAACATGACCAGTTGTCACCCCTTTCCTTCGACAAATCCAATTAGAATCACACACTCTCGGCTATCGGATTGATGTGTCGCTATTTCTTACAATCTCTGCAGAAGCCTAGCATATAAGAGCCAATCGGGTCATTGCATATATTATTCGCCGAACCAGGAAATCACCTCTAGCCCTAAAAAGAGGTGCGCCGATACTCCCTATACTCAGGCTGCCAAAAATTCTTTTCGATTTTTTCATCAATAACTTCGTGAGGTATCGGCAAGGCTACCCCATCGGCTATCGCCTGCAAAATGACCGCTCTAGCAATCAATTTGCTCACCTCTCTGATGTCACCCAATGGCGGCAACAAAGCCCCCGCCCCGAACTGAACAGCGGGCGATGCATCAGCCAATGCTTTGCTCGCAGTCATCATCATATTATCCGTGATGCGTGCTGCCTTGGCAGTGATAACTCCCAGACCAATGCCCGGAAAGATGTAACTATTATTGCATTGGGCAATCTCAACGAGCTGCTCCCCCATGTGAACGGGTGGAAATGGGCTGCCGGTTGCAACCATTGCCTTACCGGATGTCCAACGCAGAATATCCACCGGCTGCGCTTCTGCCTGTGAGGTTGGGTTTGAGAGTGGCAATATCAATGGCCGCTCGCAATTTACCTGCATTGCTTCGACAACCGCCTTGGTAAACAAACCCGCCTGACCGGAAACTCCAATCAATACCGTAGGCCGCGCATTGCTCACCACATCCAATAAATTGATGGCGCCATCAATGCGGCTGTGCGCCAATGTCCAACTGCTCACCACATCATCAGGAGTACAAAAGGGAATCTGGAAATCAAATAAATCCGGCATATTGCGCTGTAACAATCCATCGCGGCTAATCAAAAAAATCTTACTGCGCGCTTCCGCATCGCTCGCGCCTTCTGCTTTCATTTGTTTAACGATTTGATCTGCAATTCCACATCCAGCCGAACCTGCACCCGCAAACACGATGCGCTGATCTCTTAGCATTTCACCTTTCGTTTTACAGGCCGCAATCAAGGTACCGACCGCAACAGCTGCAGTACCCTGGATGTCATCATTAAAACAACAGAGTTGATCGCGATAGCGATTCAACAGTGGAGTCGCATGGTCCTGTGCAAAATCCTCAAACTGCAGCAGCACATTTGGCCAGCGCACCTTAACTGCTTGCATAAACTCATCGACAAACCGGTAGTAATCATCACCTGTGATGCGCGGGTGACGCCACCCCATATACATAGGGTCATCCAGCAATGCTTGATTATTGGTGCCTACATCGAGCGTTACGGGCAATGTATAGGCCGGGCTGATACCTCCGCAGGCTGTATAGAGCGCAAGCTTACCGATAGGAATACCCATACCGCCGATGCCTTGATCACCCAACCCTAGGATACGCTCGCCATCGGTAACGACGATCACTTTGACATTTTGTTTAGTTGCGTTTTGCAGCATATCCTCGATTCGGTCACGATCAGGATAGGAAATAAACAAGCCGCGTTTGCGTCGGTATATTTTGGAAAACTGCTGGCAGGCTAACCCTACGGTAGGGGTATATATCAGCGGCATGATCTCTGTGAGGTGATCAGTTACCAGGCGGAAATACGCTGTCTCGTTGGTATCTTGAATATTGCGCAGATATATATGTTTATCGATCGGTGATTCAAATGAACAGAGCTGCTGGTAAACCCGCGCTTCCTGCTCTTCAATTGTTTCAATGTTATAGGGCAGCAAACCCTCGAGATTAAACTGCTGCCGCTCACGCTGGGTAAAGGCACTGCCTTTGTTTAACAGCGGTGCTTCCAGCAATGCAGGACCAGCAAAGGGAATATAAATAGGACGTTTTTTCGCCATGGCATTCACTGACAAATTCTGTGGATATAGTGCAACCATAGCGCAATTGCAGTCGAACAACCAGCAAAGGAATAACAATTATTATTTTGTCCATAGTGTGGGTAAAATGCTTAGCATTTTTACTTACTGGTGAACCGATATGACTCTCAATACTTTTTTTGCGACACTTAACTCAGCACCAGACACGATCCAATTTAGCGATACCATTGCCGTTATCGAGGCCCATTATGAGTTCACACCTACAGTATTCCAAAATGGATCGATAAAAAATGAAGCCGGGCAAAATTCAGGCTCTTGCAAATTATTTTCGTTTGCTAAATTACACGAATTAACCGAACAGCAAACACTCGCCTGCTTTGGCGATTATTACCGCGTCGATGTATTACAACATCCCGATGCCCAAGATCATCAAAACATTCGCAATTTTATGCAATATGGTTGGAGTGGTATTCAATTTGATAACCAAGCATTAACTAAAAAATCTTAAGCAATTAATCATGTGGACACAAAAAGAATTCAGTTTAACTGCTCGCACCCGGGGCTTTCATTTGATTACCGATGAAATCTTGCGGCAGTTACCTGAGCTGGCGAGCTATAAAATCGGCCTGCTGAATATTCTGCTTAAACACACATCCGCATCGCTAACCATTAACGAAAATGCCGACCCAACCGTGCGCAAGGATTTTGAAAGCTTTTTTAACCGCGCAGTGCCACAAGATGAGCCTTATTACTTGCATAACGATGAGGGTAGTGACGATTTACCCGCACATTTAAAAGCCAGCATTCTTGGCGCCAGCGTCAATATTCCCATCACCAATGGACGTTTAAACCTGGGAATCTGGCAAGGAATTTATCTTACACATTAGTTGCCATATTGACATTACTACACATAAGTTTGATTATCACCTGACAATACCTCAATCTGTCGGGTCACCCACTTTGGCACACCTCGAATCCTACGCAGCGCTACCTTACATCCGCATCGACGGAGACTGGGCTCCGCGCGAATCCAGTAAACCTAAGACCAAGTACACCATTTTCTGGTCTGATGGCTCGCTGTGGATGGAGGCTCATCGTTACTTGGCAGAAAAGCGAGTAAAGTCTCCAACGATTCGTAGCAATGCTTACGATTTAAAGGCCTATGCAGATTGGTTGGAGGAAAACAATCTTCACTGGCTCCACTTTCCCATTAAACGCGAGGATCGCTGCTTGGAACGATTCCGCGGGCATCTTATAAATACCTCAACTAAGACAAGCTCATTAGCTTCGCGACGAATAAATGCAGTCGTCAACTTCTACAAATGGGTCAAGGCGAGAGGATTAATAGATAAACAGCTTGAGATGTGGGCTGACCAGCAGATTGCAGCTACATATTTCGACCAGACAGGCTTCAATCGCACGTTAAGTGTGTGGACAACCGACCTAAGAATTCCACACCGAAAGGCAAACATCACTAGTGTCGAAGACGGCTTAATGCCACTCTCTACCGAAGATAGGGATACCCTGTTGAGGTATTTGAAGCAAAATTCCAGTGAACAAAACATAATTTTACACGCCATGTTTACTCTGGGGTTCTTCACAGGAGCGCGCATCGGATCAATAAGGACACTTCGGATTGAAAATCTTAAAAGCGCTATAGTAGATCCGACTTCCATCTCAATCGGTGAGCACCCAGATAGTTTCATACTACTAATTGCTGCCGGACCGGGCACAGGGATCGATACAAAATTCGATGTCCGAGGTTACCTCCGCTTTCTGAAACCAGTACACGAATTCATACTTGAGTATGCTGAAACAAATGTCACTAGGCTTAAACGTCAAGCCAAAGCATCAAAGGCAAACAAGTCTTTGGTGTTTCTGACAAAAGATGGAAATCCCTACAGCGAAGCAAGCATCAACACAGCTCTTTCCGATTTAAGAAAGGCTTTAGTTCGAGACAACTTGACGCAGTTTCATGACCTTAAATTTCACCAATCCAGGGCAACCTGTGGAACCGAGCTTGCGCGTTTATATATGAGCGTAAGTGACGCAAATGCAATTGAGCATGTTAGAGATTGGTTGATGCATAAAAATGCAAGCACAACTTGGAAATACGTAAAGTTTTTAAAAACATCCAAAACAGCAAGAAAGGTGAACAAAGAGTTTACCAATCAGTTCTTAGGCCCAAACTTTTTTTAGTGGAGTGAAACGAACTTGAAGAAGCCGGAGCATCTAAAAATCAAAGAAATTGAAGGTGCATGGACCGACCTCAGTCGCTGGCTCATTAAAGGAGGAGCAGCGACAGAATCCCGATGGTTTTATCGCGATGCAACAGCTGAAGCTTGGCATGGCATTATTAAAGATCGCTTACCGTTCGTAGAAGCAATTAAGGATCTTTTAAACCTCGAAATTACGCGGGGCACATCACACGCATCAATCTACACCTACTATCACATTATCAATAAATTTATAAAATGGATCGATGTAAATGATATTCAGCTATCGGTGGAAGATAAGGCGTTAGAAACAGTGTTCCTGGCATACGATGAGTACAACTATTCTCAGGCATACGTCAAAAAGGATATCAAAGGTATAACGGCCTATAAAAACGTTCTCGATTTGAGCCAATATATATCCGACATATTGGAAAGACCCCCTCACCTGCTACTGAAATATCAATCTAAGACGATCAAATCCTATAAGGCTCCTCGTAAGACACTTATCAGTCGTGCGGCAGAGAAGCAGAGCTTAGGGGACGCAAGAATACTTGGACATTACTGCGTCGATATTTCTAACGCCATTACTGTTGAGTCGATTCATGGCCAACTACCAATAGCCCTAGACATACTGAAACCTGATGGTTCAAGACATTCAATTAGAATGCCATCTGGACTAACGGGACTGCTCAACCATCAAAACAACGTCATATCGCGAAAGGCTGTAACGCTTTGTAAACCAACCACAACGATAGATATGTTCAGAGGGAGCTTGATAAGAATTCGGCTGCTTGCTGAGATTGTGATCTTCGTATATCAAACTGGCATGAGTATGTCACAGGCTACCCAGATTGAACGAAAAGGATTTACCTATAAGCTACAGGGAAACAATGATTGGCTTGTGACATGCTACAAGGGGAGAAAAAAGGGGCCCGTCAAATTTACGATTTATAAAGAGTATCGAGAGCGATTTAAGAATTTAATAAAGTTTGTCGATTTTTTTTATCCTGAAGATTCTAAACTTTTCCCTGTCCTCTATAAGAGCACCAATAATGGCAGCGTGAACTACGGAGTGCTCAAGGCACAAGCAAAACAGGATGGGATCCCATGGATTCCACCGAGGGTGACTCGCAATACTCGTGCAAACTTTTTAGATCGCATGAGTGGTGACCCAAATCTGAGTGCTGAGATGAGCCAGCACACACGAGAAGTATTTAAGCAGGCGTATGAAAGGCCGTCACAGCAACGCGCTATGACTGCACTGACGAAATTTTGGAATAAAAAACCAGTTAGTTTGATAAACAGCGGTTGTAACGCGCAACCTGAATCCACACACGACAGACCATCAGGAGTAATTAACCCCAACTGCATCAATGAATCTGGTTGCCTGTGGTGCAAAAGCCATCGCGACATCGATTCCGAGGATTATGTGTGGTCGCTTACAACTTTTAGATACCTAAAAATTATTGAAGCTGCTCAACCAGTAAAACGTGCGATACCTGCAGACCTGGTTATTAAGCGACTGTCGGAAAAGCTGGACGCCTTCAGAGAACGCAATACGCGATCACAACAATGGGTAATTGAGTCTCTTATTCGCATTGAAGAAGGTGTCTATCACCCAACATGGAAAAACATCATTCAATTCTGGGAGTCCAGATGAACGCCTCAACTCTTCGATTTTGCGACACCCATATATCATTAATAGCTTCAGAGCTTTGCAACTACCAGCCAATAACTTACCCGCCACCAGATGATTTTTATGTTTCTGTTGACTCTGACGGCAAACCACTTTCCAAATATTGTGATGAACGGTGGGATTTTCATGCCTATAGCCGTTCTTCCTTTAATTTCAATATTCAGAAGCTTACCCCAAAAAACAAGGATCTTCTCAAGCAGGTTACATTTCTATATCTGTACCACATGCCTTTGTTTCCAGGAACGGTAAAATCAATTCAATCAACATTCAAATTGTTGAGTAAGCTTTGCAAATTTGCAGACTTACACAACATCACCATTAATCAAATTTACCGATTTCCGCGCTTGGCAAGCGATCTTATAGATTTTCTTTCACCACCACAGCACAGAAGAGTGCTTGGGATTCTTAATGCCTTATTGAGAGCGGAAAATGTTTTGGGTTGGAAAATTGCTGATGTTGCATTCATCGAAAAATTAGTTCAACTCCAAATCTCTCATATACCAGTCCAAAACGCTTATATACCCCCACGTATTTGGATGTCGCTCATTCGATCAACCGAACTCGTGATGGACGCATTTGAAATGAAGCAAGCCGCTTTTGCAAAGGCTTGGACATGGGTGCATGACGCGTATCGACACAACATTGAAAATGGTCACTCTCAAAAGAGCCCATTCGTAAATGCAGGGCGGGACACTAGCGTCAAGGGTCAAATGAAACCATCACGAGCCAAAAGACGGATTTATCGAGGAGGAGCAACAGTATTTTTTGAAGACTATGGAATAGCTGATCTCTTAAACCGATGGGTAGGCTATATACCTACTCAGAAATACGAATTACAAGCGCTCTCTGTCTATGCAAACCTCGTAAGGGATTGTGCATTCACGTTTATATTGGCACACAGTATACAGAGGCTCGGTGAAGGGCTTTCCATGCGTTCGGATTGTTTTATCGAGGACGATGACCCAACTCTCGGTAAGGTAGCGTTGCTGGCGGGTGAAACAACAAAAACTGATCCTGATAGTGATGCGCGCTGGGTCGTACCAACTTCAGTCGAACGCGCGGTCAAAATTCTTAATTTCTTCTCACGCTTGCGGTTAGACACTACGTTCAAAGTCGTCCCTCAAGATGTTCAAATAAATCCATATCTAATGACAGGCAAGATAGAACATTGGGGTTCGGGCACGAGCTCTATCAAAGTATACCAATGGGACTTAGGTAAGTTCGTAGAACTCAATCCGTTAGCATTCCCTGAAAAGGAATTTATAATTACTAAAGACGACTACAACATCGCATACCAGCTTACACCGACGCTAACGGAGAAATTATGGTTCAAGGTCGATGGCAGCTGGTCGTTTAACGCCCATCAACTAAGACGGACCTTGGCCGTAAATCTGTTTGCCTCAAACGTACCAGATGAAATTATACAGTGGATGATGAAACATAAAACCGTTTATCAAAGTTATTACTATGGACGTAATTACACGCGCCTTATAACGAATGCCAACGCTAGTGATGCAGTTACTGTCGAGGCCAATAGGTCAGCAGTACGGGAGTTAATTGAGATAGCTGAAAACAGTATTGGTGACAGCGTTCACGCCACAGGAAAAAATCTAATCGCAGTGAACACGCTCAAACTTATTGAAGATCGCGATTACAAAAAGCTGGAGGAACTCGCAAAGAGCGGCGAAGCATCTTGCCGACGCACCCTACTTGGTTTTTGCATGACTCAATCTTGTGAGTACGGCGGGGTTGAATCGGCAGTGCATTGCGCCGGAGTGGATGGAAAAGGTCCATGCAAAGATGCGGTGTTTTCCAAGCGAAATGAAAAGGGACTTAAAGCGTTATACGACGCCAACGCCATTGAGTTAACAAATCTTATAAAGAACACCCCTCGGCACTCAAAACTCAAAGCCGAGAACGAAGCTATTGAGGTCTACTTTCATGCCACGTCCCAAAAGTGTTGAAGCAGAAATGCGTGCCGCATTTGAGCGACTTAAGCTCGATGAACCAAAAAACCTACCTAAAGGCACCCGCGTGTCATTAACCAACGTGGCGAAAGAGGCTGGCATGCTGCCAGTAAGTCTACGAATGGATCGATACCCAGATTTACATAGAGAGATTACTGCGTACTCGGAGATTCATTCGACCTCTACCGAAAAGGGCAAACCCAAGAAATCAAGACAATCGGATTCAAAACGCATACAGCGACTTCAGAGTCAGAACGAAAAGCTTTTGAATATCGTAAATACACTAATCACCCTTAACGAAGAACTGGTACTAGAGAACGAGATGTTGAAAGAAGGCAAAGTAACTCGCTATACGCCATAATTTCGGGCTGAAATATTCAATTGATGAGCTTGGCATGATTTAAAACGTGCCCATCTATCAGGCTTCTACTGGCAATTTAATAATGAGGATCTGAGAAACCGCTCGAATACCGTGTCATCAGTTAACTATCTAGCGCCAGCAACTGCAAAACTTCTGTTAATAAGGCAATGCTATTCATCCCTGAAGATTGGCCTCTGACCAGATGTTTAGCACGGAAACCAAATTTAGTAGGTCCCTCGCAGTCGGCCAGTGATGTATCACCAATGAAGAGGATTTGCTCTGGTATTAATCCAGTATCCGTTAGAATCGACTCGTACATTTCTATGTCAGGTTTTATTGCACCAATTTCATAGCTGAGGTGCCGGGTGAAGTTAAATTGCGGCAATAGCTGGTCAATCACCGCGCCGTAGGGTTTTGCCAAATTAGAGCAAATGGCCAGAGGAACTCCTCGGCTGGTCAAGAAATCTAGGGTTGGTAGCACATCATCAAAGAGAGTCAGGCCGGCTAACTCTTCCTGAATTTCTTGATGTAATTGTGTGAGCATATTGGCAGGAGGAAAAATCCCAAGTGTTGCCAGCAACTCACCGCAATCCTTGTCTACCGTCATCAATTTTCGTGCGTCATCTGGTTTTGGGCTGCGCCCCTGCTCCCTAGCCCAAAGTAGAATCTTTCGGAAAGGATGATGCTTAATCCCAAACTGAACCAATGTCCCATAGAGATCAAATACAATTAATGCTGGGAAAGTATTCACTGTGAATCCTGCCGTTGATTTTTAGAGCGAACTCCATTTTGAGGCGAAGTAACTCTGTCTCATATGATCCACAGCAAACAAATTTAGTTATGCTTGGTTATGGAAAATCGTTTACTCGTCTGATAGTTGCCATCGTTCGCTCTTTTGCGGCCAGTCAGGCTGTATGAATTTTTTTCTGCGCTTACTAACATCAGCATCGACGTTTAATACCGCCTTACTATTAAGCAACTCCTTCATTGCCTGCTGAAAGTCAGTTGGATAAAGGTCACTCTCTTCCAAAAATCTAGCGAAACGTTCGTTATCAATTAATAAGGGGGTGCGTGTTAGTTTTGTTAGCAAAAATACTTTTGCGGAAAGGCGATTGTCAGTTACAGGAATACACTGTGTTACGTCATCCTCAGCCGCAAATAAGTCAGTAATAGGAGCAGCGTCAAACTGTTTTAGCAGCAAAGTTTCGTTATGCGTTATACGCTGCACAGAGATCATTTTCTCCGCCGCTTCCTTAAAGACAATGATACCTTTCGGATGTCGCGTCAGGTAAACAAGAAAGTAAAGTAATTTATTGGTGCCGGGTCGATTGATGGGAATATACGTAGACCTACCGAGATAAATCGAGTTTATATTCTTTTGATACTGGGAAAGAAATGCCCGCTGGCGATCAAAAACTGTTTCACAGCCATTATAATTAGGTTTTGTACCCAACAGTTCAATCATGTCCGGATCATGTTTTTCGATTCCAGTAGCTCTGTTGGCAAAGTCGTACATTAGGTTGATAAGAAATTCTGTTTTGGGTCGCTCTAATAACAACCTCATTGTCGTTGCACCAATAATATTTTTCCAGCCTTTAGGGTCAACAAAAAAGAAGGTGAAATGATCTTGTGTCCATTCGACTATATGGGGTATTAGTTTGGTGTAATCACCATGCATACAAGCAACTGTAATAGCAGGATCTCGATGTTTATCTAAAAATGCCTGCAGACGTGAAAATGCCTCATTGTCTTTTTCTATATAAAGCGCTCTGAATTTAACATCTCTTTTGAACGTTTTTTTGAAAATGGCTACACTTTTCCTCATTTGCGCGATGGATATACCAATAGATGTATCTGTTAACGCTTCATTTTCGTCTGACCAAGGACCAGCAAAACAATCCACATAGTTAATAACAATTTCAGACTGGCCAATAATCATGAAAAGACGCTCAAGATACGTTTTCAATATGGTGTGCTTTAAAAAGGCTTGGGGTCTACCAATATATTCCTGGGGCAAAAGCACTAATTATCTCCTTATGTAATTAAAAAAACAGTTGTTTTTGATTGTATCTGAGAATATCAGAAGGCCCAATCTGGTTAGCACTTCGGCGAGTTCCCCCATCTTTTGTCACAATCATTAATTCTTTATTGTCTATAGAAGACTGAAGTGCAGCTTTGATTTCTATTGTTGAGGCGGGCGTCAGGCTGCCGATATTGTCGGTCAGCTGTGAAAATGGCATTTGTATATTGCAATTGTCCAATAGACGGGGAATGGATTCTGACAGGCACTCAATACAGCGCTCTTTTGCTTTTGATCCAAAATCGAATACTTCTCCAAAATCAAGCGTGATTTGGCCTGCTGTTTGAGTAGCTTGGTAGCCCAGTGTAAATATACCTTCACCCAAATGATGCTCAAACCCTGCACTGGTATTAGAATGTTTCCAATGAAGGCCCATCATGACATCCCGAGCAATAAATTTTTGCGATAAATGCACCAACCAATAGCACCATCCTTTTTTAGGCTTTATAAAAAACAAAGTCATGTGGTTTGCGCCAGATCCTTTTAGAATGGCATTTGCCAACTGCTCTTGAATAGCGTGTTGCCACATACCTGCCTCCTTAAAAAGCGCCAGCCGATTCCAGTCGATATATTGTGAAAGATTGATATTTTCGAGTGCTTTTTTATTAGTCGAATTCTCTGCCAGAAAACTTTGCAGAGTGTCGAAATTAAAGGTCAAAATAACCTCGCTGGCGGTACTAGAAAAAATATTTCTAATAATGCTGAACGGAACATCTTTATAGGCATATTGATCAAGAATAAAAATAGCACGCATACCCTTATTGCGCTGTTGAATTCGCTTGATCACATCAGTAGCTACTTGATCAAATTTTTTGTTATACAGATGTATTTTTGAACCAAGTAAATGCGCAAATTCCGACAAATGTAGTTCTTGCCGCAGGAAGTCGAGATGGGGAGCATCTTTTTCAATGAAATGATACTCAGCATCAATAGAACGAGGCTTCCGTCTACCGATATTGAGTAGTGCTTCCGCCTCTTGGATTGATTTCAAGATCAGAAAAGGAGAACCATCGGTTGTCTCTTCGCGATTGAATGCGCGGTATTTTCCTCCACCAGCAAAGCCATCTACAACGGTGAGTGGCAATCGCTCAATCGTAGCATTTGCCATATACACTTCAACATAGCGCTTTAAATAATCGGCTATGATGAGATGTTTAGTTTCGCTATGTTCGTCAAGTTGCGGAAGTTCTGATCCAATTTCCCAATCATATTTTTTATTTTTATGGCTCACACGGAGTTTCCTTTTCCTATTATTTTAAATGGCAACGACTGGAATCATATCCCACACTTGGCCTTGTAATTGTCGGCCATTTGCACTTTTATTACGCTTGACGCCATCTTGCCCCCAGGAGCCCCACTGTTTGAAGAAGAAATCAATTTCATTGCGCTGACATTGATCTCGCAATTTTAGTACCCAAGATTCTTCCATCGGCCTGGCTTTAACGCCCGATTCACCGCCAACAATAACCCAGTGGATACCCTTGAGAGAAAAGCGCCCCAAATCCTCTAATAACGGCTCAATAGACAGAAACCGGGTTTTGGCTTTGATGGCTTGCAAATAGCCGATCCGAGGAATTCCGTACTTTTTATCCTCGACAGAAACACCCAGCCAAGCATTATCAGGTACCTGTCTAGTCTGGAAATAATCATTCATTCTTTCCGCGCGTTTGGTCAGAATTTGATAGGCATGCTGTGGTGTCGCACGGATAGTGTCAAATATGCGATCAATAAAATCATAAGGCACCGCCTCATGAAATAAATCGCTCATGGAGTTTACAAAATAGATGGTCGGCTTCCTGCGATGTAGAGGCTGATCCAATCGTTCATACATCAGCGTAATGGTGTCAAAGCCAAGTTCGTAACCCGGAGCTCCCATTGCCTTCAATCGCTTTGCCATTACCTCCGCGTAGCAATATTTACATCCGGGAGAAATCTTAGTGCAGCCCGTAACCGGATTCCATGTTTGTTCGGTCCATTCAATTTTACTGTTTGTAGCCATAATAGATCTCCGTGAATCACGTCAGTGTAATTGCCCGCAGCCGGATCATCAATTGGCGTGTAATGGGATATTATTCAGGCTGCGAAAGCTGACTTAAAGCATCAAAAGTTGTATTACCGTTAATTCGGTTCTAATACTCACTAGCAGGGTGACAATAGAAGCGCCAAATCGCAGACATCAAGCCCCACTCGAACCATGCATCAAACCACTTCTGCATCGCCTACGCCTCTCTTTAGTACTTCAGGCAGCTTTTAAATCCCGCGTGTATCTGATGCCCTTAATGCTTATCATTATATGAAATGCTACGACGACCTGAACCACCGAAAGAGAACCAATCACCGCTGGGATCATTTACGGAAAGAGACCATCTCGACCACAATATTGGCCAGGCACCATCAATAGATGGTGCACTTTTCAAAAAGAGCTTTCGTTGCGTAAAGCTAATCGTCTATTTCAGCTGGTGAATTTAATTCGTCGCCAGCAACCCGTCTCTGCAGCCAAACTCGCCGAACAGCTACAGGTGTCTGTGCGCTCGATATACCGTTATATCAACGACCTTTCGGTTACAGGAGTTCCTGTCTATGCGGAGCCGGGTCTTGGGTACCGTCTACAACCGGGCTTAGAGCTACCGCCATTGCATCTATCGCCTGAAGAATTAGATGCGTTACAACTCGCGGTGAGCTTTTATCGCGCGTAACCAGGCGAGAGATGGCAGGCGCGGCGCGCAGTCTTTCCGCCATAATTCTCGCCAGTCTGCCCGACGAGCGCCGCTACAACAGTTGTGCAGGCACCAAAATAGAATCATTTGATAAATGAATGCGCTTACTAAAATCGTAAGAATCTCTGCACCATAAAAAAGGCCCACACTAATTACAGTGTGAGCCAAACGAGCGAGGGGATTTTTAAACGATTAATTTACTGGGATAAACTCAATGCGATCTGCATTCCACTCCCAGGTTGAACTGGTAGAACCGGCAGAAATGATCCGCACTGTGTGAGCACCCTGACTGAGCTGAACACTGCTGCTTACTTCCAGCAAAGCAAACACATCCCAATTGTTATTGTTGGGCACGGTCTTTTTCGCTACCGACACACCATCCACCAACACTTCTATAGCACCGCCAGTTTGAGTGGTGCCGAGATAAGCATTGATACGATAGTTAGCGGTTGCAGTCACATTGATGCTGTAGTCCGCCCAGTCACCGGTTTGGTTGTAGTTAATAGCGCCTACACCCGCCGCGGTGGTGTACTTTTGGAAGCCTTGATAGCTGCCGCCAGTCGTAGCATAAGACTCCGCCTGCATTACCACCGGTGTTGCCACTGCCGCCGAACTTGAAGCGCGCGATGAAGAGGAAGGAGCAGCGACCGCCACTTGAGTGAACTCAATACGATCCGCATTCCACTCCCATGTCGATGCGGTAGTACCGGCCGAGATAATGCGCACGCTGTGTGCACCTGCAGTTAATTGCACACCAGTCGCTACTGCCAACTTGGCAAACACATCCCAATTGTTGTTATTGGCAACGGTCTTTTTCGCTACAGATACACCGTCAATCAACACCTCTATAGCACCACCGTCTTGTGTGGTGCCGAGGAAGGCATCAATACTATAGGTACCCGCACTGGTGACATTCAGGGTGTAATCGGCCCAATCGCCACGTTGGTTGTAGTTGATAGCCCCTACTCCAGCTGCCGTTGAGTATTTTTGGAAGCCTTGGTAAGTACCACCCGTCGCGGTATATGCCTCAGCTTGCAACACCAACTTCGAACCACCTGTTGCAACACTGGATGCCACACTGGATGCAACTGACGAGCTTGAGGATACAGGTATGGATGAGCGCGATGATGAACTCAATGAGACGAAAGAAGACAGTGGTGTCGATGAACGCGATGAAGATGACAACGGCATTGATGAAGGTGAAGAAGATGCCGGTGTCGATGAAGCAATTGACGATGCCCCACCAGTCGTCGCTTTCAAAATACGATAACCAATCTTATCCAGATTCCACTGATAGGCACCGCCAGCACCCACACTAAGTAAACGCAGCGTATGAGTACCCGCAGAATTAACCTGCAGACCATTGGTCACTACCGTTGTCACGTGCTGATCCCAATTGCCATTGTTGGGCAAAGATGAGCGGCCATTGGAAACACCATCCACCAGGAACTCCACACCAGCGCCATCCAAAGGTGTACCGGTTGCCAGCACCAACTGGTAAATACCCGCCTGCGCAAAGTTAATATCAAATTCCACCCAGTCACCGGTTTGGTTGTCATTGATATTGCCGGCACCGGTAGTGCTTTTCACAAAACCGCCATAGGCTCCGCCGGTGCGATTAAAAGCTTCGGCTTCG
Organism: Cellvibrio fibrivorans; assembly: GCF_031457055.1. Classification (NCBI taxonomy): domain Bacteria; kingdom Pseudomonadati; phylum Pseudomonadota; class Gammaproteobacteria; order Cellvibrionales; family Cellvibrionaceae; genus Cellvibrio; species Cellvibrio fibrivorans. Next base: position 340,407 of record NZ_JAVDVX010000002.1, on the reverse strand, counting down.
ATGTAGGTCAACGTGGTATTGGAGGCAACAACTTCCACCTGGGTTTTACCGGTAAAGCCACCATCGTTACTGCGCCCGGTAATCTCGGCCACACCCAACCCAACACCTTTCACCAATCCGGTACTGCTCACAGTCGCGACTGCGGTATTGCTGGAGGTCCAAGTGACCGACTTATCGCTGGCATCAGCCGGAGTGAAACTGGTCTGGATTTGCAGGCTGTCATTTTGTGGGATCAAGGTGCTCGCGGGCGATATGGCCATCCCGGTCAACAACTTGGCTTTCACCTGAATGTTTGCCGTGCCCACTATGTTATTAGCGACTGTTTTTGCGGTAATGGTGACATTGCCTGCCTTAAGGCCAGTGACTACCCCTTGGGCATCCACCGTTGCAATGGTCGGATTAGAGCTGCTCCAGGTCACTTTACGGTTAGGCGCATGAATTGGCGTAACTGCCGCACTTAGCTGTTTGCTCGCGCCTATATAAAGAGGGTTAGGCAAACCCACCACAGAAACTGCAGCAGGCACCAACTGGCTGACAGATACCGAAGCCGTAGCAGTTAACGCACCGTCCACTGTTTTTGCGGTGATAGTGGCAGAACCTGGCTTGTTACCGGTCACCAAACCATTTTGATCAACACTGGCCACACTGGGGTTAGATGAAACCCAAGTGACGTTTTGGTTGGAGGCATTAGCCGGGCTAACACTTGGTTGAAGCGCTACCGATTGAGTTACCAACAGATTGCTGATGCTGGTTTGGCTCAGGCTCAAGCCAGTAACGGCCGTGCATGGGCTGCAAGCAGCGGGAATACTACGGGTAACTTGAGTATCCATATCCCACACCTGCACACTCACCGCCGCGACCTCACCCTGGGCAATCGTCGTTAACTGAATGTTGTTATTGCCGCTTGCACTTAAATAACTCACATCAAACGGAATCTCCAAAGTTGCCATGGAACGCCCGTTTCTTCTCGACTCATCACCGCGCCAATCGGTTTTCACCGGTACTGTATTGCCGTTAATGGTGAGCGATACGCGACTGTCGGACGAACCCGTCGCTATGCCGTTATTCATAAAGAAGGCGCCAGTCACACGCAGTTGCGCTTCACCTTTAGCCGGTTTGGGCACACCGTTCACCTGCGCATTCACACTGGCTGCCGATACGCGATAAGGGGCGTTGGCGGTCAGTGGTTCAGCCGGGTATTTCTGCTCTTTGCTATTGAGTGTTGGCGTTGGGTCATTGGTGTACTCAATATCCAAAATCACCGTTGCATCTGCACCAATGGTGATGTTTTTAGGCAGGCTGGTCAGAGTGGCATCTGCCAGAATCGGCTTACCTACGCCGTTGGCTGGATTGCTATCGTCATCAATGGCCTCATCCAGATACAAGTGGCGCATTTTGATGCTCTTGATCGCATTGCCGGTAATGCCCGCAAAGTTCATATCAACAGTGGTCGCCTGGGCTTCCAAGCTATTCAAAATGACATACATGTGTTTGCCCTTCACATAGGCATCCACTTGAATGTCGCGGTCACTGGCATAGGTATCTACACGGGTGCCGTCAACGTCACGCCACAATTCATACCATTTAATAGAAGGGTTAAAGTTCCATGTACAGTTAGTATAAGCCGTAGGTGTTTCGGTACAGGTTGAGTAGTCGCGATCCAACAGACTTTGGCCGTAAGGATGGGTTTTATCCTCATCGCCCCACTCACCCTTAACCACGATGAACGGCATAGACAAGGTGACGTAATCAGGGCGCTCCATAAATTGCATCATCATCTGCGAGAAAGGCTTGAGCACTTCCCAGCGCATACGCTGACGATCCAGCTTGGTGATATCGGTGCCAGTAATATTGCCGTATTCGGACATCACCACTTCTTTATGCTGGCCGAGCATTTTCATGTCGTACCATTCGAGCAAATCCAAAACACCTTCAGATTGGAAACCCGTGCGCAATGCGCCAGTGCGAGTCGATGCTCCATCCCAAGATGCCCAGTCATACAAATGGACTGAATAGAAATCCATATTTTTACCGGCGGCATCCATAAAGCCTTTCCAGATTACATCCCACTGATACCAGTCCGAACTCGGGCTTGGGCCATTGAGTGACATAGTGGGCGATTTATTGAAGCTGTTGATACGGATAGCATTTTTAATCGCTTCACTGCCTGCATCTGAGCCATAAAACATATTTAATAATGCATCGCCACGATTACGCGGCGAGCCTGTTGCAGTTGCATCACCCTTTTCCAAATCATGCAGACCCCAGGTCATACCGCCGATTTTGGGTGCCTTGTTGCCCAGCTTGGCGCGTACGGTATCGGCGACCACATTGTGAAACTCGAACAGATCTTCCCAAGTAGAAACATGCCCCTCGTGACTGGGGACGTTCATCAACATATCGGGTTCATTAATTACCTCCCAATACTTGGGCATAGGAATTGCAGTGGGGTCATTTTCGTATTGCACAAAAAATTTATTTAAAAATTCCGCATACCATTCTGCTGCATCCTGTGCAGTGCGTGGTCGCCAAGGTGTTTCACTGGTCAAGCCACCACCAAACCAGGAATACGAACTCCAGTTAGGGTAAGCAGGTCTGGGTTGCGAGCCCATAATTAATGAAGAGGTGCGCCCAAAATATTCCTGTGCATCGGCGTATTTGGTATCCAAATTTTCTTTGTATTGAGCAGAGAGGCTAGTCAACTGTGCCAGATTAGGTTTGTTGGCATAACCAAACGGAAATGGACTGGGTGTATCGGTAGAGCGCGCCTTATCACCACCGGTTTGACTGAAATAATACATAGACAAACCGTTATCGCGACCAAAGGTCACACCCAGACTCATGAGGTAATCGAGTTTGTCTTTTTCACCCAGGAAATCATTTTCCATTGGGCTGGCATGAATTGTAATGCGTCGCTCACGCCCAAAATCAGAGACACCATTGACTGAGTGTTTAATATTCGCGTTGATATCGACTTTAACGTTTTGCGCCAATGCTAAAGACGCCATGCTACCTAAAACCCCAGTAGTAATAGCGGCAATTGCAAGGCGGAGTTTATGTTGTTTAAACATAATTGCCTCTTTGATGAAATGATAATTATCGTTATTGGAAAAAGTACAACAGTTGAAGCACATAATTATTGTTATTAGTAATCGACCAAGACGACTCTTGTTACAGCGAATCACAGGCCCCCGCCGGTTGAATCCGCGCCAATGGCAGGCACTGCAATCTTACCTTGATAATTTTGCCATTAACATAACTTTGTTAACATTTTACATTTAATTATTAACTTTTTATTAAAGCCCCCCCCCTTCCGGGAGCCTGTTTCGCAGGGAATATACCCATAACGCTATTACACGCCCCCGCCATATACCCTGCCTTTATAGATACTCTCCGCCATAACTTTTGTTAACAATTAATATTTGACATTAAAAGAGAGTGCGCCGATTATACCTGCGCAAGGTAATGCGCAGTCATCAGGTTTTTCCACGTTTATACGGCTGCACCTTACTTTTGCTTCAACCATAAGACCTGTTTTGACCTTGAAATGGCTAAAACAACAAGTCGATAAAGACTATAAAAATGAACAACCAGTTAGGAGAGCGTTGTATGGCGATGATTATTCAAGACCGCTTTAAGCTAAAAGTGCTTTCAGCCGCAGTGATAGCTGCATCCAGTATCAATATTTATGCGCAAGATTCCGGCCCAATTGAAGAAGTCCTGGTGACAGGTATCAGAAGCTCACTCACCGGCGCAATGGAAACCAAGCGCCAAGCCAGCGGCGTAGTAGATGCCATCAGTGCCGAAGACATAGGTAAATTTCCTGACACTAACCTCGCTGAATCTTTACAACGCATTACCGGTGTATCCATCGACCGGAGCAACAATGAGGGTAACCAAGTGACCGTTCGGGGCTTCGGCCCCAGTTTTAATTTGGTGACGTTAAATGGCCGTCAAATGCCTAACTCATCCGCTTTGGACAGCACACCAATTTCGCGCAGTTTTAATTTCCGTGAAATTGCAGCAGAAAGTGTTTCCGGCGTAGAGGTGTATAAAACCGGCAAAGCAAATGTGGCCTCCGGTGGATTGGGCGCAACCATTAATCTGAAAACTGCCAAGCCGTTTGATTTTAATGAAATGGTTGCTCACGTGAGCGTGAAAGGTGTGATCGAGCCCACCGTTGAAACGGGCGATGAAGTAACACCGGAAATTTCCGGCATGATTAGCAATACTTTTGCCGATGGAAAATTTGGCGTACTTGCGTCCTACTCCTATGCAGAGCGCAACTTCCATGTCGATCGCATCGGCACACAAAATGGTTGGAGTCGCGGCTATCCCGGCCAACAAAACCCTGACACTAGCGCCATCAATACTGAGCGCAATCCCACTAAAGCAACCTGGCGTATTCCCACGGTTGACTTGGAAAATGCCAACTACGAGCGCACTCGTCAAAATGGCCAACTGGTATTGCAATTTGCCCCAATCGACAACCTGACCGCTACCCTTGATTACACCATGTCACGTCTTGAAGAAGACGGTGCGATGAATCGTATGAGCTTTTGGTTTGATGATGTACAAACTGGTAAAGCCGATGCCAATGGCACCATCATTAACCCGGCGCGCAACAACGATGAGTTGAACTTTTGGGCCTGGGAATACGGCTTTAATACTGAAAATGATTCTTTCGGCGCAAATGTAGAGTGGGACGTTAATGATCAACTGTCTTTCACTCTGGATGCACATGACTCCACCTCTCATGCAAACCCGGGTGCACAACCTGCCGAGCGCATCGCCAATACCAAAAACCCTTTTGGCGCAGTGGATATAGCAGCGGATTTCTCAGGCAAATTGCCCAGTGTTTCCTATGACGACTCAGGCTTAGCTGGCGGCGCCTACAACAAAGCCAATATTGTTGGCGATCTCTATCAAGAGCGCGGCCATGAACTGGAAAACAATATTCAACAAGTTCAATTGCACGGCGTATGGGAATTAGAAAATGCCGGGGCACTTTCAACTGTTAATTTTGGTGTAGCGCAAACCAAAAATACTGTCGATGTAAAAGACATTTACAGTGCTAACTTTGCGTTAAGCGGCATGGACTTGAGCAATCTGGATCTCAGTTTTGATAAAGGTGATATCGGCTTTGAATTTGTGCCGGTATTTAGCGCCAATGAGTTTATTGATTTAGTGTACGCACAAAATCTAAATAACCCAATGAACTACGGCACCAATGGTATTGAGGAAGAGACCAACGCGGCTTACTTGTCCTTTGATTTCGATACAGAACTTAATCAAATGCCAGTTAAAGCCAATCTTGGCCTTCGTTATGAAGAAACTGATGTTAGCTCCTACACCATCACCAAACCGGTGGTAGGTTTTAACTGGGTATCCCCCTTAGAGATGTCGAAGATTTACGCTGATACTGAGCAGTCAGACACACTCAAAGGTAATTACGATAACCTTTTACCAAATTTGGATCTCAGCCTGAATCTGCGTGATGATTTGGTAACACGTTTCTCGTACAGCAAAACCATTGCGCGCAGCAATATCGATGCAATGTATCCAGGTACTGACTTGGTTACTCACTTATCAACTGGCCCATTCAAAGCCAATCAAGGTAATCCAGGTTTATTGCCATTTGAATCCGAAAACTTTGATCTGTCTCTTGAGTGGTACTACGGCGAAGGCAGCTATGTGTCTGGTGGTTACTTCCGCAAGAAAGTGGATAACTTTATTGCGGTAGGCCAAGAAGATCGCATCATCAGCAGCCCTAATGGCCCACTGACCAACCCCAGTGCCAATCCGCGCCCCGGTTGCCCAGGCGGCTCAGTGGCCAACCCAACTCCAGCCTGTACATCGCAACCTGGCGATCAGGCAATTGTCTGGGAAGTTTCCACACCGCAAAACCTGAACGACTCTTTGGTTGATGGTTGGGAATTTAATGTGCAGCACATGTTTGGCGAATCAGGCTTCGGCACCATTGTTAACTACACCATGGTAGATAGCGATGACAGTTACGATGTCTACAGCTTGGAAAATGATTTGGCACTGCAAGGCTTGAGCGATTCCGCTAACTTTGTCGGCTTCTACGAAAAAAATGGTTTCCAAATTCGTATTGCCTATAACTGGCGCGACAAGTTCCTCTTGGCATCCGGCAATGAACCCGTCTTTACTGCGGCCTATGATCAAATTGATATCAACGCAAGTTATGAAATCAATGAAAATCTATCCGTCTTTATTGAAGGTTTGAACGTAACCGATGAAGCTACCCATCGTTACGGCCGTTGGACTAATCAAATCAAAGATTATGAGCAATACGGCGCTCGCTACAATGTAGGTGTACGCGCAAAATTCTAATTGTCAGTGTTTAACACCCAATGATGAATTAGCGCAAAAAAGGTCGCCTACTACTGGCGACCTTTTTTTTAACAACAAAACAGATCAAACAGATAATAAAAATAGCGGTGCAAATATGACAACAGCCATAAAATCCATTGTCATTGTTGGTGGTGGCGCAGCCGGTTGGATTACTGCAGGCACACTTGCAGCCAAAATATGCAACCATTACAGCGAAGGTATAAATATTTGCCTGGTAGAATCCCCCAAAACGCCGATCATTGGTGTGGGTGAAGGAACCTGGCCTACGATGCGCAACACCTTAAAAAAAATGGGGGTGCGTGAGACAGATTTTATTCGTGAATGTAACGTATCCTTTAAACAGGGGGCAAAATTTGTACATTGGTGCACCGGCCAACAAGACGATTTTTATTATCACCCGTTAGTTTTACCACAAGGTTTTTCCGATATTAATCTTGCGCCCCATTGGTTGGCCAACTCGCATAGCCAATCTTTTTCCAGCGCGGTCTGCGTACAGGAAGCGCTTTGTGAAGCTGGCTTAGCGCCAAAATTAATTACCACACCGGAATATTCCGCCGTTGCAAACTATGCCTATCATTTAGACGCAGGTGCATTTGCCGAATTTTTGAAAAAACACTGCACAACTAAACTCGGTGTTACCCATTTATTGGCCGATGTTATTCATGTAAATGCCGCCGACAATGGCGACATAACCTCAATTGCTACCGACACACAGGGCGATATTGCAGGCGATTTATTTATTGACTGCAGTGGCTTTAATTCCCTGCTGCTTGGCAAACACTACCAAGTGCCGTTTATATCCTGTAAAGATGTACTCTTTATCGATACTGCCTTGGCAGTCCACCTGCCCTATGAAAATGACCACAGCCCTATCACCTCGCACACCATTTCTACCGCGCAGGATTCCGGTTGGATTTGGGATATTGGCCTGCCAAGCAGACGCGGTATAGGCCACGTATTTTCCAGCGCGCACACCAGCGCAGATCAAGCCGAAGAAAAATTACACCAGTATCTCCGGCAATACTCTGCCAATACCGAACAACTGTCGGTGCGAAAAATTCCCATAACACCTGGGCACAGAGCAAAATTTTGGGAAAAAAATTGTGTCGCTGTGGGCTTATCCGCAGGTTTTCTTGAACCGCTAGAGGCATCGGCATTGGTATTGATCGAAATATCCGCCGCGATGATTGCCGACCAACTACCCGCAACACGCACTGCGATGGACATCATCGCAAAACGATTTAATGAAACATTTTTATATCGCTGGCAACGCATTATTGATTTTTTGAAGCTGCATTACACCCTCAGCAAACGCGACGACAGCGATTTTTGGCGAGACAATCGGCACCCCAATAGTATTCCAGAAAGCTTGCAAGAATTAATGACCTTATGGCGTTATCAACCGCCTTGGCATATGGATTTTGATCGTGCGGCTGAGGTATTTCCCGCCGCCAGCTATCAATATTTACTGTACGGAATGGGCTACACAACAGAGGCAAGCCCACAGGGAATGTCATCACGCAACCGACAACTGGCGCAAGAATTATTCAACAAAAATACAACTCTAGCGCAACAACTAAAAAATCAACTGCCCAGCAACAGAGAACTCATCAACAAAATAAAAGACTATGGCTTACAGCCCGTTTAATCCAACAACTCTTACCAACAATCGCGAGCACCTATGAGTAACTCCATTGAAATATTGAATTACCCAGCACACGCTCAACTGAAAGTCATTACCGGGCGTGGCGCTGAATACGGTGAAAATATTAATAACATTCCGGTGTTGATCCATGAGCTAAAAAATTTAGCCCATGAATACCCCCTGTGCTTTATGAAAGATCCAGACACAGGTCAATTTAATCTATATTCCCTATTAGGTTTTGCACCCGAAGAGAACCTCTATTTAGATAAAAATATATGGGACGCCAATTACATTCCACTGCATATCCAACGTCAGCCATTTATTGTTGGGCGCCACCACACAACTGAAAATGCTGAACAACCTAGCAAAGCACGCAACGATGGTTTTATTAGCATCAATACCCAGAGCAAACGTATTAGCCACACACAGGGAGAGCCGCTCTTTAATAGCGACGGCACACCGACCGCTTACTTAAATTCCATCAATGAATTACTGAGCCAATTAACACCCAGTGAAATACTGACAAAAGCATTTATTACCCAACTACTAAACCATCAATTGCTGGAAGCGGCACGTATTAATATCGCCTTTAACGATGGATCAATTTTTAGTTATGAAGGTATCTATACCATCAACACCGACAGATTAAATAGTTTAAGTGAAAAGGAAATAAACCAACTACAAGAGCAACATTTTTTAGCACCGACACAGCTAATTATCCATTCATTAAAGCAACTCCAACGACTTATCGATTTAAAAAACAATCGCTTACAAGGTAAGAAAAATGAAACGGCTTAACCTAATTACAACGCTTTTTATCATGACTTTCGCCATTACCGCCTGCACGCTAAAAAAACAGGAAAAAGCCGAAGGGTACTTCGCCCCGGAACTAAATCAAGCAATAGGATCAATTGAGATTATCGATAGTCGCGCCTTGCAGTTAATCGATCCAGCACAAAAAATCTTTATTCGCGCCGATGGATTTCGTTGGACTGAAGGGCCCTTATGGGTTGATAAATTACACGCGCTTTTATTCTCTGACATCCCCAACAATCGTATTATGCAATATCAACCCGGCACAGGAACTCTGCTCTATTTAGAGCCCGCTGGTGCAACTGCACTCTTCCCTGGCGATGACAATGGCGGCTCCAATGGATTGCTGCTCAATAACAAACAGGAATTAATTCTATTGCAACAGGGCGACCGGCGCGTTGCACTTATGACTACTCCATTAAATCACCCTGCCCCAAAGTACAAAAGTATTGCCAGTGAATTTCAAGGAAAACGGCTCAACAGCCCTAACGATGCCGTGCTCAGTCGCAGCGGAAATTTATACTTTACTGACCCACCCTACGGCTTGGCAGGTGGCATGAGCGACCAACGCAAAGCCTTAGGATTTCAGGGGATTTACAAAGTTACCAACTCGGGAGAACTGGCACTACTGGATGATCAAGTGAAATTTCCCAACGGTATTGGCCTCTCAACAGATCAGAAGACTTTATATATAGGCGTATCAGATCCAGAGCATCCCCATTGGTTAGTCTACGATCTGGATGAGCAGGGAAACACACGGAACAAACGTGTTTTTTATGATGCGAGTGAATTCAAAAATAATGCCAAAAACCAAGGCGTGCCCGACGGCATGGCAACACATTCATCCGGTGTTTTATTTGCGACAGGCCCCGGTGGCGTGTGGGTCTTTTCTCCGGCGGGTGAAGTGCTCGCTAAAATTCACACTGAAAAACTCACCGCCAACTGCACACTTTCCAGCGATGAAAAAACTTTGTTTATTACCGCGCACGACACCTTAATGAGCCTGTCATTAAAATAATGTGGCAACTTTTTCTATTAGTGTTTTTAACCGTTCAACCAAGCGCTGCGCTTCTTCTGGTGTACGCACCGGCGCAGCCAAACTCCCACCCACACCGATTCCTTTAGCACCTGAATTCGCCCAGCGTTCGATATTGAGCTCATTAATACCACCGACCGGAAAAAAAATCGTGTCGTTAAATGGTCCAAAAGCCAGAGACTTTAAATAATCAGGGCCCATTGGCTCAGCCGGGAATAGTTTAACAATATCAGCTTGCGCTTCAATTGCTGCCACAATTTCCGTTGGTGTGAATGCTCCCATCACAACTGGAACTTCTTGCTCATGAGCAACCTTTACAACCGCCGAACTGGTATTCGGCGTCACTAAAAATTGGGCGCCCGCAGCCATCGCTTGCTGCGCAAGCAATACATTGGTAATAGTACCCGCCCCTACCAAAACCTCAGGAAACTCGCTACGAATACGACTAATCGCCGCACAAAAGTTGGGCGTATTGGCAGTTACCTCTAATGCCTTTATTCCCGCAGCCGCCAAACATTGCACAATGGGAATAATATCTTCTGAGTGTTTTACTCGTAAAATGACAATTAGCTTTTCGGCAAGTAATTTGTTGACTCGTTCAAACTTCATCGCTGTATTCCACTATTAATCCAGCAGCCTCAGACTTTGGCTGCATCTACTACTTGCGCTCAACAAAACACGAATTAACGCACCACATAACCAGCAGTATTACCCCGCGCCACCTCATTAATTTCTGCCTCGCTCATCCAAGCCTGATCGCCATAACAATTGTGCGCCAGCGCAAAGGCGGCATTGGCAAAATCAATAGTTTGCTGCGCTGACCAGGCTTGCTGATAGCCGTACAAAACTCCTGCGGCGAATGCATCCCCTGTGCCTAATCGATCAAGAATATCTACCCGCAACTCGGTACTCTTAAACGAGTCGGCATTTTTCCTTAACAGTGAAGTGAGCGAATTAACTGAAGCGCTGTGATGAATACGGCTAGTAACGGCGGCATCTACATTAAATTCATCACCTAAAAATTCAGCCACAGCCTGAGCTTCTGCAAGTGCATCAGAATTAAAAAAATGATATCCAAATACATCACTGATAACACCTGCATTGGCAAATACCAAATCGCAATACTGCATAATTTGTTTAAAATAGTGCTTGGCAAATGCCGGTTCTGGCCAAAGACTGCGTCTGAAATTGAGATCAAAACTTACCCTGACCCCCATGCCATGTGCAATTTTTGCAGCTTTGATTGTCTCCAGTGCACATTGCTCTGAAAGTGCTGGCGTTATGCCACTCAAATGCAATCGCTGTTTACCCTGTAATATTTCATTCCAATTAAATTCATTTTCAACGATAGTTGAAATAGCGGAATATTTGCGATCATAAATCACTCGCGTTGGACGAAGCGAAGCACCCAATTCGATAAAATAGGTCCCCATGCGCTCTCCACCGAACAAGACATTATTCGTAGCTATACCGCAGCGATGGAGACTGGCAATAGCCTGTTCCGCAATTAGGTTGTCTGGCAATTTCGTAATGAAATCCGTCGCCACACCTAACCGCGCCAAGGCGGCCGCAACATTCGCCTCAGCCCCTGCAAAATCTACCGACAATTGCTGTGCCACCATGAGCCGCTGCTGTGGTTGCGCTGGGGTTAAACGCAACATAAGCTCACCAAAAAATGTAATGCTCAATTTATTTCTCCAGATTATCGGCTGATATGGGAACAATTTTTCCCACCAAAAAAACATAGGAAAATAAGCCTGCCAATGCCAAACCGGTAATCAATAATAGCGCAGGCTTAAAGTCACCATCTTGTACCAAATAACCAATTGCAATCGGCACCATAACGGCTGAAAGTCCACCAATAAAATTGAAGCATCCACCGACTAACCCCACCATTTTTTGCGGGGCAAGCAGTGACACAAAAACCCAGGCGATAGAGGTTAATCCATTACCAAAAAAAGCGATTGACAGGAAAAAAGTTGCCCAGGCAATACTATCGACATAATTTGCACCAATAACACCGGCAGATAATATAAAGCCAAGAATAATAGGCGCCTTTCTTGAAACCTCAGTAGAAACACCACGCCGCACCAAATAGTCTGACAAAAACCCAGCAAACAGAACGCCGCAAAAAGCAAATAAAAACGGAATAGACGCATAAATTCCAGTTTTTAAATCACTCAAGCCACGATATTCGGCTAAATAGGTAGGAAACCAGGTTAGAAAAAAAATTAAGGTTCCACCCAAACAGAACTGACCAATATAAATCCCCCAAAGTTTACGATTGGAGAAAGCTAATTTGATATTGCCCCAAGGAATTTCGATGGGTTCTTTTTTTGTTGTAGCCGGTGATGGTATGACTGCAGCGGGAGACTGAATTATTTTGTCACGATAAAAGTAGCGCCATACCAGTGCCCAAACAATTCCGATTAAGCCTGAAACAATAAATAACCCACGCCAGCCAAATAAATCTTGAATGAACGCTAATACAGGCATTAAAAATGCCAGCCCAATAAATTGACCTGAGGTATAAACAGCAATAGCGCCAGCACGCTCTTGCTCTGCGAACCATTGCGTCACAATTTTGTTATTGGCGGGATAGGATGGCGACTCAAATAAACCAATCGCCATACGGCACCCAACCAAAGTGGCAAAACTACTTACAACACCTTGAACTAAAGTCGCTAATGACCAGGCAACCAAAATAATGGGATATAAAATTCGAATGCGCAGTGCATCAACCAATAATCCACCAGGAATTTGCATAATTGAATAAGTCCAACCAAATGCCGAGAAAATAACTCCCATTTGCACCTTAGTTAATTCAAGATCTTGCGCAATAGCATTGGCAGCAACCGATATATTGGTTCTGTCCATGTAATTTATAACTACTGTTAAAAACAGCAGAATCAAAATTCCACTTTTACTTGCAGGTGCATTTTTTTGCATTATTTTATTCACCAATTGGTATAGGAGCCGTCCGGCTTTATAAGTCGCGGCGGCTCCCAATATTTGAAGGGAAGATTTTTGATCAACTGCTCATTTACATCTACACCCAACCCAGGATCGGCGGGAATACTGAAGCCATTAGCTTCCACTAATGGGCGATGAGTAAAAATTCGATCGAATTCAGACATGTCACCGTCGTAAGGCGACAATTCCAAACTCGCGAGATTGGAAATAGCGGCACAATAATGAATGGAGGCAGCCGTACAAATAGGGCTAAGTGGATTGTGTGGCATCATGTCCACATATTTTGCTTCACATAACGCGGTAATTTTCATCGCCTCAGTAAAACCACCCGCATTACAAATATCTACGCGAGCAAACTGGGTTAACAGCGGCTCCAAATAGCGAGAAAAATCCCACTTGCTGGTGAATTCTTCACCAATAGCAAAGGGTACATCTACCATAGTGCGCAACGCTTGATAGGCCGCAGGGGATTCATCGCGAATAGGTTCTTCAATAAAATCCAAAGTGCCGGCTGGCATCCGCTGACAAAAAGAAGCCGCTTCGGCCACGCTCAAACGGTGGTGATAATCCACCCCTAACATTATTTCACTCCCCAAAGCTTCGCGTGCCTGCGTGAGCCAATGAGATGATTTAGCAATCGATTTACGCACGTCAAATACAGTCGGCCTATGACTTACACCATGCTCACCGGTAGTCGCCCGAATGGTTTGCCAACCATCACTTTGTAATTGCAGTAGATGGTCAACAAAAGCGGGGCCAAAATCCAAGGTAGAAGTAACAAACAGCGGAATGCTGTTGCGCTGCTTGCCACCCAGCAACTGATATACAGGCACCTTCAAATATTTTCCGCAGGCATCGTGCAGAGCAATATCCAGGGCAGAAATTGCAGCAGCCAATACTCGCCCACCTTCAAAATAATGGCTCCGATACAACTCTTGCCACAGTGCACCTATATCTAATGCCGAGCGACCAATCAGAAATTGTTTAAAATGTTCAATAGCGCCTATTACCGCTTTTTCACGCCCTGATAAGCCTGACTCGCCCCAGCCATAGATACCCTCATCGGTCTCCACTTTAACCAAACAGACGTTGCGAAACCCCAGCCAAAAAGCATAGGTTTTAATATCCACTATATTCATTCTTTGCTCTGTATTAACGAATTAATTTTGACCAGTAATCTTCACTGGAAGATAAATGCAACGCTAATGCCTGCACTGATTGCGCCCCCTTGCCCGCACGCAGTGCGTCAATTATCTGCTGGTGCTCACCAATTGAATGCTCAATACGCGTACGACTGACCGCTAAATTTCCATGCATCGCAAGCAGCATTAACCGTTTTGTTTTCCAAATCTTTAGTGCACTCTTGTTGTAGTGATGGCGATACATTTCCCAATGAAATAAATTGTCTAAATGCAAAAAACCCACCCGATCATTAGTCGTTAAACCACGCATCTGCTGCAATAGTTGATCTAGCCTTGCCACATTTTCATCACTGTAATGATCCACAAACCAAGCCATAAAATACGGTTCGAGCAATTGCAGAATCTCAAATAGATCACGCATGCTGGTGTATTCAAAACTTGCCACACGCGCACCACTATTTTTTTGCGAGGTCACAAACCCTTCACCTTCTAGCTGCTTAAGGGCTTCGCGCACAGGGTTTACGCCGGTTCCATAGCGCTCGGCCAATTGAGCCGTAACCAAGCGATTACCACTTACAAAAGTTCCCAGAGCGATATCTGCCAATATTTGCTCTACCAGCCCCTGCTCCCGCCCCAAGAGCACCGAAAAAGCCAATTCCGTATCTACCAACGCCATCATTGCGCCTCATATTGCATACAATTAACATACTATTGTATACAATCTTAAATAATCAAGAGTTCTTTGGGTTGTCCGATAAATAAGTGCAACTTACAAAACCTTACATTGTAAATTGTTGACATAACCACCATTAACTAAGAAGAATCCAACTCTCTGAAAGATCACGCGAGCCACTACCAACCCAAAAGAGGAGATAAAAATGAAAAAAAATCAACTACGTTTAATCAAGCAGATACTTGCTGGCACTCTGGCGGGGTTGTCACTCAGCTGCGCCGCCAATCAAGATTCCCCAATTGGCAGCGTCGAAAACTTTGATAGTTTTTCGCTGAATAAAGCTGTGGAAAATAACGTCAAGGCAAGCTTGATAGAGGGACAAGAGAAAAAATATGGCAAGGCATTAAAACTGGTATTCGAGCCGCGCGAGGAATCCACAATTGAGCTACCTACTCCCGCACAAGGTTATTGGAATTGGGAATACGCAGGTGATTTAAATCTGGCACTGGATGTTACCAATCCAGGCAGCCAATCATTTCAATTTTGGCTGACATTAATGGATGCAAGCGGCCGCAAACAAGAGCGCAGCGCAGTGATTAATGCGGGGCAATCTGCCCGTTTTTATGCACTCTTAACCGGGCGTGTTGCCAATGCGCAAACCGGCATGCGTGAAACTCCACCAGCATGGCAAACCAGCGAAGAGAAATTGGCGTGGCGCTCAGGCGATCGCGATTTTGATTTCACTAAAGTGACTAAAATTATTTTCAAAGCTTACGCCCAATTTGAAACCAATACCTTAATTGTGGACAACCTAGAGCTGCGTGTTAATCCAGCCCAAGATCCTGAATATCTGGTAGGGATAGTCGATAAATTTGGTCAAGCCGCCAAAAAAAATTACCCCACTAAAATTCATTCAGAAAAACAATTAAAAGCAGCGGCAGATGCCGAGTTAGCCAGTTTGGCCAATGCCAAACAACCGGAAGACAGATCGCGTTTTGGTGGCTGGAGCAAAGGCCCTAAATTGGAAGGCACAGGTTATTTCCGCACCGCAAAAGTAGATGGCCGCTGGTGGATGGTAGACCCGGAAGGCTATTTGTTTTTTTCCAGCGCTATCGCCAATGTACGTATGGCCAATTTGGAAACCATCACCGGTTATGATTTCAACGATGCCAGCGTGCGCAAAATAGATCCGGAAGAATTAACCCCGGAAGACTCGCGCGATATTATTCCTGTCGGTAAAAAATCCTTGAATTCGCGCTTTCTCGCGTCGCCTTTGCGCCGAGAAATGTTTGAATGGTTGCCTCCTTACGATCACGAGCTGGGCGAACACTATGGCTACCGTCGCACAGTGCACCAAGGCGTACTCGAACAGGGCGAAGTCTACAGCTTTTACAAAGCCAATCTGGAACGCCGCTACGGCCAAAGTTCACCCAATTCCTACATAAAAATCTGGCGCGATGTGACTCTGGATCGTATGGTCGACTGGGGCTTTACCTCATTTGGCAATTGGATTGATCCCATGTTTTACGACAACCAGCGCATGCCATTTTTTGCCAACGGTTGGATTATTGGCGACTTTAAAGTGATCTATTCCGGGCAAGACTATTGGTCGCCGCTACCCGATGTTTACGACCCGGAATTTAAACGTCGCGCGCATTTGACTATTAAACAAATTGCTCGCGAAGTAAAAAATACGCCCTGGTGTGTCGGCGTATTTGTCGATAATGAAAAAGGTTGGGGCTCGATGAAAAATGACCGCGCTCACTTCGGCGCTGTCTATTACGCACTCAGCAGAACTGCCGATGAAAGCCCTGCAAAGAAACAATTTACCCAATTGCTCACTAAAAAATACGGCGATATAGCGACGCTTAACCAAGCCTGGGGAACGAAGATTGACTCATGGTCAAGTTTTGCAACTGGCATCACTATGGACAAGTTGAATGATGCTTCTCGCGCAGATTTTTCTATGCTCTACGCCGATTACGCAGAAACCTATTTCCGCATTGTCAGCAGCGAACTAAAACGCGCCCTGCCCAACCATATGTACATGGGTGTAAGAATCGCCGCCGAATGGGGTATGCCGACTGAAGTGGTCGCCGCTGCAAAAAAATACAGCGATGTATTGAGCTTTAATAATTATCGCGAAGGCATGCACCCTGACACTTGGGAATTTTTAAAAGATTTGGATTTTCCCACCATCATCGGTGAATACCACATAGGCTCAACGTCGGATACAGATTTTTATCATCCAGGATTAGTGATTGCTGCCGACCAAACTGACCGCGCAAAAATGTATGAAAACTACATGAATAGCGTAATCGACAACCCTTATATGGTGGGCGCGCATTGGTTCCAATATATTGATGACCCAGTCACCGGCCGCGCATATGATGGCGAAAATTACAACGTAGGCTGGGTAAGTAATACCGATATTCCCTATCAACCCATGGTGGATGCTGCCAAGCGGGTGAATAAATCACTCTATAAACGTCGCAGTAAAATAGCGCCCATACAATAATTACCGAAAATCATTGCGGCAATAAAAGCGTCAGACCTACGACTGACTCAATCATTGAACTTGAGCAAGTTGTCGGTCTGGCGTTTTTTATGAACTGTAAACATCGGCAATATTTAAACAAACGCTTACACAATAAAAAACCTGAACTTAAATTGCCACCCGCGGTACTAGGTTGGTCGCAATTTAAGCTCAGGTAGTTGGTAACTTAATTAGCTAAATAACAGTATTTTACCTTAGCGAATATTCGCTTTGAGCGCAGCAGTTGCTTCGCGGATATTGTCTTTGCGCAATGCATCACTAATCGCCCTATGCTCATTAACGCAATCCACTGGCTTGGTGATTCGTTTGTAGTTCATGCGCATACGCAAAATAATAGGCTGCCATAAGTTAACCAGCTCTTCCCCACCTGCTTTCATAACCAGATAGCGATGGAAGTCCATGTCAGCCTTTGTCACTTCTGTATAATCTTCGTTATCAAAAGCATCTTGTAGGCGATCCAGAATTGCATCAATTTCAGCAAAATCTGCTTCCTGCAACTTGCCCTTCAAACTTTTTAACGCGTGAAGCTCAATTTTGGTTCGGATATCGATCATCAGCTCCTGTAGTTCTGGTGAGAGCACGCTATTCACTGAAACACCGCAATTATTTTTGGCGACCAGCAATCCTTCTTTGGTGAGTTGCAGCAATACATCGCGAACTGGGCCGCGTGAAACACCAAAGCGCTCAGCCAAAGCCACTTCATTTAATTTGGCGTTGGGTGGCATATCCCCCGCAATAATGTCCGATCTGATTTGATCAGCAATTTGATCCCGAACCGGAATGATTTTTTTTGTTTCTTTCATGATCTGGATGACCTTTCGCAAATAGCCTTATTGGATAGTGATATAAGGCTAAGCTATTTGCAGACATTAGACAATAATCTCTGCAAATAACAATGGGTAGATGTGACTATTTGCTTCCAAAAAGCACACCTACCCATTGAGCCCGGCCATTATAAAACGGCAGATTAACGACTTATTTCTCACTTAAATAAACAGTTTTCTTTTCCAAATATTGTTCCAAACCGTACTTGCCATCTTCACCGCCAGCGCCGCTCATTTTCCAGCCATTATGGAAGCCTTGATGCTGCTCGCCAATACCGCGATTGACATAGACCTCCCCTACTTCCATTTCCGCGATAGAACGATGGATGTAGTTCAAGCTCTGGGTAAATAAATAGGCCGAAAGACCGTACTCACTGTCATTAGTGTAAGCGATGGCCTCATCAATACTGCTAATTTTCACTATCGGTAAAATAGGACCAAAGGTTTCTTCATGAACCAAAATATTATCTTGTTTCACATTCACCAAGACTGTTGGCTCATACCAATTACCCTGTTCAAAACCAGGCACTATCGCAGGTTTACCGCCACAGGCTAATTCAGCCCCTTGCGCCAAACCCTGTTTTACCAACCCATCGATTTGCTCGATTTCACGGCGATTAACCTTGGGGCCCATTTGCGTCGCAGGATTCATTGGGTCGCCCACCTTCAAGGCCTTCACCTTGGGCACAAACTTGGCAACGAAATCATCGTACACATTCTCATGTACATACAAGCGCTCAGCACAGGTGCACACTTGTCCGCAGTTGGCAAAACGGGCCCAGAGCGCCTCTTCGGCAGCCAACTCCAAATCGGCATCTTCCATCACAATAAACGGTGCTTTTCCGCCCAACTCCAACATCACAGGGGTTAAATGCTGCGCACTGGCTTTATAAATAATTTGCCCAGCTCGCGTACTACCGGTCATGGTAATTAAACGAGTGATCGGGCTTTCACACAAATGCTGCCCCACCACCGAACCAGAACCATTGACGATATTTAACACCCCCGCAGGAATGCCAACATCATTGGCAATACGACCCAACTCCATAGTAGTTAACGGAGTTTCCTGAGTCGGCTTAATAACAATGGTGTTGCCTGTTATTAACGCAGGGCCAATTTTTCGGCCTGCCAATGCCAGTGGAAAATTCCAGGCAGTAATCGCCACCACAACACCGCGCGGCACTTTGTGGATGTAGATTTTTTCATTGGGTTTATCGGAGGGCAAAATATCGCCTTCTATCGTGAGTGCATTGTCGCAGGCGTATTCGATAAACGTGGCCGTTGCAGTTACTTCACCGCGCGCCACATCGAGCAACTTGCCCTGCTCTTGCACCAACATAGTAGCCAGCAATTCAGTTTCATTGCGAATAGCCTGCGCAAATTTACGCAGCAATGTTGCACGCGCACGCGCGGTAAGGGCAGCCCAAGGCTTTTGTGCTGCCTGCGCAGCCTCTAATGCATCTTGTGCATCCTCTTTGCAACCTTCGGGGATGCGGCCAATTTCAGCACCCGTGCTTGGGCTGTAAACAACAATATGCCCAGCCGCTTTTGATGGCACATATTGGCCATTAATAAAGTTGAGATCATTTTTCATGGTGCTTATCTCCCCATCCAGCCACCGTCAACCAACACGGTGCTGCCATTCATATAGTTAGAGGCGCTTGATGCCAAAAAGACAACCGGCCCTTTAAAATCTTCCGGTGTGCCCCAGCGGCCCTGCGGAATACGACTAAGAATAGACGCAGAACGATCTTTGTCATTACGCAAAGCTTCTGTATTATCGGTAGAGATATAACCAGGCGCAATTGCATTCACATTAATACCCTGTGATGCCCACTCATTTGACAGCGCCATCACCAACTGGCCTAAAGCACCTTTACTTGCCGCATAGCCAGGCACAGTCACACCACCCTGATAGGTTAACAATGAAGCAGTGAAAATAATTTTTCCGCTTTTGCGCGCAAGCATGGTTTTACCAATTTCACGGCTCAAAATAAATTGCGAGTTCAGATTTACATTGATCACCTGATCCCAATACTCATCGCTATGCTCGGCCGCAGGGGCGCGCAAAATTGTACCGGCATTATTGACCAGAATATCAATTACCGGATGCTCTGCTTTTACTTTTTCAATAAAGGCATAAAGACTGTCGCGATTACCAAAATCACATTGATAAGCACTGAATTTTTTTCCGGTAGCCGTTACCGCTTTTTCAATCTCTGAGCCTTGCAACTCCAGTGATGCAGATACACCAATAATATCTGCACCCGCTTCTGCCAAGGCCACCGCCATTGCTTTACCAATGCCGCGCTTGCAGCCAGTGACCAAAGCGACTTTACCGTTTAAGCTAAATTGTTCCAACATAATCGTGATTACTCCGCGCAAGACACAAGGGCTTTCATACCAGCAGGATTGTTATCCATGCTCGCAAAAGCGCTGCCAATGTTGTTCAAGCTAGATACCGAACTAATGAATGGCTCCAGTTTGACTTTACCGGATGCAACCAATTCAATGGCCATATCAAAGTCAGCCGCTTCGTAAACGCGCGCGCCCACTAACTCCAGTTCTTTCCAGAAGAATTGGAACAAATCCACTTCAGGCTTTTGTGAGTGAATCGCCACCATACAAATACGACCGCGCACCGAGGCAATCTTGGTCATAGCTTCAATCGCCGCTTTCACACCAGACACTTCAAACACAACATCTGCGCCCTTGCCGTTGGTCCACTCTTTGACAGCTGCATCTAAATCTTGCTCAAGCGGATTAACGGTTTTAATACCATTTTTCTGGGCAAATTCATTGCGCACCTGATTCACTTCCGAAATCATGACCTCAGCGCCAACACTTTTTGCTACCAATGCAACCAACTGACCAATGGGGCCGCCACCAATCACAACCGCTTTTTCACCAGCCGTTAAACGCGCACGGGAAATATCGTGCACCGCTACCGACAGTGGCTCAATCAGCGCACCTTGTTTTAAGTCAATATTCTCAGGCAGTTTGTGCAAAGTGCGCGCCTTTACAGTCCATGAATTTTGGAAAGCGCCCGGGCTATCGATACCCATAAATTTTAATTTGTGGCACACATGGCTGTGGCCTGCAGCACACGCAGGACACTCGCCACAATAATCGAGCGGGCGCACAACAACGCGATCACCAATGGCAAAACCTTTTACATTGGCTCCCATCTCAACAATGGTGCCCGACATTTCATGGCCGATAATTTGCGGCGGTGCAACGCGCTGATCCATAACACCGTGATAAATGTGCATATCCGTTCCACAGATACCTACAAACCCTACTTGCAAACGCACTTCATCCGCAGCAGGAGCAACCATTTGACCTTCAACAACCTGAAAGCCTTTATTACCAACATATTGAGCAGCTAACATAATTTCGATCCCCTCAGGATTGTTTGATTAAATGTGGACGTAATAATTTTTCATCAAATGTCACACCGGTTCCCGGCTCATCGGAAGCGATTGCAAGGCCATCGGCGATCACAATTGGACGCGTGGTGTAAACATCAATAGGAAAGGAGTGAACTTCTAGATAACCCGCGTGCGGCTGGGAAGACATCAGCGATACATGCAACTCATGCATGCCGTGACTGCAAACAGGCAAGTTGTGCGCGTAAGCAAGCTCAGCGACTTTTAACCAGCCGGTGATGCCACCGATATTGGATGCATCTGGCTGCAAGAAACCTAATTTGGCTTGTCTGATGGCATAGGTAAACTCATGGATGGTGTGCAGATTTTCACCCATCGCCAAAGCGATGTTAATGCTGTCTGCAATCCGGCCATAACCTTCATAGTCATCGGGAATGGTTGGCTCTTCAAACCAGGTGATATCGTACTGCTCTATCGCCCGGCCAAAACGAATAGCTTTTTCAACGGTCATTGAATAATTGGCATCGACCATAAAGGTGGTCTGCTTACCAATTAGTTCACGAACCGCAGCAACGCGCGCAACATCTTCTTTGTAATTGTCTTTACCGACTTTGATCTTTACCGCGTTAAAACCGCGATCCAAATAACTATCGATATTCTTCAATAGTTTTTGTTCGCTGAAATTCAAATCAATTCCACCCGCATAGCAGCGGGTTTTATTACTGGCGGCGCCAGCCAATTTCCACAAAGGCAAATTCAAGCGCTTACAGCGAATATCCCACAGGGCGATATCGACCGCAGAAATTGCAAAACTAACCAAACCGCCGCGACCCACATAGTGCAGGTGCCAACCCAAATCCTCCCAAATTGCATGAATATCCGATGCATCACGACCAATCAGCATTGGCTTTAGTTCGTCATCCAAAAGTGAGTAAATGGCGCGTCCGCCCTTGCCGCCGGTATAAGTGTAACCAACACCTTCGGTGCCATCCTGACAATAGATGCGGCACACCAGCAATTCAAAGCAGGTGTGATCGCCGTGTTTTGCATCGGATAACACCTCGGCCAGTGGCACTTGGTAGTATTCAACTTTGACGGCTTTGATATGTGTTGCAGAGAGTTCGTTGTGACTCACGCAAGAAATTGTATTTAGCATAGACCTATCCTGATGCATTTGTTTATTGTTAACAATCTACACTCAGGATAAACACTTGTAAAGGAGAAAAGTCTGATAATTTCAAAAGTGGGATACGGAAATGCAATAACGATAGAAAAGCACTAAAGCGCGAGGTAATACTTACCAATACGGCCAGATGGCGGCACTTTTTGCCTACATCTGGCGAGCGATAAGAGACTAAACAGAAGAGATAAAAACAGCGGCGATCAATAACCAGGGTTTTATTTGACGGCGACAAGTTGACTCTCGATTTCCTCCAAACTTTTCCCTTTGGTTTCCGGCACCATTTTTAGAACAAAAATAGCACCCAACACGCAAAAGCAGGTATAGATCAAAAATGTGACCGCAACACCCTGAACCTCTATCTGCCACGGGAACAATGTAGGCACCAATACGCCACCAAAGAGTGTACAGACCAGCGCACAAACAGGAATGGCAACACCCCTGATGCGCGTAGGAAATATTTCGGAAAACAAAATCCACATGACTGGGCCTAAGGAAAAGTTAAATGCCGCCACAAAACTAATTAATCCAATAAACACCAGCACACCCTGCATATGCGCAGCCGTATTCAGCAAATCAACCTGAAGTGAACCCAGCGCTGCCGATCCTAAATGAGTCACCAATGCCCCTTTAAATTCCAGATCACTGGCATACTCAACCCCAAACATAGGGGCCAATAGTGACGTATCAATCCGATCAGCGAAGGCTGCGACGGATTCTGCGCTCAACATATAAGTCGCCCCCGCAAAACAATAAGTCACCACTCCCATGCTCACAGCAGCCCAGACCGAACCCCAGAGCAAAATAGGACGGCGCCCCATGCGATCAATCATCACCAGCGCCAGAAATGTAAAGAACAACCCTATAGCACCAACCCATACGGTTTGCTGAAAGGCGCTTGCATCGCCACCGCCCACCTGCGAAAAAATAAATGGCATATAACCTAAAACAGCATTCATACCGCACAAAGATTGCAACATGGCCGCACCAGCGCCAATGAATAGCGCGATACGCAACCTGGATTTAAACAACAACCCCAGCTGCTCACTCACACTCAGCGAATGCTCAGCACCTTTTAAGTTGTCACAAATCTGATTAAATTGCTGGGCAACCATGTCAGCGGGTGCAATTTTGACAATTACCGCTTCCGCCTTATGCTTCTTACCATTCATCACCAGCCAACGCGGGCTCTCCGGAATCAAAAAGAGCAATAAAAACCAAACCAGCGCAGGTAAAATCTCCAACCCTAACATCCAACGCCAACTGGTCAGCTCGGTCAAACCAATCCAATTTGCCCAAGCCGGTTGCGAACTAATTACGGTCACTATGTAGAAATTTAATAGCTGCGCAATAAAAATCCCCACAACAATATTCATTTGATTCAGGCCAACCAACTTGCCACGCAAGTCTGGTGGGGCAATCTCACCAATGTACATTGACGCAAGCGTAAGCGACGCAAATGCTAAACCGCCTAAAAAGCGCGCAGCAAAAAGCGTCTCAAAACTAACAGCAAATGCCGACCACAACGCAGAGATTAAATACAATGCAGCAATGAACAACAGGGTATTTTTACGCCCAAATCGCTCACAAAAATAACCCGCACAAAGAAGTGCAACAATTGACCCAAGCCCCGTAGAACCACCAACAATGGCACCCACTTGAAAAGCGGTTAAATTAAATTCAGCAATAATGTATTTAATGGTGCCGGAAATCAGCGCTATATCCAGGCCAAATACAAATCCACCCAGAGCCACAATAAAGGAAAAGAAAAATGCGTTTCTATTTGCTCTCTGCATATCTAATTACCACTCAATAGTTATTATTTGAACTGATCGCCCAGCCCATAAACACCGATTAAATCAACCCACCGCAAGGCTATCGCCGCCCTCCAATAGAACGACTTCAATTATTCTGGTGCATCCGGACAGATCTGCAGAACACACACCGCTTCGATAGAAACCATGACTTAAGTGTAACATGCGCCATTTTTGTTAACAATTAAATATATACATTAAAGTATCCGCCTGCTAATCTTTGCAATACAGCCAATCAGTTAGTCAAATAAACATAATCATTGCAGGTGGATATGAAACTCACTCAACTAATTAGCGTTGCAACCTATACCCTTATTTTAAGCGGCTGTGGCGGTGGCGGTGGCGGAACATCAACTCCTCCAGCATCAAGCAAAGCCAGTGTCAGCCCCACACAATCGTCCACCTCCGTTAGCAGTTTAGTCGCAAGTAGCAGCACTAGCCTGTCGAGCACACCGAACAGCTCAGTCGCTTCAACAGACAGCAGGCCGAAAATCAGTTTCAATAGAGACATCAAACATATTGTTGGCGATATCCACAGTTTTGATCGGCGCAAATTCATCACCATTCACTCGTCCAACACCGAAGCCGACTGGTTTGGTTCAAACGCCCAAAGTTTGGGAGCCCCCAACGCCTCACCTGACCTGATTACCGAAGTCATGGACGGCTATGACGTGTATTTCGGCCGCGATACCGGCGGCATCACCTGGCAACTCGGGGAACTCAATCAAGACCCCGCTCGCCCGGGTTTTGTCAGCGAGAGTCACGCCCAAACCAAAGGTGGCGACGCACGCTGGGTGTATAGCAACAACGCCAACAGTGCCAAAATTCGTCAGTTTGAAAACCGGCTAACAGATATGATTATAGGGGCGCAGCAACACCCCTTCTGGCCAGATGGCAAACTGACCCGCAAAGGCTGGGCACTCTCACAGACCGATACCCCCAGTGAACCTTTTGGAACTGCCACTGGCCACTACATGGGGCAGTATCTGGCAAAATACTTTAGTAAAGGCGCTGGCGATTTATTTGGCCAACCCAAACCACTCTATGTTGAAGTGATGAATGAACCTCTTTATGACCTGGTGGATGCTAGCGCATCACCAGTGCCAGTAGAAAAGGTGTTTCAATTTCATAATACGGTGGCCGCAGAAATTCGCAAAACCAATAGCGATGTTTTAATTGGCGGCTACACAGTGGCCTTTCCCGATTACGATAAAAATGACTTTCAACAATGGCTAAACCGCGACAAAGTTTTTATTGATCTGGCCGGTGCCAATATGGACTTTTACTCAATCCATCTCTATGACTTTCCGGCGCACAATAATCGCGAGAAATATCGTCGCGGCAGCAACGTCGAGGCAACCCTCGATCTGCTCGAGCAATATGACACGATTAAATTTGGCAAGATCAAGCCCTTAGTGATATCGGAATATGGCGCCAGCATTCACTCCATGTTTTCTGATCCCTGGACCCCACAGCGCGACGGATTACGCCTGATTGCATTTAACGGTCTATTGATGAGTTTTCTTGAACGCCCCAACAATATTGCTAAAACGATTCCGTTTCTGCCGATAAAAGCCGAGTGGGGCCGCGTTAATGGCATACCCTACAATGACCGCCTTATGCGTCAACGCAAAGAGGCACCCGGCGAAACTGGTGACGAATGGGTTTTCACTGACATGATCAAGTTTTATCAATTGTGGTCAGACGTAAAAGGAACACGTATTGATATTACCTCTAGCGATCCCGATCTGGTCGTCAATGCTTATGCCGACAATAAGCGGGTGTATCTCATCATTAACAATTTGGAATTTAACGCGCAAGAATTCACACTGAATGATTATTCATTAAATAATCCTGCCTTTGCCAATGCGACGATTAAACACTTACATCTGGATAGCCAAAACGCGCCGGTCTTAAGCGAAACGGTTAGCGACAAGTTTCCAGATTCGTTAAGCATTGGAGGTAGTGGCACCATGATCATTACCATGAACTATGAAAGTGCAGTAGTAATCGATCAAACTAAAGTTGAACAGAAAACATATGCAACAAATTATTTGCAGGCAATTAAAACCAATAGTCCCCTTAACTTTGCGATAAACGGCATCACTCCAGCAGCATTTGGAGAGGCTACGTTACGCTTGGGCATAGGTAGGGATCACGGAAAATCCTTGCAGCCTAAAGTGACCATTAATGGCACCGAAGTAACTGTACCAAAAGATTATCGCGGCTATGATCAATACCACCAAGGCAAAGGGCGGGAAAACTTTTTTGGTGTAATTGAAATCCCTGTGCCCTATTCAATCCTCAAAGCTAACAATCAGATTGAGGTGACCTTTGCGGATGATGGCGGCCACATAAGCTCAGCGGCATTAAGAGCATTTCACTACAGCCGAAACTTTACCCACTAAACATTCTTTGTCGTGCCGTTTGCCATACTCACCCGAGTATGGCTTTTTTATTTTTAGCGATTATTTTTTGGAAGAAGTATCAATTGCCTGGGTAATCTCTGGCAACGGAGCAAAGTATTGTTCGTAGGCTGGATTTAAATGACTGTTTAATGGATTATTGAGAGCAAACTTTTTCCGCTTATCCAGTTGTATAAACCTCAAACTAGTTAAAAAATTTTTATCCCATAGTGCTTGTAGGCTTTGATCCTGATAGGCAAGCAGCAACCCCTGTTCAATCCTCCTTTTTAATACCTTGCTCCGGGAGCTAAGGAAAAAAAAGCGCGGCAATTTGTAATAAAAGTAGAAACTATCATTAATACTTAGCTGCAAGCCCGTATTGTTATTCAGGTATTCATTCATAATTTGACTGGCCCCCAAACAAAACAAATCCGCCCGACCAGACGCCACCATGCGAAAGGAGCTTTTATAAGCAAACACCTCAAGTGTTTTAAATCCATTGGCATTCAGAACTTTCGTATCGGCCCAGTGAATGCCCTGCAAAATACGGTAACGCTTCAATTCCTCCAAGGTTTTAGCCGCAGCCACTACTGGAGCCACATCTGGATTCACAAAACATACTCGATAACTCAAAACACCTAAATCGATGGGAAACTCTATATAACTTACATCAGCACTTTCAGATCCATCATAACTATCCTCAATAACCAAATCAGAATACTCATTACTAGCAAGCGCTTTTTTAGCCCTAAGCCTATTAACTCCTTCAGGCAAAGGTCGGAGCTGATAGTCACCGTAGCTAGCGCGAGTTTTTTCGAGCGCCAGCCTCAGCACCTCAATAGTGTAATTTTCGTATTGATCGATAGGGGTGCTGGGAATGCGATAATTGACAACTTGCATACCCAAACAGCTACAAGAAGCCCCTACTCCCGACAACAGTACAATCCCGATTATACGGCGCAGATGTAAACACACAATTTTTCTCCCACTGAATACGCTGTTAACCAGCAATATCATCCTAGAGAAGAGTAGATCATTGCTCATCAACTGAAAAAGCATAGCTTGGATACTGTAATTCTACCAACATGCCTCATACCACATTTGTCAACATTTTACATAAAAGGCATAGCTCTATAGAATAGAAAGCAACCCTTTAACCCTACCCCAAACAAGCGAATATGCGATGAAACGAATTGTGATTATTGGCGAAAGTATGCTGGAACTAAGCCCCGCTAGCCCAGATTTATGGCAACAATCATTTGCGGGGGATGTGCACAGTTTGGCGGTATATTTAAAACGCTGCGCCCCTGAAGCAATACAAGTATCGTTTATGAGTGCGGTCGGGATAGACGCCGCTAGCACTAAACTAATCTCCAGCCTGCAGCAAGAGGATATAGATACCTCTTTGATCTATAAGCACCCGAGTAAAACGTTGGGGCTCTATATGATCAACAATACCCCCAGTGGCGAGCGCAGTTTTCAATATTGGCGCAATGACTCAGCGGCAAAACAGGTCATGCATTTACATCAGGCGCAAGTTTCCGCTGCGACTTTCACAGCTCCCGATCAAGTGTTTTTTTCGGGCATTTCTTTGGCCATATTAGAAAAAGACAGCCGCGACCTCTTTTGGGATTTTATCCATCGATTAAAACAACAGGGCACACAAGTCATTTTTGACCCTAATTATCGCGCAAAATTATGGGGCTCCATTGAGGATTGTAAAGCCCAATACGAACTCGCTTTTCATGCAAGCAATTTGGTTTTACCGAGTTTGGAGGATTTCACCAATCTTTATCAGCTAGACTCCGCAATCGCGGTTAGCAAATTTTTAAGTGCCTATAATATTGATGAAATTATTATTAAAGATGGCCCTGCCCCTATTATTTATCAGTCAGGCCAAGATCATTTGGAAGTCGCTATAGAACCTGTCACTCAGGTTATAGATACAACTGCAGCAGGTGATTCGTTTAACGGCAGCTATCTGGCGGCGCGCGCACGCGGGCTAAACCCCGAAAATGCCATTCGTTTTGCAGCAAAAATATCTGCACTGGTGATTCAGCACAAAGGGGCCATTCTTAATCGCGAACTTTTCAAGCGTCACATCAGCAAATTACATTATTAACATTAATTATTGCTGCTCCTTTTTTGTCCCCAAAAAAAGTAAATAGGCTCCAGTTCAACTGGAGCTTTTACAGTGCAGATCACAAATAAAATAATTATAAATCGGCATTATTTATTCATTCTTATACCTGCGAACAACAACACAAAATAATTCCATCATAAGCATAAACTCAATCTGTTAGCGGCTTCCGCTACATCTATTCAAACACACCCATCTACTGTCAGCTTTAGCTAAAAGGAGATAAACATGAATAAAATAAAATTTTGTTTTTCTATTTCTGCATTATTGTTTTCAAGCACATTATTGGCACAGGATCAGTGCAACACTACTAGCGAGTGTAAAAACATCTACGGCAGCTCTGCGACAGATTGTGCCAACAGCAAATCCAGCCTTAGTATTTGCATGTGCGGCGAACTGCGCTGCGACAGTTTTGGCCACCCCACTATTAACTACACTAATGTCCCAGCCAACATTCAGGCAGAGGATTTTTTTACAGCATTTGATACAACACCCGGCAATCAAGGCGGACAAGGGCAATCCGGCAATGTTGATATTCAAGCGACAACTGACACTGGCGGTGGCCTCAATATCGGCTGGATTAATAGTAGAGAATGGCTGGAATACCCCATCAATATCACTAGTTCAGGCGAATACCAACTTCAACTCCGCGTTGCATCGCCCGATACTTCCGGCACACTCAGTATTGATATTGATGGCGCTCTGTTGGGTAGCACGCTGTCTATTCCAAACACAGGCGGATGGCAAAGCTGGCAAACACTCAGCTCGGCTAAAAAAAGTCTGACCGCAGGCAAAAAAATGCTGCGTTTAAATATGCTCACAGGTGGATTCAACATCAATTGGATCGACATTAAAAAAGTAGAACCAGACACCAACAATCCACCAGTGGATAATGTCATTCTCGGAAAATTCAATACAACCAAGGATTTATTGCTCGCCCACTTCGATCAAAAACCTGATCTAGATGATGTGCACGCAGTTGCTGCCCTAGCCACCATGTTGCGCGATTCACGCTTTAATAATGTGAAATACCATGCAGTAGCTGGAACTATCGGCACTCAAGGTGGCCGCTATATAGATGCGCCACAACTTTTTAACTTAGCGTTTGGAAGCAATTGGTCTAACGCTTCTACCAATTGGAATGCTGCCGTTAATAACGTCACGCAAAAAACCTTGGCAACATTGAATGCCGGCGGCGATATTTGGGTACAAGAAGCGGGTCAATCGGATTTTACCGCCGATGTACTCAGAGCCATTCAGCAGACTAACCCCGGCATTAATTTGAAAACGCGCTTTCATGTTGTTCAACACAGCAACTGGAACGAAGATAAAACGACACCCGCCGATTTAACCTATGTGAAAAATACCGCGCAATACAACAAAATTGCTGATGGTAATTCGACGGGTAACGGCACACCGGGATTTAACACCAAAGACGGTAGTGATTGGCAGAGAGCAAAAGCCGATGTTGGTGTAGGCAATATCTGGAGTGAAGCGCAACGAGTTGCGGATGCAAACAACAATATCAGCGGATACGAAAACCCCTCAATTAAAGCCGGTGGTTTTGATTTTTCCGACTGCGTTGAAAATGCCTGGATATTTGGATTCTTAACACTTAACAACTCCAAAGCATTTTTTGATGAATTCTTAAAAGAGTAAAATGTTAAATAAATTGCTATATTGAATAAATTAACGACACTTTCAGCTAGCCGTTGAAAGTGTCGTTTTTACTACTCGCGGCGAACAAGCAACTCTGTATTAGCTCAACTAGTCCATTGAAGTTCATGTCAAATTTCTGATACTTTTTCACCTTATCTGTGTATTAGCCGCAAGGTCTCCGCTCTATCATAAAAGCCATCAATGATCGCTTGGAGACTCCCACCATGAGTAAGTGCCCGTTTAATCACACTGGTATTCCCGACCCTTTTGAGCAAGCTCGCGCAAAGCAAGGCGTTGGGTTTATTGATGATCAAAATGACCCGGTGATGATGGTGCTGCGCCATAAAGATTTACGCAAATGTGCGCACGACTGGAAAACCTTTAGCTCCGCTGCCACCCCCGGCAGAATTGTGGTGCCGTCCGAAGTCAACATTCGCGATATTCGCCAGGTTCCCTTTGAAGTAGACCCGCCCCTACACGGCGATTACCGCGCTTTTTTAGAGCCTTGGCTTAAACGGCCACTTGAAGAAACTTATCGCCAAGCGTTGCGCCAACAAATTTCGGCATTGGTGCAAGAATCTCTACAACAGGATTCAATTGAAGCCATTTACGATTTTGCGCTGCCCTTACAATCCCGAGCATTAACCATATTGCTCAACATTCCTTATGAAGAAGCAGATTTATTTATCAGTTGGGGAACACACGTTTTCCGCAGTGAAGATAATCCATTAGATGGCAGCAAAGCTCAGGTACTTTATAACTATATTGATAAAAAAATCGCTGCGGCAGAAAAATCAACCAGTGACGATATTTTTTCCGTTTTATTAGCCACTGAATTACAGGGCAGAAAATTAACTCACGACGAAATTAAAGGCATCATTGTGCTCACCTTTGCTGGCGGTCGCGACACAGTAATTAATATGGTCACCAATACTCTCGCTTACTTGGGTGAAAACCCCGAGTCGCTGACACGTTTACGCAAAGAACCTGAAATTCATAACCGTGCAATTGAAGAATTAATTCGCTATTTCTCACCACTCACCCATATGGGAAGAGTTGCGACTAAAGACAGTGAAGTTTGTGGCCATGCAGTCAAAAACGACACCCGAATTTCACTTTGCTGGGCCTCCGCCAACCGCGATGCAACCGTTTTTGAAAACCCCAACGAGGTAGTGTTGGATCGTAAATTAAACCCGCACGTCGGTTTTGGTTTTAGTCATCACAATTGCCTTGGTGCAACTCACGCGCGGGTAATCATGCAAATTCTGTTGGATGAGCTGTGCCAACAAGTCGATAAAATAACCCTAGGTGATGCACAGGAAAATATTGAAAACTGGGGTGAATTTCAGCGCAAGGTGGGTTACCACAAGTTGCAGCTGCAATTATCAAAATAATCTCTTACTCGAACAATTCTTGAATATAACATTTTTACACGAGAAACCAAAATGGCCAAAATTACCTTTATTACTCCCGGTAAAGACAGCATCACTTTAGAGGCAACTTCAGGCAATGCAATGGAACTGGCGGTTAACAACGGCATTCCAGGTATTGGCGGCGACTGTGGTGGCGTTTGCTCCTGTGCAACTTGCCATGTTTATGTTCCAGCAGAGCATGCCAGTAAATTAACCGCTGCCAGTGACATTGAGAAAGACATGCTGGAGCTGGACGACAATGTAAATGAGTTCAGTCGTTTGTGTTGCCAAATTGAAATCACCCCTCAGGTAGATGGCTTGGTACTCGAAGTTGTTGGCTAAACAATCCAAACCAATCAACAACATTCAAACAACAATAAACAATTATTTGTGGGTTAAAGGCTATGACTAAGCATCCGCTTACAACAGCAACTTGTATTATCGTCGGCGCCAGTCACGCCGGTGTTAACGCCGCCTTTGCACTGCGCAAAGAGGGCTGGGCAGGAAAAATTGTACTTATCGATAGTGACCCAAGGCTGCCCTATCACCGCCCGCCACTATCAAAAACTTATATCACCAGCAATGATCCAATCGAAAAACTGGCGCTCAAGCCAGAAGCCAGTTACACACAAGATGACATCGAATTATTGCTGGGAGTTACAGTCACCCAGCTGGATGCTAAGGCAAAAAAAATCTCTACCTATAGTGGTGATGAACTCTATTACGACAAATTAATTCTAGCGACCGGCGCAAGCCCTATAGTGCCGGCGATCAGTGGCTTAACTGATGCGCACAATCTTTTTTTTATGCGCAATCTGGAAGACAGCCTAGGCATCAAAGTCGCCATTCACCAGAGCCCGAACAAACGTGTCGTAATTATTGGTGGCGGTTATATTGGCTTGGAAACGGCCGCTTCACTAAAAAAATTGGGCGCATCTGTGGTGGTACTAGAGCGCGAAAATCGCATTCTCGCCCGTGTCACCGCCCCTGAAATGTCGGCCTTTTTTTTACAATTGCATGAAGCTCATGGTGTAAAAATTGTTACCGAGAAAAATGTTAGTGCCATCACCACCGATGCTGGCGTTAATAAAGTACATACCAGCGACGGTGCAGAATATCTAGCCGATATTATTATTGTGGGGGTCGGGGTGCGGGTCAATAAAACCCTCGCAGAACAAGTTGGTTTAACCATTGAAAACGGCATTTGTGTCAATGCACAGGCGCGCACTAGCAACGAAAACATCTATGCTATTGGCGATTGCAGCTATCACTTTAATCCACACTATCAACGTCACATACGTTTGGAATCGGTACAAAATGCTGTCGATCAAGCCAAAATTGCGGCGCTGGATATCTGCGGTAAAGCGCAAGATTATAATGCCCTACCCTGGTTCTGGTCGGATCAGTACGATGTAAAATTACAAATGGTAGGGCTCTCCAGTGGTTATGATCAAATCATAATTCGTCGCGAAAACACCACTGAACAAAAGTTTTCCACTTGGTATTTTGCAGGGGATGAATTGCTGGCGGTAGATGCGATCAACAATGCCAAAGCTTATGTTTTCGGAACCAAATTGATTAAAACAAACAGCAAAATTAACAAAATCAACCTTGCTAATGCTCAGTACGAATTAACACAAGAAAATTTACTAACAACAGATTAGGTATTATTGATGAGCGCGCATACCTGCGGCACTGAAACGTCTGCGCATTGAGTTTATCGGCGCGAGTGAAAGTGGCCAATGGGAAATTAATTACATCCATATTCGATAACTACCTGCCCTCCCAACCCCCTCAAAGGCAATAAAATGTTACCTGAGTAGCATTTTATTGCCTAAAAATACCAATTACTTGCCCTACCCCCTGCATGTGACTTACAGTGTCAGCCCCTGCCAATTGTCAACATTTAACTATTTAATATTTGTCTCGTGCGGTTTTAACCTCAATGAAGCATTTGGCAGCCGGCGTTAATAATTAATAATACCTGGAGCCAACTGTGAAAAAACTATCTCGCCCCCTATTCTGTGTGGCGCGATCACTCGTTGTGATTGCCGCAAGTACAGCCATATTACCCACCGCGTATGCAGCAAAATCTACTGCGTGGGAAGGTAACTTCCACGATTACCGCGTTGAAAGTGTCAATTATTGGGACCAAGAAAACCCAGCAGCCAAAGCCGATGACTTTAGTGGCGGTGATCCTTGGTCTTATAAATTCAAGTGCGATGGCTCCCCTTGGAATCTCAACACCTATTGGGATAAAGACGGCCACTCAGTCACCGAAGCCTATGAATACCCTTATATGCGTATTCGCTCACCTTGGTCTGCTACAGAAGCCATAGTGCGCGATAACACTCCCGCCGCACAAAGCTTCCCGCTGTCTGATTTGAGCAACAAAGCGGGTTGGCGTTTTGTTCCAACCGCAAGTGATGAATTTAATCAAGCCACCTTAGATGTACTTAAAAGCCCAAGTGACAGCACCGGTAAATGGGTGACTAATAACCACACATGGGGCGGGCGTGAGCCAGCGCCTTTTTTGCCAAAAAATGTGCGCCAGGAAAGCGGCCTACTAAAACTCAGCCTTAAACAAAAAGTAGAGTCGCAAATTTATGGTTTTTTGAACGCTAACTTTATGAATGGTTGGAGCGCAGCCACCGCCATGAACGCTACACCTGTGCGTTATGGTTATTTTGAGGTGCGCTCTAAAGTAGGGGTCGGTTCTAGTGCTTTTTGGTTGTATTCAAAATCAATGGAAGATGTGCGCTACATCAAAGGCGAGCGAGTATTTACCAAAGCCTTGGTAGACCATAATCTTGAAATCGATGTATACGAACAAGCGGGGCGCCGTCCTGAATGGGCCCCTTATTACAATATGAATACTTGGGTATTTGAATACCAAGGTGACGATCACCGTATTTTCAGTAAAAAAGCTTCTGGTCAAAGTTGCGGTCGTGAAGGCTGGCAAGGTGGCGATGATCTGCTGCCCCATGCAGCTGGGCTACAAAACGGCGGCCACTGGAAAGCCGACATAGATTTTGCTGCCGACTTCCACGTATATGGACTCTATTGGGGTCCAGATGAACTTCGCTGGTATGTAGATGGTAAATTAATTCGTTCGATGAAAAACCGTTATCACCATACTCCGCTGTATATTTTGCTCGACACCGAAACCATGCCCGATTGGTTTGGCTTGCCTACTCCAGCTGAACTACAACATGACCACGAAATTGATTATGTGCGTGTATGGACAACCGACGCCCTCGAAAATCACAACGG
Source organism: Cellvibrio fibrivorans (assembly GCF_031457055.1). NCBI lineage: Bacteria > Pseudomonadati > Pseudomonadota > Gammaproteobacteria > Cellvibrionales > Cellvibrionaceae > Cellvibrio > Cellvibrio fibrivorans. The sequence continues at coordinate 305,094 of NZ_JAVDVX010000002.1, read as the reverse complement.
TAAAGGCTGGCGTGCAATTCAAGCAGACGGTAACGCACGTTACAGCATGCGCGTTGCAGCTCGCGATGGAGATGGTCATCAAAACGGCAAAGGTGCCAATCAACCATTAGAATATTTACAACAACATAGCAAACCCTTTGGCACGGTCGAAAGTTATATTGGCAGCGCAACATCTGGTACCCAAAACCCGGTAAAAGCCACTGCAGTGAATTTTAAAACAACGGATTTGTTAGTGCTTTCTGAGCGCCGTCTTAGCCCTTATCGCGCAGCAGCTGACAATATTCGTTACTACTACGCGCATTACGGCCACGTGATTGATGCCATCATCACGCCAAGTAATGCCACCAACAAAAATATTAAATGGGTTTCTGACAACCCCGCAATCGCAACAGTGACTGCTTCCGGTGTGATAGTTCCTGCACAAACTTATGATGCTGAAACCGGTAGCCTTACCCATATCGCATCAGGTGAAGTTACATTAACCGGCACTCATGCAGATTTACCGGGTAACGTTTTCACGCTGCGCGTTAAATTGGTTGAAGTGGGCAGTGAAAATAGCATCACCCTTGCGAACTTTAGCACCACTGGGCGCAATGCGACCGTTGCTGAAGGCTATGCAGCGAGTGCTGTGGGTTGGGGTACAAAAGGTTTTCCATCAGCCATCACCGACAATACTCGCGGTGAGTTTGGTAGTTATCAAATCGATTTTGGTAGCGGCGGTAAATTTAGTTTTATGCTCAGTGCTGGCACGCCTATTCAAACTGGCACCGGGGTAAAAGTATTTATTGATGACGAAGAAGTGCTGTCTGAAAATTTAAATAATATTTCAGGCGATTGGGATGCACACTTTGAAAATTGGTTTCCAACTACCTTTACAGTAAGCCCAGGCAAACATTGGGTGAAAATTATGAGTGCGGGCGCATCGGAATGGCAGTGGTTTGGTCACAGCGCGCAATTTTTACAATTATTGGACGGCACAAATTCTCCTTCCAGTTCAGCGGCAAGTGCATCAACAATGTCATCGCGCTCATCCGTGGCACAGTCTTCCGTTGCAGCATCGTCAGTACCTACGTCATCGGCAGCTCCGTCCTCAATAGCTAAGTCATCCATTGCGCCATCCTCAGCCGTTAATTCGTCAGTTGCATCAAGCATTGGTGGCATAGGCGCTAAAGTGATTGTGCAAGCAGAAAACTTCATTGCAACGGGCGGCACTTATCAAGGCTTCCAAAAATACACCACTGCAAATGGTATTGGGGCAATCAATTATAACCAACGTGGTGATTGGGCTGATTACAGTTTCACTATCGGCAGTGCCGGCACTTACACAATTAATGCTTTCTTAGGTACCACACTAGCGGATAGTGCAATTGAGCTTTTCATCGACAATGTTTCGGTCGGTAAAAAGACAGTACTCAATAACAATAATTGGGATGCGTTTGTGCCATTAACCCTAAACACCGGTGTGCAGTTGAGTGCAGGCACTCATACGCTGCGCGTTGTGTCGGCAGGCACTACTGCCTCAACGTGGGAGTGGAATGCAGATCGCATTGAATTTACTCAAATAGCGGCAACATCTTCATCACGCTCATCAGCCGCGTCTAGCTCATCTGCTACTCCAACTCCGATAGTGGTTCAAGCCGAGTCTTACACCACTACCGGCGGCGCCTATCAAGGCCTACAAAAGTACACCACCGCAACGGGCGTAGCTGCAGTTAACTACAACCAACGCGGTGACTGGGCTGACTACACCATCAATGTCACCGCAACCGGCAACTATCGTATCAATGCTTATTTGGGTACCACTCAAGTTGGTGGTGCGATAGAGATATTAGTTGATGGCATTTCGGTCGCGAAAAAGACAGTACCGAATAATAACAATTGGGATGTGTTTGCCGCCTTAGAAGTCAGCAACAGTGTTCGCCTCACGCAGGGTATGCACAACGTGCGTATTATTTCTGCAGGCGCCACGGCTTCAACTTGGGAATGGAATGCAGACCGCATTGAGTTTGTGCCAGTAAATTAAATGTAGATAAAAATTAAATTGAGGTATTTTCCCGCCTCTTGATTGAAGCGGGAATTTTTATACCTTTTAAAAGAGCAGGATAATATCCCGCAATGTTTAAATGCAGTTAATAGATAATAAAGAGGAAAACATTAAAATGAAAAAATTAACACAAAGAAAGTTGTTTTATATACTGACACTAACATTGTTCAGTACCAGCATTTTTGCTCAACCAACGCCTCCTGCGGGAAAAATGTGGCAGAAACAAAGTAATCTTTCGGATGATTTTAATAGTGGCTTTGACACGAGCAAATGGCAGAAGCCTTTATGGAATTATGGCGAACCCGTTAATATGGTGGCTGAAAACTCTGGTGTTTCAAACGGAAACTTATGGATCAAGGGAACGCTTGGCACTGGTGCAAGGTGGTTTAATGGTTCTCGGGTAATGTCTAATGCACAAATTAAATATCCCTACTACACAGAGGCTAGAATTAAAAGCGCGAACATTTCTGCGTACAGCACCTTTTGGTTGAATAACGGGGACATTAACAATCGCGATGAAATAGACATCATCGAAAACAATCCTAACCCTTCGTGTAACTGTCAGCCTAATTTTCCATGGCAAATGAACTCTCAGTATTTTCATGTTGTAAATGGCGATACCCAAAGAGCCCATGGCAACTTTGATAACCGAAACCTGCCGGATGGCGCGCCAGGAAAAGGTGTTAGATGGAACGAGGCTTATTTTACGTTCGGTGTATGGCAAAAAGATGCCCGAAATATTCAATTTTATTTAAATGGTTATCCTGCAGGTAGCGTTGTTTCTGCACGGGATTTCACCAGAGATATGAATATTATTTGGGATTTATGGACTGCCGATTTTTCTTGGCTGGGTGGCCTTGCTGTTCAAAGCCAACTCAACGATGATTCAATGAATACCATGTACGTTGATTGGATTAATACTTACAAGTTGGTCGATGGTGTTGCAAGTAGTTCATCCAGCTCTAGTGCACAATCAAGCTCTAGTGCCAACAGCAGTGTTGCCAGTGGCGCTACACAAACCATCGATTTCGCGAATTATTTTGATACCGGTAAAGCAACCAGTGCGGTAGCGGGCGATACCATTATCGGTTTCAATAAATCCGGCGGCGGCAATATTAATTACAATTCTGTTGGTGATTGGGGCGATTATTTAGTCACACTGCCAACAGACGGCCAATATAAAATTGAAATTGTTACCGCATCACCTATGACCAGCGGCATTGGTGCAAAACTGAGCATTGATGGTATTGCGGTGGGTACAATTACCCTGGGCACAACCGGCGACTGGGAAACATACACTACAACCACACTTGTCAATAATCTGTCTATTGGCGCAGGCACCCATACTCTGCGTATTGAAAGCACAGGCACCAGCGCATGGCAATGGAATGGTGATGTAATTCGAGTGACCAAAGTAGGCAGTGATCCTATAGGTTCACCGGTTACTCCCACCCCCGTAAGCATGACCTTACAAGCCGAAAACTTTGCCGCAACAGGCGGTGTATACGATGGTTTTAAAATCTACACGGTTAATGGCGTGAGCGCGGTTAATTACAATCAACGTGGCGATTGGGCGGATTACACCGTGAATGTAGCTGCCGATGGTAACTACAGTTTTAATGCTTACGTAAGTTCACCTATGACTGGCGCCGCACTGGAAGTGACCGTAGATGGCGTAAAAGTATTAACCCAAGCTGTGCCGAATAACGGCAGTTGGGATAACTTTCAAAAAATAAGTTCAAGTAACAAAATCGCACTCACCAAAGGCACGCATACCATTCGTGTGGCCAGTGCGGGTACTACCGCATCTACATGGGAATGGAACGCGGATAAATTTGAATTAGTACCCTAGTAAATTTCACACACGTAGAAATTACCCATTATTTTATTGGAAAATAACTGACCCGCTCCAACAGGATAGAGATTTATTCTGTAGGCGCGGGCTTTTTTTAGAGTTTCTTTAAACGCTTCAACTCCTACCACCTAAGTTCTTCATCAACGATGAACCCTTATTTATCTCTGTGTGTTATTTTTAAGTCATTAAAATTTTTATGTCTCCATAAAAACCAGAACTCTCCATATCCAATGTTTATTCCCTTATCTGCATACGGCTAAGTTTATCGCCTGCCTCAGAAAACGTGCTAATGAAGACTCACCAATGAAAAATAAATTAGCACCACCAAGATCAACTTTGCCGACAATATCGGTAACAAAACAAAAAGAATGGTATCTATGGGAATATCAATCATAAGTGCTACAACTTTCGTAAAAATAAGAAACGCATGGTAGAGCATCTACACAGGCCAAGATATTAACGTGACCTTTTGAACCCTGCGGCGCAATGAGACTTACCCAACAATAAAATACATATGGATATATGCATAAGTATCTTACTCTCTAGCTAAACCTTACCCCCTATCTAAGTCTCCATACAGGATCAGGGGAGCTCCCGCATAAAAATATAAATTTTTCATAAAATTATGTGTCAACTGAGCAGAGCCAACACACTAAGGTAAGTATTCGCTATTCGAAATAGTGCATTTGTGAAGATTTATGCCATGAACCTGCGTTCAGCGCCTCCATGATAAGTCTAACAATAGGGTTTCAGCTCAATTAATTCAGTTACTATATTTTTATATTAATGCGAGGTTAACCGGTGGTTAAAAAAAGTTTTTTTACTATAAATATGCTGGTAGTTGTATTGGCATCATCAACAGTACTCGCCCAAGAAAGTCAGTTAGACCTTAAAAAGTGGAAGCTTGAATGGAGCGACGAATTTAATTATAAAAACTCGGATTTGGAGAATAATTGGATCAGTCAGAATGGTGCAACTGAAAATGAGTGGGTGTTGAGTAGCCGCTGGCGTGAAAACGCAGTGGTGAAAAATGGCGTACTTGAATTACTGAGTAAAAAAGAGACTCGTGCAGAATCGCAGCCCTGGACCACGGGAAACATTTGGAGCAAACGAACTTTCCATTATGGGTATTTTGAGGCGCGTTATAAATATGCCGGTGCCTACGGTACGAATAATTCATTTTGGTTATGGCCGAAACAAGGGGTTGCGGCAGGACAAAAGGCTTGTGAAATCGACATTAATGAAGGCCATTATCCCAATATCATTAATACCAATGTGCACAATTGGACCGATACTTATACTCTGCCCGATGGTCAGGTAAGCCATGATGACAATCAATTGCACCACACCTTAGATGGCGAGCCGGGACACAACATTGTGCTAAAGGCCCCGATCAAAACAACCAAAATTCGTCTGCGTAGCACTAGCCCAGAATCAATACACATTCATGAATTTCAAGTATTCCCCCCTGCGACCAAATATCCCGATGTAATGACCTCATTGGACTCAACAAGTGTTACAAATTATGCGCTTGCCAAAGATGCCAATCTCAAAACCAGTGGTGTATTCGATAAGCTCCCCTCAAAAGAAAGCTTTGCAATTGATAATCGCCTAGATACACGTTGGGTGTCTGGCAAGCATGGTCTCAAATGGTTGGAGCTGAGTTGGGATACCCCTAAGGAAATTGGAGCGATCCAATTCGCCAATGGTTGGCTGCAAGAAAGCGGTCCGTCACTAGGAAAATATCGCAATTTAATTACCGACTATACGCTTGAATATTTTGACGGAAAAAAATGGAAGCTTATCAGCCAGTATGATGCCGCCGATGTTGCTGACTACTCTAGTGATTGGCACACCTACGGCATGGCGTGGGACCAAGATTATTTCCATTTTTATATGGATGGAAAATTGTATTACAGCATGCGCAATGATGTTTGCTTCAGTGAGCAGACAATATTATTTAGCTTGGCTATTTTAAAAGCTGAAATAGCAGGGCCCGTTACCGACGCCATCAATGGTACCAGTATGAAAATTGATTATGTGCGCTATTACACACGTAAAAAATAATGTACTTATGCGATCTCTCTGCCGAAGGAGATCCTAGTGGGGATGAATCAGTGAGAATAATAAAATGGGTGTAATTGATTTAAGTGTCATTGCCATATTTACGTTTATTGTAGTGTCTTGTGGCCTTAGTTTTTCCGGTGCAGGGAAAAGCCTCAGTGGTTTTTTCTCCGCCGGTGGCGCGCTGCCCTGGTGGATGAGTGGCTTATCGCTATTCATGAGTTTTTTTTCCGCCGGCACCTTTGTTGTTTGGGGTTCTATCGCTTATAGCTACGGATGGGTAGCTATCACCATTCAATGGACTATGTGTATAGCTGGGCTTTTAATTGGATTTTTTATCGCGGGAAAATGGCAGGCGACTCAGGTCTTAACAGCAGCCGAATTTATTAAAATTCGGCTTGGTTTAAGAGTGCAAAAAGTATATACGGTAACATTTTTAATTATTAGCACATTCTCTACCGGAACATTTTTATACCCTGTCGCTAAAATTGTACAAGTATCTACAGGCATTCCGATCACTGAAACCATTATTATTTTAGGGCTAATTATTCTCGCTTATACTGCAGTGGGTGGTTTGTGGGCCGTCATTGTGACCGACATTTTACAATTTGTAGTGCTGACGGCGGCGGTATTAATTGTAGTACCCTTAGCGCTTGATCGTATTGGCGGATTAAATGAATTTATTCAACAGGCGCCAGAGGATTTTTTTGCACCTGTTGCGGGCGAATTTACTTGGTCATTCATCTTTGCATTTGGATTATTTAATTTATTTTTTATTGCTGGGAACTGGGCCTACATTCAACGTTTCACCTGTGTATCCACACCTAAAGACGCAAAAAAAGTAGCATGGTTATTTGCCGCACTCTACTTGGTTAGCCCCTTAATTTGGATGATCGCGCCTATGGCTTATCGTTTGATAAATCCTAATTTATCCCTCAGTGAAGCCGAGGGAGCTTACTTATTGATGTGCCAAGAAGTTTTACCGGCAGGCATGTTAGGGTTAATTGTTGCAGGTATGGTTTTCGCAACCTCAAGCTCAATCAATACTGCACTCAATATTACTGCAGGCGTAATCACCAATGATGTGTACCGTATTCTTAGACCCAAATCATCAGAAAGTCATTTAGTATTTGTGGGCCGACTAGCCACTGTTTTATTAGGGTTTGGCACTATTACAGTTGCACTACTGGTGCCCTTTTTAGGCGGTGTGGTAAATGTAGTTATGACCATGGCAGCACTAACGGGAGGCGCATTATTTTTGCCTCCGGTATGGTTGTTATTTTCTCGTTTTCAAACTGGCGCGAGCATTTTGGCAACCACATTCATAAGCTTATCTGTCAATATCTTTTTTAAATTTATATCCCCCACTCTGTTCAATATCACCTTAAATCGCACCGAAGAAATGTTATTAGGCGTGCTCCTGCCTGCGCTCCTACTAGCTATATTTGAATGGCGGCTTAGAGTGCGTGGCTACGAAGCGCCTGGCCATAAAAAGATAGGCGAGTTTTCAGCTGAAAAAAATCATGAAAAAAACTCCTCTAACTTAGAAACAAAAAACACAACTGAAAATAACCGCGGTATTCGGGTGATTGCTATTGGAATTTCCGCCGTTGGTTTAACGATGTTTATTTTAGGTGTAACAGCTGAAACTGGCACCCTTATTATTACCACCATGGGCTTAGCTATTACTGCAATTGCTCTGATACTTTTAGGTAAAGATAAATTGTTTTCAAGGAGCAATTAATGAGCGACCAAGATTCTGGCGGATTTCCATGGGACATTCCTCAACAGCGCCCTAAGCGTGAGTTAAGTGCCGCAATGAGTAGACTCTATGATAATTACCAAAGCCCTCGCCCAGAGGACAATGATCTATTCAGCAGTTTTAAATATACGCGAATAGAAGGTTTTGATTACCAAGGTGATACAGGGAGAGTTTCTCGTCGAGACCCCTCTAAAATCATTAAACACAATGAAATTTTTTATGTTTGGTATACCAAACGTCACACCATCGCAGCACCCCAAGGGCCGCTTAAATGTAGCGATGAAATTCCATCAACAGATTGGGATTTAGCAGAAATATGGTACGCGACAAGCAAAGATGGCTTTAGTTGGCAAGAACAAGGAGTGGCAATCAAACGCCCACAAAAACCTGAGCTTGGCTGGCGCTCCGTGAGCACTCCTGACATTCTAATTTGGAAGGGTAGATTCTATCTTTATTATCAGGCGTTCATGGAAGCAAGTGGACTTAAGGGTGATCACTGCCCGGTAACCATGTCGATGTCTGATTCACCCAATGGCCCCTGGCAAGCCTGCGGCAATGTGGTGGTACCTAATGGTGCACCCGGTGAGTGGGATCAATACTCCATTCATGATCCTTATTTACTTATCTATAACAATAAAATTCATCTTTATTACAAAGCCGCCTTTGGTGATAGGCCTGAATATTTAGTGGCTAATGGTTTGGCTATCGCAGAATCACCATTGGGACCCTTTAAAAAACACGCCTTAAACCCCGTATTAAATTCAGGGCATGAAACATGTTTTTTCCCCTTTAAAAAAGGTATTGCTGCCTTAGCTACACGCAATGGCAATGAAAACAATACGATTCAATATGCAGAAGATGGCGTGAACTTTAGCTTAGCGGCTGTCAGCTCTTTAATGCCGATTGCAGCAGGCCCCTATGTGCCAGATGCGTTTGATGACTCCGGTAATGGGCAAGGAATCCGCTGGGGGCTAGCACATTTTTGCGACAAAGAAAAATCTGATAAAAAATTCAGCTTTCTCGGCAGATTTGATTGTAATTTAATCCCCGGCAGCAATAACACTGACATGAAAGAAACAGATCTGGTGCATAAACCTGAGGTATATTTCTATCAGAGTCTAAGCCCCGATCAAATAAAAGCTAGAAAATCCAATCCATAATTTAAATTTTAAAACATAGAATTTTCAGAGTCCCTTCATGATTACTACACCCTTTAGTTCAACATCACGTTTAAACAAAGAAATAGTTATTAATACCGACTTAGTGATTGCAGGTGGTGGTTTAGCGGGAGTTTGTGCAGCTATAACTGCAGCGCGCGCGGGCAGCCGTGTAGTATTAGTACAAGATCGTCCTGTGCTCGGTGGCAATGCCTCTTCCGAAGTTAGACTCTGGGCCCTCGGTGCCACCTCTCACATGGGCAATAATAATCGCTGGTCGCGTGAGGGAGGCGTGATTGATGAGATCATGCTTGACAACTTAAAACAAAATCAACTGGGTAATGCGCTAATTTTTGATAGTATTTTGTTAAATAAAGTTGCCGCTGAAGCTAATATCACTCTGCTGTTAAACACTGCAGTATTTCAAGTGAATAAAACCTTAGCTACAAACATAGACAGCGTTTTAGCCTTTTGTAGCCAAAACTCTACTCAATACCATATTAATGCCCCGTTATTTTGTGACGCAAGCGGTGATGGCATACTGGCTTTTAATGCTGGTGCAAGTTTTCGTATGGGTGCAGAGTCTTGCGATGAGTTTGGCGAACTCATGGCGCCTAAAAATGAAAGTACCGACTTACTCGGTCATTCGTTATTTTTTTACAGTAAAAAATTAGACCGCCCAGTGGTATTCACCAAACCTGACTTTGCTTATAGCCACGAAGAAATTGCCGCTATTCCTCGCTGCAAAAATATTAATGGCAATGATTCCGGTTGTAAGTTTTGGTGGTTAGAATTTGGCGGCGTGCTTGATACGATCTACCAAAGTGAAGATATAAAGTGGGAGCTTTGGAAAATTGTTTATGGCATTTGGGATTACATAAAAAATAGCGGAAAATTTGAAGACGTAGAAAACTTAACCTTAGAATGGGTGGGCACTATTCCGGGCAAGCGCGAAAGTAGGCGTTTCGAAGGGCATTACATGCTGAAGCAACAGGATATTGTGACGCAACACATTTTCGACGATGCAGTTTCTTACGGCGGCTGGGCGATTGATTTACATCCAGCCGAAGGCATCTATAGCGATGAGCCTGCATGCTCGCAATTTCACTCTAAAGGGGTTTATCAAATTCCCTATCGTTGTTTTGTGAGTCGTGATATTGATAATCTATTTTTAGCGGGACGCATTATCAGTGCAAGCCATATGGCTTTTGGATCCACTCGCGTAATGATTACCTGTGCCCATGGTGGTCAGGCAGTTGGCGAGGCTGCCGCCTTTTGCCGTGAGTTGAATTGCAAACCCGCTGCACTACTTGTGCCTAAACACATGCGAGAACTTCAACAACGCTTGAATCTTAATGGACAGTCAATCCCCCTGATTCCGATATCACCTTCTCTTTTAATGCAAAAAGCCAAGATTAAAGTCAGCTCCACATTCGAATTAAATGATTTGCGCCCTAATGGTGAATTCAAAACATTAGACCAAAGTTTGGCGCAATTACTCCCATTGAACGCAGGCCCGGTGCCAAAGATAAGTGTCGATGTGCGCGCACAAACGGAAAGCATTTTGATCTGCGAATTACGCATAAGCAGTAAAACCGGAAACTATACGCCCGATATTTTAGTGGAAAGAATTGAGTTACCACTTACACCAGGTGAACAAAATATCGATATAGAATTTACGGCTGAATTAAGTCAGCAACAATATGGGTTTTTATGTTTTATGCGCAATGACACCCTGAGTCTGGCGTTGAGCGACCAACGTATAACTGGGTTATGCACACTGCTTAACAAAGTGCATAAGGCTGTTTCAAACACTGGGCGCCAAGACCCGCCCGAAAATAGTGGTTTAGACGCATTTGAATTTTGGACGCCTGAGCGCCGCCCCAATGGACATAATCTTGCCTTACGCCTATCGCCCGCACTTAAACCTTATTCTGCAGAACATTTACGCGGTGGATTTACTCGTCCTTATCTCGGCACAAATGCCTGGGCTGCTAAGCTTGACGATAAAAACCCCAAGATCGAATTATCTTGGCCAGATAACGTTAAAATAAGTGAACTAAAACTGTTCTTCGATACTGATGCTGACCATGCCTTAGAGACTGTGCTGATGGAGCATCCAGAAACTCAAATGCCTTTTTGTGTACAGACTATCCGCGTACTGAATGCACATGGCGAAGAGCTATATGCCTGCGCGGGAAATTATCAAAGCATAAAAGTTATTCATTTTAACCCCCCATTGCTTTCTAATTGTTTGAATATTGAATTCTCTCATACTGAGGCTGGTGCTCCGGCCAATCTATTTGCAATTGAAGTTCTCTAAAGGTGTCACTTTTACATGCTAATGACCTTAATTAGAATCAGTAATAGATTTTTAAAAACTCGTACTTTTTCGCAAATTGTATGAGTTAGCTAAGAGTATCTTTATGGAAAATAAAGCAGACGAAAAAGATGTATGCGCCCATGTAAAGGCGGCTCAGGCGGGCGATCGATCTGCTTTTAGTAAACTGGTGCAGCTAAATCAACGTTATTTGCGCGCATTTATAGCCAGCCGCACTGAATACACTCAAGATGTAGATGACCTCGCACAAGAGGCATTTATATTGGCCTATGGGAATTTAAAAAAAATAGATGATCCTGCCGTTTTTCGTTCATGGCTTACAGGTATTGCGTTAAATCTTATCCGCAATCATCGCCGAAAGCATCTGCGCTCCACACCTCATGAACCCGACATCATTCAAGAGTTACTAGACGCACAACAATTAAGCGGGAGTATAAGCACGGAGGATACAACTGATTTTACCGGGCTTTCAGGATGCTTCTTGATGCTTGAGCCTGATCAACAGGCTATATTACGCGATCATTACGTTGAGGGTTTTAGTGTGAAACAACTCTGTGAAAAATTTACCGTAAAACATTCAACAATGACCATGCGGCTATATCGCTGCCGTGAATGGCTGCGCGATTGCATTATTAAACAGCAGCAAGGAGAAAGCGAATGAGAAATCATGATGAACAATTAATAGCGGACTATATCGCAGGCGAAAAAGTTGAGTCGCAATTAGCAGAAGCCATTGCTAAAAATCCAGATCTGTTAAATAAGCTGGCTAGTCAACGCGTCATGCACAGGCAATTGAGTCACTTATTAAATGAAAACTCAACAGATGACTTTGGGCAAAAACTAGAACAGAAACTTAATAGTCGTTATGGCGATAATAGCCAATCTGCCATACGCGACCAAACTGTAAAGATATTCAATATCAAGCGACACTGGTATGCACTAGCTGCAGCCATTAGCTTTCTTTCTTTTCTGTTTTTACTAAAGATTTTTTCCCCGGAAATTACCGAGGTAGGTGCGGTATATCGAGTTGTTTCCGCCATTTCTTCAGGCAAACCATTGACTGAAGGGCAGAAAATATCATCAGGCCCTTTTTCCTTAAACCAAGGTTATGCCGAAATCACGCTGAAAAATGGTGTTCGTCTTTTATTAGAAGCACCAATGAGTGTAGATATACTATCGGATGAGCACCTATTGTTAAGGCGCGGAAAACTAGTCGCCAATGTACCGCCAGCCGCCACCGGTTTCAAAGTTGACACGCCCAGTTCGAGCATTATTGATTTAGGTACAGAGTTTGGCGTTAGTGTTGAAGATGATGGAAAAAGTCAGGTGCACGTACTTACCGGTGAAGTAAAAGTAAGAGCCAGTACCAATCAACCCTACCAATTATTAGTTAAAGATCAAGCTCGCGCGTTTGATTTACAACAACAAGTTATTAACATTCAAAATAACCCCAATCGTTTTATGCGTAGTCTCCCTGGCCGATCAATAGCACAACCCAATTACCTGCACTGGTCTTTTGATGATTTATCACAACAAGAATTTTCCTGTATCGGCACGGGAATAGACGGCAAATGCTACAACGCAAAAGTAAATTCACTAAACAAGAAACTTGCAGGCATATCAACCGTACCAGGTAAATTTGGGAATGCCGTTAATTTTGATGGTGAAAACAGCTGGCTGGCCACTGCATATAAAGGGATCGGCGGGCACAAACCTCGAACTGTGGCTTTTTGGTTGAAAGCACCTAAAGATTTTTCTTTATCACAAGGGTTTGGAATCTTGAATTGGGGTTTGAGCGATGTGCAATCCGCATGGCAAATTTCATTGAATCCATTAGCTGTTAGTGGCCCCCTTGGTCGCATCCGTATAGGAACGAATCAAGGTGAAATAGTGGGAACTACCGACTTACGCGATGACAATTGGCATCACTTAGCAATTGTTTTATTTGGTGGCAAAGACGCAAATCTTAGTACACATGTCCTTATTTATGTAGATGGCAACTTAGAATACAGCGATCACAAATCTATAGCTAAAGTCTTTACCGACCTTAATCACCCAAATTCAAAACCATTAACCATGGGTCGTAATATTGCGTTTGATGATCAAAACACCAATCAAAATAATCGTTTTTTCCGCGGGCAATTAGATGAACTATACATCTTTGACTCGGCTCTTGATGAACCACAGATTAAAAACCTAATGAAAAAAAATACTGTTGGCCATTAGCACCAGGAACCTACCAATGAAAAACTCACAACATCTTAATCAAATTATATTGTGCATAATTAGTCTATTTTTAATAGCATCCTGCGCTGAACCAAAACACAAAAAAGGCAAGAATGATAAAATTAACCTGCTTGAAGTTAAAGAACGCATTCTGCTTGATTTTGAAAACGAGAGCGACATAAAAGCAATTGAGCTACAAAACGCCAGATCGAAACTCATTGTTAATGAGGGAAATCACGGGTTAGAAATCAATTTTGACTCACTCAACAATCATGATTCATCGGTTTACATCAACCCGTCAAACACATGGAATTTTAATGATTATGAATCAGCAGCTCTCGTGTTAGATATTGAAAATTCAACAAAAAGTTCAACCCACATCTACATATATACTTACGATAAAAGCGGAGCATTTCAACTAAGTAATGTCGCCGTACCAGCTGAATCAAATAACAGTTACTTAATTGAACTTAAAGTACCATCTTTTCTTCTTAATACCGGAATTCGCAACGACCCACCCAGTTGGCCCCATAACTATATTTCAACTATTTGGCGAGGCGGCACAAAAACACTCGACACTAGTGCAATCACATCTATTCGTCTGCTTATTTCAGGCGTATTAGAAAACAAACAATTAATCATTGATAACCTCCGCGTAGTTAAACCTAATAATTTTGACCCAGAATACCTCACTGGTTTAGTTGATGAGTATGGCCAAAATGCAAAACAAGACTTCGCTGGGAAGGTTTACAGCGCCGATCAATTACGTAGTTTTTCACAACAAGAGCAAGAAAATTTAACTGACCAACAATTCCCATCCCGTTCAACATTTAATGGCTGGATAAATGGCCCCAAGTTAAAAAGTACCGGTTACTTTCGGGCTGAGAAATATCAGGGTAAATGGTCTCTCGTTGATCCAGAAGGATATCTATTTTTCTCGAATGGTATTGCCAATATTCGCATGGCGAACACCTCAACCATTACCGGTTATGATTTTGATGCGGCCCTAATCAAACAACGAGATGCTGGCGATTACACCCCCGAAGATTCGATAGGTTTAAACACTGCCCCGAAACAAGCTTGGTCATCGCGTCATATAAGCTCCCAATTGAGGGCTGATATGTTTACTTGGCTGCCCAGCTACAGTGAAGCTGCAGGCGCCAATTATGGATATCGCCGCAGCGTACATTCTGGCAGCTTAAAAAAAGGCGAAACCTTTAGTTTCTATAGAGCTAATTTAGCCCGTAAATACGCCACGCAAAATGAAGAAGCACTAATGCAAGACTGGCGCGACACCACCATCAAACGTATGCATAATTGGGGCTTTACATCCTTTGGTAATTGGGTGGACGCTAGCTTCTATCAAATGAATAGACTTCCTTATTTTGCTAATGGTTGGATTATTGGTGACTTCAAAACAGTTAATTCAGGCAACGACTATTGGGGTGCCATGCCCGATCCATTTGACCCAGTATTTACACAGCGCACCAACAAGGCCATTAAAAAAATAGCCGATGAAGTAAAAAACAACCCATGGTGTGTAGGCGTATTTATTGATAATGAAAAAAGCTGGGGGAGCATGGGTAGCCCTTCGCTCCAGTATGGAATTGTTATCAATGGATTAAAAAAGAATGCTAATGACAGCCCCTTAAAACAGGAGTTTATCAATCATCTGAAAAATAAGTATCAGAATATAGAAAGTTTAAATACCGCATGGGATTTAAAACATACTTCTTGGGCACAGCTGTCTCGGCCGGTAGAGCTGACATCTTATAATGCACAAATGCTGGGTGACTTCTCTGAATTGCTTTATCTTTATGCTGATGCCTACTTCAGTCGCGTAGATAAAGCACTAACAAAATATATGCCGAATCATCTGTATATGGGCCCACGCTTTGCGCATTGGGCTATGACACCTGAAGTACTAAAAGCCGCCGCAAAATATGTAGATGTGATGAGCTACAACTACTATAGGGAAGGTATTGATCAACCTTATTGGGATTTTTTAGCTGAGTTAGACAAACCCAGCATTATTGGTGAATTCCATAATGGCGCCATTGACTCTGGCCTCTTAAACCCTGGGTTAATACATGCAGAATCTCAATTTGATCGCGGTGAAAAATATAAAAGCTATCTCAATAGTGTGATTGAAAACCCCTATTTTGTGGGGGCACACTGGTTTCAGTATATTGACTCGCCATTAACTGGGCGGGCTTATGACGGTGAGAATTATAATGTGGGTTTTGTAAGTGTTGCCGACATCCCCTACACACCCTTAGTAAAGGCGGCGCAAGAAGTCAATAAAAGCCTTTACATTAAGCGTTTTGGAAAATAATAAAAGAAAAACTATTTTTTTAACAATAATCGCGATCGCGAGTGTCAAACCTATTGTCGAGCTGAGGCTGTATTTATTTTCCCCGGAAATTAATGCAGCCTCAGCATCTTCATTTTGATAGTTGATATGAGAGATTCTGTATTTATGCCTTCCAGTATCCAGATGCGTAAGTTTGGATTTTACTATAACCTGGCTGACTCTTTACATATAGCTTTATCGCTTGCATCTGGGCTGATTCAGCAGCAATAAATATAGCAGGCTCACCCGCTTTCCATTCGATTTTCTTAAGGTTTTCCAGCAACAGATTACGTTTTTGATAAGGGCCAATCACCCACCTTAGTTATTTGGCTTTTTTTAATTGCTCCAACTTTTCTTGTCGCAGAGCTTCATCAGCCTCACGCAATTGCTGTTCTTTTAACAGTCTATTTTTTACATACTCATCATCAACCTGGGTTCCACATTGCAAGTAGCTAATATCACTGGTGTTACTGCAGTATTTATCTGCTTCAAATTGAGCCACACCGGAGACAATCTCCCGCCCTGTGCAAGCAGAAAGCATTAAGATAACGCAAGGTAATATGAAGATATTTTTAATATTCATTTATGAAATCCTTAAGTTTTATCTTAATTAGATTTACCACTACAAGCTAATTGCAGGGATTCATCCAATTCCAAAAATCCTGTTTAACCAAAAAAAAGATCCAACAATTGAGATATAAACATATCGCGATTGCTGGATCTTTTTATCATTGATTATTTAATAGATATTTAAAACTACGCGCGCAAAATATTATTAGGGTATCAATTCAAACTTGTCTGCATTCCACTCCCAGGTCGATGAGGTGGTGCCAGCACTAGTGACGCGAATAGTATGCGCGCCTTTGGTTAGGGCAATTTTGCTGGCAGAGCTGACTTTTTGGAAACTATCCCAACTGCCATTATTGGGCACGGCTTGAGTTAATACTTTTACTCCATCAACACTGACTTCCAGCGCAGCACCCGACATGGGTGAACTGACATAAGCGTTGAAGGTGTAGCTGCCGTCGGCCGCTACATTAACGGCGTAATCCGCCCAGTCGCCACGCTGATTGTAATTAATCGCACTTACTCCATTTACGCTATAGGTCTTAAAGCCATCGTAAACACCGCCCGTTGCTGAAAAACTTTCCGCTTGTATGATCATGGCCACCGGTGCTGGCGTAGTCGGCGAACCGACAGGTGCGCTGCCTACTTTGGTCACGCGAATTTCATCACCATTCCATTGCCATGCACTAGTACCGGTACTTTCAATGCGAACCGTATGGGTGCCTGCACCAATCGACAAATTATTTGCCAGCGTGGAGGCACTATATAACTCCCAACCACCGGTTGCAGCCAAGCTAGTGGTGCTGACATAAATACCATCAACGCTGAGCTTTGCACCTATACCGCTAGTCATTGGCGATGCAGTGGTAACTTCAATTTTGTATTGCCCATCACTCGGCAAAGTAACCAAATAGTCAGCCCAATCACCGGCAGTATTATAATTAATATTGCCGCTACCGGACTTATTAAAACCAACATAGGTATCACCCGCTACACTTGCTGTTGATTTACCTGTATCAAAATAATTTGCAAAATCAATAACCGTAGTCGCACTACTGCTACTTGAGTTGCTCAGGCTACTACTTGAAGAACTTACACTATTACTGGAGCTAGTCGCGCTGCTGGTAACCGGCTTGTATACGCGAATCCAATCCACAAACATTATGCTCTTACTAGTATCAGCCAACTCTGCTGCTGTTGGTCGTACATCGCGCCAATCTTGATGCTCCACATCAATAATAATGTGCAGCGGTTTATTGATGCCTGTGCCATTGGTAAAGTTATATGGATCAATCATCGCAGGACCGGAAACTGTACGAACTTTTACGCCATCAATGTAGTAGTCCAAATTCCAAGGGTCTTTCCAGTGCACTCCGTAAACATGCATAGCGCCACGCCAAGTGCCACCCGCCGGATTTACAACCCATGATCCCTCATCTTTTGGCTGATAGTCTTGAAACGGACTGCGAATAAATACATGGTGGCTCACATGCATACGCTGATCAAACCACTCTTGCCCTGCACGATCGCTACCATAGGATTCCATGGCATCAATTTCTTGCGTTGAATCAGCACTTAGCATCCACACCGCATTTGCCAGAGTGTTGCCGGTATGTTTTACCCGCGCCTCTAAATACAACGGATAAGTAAACGTTTCCTTGGACGAAATAATGCCGGTATAGATTTTGTTGGTGCCCGCCTTTGCACTTGATTGCAAGGCCAAAGAACCTCCCGAAGTATAGGAATGACCAGCGTTAAATTCACTATCGCCTGGGCCAGTCCAACTATTAATAAAAGAGGGATTCCAGCGTGTATTAAATTCCGCCGGTTTAACGGTGGGGCTAGCAGTGTAATTAAACTCGTCTGATATTGACTGCAACTGCCACGTTTTACCTGTTCCAGCTGCTGCAGGAATAGGAACTGAATCCCAATCGGCAGCGAATGATGCCAAAGGAGCCGACAGCAACAAAGCTGCAGCAATACATGAAGTGATTTTTTTCATTGCAAAAACTCCAAAAGTTATTTTTATATTAACGAAACCGTAAAAAATACAATCATTATTTAACAAGCTAGCTAAAGGTTAGAGTGAGCCAACTCGAGTAATTCGAATTTGATCGCCATTCCATTGCCAGCTGCTGCTACCAGTGCTTTCAATGCGCACAGTGTGGGTACCAGCACCAATGGAGATACTATTAGCCAGCGCAAATGCGCTATACACCTCCCACCCACCGGTAGAACCCACACTGATGGTTCCCACATAAATTCCATCAATAATGAGTTTTGCACCAAGGCCGCTGGTCATAGGCGATGCGGTAATAATTTCAAATTTATATTTACCGTCGTTAGGCAGCGTCACTAAATAATCACCCCAATCACCGACCGTGTTGTAATTAATATTGCCGCCACCGGACTTATTAAAACCAATATAGTTATCGCCAGAAACACTCGCCGTAACCTTACCTGTATCAAAATAATTGGCGAAATCGATCAGCTGAACTGTATTGCTTGAAGCACTGCTAGCAGCGCTACCATTACTAGACGATGAACTGGTTGTTGCGGTTACAGGCTTATAAACACGAATCCAATCCACTTTAAAGGTGTGATTACTTGCATTAGTAATTTCAGCATCCGTAGGTTGGCGCCCTTGCGCTGCATTCCAATTTTGATCTTCCATATTGATAATGATATCCATCTCTTTAGTAATGCCTTTACCACCCGTGATATTCCACGGATCTATACCATCAATGCCGTTGACGGTATTCAGTTTGTCCATCACTTTAACTAACTGGCCATTTACATAATATTCAAGGCGGGTTGGACTAACCCAATTCACACCTATACGAACCCAATTATCAGCCCAATAAGTTACCCCTGCCCCTGCGTACCAAGTGCTGGCATCGCGCGGTTGGTAATCGGTAAATGGATTGCGAATAAATAAGTGATGGCTTAAATGCAAGCGTTGCGCGAACCAATCATTGCGCGCCGCTTTGCCACCATAAGCCTCAAGAATATCAATTTCTTCTGTGTCGTCAGGGCTGAGCATCCAAACATCAGATGCCATTACCGCATTGGCAATTTTTACCCGCGCTTCAATAAATACCGGATATTTCACTCTAGTCGTTGAGGTGATGCAGCCAGCACGCGTAGCAGGAGAAGTGAATTGCTCATTAACCCCATCGAGATTTAAATCCACATCGTAGGTTTTGGTTTCACCCGCAACACGTGTTGCTTTTATTTGCAATTGCCCGCCAGACACTGAGGTGTTTTCGCGCATCCAACGAGTAGGCCCCGGCCCTTCCCAAGTGTTGTGATAAAAATTAGTCCACTTACCACCGAAGGTTGCAGCAGCTGCTGTAGCAGAAAAGTTGTAATTAAATTCATCCGACTGAGACTGTAGCTGCCAAACTTTCCCAGCACCTGCACTAGCGGGCACAGGATATGCATCCCAATCAGCAGCCAACGAAGCTACTGAGGTCAACATTAATGCAATACAGCATGAAATATGCTTTTTCATAACAAGGCTCCACGTGATTATTTTTATACTGGACGGAAAACGTTTTTTGATATGGCTTTAATTGAACTAGGTTAATTATTATTTTTATAAGTCAGGCGACATCTATGTCTAATCAATACAATCCAAATATATGTTAATTGTTAACATTATTCAATAGACAGGAAAATAACCTTTTCGTCTAAACGAAAAAAGCCGCGGTATAAGGCCGCGGCTTTGGGAATGGAAAAACATGTGGAAGATCAGCTATAGCAATTAAACAATTAGCTCAAACTATTCACCCCGATATTTTCGTCTTGATGAATAGTCACCGGCCAACCTAAGAATTGATTATTCGGACTGTTATCTGCCACATCTATTAAAAATTTAAAGGCTTGAGTGGTATAAGTTTTTGCAACCGTATCAAACACAATAAAACCAAAACCACTGCCCTTTTCATGAGCTTGAATATAGCGATTATTGGACTTGCCCACCTCGGGATTACCAACCGCATATACATAAATTTTATTACCGAAACTATCCAAATATTCACCGGTTTGTGAGTGCCCATGGGCAGGGCGATGTGCAAAAGGAATTTTTATATCGTCAGGGCGCCACCATCTCGGCCAGCCCGCAGCAATTGCCGGTGTGCAAAATGCCCAGTTACTATCGCGCTGTGCGTGAACACCATATTGCGACAATGTTCCTAAATGCGTATCGCCACAAATGTGCAATGCTTTTGAGGTGCGCATGATTTCAATTGCGCGATTGCGTGCACTGGCAGGCCAACCACTGGAGTCAAAATCATATTTTAAATATTTGGTGGGCAACGGCTGATGCGTTGAGATGCCAGCAAAAACGGTTTGACTCAACACGGCTTTTAATGAATGTCCACGCCAATCATTCGCCCATTGCGCTAAAAACTCTTCTTGCCTTGTACCTAAAAGCTGTAAATCAGAACGATCAAAATCAGGGTTAACAAAGGTTGGAGCTTCACCGTTACCGGTCACGCCTACAACAATATTCAATCGATCAGGACCGCTCTTCCACTGGCGATCCGCCAGAATAATAAAACCAACATCGCCATACACTAAATCGGTGTAATACACATTCATGCCGCGCAGTGAAGGGGTTGGATCATGGGGGTCTGGAAGATGTGCCGTATTAGTTTTATGTACGGTATTCACTACACGTATCGGAAGCGCATAACCGCCCCACATATCCACGTTGCCATCAATAATAGGGGCATCAGATGAAACCATTGCGCCAGCTTCGCCCCATAAATTGCCCTGCATAATATCGTGATCATCGGGCAAACAAAGAGTGGGCGCATTGCGCATTACATCGCGAAACGCCCAACCGAATTGATAAAACTTGCGCAGATAATTTAACAGCGCTGGCTCAGCAGGCGTGCGAATTAAACCAAAACCACCGTGGTTCTCATAAAGTTGGTCACCCGAAAAAAATACCAAATCCGGGTTTAACTTGGCAACATTTGTCGCAACAGGGGCATAGGGAAAAGCATAATCATTTTGGCAAGTCAGTGCTGCCATGCGCAAATTTCTACCCACTGGATTGGCTTTAATAGTACCGGAAAAATAATCCGACACCTGACTACCATCCCGACGCTGCTCGCGATAAACCACACGATACGCAGTAACTTCTTTTTCATTCCAGTGCGAAATACGGAATGTAGCCACCCAAGCATCTGAATCTAACGGCGCCTTGGCTATAGTTTTCCAACTGCCAGACTTCTGCACCTGCAATTCAACTTCATGGCTATCTTGCGCCCCCATAGGGCCAGTCAAGGCGCTCAACTTCAATACAAAACCTTCATCGCTGCGGCTATCACTTAGGCTGTACATAGTCCATAAAATGGGACCAAATTTTTGTTCGGGTAGATTGCTAAATGCATTGCCTTGCAGTGTCCATTTTGAAAACCGATAGGTGGTCCCTTTTGGGTTCGCCGCGATTTCCGAAGAAATTGCAAAGTTACTGACCACAGCGACATTACCCATGATGTGATCGGTTGCAACCAAATCATCTATTTGGCCAATTAGTTTGCCTGTGTCGACCAACCTTGCTTCAAGGGTCAATGCATATACACCAATACGCGGCTCACCAGAGAGCTTCAATTCAACTTCAGCATCACCCAAGGATTGCAGTAATTCGACGCGCTTAGCGCCCAATGCAAGTTGATTGTGGATAATTCCGGCATCAAAGCCTTTTTGCACAAAACAGTTACTGCGATACTCTTTAATATCGCTATTCACACCAATGCGAATACCGGCACCGCCATCTTGCTCGCCGACAGTCAATTTTTTTATGCGCACCGCAATAGAGAAAATACCTGATACATTTGCTAATTGATGTGTTAACGAATGTATGCTGCGATTTCCGCCGGTACTCAAACACTCAGCCCCACCATTAACAATACGCCAATCCTCCATTGGGTTAGCCCAATAGTCGCCGCCGATCCATACCCGATCATGGCTATTGCTCCAAGTATCAGCTACCGATGAATCAAGCAGCTGTTGTGTTACTGGCTTATCATTGCTCGTGTTTACAGAACAGCCAATAGCACTAGTTGCCAGACCTGCAACTGCCAGCTTTAATGCATCGCGACGTGAAAAAAAATCATTCATAAAACATCCGGTATTTATCAAATATGGGAATTGGAAATCTGCATTGCATGTAGTGATTACATATTTCATCGTTAAAAAAAGAGCCAGCCATTACTGACTAGCTCCTTCGTTCTGAAACGATCATAAACACTATTATTTTTTCGCGCGGCGAGTATACATTTCACCGTGCAGCTCTTTGGCGGCTTTCACCATAGGTGCATAGGGTGTATCAGTCACCGACACAAAACCTACATTGTAGTTTTCACCATCATAGGAGCGGCCAGTTACCGGTGAATCCATATACTGGAACCAATGTGCACCAATAAAATAAGGATTATCGACAACCGTTTCCATGTACTCTTTATACATTTTTGCACGATCTTCCTGATTGGCCGCATGCACCAAGCCTGGGTGGAACAAACCTGACTCCGTTGTGCCTACATGGAATTCACCGATTATGCTGGGTTTATCCAGCTCCGCTAAAAACGTCCATTTATTTTTGGTTAAACCTTCTTTATAGAAGTTATAGCTAACAACATCGGCGTATTTTGCCGCTGCTTTAACTACATCTTTTGGCATTCCCCAATCTGCAAAACGCACACCCAAGTACAGGTGATTAGGCATATATTGTGTTAAGGCGCCCTCAACAATTTTGAAATACTCTTCAGCATACTGGGTAAATAACAGACTGAAATCTTGCAATTGAACATCGTTGTTAATGCCAGTTTTTACACCTTTTTGAAATGCATCCCAGGATTCAACTGAGGTTCCCCATGCGGTATTTAATGCTGCTATATCCACATACTTTTCTTTCATCAACTGCGTAAATTTATTTTTAGTTGGCGAATCTGCGCCATCGCGAGTCAGTGTATTTAACACTATGCCATATTCAGACTCTTTGCTTTCTGAGCGCCCCCAGCTTTTTTCGTTATCAATAAATACGCCGACACACCAAGGGCTATTTTTAGTTTCTTCAGCAATAGCCTTGGCCGTGGCAAGTGCGCGCTCTTTAAATACCGGATCAAATGGATCAGGCAAACCACCCCAAAAATCATTGCCACTGGAAACTGTTTTGAAGTTGCCAATAATCCAGCCATTGGCAAAATAAGGAATGCGTTGATTGCTGTAGAATTTTGGATCAGTCCAGTTTCCTAGCGAGGTGAAACCCCAATTCAACATGCGATCCACAGTAACTTTTTCCCATTGGCGCAAATAGGAATCAGGTTCTGTTTCACCGTATTTACGCTCAAGATTGGCACTATAGAAACTAAAGGCTTCACCTTTTAGCAGTGGGCCTGAGTGGGCATCGCGATTGTAATCATAGTGATTACCCAAAGGGTCAGTATGCTTGGGCAACCACTCAAACATGTCGGCGCGAGTTTTAGAAACCAAATGACGGGTTTTTTGCGCCTCATCTGAGATAAGGATTTTTCCTTTCGAATCTTCGGGAGTCAAATCATCGGCACTGCGCTGTTCAATAGTTGTAGCATCGTAATCATAGCCGGTCATAGTGTATGCATTAGCCAAACGTATGATGTCCAATCCTGTCGCAAAATAGAGATACCCTTCTGGATCAACCAACCACCATTTTCCATCGACTTTTTTAGGATAAAAATAGCCTGTTGCAGGTTGTTTCGGGCCATTTTTCCAACCGCCAAATGTAGATCTATCGGCTAATGGCGCACCGTTATTTAGCTCTTTTAACTCGCTCTGGGTTGCTGCTTGCAACTCTGCCTCAGAATGAATCTTACCGGCAAAATCCACTTTGGCTGGCTGGCCAAACTTATCGACCAGATTGACCAGGAAATCTTTATTCATTGCAGGGCTTTTAATAACCCGAATATTGTCGAGGGTGATTTCTTTATTGTGCAAAGCATATTGAACACTTAAGGATATGCGCTTAATAGCGGACAAATCCAAATTCATAACGCCCCACATCCAAATGAACTGCACATCGTCGCCCGACCAAGTCGGCGGGTTGCCACGCAATCCTGAGGCCGCATTTAACTCCACCTTGGAATCCGGATTTGCACTGACCATATCGTGGCCACTTAACTTGGAATAATAAACGCGGGACTTGCCTACCGGCACACTGACGCTGCGGGTAAAGTTGTTGCCTTTTGCGTCAGACACGTCCAGGAATAGCTGTACGGAATGTTCGCCATCATTGGCTATATCAAAGGCAAGGCTGGCATCGCCAATATCACTCCAATTCCAGGCATCTGATTTTGGCTGGATAACTAAGGAGGTGTATTCATGCTCAACAGAGTGAAACTTTACTTTTAATGCTTGTGAGGCAGAGCTATTGTTCGGCGATGTTTTTACCAAGCTACCTTCAGCGTTAAAAAAACTGATTTCCGCTGGTAACTGCTCGCCCTCAAAATCAAACAACACTTTATCCGCGGGCGTTGATTTAACCTCGGATACAGCAGCGCCCTTGTCTGCCGCCTCTTCCTGACAGGCGATTAAGAACAGCGCAGCCACACTAAGCACACTGGTTTTCAGAAAGAATGTAATGGATCGATCAAGCTTATAACTCGAGCTCATCATGAATCACCTGTTTTTAGTTTATATATTGAAGTGTTATTGATAATCGCGATTTCTTAAAAAAAACCTTATGAAACAACCAATTTCCCTAGTGCCGCAGCCTCTTTTGTCAACAATAAACAATATACACCATGCTGGAATTTTATCAACCTCGCTAAACGCCCCCCTTAACAAATCCAGACATAGGCATATGCTGCATGTCAAATAAATGACATTCCTGGTTTTATTCGTGCCATTTATAACCAATACAATTTGCTACATTAATTCGACTTAGTGTGCCGATCTATTGCAGCGCATCAATAATGACGTACCAGACCTAGGGTTCAGCAACCCGCTGCAGCATGGTGGTTTTGAATTTTTTTGGCGTCACACCAAAGAGCTTTTTAAATTGGGAAATAAAGTGCGAGGGGCTGGAAAAATTGAGCTCATAACTGATCTCAGTGATGGAAAACTGGCTTTGGCTTAACATTCGCGCAGCGCTGTAAAGCCGATGTTTAACATTGTAATCAGAGTAATTACAGCGAAACACGGATTTAAATAAGCGTGAAAAATACGCGGGCGAGACACAACACAACTCCGCCGCTTGCTCCAAGGAAAGCTCAACACTTTTATTGTGGCGAAACAAATTAATTACCGGCTCCAGTTTTACATAGCCGGAGGATTTTAACAGCGTGTCATAGTGCGGTGGTTTTAATGGCGTTGCGCGCTCTGCCACCCAGGTTAATAGCGCGCGCAATAATGCCTGACTGCGATTGCCGGAGGGTGATTCACGATAAGAATCCAGCAACCATTTTGACAGGGTTTGAATAGCACTTGCATCCTCAGGTTTCAGGCGTAAGTGCATTCCATATTTAAAGAAATCCTCTGCCTGCTCTAGCCCAGGGGCCAGCAAAATGGCAGGTAAAAACTGGATGATATACCAGGATTTATTGCGCGATGACAGCTCAAAATCATGGGTTTCCAGTGCGGGAGTGAAGACGAGATCCTGATCACATAAAGCTGACTTGCCCTGACTGTAAAAAAAAGTTCCCTCAATAGAATCAAAGACGATAAGTTCGTGAACTTCATGAAAATGCATAAAACAGGAATAGGGAGAGTCCTCCGAATACACCACATGATGGATTTCAAAATCATAACCATGCTGTATGCAAAACGGCTCACAATATACGTTGTTTTTGCCCATGCTCATTTTCCAGTAGTCAATATTTTTGAAGCAAAGTTGATTATATTTTTAATGCGATAGCAATATTTTTTAGCTGTAGCCGACCATCAACAATGAAAATCAAATTAATTCTAGTCTATATATTTCGTTTTTAACCCATTGAACACCTACTTCACGAACATTACTGGAGCTAACTTTCATGATTCATTCAAAAGCCATATTGTCTGATGGCAAAGGAAATTTCCACTTAACCACAATTGCCATTGGTACTCCGGCACAAGACGAGGTGCTGATTAAATTAAAAGCATCAGGCATTTGCCACACCGACTGGGACTCCATCAATACTTGGAACAAACCTTTTATTGTTGGCCATGAAGGTGCTGGTATTGTTATGGCCGTTGGTTCAGCAGTAGCCAAAGTAAAAGTTGGTGATAGAGTCATCTTAAACTGGGCAATTCCCTGTGGTCACTGTTTTCAATGCCGCGAAGGCAATACTCATATCTGCGAAATAAATTCACCGGTTTGTGGGCAAGGTCTTTGCGGGCACGCGCACCCAGATGCTGCAAGCCATCAAGGCGCGCCGATTGAACGCTCATTTCATCTCGGCACTATGTCTGAACATAGCATTGTTAAAGAATCTGCAGTGGTCAAAATTCACTGCGACATCCCCTACGCTACCGCATCAATTATTGGTTGCGGTGTTATGACGGGCTGGGGCTCCGTAGTCAATGCCGCCAACGTCAAGCTGGGTTCATCTGTCTGTGTAATTGGCTGCGGTGGTGTCGGCTTAAATGTTATTCAAGCGGCGAAATTGTCGGGCGCCAATAAAATTATCGCCATTGATATCAATAGCGGGCGTTTGGATCAAGCTAAAAAATTCGGCGCGACCCACGGTGTCATAGCGACACGAGAAGATAAGGATTTTAACGAAGTGGCCGCGCAAGTACGTGCGATCAACGGCGGGCGCGGAACAGACTATGCTTTTGAGTGCACCGCTGTTCCCGCGCTTGGCTCAGCACCACTCAAACTTATTCGTAGTGCCGGAACGGCGGTGCAAGTCAGTGGCATTGAGCAGCGCATTGATTTTGACTGTGAATTATTTGAATGGGACAAAATATATATCAATCCACTTTATGGGATGTGCAATCCCGACCGGGATTTTCCACGCATTTTGGATTTATATAGTGCGGGCCAATTAAAATTGGATGAGTTGGTCACTAAAACCTATCGCATTGAGGATGTAGCACAGGGTTTTGATGATTTAATTAATGGCCGTATCGCCAAAGGTGTTGTTGTCTTTGATGACGAGGAATAATACAAATGGCTGTTATTAGAATTGAACAATCCAACCCGGAATATCTTGCTGAACATTTTCAATTACTCACCGTTCAGAGCTCACACCTAAACCGACGCTGCGATATCAGCGTCTTTAACGCTCATCCCGACAGCAAAGATTTACCAATTGTAATTTTGTTGCACGGCGTTTACGGCAATCACTGGGTATGGTCGGGCTTGGGTGGCGTACACAAGGCCTATAGCGATGAATACGCCAAAGGTGGTCTCAGCCAAATGATATTGGTGATGCCTTCCGACGGCGGATTTTATGGCGGCTCAGCTTATTTGCCGCTGGCAAACGGTGAGAATTATGAAAAATGGATTGTGGAAGATGTGATTGCTGCGGTTATAAAGTGCAATCCGTCCGCCTCACTCGCCTCCAACGTTTATATTGCTGGCCTATCAATGGGCGGTTATGGCGCACTGCGCCTAGGAGCCAAATTCCCTACAATTTTTAAAGGCATATCGGCGCACTCATCAATAACAGACATTCGAGAAATGGCGCAATTTGTCGCTGAAGACTTATCGCTTTATAACACTCATTTAACTTATGAAAGCGATATAGTGCATTGGTTACAGGTGAATAAAAACCACCTTCCACCAATTCGATTCGATTGCGGAACTGAAGACACGCTTTATTCAGGCAATCAGAGGTTCAACCAGAGGTTACAACAACTTGGCATTACTGCTGAACTGGAATCATTATCCGGTGAACACAGTTGGGATTATTGGAATCGTAATGTTCGTAAAACATTCGATTTTTTTAGTCAAATTCAAGAATTAAATTATCAGTAATTATATTAAAAACACCTCATTCAAATGCCCTTACCTACCTTCTCAACTCCTTTTCCTCACAAGAAAAGGAGTATCCCCACCAAGTTCGCAAACTAAACCACAGCACCCGTTTAGAAAAATTATTCTTACCGACAATTTCTGTACCACATAAAAAAATCGCCCTTAACCATAAGGTTAAGGGCGTAAAAAGTAGGGAATATTAACTTAAAAGTTACCTAGAGCAACATCAGGCCTATTGAATTTCAAATAACCGTACATTGTCAATCCGATAATTGAAACCTTGTCCCCACACATTGGTACCTACATGCAACTCTTGTGCTCTGGTTGCCCAATCGGTAACCGTCGAATCGCGAGCAACATCAAGTACAGCAGCAAAGGTTTGTTTCGCTTCCGAGAGCCAGTAGACCCCTTTAAATGCACCACCAATCACCGTTGCATCGAAATTGGTTGGATCCACAACAGAGACACGGAAGGTGTGACTGGCTGATTCAAATCCAACAATCTCCACATCCATAGTAACCAAATAACGTTTACCATTTTTAATAGCGCCAGTTGCTAACGGCAAAATATTTCTAATGTCACCTGCTTTCCCTGACTCCAAGCTCATTGCTCCTGAGATCGGACTATTAGCACTCACCATTGCGCCAGCACCAAGCTTCCAATTGCCCACACCAGACTCAAAAGTGGAATCATTTTCAGAAATAAGATTGTTCGCTTGTTCAAAACCGTATTTATAAACACTTACATCATCCAACTCAGTAGCTTGGTTTGCGGTAAATGCATAGGTCATTCCCTGCCCACCAGTAAATGCCACAGCATTCGTACGTGCACCTCCGCCATGTTCATACATAGAATTACCGGTAATCCGTGTGCCAGGAACACCTGCCACTGTGCCGAAGATAGCGCTGGTTGCTGCACTTCCCCACCCATCGGCATGTTTTACACGATTTTCAACTATGTAGGTTGCCCCAACTTCTAAACCAGTAAGATTTGCGGTAATTGTATCCGCACCAGAAAAACTGGCCAATTGTGCACCTTTAAAGTCAAGCCCCAATGCCGAGGTAGTTTTTACTGAAGCAATACCGCCTTTTTCTGCAACCCAGCCGACTAATCCACTTTCAAATCCACCATTAGCTATGCGCGATATTGTAGGGGCTCTAGTAACGGTTAACTCTGCAGTGGCAGTTGCTTTACGGCCGGTAGAATCAACCACATCATAAGAGTAAATAAACGTCTTGGTATCTGCCACATGCTGGTAAAAAGCAGCAGGCTCAATCACCAGCTTGCCATTAGCAGAGCCAGAAAACTTAAATGCAGGAGCATCGCCAACTGGTTTTAATGTATTGTAATCAACACTGATTGCATCACCATTCCAATCCACCACATTGGGTGCAGCAATTAAATCCAAATTTACTTTTGTACCAGCAGTTGTAAAAGTGGCTTTTTGTGGCCCATAAACAGTGGGCGGTTCAGGCTCTGTAGAAACACCATTAATCGTGATAATAGCTGTGCGCGGCAAACTGTGATTGTGATCATTAACCTTGTATTCATAACTAAATACACGAATATCACCACCCTTAATGGAATCCTTAAACGATCCAACATTTATGGTGACAACAGAACCGACCAAGGTTGCTGCCGAGTCAGGATTGGAAATAACCTTGACATCAGTGATTGATAATGGCTCTTCATCAGCATCAATTACATTTTGCAACAAATCAACCGAAACCACATCTGCCGCATCTTCTGCAGAGGTGAGCACTATATTTTCAAACTCCGGCGCAGCATCTTCACCCATTACTGAAAAAGTTGCGGTTCGCTGCACATTATTGACACCATCACTAATGTTATATGTGTAAGTAACTGTACGCACATCACCCGTATCTAAATGAGGCGCCAAAGCCGAAGGGCGAACACCAATACGAACACCGGCACTCTCAAAACCCGTGGTATCAGCAATATCAGCAGTCAGATTGCGCACCAATAGAATGTCACCATCTGTATCGACAGCTCCACTCAATAATTCAACAAATTCAAACGCATCTTTTTCACTATAAACCTTGGATATATTGCCGCTGTGCGTTGGTGCTGCACTGCCACCTGAAGCCGTTGATTTTTTATTATCATCGCCACCACAGGCAGTTAACGCTGATACGATCATTAAACCAACAAACAATCTGGATCTTTCATAGAGTTTCATATTAAACACCACTTATTTATTTTATTAGCGAAAGGTGCGGAAAAATCCGCACCGGTCTTAATGGATAAGTTAGAAGTTCACACGCACACCCAAACGGAAGGTAGCCCCTACCTTATATTCAGTGTAAGTGCGGGATTTGGTCGCCTCACCATCTAATGGATTACCTTCTTCGTAGGCAACAAACTCATAACCCTTTGCATTATCTGCACTGTAAACGCGCTGCACTTCCAATTCACGGCTCGTAAAATAGGTGCGATATACTGCATCAGTCAGATTGGTTGCCTGAAAGGTGAAGTCCATGTTTTCGCTAAATGCATAGGTAGCAGAGAAGTCCAGCGTATCGCGCCCCTCATTCCAGATTGACCCCTGATTCCAGGTACGCCCTTGCAGACCAGTGTTGTAATCTGTTCCCACCAAAGAATCACTAGACCCACGATAACTCAAGCGCACTTGATGACCATCTTGCTCCCAATAGGCGGTCAAGTTGTAACTGTGCTCAGGGGTATCCGCCACAGGAAATGCCGGTAAGTTTTTAGTTGGATCAATAGTCGATTTATCTGGCTCATACTCACTATTTTGATAGGTATAGTTAGCCGACATACCTAAACCACTCAAAAAGTAGCCAGGCAAGAAATCGTAGGATTGGCTATAGCCTAATTCCACGCCGGTGATCGTTGCACCTTTGCCGTTAATAATTTTATTTACGCTGTATTGAGCACAAAGATCGCGCAAATCATTACTAAAACGATTAGGGTCTGTTGCCCACCATCCATAATCCGCTGTTGCGCGTAATGGCATACAGCCCTGCAAGCCATAATCATTAGCAGCGTCATCTGTTGGTAACTTAATCAGCGTGGAAGCATCGACAGGCCCATCAACATTGCGCAAGTCAGAGATATAGGTTTTTGCACTTTCTACATCGGTAAAATTGGTCATGTCTTTATTAAATACAGCGACACTCAACATGCCCGAATCAGTGAAATACCATTCCAGTGATACATCAATATTTTTGGATTCCAATGGATCCAATTTGGTGTTGTACATACTCACTTTACTACCGGTATCACCCGATGCCCAGTAACCATTTTCAACGACCTGAAAGCCAGGGCGTAGCTGATCAATTTCCGGGCGAGTCATAGTCTTTGAAATAGCAAACCGGCCAACTAAATCATCACGGAATGCGTAATTAAGGTTTAAACTCGGCAATACATTGCTATAAGTGTGTGAGCCTCGAGCTTCAAACGATTGGAGCTCTTTATTTACTTGCGTTTCAAAATTAAATTGATTGGCATTATTCGTTGCAATAGGTGATGTACCATCATAAGAAATGGGTGAACCCCAACCATTTTCACGAGTCGTTGATACATCTGCATAACGCCACATGGTTAACCAGTTAATAGTTACACCTGGATCAGGCAAGGTCGGATCTTGTTGATAGGCAACCCATGCAGCGTAATCAGGATCATGGCATGGGCCTTGATCAGGAATAGGTGTCCAACCAGCGGGATCGCTACCACTGGAGGTGTCCCAGCCAAGCCCATCAACACGCTCAAACTTACCTTCATAGCCAGGGCGATTCGTAGCGGTACTATAGGGGCGGCACTCGGGCAAAGAGGTGTCGCGCAATTCTTTTAATTTCACTAAATCAAATTCACGCTCAAGCGATTCACTGAACTGCCAAAAATCTGCACCCGCATAACCCTTGGATTCCACTTCTGTTTTTACATAGCGCACACCTATGTCACCGGTGAGGCGTTCATCCAAAAATGAGAAGTTGGTTTTTAAATAAAAGGCTTCAGTATCAATATCTGTGGTGCGCGATTCAGTATTATTAGGTGTGCGAACAGTGTTCTCATCATCCAATACCAAACCTACAGCCGCGCGCGCATCAATAGGCAGCCAACCTTTAGTAGCATTGTCACGACCATAACCCAATGAACTCATAAAATCGTTATAGTCCAGGCCATCACGCGCAACTAAAGAAGCAGTAACATCAAGTAAAGCGCCACCCGGAACGGCGACAGGATTGCCATTTTTATCGGTAACAACATCCGTTTTGGTTACGGAATTAAATTGATAGCGTTGGTTATCTACCATTTTTTCACGCTGGGTAACTTTTGCACCAAATTCGATCGTAGTCAGACCAAATGTATCTAAGTCAAAGTCAAAATCAACCTGCGCATTTTGCAACGTATCTTCAACAGTCACATCGGTTTCAGAGAGATATGCCAAATGGAATGTATCTGTATCCAATGGATTAAAACCCGTTTTAACAATGTTATCCTCATAACCAGGAATCAATACACCATCAACAGTTTTATCTAATAACTGATCGCCAAAATCGACAAATGACGTACCAAACACTTGCACACAACGTCCGCTCGTGCAGTCATAACCCACAGGCTCAACGTCAGCACCCGCATCAAATAATTTACTAGCAGGAATATTCTTGTAGTTTTGCAAGGCCGCATATGCATTAGGCAAGCTTTCTGACGTACTTTCCGAATAGCCAATTTGCGCTTCCATACGGAAACGATCAGTCAACGTTTGTTTTAACTTCAAACTCGCACTGGCATTTTCTTGATCGTCCCCACCCTCAGAGCGAGTCATGTCCCCAGCACCAAATCGATTGACCATTTTTGTCATAGTATTGGTGCTAGTATCCACGCCATACCAATCCGCCTGCGGATCAGTGAATGATGCCGCCGGGCGCAAATCGCCCAATGGCTTTTTGCCTTCAACAAAATTGGCGTTGCCTGGGTAGCGTGTTTTCAGTGCATCTAAACTACGGGTTTGCTTTTGCTTGCTGTAAGTCGTATCCAGCATCAGCTCGGTATCTGCAGTAGGTGCCCACTGCACACCCAATGTCATACCTTGTCGATCAGATGCGTTTTGATGTAGTTCGTAACCGGTATTTTGATGATAGATAGCCTTGATGCCTGAAACTATTTCACCGTTTTGATCTGTTGCGGCCGCGATTTCAGGAGAGGCAATAAAATTCTCTACGCGATACTGATCTTTGCGATAATTGTTTGTTTCATCGTATGCACTAATGGCAACACCCAGAGTGTCATCCAGAAATTTTTGCGTCGCAGAAATTTGCAACTTATGATCCGCCTCATCAGCGAAATCGTTATAGCGCCCCTGCACTGTAATCGAGCGAGAATCTTCACGCTGGTCCAGTGGACGAACAGTTTCCAAATTAATATTTGCTCCCAATGAACCTTCATCGTGATCGGCACTTGGGGTTTTGACAACTTCCAGCTTAGAAAGAATGTCTGCAGAAAATGAACTTAAATCAACAGATTGGCTAAAGTCCGTACTGGTTAGCTGCTGGCCATTCAAGGTGATAGTGTTTTGCGCAGCAGTTGCACCGCGAACCGTCACACTGGCCCCCTCACCATCCCGGCTTACAACCGTCACCCCTGTCACTCGCCCTAAAGAGTCTGCAATATTCTGGTCAGTGGTTTTACCCATGTCCTCAGCATTAACAGTATCGGTAATGTTTTTTGCATTGCGCTTATCATCTATCGAGCGCTGAAGCGCACCACGGATACCGGTTACGGTAACCTCTTCCACTTCCTGTTCTTGCGTGGATGCACTGTTAACTGGCTGTGCATAAATAGCACCGCTGTTAACTGCACATATTGCCGCTGACAACGCCGTAATTTTAAGGCGGTGAGTGATGTTTGACATCGTAAAGCCCCCATGTAGGTATTTATTGTTTTGTCTCATGCCATCCGTCCATTCGAAGCAACATGAATCGGCACAAAAAAGCAAAGTATTTAACGCCAATTACAATACTACTCAGCTATTCATCATTGTCAATAATCAATTGTAGATTGTTAGCAATTTACACTTTGAACTTAAGTAGTGTGAAAAAAGGTAACCATAGCGCATGCGCCACTATAGCGATAAAGACAAAAAGCAGACAAAAAAAGGGAGGCACAGGCCTCCCAAAGAACACAACAGCAAGCACAGAAAAACCTTATTCAGCAAAACCATTTGGGTTGCGCGACTGCCAGCGCCAAGTATCCGCCATCATGCGTTCAACATTGAATTCAGCAGCCCAACCTAAACGCTCCTTAGCCAGAGAGACGTCGGCATAACAACTGGCGATATCGCCGGGGCGGCGCGCGCTGATCACATAGGGTATAGATTTGCCGCACGCCAGCTCAAATGCTTTCAACATCTCCAATACGGAATAGCCAGTGCCAGTACCCAGATTATAGGTTGAACAACCTCGCGACTGCTGCGTCAAACCATTGAGTGCTGCCACATGACCTCGCGCCAAATCCACGACATGTATGTAATCGCGCACGCCAGTGCCATCAGGGGTCGCATAATCATTGCCATAAACGGTAAGCGCCTCACGCTTGCCCACTGCGACCTGGGCGATATAGGGGATCAAGTTATTAGGTATCCCCTTGGGGTCCTCACCGATTAAACCTGACTCATGAGCACCCGCAGGATTAAAGTAACGCAGGATTGAAAAGTTCCACTGATTGTCTGGCGCCTTGGCCATATCACGCAGAATATCTTCTACGATCAACTTGCTGCGACCATAGGGATTGGTGGCTGACAGAGGAAATGATTCGTCAATGGGTACAGATACGGGATCGCCATAAACGGTCGCCGAAGAACTAAATACAAAATTAAAAACTGAGTGCTCCTCCATGACCTCTAGCAAAGACAAAGTACCCGCCACATTATTCCGGTAATACTTGATAGGTATTTGGGTAGACTCTCCCACCGCTTTCAAGCCCGCAAAATGCATTACACAACCTATCGCATAATCAGAAAAAACTTGATGTAACGCGGCTTTATCATTGATATCCAACTGAAAAAAATCCGGTTTAACACCGGTAATTTTTTCAACTCTGGCCAGCGACTCTAATTTTCCATTTGATAGATTATCTACCACTACCGGAAAGTAACCATTATTGATTAATTCGATGCAAACATGACTACCTATGTAACCTGCACCTCCGGTTACCAAAACCTTCCTAAGATACGATTTCATTACCATTTCCCAAATACGGAGTTCATATAAACCTTACTTAATGCAAACAATTTCGAAAATATTGCCATCAACATCCGTATAAAACAAATTTCCAGTTGTGGATTCAATCTGAAAAAGCTCCCGCGCCTGAATCAAGCTATCAACTATGGAAAATATATCCTTCTCTTTCATGCGCAACTCAATTCGCTGCTGTGAATCTGCATTGACACAAGGAGCAGCGGCCAGCTTTAGGCACGCCCCCCCTAAATTCATATAAAAACTACTTTCGCCAAGCGTATTTTTTAACTCCATAACATGAGCAGAAAACAAACGCTGGTAACGCTTAGCTGACTCAATAGGATCTTTCACACTTAGTGATTGCCAGCGCATGAATAACCTCAAAAATTATAACAATTCAGGATTTATAACAAATCGCTCATAATCTTTACCTAATGCATCAATCAAGGGATTATCAAAACGGAATATTTTTCGTTTTTTCAGCTCAGAAAATCTCACAGCATCCCCGTAATATTCATCCCACAATTTCCTAACAGCACCCGACTCATAAGCAATGTGAAGCCCCTTTTCAATACGCTCAGCCAGTTTGATATTTTTTTTGTTTAAGAAAAAGAATTTTGGCAAAGGATAATAAATACATACGTTTTGGTCATAATTTAAATATTCAACATCCTGATTTTTCTTCCACTCCCGTTCCAGCTCATTTGCACCAATCAAAAAAATATCACCACGATCATTGGCGGCCATATAAAACAAACCTTTGATATTACCGCCCTCAACAACTTTAAAACCAATTTTTTTGAGTATTTCGCTATCTAACCAACCACGCCCCTGAATGATCGTCAGTTTCTTCAATTCTTCCAAGGTTTCAATTTTTTCCAACTTACGCTTAGAGTCTGGCGACACAAAACCAATACGGTAGCCAGTAACACCCAAATCTACGGGAAACTCCACGCCATGCAATTTTTCAATGATGTCATTGGACGCCGAATCTTTATAAACAAAATTTTCGAATTGATTATCCTCAGCAAATACTCGCAAACGTGAGTAAGTGGGCACATCGCCTTTAGGCAAATCTCTAATTTCGTAGTCGCCGTATTCCGCCTTGGTAGCATCCAGTGCCAGGCGCAACAGGTGGTACTCGTAGATTTCCTCTTTTGGCGCTATCTCCCCCGAACCAAAGGTGATAACGGTAGGAGCCGCTGCAAACACATTTAGCGCAAATATGGCAATACTTAAAATTATAATACGCAGCATACACCACCTGTTAATTGTTAACATTTTACACAATGCTAGCGCCAATACAGGTAGATTGCAATGCCATAAGCGAGAAGTTTTTGCGGCAAATTAAGAACGTTTACGCGAATTTATAGGAAGATAAAGGGACGGCGGGAATAAGCGCAGAAACAAAAAGCGCTGCGAAACAAGCTATCGCAGCGCTTACGAAAATATCAGGCGGAGATTATCAGGATGCTACATTCTGAAAGGTGCCAGGATCCAATATCTGCCGACGGGTTTTAAAACGGCAAATATAATTCCAGTTCCATGAAGAATCATACTTGTGACACAGCCCCCACGCCAATCCAGCCATAGGGTCTTGAGTGTCCGCAGCGGGGTCGCGATATAAACCCAACGCCTCTGGTGCACCTTTAATATGCGCCATGATGTCAAAGTTAATACCATCCGGTGACCATTGGCAGGTATTTTTTTCTGGCCCATCGGTAGTCAACAAACTGGCAATTCCACCATTCACATGCCACACAACAACCTCATGCCCACTGTTGGTGATCGGATTAAATTCCGATTTCACATAAGGCCCTTCAATTTTATCGGCAATGGCAACCCCGTGTTTTATTTCACGTCCACCAAAGTTCATACGCTCCCCCATAATTTCACCTTTGTAATAAAGATAAAATTTATTTTGATAAAACATCAAACATGGGTCATGCACTTTATGGCTATCAAAATCGCCGCGAATTTTGCAATGAAAGCGGTTGTCTTCATCACCATCCCAGACACCATTATCGGCTGGCGTTAAAATGGGAGCTGGACTTTTAACCCAAGGGCCATAAGGCGAGTCTGCACTGGCGAGTGCAATGCATTCTTTGGTGCGATTTAAATAAGGCGCTTGGACAGTTTGATAAACCAAATAATAGCGACCTTCATGGGCAAGAACCTCAGGCGTAAATACCGCGCGATCATCATAGGCGCCAGATGCACCGGCTACGATCGCCGCACCCTGCTCTTTCCAATCCCAACCATCGCTGGAGGTTGCATGCCACACTTCAGTTTTATCCCAGGGAAACACTTTATCCTCAGGATTATTGCTACCAAAACCAATAGTTTCACCTTCACCTTTGGTGTACCAAACATGATAAACACCATCGACACTGATAACCGCTGAAGGGTCACGGCGAATCACTCCCTCTTGGTAGGCAAAATCACCGCCCAAGGGTTTTACATCAAACTCAAATACCCAGTCGGCATTTTTTTGATCGTAGCCACGTTCAATAGCGCGCAAACTGGCTTTACTTAATTTTTTTTCTGGAAGATCACCCATATCTCACTCACTTTTTAAAATGATGACTTGAACTATTTTTATCAGGTACAGCGTTTATCAGGAACAAGATTTATCAGGCGCGACGCTCTAGCGAATGATTCATGAAAAATCGATTCGCCAATAACATTGCCCCCTGCGCCGCCATCAAAGCTCCCTGATACTTAACCGATTTGCCTTGGTAAATTTGTATTGCTGTAGCATAGCTATCCACTAAATGATCGGCACCGATCAAATGTATTTTTTTTCCCTCACCATAAAGATGCATTGCTGCTTTTACCTCAGCACCAATCAATACACCCGATAAGTATGCGGCACTCACATTTTTTTCATGCAGACCTGCTAACACTCTGGAGCGGGCACTGAATATCAAATTCAATAAAAAAGCATCTCTCGTATTGGCCTTAATGCCTTGAACAAATGCAGCCTCATCATGAATTTGTGTACCGCTCACCAACAAACTCTGCGCACATAAATTGCCAAAGAGCTCGCCCGAAAATGCGGTGTAAAAATCAACAATTTTTCCTCGCTTAAGTAACACCCATTTTGAGTGGGTTCCGGGTAAACATAAGAGCGCCTCTTTTAACTCTGCTTTACTCGCCTGCTGCATCCAGCCCAGCACCTGAGTTTCCTCCCCGCGCATAACATCTGGCAAGCCTGTTCGCACATGGGTTTTCACGCCTGGGACTATATAGGCATGCACTGCGCCCACTTGAATGTTGATTAACTGCTCAGCCAATTGATAAGGATTCACGGGGCATTCAATATAAGGCGTTTCATACAAGCCAACATTGGAACCCACCGCCCCGCTCATTACAATCGGCACATTCACATACTGCGCAGGCAACTGCGCAATCGCATTCATTAAACATTGCTCAAGTTCAGCGCGCGATGAATGATTAACACCTATAGGCAGGGTAAGGCTATACACAATATCACCCAGGGTATTTACCACCTGCAGCCGAAAATTGGTGCCGCCCCAATCAATGGCAATCATGTCACCCAAGATATAGCCCTCATGCACGCAGTCATTAGTACAAAAATAGCGAGGAGAATATTAACTTTCCAAGGCCACTAAACTAGCGCCCTGCTCTGGCGTACAAATAAAAGGCGTTGCGATTAAACCCGTTTTTAATTGGTAATCAGCAAGAATGGGTTCCACTATAGACAATTTTTTTTGTGGCACCAAAGCGACAATACAGCCACCAAAACCGCCACCGGTCATACGCACACCGCCGTCGCTGCCCAATTCTTTATCCAGCGCTGCCACTAAATAATCAATCTCAGTTGTGGTGATCTCAAACAAATCGCGCATGGACACATGGCTCTCCGCCATCAGCTGACTCAACAGTGCGACATTATTGGTTGCCAATGCCCCAGCTGCTTTCAAGGTTCGCTCATTCTCTTCAATCACATGTTGTGCGCGCTTGCGCACCAGCTCTGGTAATTGATCGGCAGCAGCAAAAAATTGTTCTTTGGTTACATCGCGCAAAACGGATTGATTAAAAAATTTCGCCGCCTCTGCACACTGCTCACGACGTAAATTATATTCGCTGTCAACCAAGCCTCTTTTTACGCCCGAATTGATAATAACAATCGACAATTGTGACGGCATAAGGATTGGTTTAGTTTCCAGACTGCGGCAGTCGATGAGTAATGCATGACCTTGTTTTCCGCCAGCCGATACCAGTTGATCCATAATGCCACAGGCACAGCCGACATAATTATTTTCCGCTGCCTGGCCAATTAAGGCCAATTCGGTGGCCGGAATTTGAATGCCAGCAACCGTTAAAAGCGCCTGCGCTAAGGCAACCTCCAATGATGCCGAAGAACTTAAACCAGCGCCCTGCGGGACATTACCTGACACTACCAAATTACAGCCCTTGAGCTGATAACCGCGATCTACCAGTGTGCACACTACGGCGCGGACATAATTACTCCACATCTGGGTGGGATGAGCTTCATAGAGAGAGCTCAGTGCAAACTCATCGGTCTGCCCGGCGTAATCCAGCGCAATCACTTTAATTAAATTATCTTGCCGCGCAGAGGTGGCAACCAGCGTGAAAAAATCAATTGCTGCTGGCAATACAAAGCCATCGTTATAGTCTGTGTGCTCGCCGATCAAATTAACTCGACCCGGCGCTTTGGAAACAAAATCCGGCAATTGATTAAAATACTCGGTAAAACACTGGGTAACATTTTCCAACATACTCATAACCAATTACCTTTTAATCTGTAGATGCCGCATTTTTATAGTGAATAGCGGGTTGATCGCGCAAATACTGCGCCGCTTGTTCAGGAGTAATATCGCGCTGAACTTCACCCAGCATTTCGTAACCCACCATGAATTTTTTGATAGATGCCGAGCGCAATAACGGTGGATAAAAATGGGCGTGCAACTGCCAATGGCTATGGTCTTCTGCGGTAAAAGGTGCGCAATGCCACCCCATGCTGTAGGGAAAGGAGGTTTTAAATAGATTGTCGTAACGCGTTGTTAATTGAATCAGAATATCAGCCAGTGATTCGCGCTCCAACAAAGAAAGGCTCAACATATCAGGCACATGACGCAGCGGTAACAGCAGCGTTTCAAATGGCCAGCTAGCCCAATAAGGCACTACCACCAACCAATCCTGATTTTGCACCACAATACGCTCTTTAAAGGCCAGCTCTTGCTGCGCATAATCCAGC
Organism: Cellvibrio fibrivorans; assembly: GCF_031457055.1. Lineage (NCBI taxonomy): Bacteria > Pseudomonadati > Pseudomonadota > Gammaproteobacteria > Cellvibrionales > Cellvibrionaceae > Cellvibrio > Cellvibrio fibrivorans. Next base: position 264,307 of record NZ_JAVDVX010000002.1, on the reverse strand, counting down.
AGCATGGGGCGTTGATGCTTATGTTGATAAGCCAACTGCTTTTCATCTTCCCGCTGCGGCAATGTCGGCACCGAACCTGTTGCCCAAACTTGTCCATGGGGATGAGGGTTAGAGCAGCCGTTGATCGCGCCTTTATTTTCAAAAATCTGTACCCAGGCATGATCTTCACCCAATTCGCGATACAAATCACACCAGGTATCAATAAGCTCTGTCACTGCCGTCTGGGACATTTCTGGCAGGGTTTTATTGTGACTTTCGGAATAACAAATCACACGGCTGGTGCCGCGCTCACTCTCGGCACAAAACAAATCGCTACTGCTTTGATAATCCCTGTCTTCCGGCCCCAGCGCCGCAAAGTCATTGGTGAATACATAAGCACCCACGTAGCTGTCATTCACTGCACCATTGATGCGGGTATTGCCCGGGCATAGATAACAAGCTGGGTCATAGGCAGGTTTATCATCCGCCGCCAGCTCCTCAATTTGACCCTGCCAGGGTCGTTTGGCTCTATGGGGCGAGACCAATACCCAGTCACCCGTTAGCGGATTAAACCGACGGTGCGGGTGATCACTCAATACAAACACTGGTTTCATATACCTATCCAACTAATGCTAATTATCGGGTTAACTGGCGCCATCATGTAGACGTGCTACAATTTATTAAAATTGCCTATTGTTAACAATCTACACCATTAAGATAGAATATGCACCCATAATAAACCGATAAATCACATATTTTTACCAACCTATATTTCGCACGCTACCTTTTCACGCGCTACCAAGGCTGCTCTATGAAGACCATCATGCTTGTCTGCGCAACCCGCAAAAAGGATGAATAATGACGAACAACCTCATCCAATCAGTCGTGATTGTCGGTGGCGGTACTGCTGGCTGGCTAACGGCAGGAATAATTGCTGCTGAGCATCAACACAAAATCAAACAAGGTGAGCTCCAGATTACGCTCTGTGAATCACCGTCGATACCTATTATTGGTGTAGGTGAAGGCACTTGGCCTACCATGCGCGCAACCTTAAAAAAAATAGGTGTATCCGAAACCGCATTTATTCGTGAGTGCGATGTTGCGTTTAAGCAAGGGTCAAAATTTTTACGCTGGAAAGATGGTTCAGAAAAAGATTTTTACTATCACCCTTTTTCCGTCCCGCAAGGTCAATCCAGCATTAATCTGGCAGAGCATTGGTTGAATACCAATGACCCTATGTCATTCTCAACCGCATTTCATCCGCAAGAAGCCATATGCGAAGCAAGTTTGGCGCCCAAGACGATTACCACGGCTGAATATGATGCCATCGTTAATTATGGCTACCATTTAAATGCTGGCCGCTTCGCAGAATTTTTACGAAAGCACTGCCTAACCAACCTTCACGTAGACCATATTCTTGCCGAGGTAACAGAAATTACGCAGCAAGAAAATGGACACATTCAATCATTAATAACAGACCGTGCAGGCATAATTACCGGTGATTTATTTGTTGACTGCACAGGTTTTACAGCAATGTTATTGGGGGAAACATTAGGCGTTGAAAAAATTTCAATAAGCGACATTTTATTTACCAACTGCGCACTCGCCACACAAATTGCTTACCCATATGAGGATAGCCCTATAGCATCTGCCACTCTTTCGAGTGCGCAGACAGCTGGCTGGATTTGGGATATAGGCCTACCCACTCGTCGCGGTGTGGGGCATGTATTCGCCAAGGAATATCAATCCATCGATCATGCAACGCAACAATTAATTGACTACATTCATGAAACTGGCGGTAATGGCTCGCAAATCAGCATACGAGAAATTCATTTTAACTCTGGTTATCGCAAAGAATTCTGGAAACATAATTGTGTGGCAGTAGGCCTTTCTGCTGGTTTTTTGGAACCCTTGGAAGCCTCAGCATTGGTAATGGTTGAACTCTCGGCATTAATGATTGCCGAACAGCTACCCAAGACCACTTCCGCTATACCCATTATTGCCAAACGGTTTAATGAGCGATTTAGTTATCGATGGGAGCGAGCAGTAGATTTTCTCAAACTGCACTATCTTTTAAGCCAACGAAATGACTCGCCTTTTTGGCAAGACAATCGCCAACCAAGCACCGCTCCACTAGATTTAAGTGAGCGCCTTTTACTCTGGCAAAACACCTCGCCTCAACACTATGACTTTGACCGCACCGGTGAAATATTCCATGCACTAAGTTATCAATATGTTTTATATGGTATGGGATTTAAAACCAACCTCGTTTTCAGCACGCCCTTGGAAACACAAAAAATGGCTACCGAACTGGTAATGAAAAATAAAATGATTACCAGACAATTACTGGACATTTTGCCGACACAGCGCGAACTACTACAAAAAATTAATCTATACGGCCTTAGCAGCATCTAAGGTTTTATGAGGAAAATTTCATGAACACTGGAAACATTGTTTTACTAGACCCCGTTACGCACAATAAACTAGGTGTAAACACCACCAAATTAAACAGCACCCACCATCAAGTTAATCGTGTTTACATTAATATTAATGAACTCTCAAACTTGGTACACGAATATCCCATATTCATTAATAAAAATAGTGTTACGGGGCAATTTCAACTAAATGCCATTCTAGGTTTTGAAACCGGCGAAAATTTGTATCTACAAAATGAGCAATGGAACGCACGCTTTATACCTATGGATCTATTAAGGCATCCATTTCAGGTGATATTTTCTGAAAACAACCCAAAAGCCACAGGCCAAATAGCCATTAATGAATCCAGTGAACTGCTGGAAAATATTGCCCATGAGAAAGCAGAAGCGATATTCGACCATAATGGAAATCCATCCCCTTACCTCCTGCGAATCCAAAAAATGATTACACAGCTTATGAGCGGCGCACAATTATCGCGCATCGCCTTACAAGGATTGCATCAACATAAGCTATTAATGCCTATTACGTTGGATATAACACTCAACAACGGCGCACAATCAGCCTTGGAAGGTTTTTATGGTATAGACGAAAATGCCCTGCAAAAGCTCAGTGGTGCAGCACTTGAAGAGTGCCATAAAAAAGGCTATTTAAATCTTTGCTATTTATTACTTAGCTCAGCCACACATTTAGAAAAATTGATTTCCTGGAAAAGCAATCTCATTACCCCACTGGCGTAGGGCGATATTATTGTGCAGGAATAAAATTCAGTAATGGCAAAGAGAACCAATATTTAGGATCGGCCGGAAGAACATCCCTATTTATTAAAGGGTTATTAATATAGATGACCTTACGCGCAGAAAGGTTAGCGTGCTCAACTACAGCCTGAATCATTCCGGACTGATAGAACAAGCGATCATAACTGCCATCGTTAATCGCAATTTCCATACCGGACAAAATCAAATCATAAAGCACTTTATTATCTGGCGACACATAAAAAAACAATGCCGACGGGTAAACCAATAGCAGGGTTTTTTCCACTTCAAGCTGAAGCTCGGCGCGATGCTCAAGATCCAGCCAAGGTTCATGCACCGCCAAGGACATATAATCAAAACGGTGACTGGCCAACATCGACCATAGGTTCCGCCCTTGTGCTGCGGTAACAACCGGAATTCCAGCGGTTTGCAGTATTTTTGTATCGCCCCAAAAATAACCCTGCCCCGCCGTTAACTTACGCAAATCTTCAAGTGTTTTTATATCGTTAAATCGATTTTGATCGCCCTTACGAATCACAAAAATACGATACCCCAGCAATCCTTTAAAAATAGGAATTTTTATCGGACGAAGATTTTTCTCCAAAAGATTAGAGGCAGATGACCATTTTAGGCTTAAGGTTCCCTTTTCTACGCGGCGAGACTTTCTCGCATCAGTAATAACTTGATCTAACTGATTTAAACAAACCTTAACCCCCGTTTTTGATAAAGATAAAGCCAAAAGATCATAGATAAGCTGATCCTTCTCTGATTCAATTAATGGAATTGTTGCGGTTACACTGCAGGCAGTGCAGATATAACTGTTACATAAGAAAATAGCCACTAAAGCATGCTTTATTATTTTAATTTTACGCATCACTAACAATTGACCTTTGTGATATTTAGATCATCTATAACTCTTATGAATACACATTAACTTTTTACCCTTACAGAATATACCTGAATAGTAATTTATTGAAATTTTATATTGTTCATTCCAAGTTCGAAAAATATATAAAATGGAATAACACCCAATAATGAAGCTAATAACGCTTACAACCGCTCCAATTTAAACGGATAGGTTTGATTTGCTCGCCACTGCCCCACATACAAGTTTTCATCTTCATCCACGCAGAGCGCGTGACAGTGGTTGAATACATCCCAAGTGCTGCGCATAGGCTGCAAAACACCATTGCGATATTCAGGCTGAGTACCACCAAGATTAGCGACGACACGATTGTCGCGATCAAACACACTAATAAAACCTGAATCGTCGGCATTTTTTCCATCGATGTGCGACCAGCATACCGGGGCAAAAAAATGATCGCCGCTAAACACCGGCCCACCTATGTAAGCTCCGGCCACATCGATTGCTCCGCGATAATCGCCATTGAGTTCAAATAATTTTAATGCTCGCTCTGCGCGTGAGCTCACCATCAAATGCGGATCTTGCGGATTGCGTAAATCCACTTCTATGCCGTGGGTGTTTTTTAAATTGTGTGCAGGGTTGGCATTATCGCCGCCACCCCAGTGACGAATGTAACGCCCGTTGGCGTCGTACTGCAGAAGATAATCCGAGCCGTAGCCATCGGTAATGTAGAGATCGCCATTGGGCGCCACGGCTATGTCGGTCGGGCGAAAAGGTTGATCCGGGCGATAGACCCCAATGGTTTGTGGATGGCCAATGGTATAAATCAAACGGCCATCCAAGGTGAGCTTGGCGATGAAGCCACTTTGCGCAATCACTTTATTGTAGGGTGATGCCCAATCATCGGTAGATTTGCCATCCCAATTGCGATTCAGCACCCAGCCACTATCCACCAAATAAATAACATCTTCACCGTTTTCATTAACAATGCGCAGCGCATGTGCTCCCGGAAATTGCGTGCCCCAGGCATCGAGCAATTTGCCATCCTTGTTATACACAATCACGTTATTGCGCGGATGATCGGTCACCATCACTATGCGCCCCTGTGAATCCATCGCCAAGCCATGACAATTTTCTACCGGCGTTTTTTGCGCATCAAGCAAACCCCAGTGACTATTAACCCGATATTGAAAATCGCCCTGCCCTACAATCAGACCATGTGGATCAATATTGGATTTGGGCAAGGGAATATTTTGCTTAATCATTGGCGGGCAAGCTCCGAATAGAACAATAAAAAAGCTCTGCCGAGCACTACTCCGGCAGAGCAATAATCAACAACACGACTGAAAAAGTTATGCAGCCTTCCAATTCAGAATGGCGTCATCATCAACGGGATACAAAGGATAATAAATTGCTTCGTTTTCCTGGAACGCTTGATTGGTGATGGCGTTATAGGCACAAATCATGGACCAGCGCGGTTCGGATGAGCGATTTTCATTGGATTTGTGCAGCAAATTGCAATGGAAAAACAAAGTATCACCCGGCTCCAATTCAACATTGATCAGCTCGTGATATTTCATTGCTTCGTTCACAAACAACATATCAGCACCTTTTTGATCACCGGTTTTGCTGTGATCCAAACGCCCTAAATGATGCGACCCTTTCAACACTTGTAAACAGCCGTTCTCTACCGTTGCACGGTTAATCGCCACCATACAGCTGAGTGATTTTGGATACAGCATAAGGTTGTCGCGATGCCAGTAACCAAAATCCTGATGCCACTCCCAAGCGCCGCCCACAAAGGGTTCTTTCATCATAATTTTGGTACTGGTGTGATAAATCGGCTCGCCAATTAAGGTTTCTGCGGTATCTACCAAACGTCGACCACGCGAAAACATGCTGTAAAAATCATCGCCCGTTTGTTGCCACAAGCACACCTTGCTCACCTTTCCAGTGCCATCTTTTTTCTGCCAGGCGCGCTCATTTAATGAATCGTCATTAAAGGCGGCATCCTGTAAGCGCTTGATTTCTTCTGGCGTGTAGTAGCCACGCACAATCACATAGCCATCGCTGTGGTAGGCATCAATCTGTTCTTGAGTCAGTTTTCTTGCGTTCATTATCTGGTCTCCAAGGGTTATGTCTGCATGCTCGCATTGTTAACAATCATCATTCAGCAAAAAATAAAAGGCAAGCATTTTATTTATATATAAATACTTTATTTCTATAAAAATAAGCAGGCCTATGCTCAAAACCGGTAATTTCTGTTTATTTGACGGCGGATAGGGTATTTTTGCGAACGAACTAATTTGCGGGTACGCCAGTTGATGGGCAAGAATGCATGGCTTGCTTCACCCTGAAAAATCGAGCTAGAAACCAGACAATAGGACCGACCGACTTTGACTACTGCCACCAATAAATACGCGGTTCCCGCGCTGGATAAAGGGCTGGATATATTGGAATACCTGGTGACTCAGGAGCTGCCCAAATCTCAAACTGAGATCGCCCAAGGTTTGGGGCGCAACCCCAATGATATTTATCGGGTGCTGATCGGCTTGGAGGCGCGGGGTTATTTGGTGAGAGATGAACTATCGGGGCGCTATCGGCTGTCGCTCAAGCTGTACAACCTATCGCGCAGTATTTCGCCTATCGATCAAATGCGCCAATGCGCGCTGCCCTATATGGAAGATCTGGCGGTCAACATTGGCCAATCCTGCTATTTGGCGATGCTCTACCAAAGCCAGACCATGATTATTGTGCACGCGCGCGGCCACAGCCCTATCTCACTCAATATGAGCGAAGGCTCCCTATTCCCCACCATGACAACCACGGCAGGCAAGGTGTTACTTGCCAATAGCAACCCAGCCGTGCGCGATATGATTTTGGAGCGCGACGCCGACTACGCCAAACTCAGTAAAAATAAACGCACTGCCCTGATCAACGAATTGGAACCGATAAAACAAAATGGCTACCTCGCGGCACCAAGCCCTTTTATCGAAGGCGCCACCGATTTTGCCGCGCTCATTGGTAGACCAGAGGGTAAAGTGATTGCGGCATTGGCTATTTCGCCGCTCAAGTCACACTGGAGCACCGCTATAGCACAGGAAGAACTGCACACACGGGTAGTGACCACTGCAAATAAAATTGCGCAGCAGCTAGGGGATTTGTAACTCGCGCCCTCCTTTCATCAAATTTTGTCAACATTTAACTATCACCAATCCGAACACTGAGTTAAAGTTTAGGCTCGGCCGCATCAAGTAGCACATTAATGCGCTGCGTGATGCCGCCATACCTACCGTTATAACTTTATGGTGAGTTAGATGATGATAAAAAAAGTACCCTATTCCTGCCTTCAATACCTATCGTTTCTCTGCACGGTTTTGCTCCTAAGCGCAATCAACAGTCAGGCTGCCCCCCTTGTCAGTGATATTGACCTCGAACCTGCAACGCCGAAAATAATTCAATATCAGGCTCAAGGCAGTTTGATAAAAAAAATGGTGTTAGTCGTCGACAACCCAAAAAATTATGCCAACTTTAGTCTTTACGCCAACGATGAATTACTGCTCGACAGCATCGATATTCCGCACTCTGGTCAGCAGCAATTAACCGCGCTCATCAAACTTCCTGCGCTGGGAAAACTTAAGCTCAGCCTTAGAGCCAACAACGCAATACTCAACATTCAGCGTCTTGAATTTATAGACCTCCCCAATCAGCATCTACCTCAATTCGAAGACATCTCCGTTAGCGCAGGCATAGATAAAGTCAGCTCAATTAAATACGGGGGCCCCACAATCGCCGACATAGATAACGACGGCGATTACGATTTTATTGTGAATAATCACAATGAAGAGAGCAGCAAACTTTATTGGAATAATGGCAACGGCACTGTAACCAAACACAGTCAAAATCTGGCGCGCTGGTTTATGCATGATCTGCACGGCACCGCTGCTGGCGATTACGATAATGATGGCGATCTGGATTTGGTTGTCACCCAAGGTGGCGGCAATGGCACAGATCCTTCCAAAGCCAATTTCTATACCAATGACAATGGCACGATGATACTCACTACAGGTGATGTAGGTATCAACAAAGGAGGCCGTGGCCGCGCCGCGCAATGGTCAGATATGGATTTGGATGGCGATCTGGATTTAATGCTCATTAACGAATCCAGCCTTACCCATGAAAAGCCGCAACATTTTTTTTACGAAAATAAAGGTGATGGAACCTTTACGCAACGCACAATCACAGGTTTGCAAGATCAGGAACCATCGCGCTCTTTGATAACGGATTTAAACCACGACAACATTGATGATGTAATTTTATTTGGCCCACTTTCTGTCTGGCTGGGCAATGGCGATTTCACTTTCACCGATATTACCGCGCAATTCCCCGCCGATGTTATTGCCTTACACAACATAATGGCAGTCGCCGATTTGGATATCGACAATGATGGCGATCATGATCTTTACCTCGCACGCGGCAAAGAAGTTGAACACGGCAAAGGTGAAGCACCCGCAGTCGATCACGACCCCATCACGCAGGAGTTTTCGATCAAACCACGCGGCTTTAAAGGTGTGGATAAATTCGAATTCACCGCTGCAGGAAAAATCAAACTGCACAATTATTATTTTCTTGCGCAGGGTGAATTCAGAGGAAAAGATTATCCTTTTTTTCTGGGCAGTAAAAAAACATCGAAAGTGATTTCTGCTGGGCAGGAGCTGGAAATAGACCCAAGCGAAGCGCAAGGCTGGCCGGATAATATTGCGGAAAATGGTGTTTATTTTGGTTACTTGGGCAAAGGCCACTGGAAAGCCGCATTAGTTCGCAATGGGGATATTTTTTGGAATTTTAAATTTAGTCTCTCTGGCGTTACTAGCACCACTACCGAATTTATTCCAGAGAATCGCAACATGAATGACATTCTATTGCGCAATGACGGTGGAAAATTCACTGACGTATCACGCGAATGGCAGATTCAACCCGGAGGCAATACATTGGGTGTCACCACGGGTGATTTTAATAACGACAGTCATCAGGATTTATTTCTTTATCGCTGGGGGAACATTGGTGCGCGCATTTCTGATTACATACTATTAAACGATGGCAAAGGTCATTTCTACACTCTGACACAACACGGCGCCAATGATGTTGGCGGCCCCGGCAATGGTGATATGGGCCAAGCCTTTGATTTTGATTTGGATGGCGGCCTGGACCTATTAAATGGCAGTGAAGGTGGTGAGTGGTATCTTTATCGCAACAAAAAAAATGAAACCGGACATTACGCATTAGTACGAGTGGGCTACTCGCCTAAAGCCCATGTGGATGCCATAGGCGCTGAAGTTAAAATCACCACCGCGCAAGGTGTTTATCGCAAACGGGTAGGTTCAGCGGGAGGCGTTTTTTCCCAAAGCCTGTTAAACATTGTGCATTTTGGTTTAGGGAGTGCACAAACAATTGAGCGCATTAGTATTAGATGGCGCAATGGTGAAACACAACATTTCACCAACAACCCCGCCAATCAATTGTTTGATACCGACAAAGTAGATGTAGAAAGTCTGCAGCTTGAACCGGCACAAACAAATCTGCGCCAAGGTACAAAATTAAATCTCTCCAGTCACTTAACTCCAGCGAATGCGGACACCCGGCTGCAATGGTCATCCAGCGATGAAAATATTATCGCTGTAGATCAGCAAGGCCAAATCACCGCGTTGGGTAAGATTGGCCAAAGCGCGACCATAACAGCCACCAGTCCCACTAATGGAGTAAATGCGCAGAGCAACATTACCATTGAGCCTTGGTTTGCCGTGCCCGCAAAATCGCTAACACTCGAACCATCACCGACAAAATTATTGGTGGGTAAAAGCTTTACACTCACTGCAACTTTATTTCCAGCTCATGCCGACAACTCGGAACTCATCTGGAGTAGTAGCAATAAAAAAGTCGTGCGGGTAGATTCAGCAGGAACAATCACCGCACTACAACCCGGCACTGCAACTATCAAAGTAGCTTCCGCAAAAAAACCTACTGTGAAAGACACCATAAAACTGCACGTGGCGCCGACCATCGCACCCTTTATAAAATTTACGAATGAGAAAAAATTGCGCGATAAGGTATGGACTCAAAAGGATAAAATTACTTTAACCGTCGAGTACCACGCCGGATCAGGTAATAAAGTCATTGCGTCAGATGAAGGAGGAATTCGCTTTTGGCTGCGCCATTTTCAATCCAAATGGGTCCCAGTGAAAGACAGAGTCTTAATAGATGCAAGCGCCCTAAAAACCGAATCAGGAAAATCCACCATGACCTTTTCGCTTGAAGATCTAACCCCCAACGCCGAGTTGCCCGCAGGCCAGTTTTACCAACTGCGCGCTTCATTTGTATCCAGTAATGGCAAGATGTATGACGCCACTATTGATGATATAAAGATTGTTCCCTCTGTCCACTAAACACTTTCAATTTTTATTTATGTCCAAGGACGGATTTACTCACAAAAGATTCAAATTAAACGTTTGAAAACTATTTGGTCTTTTGACAGTTCATCGAATTTATAAAGACACTCTCTCAATTCAATTTTTCAATATTAATGAACCAATAATAAACATTATTTTCATCAATGAAATATCTCACTCTTTTTTGTTAACCTGATCAAAAAGATAACCCACTTCGTGAGCTTCCCTGTCTTCCTTAATTTTATCTTTACGCTGCTGCTCCAATTCTTTTTTCTTTTTGTTTACTTCTTCCAGAATAGGCAGCGGATCAAGCCCGCGCCAGAGCGGCAGCATAGACATCATGGTTAACAATAGACTGCTCGCGCGCAAAGACCACACCAGCAAACCGGTAGTGACAGAAAAAGTCAGACCAGCCACCACGGTCCTGCGATCCTGCTCTTCTACCATGGCCTCATCCATTTGGGCGCGCAAACGGCGCACTTCATTATCAAAATCTGCCTCTTCCCAAGGGGCAAAACCGGCGTCTGGCGCAATCAAGCCTGCCAGATTAGGTGAGGCGGTTAAGGTGGTAAGCGGAACATTGCCATCGCTATTGACCTCCTCAGCACGTTCATAATCGCGGCTGGACTTATCGTTAATCACCGTGTCAGTGTGGTTGCTATCGCCGGTTTCCACGATAATTCGTTGGGCGTCCAAGCCATCGGGAAGCAGTGGCTCAAGGCTGTTATTGCCACCCTGATTTGGCAATTCACCGGGAATCTCTGGCAGATCTGTATCTGCACCATCAGGGGCTTTTGGCCCATCTGTGGTAGGCGGTGTTGTTGGAGGTGTGGTAGGCGGTGTTGTTGGAGGTGTGGTAGGCGGCGTTGTTGGAGGGGTTGGCGGCTCTACCGGCGGCACAGTAACGGGTGGCTTTTCCAACGCAGCTACAGTGACTTTAAACGAGGTTTCTACCCAAGCACCATCATTGTCTTGCGCGCGCAGAGTAATGGTTGACTCGCCACCGATTTGAGAGGCAAACGAGAGCGTCATAAGGCCAGTAGCCGGGTCGATTTGAATACTGGGAACCGCGCTATTATTGCTGTTTTGCATCAGTGTCCAGCTGAGCGTGGTGCCATTTTCCACATCGCTAAATACAGTGCGCAGATTCATTTGCTGGGGTGCAGCACCGGCCTTAACGCTGATATCCGCCATACCGCTTGACACAGGCACATCGTTTACCGAGGCGATATTGATGCGTACCAATGCATCAACCCAAGCGCCCTGCTCATCTTGTGCACGCACCACCACATCGCTGCTGCCAAATTGATTGGCGCCATAGTTCAACTGCAATTTACCGGAGGCAAGATCAATACTCGCATTGCTCACCAAGGCCGGGTTGCTATTGCTAACGACAGAAAACACCAGATTGCGGGTGGCAGTTTCCTCATCGCTAAACAAGGCCCATAAATCAACCTGGTCGCCAGCCGCATCTTCAATATTATTGATAACGACATTGCCAGTGGTTTCAGGTACATCATTGACCTCTTCCACGGTCAACTCAAATTGAGCTGTCGCAGCGGCCATGCCATCACTCGCGATAATTTGGATACTTAGGTTTCCAACGTCCGCCTGGCTAGGTGTGCCACTAAAACTCAGCGTCGCGGCATCAAATACCAACCAGCTTGGCAAGGGCGCGCCGCCAGCTAATTGCGCGCTATAGACTAAGGTGGTGCCCACATCGGCATCAGTAAACATGCTCGCGGGGAAAGTTACACTGAACGGCACATCTTCCAGCGCGGTTTGGTTGGCCGGAGGATTGGCCAGCACCGGTGCGTCATTAACGTTGTTCACGACAATAACAAAGCTATCGCTAATAGAGCCGCCATTTGCATCACTCGCCGTCACCAATACATTGATGCTGCCGATATCGCCCGCCGTCGGAGTACCGCTAAAACTGCGCGTCGCGGCATCAAAACTTAACCAGGCAGGCAAAGACCCACCGCCTACCAATTGGACGGAATAACTTAACGGATCACCCTCCGGGTCAACAAAGGTCGACACGGGAAAACTGAAATCAAAGCGTTGATTCTCAGCAGCTACTTGATCGGCAATAGCCAACTGCACAAACGGCGGGGCATTGACCGGCAAACCAGTAACAGTGAGCACAAAAACATCGCTCACTGAACCGCCCTGTCCATCATTCGCAGTGACTTCAATATTGATACTGCCCACATCACCAAGCGCAGGTGTACCGCTAAAAGTACGGGTGGCAGGATTAAAACTCAACCAAGTGGGCAAGGGTGCGCCGCCAGCAAGTTGCGCGCTGTAAGTCAGTGTGTCGCCAACATCGGGATCAGCAAATACATTGGCGCCAAAGGTGAAGTTGAAAGCGGTATTTTCAGTTGCACTCTGGTCTGCAATTGGGAAAGCAACCGTAGGCGCATCGTTAGTGTTGGCGACGACAATATCGAATGTGTCAGTCACTGTTCCGCCATTGCCATCATTGGCGATTACATCAATTGATACAGTTCCGACAAAAGCATTCGTTGGCGTGCCACTGAAGGTGCGCGTTGCTGCATCAAAACTTAACCACGCGGGCAATGCCCCGCCACCGGCAAGTTGCGCGCTGTAGCTGAGCGTATCGCCAACGTCAGAATCTGCAAATGTATTAGCGGCAAACTGAAAATTAAACGCGGCATCTTCAGTCGCATTTTGATTGGGGATCGGATTGGCAACTGTAGGTGCATCGTTGGTATTGGCGACAACAATATCAAAGGTCTCAGTTACAGTGCCGCCATTGCCATCATTGGCAATTACATCGATTGATACAGTACCGACAAAGGCATTAGTCGGTGTACCGCTAAAGGTGCGTGTGGCCACATCAAAACTTAACCATGCAGGCAGCGCTCCTCCACCGGCGAGTTGCGCGCTATAACTGAGCGTATCGCCAACATCTGGATCGGCAAATGTATTGGCGGCAAATTGAAAATTAAAGGCTGCACCTTCCGTGGCATTTTGATTGGGAATCGCATTGGCAACCGTGGGCGCATCGTTAGTATTGGCGACAACAATATCAAAGGTGTCAGTTACTGTGCCGCCGTTGCCATCATTGGCGATTACATCGATTGATACAGTGCCGACAAAGGCATTAGTCGGTGTACCGCTAAACGTGCGCGTTGCTGCGTCAAAACTTAACCACGTGGGTAAGGCACCTCCACCGGCGAGTTGTGCGCTGTAGCTGAGCGTATCGCCCACATCGACATCGTTGAAGGTATTGGCCGCAAACTGAAAATTAAACGCGGCATCTTCCGTCGCATTTTGATTAGGGATCGGATTGGCAACCGTAGGCGCATCGTTGGTATTGGCAACAACAATATCAAAGGTGTCAGTTACAGTGCCGCCATTGCCATCATTGGCGATTACATCAATTGATACAGTGCCGACAAAAGCATTCGTTGGTGTACCGCTAAAGGTGCGCGTTGCCGCATCAAAACTTAACCACGCGGCCAATGCCCCGCCACCGGCAAGTTGTGCGCTGTAACTGAGCGTATCACCTACATCGACATCGTTAAAGGTATTGGCGGCAAACTGAAAACTAAACGCGGCATCTTCCGTCGCATTTTGATTGGGAATGGCATTGGCAACTGTGGGGGCATCGTTGGTGTTGGCGACAACTATATCGAAAGTGTCAGTGACCGATCCGCCATTACCATCAATCGCAATGACACCAATTGATACAGTGCCGACAAAGGCATTCGTTGGTGTGCCACTGAAGGTGCGCGTTGCTGCATCAAAACTTAACCACGCGGGTAAGGCACCTCCACCGGCGAGTTGTGCGCTGTAGCTGAGCGTATCGCCCACATCGACATCGTTGAAGGTATTGGCCGCAAACTGAAAATTAAATGCGGCATCTTCCGTCGCATTTTGATTAGGGATCGGATTGGCAACCGTAGGCGCATCGTTAGTGTTGGCAACAACAATATCGAAGGTGTCGGTCACCGTACCGCCATTGCCATCATTGGCGATTACATCGATTGATACAGTGCCGACAAATTCGTTAGTCGGAGTGCCGCTAAACGTGCGTGTGGCTGCATCAAAGCTTAACCATGCAGGCAATGCTCCACCACCGGCTAGTTGTGCGCTGTAGGTGAGCGTATCGCCAACATCGACATCACTAAACGTATTGGCAGCGAAAGTAAAATTAAATGCGGCATCTTCAGTCGCGTTTTGATTGGGAATTGAATTGGCAATGGTAGGTGCATCGTTAGTGTTTGCAATCACCAAATCAAAGGTATCTGTTGCCGGTGTTCCGCCTTTTGCATCATCTGCAGTTACTTTAATCGAGATAGTGCCCACATCTGCATTGACGGGAGTACCCGAAAATGTGCGGGTTGCGGCATTAAAACTTAACCATGCTGGCAGCGCGCTTCCATCGGCCATAGTTGCGCTGTAAGTCAATGGATCGCCATCTGCATCACTAAACGTATTCGGGGCAAACTGAAAATTAAACGCGGCATCTTCCGCTGCGTTTTGATTGGGAATTGGATTGGCGATCTGAGGATTATTGTTTACGCCACTGGATACCTGAAACGCCAAATCACGATCCGGATCGGGTGTGCCCGTGCTGGAGTGAAATGAACCATTGGGGTAAACATTCGTATTGTGAATGCCCACGCTTACTAGGCCATCATTGCTGGTGGTTTCAACCCTTATAAAATAAATTTGATTGTCGTTTAGCGCGACGCCAAAAAAATTAAATGCTTCCCAGCTTAACGTAGTATTCAAGCCGGCAGATGACTTAGTGTCACTGGCAATCACCGTACCATTATAAGTCGATGATATTAATGAGACGGTAATAGTTTGCATACTGGCGGAGGGATCCTTCCTGACTTGCAAAATAATTGAATCGATTGTGTAAGTTGCGCCTACGCTGTCATGTGCAAACGATTGAAAAAGAGGCACGCCCGCAGAAATTGACTGAGTGTTTGTCGCAGCACCAGAAGATTCGTAATTAACATTGGTGGCACCAACGTTGTGAACCTGCAAATCAAAAAAATCCGACATAGTGGTGGTGCCGTCATTTGCAATTACCTCGATGGTGACATTACCAACATCGCCATTGGAGGGTATACCACTGAATGTACGGGTTGCCGCATCGAAGGTAAGCCACGCCGGTAATGGCGCCCCACCGGGAATTTGCGCGCTGTAGGTTAACGTGCCCCCTACATCTTGGTCATTAAACGTATTGATTGGAAAAGTGTAGTTATACAGCGAATTTTCGGTCGCGTTCTGATTCGGTATTTGATTTACCACCGTCGGCGCATCATTGGTGTTCGCGATGAGGATATCAAAATTGTCAGAAACCGTTGCCCCTGCACCATCATTCGCGGTGACTCTTACCGAGAGAGTGCCTACATCGTCATTGACCGGTGTACCCGAAAATGTGCGCGTAGCCGAATCAAAACTCAACCCCCCAGGCAATGGGCTGCCATCAACTAACGTTGCGGTATAGGTAAAACTTGTACCCAGATCGCCATCGCCAAATGTATTCGAGGGAAAAGTGTAACTGAACGCTGCGTCTTCAGTGGCGTTCTGATTGGGAATCGGAATATTGACAAAGGGCAAGTCATTAATATTGACGATAGTTAGATCAAAGGTGTCATTTACGGCTCCACCAAAGCCATCGTTAGCCGTAACTCTAATACTGATGGTGCCAATATCGCCGTCATCAGGGACGCCACTAAACGTACGCGTACCCGCATTGAAATTGAGCCACGCAGGAAGTGGATTTCCATCCGATAAAGTAGCGGTATAGGTCAGCGTATTGCCATCAACATCGTTAAAGGTATTGGCTGGAAATGTATAACTGTAAAGTGACTCTTCATTGGTTGATTGATCGGGAATTGCATTGGCAACGATAGGTGCGTCATTAACTGAAGTTACGTTGATGGCTACTGTGTCTGTATCTGTTTTATCAATGTCTCCAGTACGACCTGCACCTTTATCATTGGTCGCTATGGTGAAAACATCGGCACCAAAAAAATTACTGGCTGGGGTGTAGTTAAGCGTAGCGGCAAGTGTTGCATTAATTTGCGCCATAGTGCCGGTTAATACCACGGTGGCGGTACCACTACCTGAAATAGCGGCTGAGCCACCACTAACAGATAAAACACCGTGACTAACACTTAAGGTTACTTCCACATCCCAAAGATTGTAGTCGTCGATATCGCTAATACTAACACCCGAAATAGCAACAGTCGTGTCTTCTACTGTAGTAATCGGCCCCGCCGGAACTGTATTAACGGGATTGTCATTCACGTAGCTCACGTCAATTTGAAGGTTATTAGCACTTTGGTCGGTATCCACACCACCGCCCGCAGTACCGCCATCATCTCTAACCTGAAACGTCAATACCGCATAATTCGTAGCATTTTCATCGGCTGCAGGGGTAAAAATTAACTTTCCCGCATTGATATCAGCAATAGTAACAAATTGATTTACGCTTACAGAGCCACTTCCCGTAACCGAGAATGTGCCACCACCACTTATAGCAGTAATTTTTACACCAGCAAAACTATTGCCGTCAGGATCACTAAAACCAAAATTAGCCGCTGTTAAAACTTTAGGCGTATCCTCCTGTGTATCGATTACGTTATTTGTCCCAACTGGAGCCTGATTAACGGCCCCTGAAATTGTAAAACTCATGGTATTGGGGGTCATGTCGAGAGTATTGCTCGCACCATTATCTTGCACTTGAAAGGTATAGCTCAAAGCGCCAGCCGCTACAGCGGCTGCATCCGGCGTATATTTCAAAAAACCAAAATCGATATCGCTTTTTGTAACCGTTTGACCAGCTGTAATCGCAATGCCGCTAAGGGTTAAGGTGCCATCAGCAGGCAATGTAGTAACTTTTACTCCCGCCATAACATCCCAAGGGCTATCAACGGTTTCATGAAAACCAAAGGAAGCAGCATAGATGGTGTAGGCACTTCCTGCAGAGATAGGAATAGATATATCGGTACCAGTAGGAGGGTTGGAACCAGCCAACAACCCCTGCCACTCAAGATATGACTTGGCAGAAAAAAGTTCGGGGGCATCTATCT
The DNA here is from genome assembly GCF_031457055.1 of Cellvibrio fibrivorans. Lineage (NCBI taxonomy): Bacteria > Pseudomonadati > Pseudomonadota > Gammaproteobacteria > Cellvibrionales > Cellvibrionaceae > Cellvibrio > Cellvibrio fibrivorans. Next base: position 246,744 of record NZ_JAVDVX010000002.1, on the reverse strand, counting down.
GCCCATACTTAATCTCCAATACCCAATCCCCACCTTCACGACTATTACCGGTAAGGTCATTGCTTGCCGCTACATCAGCGCCGGTCAAATCACTTAATTGGCGCAATAAGTTGATACCACTTTGGTTTGCCGCCAAATCACAGCCATACAAGAGAATATCGGCCTCATCGCTCAACGCCATGTTCCAAGCCACAAATTGCTGGGCGTACTGGTCAATATTATTTTCATTAAGTACTTGATTTCCGAGCATTAGATTACCGGTCACACCATGAGAAATCACATGAATGACTGAAATGCTGCTAGCACTAGCAAGATAATTGCTGATTTGAGCAATGCCGTCTTGGGTGGTATCGAGATAGACGATGGCGGTGGAGTCGGCATATGTACGGTTGCGGATATCTTCAACCAAAATTTGGTAACCATCGACCCCTGTATCAACAAATACCAGCGTAGTAGCGGAAGATTGAGTGTTGGGTGCAATATCGGCCTGAGGATCTGTATCAGGAACGGATTGAAGCCCAGAATCCTGGCTTTCCATCATCGGCGGGGTATCTGGCATATAGATACTAACCAGATCGACCTGCTGTGCCGCCTGCGCTAAAGACAGCCAATCAGAATTGCCATCATCGAAGACAGCAATATCTGCGGTGGCAGAGAACAATAATCTTGGCTCCAGAGCTTCAATTAAAGGGCGACGCGGTGACCTTGACATAGATATCGAACCTATTTTAGGACTAACACCTGAGGACAAGAATATGCGTGTTGACCACATGCTGGCATTGTTAACATTTTACACCAAGATAGGATGAGTGTCGCAAAAAAGTCCCAAGATGCCCGACAACAAACTTGTTTTGAGCGCGTGCAGATGAGCGCCCTTAGACTAATTGCCCGGAAATTGGGTAGCGCAACCCTGAAAACACAACTCAGAAATGGATTAGCCGCAGTAACAATTCCCTGCGCTTATGTACAGGATTTACCGACTAATTTTTAAATTGGACATGCTCACAAGAGGCAGTTAAGGATCTTTTTATAAACATATAACAGTACAGCTCTTGCGCCTCTATTGAGCTGAGTCAACTTCGGATTGGGGTTTTCAACGTTAATTATTTCTAATTGTTAATGCCTCTGGCTACACACCTCAACAAAGACCGCTCTATCTGTCGATGAAAATCGATTGGCGGTAATATCTATGTCAGTTTCATCAAGCCTCAACCAAACATGTCGATGTGATTTTTTATAGCGATTTTCGCCGATGACTATTTCCAGAGATGATAAACCAATTTTTTCAATCAGGAATTTTGCTAATAGATTCGAGGAAAACTCGCAGCAATTAATTGGAAAAAGATCAAATGAATCTAATTGAAATCCAACTACTTTTGCTTTCAGGATTGCTTTTCGAAACAGGAAAGCAGATGACTGTAAATCATTTGTCGTAGAGATGGACGAGGCTAATTTTATTGCGATGTATCAATCTCGTCTTTGAGAGAGTTAATGACGATCTCCAAACCGTCATGGGGATCAACACCCAGTACCTGGCAGTACCTTACAAATTCAAGCACTTCAATTTTCCGTCGATCCTGCTCCATCTTGCCTAGCACAGAATGGTGCCGTCTCATGGCGAGTGAGGCCTCACGGAGTGTCAAACCACTGGCCTCCCGCTGTTTTTTTAGCCAGAACCGTAACTTTTCGTAGTGAGGTGAGTAAGGAGATGATTTCATTGTCTCGATGATAGAGACAGGATAGAATGGCGCGAAATTCGAGACATGAGGCGTCAATTTCTATCATGAAATCTCTCACAGTTAAGTCCGGGCTACTCTCGGCATTCTCATTACTGGTAAACCGAGAATTCACCGTACACGATCTCACAAAAGCTTATTTGAACAATTCGGCATGCCTTCATAGTTCCAAAAAAGCCGCTCGACAGTTTGTTTATCGCAACATGCTCCGCCTTATCGATAATGGGGAATTGACTAAGGTCGTTGTCGATAGCGGCTGGCCCTTATATCGACTAACACCCCTGTTTAAAACGCAGGAGTGCGCAACCACAATAGTGACTACAGCACCATCGGCGGCTCCGGTAAGAGCTACAGTTACAAACGATATTCCTCGCCAGAGCCTGCAAGAGCGGCTAAATCGGCACAAATTGGAAATGTTGTCCGCAATGGGCGAGACCGAGGAATATGATGCAATTTGCAGCGAGATTCCCGAGCTGCAAGATGATATACAACCTCTGTACAACCAATCCCGTGACAAGTGCTCCAAATTGCTCGGGCGAGTGAAAGCCCTTGAAAGCCTGTTGGCGAGGCAAACAGGTTTGGCGCAATGAAGTTACGACGCTGGCAATTCCGATGTGTTGAACAGGCTCTGTCGAAATTCAAGAATGAAGATAATCACTTCCTGTGTCTCGCGACCCCCGGCGCAGGCAAGACCGTCATGGCGGCAACGTTGGCGCACCGGCTTTTACAGCAGGGCATGGTCGATTTGGTATTGTGTTTTTCGCCCTCAATCATTGTGTCGTCCGATTTTCAACAAGCGCTGGAAGTTCATACCGGCTTTCGGATGGATGGTCGCCTCGGATCAAGGGGACAGTCTTTAACATATCAATCGATGTTGAGTTTGGGAGATGCATTTTGGGCATTGTTTCAAACCCATCACGTGCTAGTAATTTTTGATGAGATACATCACTGCGCAGGTGATAATTTTGAAAACGCCAATGCGTGGGGGCAAACCATTATTCAGCATATTCAGGGGCGCGCGGCATATACCATTGCCTTGACCGGCACACCTTGGCGCTCTGACCGAATCCCCATCGCTTTATCCAGTTACTGTCAGCACAACAAAATCCGCTGTGATTTTATTTATGGAATGGCGCAGGCTATTCAGGAAAAGGTGTGTCGGGCTCCCAGCATCACGTTGGTGGACAATGATCGCATAGTCGTAAAACGGGGTGATACAACAGAGAAATATTCATCTTTCGCTGAGTTACTCAAACTATCAGATTGCTCATACCAACAACTGATTGGTATCGATGCACTGATTGTGTATCTACTAAAACAATCCTCAAAAAAGTTAATGCAAATTCGCAAGCAGCACGAGAATGCGGGCGGCCTTATCGTCGCCGCATCAGTAAATCATGCTTATAAGATTGCGACACTACTGGAACGTCACTTAGGCCAGCGAGCCTGTGTTGCTACTTACATGGATGAAGATGCCCACGGTACTATAAATTCTTTTAGAAACAGCACCCAGCCTTGGATTATTTCCGTAGGGATGGTGAGTGAAGGCACTAACATTCCACGACTGCGCGTGTGCTGCCACCTGACACGAGTCAAAACAGAATTGCATCTTCGGCAAGTATTGGGACGTGTTTTACGTATGGGCGATGTTCCCGGTGAAAGTTATTTGTATTTACCGGCCGAACCCAATTTAGGGGAATACGCGAATCGTGTGGCAGAAGAAATACCGGAATCTGCAACTATTCGACGCGAAACAATGCCAAATAGTGACGATGAAAAGCCATTAGCGATCAAACTACAAGAACCGCAACAATTTGAAGACATAACAGAAATTACTTTTGAAAATATGCCTGTAGGCGAGTTGCAAACCAATATAGATGATCTACCACCTATCCACATTTCAATGTTGGCAAAATCCTATGATACCACCATCAACGTATTTGGTCGGTTTCGTAAAGAATTGCTGCAATTGCATCAGCTTTATACGCAAGAATCTAGCAGCCCCTTTTGATTAGAGTAGAATGGAAAAAACACAATTATCCTTTCTAACCACATTTTTTATAGTGGTATAGCAAAGCATCGTTTAGCGTTGATAAAACATGACAATCCCCCACCATAAGATCATTAGATTAATACTGTCAAGGGAGACAACAGACGAAAAATTTACCAATACTGGATGCACGGAAGTTCAACGAGGGGGGATCTTTTCCTGCAAAGGTAGGTTTAATAGCTGCAGTGATAAAGAAATTTGAACCCTCTATGTCACTAGCTTTTGATTGTAAATACTGGCAGGCTTTTAGAATGGTAAGCGGAGTTTGAACCAGAAGTCTCGCTGGAATACTTCACTCTGAAAGTAATACTTTATAATATGGTTCAATGTTATCGGCTCCTATTGTCCACACGATTTTGGTTTTCAAGTAAAAGCGTTAAAACCTGACATGTGATATAGCAAAAAAATAGGCCTAATTATGAGAATCTACATGACAAAACGTTTCACAAAAATAACCTTACTATTCAATGAATTACATTTGCCATGTGTTTTGTCACTTAGGTGTACCTTTTGTGCGAGCATCGCAACCATGGCGGTAGCCGCACATTAGTCGCAACACTTCAGGGCGACACCTTTTAAATACTACAGACAATAAAAAACCCGCTGGTAGCGGGTTTTTTATTAGATGGATCAACATTTATTTACGGAAGCCCGGGGGTAAAACACCGCCAGGTGCTGCACCGCCGCCCGGCATCATACCGCCGATACCGCGCATCATTTTCTGCATGCCGCCGCCTTTCATTTTGCCCATCATTTTTGCCATTTGTTTGTACTGTTTTAACAAACGGTTGAGATCCTGAATTTGTGTGCCCGAACCTGCGGTAATACGGCGTTTGCGCGAGCCACTTAAATCATCCGGATTACGGCGTTCTTCCGGGGTCATGGAATTAATAATCGCTTCCATGGTTTTAAACTGCTTGCCCATGTTGGCGGTCTGCGCCATTTGCGCTACGTTGCCAAGGCCAGGCAACTTATCCAGCATTGAGGTTAAACCGCCCATGTTTTGCATTTGCTGCAATTGATCGCGCAAATCTTCCAGATCAAATTTTTGACCTTTGCTGACTTTCTTGATCAGTTTTTCCGCTTTCTCTTTATCAACTGTACGCTCAACTTGTTCGATCAGCGAGAGCACATCACCCATACCTAAAATGCGTGAGGCAATACGGTCAGGATGGAAAGGCTCGAGCGCATCAACCTTCTCGCCCATACCCAAAAACTTGATTGGCTTGCCAGTGATGTGACGTACAGAAAGCGCCGCACCACCGCGCGCATCGCCGTCAGCTTTGGTGAGGATGACACCAGTCAATGGCAGCGCATCATTAAATGCTTTTGCGGTGTTCACTGCATCCTGACCGATCATAGCGTCGATCACGAACAGGGTTTCAATCGGGTTAATCGCAGCGTGCAGGTCCTTGATTTCAGTCATCAAGTCTTCATCGATATGAAGACGACCAGCGGTATCTACAATCAACACATCAAAGAATTGTTTCTTCGCGTGATCAATCGCATTGCGTGCGATATCCAGTGGTTTTTGCTCGCCGGTGGATGGATAACATTCAACACCCACTTCTGCCGCCAAAGTTTGCAATTGCTGAATCGCCGCCGGACGATAAACGTCGGCGCTGACCACCAAGACTTTTTTCTTTTCCCGCTCTTTCAAAAAGCGCGCTAGCTTGGCCACCGAGGTCGTTTTACCCGCACCTTGCAAGCCCGCCATCAACACAATGGCCGGAGGCTGTTGGGCAAGGTTCAGCGATTCATTCGCTTGCCCCATAGTCGCAATCAGCTCGGCTTCAACGATCTTGATAAATTGCTGGCCGGGATTTAGTGCCTTGCTAATCTGCTGGCCCAGAGCGCGGCTGCGCACCTGGTCGATAAATGCTTTAACAACTGGCAGCGCAACATCTGCCTCCAGCAACGCCTTGCGCACGTCGCGCAACGCATCCTTAATGTTGTCTTCACTAAGGCGCGCCTTGCCGGTGATACTGCGCAGCGTGTGGGATAAACGGTCGGTTAGATTCTCAAACATAGCCTGTCTCGAACAAACGGTTGATTCGCGGCGGGTCAAACCCAGTGGATTACTCCGAGCCCAGCCCATAAAAAGTGGCGGCGATTATACCCCCAAAGCCAGTGTAATTGGTGCAATCTCCTACAGAATCCCGACGCCTACCGCGATTTGCGTAATAAGGACTCTTCTCATCTACCCTTCTCTTTAAGGGTACCTTGTGACACACTTGCGGCCTTGGTTTAGCCTATGAAAACACCCTACGGACCAGCCCTATCAGTATGATAACCCTAAGCGCCAACCTGATCGCCATTCTTATCTATACCGCCGCAGCCATTTATTTTGGCAGCCAGTTCGCGCGTCAAAAATCCTTTCAGCCATCGCAGCTGCTCAGCACTGCAGCATTGGGACTTATTGCTCACGGCATAGGGGTTTACGGTATCAGCGTGAACGGAAGCAGTTTGAACTTCAGCTTATTCTCCGCTTCATCGCTTATTTTCTGGGTAATTAACGCGATTGTACTAATTAGCAGCCTGAAAAAAGAATTGCATAATCTGTTTTTATTATTGTTCCCACTCTCTGCAATATCCGTTATCGCCTCCATTACTGCCACTAATCCCGAATGGCAACACTCACTCAGCTACACCATCGCTGCGCACGTTATCCTCTCCATACTCGCTTACAGCTTGCTGACGATCGCCAGCTTGCAGGCATTGATATTGGCCTACCAAAACCATGCCCTTAAAAACAAAAGCCGCATAGCAAATGCGCGCTTGTTGCCACCGCTGCAAACGATGGAATCACTACTGTTTGAATTGTTGTGGGTAGGTGAAATATTACTGACGCTGGCAATACTGTCAGGTTTTTATTTTCTGGAAGATATGTTCGCGCAGCACCTCGTGCATAAAACCGTATTCGCACTCAGTGCCTGGTTTATTTATGCGTTGCTCTTGTGGGGACGCCATCAAATGGGGTGGCGCGGGACTAAAGCGATTCGCTGGGCACTGGCAGGATTTATCTGTTTGATGCTCGCTTATTTTGGCAGCAAGCTGGTGCTGGAAGTTATATTAAACCGGGTGTAGCTTCTAATCGCGTTTCGTTTGCTGATCTTCGTTATTCTGTTCTTTTTCATCGTGATCCTCATCAATCTTAGTAGTGGCTGCGGGATAAGTATTTTCCCCGCGACTCATAAACTTGCGCAACAACCAACCCAGCAAAGCAGCAAGTCCAATCAAGCCGACCAGGAATACAAGGATAACGAGTAAATAGCCACCCAAGTCTTCCCAATCCAAGCCCCAGCCATACACCGCCAGCATCAAAAAACTGAAGCCGGCAATCAGGTTTACGCCCAAGCCACGGTGTTTGAATAGTCTGCGAAAAATCATATTAAGACCGGATTTATACTAGAGATTTAAATGGTTTAAGGCGAAAGCGACACCTGCCTCATCTGCAGTTTTAGTTACCCAATCAGCGACAGATTTTACATTTTGATTGGCATTACCCATGGCAACACCAATACCCGCCATCTGCAGAAAATCCATATCCGACTCTGCATCGCCAAAGGCAATAACTTGATGGGGTTTCAACTGATGGTGATGCAACAAACAATCAAACGCACGCTGTTTGGTCGCAGCACCAGAAATGACGCTGGCGAATTGCCAATCAGGATATGCCGCCAAGTAAGCACGAGCAAAAATCAACTGCGGAAACTGTTTTTCTAGTAGCGAGACTTTATCGTCGTTAACTGCGCGATTAACTCCCACCAACAACTTGGAAACGCTGCTGCGCATAACCACAGCAAGCAAATCGTCAACTTCAGGATTTACACGCAGGTGCGCAGCATGCACACGGCTAATTTCAGTCTGCTCGTGCACATAAAAACCACTTGGTGTATAGACTTCCGCATACAAATCCAATGCTTGCGCAGACTGCACAACGGCCAGTGCATCAGCAACTGGCAAAGGCACCTCAAGCAATGTCTGTTGCGCACAAGGATCAAATAAATGCGCGCCGGTATAAAACATACCTGCATCGCTAATATCTAATTCATCCACTAAGAAACACGCTGCAAAATAGGGGCGCCCTGATGCAATCGCCGTTTTTATTCCTTTGGATTTCAAGCGTGCAATCGACGGATAAAGCTGGGGATGAATTTGTCCGTGCGAATCAAGCAGCGTACCGTCAATATCAAAAAATGCGAGGCGAATATCAGCCGCTGCCGCAAGCAAATGTGCACCTGCTTCCATCGCACTCATCCAACCATGAACTGAACAAACACATAGGCCAACCCAAAGCCCCCTATTGCTATCAGTTTTACCAACACACTTTTTTGGATGGGTGATAAAAACTGAAAGCGTGGATGTTTGGAAACCAGCAGCTGCGCCAATACATAAATCAGTAGAAACCCACCCGCCCAATGGAGCGCATATTGATTAAATAATTCTGCTTTCATAATCACTCATTAACTCAGACTGATTCACGGCGCCACTGCGTAGTACCATCGCGGGAATCTTCTAGCACCACACCTGCAGCAAGTAACTCTTTGCGAATTTCATCTGCACGTGCATATTGTTTGTCTGTTTTGGCCTGGATACGTTCAGCAATCAAACGCTCAACATCGGCAGCAGCGATTTGACCTGAACCGCCCGCCTGCAAAAATACTTCCGGATTTTCTTGTAGCACACCCAGAATCAGGCCAAATGCCTTTAACTGGCCAGCGAGATTTTGAGCCAGTTCCGGATTGTTTTTGGCATTATTTAAATCGCGTACCAAATCAAACATACCAGCCAAAGCAACACGTGTATTGAAGTCATCATTCATGGCTTCAACAAAGGCTTTGTAATAATCGCTATCTGCCATTGCAGCTAAAGATGTTGGCACCACATCAGCATAGTCACGCAGAGCGCCATAAAAACGTTCAAGCCCAGTACGCGCCTCAATCAAATTATCTTCAGCATAATTAATCGGACTGCGATAATGGCTACTGACCAATAAAAAACGCACCACTTCCGGATGATATTTTTCCAGCACATCACGAATGGTAAAAAAATTGCCCAGAGATTTCGACATTTTTTCGCCATCAACACGCACTGCGCCAGCATGCATCCAATAATTTACGTACTTGCATCCGTTCGCCGCTTCGCTTTGGGCAATTTCATTTTCATGATGAGGGAATGGCAAATCGGGTCCACCGCCATGAATATCAAAGGTCTCGCCGCAGCAATTTTTGCTCATCGCCGAGCATTCGATGTGCCAACCAGGGCGACCATTACCCCAAGGTGATTTCCATGCAGGCTCACCCACTTTTGCCGCCTTCCAAAGCACAAAATCACGCGGATCTTCTTTTACCTCATCAACTTCGATACGTGCACCAACCAATAACTCATCAACGTTTTTGTTAGTGAGCTTGCCGTAATCGGCAAAACGCGTTACTCGGTAATACACATCACCGTTACTAGCCGCGTAAGCAAATCCTTTGTCGATCAACGTTTTGTTCATGTCAACAATTTGATCAATATAGGCAGTTGCGCGCGGCTCAATATCGGGGCGGGCGATTCCCAAACGAGCTTCATCCTCATGCATGTAGTCGATAAAGCGCTTGGTTAGCATAGAAAACTCTTCACCGTTTTCATTGGCGCGTTTGATGATCTTATCGTCGATATCAGTAATGTTACGCACATAGCTAACATCCCAACCCTGGCTGCGCAGGAATTTGGTAATAACATCAAAAGCGACCAGCACGCGTGCATGACCAATATGGCAATAGTCGTACACGGTGATACCGCAGACATACATAGAAATCTTGCCGGGGTGAATCGGTTTAAAAATTTCTTTTTGGCGCGTGAGTGTGTTGTATATCTGCAGCATGTTATTCCTGATCTTCTGTTTTGCCGAAGCTGTCTTTTAAACTGATGGTACGGTTAAATACCGGCTTTCCAGCGGAACTGTATTTGCTATCCAAACAGAAATAACCTTGGCGCTCAAACTGGTAGCTATTGCCAACAACTGCACCGGCCAAACTGATCTCTGCTTTACAACCCTGCAGAATTTCCAAGCTGTCGGGATTGATACAATCGAGGAAATTTTTACCACCGGCATCCGGTGCTTCGTCGGTAAATAAACGGTTATACAAACGCACTTCGCAATCGAGATTGTTGGTTGCCGATACCCAGTGAATAACGCCCTTGGGCTTTACACCATCCGCAGGATCTTTACCCAAAGTGCCTTCGATGATACGCGCACGTACTTCAACAATATTGCCAGCAGAATCTTTGATCGCCTCATCAGCTTCAATTACATATGCCCCACGCAAACGCACACGTTTGCCGGCAACCAAACGCTTGTATTTTTTATTGGCCTCTTCGCGGAAATCTTCTTGCTCAATAAATACCGTTTGCGTAAATGGAATAGTCCGATCGCCCAAGTCATCTCGATTTGGATGATTGTGAACAACCAAGGTTTCGACTTGTTCCGCAGGATAATTGGTGAGCGTCACTTTCAAAGGTTTCAATACACACATAGCGCGCGGGGCGTTTTTATCCAAATCATCGCGCACACAAAATTCCAGCACACCAACATCGACAATACCGTCCGAGCGGGTAACGCCGATACGCTCGCAAAAATCGCGCAACGCAGCGGGTGTAAATCCACGGCGACGCATACCGGATATAGTCGGCATGCGCGGGTCATTCCACCCATCCACATGGTTTTCATCGACCAATTGTTTTAATTTACGCTTACTGGTTACCGAATAATTAATATTCAAACGCGCAAATTCATATTGGCGCGGCACCGCTGGCACCGGCAAGTGTTGGATAAACCAATCGTACAAAGGTTTATGGTCTTCAAATTCAAGGGTGCAAATCGAGTGGGTAATACCTTCAATTGCATCGCTTTGGCCATGTGCAAAATCGTATGAAGGATAAATGCACCACTTGTCGCCGGTTTGATGGTGATGGGCTTTTTTAATGCGATAGATAATGGGATCACGCAAATTAATATTGGGCGATGTCATATCAATTTTTGCGCGCAACGAGCAGGTACCTTCCTCAAAAGCACCTGCGCGCATTTTTTCAAACAGCTCAAGATTTTCGTCCACACTGCGCTCGCGAAATGGACTGTTCTTACCCGGCTCAATCAGTGTGCCGCGATACTCACGCATTTGCTCTGCACTTAAGTCACAAACGAATGCAAGACCACTCTTGATTAAATGAACCGCCCATGCGTGCAATTGATCAAAATAATCAGAAGTGTAGCGCACAGCGCCATCCCATTTAAAACCTAACCACTCTACGTCCTGTTTAATGGAGTTTACGAACTCTTCGTTTTCTTTTTCAGGATTGGTATCGTCAAAGCGCAAATTGCAGGCACCACCAAATTCTTCCGCCATCCCAAAATTCAGGCAGATAGATTTTGCATGGCCGATGTGCAGATAACCATTAGGCTCGGGCGGAAAACGCGTGACAATTTTTTTATGCAGCCCTTGTTCCAAATCTTTGCGGATAATTTGCTGGATAAAATGCAAAGGTTTGGTTTTTACTTCTGTGCTGCCAGCATCGGCGGCACCAATCGTTGAATGATTGTCGCTCATGGGATAAATAGATCCGTTAGGTGTGATCGTAGATCAGTGGTGGTCATCGGGAATTGGGGCTATTGTACTGAGTCGAAGGCGCTTTTCATACCGCGAAAAATAGCGCGCAACGCGCAAAAAACACTCAATTTCCCACTGCAGATGGCGGTGCCGCACGGTAATCACTTCGCCGGTTCAACTGATAGCGCCTGACAGCCTGGTTGTGTGCATCCAGCGTATCGGAAAACTCGCTGGTGCCATCGCCTTTGGCGACAAAGTAGAGCGCCCTGCCCGGTGCTGGATTGAGCGCAGCTTTGATCGAAGCCGCACTGGGAAGGGATATTGGCGTAGGTGGCAATCCCGGGATCACATAGGTGTTATAGGCTGTTGGCTCTTCGAGGTTCTTACGGGTAATGCGCCCTTTGTAATTGTCGCCCATACCGTATATCACCGTCGGATCAGTCTGCAGTTTCATACCCTGTTGTAAGCGGCGAACAAAAACACCGGCAATTTGGTCGCGCTCACTGTGATGCCCGGTCTCGCGCTCGACTATGGAGGCCATAATCAGTGCCTCATAAGTGTTTTTATAGGGTAAATTCGGTGCACGTTTTTCCCACTCGGTCTCAAGCAGGGTTTGCATCTTGCGATAAGCATTTTGCACAATTTCTACATCCGAGGTATTGCGGCTAAAGCTATAGGTGTCAGGAAAAATCCACCCTTCCAGATCTTTCACCGGCAGCGCTAATAATGCCAACTGATCAGCAGAAGATTTACCCGCAAGTAGGTGCTCAATGCTATCCATTTTTTCCAATGCAGCCAGCGCCTGCTTTACCGTCCACCCCTCTACAAAAGTGACTTGATACAAAATCACATCGCCCTTAATGAGTTTTTGTAGCAAGCTTTCCGGCGTTGTGCCCTGCGGGAAAAAATACTCGCCTGCATGAACTTTGTTGGCGTCATTCAACCGCGCATAAAGGCGCAATAAACGCGGATGGTTTAATACACCAGCCACACCCATATCATTGGCCAAATACCCCAGGGATTGCCCCTGCTTTAATTCATAGACATAACCTGCATCCGATATTTGCAGTGGCGTTTTCAACCAATTCTGTACATAAAACCACGCCGCCAATAGGCTCAAAAAAGCAGCAAGAAAAACTCCCCCCGCCACGCCCAATAACTTCACAGTAAACGATAATTTTTTGCTCATAAGGGATTCGTTGTTATTCACCCAGCAAGTGCGCTAATTGTTGCTGTAAGGTCCGGGTAATCTGATGGCTGCTGTAACTAGTGTGTGTTGCAGTCACTGATTGCCGGTCATCGACCAACATATTTACCGGCCAGATACCATAGACACTATTGCACAGAAATATTTCATCGGCCCCGCGCACAAAATCCAATTCCATATTCACTATCTGGCAAGCCAATCCCAGCGCGGGCGCCAATTCTTCAGTAATGTTGCGACGCATAACGCCAGCAACACCGGCAGCGGATAAATCTGGTGTATACAACTGATTATTTTTTACAACAAAAAGGTTGCTGACCGTTGCTTCAACAACCCTGCCCTGTGCATCAAGCAATAGACCTTCCGCAAATTCATCCTGCCACTCAGCACGCGCCAGAATGTACTCAAGGCGATTTAAATGTTTCATGCCCGCCAATGCTGGCGCCTGCGACAGGCGCAAATCGCAAATACGCACAGCAACTCCATTTCGGTATTGCTCAGTCTGTAATGGAGTACACGGAAAAATACCAATGCAATAGGTTGGCACAATCTGATCAGGCAGACGATAGCCGCGCCCACCAACACCACGGGTCAGGATAATTTTTACCACTGAGTGTGCGATATTCGCATTGCGGAGATACGCCAGCATGGCATCGAGGTACTGCGCCAATAAACTCTCATTGAGTGGGATTTTTAATCGCTCGGCGCTACGCGACAAACGCTCGCGATGGTAGTTCCAAAGCGGAATCGTGCCCCGGCTATAACGGCAGGTTTCAAACACACCATCACCATAGGAAAAACCTCGATCAAGTGGCGATATGGCCGAATCGAGTATACCGTTGACGCTGATCAGGGGCAGATTGATTGACATAGGTGGAGTCTATACAAAAACGCCGGACTGTCTCCAGTCCGGCGCCATTTTTTAACTCAAAATAAACAAGAATTACAACTTGCGGAAAATCAACGAGCCGTTAGTGCCACCAAACCCAAAAGAGTTGGACAACACTGCATCAATTTTGCGCTCTTGCGCTGTGTGCGGTACCAGATTGAGATCCGCACAGGAATCTTCCGGATTATCCAAATTGATTGTCGGCGGCGCAACTTGATCGCGAATCGCCAACACACTGAATATCGCCTCAACTGCGCCCGCAGCACCCAGCAAGTGCCCAATCATGGATTTGGTAGAGCTTACAGCGACTTGCGCCGCCGCCGCCCCCATAACCGACTTCACTGCCTGGCACTCCGCCTTATCGCCAGCAGGTGTTGAGGTTCCATGAGCGTTGATGTAATGAATTAACTCGGGCGATATGCCCGCATCCTGAATTGCATTGCGCATAGAGGCTGCTGCACCTGAACCGTCTTCTGGTGGTGAGGTCATGTGATAGGCATCGCCGCTCATACCAAAGCCAATCAGCTCGGCATAAATTTTCGCACCGCGTTTTTTCGCGTGCTCGTACTCTTCTAACACTAATACACCGGCACCATCGCCAAGTACAAAGCCATCGCGATCTTTATCCCAGGGGCGGCTTGCAGCTTGCGGATTATCATTGCGTGTTGAAAGCGCACGTGCAGCAGCAAAACCACCTAATCCCAATGGTGTGGTTGCCATCTCTGCGCCACCGGCCACCATCACATCAGCATCGCCATACTGGATCATGCGCGCGGCAAAACCAATACTGTGCGTACCAGTTGTACAGGCAGTTGTAATCGCAACATTAGGGCCACGCAACCCAAACATGATCGACAAATTGCCTGAGATCATATTGATGATGGCGCTGGGCACAAAAAACGGGGAGATACGGCGCGGCCCCTTGTGCTCAAGTGTCGATGAACCCTCTTCAATGGTTCCTATGCCACCTATACCCGAACCAATCGACACACCAATTCGTCCGGCATTGGCTTCAGCAATCTCCAATCCGGAATCGCGAATTGCCTGAATACCAGCAACCATGCCGTATTGGATAAATGGATCCATTTTGCGTGCTTCTTTGCCGGGGAAATAATCATCCACCACCAAACCTTTCACCGATGCACTAAATTGCGTGGTAAAAGCCGATGCATCAAAGTGGGAAATAGTTGCCACACCACTTTTCCCGTTGACAATGCCATGCCAAGTATCTGCAACGGTATTACCCAGTGAACTGATCATACCCAGACCAGTAACTACAACTCTTCTACGCGACACGATTGAGGTTCTCCTGCGAAAGATGATTGAGTGCAATAAGGAACACCCCAACTATCTTGGTGATTCGTAAGAAATCGAAAAATACGATTGGACAATGCCTTGCGGCAAAAGAAAAAGCCGTACTATTTTGCAATAATACGGCTTTTCGAAAACAGGTATCAGCTGCCGGTTAAATAACTACAAACAAGCAGGTTATGCCAGATTGGCATTGATGTAATCGATAGCTAATTGAACGGTAGTGATTTTCTCGGCTTCTTCATCCGGAATCTCAGTTTCGAATTCTTCTTCGAGAGCCATTACCAACTCTACGGTATCCAAAGAATCAGCGCCCAGATCTTCGACGAAAGAAGCTTCGTTTTTAACTTCGTCTTCTTTCACACCCAGTTGCTCAGCAACGATCTTTTTTACGCGTTCTTCAATGCTACTCATGATGTTATGTAACTCCTAGTGGTTATATGTTCGAAACACCTGACTGATCAAGCCAAAAAACAGCTGAGTCGAGCGTTCCGGTCAAAATCGTCGCGCATTTTACATCGATTTTCAGGTTGTTGTAATGCCAAGAGGCAAATTTCTTTGATTTTTAGAATATAACCCATAAAAAACAACAAGTTATAAGCAAAAAATTACGCCATATACATGCCGCCATTGACGTGAATTGTCTCTCCACTGATGTAAGCACCCGCATCACTGGCGAGGAAAACAACAACAGAAGCAATCTCTTCAGGTGCACCAAGACGCCCTAACGGAATACGGGATAAGAGCTGTTGTTTTTGCTCTTCTGGCAACACTTTAGTCATATCGGTATCGATAAAACCTGGCGCAATGGTATTCACGGTAATATTGCGTGAACCCACCTCTGCGGCCAAAGAGCGCGCAAAACCGGCGACACCAGCCTTGGTTGCCGCGTAATTGGATTGCCCTGGATTACCCATTGCACCCACAACCGAACTAATATTAATAATGCGTCCCCAGCGGGCTTTCATCATACCGCGCAACACACCTTTACTCAGGCGATAAATTGCGCTCAAATTGGTATTGATAACATCAAACCACTCTTCATCACTCATGCGCATCAACAAATTATCTTTAGTGATGCCGGCGTTGTTAACCAGAATTGCAGGTGCACCGAATTCATCACCCACTTCTTTCAGCAAAGTCGCAACAGAATCAGCATCGGTTACATTTAATACTTTACCAGCACCGCGAATACCCAGCTCGGTAAAACGCGCAGAAATTTTCTCCGCACCTGAGACACTGGTAGCAGTGCCGATCACAATCGCGCCCGCCTTACCCAACTGCTCAGCAATAGCTGCACCAATACCGCGGCTGGCACCAGTAACCAATGCAACTTTATCATTTAGGTTCATCATTTATCGTTCCCTTATAAAAATCTAGAAAGTAGCAAACTAAAAACAGATTAAAAAAATGGAATATTCAATTAGCTAAACAAAACTGATTAAAGCTGCCTGCAACTCTTCCGGCTTTTCAACTGAAGTTGTTATTAGTTCGGCTTTGATGCGCTTATTCAAACCAGAAAGCACCTTGCCTGGACCACACTCCAGCGTAGCTGTAATTCCTTTTTCAGACATAGCATTAACGCATTCAACCCAACGAACAGGACTATAAATTTGCTCGATCATTAGTGCTTTAATTTTTTCCGGATTCACTTCAGTTTCTGCTGTCACATTGTGAACAACAGGCGTTTTGGGCACAGAAAAAACCGTTGCGATAATTTGTTCTGCCAAACGCTCTGCTGCGGGACGCATCAACTCAGTATGAAACGGCGCGCTTACTGGCAAAGGCAATGCACGCTTTGCACCAGCTTCTTTGCAGAGAGCACTCGCACGCTCTACTGCCGATGCTGAACCTGCAATAACAACCTGACCAGGTGAATTAAAATTCACTGCAGCAACCACTTCACCCTGCTCTGCTTTTTTGCAAGCCTCAAGAATCAAAGCATCATCAAGACCGATAATCGCGGCCATAGCACCCTGCCCTGCAGGAACAGCCTCTTGCATAAATTTTCCGCGCTGCTGCACTAGCTTTACTGCATCTTTAAATTCCACTACGCCGGCGCACACCAACGCTGACCACTCACCCAAACTATGGCCAGCCATCAGCGCAGGCTGACTACCATTTTTTTCTTGCCACGCACGCCATACTGCAACGCTCGCCGTTAACAAAAGCGGTTGGGTGCGCTCAGTTAAATTAATTTCGTCTTGCGCGCCGGTTTGAACTAACGTCCACAAATCGTAACCCAGAACACTCGATGCCTCAGAAAAAGTTTTTTCTACTATTGAGAACTCGGCCGCCAGTTCTGCCAGCATGCCAATTTTTTGCGAGCCCTGACCCGGAAATACAAAAGCAAGATGTTGATTAGCCATAATGATTAAACGCTTCTCTTTTTGGGGAACATTAAATTTTTAGAAATGTAGATTTTACTAAGCTTTAGCAATGCCTTCAGCTTCACACAACACCCGCTGGATTCGTGCAGGCACTTTATGGATAACTTGTTCACGCGCCACAACAAGTGCCTGTAAAAATGCTTTTTCATCTGCGCCGCCATGACTTTTAATGACAGTTTTTTGCAACCCTAGAAAACTCGCACCATTATATACCGATGGATTCAACTCGTGCTGTAAGCGCTTAAGTAAAGGCAGCGCCAACAGACTCAAACATCTATTAAATAAATTTTGTTTTACAATCTTTGAAATTTTATTTGCGATAAATAGTGCGACACCTTCGCTGGCTTTTAACGCAATATTGCCGTGAAAACCATCACAAACTATAACATCTACCGCTCCGGTAAAAATGCTATTTGCTTCGACAAAACCGACATAATTAATGCGCGGATCTTCTTGCAAAAGCAATTGTGCAGCTTTTAACGTATCAGTCCCTTTTTGCTGCTCGGTGCCAATATTCAAGAGTGCAACACGCGGAGATACTTCACTTGACGCACCAGCCAAGACACTTCCCATCAACGCAAACTGATGAAGGTAGTCCGGAGGGCAATTAATATTAGCGCCCAAATCCAATAAATAGGTACTTCCTGCTTCCACAGGCATGGATTTACAGATAGCCGGGCGCTCAATAGCTGGAAAGGTTTTAATCAGGAATTTTGCTATAGCCAACAATGCTCCTGTATTGCCCGCACTCACACAGGCATCAACGTCATTATTGCGTAACAAATCCAATGCCATCCACATTGAAGAATCTTTTTTCTGACGCAGTGCCAGCAAAGGATCATCATGCATGCTGACCACATCAGCAGCATGCACCAGCGTAATCCGCGCGTGTAATTTTTTGGATTGGGAAAGCAAAGAAAGAAGCTGGGTTTCATTGCCAACCAACAGCAAATCCACATCAGAAAATTGTGTTAAAAATTTTTGAGAGGCTGAAATAGCAACGCGGGGACCTAAGTCCCCGCTCATAGCGTCAACCGCTATTCGAATTCTTGCCGACAAGGTGCAGTCGTCTTGAGTAAATAATTACTCGTCGCTGCCTTTGTCAATCACTTTACGGCCGCGATAGAAACCGTCAGCAGTCACATGGTGACGCAGGTGTTTCTCACCGCTGGTAGCGTCAACTGACAGGGTTGGACCGGTCAGGGCATCGTGTGAACGACGCATGTCGCGCTTGGAACGAGATTTTTTGTTTTGTTGAACTGCCATGGTTTGCTCCTATTTACTTACTCGTTGGAACCGAGGCGCCTCAGGGTTTCGGCGAGCTCTTTAATTGTTCCAACACCTGAAATGGGTTTTTCTCTCTTTTTACTTCCACCGGTTTGCCACTCGAATAAAGCTTGCTATCGATGCAAGGCTCTTCGTGATAAGCAACGGCAGGTAAACTTAACAACAGCTCCTCTTCGATCATATCGTAGAGATCTGTAATGCCCTCGCCCGTAATCCAAGGCTCAAAGTGTGGCGGCAATTTATTTGCCCCCTCTTCGTCCCATACAATTCCGAGTGAGATATCGCTTTGAACAGGCACTGTCACTGGCTCCAAGCAACGCTGACAAATCAAAGACAATTCAGCATGCGCAGTTCCAACAACAACCTTTTTCTTTTCCTCACTAATCTTAAACTCAAGCTTTACTTGAACTTCTCCACCTGAACTTTCTGTAGCCTCTGTAACACGGGCGAGGTCAGAAACAGCAATATAACCCTCCAAAACGACGCCGTGTTGGGCGAATTTTCGTGGGTCACCCTGCCGAGGCAGAACTTTGTTAGAAGGGGTCTTAAACATAAGCGCGCCATAATAGGGATATCACCCTGCGGTGTCAAAGAAAAACTGGTCAAATAGCGCTATTTAGTGGCTTGGGAGTAGAATCGCCCCCTTATTTAGCGTTTCACTACCCATAAATTACGGCCATTTCATGACACCCCCCAAAATACTGCTTGCCTCAAGCTCTATCTATCGCCGCCAGTTACTACAAAAACTGGGACTAGCCTTCGACTGGGCAAGCCCAGATATAGATGAAAACCATCAACCGGAAGAGAGCCCCGCGCAACTGGTGTACAGGCTCGCCGAAGCCAAAGCTCACCGCCTTGCAAGCACTTACCCAAACCACCTGATTATCGGCTCAGATCAAGTCGCAACACTCGACAACTGCATACTGGGCAAACCCCACACACATATAAATGCTGTTGCGCAACTCAGAAGTTTTCGCCAACGCGAAGTCACATTTTTGACCGGCCTGTGCCTATTCAACGCGACAACAAACCGCACCCAAACCAGTGTTGAGAGCTATAAAGTCAGATTTCGCAACCTGTCTGATGAGCAGATAGAGAGCTACTTACAGCGCGAGCAACCCTACGATTGCGCCGGTAGTTTTAAATCGGAGGGATTGGGGATTTGCTTGTTTGAGCAACTTGCGGGCGATGACCCAAACACGCTAATAGGTCTGCCGCTAATTGCCCTTACCCGGATGCTTGCCACAGAAGGAGTGGATCCACTAAGTCAGCCAGCCAATTTTTTCCATGTAAGCAATTGATCAAACCGATCCAGGCACAACTCCGGCTGATAGCTATGCAATCGGTCAACATGGTGTGCCCCGTAGCTAACTGCAATACGCGGCATATGAATACGGCGCGCCATCTCCATGTCGTATTCAGTATCGCCAATCATTACTGCTTCACCCGCAGCCACACCAAATTCACACAATAACTCTTCCAACATCAAGGGATCAGGCTTGGATGCCGTTTCATCGGCACAACGGGTAGCATGAAAAAAATCAGCCACACCCAGCACCCCGAAAATACGATCCAGCCCCTTGCGGCTTTTCCCTGTAGCAATAGTCAATGTATGCCCATCAGCCTTAAGGCGGTGCAACGTATCCATAACACCCGGAAAGAAATCGGACGGACGTACCTCATCAAGTGACAAAAAATGGGTTGCATAGGCATCGCGCAAACGCTGACGCCCAGACAAATCAACTTCGGGATACAAACGGTGAATGGCCTCCGGCAACCCAAGGCCAAT
Organism: Cellvibrio fibrivorans; assembly: GCF_031457055.1. NCBI lineage: Bacteria > Pseudomonadati > Pseudomonadota > Gammaproteobacteria > Cellvibrionales > Cellvibrionaceae > Cellvibrio > Cellvibrio fibrivorans. The sequence goes on along the minus strand of NZ_JAVDVX010000002.1, from coordinate 226,493 downwards.
AATGTTGTGAATATGATGATCAGCCAATGGCACCCACCCCATATCCTGCGCAGCAAGCTGCATAGCCTTGGTAATTTTGGCCTTTGAATCACTCAGGGTGCCATCCCAATCAAAAATAAACAGCAATTGCTCTCTCCACAATACAGGCTAACTAACCACAAGCAGCTTTCCCAAAGGGATGGCCAAATCAGGCGGCAAGGGAGCATCAACATGCGTAAGCTCGTCCGACTCGGGCAAATAAAACGATAGCGCAGAGGCATGCAAAAACAAACGCTTTATACCCTGCCCGCGCATTGCTTCATTGATCTCATCATTGCCATACTTTTCATCACCCACTAGCGCACACCCTGTGTACTGAGCATGCACCCGAATTTGATGAGTCCGGCCAGTAATCGGCCGCGCCTCAACCAAACTAAAACCATCAAAACGTTGTAACAACTTAAACTCAGTCAAGCTTGGCTTACCTTCGGGATGAACCCGCACCACCCGCTCTCCACCTGCCACCTCTGTTTTCAACAAAGGCGCATTGACCTGATGGGCGCGCTTGGGCCAATCACCAATCACCAGTGCCTGATACACCTTGGTTATACCCCCCGCACCTGCAGACTTGTCGCGCAACGCAGCTTGCAGGTGACGCAAATAGCTACGTTTTTTAGCCACCATAATGCAACCAGACGTATCCCGATCAAGGCGGTGCACCAACTCCAAATGACGAGCTTCGGGGCGCATCTGGCGCAGCGTCTCAATTAATCCGAGCGTAATGCCGCTACCGCCATGCACTGCCAAACCCGGCGGCTTGTTGATAATCAATAGGCCATCATCCTCAAACAGGATGGATCTGGCCAGCAGCGCCATCATTTGATGGCTCGCTTTAGCCTCAGTCCCCGCCTCCGCAGTCCTTATCGGTGGAACCCTGACCGAGTCGCCCGCCATTAATTTGTATTCAGGCTTTATCCTTCCCTTATTAACACGTACTTCGCCCTTTCGAATCACATTATAAATTTTCGATTTGGGCACACCTTTGAGACGTGCAATCAGGAAGTTATCGAGTCGCTGACCAGCCTGATCTTCATCGATAGAAATGATCATCACCTGTGCAAATGGAGAGGATTCGATAGTTTGAGATGTATTTTCAGGGGATATTTTCATAACCGCCATGATACCCGATACCACCTGATAACCGAACCAGCCACACCATTTACAGAGCTAAAAACTTATGTAAATCACTGATTTAATTGCCGCATATGAAGAGAGCTGCTATATTCAGGTAGCTGATACAGGCTGGTTTCCGGATCGCGCGCAAAAGACAGGCGCATCATTAGGAAATACCGCTGACAGCAGGAGCGCCTGCTTCAATACACTATTAATGTATGAAGCTCCCGCTCTTGATGACACTGACAACGATAGAACGCAAGCCAAGCTTGCCAACTATCCTAACAATCGCGTCAACCAACGTTGCACTCATTGTTAACACTGTTTTTGTTTTGCTGAACTCAAGAAAGCTCTATTTGTAAATTCCGGATAACAGCGTCGCATGCGATGCACAACTGTATCCGATGCTAATTTTGCAGGTTGCCAAATTAAATCTTGTGGTTTGACTGTTAAAGCTAACCGCCTGATTGAGAAGCCGATTTGAAGATCGATTATCTTCACACTGTCACTCGATCAACCGAGATCAATAGATGAACAACCCGGCCGCAATAGGATGGAATACCGCCTTGGCCGAGCACCACAATAAGCACTACAAATAGGAAAGCCGGAAACTCCGGTGTACATGAATGAGCCAAATGGGCCATCTGGTTATTAAAGGCTAGTATTGCAGCCGCTGTAAAGCGATCACACTGCGCAAGCCAACAGGTAGACCCCACCAACCGCTAGTACGAGCCCATCATCAATCGGGTAGCGCATTAGTCCACAAGGTTGCGCAAAACATCGCCGTGTTCACCTTGATTGTCGCGTCAGCCAGACGCTCACAAACAATTAGGTAACACATGAAAAGAATGCTCATCAATGCAACTCAGCCTGAAGAGTTGCGCGTGGCGCTAGTCGATGGACAATGGCTTTACGACCTAGACATTGAAAACCGCAACCGCGAACAAAAGAAATCAAACATTTATAAAGGCCGCATCACACGCGTAGAACCAAGCCTCGAAGCAGCGTTTGTTGACTATGGCGCAGAGCGTCATGGCTTCCTCCCACTGAAAGAAATCTCTCGCGAATACTTCACCAAAAACTCTGGTGATTCAGACGGCCGCATAAAAATCAAAGATGTGCTGAAAGAAGGCACCGAAGTCATCGTGCAGATCGATAAAGAAGAGCGCGGCAACAAAGGCGCCGCCCTCACCACCTTCATCAGTCTTGCCGGCCGCTATTTGGTCTTAATGCCCAACAACCCGAGAGCCGGCGGCATTTCCCGCCGCATTGAAGGCGAAGACCGCGCCGAATTGAAAGACGCCCTCGGCGAAGTAGAAGTCCCTAACGGCATGGGTGTAATCATCCGCACCGCCGGTGTTGGCCGCAGCTCCGAAGAATTGCAATGGGACCTCAACTATCTGTTACAACTATGGGAATCCATAGCAACAGCAGCAAAAACCTCCCCCGCACCTGCATTTTTATTCCAGGAAAGTAACGTTATTATTCGCGCAATCCGCGATTACTTACGTCAGGACGTCGGTGAAGTAATTGTTGATAATAAGGAGGCTTTCGATCTTGCAGCAGGATTTATCCAGCAGGTAATGCCGAACTACCGCAGCAAAGTAAAGCTATATCAAGACGACATCCCCCTGTTTAACCGCTACCAAATCGAGTCTCAAATTGAGACCGCATTCCAACGCGAAGTTAAATTGCCATCGGGCGGCTCAATTGTTATCGACGCGACCGAAGCCTTGGTTGCAATCGACATCAACTCCTCGCGCGCCACCAAAGGCGGCGATATCGAAGAAACCGCACTGCAAACCAATCTGGAGGCGGCGGATGAAATCGCACGCCAATTGCGCTTGCGCGATATGGGTGGCCTGATCGTAATCGATTTTATCGATATGCAACCCGTACGCAACCAGCGTGAAGTTGAAAACCGCGTACGCGACGCATTGATGATGGACAGGGCGCGCGTACAGATCGGCCGCATATCCCGCTTTGGTCTGATGGAAATGTCACGCCAACGCCTGCGCCCATCACTGGGCGAAACCCACTCCAAGATCTGCCCACGCTGTGATGGTGTAGGCAACATTCGCGGCACCCGCTCACTTGCCCTATCAATTCTTCGCCTGGTTGAAGATGAAGCGCAAAAAGAACGCAGCGCAGAAATCCGCGCAATTTGCCCGGTATCTGTTGCCACCTACCTCTTGAATGAAAAACGCAAAACAATCTCCAGCATTGAATCCCGCAACAACACCCGCGTAGTGATTGTACCTAGCGCCGAATTAATGACACCGCATTTTGAAGTCCAACGCTTGCGCGATGACGACGAAGGCACTCTGGAAACCAGCTATAAAATTGTTGCGCACACTGACGAAACCAAAGCTGACGAAGAAGACTTCAAAGCAAAACCCATCAATGCGCCCAAGCCACTTGTACAACCAAGCAGCCCAAGCCAACCAGCACCTGAGCCGGTTAAAAAGCCCGGCTTGTTAGCGCGTCTGATTGGTTCAATTAGCAGCATTTTTGGCGGTGAGAAAAGCGAAGAAAGCAAAGGCAAGCGTGAACATAAACGCGATACTCGCCGCAACTCAGGCCGCAATAACCGTCGCGATGGCCGCAATAACCGTCGCGACAAAGATCGCAAAGAAGACCGTGAAATTATCGACAATCTGGATCACCGTCCAGCCGGCGAAGCAAAACCTGCGCGCGAGCAAGAAAAACGCGAAAGCGGTAGAGACGGCGAAAAACGCGATAACTTTACTCGCGATAGCAATGAACGCAGACCGCGCAACAATCGTGACCAACAACGCGAACAGCAACCACGCGATTCACAAGCTGGCGATGATGAACCACGTCAACCACGTAATCGCAACCAACGCAATGAGCGTGACAATAGTCGCCGCCAAACGATTAAAGAAGAGCCTGCGGTTATTGCTGAAGTAGCTATCAACAACAATGATGCAATCAACACCCAGGAAGAAGGGGATGATCAACGCCCATCCAAGCGCCCTGCTGGTCGTCGCACCCGTTCGCAACAACGTCGCCGCACTCGCCATGGCGGTGAGGGTATAGAAGGTGAAAACACTTCATTCAATACCGAAGAGGAGGCAGTGATCACACCAACGGTATCCGATGAACCAAAAGTGCTGAGCGAATCTGCACAGCTGGCACAACAAATTTCTGCCGCTATCGCAGAACACGCTCAACAAGCTCAAGCCACCAAAGTTGAGCCCGAAACTGGTGCAGAAGAAAATGTACCGGCTGCCGAAACCTCAAACACAAGCAGCGCTGAGCCGGGTGTCGATACATTTGCCAAACCGATTGAACCCCATATCGAAGCCGCAGCTGTAATTGCCATAAGCGAGGAGAAAGCTGCACCTGAGGCCATTTCAGCTCCCGAACCAGTAACCGCAGAAACCATTGTCAATGAGCCTGCTGCAGCTACAACTGACGTGGAGATTGAGACATCCGAGAGAAAGACTATTACTGAAGTGAATCTTGCCCCTCCGGCAAGAGCCAGCAATGATCCACGCAAAGCGCCCAAACCCGTAAGCCAGGTAAGCATTATTACCGAAACTATCGAAAGTCAGGCATCGCGTGCGCTGGACACCAGCTTGCCTCCAAGCGTCGACCACAACCCCCGCCCACTGGCCAGGCCATCAAATGATCCGCGCCTGAATAAGCGCAGCACTACCGAGCAATAATCTTAATTCAAAAAATAAGATGGCCGAATTGGAAACAATTCGGCTTTTTTATACTCAGCAATCAGGGTTAGAAAAAATTAAGTGCAACATTCAGCTATAAAAATAACTTTTTACACTTGCCCAATAAAAAAAGCTATGTATAATTTGCCGCACTCGGAAGGGTGGCAGAGTGGTTTAATGCACCGGTCTTGAAAACCGGCGTAGGTGCGAGCCTACCCAGGGTTCAAATCCCTGCCCTTCCGCCATAATCAAAAGGCGCTAGAAAAACATCTAGCGCCTTTTTTATTGGTCTTTTATTTACCTTTTTCGCAGTGAACACCGGTCACTTTCTCTGGTCAAACTCTGCAAGCCCACCTCAACTAAAAGCCCGTAAATAAGAAGTAAAATCGTAATAGCTTGGCTTTGAGGTTGCTTATTTGTATTATCGCCCAAATCTACTTAATACTATTTCAGTAATTTTTAATTGGAGGGTTTTATGCAAGAAGTTTATAGCACTGACACAGCTCAGCCACTAAGCCAGACCGAGACGAGTAAAGTCCTGCGTAATACTTATATGCTGCTGGGTTTGACCTTGGCATTTAGCGCCTTGGCAGCAGGAGTATCTATGGCAATGGGCATTGGCCACGGTGCAGGACTGATCATGAGCCTTATCGCGATGGCACTTATCTGGTTTGTGCTCCCACGCACAGCCAACTCAGCCACCGGCCTGCTCGTTGTATTCGCATTTACCGGTTTGATTGGTGCCGGCCTTGGCCCAATCATTAATCGCTATCTCAGTATGGCGAATGGTTCGGCAATTATCATGCAAGCGCTTGCGGGAACCGCAATCGTTTTCGTTGGACTATCCGCTTACGTATTAACTGCTCGTAAAAGCTTCAATTTCCTCGGTGGATTTGTTGCCGTTGGCATGATGGTAATGCTCGCGGTAATGGTATTCTTGTTAGGTGCATCATTTTTTGGCTACCAGTTTTCCGGTTTGCAATTAGCGTTCTCTGCTGGCATCGTTTTATTAATGTCCGCATTAATTCTCTACCAAACCAGCGAAATCATTCACGGCGGCGAAACAAACTATATTATGGCGACCACCAGCCTGTTTCTTTCTATTGTGAACCTATTTACGAGCTTGCTACATTTACTTGGCGTTACCAGCGACGAGTAAGATTATCCAGACGTTCACCCAAGGCTCCCTTCGCGGAGCCTTATTTTTTGGGCTTCATCTTAATCATGATTTTTTCACTAGCGGTTTATGCTGCCCCCTATTCATCACAAGCAAGCCACAGTGCTTATCAGTTTGCATTGGCGGCCCTGCTCCAAGGACACAGCGTACACCGTGTATTTTTTTATCAGGATGGAGTTCATAATGCGACCAATCTGGCAGCGCCTCCTCAAGATGAATTTAATTTACAGGAAGCATGGCAGCGCTTGGCGAATGATCACAAACTGGATTTAGTTGTATGTGTAGCGGCTGCTTTGCGACGAGGAATCCTCGATGAAGCTGAAGCTAAACGCTACGACAAGCCTTCACACAATCTCGCCAGTGAGTTCACAATTAGCGGCTTGGGGCAATTGGTCGAAGCCGCCGTCGTATCTGATAGATTAATTAGCTTTGGTTAACTGGTATGAACAAGAAAATGTTACTGATTAGCCGACAAGCTCCCTTTGGCAAGAGCACTGCAAGAGAAGCGATCGATATCGCACTGGCAGCCTCTGTCTACGATCAGGACATAGGAGTTCTATTTATGGACGATGGCGTTTTTCAGCTACTGAAAAGCCAAAAAAGCCAAAATATAGATCAAAAAAATATCGCCTCTATACTGTCTGCGCTAGCTTTATACGGAATAGAGAATATTTATGTACATCAAGAATCTTTAGATGCAAGAACAATAAGAACTGATGAACTAGTCATTGATGACTTACAACTGTTAAACAATAAGGACATAGGACACCTGCTAAACCAGCAGGATCAACTCCTGAGTTTTTAATATGAGCATTCTGCATACCGTTAACAAATCACCTTTTGCACACAACACCCTATTCTCTTGCCTTAAGGTATGCACAGAGCGCGATGGGATTTTACTACTGGAAGACGGTGTATTCGGAACAATCACTTCCGCTCCAGGGGCAGATGAGTTACAGCTGCTAATCCAACGTGGGGTTAAGGTTTTTGCATTGATAAATGATATAAAAGCCCGGGGATTGGAGGAAAAACTGGCACCGAACATCGAGCTAATTGACTACAACACATTCGTGCAATTGACGCTCGATCATCGCTGCGTGCAAAGCTGGTATTGATATGCAGCTCAATATAGACGGGCGCATTATTGCGTTAGATAAAGATGGCTACCTGATCAACCTTAATGACTGGGATAAGGAAGCAGCCGAGGCACTTGCAGCACAAGAAAATATTTCACTCACACCTCAACACTGGGAGATTATTTATCTGCTGCAAGAGTTCTATCGGGAATTTGAATTGTCGCCAGCGATGCGCGCACTTGTAAAATATACCGAAAAAAAACTTGACCCAGAAAAAGGAAAAAGTATTTATTTACTACAACTTTTCCCCCCCAGCCCCGCTAAAATCGCCAGCAAAATTGCCGGACTGCCACGCCCGACAAATTGCCTGTGACTATTTAGCGCTATTTGAATCACAATTTATTTTTATCAAAATAGTCTTTCGTTAATCTCAACACCACAGGGCTCAACAACAGCAACGCAACCAAATTGGGAAGCGCCATAAGTGCGTTTAGCGTATCCGCCAACAACCACACAAAATCTAACTGAAACACTGCACCACCAAATACAGCCAACACCCAAAGGATTCGGAAAGGCAATACTGTTTTACGGCCAGCCAAATATATCCAGCATTTTTCACCGTAATAGCTCCAACCCAAAATTGTTGTAAAGGTAAAAATCAACAAGGCTATTGCCACCAAGTAACCACCAATACCCGGTAGCGCAGACTCAAACGCAGCAGTCGATAAAGTTGCACCCTTTACACCACTAGTCCAAACACCAGAACAAATAATTGCCAGCCCCGTCATACTACAAATAATAATAGTGTCGATAAAAGTACCAATCATCCCTATCAAACCTGAACGCACCGGGCTATTTGTTGTCCCGGCAGCTTGGGCGATACCCGCTGTGCCAAGACCAGCCTCATTGGAAAAAATGCCGCGAGCAACACCATACTGCATCGCCATCATCACTGCAGCACCAGCAAATCCGCCAGTTGCAGCAGAAGGAGTGAAAGCACTGGTGAAGATCAGCACGAAGGCATCAGGTACACGATCAATATATATTCCCAATACAACAAGGGACATCACCACATAACCGACACACATAAATGGCACCAGCGAAGCGGATACTTTCGCAATGCGTTTAATGCCGCCTAAAATGACCAATGCCACAATAATCGTCGTCACCAAACCAGTAACCCAACGCTCAATGTGAAAAGATGACTCCATGACTTCAGCCATACTGTTAGACTGCACCATATTGCCAATACCAAAACCGGCCAAACCACCAAAGATAGCAAACGCAAAGCCCAACCATGCCCAAGACTTACCTAAACCATTTTTGATGGCATACATGGGGCCACCGATGTATTCACCACGCTCATCCTTCTCGCGATAATGCACCGCCAATACTATCTCCGAATATTTGGTGGCCATACCTACAAGTGCCGTACACCACATCCAAAACAAAGCGCCCGGACCACCCAAAAAAATGGCCGTAGCAACACCCGCAATATTCCCTGTACCCACAGTGGCAGAAAGACACGTCATCAATGCCTGGAAGGGACTCACATCACCAGTATCGGCATCCCCTTTAACCCTACCACCCCACATTAAACGGAATCCCATCAAAATCCGTAGCAATGGCATTCCCTTTAACGCCACCATCAAAAACAACCCCGTACCGAGAATCAGGATTAGCATGGGCACACCCCAGACCAAGCCATTTAACAAGGCTACATAGTGATGAATAAGCTCCATAAAGACTCCGGAATAATTATAAGGATGGGTAGTCAGGGCAATAAAAAAGGGGCCTAAGCCCCTTTCTGGTTTCTTAACTCCTAGGCTGCATCAATAGATTTGATGGTGCCTTTTGGAAGTACTGCGTGCACAGCTACTTTTTGGAATTTGAGCTCTACGTTATTTCCCGTTTCGATGACAACATAGTTATCGTCAACTTTGAGAATCTTACCCAGCATGCCACTGGTCATTATCACCTCATCGCCTTTCGCCAGAGCTGAAACCAGATTCTGATGCTCTTTTTGACGCTTACGTTGAGGACGAATAATCAGCAGATACATGAACAGGAACATGCCACCAAACATCAATAAAGTAATCATAGGATTACTCTGTGGCGCCGGTGCCGTTTGAGCCTGAGCCATTGCGGATGCTATAAAGAAACTCATGAAACTAACCTCGTAGAATAAAGAGCGCTAACTGTACCTGTTTTGAAAGGCACAGGCAATTAGCACTCTTTAATCGAACGAGGTCGTTGGCTGGGAGCAAGAAAACTACGCGTAATCGCGGAATAACTTTCTAAAAACGCTGGGTGACAAGCTGGTCCACCGCTTAAACGCATTAGTGAAACTAGTGCGATCAGAAAAATCCAAGGCCTTAGAAACAGTATCAACGCTCATATGCTCATCAATCAAATACTTGATCGCATAATGAAAACGCAAGACATCACGCAGCTGTGCAAAATTCGCGCTCTGTTGCTGCAATCGACGTTGCAAGGTCCTTTTCGACAGCTTTAAGTCCTCAGCAATTCGATCAATAGACAAATCATCGCGGCCGACTCTCTGCTTCAGAGCATCGATCACTCGGGCCGAAACCCCTTCAAATTTAGGAATATCAGCCATAGCAAGATATTCCGCATAAGATCTGACCTCAGACCCTTCAAAGGAATTTTCAGAAAAATGTTCGCTGTTACGGTAAATTCGCTGTAATTGGATCATCCAGGCGTCTCCTTTGCCAATTAAGGGCGTTTATGAAATCAATCAGGAGTGTTTTTCCTTGGTAAAAGCACAAGTTACCAAATTTTCAAGCACCATCCATGATTTTTTCAAATTACACTCAGCTAATAGGGATTATAGACGAACTATTTTTGAATCAAAGAGAAATGCGTATAATTTCCAATCAAAACAGAAGTTTTTTATCACAAGAAATTATATTAAAGACGGTTTAAATGCCATTACGCAAAATACTGAGTACTTCTTGATCATGGGTCTTGGTATTGACCTTATCGAGGATATGTTTCAAGCGCCCGTCTTTGTCGATAATAAAACTAGTACGCAATATCCCCATGAATTCGCGCCCCATAAATTTTTTGAGCCCCCAGACACCGTATTTTTCTGCCAACGCGTTGTCTTCGTCCGATAATAAATCAAAATTCAAATCGTACTTATCAATGAATTTTTGCAATTTTGATGGTGCATCTGGGCTAACCCCCAACACTACCGTATCTAATGCATCAAATTCTGCATACGTATCCCTGATACCGCAGGCTTGAACCGTACATCCTGGCGTTGAAGCTTTAGGATAAAAGTACAAAACCACATTCTTTTTACCTTTGTAATTTTTTAGCGCAACATCAAGCCCTGTCTGATTCTTCAGGGTGAATGTTGGGGCGAGATTGCCAATCTTGGGAAACGTCATTCGCTTGTGAACCTTCGACTATGTTGTGTATAAATTATTGGGAATTGAGATAAAACTTTACGCCTTATCAAGACTCCTCGATCAGTTCAGACTTTACTACAGAACAAAATAATAAAGATCCAAACTGCGAAATCATTCATCTGATCCAAACGCACCAAAGAGTGCATCTTTCTCCTCAGTTGTTACGGTAGTTTTGACATCCGCCGACTCAATAACAGGGCCTTTCACGCAATTGCGGCCAGCATGTTTGGCCTGATACAACCAGGCGTCTACACGCTCGATAAAACCTTCAGGGCTATCACTGTGACTACCCCGGTATTCATCTACACCCAAACTCGCCGTTATAGTGATTAACTCTTGCTCGTGCACCAAGGGAGTGATTGCAATGATTTCACGCAACCGCTGAGCAACACTCATTGCCTGCCGTAGGTCAGTATTTGGTAACAAAATCACAAATTCTTCACCGCCAAAACGACAGGCAAAATCCAATTTCCGAACAGTCAATCCAATTAATTGGGCAATATGGGACAGAGCTCTATTCCCCAACTCATGGCCCCAGCAGTCATTAAAACCTTTGAAATGATCTATATCCAAAATGATGAGTGATAGCGGCTGAAACGAACGGCTTGCACGCTCCATTTCTAACGGCAAGGCATCGGAGAAAAAACGAAAATTATAAAGCCCTGTTAGCGCATCGGTACGTACTTGCTCTTTCAGTAAACCGACCTCTTCTCGCAAGGTTTGCAGCTCCTGCAAAAATTGGCAGGGAGCATCGCCAAGCGGACAGGAGCGTGCAACAAAATCGGAAGGAGATGCAGGAGAATCCATAAACAGTGCTTTTGTTCAAAAGTATTAATAGATATGCCGGATCAAGTCTAGCCGAAGTAATCCGCCATAACCAGAAACTATTTTTTATGTAATCCCCAAAAAAAAAGCCGTGAAAAATCACGGCCTTTCATCAATATCAATCACGATAGATCTTTACCAAATCACTATAGTGATCAATTCGCCTATCGCGCAAATAAGGCCACATGCGTCGCACCTGTTCGCTGCGTAGCAGATCAATTGCAACTACCGCGGTCTCTTCCTGATCAACACTTGCACACAACAAAAATTCACCCTGGGGACCGGCAACAAAACTGCTACCCCAGAAATTCAAGCCAGCGCCACCTGCTGGATCAGGTTCATGACCTACGCGATTGACGCTAATGACTGGCAGACCATTGGCAATTGCATGGGCGCGTTGTACCGTAATCCATGCGTCACGCTGACGCACTTTTTCATCCGCAGCTTCGTTAGGACTCCACCCAATAGCCGTTGGATAAATTAATAACTCTGCTCCAGCCATTGCCATTAAACGTGCAGCCTCAGGAAACCACTGATCCCAACACACCAGGATTCCCAATTTACCAACTGATGTCTGGATTGGCTGAAATCCCAAATCACCCGGCGTAAAATAAAATTTCTCGTAATACCCAGGGTCATCGGGAATATGCATTTTGCGATACTTTCCCGCGACACTGCCGTCGCGCTCGATAACCACAGCCGTATTATGATGCAGGCCCACAGCGCGCTTTTCAAATACTGACGCAACAATAACGATATCCAGTTCTTGCGCGAGCGTACCCAAAGCTTGAGTACTCGGCCCCGGAATTGTTTCCGCCAAATCAAAATGCGCAGCAATTTCCTGCTGGCAAAAATACAATCCGCGATGCAGCTCTTGCAACACCACCAACTTTGCGCCCTGCCCGGCAGCAATACGAATCTGCGCAATAGTTTTTGCAAAATTAGCAGCGGTATCTGCAGTACAGGATTGTTGCACAAAACCCACTTGTAAGGTTTTTACGACAGAATTTTGCATCAAATTTGCTCCCGCACACCTTCAGGAATTTGCATGGTAATGCAGTGTAAACTTCCGCCCTGCTCTATCAAGGATAAACAGGGAATGCCAAAAATTTCATAACCAGGAAACGCTTGTGATACCACTTCCAATGCATCTTCATCCATCGGCAAACCATAAATAGGAACCAGCACCGCCTCATTGGTAATTAAAAAATTTGCATAGGTTGATGGCAGGCGCTCATCACTCTCATCACCTAACACTTCTCCCGCCCAAGGCAATGGAAGTAATCGATAAGGCTCACCCTGTGCATTCGTAAAGGATTGCAACTGAGCTTCCATTTTTTTGAGCTCGCCGTAATGCTCATCTTGCTCATCATCGCACGCAGTATAGACAATTGTATTATTGGGGCATAAACGCGCAAGCGTATCAATATGGCCATCGGTATCGTCCCCTGCGAGATAACCATGATCCAACCAATTAATTTTTTGCACACCAAACGCAGACATTAAACGTGCTTCAATATCCGCCTTTGATAAATTGGGATTGCGATTTGTATTGAGCAGGCAGGATGAAGTGGTCAGCAAAGTACCCTGCCCATCTGTCTCAACAGACCCTCCCTCAAGTACCCAATCCTGAGGTTCGATCGTCGCGTACGGAAACGCATTTTGCGCGAATAGTTGGCGGGAAATTTGATCATCCAGATCATGGGGGAACTTATTTCCCCAACCATTAAATTGGAAATCCAATAGTTTATATCCATCAGGCGTTTCAACCGTTAATGGACCGTGGTCGCGCGCCCAGCTGTCATTACTCGCGCAGGGATAAAGATGAATATATTCCAGCGGAGCCCCCATAGCTTCAAGACGGGCGCGGACTTCATCTACCTGCGTTTCAGGCACAGCGATAATAACGTCGGCATAATCACAAATCACCGTCGCCAATGCCTCATAGAGCTCAACAACGTCATCCAGAATCCAATCCCAAGGAGAGTTTTTATGCGGCCAGGTCAACATGACGGCATCTTGTGGTTCCCATTCAGCGGGCAATCGTTGGCTTGACATAAAATTTCCTCATTAAAACGCAAATGGCCAGTCACTGGGCTGGCCATTATAAACAAAGCGGCTGCCGCAATGAATTAGCGTGGTGAAATAGTCTCCTGTGCGGGCAGGGAAATAACTGTCTCTACTTCTTGCCCTGCTCCCTTTGTCGAGGCTTTTTGCGCTTTCACACCAGGTTCACCCACCTGCAAAATAGCAGCGATAACACGCGAGGACTTCTGCCCATCAGCTGTAATCGTTATATGCAGCTGAATATAAAAGCGCCCTTCGGCATTGGCGTTGATTGTCAGTGGCACCCCATATTCACCACCCTCGTGTAACTCAAATTCAAAATGATGCGCGGAGGAAACAATCGCAAGTCCATCGCTGGTCGATACATCTACCGTCATTTTACCTTCATGGTTGGGCGACAATAATTGCAACTGGTATTCATACACGCCGGGAACAGTAGCATAGAGTGGCTCGCTATTTTTTAAACTGACTGCGGCACCGGGTTTTGTACGCTTGTGTTGTTGATGCTCACTGTATTTTAAATGTAGATTTTTTTCGTTAACAGACGAGCTTATAGCTGCATTTTTAGCATTCGGCTGTGATTGCTCGGGAGCGTCCGTTGTTTTTTCTCGCGTACTTAAAATCACAATGCAGGCAAAAATAATGATTGCAGCGATAAATTCCAGGTAACTAACTGACATCTTATTCACAATTCAAGCCTCCACTTTAGTTGAGGCGCAGCGCGCGCACGTCAAAACAGGCAGTAATTTCATCTGTATTCTCTACGTCCATCGCCCTGTCATCGACAATTTCAAGGACATAGGTTCCTACCGACAAAAATCGAGATAAACTCTCCTGATCAATCTGTGTCCCTTCAGCGAAATCCAGCAGATTACCGCGGCGATAGAGATACACATCCGGGTCAGAATCGCCGGAATCATCAATTCCCTCTTGAACACTGATTTGATAAGTACCGGAAGATGCCACTTCCAACAACAGGAATTGCGCAACCGCCAGTTTGTTATAGGCACCAAAACGATTGGTACTGCATACATTTACAGGACTATTGTTTAACGGTAGAGGTTTATAAATTGGCAAGCTACCGGTGTAGCCACCGCTGTTACTTTCATCTACACCGAATGCATCGGTAGTTTCGATATTTTGTTCCAGCAAGAGCGTATTAAAATTGGTAATCTGCGTTGGGACAAGGTTGCGCAATGTATCAGCAAACACATAAATCGACGTCATTGCGGTGTTGTTAGCGTAGCCCGTCGAATTCAATGTTTTAAAGATGTCGGTAAAATCCCGTGCCGCTTTTCCATTATTGCTAGTGTAAAAATTGTAAAGTACTGACTGCACTGATGCCTCTGAATACCAACCACGCACCGTATGATTTTTACGGCTGACATTATTCGTAAAGCCATCCGCTTGTTGCAGACCACTAGCATCGCGATAATTGGGGTCATCCAGCATCATCGCTGAAAATGCGTTGGCAAAACCTTCCGACATAGCGACACGCATATCTAATTTATCGCCATATACATGGTCACCACCAACACTATCCGAGCGAGAAAAATCACTCTCAAGATAATGCCCCCACTCATGCAAAATAACATGGCGATCGTATTCATCTGTATCGTTGTTTTCATCACCTAAAATATAAATCGCAGATCCGCTATAAAAACTGGTGCCGATTTCACCCAACTCCAAATCACCATCAGCGGCTTTATTCTTAGGGCTCCAACGCAGCTCCAGCGAGGGAAAATCAATGTCATTCCCCGCCGCCATAACCTTTTCAACACCAAGCAATACTGAATCCAATATTGCAAAGGGTGCAGCAACACGTGTTTGCGTATAACCCGTGCCGGTCCAACCAGAGGCAGCATGTAAATCGCGCACTGCAGTTGCATTACTCGCCGCCACCAAACTGCCTTCCATCGCATAAAGAATGTTGCCATTGGTGTTGTCAGTCACTTTGAAATTCCAGGTTGGCAACTGGGTGCGCAAGAGCTGCGCTTTTACACGCACCTTCACGAGCTTATTGTTTTCAAAGGTAAAACTGTAATTACCAAGATTATCGCTATTGGTAGTAGCCAGAATCAGGTTATTGCTATCGAGCAATTCAACCACCAATCCACGCCCGGCACTTACTTTTGTAGCCGAATAGTTCAAACCAAATTGATTATCGTTGTGCGGGACAAAATCATAGGTCACTTTGCCACTTAGAGTGATCAAATCAGGCAGAGAAGAACTCGCAGCTGATGAGCTCGCTATTGATGAACCGGGGGTAGATGCGATTGACGAGGATATTGGCGATGAACTTGCATCGGAAAGCCCCATTGAACTGCCTGCTGAAGATGCAGGTTTACTGCTCGCCTGCATAAACCCGGATGATCCGCCGCCACCGCCACCACAAGCGAGGAGCAATGTGCAGACGCACACCAGTAGTGTTCGTCCACTCCAGGACAATATTGGTAGAGCCATAGTTGTTCTAAATTCGCGCCCCATGAGGCATACACCTTTATTGATACAAACTGATGAGATCAAGCATAGCCAAGATCACCTGAGAGCACAAAAATGAGGCTATCGACTAGCAGCCCTTGTGCCTATAATGGCGATCTATTTACTGGAGGCGTTATGCTCAAAATTCTGTTATTTGCCGTCATAGTGACCTGCATTATTATTGGCAGTGCCCGCTATAAAAAAATGGATCCAGTGCAAAAACGTAAAGCGTTATGGCGTATGGGCACCGGCGTATTCCTCGGTATTCTGATTTTGTTGGTTGTCACTGGAAAAATGCATTGGATTGGCGCTGCTTTGGGCGCTTTACTGCCTTTTCTCCGCAACGCCTACGGCTTGGTTAGCCAACTATTGCCACTCTGGTTGCAGCGCAAAAATGCACAACACAATCAGACTGACGAATCTCCGCCACTCCAGCACCCTCTGGTGCCCATGCCAATCCAGGAGGCACTGGAAGTCTTGGGCCTGTCGGGAGCAATCGACAAAGGCGAAATTACCGAAGCGATGATTCAGGATGCACATCGCCGTCTGATCCAAAAACTTCATCCTGATCGTGGCGGCAATGATTACCTCGCCGCAAAAATAAATCAGGCGCGCGATCTGTTGCTTGAAAAAATCAAACACTAATATCAGTTGCGCAACAAAAGGTGAACATAGCGCCCCAGCGAGCGATAGGGTTCTTGTTGCGAAAACTCCAATTCCAGCTGCAACAATGTCTGCGGTTCGCGCGCGCGATGCTCTTCATTAAAAATGTAATCGTGAAAAACACGAATACCACTGTGGCTGAGTAACTGCAATTGCAAATCACCAATCCAACCTAATACCTGTTGCGGGTCCAGCGGATTAATCGGAGTCAAACTACCCGCAGAACCCCCATAATCTTTGTTAATAATTTTCTTAAAATTGGTGCGCAGTAAATTTTTGTAAATCAACGAGTGAATATTATAAAATGTGAGAGATAAATAACCCTGCGGCTTGAGGTACCGGAGCAAGCACGGCAGTAAGGATTGCGGCTCCTGCATCCACTCCATGACTGCATGGCAGATCACAAAATCAAATTGCAGCTGGTCAGCAGGCAAATGTTGCGGCAAATCCTGTAGCGCGCAGTGAACCAACTGCACCCGCTCCGCTAGCCCTAATTGATCAACCTGCTCTTGCGCGAGCTTGAGCATCTCCGCCGAAATATCGCAAATCACAACCCTGTGCCCGGCTTGCGCCAATTGCAGTGAAAACTGCCCTTGCCCACCGCCAGCATCCAGGATTGTCCAGCACCCGGTAGAGACCGTAAAAGGCGCGACGGGAACATGCGCCGCACAATCGCGCTCCAGTACTGCAAGGCGAATATCGCCTTTTAAGCCTCCATAGATATTTTTTTTAAACCGTTTGGCCAGATCATCAAAATTGCGATCCTGACCGGTTGATTCTTTTGCCATATAATTCTCTTCACCTAACCAACAGCTGCTGCAGCGATATGACCTCATCGAACCACTGGTTTGTCTACATGATCCGCACAAGCGATGAGCAAGTGTACACTGGAATTACCACCGATATGGCGCGCCGCTGGCGTGAACATGAATCGGGGAAAGCGGGCGCACGCTACTTTCGCGGGCGCAAACCTGTGCAACTTTGTTACCTGGAAGCAGACCACACTCGCTCCACTGCGAGCCAACGTGAATATGCGATTAAATCCCTGAGCGCCAGCGTAAAAAAACAACTGATTGCCGAGCAACTAACACAAACACACAGGCTTATTGGCCTCCATCAACTGGAGCAATTGCCACATTGACCACTACTCCAGTGACTAAGCGCCCGATCTGTAACAAATGTAATAGACCCGTTCGCAACTGCATTTGTCCCCTGATTACCCCTATTACCAATCAGGTTGAAATCCTTATTTTGCAACATCCCGATGAAGCACCTAATGCAAAAAATACGGCGGGATTATTACATCTCAGCTTAAAAAACAGCCAACTTAAAATCGGCGAACAGTTTGACACGGAGGATTTGGATCGTTGGTTATTTGCCGACCAAAAACGACCACTGCTGCTCTATCCCGAGATAACTGAACACCAAGCGCTTGGGTTAACCGCACCGCAGCCACTTCCAACCCTAAATCCAGCCACACCTCATCAGCTACGTTTGGTGATAATTGATGGAACCTGGCGCAAAAGCCGTAAAATGCTCTACCTGAATCGCGCGCTGCAGAGCCTGCCCCGGATGATGCTGACGGAAACACCGCCATCCATTTACAAAATCCGCAAAGCGCATAGCGAAAATCAGCTTTCCACGCTGGAGGCAAGTTGTTACGCTCTACGGCAACTGGAACAACAGCAAGTGGACTATGCTCCGCTATTGACCGCAATGGGTCTGTTCGTTGCACAACAAAGCGCGTTTGTTCCCCCAAATTATGTTCAGCATGACTTACAAAATCCCTTTGCTCCCGACGAGAGAAATCCACACCTATGAGTTATCCAACGTTTGAATTACTGCGCAGCCAATCTATCGATGCGTTAAAAATCCGTGTTGAAGAATACCGCCACAAGGTGACTGGCGCACAACATATTCATTTAGCTGCCGACAACAATGAAAACGTTTTTCTCGTCGCCCTGCGTACGGTTCCACACGATTCCACCGGCGTCGCCCATATTCTGGAACACACTGCGCTCTGCGGCAGCCAAAAATATCCGGTGCGCGATCCGTTCTTTATGATGGTGCGCCGTTCGCTCAATACCTTTATGAATGCCTTCACCAGTTCTGATTGGACGGCTTATCCGTTTGCCAGCCAGAATCCAAAAGACTTTAATAATTTGCTCGATGTGTATTTGGATGCGGTGTTTTTCTCGCGTCTGGATGAATTGGATTTTGCACAAGAAGGCCATCGCGTTGAATTTGCTGAAGCGGATAACCCCAATTCTGATTTGGTGTTCAAGGGCGTGGTATTCAATGAAATGAAAGGTGCGATGAGTTCAGTCTCATCGCAAGTGTGGCATACACTCTGTAAATATCTCTACCCAACGTCTACTTATCATTACAACAGCGGCGGCGAACCGGAAGATATTCCCAATTTGACCTATCAGCAACTGCAAGATTTTTATCGCACCCACTATCACCCCAGCAATGCAATTTTCATGACCTACGGTGATATTCCTGCCGCAGTCCATCAAGAAAAATTTGAAGAGCAAGCATTAAGCAAATTTGAAAAACTCGACGAAATTATTAGCGTTGGCGATGAAAAACGCTATCACGCACCCATCGCTGTAGAGGAAGCCTATCCGCTCGACGAAAATGATGCGGATGATATTGAACATAAAAACCATGTTGTGGTTTCCTGGCTATTGGGTAAAACCACTAATCTGGATGAATCACTGGAAGCACAATTAATTTCCAATATTTTGCTCGACAACAGTGCCTCGCCATTACAGCAAGCACTGGAAACCAGCGAGTTGGGCCAAGCGCCCTCGCCACTCTGCGGCTTGGATGACTCATCGCGCGAAATGGCATTTGTATGCGGCCTTGAAGGCTGCGCATTGGAAAATGCAGCAAAAGTTGAAGCGATGATTTTGGGTATCATGCAAAAAGTCGCTGATGAGGGCGTACCACAAGAGCAAATCGAAGCATCACTGCATCAGTTGGAATTATCTCAGCGCGAAGTTGGTGGCGATGGCTACCCTTATGGATTGCAGTTGATCTTGACGGGCTTAACTTCAGCAACCCATCGCGGCGATCCTATCGCATTGTTGGATATGGATGCCGCACTGGAAAATTTGCGCCTTAAAACGCAGAACCCACACTTTATTCAGGAAACCGTACGCAAATGGTTGCTGGATAACCCACACCGTGTGCGCTTGACTATGCGCCCGGATTTAAAAATGAATGGGCGCATCCAAGCCGCTGAAATTGCACGCCTCGCGCAATTAAAAGCCAGCTTAAGCGAAGATGAAAAACAAACCATTATCGCGCGCACTCACGCCTTGCAAGAGCGCCAGTTGCAACAAGACGATGAAAGTATTTTGCCCAAAGTCGGCCTGGAAGATATTCCGGCAAACTTGCATTACACCGCTGGCAGCCACGAAAGTTTTCACAACTTTCCATTGCGCCGTTATAGCGCTGGTACCAATGGCTTGGTGTACCAGCAAATTACTTGCAAATTGCCCGCACTCACCGATGAACAAATAAGCCTACTGCCCTATTACAGTATCTGTCTCACTGAATTAGGCGCGGGCGAAAAAGATTATTTAGCTAACCAGCGCTGGCAATCCCAGGTTGTCGGCTCAATCCATGCCTTTAGCAGCATTCGCGGTGCAGGCGATGATGTGCAAAAAATTGATGCCTATTTAACCCTCTCATCCAAAGCATTGAGCCGCAACAGCGCAGCCATGAATGATTTGATGAAAAATACCTTATTGCATGTTCGCTTTGATGAACTTGGGCGCATACGTGAATTAATTGCACAAAACCGTGCACGTCGCGAGCAGAGTATTACTGGCCACGGCCATAGTTTAGCGATGACTGCCGCTTGTGCGGGAATGAGCCCCGCCGCAAAAGTATCGCATCAACTGGGCGGGCTTGAAGGTATCGCCGCTGTAAAAGCACTGGACAACTCGCTGGAGGATGAAAAAAATCTCGCTAATTTTGCGACGCAATTAAACGCAATCCATCAATTGGTTTTACAAGCGCCCAAGCAATTTTTAATTGTCGGGGAACAGGAACATTTGGATAGCTATCGCGATGACCTGCAAGCGCGCTGGACAAATGAAATAACGCGCAATGATTTCGCTTCATTTGATCTCGCCCCTGTGAGCGAAACGATCCGCGAAGCCTGGATTACCAATACCCAAGTAAATTTCTGCGCTAAAGCCTATCCCACAGTGCCGAGTGAACACCCGGATGCCGCTGCACTTACCGTGCTCGGCGGATTTCTACGCAACGGTTATTTACATCGCGCGATTCGCGAACAAGGCGGCGCTTACGGCGGCGGCGCAAGCCAGGACAGCAACAGCGCTGCGTTCCGTTTTTATTCCTACCGCGATCCACGCTTGAGCGAAACTTTGAAAGATTTTGATGATTCATTGGTCTGGCTGCAGGAGACTGATCACCAATGGCAATCCGTTGAAGAAGCCATTCTTGGTGTTATCGGCAGTATCGATAAACCCGGCTCCCCAGCCGGTGAGGCCAAATCGACCTATCAGGCAGAATTATTTGGCCGCACACGCGAGAAACGCGAGCTGTTCCGCAATCGCGTATTGGCCGTCACAGTTGCCGATCTGAAGCGCGTGGCTAATACCTACTTGGTACCAGAGAAAGCCAGCATCGCGCTAGTCACGCACGCCGGTCACAAAGAGTTGGCAGAAAAAATGGGGCTCACGCTCAAGACTTGTTAAGTAACAACCTGTAACCAAGTGTGCCGGGGCGCATAGTTTTCCCCCGGCCACATAGTTTTCCCCACTAAAGTCATCTAGTATTGCTCGATAACGAATTGCACAACAATTTCTACAATAAGCTGCATTGATACCTGCCGACACTTATGACCATCAGCCCGCTGGAATATAGCGCCGCTTCCCACCCGGGATTACTGCGCGACAACAACGAAGACTGTTTCCTCAGTCGGCCTGAACACGGGCTATGGCTAGTCGCCGACGGCATGGGTGGTCACGAAGCTGGCGAAGTCGCTAGCGCCATCGTGCGCGATACCATTGAACGCGAAACCCAAGACAACCCTAACATCTCTCTCCTCGATTCCATCCAACACGCCCATTCCAGCATCCTCACTTCGGCGGCACGAGGGATAGGCGCGCCCGGTATGGGCTCAACAGTGGTTGCACTAAAAAGTAATTCCGAAAAATATCAGGTGGCCTGGGTCGGAGATAGCCGCGCCTATTTGTGGACCCCCACGCGCGAGGGCGGACGCTTGGAGCAATTGAGTGTCGATCACTCTTATGTGCAGATGTTGGTAGAGACCGGCGTGATTCGTCCGGAAGACGCCGAATTCCATCCGGAAAAAAATATCATTACCCAATGTTTGGGGATGCAGGAGTTGGCGCAGGTCAGGGTCGATGTTGTCGAACACGAGTGGCAAAAAGATCAGTGGATTTTATTGTGTAGTGATGGACTGACTGATGAAGTCAGCGATAAAACCATCGCGCAAATTTTATGTGAGTCACAGGATTGTTTAGCGGCAGTGGATCAATTGCTACACGCCGCACTGACCAGCGGTGGGCGCGACAACATCACCTTACAAATTATTGAATCGCCCTTACGCGATAATTTCGCGCGCAAGGGTTTGTGGCAATGGGTGCCCTATCTCACCGGTAAACCCGGTACCGATGCCTGGATTTTCGGCACAGCACTGGCATCACTATTAGGGCTATTAGTTTATGTAGTACATTTTTAACAATTTCCGACACCTGTACGATTTCTAACAACATCGCACAGCAGCAAAAATTACACTAAAAATTTTATACAGATACTGATTTGTTATGGCAATGCATATTCCCGGCTATCGGGTGATAAGAAAAATTAACCAGGGTGGGATGTCCACAGTTTACCTCGCGATCCAAATCAGCGTGGGGCGTGTTGTCGCGTTAAAAGTAATGAACCCGCAACTCAATAGTGACCCCGCTTTTAGTGAACGTTTCCAACGCGAAGCCACTATTGTAGGGCAATTGTCTCATCCTAACATTGTGGCGATTTACGATATCGGCCGCCATGAAGATTTAAATTACATCGCCATGGATTACCTGCCCAACGGCTCAGTACACGACAAAATGAGCACAGGGTTAAGCGGTGAAGAAGTGCTACGTATAACGCGTGAAATTGCGAGCGCACTTGATCACGCACACGAGAAAGGTTATATCCACCGCGATATCAAACCGGAAAATGTTTTATTCCGCGCCGATAATTCTGCAGTGCTGTCAGACTTTGGTGTAGCACGCGGCCTGGCCGCCAATTCGCGCATGACCCATGTAGGTACAGTCGTCGGCACGCCGCACTATATGAGCCCAGAACAAACTAAAGGCAATAGCGTTGATGGTCGCTCTGACCTCTACAGTTTGGGCATCGTCTTTTATGAAATGCTCACCGGCACGCTTCCCTACCAAGGTGATGAAGCCGTTACCATCGCCCTCAAACATATCAGCGCACCCATCCCCAAATTGCCCATGCAATATTTGGCTTACCAGAAAATTCTGGAAAAATTATTAGCCAAAGACCCGGAGCAGCGCTTTCAGCGCGGGCGTGATTTAATTGTTGCAATCGAGGATTTGGAAAAAAATTACCGCGCGCCCAGTACAACGGTAACCCACCCGGCTGATCTTACGGTGATGAATTTGGCGCGCGCACTTATATCGGCAACCTACAATGCCGTGCGTTGGCGCTGGAATAAAATTCGTGCCTTGCGTTGGAATCCGAGCAGGGGCTTTTATCAGCGCCCCTCTACCAAAATCACTGAAATTTTTTTTAATGAACAACACACACCCGCACTGACAGTGCGGGCAGAAATTGAAACCCAAATCCATAAAGCCTTTAGCCAAAAAAATGCAGCCTTTGCAAAACTGGGCACAGCGGCAAGCATTATGATAATTGGTTGGTGTGGCTTTAGTATTTGGTATGCCAAAACGACTAACGCTAACGCAAACGCTTCTTTTACTGGGAAACTGGCACTGGCCACTGCCGATTTTTTTATTGAATTGCCCACCGCAACGCCATTAAACCCGGCGCTCAATACAGCAATCGTATCAAGTAGTGCGCAATCCAGTAGTACCCAAACAGTAAATGCAGTAACACAGGATGCCGCCGCGAATACCACTGCGACGCTGACAACTACCAGTGAGGCAACACTGGCCCCCATTGATATGGCCACAACTGCGTCAGCCAGCAGCAGCGATGCAATCATTAGCGGTGGTTCGTCCAGCAGCTCACCACTTATCACCTATGCACTCACCGTAAAAACCTCACCTGCACAAGCGCGTGTGCGTATATTAAATATTCCTGACCGCTATCAACCGGGCATCCTGTTACCTGCCGGGAGTTATCACATAGAAGTCAGCCAAACGGGTTACGATACACAACGCACCTGGATTGATATTGTCGACCAGGATCTCACCCCTACATTTTCATTAACCGAGAGCATTGCACCGGGAGATGAAATTAGCAGTCAGGTAATTACCTCCATAAAAAGCGACGGCCCGGAGATGATCAGCATCCCCACCGGCACTTTTTTTATGGGGAATAAAGATGACCCGCTAACAATGCCCGTGCATAAAGTCACCATCAGTAAACCTTTTGCGATGAGCAAATACGAAATCACTTTTGACGATTATGATATGTTCGCGCAGGCAACCAATCGCGCATTACCGAGCGATAATCGCTGGGGACGCGGCAATCGCCCGGTGATCAATGTGAGCTTTGACGATGCGAGCGCCTACGTGCGCTGGCTGAGTGAAACTACTGGCAAAAAGTATCGCCTACCAACCGAGTCCGAATGGGAATATGTCGCCCGCGCCGATACCAACTCATTATTCTGGTGGGGCAATGATGTGAAAGAAGCCAGCGGCCGCGCTAATTGCCGCCGCGGCTGCAACAGCAAATTTTCCGGTTTATTCGGCGCGAAAACAGCACCAGTGGGCAGCTACCCTGCTAATGGTTTTGGTATTTACGACACCGCTGGCAATGTCGCTGAATGGGTGGAAGATTGTTTTACCGACAACTACACACTGCACCCGAAAAATGGACAGGCAATGTTAGTAAAAAGCTGTGATTCACATGTGGTGCGCGGTGGCTCGGCAAAAGACAACGCCGAGCGTCTTGCTAATCACATTCGCGATTATCACCGCACTGAAATTTTTGATGTGCATTTAGGGTTCCGTGTAGTGATGGAACTGAAATAGATATGAGCAGCTAAACGTTATGCTAACGGTTCTCAGCCAATGGATGATCGGTTTTTCGTTTGTGTGCCTTGTGCTTTTGTGGCTGGTTTACTGGTCAGTGTTTAAGGCATTTGAAAAAACCTGGCTCTCTAAAATGGCATGCACTTCAATGTTAATTGCACTTGCGCTATTGCAATGGCATCACTGGCAATGGATTGCTCTGGATGAGTCCATTTTCAATAACGCTGCATACTTGGCAATATTGTTTCTTGCCGCTCCGTCGTTTTACCTGTTTAGTCGTGAACTCCTGCAATTCAATACACGCAATCATCCATTATTACTATTGCATTTTATCCCATTAATAATCAGTCCCTGGCTAAGCGGTGTAATCGGTATTCCCATTGCATTTAGTATCGGCTGCGGTTACGCGCTTTGGTTGTGTCTGATCATTTTCAAACTGCGTGGTCAGCGTCAGCATTTCTCACTCGAGTTCGTAACCTTTGCTGCATTTGCAGCCATAGCGCTATTTATTTTATTAATTGGCCTGCTGGCGCCTTGGGTGGGCGAGTTCTGGTTTGTAATTGCCTATAGCAATCTAATCGGGCTGGCTCTACTGGCGATGCTCTACCTACAACTGCGTTTTCCTGATATCACTCAAAAAACCTGCGATGCCGTCGCCGCCAGCTATGCAGCATCCACACTCAAAAACACCGATTGCGCCGCATTGGTGAGCCAGCTAAAACAACTGCTGCTTGAGCAAAAAATCTATCGCAATGAAAACCTGAACTTATCTACCCTCGCCGACAATCTCGCGTTAAGCAGTCACCAAACCTCTGAGCTTATTAATACTCACTTCGGTCAAAGTTTTTCCCGCTTGATTCGCGAACATCGGGTCAATGAAGCCAAGCAGCAGTTAGTTAATGAACCCAAGGCATCGGTGCTATCGATTGGGCTAGCAGTAGGGTTCAGCACCCAGTCAAACTTTTACTCTGCATTCCGTGAACTGACCGGTGAAACGCCGGGCCAATTTCGCAAACGCATGGGGATCGCAGACACTTAACCCTCATCAATTCCTTTAAACGGTATTTCAATCTCTCCATTCACTCCAAAATGATCATTCTGGAGTTTTATAAGCCATTGTTTTTTATAAGAAAATAACGACAGCATAAATACTTATTACAAAACGATAAAAACGGAAGCCCCACCTCTCCCGGATCGACAAAATCCCTGTTGTGCGCTGTAACCGCAGCCAGTACTCACCACACAACAGGAGCTTTTTATGCTGAATCTTGCCATCTACTGTTTTTACCTTGCCATTAGCCTGCTGATCACCATCCACATCGGCAAACTGCTCAACCAAAATGGAGTGATTTTTCTCACCAATCAATTGGTGGGCAATAAACCCTTGGCGCTGGCCATTAACAACCTGCTACTTATCGGCTACTACCTGATCAACATTGGCTACATCTTACTGGTACTGAACCTGGGTACATCGGCCATGGCGAATGGCGAACTGAATGGTCAGCTTTATTTTCTCACCCGCAATCTTGGACTGGTCACTCTCATGCTCGGCGCGATGCATATGATTTTGTTGTACGTACTGGCCAATTGGAAGCCAGATGTTCAGGTCACCGAAGAACAATAATTTCACCACAACCTATTTCCGATTGGAGCACACCATGTCCTTATTTAATTCTGCCTGTTTACGTTTACCCATTGGCCTGTTGTTAGTCGGCTTACTGGTTCCTGCCATTCTTGCGCTGGCTGCACCGCAATTTATCGATGTTTTTGAGGGTTTGCCTCACTGGTTATCCAGTTGGATTTATTTAGCACTCTCATGGCTCGCCGTACGTCTTACCTGTAAACAATTATTGGAATCCAGCTTACCTGCAGATGAATGCCCTAACGGACCCGCGGGTTTACAGGCACATACCCGCACCGCCGAGCTCCTCATTATGGGCACAGCACTGCTAAGCCTGAGCTGGGGATCAGGCCCTGAATACATTGAAGAAGCGATGTTATTTGTGAGTATGCGTTTGGGAATTACGCTGCTGTTACTAGGAGGAATGGTGTTGGTGTTTACCCATATCAAAATGCGGGGACTGCAGGAGTAATAGTGATGAATTCAATTTGGATAAAACGTTTTTCGCTAACACTCATTGCAATTTTATTGCTCAGTGTATGCAAAGAATTCTACCAGCAAAAATCGCCACGAGAACAAATAATCGAATTCTGTGAAGAGTATTACAGCACCGGTAAAAGACCGGCCCACATTGAGTTACCTTGTCACTAATAGGAAATAGATCATGAAAAAAATCATCAAACCCATGCTCGTTATTGAGTTTATCGCCTGCTTCAGTTGCATCGCATTATTGTGGGGAACCGGATGCTTTTTTGCATTTTACTGGCTATTTGATCTCTTTAATAATATTGAGGACAATCTGGCTGGCTTTTTATTCTTACTGTGGATAATCGCCGGTGGTATTGGATTAGCTGGTGCTATCACATTGCTAATCCACCTTCTGCAAACTCAGAATGGAGACGCAAATCCCCGGCAACTAAAAGCCATTATTTATGTCTCGATTATTACTGGCATGATTGCCAATATTATCCTCAACTTTATGTTTAGCGACATTTGGCAAGATGTCACAGTGCAGTTCACATTGAGCGGATTATGGGTAATAGTCATACTCAATGCGCCAATAATCTGCACACTACATTTTCTTTGGCTCAATTGTCGTCACAACCGAGATGTAAGCAAGCGCTGCTGGCTTAAGAATTGTTTACCAACACCGCAACAAACATAGTATCCGAATCCAATTCCGGCACACCTAAAATGCGTTGGGATTGGATGCTAAATTCTGGATGCTGTTGCACAAACCATTCAATTTGCTCTTCGTTTTCACTTACTTGCCAACTGCATGTAGCATACACTAAATGCCCACCTGCCCTTACCGCAGGTGCGGCATTGGTGAGCAGTTGTTGCTGCAACTGAATTAATTCATTGGTGTCATTGGCATCAAAACGCCAGCGGGCATCCGGGTTGCGGCGCCAGGTTCCAGCGGAACTGCAAGGTGCATCAATCAACACCCAATCAAACCCGCGTTGCTGTGCAATTTCTTTCGGCAAACGCAGCGGCTCCAAACCTGTCCAGGTAAAAGCGCGCACATTAAAAATATCCGCGCGTTTCACACGGCGTTTTAATTCATCCAATTTGTATTCATGCAAATCGGTTGCAACCAATGCACCTTTGTTATTCATATGCGCGGCGATCGCGAGCGTTTTACCACCGGCACCAGCGCAAGCATCCCAGACTTTTTGGCCAGGTTTTGCAGCGACCGTTAATGCAATCTGTTGACTGGCGATATCTTGAATTTCAACTGCACCAGTTTTGTATTCATCCGTTGAATGAACACCCAAACCACCGCGTGCCGATAACCGCTGTTGATCATCGAGTTGTGCTTTTACACCTTGGCGCTGCAAGCTCTCGCACACATCAACCACATCCGCATTCTTTTGCACACGCAACCAGAGCGGCGGCGTAGTGACTTGCTGCTGGATAAAATGTTGCAGGGTTTTATCATCCCAATTGCTCACAGTTTTGCGTGCGCTTAATAAATCTGCCCACTGCGGACGCAAGCCATACCACAATAAATAGATGTGAAAATTCTCGGGCGTTGCCTGCGCAGCGAACTGGTTAAAAAATTTGCGTCGATCTTCTGCGTCGCGCAATTGCGCCTGATTTTTTTTCGGTTGATCGCCATTCACACGCAACTGAACCCAGTACCAAAATGACACTGGCACTATGGCCTGGACATCCCGATGCTGCCACTCCAAGTCCCACTGTAACCAATCAATCGCCGTTTCCTGATTGCGGTAGGCAAACTCCAGCGCCGTCGCTAATTGCTGAAAGCGCAGCGCAGAAAACATTGCAAGGCTCAGTGATGCACTTTCGACCGCTTCCGGTTCGGCATTAGGGGCAAAGGTTTTGGGGGTTTTGAATTTATTGTGCTTTTTGACCTCATCATACTCAGGCATGGAGGTCGGCCCGGAATGAGCATATTGGCGCACGGTATTTTTTAGCCACTTATCCAGCGGCATGCTGCCCGCCACCTCTAACCACGCGCGCCAGAGCGGAACCAAGCGGGAATCTTCATACTGGGCGGCGGAAGCGGTTTGTTTGGAGCTGGAGGATGGAGATTGCATAAGAGGCGCCACAATTGGGATCGGGATCAGGAAGACCCAAAAAGTGGCGCATTCTACCAGTGATAGGGGTGCCGATGCAGCTTAACGCTCGGCCGCATCGGCCAGAATATCCAGATTGACCCCAATGGTCAGGGCACCAATGGTTCTGCCACTGGATTTGACCGGTACCGACACCTGGATCAGGTAGGCATTGGCGCTGTCATCAAACTCGGGCGCAGCAATAAATACCTCACCCTGCCCGCCCTTGAAGGTTTCGGTAAATTTCTCTTCGTCGCCCTGCCAGAAATCCGAGGTTTTGTTAGTCATGGCGACATTTGCACCCTGATTGTCCACCACAAACATTTCAACATAATAAGGTTCGGATTTTTCGATAGTCCGCAGCGCCTTGGCTGCATCGTTCTCCATAATTTCACGCATACCTTCGTCGATTCCCTCTTTATTCGCCATCCATTCAGCATCGCGTTTTTTTATGTCATCCATCGACATTCCACGTGAATTGCGCGCCTCAACCGCCGCCACAATCACCGGGTTCTCGCCCAACTTTTCAATTTCAGCGAGGCGGGCATTCAAGGAGTTGGGTACCTCTTCAGCTGCAACTGCCCACGCCTGATGCACCGAGCAACAAGCACCAAGAATAAATAACGTCGTTTTAAGCAAACTTTTATCTAATCTCACGTTTTAATCCCCTATTTCAAATAGGCTCGGGTAACTTATGCGCCACAATCGCCTTTTAAGTAAAGAGGATAAACAACCCATGTCAAGTTAACGCAAAGCAGGATAAGTACCCCATTGATATTTTTAGATTTTTTAACGTAGGGTAATTTTTTGTTTAGCCGTTTGCGCGATGAGGTGATGGGGCTTACAACTAGATAGATAAACTTGTCTGGAGACACCTCAATGGCTCAACTCAACCGCCGCGAACTGCTCAAAGCGCTAGCCGCGCTCGGTGTCGCCGCCCATGCAGCGCCATTATTTGCCAGTTCTGCACCGAACAAACGTGTAGGTGTTGCACTTGTGGGGCTTGGATATTACAGCCGCGACCTGCTCGCCCCGGCATTGCAACTCACGCAACATTGTTATCTTGCCGGCATAGTGACTGGCTCACCGGAAAAAATTCCCGTGTGGCAAAAACAATATGGACTAAAGGATTACAACATCTACAACTACAGCAATATGTATGAATTGGCCAACAACCCGGATATTGATGTTGTTTATGTTGTCACGCCCACCGGCACGCACAAAAAATTTACGGAAATTGCAGCTAATGCGGGCAAACATGTGTGGTGCGAAAAGCCCATGGCGATGAATGCAAATGAATGCCAAGCGATGATTGATGTATGTAAAAAAAACAAAGTGCAATTGACAATTGGCTATCGCATGCAGCACGAACCTAATACGCAGCGCATCATGCAATTCGCCAAAGAAAAACCTTATGGAAAAATCCAAACGATTATCGCTGAAGCGGGCTACAACAGCGGCAATGCAGGATATAGCTGGCGCGCCGATCCAAAACTCGGCGGCGGCGCTATGTATGATATGGGCGTCTATCCACTGAATGCCGCGCGTTATACCGCTGGCGAAGAACCTATCGCCGTAACCGCAAAAATGGAGAGCACGCGTGAGCTTTATAAAAATGTTGATGAGACCACTGAATTTGAACTGGAGTTCGCAAGCGGCTCACGCGCGCGATGCGCAACAAGTTATGCACGATCGATGAATTTACTACGCGCCGATTGTGAAAAAGGTTGGTATGAACTAAATCCTTTCCAATCCTATTCGGGAGTACAGGGTAAAACCAGCGATGGTATTCAACTCGCACCATCCCCCGCCAACCAACAAGCACGACAAATGGATAATGATGCACTCGCGATTTTAAATAAATCACCGCTTATTGTTCCCGGCGAAGAAGGCATGAAAGATATCGTCATTCTGGAAGCTATTTTTAAAGCGGCAAAAGAAGGCAAGCGAATTACGTTGTAATATTTAAATCCTCGCTCCCAAGCTCCACTTGGGAGTATACCTCCCAATTAAAACACGCTCATCAACCGCGACTGAAACCACATAATCACCGGAAACGCTGCCGGCCAAATCCAGAAAAAACGATTCAACCCAAACAAACACGCATTGGCCAAATGAAATAGCGCCGCAATTCCGAGAGCAACTATTAACAATGTTTGATTAAACAAGGCCAAAGGGAACAGCAACTCAAATATCATCACCGACCAGGACATAGCCAGCAACACCTGCGGCCGCCGCGCCCACAAGCGCACACTTTCACTCACGGGATAAGCACTCAACGCAAACACCTGCTGCAACGCTCGGCCGCTGCGCCATTCCGGATTAACTACTTTCACCCAACCGGATTGAAAATAAGAGAGGATTAATTGCACGGTCAAATATCCCAATGCAATTTCCTGCCAATAGCGTGAAGGCGCCAGATGCGATAGCCATAAACATAGCAGCACCAACATAGTCATAGTATCGCTGCCACCATTGTAGGGACCCTGAAAACGCTGGATTAACATTATCGCTGTCACCAACAATGCGGATTCAACCAGCAATGGTTGAAAGCCCAACATCAATAAAATCGCCAGCACTATGCGAATAAATCCCAGCGTTTTTTCTGATTGTTGTCCTCGTATAAATTCCAGGCTTTGCTGGAAAATTGCAAAGCCTAAAATAATCTCAGCGAACCGAACAGCAAGCTCAAGCGTCATTGCCCGTCACCCACATTCCGCAACGCAAACGGTCTGGAAACAAACACAACTTCATCACGCACCTGCCCTGCTTCGGACTCAAGCGCGCGAATACGAAACACCAAATAGTAAAATTCACTACCGACAACCATCTCCTGATTTAAAGCAGCAGCTACCAATCGCTGGCCAATTTCCCGTTCACGAAACTCTGAATAACCTTCGAACAAATGTTCCGCGCAGGTATTGATATACAAACGCTCATTCCACAATGGATTGTGAAATAATTGCTGTAGACCAAGAGTGAAATTGATTCTTTTAGGCAGAGGACGGAACGGCAACCACATATGCGGTTCGGAGTTTCGATCCGCCACAAATCCCACTTCAATACGCGGCGAAGGACCAATGCTGCTGAAGAAACGCCAGGAGGGGAACAATATGGGGAGGAATAGTTTTAAAAACATGGAGATTTTCCCAGATAATATTGCATTTCTGAATGTTTGCACCTAGATTTGCAAGAGCTCATTTTTTGTGTGCACAACAATTAACCTGAGATCAGGTCATAACCTAAAAAAGGAACAACATGAGTTCGATATTAACCAAGCACCCGGCCCGTTATACCACTCTACTATTGGGGACATTCGGATTGCTTTTTACTACACCGGTTTTCGCCGAAATTTATAAATGGACGGATGCACAAGGTAAAGTGCACTATTCAGATAAAAAAATTGCCGATTCTGCCCAAGCCCAAAACCTCAACTTAGGCACTATGCCGGCTGCAAAACCAGTGGATACACTTTCCGCTAAACGCTACAACAATACACGCCCCTCACTATATTTATTGAGAAGTGAATTAGCACTTGAACAATTAACATCTTTACGCACCCCTGACAATTTTGCTTATTTTTATTTTGGTGGAGATTGTGTTTCACCCACCGCTGTAAGCTACGCCGAGTATATAAAACGCTATAAAAAAAGCCTTCCTGAGTCAGACGATCTTTATCGCGATGAAGGCCGCATATTTGAACAATATAACTTTCGTACTCAAAACGCGCTCTATGCACTCAACAACCCCACACGCTCATTAGATGAAGAAGGAAATCCCCCGCTCAAGCTGCAGATTGAGATAATCGATATGCGTATTAATGCCTGCACGCAACGACTGCAGAAAGCAACCATTTCCGGGAATTTGGATAAAATTAGCGGCTATAACTTTGAAAAAGCGAATGTATGGCTGCAAACGCGTTTCACCATTAGCAACTCTACCGACGATGTGGTGCTGCTCAACATCATTACTGAGGGTTCGGCCAATGAAGTGGATGGTTATCAAGGCAATATTTCTCGATTGACTACTGCCGCCTATGAGCAAGCTATTAACAATTTAATTGCCAATCAAAAATTTGCTGAGTTACTTACACCAAAATCCAAAATTCAAAAAATCAATATTCCCGAATCAAAGCCGACCGAGCCAACCGAAACCAGTGGGTTACTGAGTCGTCTCACTGAAAAATTCCAACTCAATTCCGTTAAAAAGTCTAGAGTAGCTGAAGCGCTATCCTTGGTGAATCCTGTCCGTATTAGCATAGTGCAGTACTATGCAGATACTGGAAAATGGCCAAATAGTTTTGCTGACATCAATCTAAACGCTAGCGAACTGCAACAAAAGGATCTAATCGACAGCGCCGAACTACGCTTGGGCGGGGTACTACATTTACGCTTGGCAAATTCGACTTTTGGAGAAAATGAGGTACTCCAGCTAATACCGAAACCTATTATGAGCGGACAATCTATCGACTGGGACTGCCGCACCTCTCTTGATAAGGCATTTTGGGTAGGCGACTGCCAAGGGCAATAAAACTCATTTTAGATATTGGGTTCAATTTATTGAGCCCAATATTGCGACTTAAAAATAGCTAGTACTGGTGCAGCCTTTTTACACCACAGATCAAATCGCCTTTTTCTTCAACTTCTCAATCTCATCGCGCAGTTTAGCCGCAACTTCAAATTCCAAATCTTTTGCCGCCTGGAACATTTGTTTTTCCATTAACTCGATGGTTTTCCAAATATCTTTTGGATTGACGTCAACATTATATTTACCTGAACGCTCGGCGATAGCCATTGCCTTGTTGCGTGCGCTGCGGCCGCCAGAGCCGGGGGCAACTGAGCCCTCCATGATGTCGGCGATGCTTTTGTTGATGCCTTTGGGCGTAATGCCATTTTTGAGATTGTGGGCAACTTGTTTTTCACGGCGACGATCCGTCTCCCCTATGGCACGCTCCATAGAACCGGTGATGCGGTCTGCATAGAGAATCGCTTTACCATTAACGTTACGCGCGGCGCGGCCGATGGTTTGGATAAGTGAGCGATCTGAACGCAAAAAGCCTTCTTTGTCCGCATCCAAAATGGCGACTAAGGATACCTCTGGGATATCCAAACCTTCACGCAGCAAGTTGATACCGACCAGCACATCGAATTGCCCTAAACGCAAATCGCGGATAATTTCGATGCGCTCAACCGTATCAATATCCGAGTGCAAATAACGCACGCGGATGCCATGTTCCGCGAGGTATTCTGTAAGATCTTCTGCCATGCGTTTGGTGAGTACGGTAATTAAAACGCGTTCACCTTTTTCAACCCTTAGACGAATTTCAGAGAGCACATCATCCACTTGAGTAGTCGCGGGGCGAATTTCAATTTCAGGATCAATCAACCCCGTCGGCCGCACCACCTGCTCAACCACTTGCCCTTGATTTTCCGCTTCGTATTTTCCAGGCGTTGCCGAAACCATAATCATTTGCGGTGCGATGCGCTCCCACTCATCAAAACGCATGGGGCGGTTATCCAATGCGGATGGCAAACGGAAACCGTATTCGACCAGGGTTTCTTTGCGCGAGCGGTCACCTTTGTACATAGCGCCGATTTGCGGAATAGTCACGTGGCTTTCGTCGATCACTAACAAAGCTTCGGGCGGCAAATAATCAAACAAAGTCGGCGGTGCTTCGCCGGAATTGCGGCCGGATAAATAACGCGAATAGTTTTCGATACCATTGCAGTAGCCTAATTCTTGCATCATTTCCAAATCGTATCGGGTGCGCTGTTCCAGCCGCTGCGCTTCAACGAGTTTGTTATTTTCGCGTAAGTATTCCAAGCGCGTTCGCAATTCTTCTTTGATGTTTTCAATCGCATCCAGAATTTGTTCGCGCGGCGTTACATAGTGGGATTTTGGATAGACCGTAAAACGCGGCACTTTTTGCAGCACTTCACCGGTGAGCGGATCAAAAATCGAAATCTGATCAACTTCATCATCAAACAATTCAATGCGCACGGCTTCGATATCCGAATCAGCGGGATAAATATCAATCACATCGCCGCGCACGCGATAAGTCGCGCGGGAGAATTCCATATCGTTGCGTGTGTATTGCAATTCAGCGAGGCGACGCAGAATTTGGCGCTGATCAATTTTGTCGCCGCGTACGATGTGCAGCAACATTTTCATATAAGCTTCTGGATCACCCAAACCGTAGATCGCTGAAACTGATGCGATGATGATGGCATCCTTACGCTCCAGTAGCGCTTTGGTTGCGGACAAACGCATTTGTTCGATGTGTTCGTTTACTGCGGAATCTTTTTCAATAAAGGTATCAGACGAAGGCACATAGGCTTCGGGCTGATAATAGTCGTAGTAGGAAACGAAATATTCCACCGCGTTATTGGGGAAAAACTCTTTGAACTCACCGTAGAGTTGCGCCGCCAGCGTTTTGTTGTGCGCCATGATCAGCGTTGGGCGCTGCACCTGCGCGATCACATTGGCGATGGTGAAGGTTTTACCTGAGCCCGTAACACCCAACAGGGTCTGGTGCGCCAGCCCCACCTCTATGCCTTGCACAAGGCCAGCAATAGCAGTGGGTTGGTCACCCGCAGGCGCGAATTCACTATTTACAACAAATTGCTTGGACATAAGAACTCAATAATGAATTAAAAAAGGGATTGTAACTAAAACTGGTTCAACCCAGCGACCATACTTGCTAATGGACTGCAGTATTTCTTCTGGGACACGCCGTGAATACATCCCTGTAGGCTCATCTTCGACATCCATGTCTCAGACGGTCCCAGAAAAAATACTCCAATCCATTACGCGACAAATTGCTAAATAGGATGGCTAGCAGATGCCATTACTAGCTAGACTTGAACACCACACAGCCTAATCCCCGCAACTGACAACCTATGTCAGCAGCACCCTTAATAACTGAAGGAGGCTTATATGAGCGAGTTCCGCACCGAACACGACAGCATGGGCGAGGTACAAGTGCCCAAAACCGCGCTCTACGGCGCCCAAACCCAACGCGCACTCGACAACTTCGCCATCAGCAGCCTTACCCTGCCCCCGCGCTTTATCCACGCTGTAGTCCATATCAAAAAAGCCGCTGCCCTCACCAATCGTGAACTGGGTTTGTTGGATGAAGACATCGCTTGGGCGATTTGCGCCGCCTGCGACAGCATAGTTGCAGGGCATTACGTGGACCAGTTCCCGGTAGATGTGTTCCAAACCGGCTCAGGCACTAGCACCAATATGAATGTGAACGAGGTGATTGCTCATATCGCCAGCGAACTGGCAGGGCAAAAAGTGCATGCTAATGACCATGTAAACATGAGCCAAAGCAGTAACGATACGATTCCCAGCGCAATCCATGTAAGCGCTGCCCTAGCCCTTAAGCAGCAACTGTTTCCCGCACTGGAAGAATTACATACCAGCTTACTCGGAAAAGCGGAAGCGCTGGCCGATACAGTGAAAACTGGTCGCACCCATTTAATGGATGCTATGCCCGTGACATTTGGGCAGGAAATAAATAGCTGGGCGAGTCAAATTGAAAGCAATTATGTGCGCTTGCAAATGGCACTGCCGCAATTATTACGCTTGGCACAAGGCGGCACAGCCGTGGGAACCGGCATTAACGCTCACACGGAATTTGCAGAAAAATTTGCAGCGCATTTAAGCGAAGCAACTGGATTGATGTTTGAGCCTGCAGATAATTTTTTTGCACTCATGAGTGCTCAAGACACGTCCGTTGCAATTTCAGGACAATTAAAAACACTCGCCGTCAGCTTGATGAAAATCGCCAATGATTTGCGCTGGATGAATTCTGGTCCACTCGCCGGTTTGGCAGAGATCAGTTTAAAACCACTACAACCCGGCTCATCGATTATGCCAGGCAAAGTCAATCCGGTAATTCCTGAAGCGGTGACCATGGTGTGCGCACAAGTCATGGGGAACGATGTAAGTATTGGTATTGCCGGGCAATCCGGTAATTTCCAATTGAACGTGATGTTGCCATTAATTGCCTACAATTTATTGCAATCCATTGAATTACTCAGCAATGCGAGTAATGAACTGGCCGATAAAACTATCGCCACTTTTACCGTCAATCACACCAACCTGCAAAAAACGCTCGCGCAAAATCCGATTTTAGTGACCGCATTGAATCCGATTATTGGGTACGAAAAAGCCGCAGCAATTGCCAAAAAAGCTTATAAAGATGGGCGCGCAATTATCGATGTTGCACAGGAAGAAACTGATTTGAGCCGTGACGAATTGGAGCAATTACTAAATCCAGAAAAATTAACTCGCGGCGGTTTGTAAAAAGCTGTCTTTTAAACGATTGAATGAGATAACCCCACAATGGATTTTGCTGTAGAGACACTGTTATTTTTATTTTTCGCTGCCACCGTTGCAGGTTTTATGGATACACTCGCTGGCGGTGGTGGTTTGATCACTATCCCTGCGTTGGTTGTATCCGGCGTACCACCACTCGCAGCCTTGGGTACCAATAAATTACAAAGTAGTTTTGGTTCAGGAACATCGAGTTTTTTATTATTTAAACGCAAAAAAATCCACTGGCAAGAATTGCGCCCCATGATGGTTGCCGCTTTTGTTGGCTCGGTCGCCGGCACAATAATTGTACAATTTATTGATGCCAAAGTACTTGGATTTATG
The DNA here is from genome assembly GCF_031457055.1 of Cellvibrio fibrivorans. NCBI lineage: Bacteria > Pseudomonadati > Pseudomonadota > Gammaproteobacteria > Cellvibrionales > Cellvibrionaceae > Cellvibrio > Cellvibrio fibrivorans. The sequence goes on along the minus strand of NZ_JAVDVX010000002.1, from coordinate 188,813 downwards.
ATCCCACTGGTACTAATCATCATTGCCGCTTATTTTATTACCGCACCCTATTTACAGCTTGAATCGACTGAACCAAGAATGTCGAATAATGTTTATCAAAAAACTGTGCTGCCTGTTATTGGAATTTACGATGGTATGTTCGGACCCGGCACAGGATCTTTCCTTGCAGTTGCGGGTGTCAGTTTACGCGGACTGGAATTAATCAAAGCCACAGCGATTGCGAAGCCACTCAACTTCGCCACCAATATCGCCTCGTTAATTGTTTTTATCTTTGCAGGTCAAATTATGTGGCTTGCGGGGTTCGCTATGATCGTCGGACAAATGCTCGGAGCTTGGATGGGTTCGCACTACCTTTTTAAAGTTAACCCAAAGGTATTGCGGATACTGATTGTTACAATTTGTTTGATCATGTTAGGGCAGTATTGGTACAAACAAATCGCTGTTTAAGGCTTTTACCAATAGCATCAGGAATCACACATGATGAACTTCTCCAACATAATCAGTCGATTGGTGTTGATACTGCTGAGCAGTACCACCGGCGCTTGCGTGGTCACCCCTAAAAAAGGGGCAAGCTATGATGAAAAATGCATGGTATCTACGCAGAAAATTGTACTCACCACAGAGCAAATGCGAACGTTCGATGAAATAGACTGCCTTACCAGGAGTTGTAAAGAAGAGGTAACGGGTGCCTTGGTCGTCGCGACCCTAACGGCTACCACAAGTGCAATAGTATCGGGATCTGTCGCATTAATAGGCAACACACTCTATTGGCTAGAGAGCCAAGGCGAGTGCCCGAATAAAAATCATCAGAAAGAAGATAAACTTCAAGTATTACCAGAGGGCACAGATGAGACCTACTTGATCAGAGAAGAAGTAATTACCGCTAGATCCTGATTTTATTATTCACATCACGATTCGCCGCAATTGGACGCTGCTCAATCACTTCCCGACCTGATTTTGCCATACGATCGTAAAGCACAACATGGACTGTAGCGGCGAGATTCATACAGCCAATGGTCGGGATGTAGACCACGTGCTGGCAATGATCTAACAACTCTTTTTTTATCGAGCCATCTTCCGGGCCGAAAATATAATAGGCGTTATCGGGATGCACAAAATCCATCAGTGGAGTTGCACCTTCAATTAATTCGATGGCGACCAGTGTGGCATTTTCCGGAATATCATCCAGTAAATTTTCCACACCTACTAACGCAATTTTTCGGCCAGCATCTTTTGTATCGGTCGCAAATTTTTGTGCACGCTCAAAACGCACTCCGCTATAAAAAACGGTAGTGGCTTCGTAGCAGCCAGCCGCACGCATGACCATCCCAACATTGGCAGGGCTCTTAGGGTTGACGAGACCTATGTGTGCGGATTTTTTGTACATAGCAAAAACCTGAAAAAATAGTAACTATTAAAAATAGGATAGTGGTGTTTTGGGCGCAGCAATCGGCGCACCTACGATCAGGAGAGGCGCTGTTTAAAATCGGTGTAGCCAAATTCACGGATAACGTCTAACTCATCAGTGCGTGAATCCCAAATGGCAATAGCGGGTAAATTAATACCATTGAACGTGGTGGTCTTCACCATTGTGTAGTGAGCCATATCGTCAAACATTATACGTTGGCCAACTGTTAAAGACGCGCGGAAACTGTAATCGCCTATCACATCACCTGCTAAACAGGTCATCCCACCCAAGCGATAGGTATGTGCAAACTCATTGGGCATTCCTGCCCCCAATACATCGGCGCGGTATGGCATCTCTAATACATCCGGCATATGGCAAGTTGCTGAGGTATCCAAAATAGCCTGCGCAATACCATTCCAGGTAATATCTAATACCTCCGCCACCAGCACACCGCTACGCAGTGCAACCGCCTCGCCCGGCTCTAGATAGACATCTAATTGATGGCGAACACGGAAAGATTTAATCAGCTCAATTAACTCATCAACTTGGTAATCTTCACGACTGATATGGTGGCCGCCCCCAAAATTGATCCATTTAATTTGCGGGAAATATTTCCCAAATTTTTCTTCAACGGCAATCAATGTGCGCTGTAATGGAGGGAGATCTTGTTGGCAGAGCGTATGAAAATGCAAACCGCTAATGCCATCAAGAATATCTGGGTCATCACTCACTGCCTGTTCAAATTGCGCAACAGTCACTCCCATACGCGAACAGGGTGCACAGGGATCGTATAGTTCAGTTTCACCTTCAGAATGCTCAGGATTAATGCGAATACCAAACTGCAATTCAGGGCGTTGTTGTTGTGCAGTTAACGCACGTGATTTAAATCGTGACCACTGCGAAAACGAATTGAATAGCACATGATCGGCAACCTTCAAAATTTCGATTAAATCGGACTCTTTATAAGCGGCTGAATAGCAGTGTACTTCTCCACCAAATTCTTCTCGCCCCAAACGCGCCTCATGCACACCACTTGCACAGGTACCCGAGAGATGCTGACGAAATAAAGGAGCAAGATTCCAGCAAGAAAAAGCTTTTAATGCAGCAAGTACTTTTGCACCGCTTTCGCGCTGTACGCGGTTGAGGATTTTTAGATTATCTTGCACAGCCGCCTTGTCGATCACATAACAAGGTGATGGAACGCGTGCTGTATTAAAGTGCGTGAAATATTCGCGCTTTTGCATTACTCACCCTTCAATCGCACTTGGATCGACTTCCACAACTTGCCAAGGCAAACCGTATTTATTGAGATCCTCCATAAATGGATCCGGATCATACTGCTCCATATTCCATACCCCCGGCTTTTTCCATTTGCCTTCCAGAATCATTTTTGCACCAATCATGGCGGGCACACCAGTAGTGTAAGAAATCGCCTGGGATTTTACTTCGCGGTAGCACTCCTGATGGTCGCAGACATTGTAAACAAACATAGCCACAGGCTTACCATCTTTAATACCTTGCGCAAAACAACCTATACAGGTTTTGCCTTTGGTTAAAGGACCAAGGCTTGCAGGGTCAGGCAGCAATGCTTTTAAAAATTGCAGCGGGACTATTTCGCGACCTTCAAACATCACCGGCTCAATGCCAGTCATGCCGACATTGCCCAGGACCTCCAGATGTTTTAAATAATTATCTGAAAAGGTCATCCAGAAACGCGCGCGTTTAATTTCTGGAAAATGTTTAACCAGCGATTCAAGTTCTTCGTGGTACATCATGTAGATTTTTTTAGGCCCAATCTCTGCCGGAAAATCAAATACTCGATTAATGCTGAGCGGCGCAGTTTCAACCCAATTTCCATTTTCCCAATAGCGGCCATTGGCTGTAACTTCGCGAATATTGATTTCCGGATTGAAATTGGTCGCAAACGGCAAGCCATGGTCACCAGCATTGCAATCGATAATATCCAGATAATGAATTTCATCGAAGTAATGTTTTTTCAAATACGCGGTATAAACGTTAGTTACGCCTGGATCAAAACCGGAACCAAGTAACGCCGTCAGACCGGCATTTTTAAATTTATCCTGATACGCCCACTGCCAGGAATACTCAAATTTTGCCGTATCCAATGGCTCGTAATTCGCGGTATCGAGATAATCCAAACCAGTTTCCAAACAAGCGTCCATAATCGTTAGGTCTTGGTAAGGCAATGCCACATTAATTACCAAGTCCGGTTTTTCAGCCTTAATCAGAGCTACCAGTTGCGGCACATTGTCCGCATCTACCTGTGCGGTTTTAATGGGGCGATTTAACTGCGCTGCAATTGTTTTACATTTGGATTCAGTGCGACTTGCCAATACTATTTCTGAAAACACCTCGGGTAACTGCGCGCATTTATGTACCACAACACCACTCACACCACCCGCCCCGATAATTAACACTTTTGCCATTAACACTAACTCCAAACCATTACTTCAATTATTTTTCAAAATAGGTATAGCCGCGCAGGCCTTCGGAATAGGCAGCAAGCATAAGTTGGCGATCTGCCAGGGTGATAATGCCATCGCGCACGGCATTTTCTGCTGTTTGACGAAATTGCTCGTAGAGTGCATCGGGATTATATTCTACATAAGTCAACACATCTGAAATGCTATCACCATGCAACTCATGAACAAAATCAATGCTGCTGTCAGGATTTATACGCACACTGGCAACATTGGTATCGCCAAATAAATTGTGCAAATCTCCCAGGGTTTCCTGATATGCACCCACCAAAAACACACCGATATAATATTCCTCGCCATGCTTGATGGGGTGCAGCGCAAGAGTGGTAGATTCCCCTTCCGGACTGGCGAACTTTTGCAACTTTCCATCGCAGTCACAGGTTAAATCGGCAATGATAGCTTGGCGCGTCGGCTCTTCATTTAAACGATGGATTGGCATCACCGGAAATACTTGCCCTATCGCCCATGAATCCGGCAAGGACTGGAATACGCTGAAATTGCCGTAATAAATATCGGCCAGCATCTGTGGCAAACTTTCCAATTCAGCAGGAATGCGCTTGACCTGAGGCAGGAGTGAAGCAATTTTTTGCAACCCGGCCCAATAGATATTTTCACCTAATACACGATGACGCAGGTTAATATCACCTGAATTAAATAGGTCGCGGATTTTATCGCGATAGTAAATAACATCGTTGTAAGACTCTTGCAAATTGGCGACACAAATTACATTGAGTGTGTGCCATAAATTGGCAATCATTTCATGACAATTTGCTGGCAATTCCGCAGGTAATGCTGTTGGTTCAAAGTGGGTGACATCGAGAATATTAAATAACAATACTGCCGTATGTGCGACTGTCGCGCGGCCTGATTCAGTTACAATTGTTGGGTGCGCGATCCCATGGGCATCAAGACTTTCCTGAATTGATTCCACCACATCAATACAATATTCTTGCACCGAATAATTGCGACTGTGGCCGTTAGTACTGCAAGTACCATCGTAATCAATCGCCAAACCGCCCCCCAAATCCAGATAACCAAGCGGCGCGCCCTCACCTACTAGTTCAATGTAATAGCGGCAGGCTTCCAGCACACCCGTACGAATACTGCGAATGTTGGGAATTTGTGAACCCAAATGAAAATGCAGCAATTGAAAACAATGCAACAAATTGGCATCGCGCAAGGTATCAATAACAGTTACCAGTTCATTGGTATTTAAACCAAATAAACTGCGGTCACCACTATCCGCACTCCAGTGGCCTTCCACCTTGGTAGACAGTTTTAGGCGGACTCCAATCAATGGTTCTATGCCGAGAGCGCGGCTGCGCTCAATGACAAATTGCAATTCAGTTAGTGTTTCCAATACAAAGAAACATTTAAAACCTAATTTACGCGCTTGCAAACCCAGTGAAATAAATTCGGCATCTTTGTAGCCATTACAAATAATAACGCTTTCGCGATTGGTAATCGTCGCAAGGGCAATCATCAATTCTGCTTTGCTGCCCGCTTCAAGGCCGTGATTGTAGCGCTCACCAAACCGCGCGATTTCGGCAATCACATGTTTTTGTTGATTGACCTTAATCGGAAAGGCTCCGCGATATTGGCCGCGATAGCCACTCGACTCAATCGCGTGTGCAAACGAATCGTTGAGGATGCTAATACGTGAGTCGACAATATTTTCAAGGCGCAATAACACCGGCATCTGCAAGCCGCGCTGCTGCAAACCGTCGACGATTTCCATTAGCGATACATTAGCTTCACCTTCTGGAGTCGACGCTCGCACCACAACGTCTCCTCGTGGTGAAACGCCAAAATAACCACTGCTCCATTCATCAATGCCATAGAGATCAGCCGATTGGCGCACAGACCAAATTTTGGATTCTTCTGGGTTATTCAAAATAGTTCCGTCCTGTGTAATTAACAGTTTGCAAATATTAATAGCCCCCTCAATAACTGGGGCAAGAATGGAAAATGGCGCGCAATTTTCCACATTTTCTGTGAAAAATAAAGCATCACACCATTATGGACAGAAATTAATCTGCAACAAATGAGCCTATTGCGCAGATTGTTGTTGAAGATACTGAATAAGTACACCCATATTTTTGATGTAGGCGCCAGTGGAAATCCCCATGACGGGATCATCTACCGGAAAAGGGGATGTATCCCATTCATCGCCGACCATAGTAGCAGCATACTCGTTAGTGGCCTTGGTTATCGGTGCGACGCCTTTGTAAGGGTTGGTAGTGTAATAAAGTGGCGTTGGCCAATAACCTTGCTGATTGAGCGCCCCAATTAATGCAGCCGCTTGCTCGGTAAGATTTTTTGTTTCAGGTATTTTTTGTGCGCGAAAATTTAGATCTGACACACTGACTTTGCCAAGGGTAAAATATTTGGGTAGCGCAATATTAGTCATCGCCTTCAACGGTGAGTTTACAGTCACCTCTTTCGGCGTGAGCCGTAACACCTGCTCATATGCCGCACGCAATTTGGCAAGATCAATTGTGCTTGCCGATTTGTAGTGCGCCAGCATATTGCCGGGCGTGTAATCAACATAATATTCGCCATTACTCACATTGGCGCCGCGCCTGTGGGTAAACAGAGCCTTGTTAGTATCCAGTTCAATAAATGATGGATGGCTGCGCCCCTCATATTCTGGCTTGATAGGTAAGGTTAAACTTTCTAACCAGGCCAATGCTTCTGGAATTCGCGCAAGGAATTTTGTTTCGCCCGTCATGCGATAAAATTTAATCAACTGCTGAATATTTTCAGCAGTCGTCGGGGTATGCAGTGATTTGGGTTCATAAGAGCGTGCACCTGCAGGAACTAATTCAGGTGTGTACTGCAACGCCCAACCCGGCTGCGGCTGCCCCATTTGCGTGACCAAAAAACTATTCATCGCACGAATCACCGGTTCACGCACACGCGCCTCGCCGAGGATTTGGTAACACATTAATAGGAAATCGATATTTTCAGCGGCAACATCGTCATTGAAGGTGATGAACGATGAATAATCTGCATGATCTTTATAAGGATGGTCGTACATCAACGGAAAGCGCTGCGGCCAACCACCAATGGGATATTGGCTCGCCAGCATAAAATGGATGGCTTTATCGAGTGCTGGGCGATATTTGGAATCACGTTTTTCACTATATAAACGCAATAAAAATTTTGCCGCTTCTGCTGTGCCGACATCATCAAAGGTCGCATTGCCGTAATAATGTTGGAACTCTTCCAGGCGCCAGGCATTTTTGCCAATAGTGGCATACCACTCTTTAAGTGCGGTCTCCCCGGCAAAATCGGCAACATAATTCCAACCACCGCTCGGATGCTGGGCGTAAATAATTGCACCTGCAACCTTTTCGGCAGCTACGTAATAAAACTCATCACCCGTAGCGTGATAGGCATCAAGAAACAAATGCCCCACACTTGCAGTACCCGGTGGTTGCATCCAAATCATCGAACGGCGTGCTTCAAGCTCGCCCCACTGGCGGGAAAAATCCGGCAAGTAAGACCACACAAAACCACCGCGATAACTCACCTTTTCCAACATAAATTGACTGGCAGTTTTCATGGTGTGCCGTGTTTGCTCAGGCGTGGGCGTCGCAGCTATTGCCTGGGTGAAGTGAGTGCAGAGAAAAACATAGCTGAAAAAAAACAGGTTGATGATGCGCATAGCCACTCTCTAATTATAGATATCCAATTACGGATGCTATTTGTTATGGATTTTGCGACCGAAAAAAATTACCGATAAAAACGTTCACTGACATCAGGTTAGCACTGTTTTTAGATGTAATTATTGAAGTGCAGCAGAGCAATCATAAGTGTCTTGCCGAAGTAGTTATAGGCGATTAACACTTTTTATCCAGCCAGGCAGGAAGGCTACTCAGGAAACCAATTGCGGAAACAGCCCTTTAATACCTCCCGCAATAAACTCCACCGCAATTGCCACCAAGAGCAAGCCCATTACCCGCGTAGACATGACAATACTGCGCTTACTCAAATGCTCGCTAAACCAGGGCAGGAATTTAAAGCAGAGCATCAATGCAGCACTTACCAATAAAATACACAGGGTGATCGACAAGTAATGCGTAACCGAATTGGATTGATGGGCATAAACAATGACTGCACTCATCGCTCCCGGCCCAGCAAGTAGCGGCATAGTGAGTGGCACCAGTGCGATGGTTTCATCTTGTGCCGCCTCGATATCTGCAGGCGTATGGCCACGGGATTGCAGCATCCCCAACCCCATCAATAACAAGATCACACCACCCGCACAGCGGAAAGCATCGACACTAATCCCAAACGCCCAGAGTATCCACTCACCAAACAACAGTGCCACCATCAATGCAAAAAATACCGAAACAACCGTAAGGCGAGCGGTTTTTAGACGCTGCTCTTTATTCTGATGAACGGTAAGTGCAATAAAAACGGGGATGGCCCCTAGAGGATCGACAATCGCCAACAGGCCGACCAGGAATTTGGTGTATTCGGTGATTTCCAACATGATCATGCTCTACCGCTGACAGTCATTGCTCAGAGTGTAGGCTAATTTCGCGTGCATAGCATCGCACCAAGATCAGACACCAAACAAATCAATTTGTTTAGCTGCTGGCACCTTGGCATCAAGTTTGTGTATTTTTTTAGTTCGTTTTTGTTTCATGCGCGAGCCATGTTTAACCAATACGCGCTGTGCGCTTTCCTGACCTTCATCACTCTTGCGTATGACACTAATTCGCTCTTTCATGATACGAATATTATGTTCCGCGTCCACCAAGGGGGCGGGATAACCTGGCAGTGTTATTGATTCGTGACAGGCAATTTGCTCTGCACTGAATCCTCGTAATTCGGGTACCCAACGCTTGATAAATTGGCAATCAGGATCCTGATCCATCAACTGCTTGAGCGGACTATAAACGCGAATGGTGTTGATACCGACAATCGCCGCTTGCATTTGTATTTGGGAGAAATGAATACCCGGCTCGTAATCAGTAAACAAACGCGCCAGCGGGTATTGCAGATCGCGCCAATGGATGTGCAGACCAAAACACGCAAAATTTACCAGCATCGCGCGCATCCGAAAATTTAAAAAACCCGTCGCCTGCAAACACCGCATACAGGCATCGATCAAGGGGAAACCGGTATGGCCATCAATCCATGCATCTAGCCTCGCTGCATCCCGTGAATATTCCAGCTGTTCATACGCAGGGTTTAGGGCGCGCGACTCCATCCAACTCGCCGATTCCAATCGCTGCACAAAATGATCGCGCCAAAATAAACGAGCGCTAAAACCCTCCAAACTTTTGTGCCAACGCTGAGCAAGTTTATTGTCAGGCTGCGCGTTTAATAGTTCTTCTAACTCAGTTAAGCGCCGATGGAGGCGTGAAAAAATCCGCCGCAAACTGATGGTGCCCCACGCGATATGGGGTGATAAACGCGATCCGTAGAAAAAAGCTTTGTTAGGCGATGAAATACCGCCGCGATAGCCAATGCCGCGATCACTCAAAAAACTATCCAGCGTGCGCTTCGCCCTGCGCTCATTCACCACTTGTACACTCGACCATTGAATGCGCTCATCCAACAGTTGAGGAGCCAGCTCTTGCAGCTGTGGAATTTGATAACAATCATGCTGATTAATAGTGAGTGAGGGCAACAACGGTTGTGGTACCACTTCCGGCACTGGCAGTGGTTCACTATCAAATAAACGTTCAGCGATATATTGTTGTCGGTTGTCGCGCGAACGCAAAGCTCGCACCACACCAGATTGCGGAACTTCTTGCCAAATCACCGATTCAGCATCACACCATTTTTTTACTGCAATATCACGTTTAAACGTAACTGCCGCGCCGGTTTCTTCGTGTGAAAAAATATGAGTGAAATGAATATGCTGTCTTAAAAGAGAAAATCCGAGTGGCAAATTACATCGCACTATCAGCAACTCAGCCCCACGCAGTCGCAGTGAATTTTGTAGATCAGCCAAGGCAGTAAGCTGTGCGTGTAGATGAAAGGCAGATGCGTCTTGGGCAAGATAAATATCTGACTCAAGAAAAAAAACTGGAATGACTTGGCCACACTCAGTCAATGCCGCATGTAACGCAGCATTATCATCAAGGCGAAAATCGCGTTTTATCCACCAGAGCGCGAGCATGCAAAAACCAAAATGAAAGAGGTTTTATGCATACGTTAAACGTTGACGGTTAGATCTGAGTGAATAGGAAAAATGTGACGATGAAAAAAATGGTAATAAAAAAGGCGATCCGAAGATCGCCTTTTCGAAACAACCAAACCGGAAAAATTACCAGCCAGTGATTTCTTTCAGTGCTTTACCGATATCAGCCAAGCTCTTAACAGTCTTAACACCTGCATCTTCCAGTGCAGCAAATTTCTCGTCAGCAGTACCTTTACCACCAGAAATAATCGCACCAGCGTGACCCATGCGCTTACCAGCAGGTGCAGTTACACCGGCAATGTAAGATACAACAGGCTTAGTCACGTTAGCTTTAATGAACGCTGCCGCTTCTTCTTCTGCAGAACCACCGATCTCACCAATCATTACGATTGCTTCGGTTTGTGGGTCAGCTTGGAACAACTTCAGGATATCGATGAAGTTGGAGCCTGGGATTGGGTCACCACCAATACCGACACAAGTAGATTGGCCGAAACCGTAGTCAGTCGTTTGCTTAACCGCTTCATAAGTCAAGGTACCTGAACGCGATACGATACCTACTTTACCTGGCTTGTGGATATGGCCTGGCATGATGCCAATTTTACATTCGCCCGGAGTAATAACACCTGGGCAGTTAGGGCCAATCAAACGCACGCCCAACTCGTCACACTTCACTTTTGCGTCAAGCATATCGAGGGTTGGGATACCTTCAGTAATACATACAATCAACTTGATGCCACCGTTAGCCGCTTCAAGGATTGAGTCTTTACAGAAAGGAGCCGGAACGTAGATAACTGATGCGGTTGCGCCAGTCGCTTCTACTGCTTCAGCAACAGTGTTGAACACTGGCAGGCCGAGGTGAGTTTGACCACCCTTACCTGGAGTTACACCACCAACCATTTTGGTGCCGTAAGCAATCGCTTGTTCAGAGTGGAAAGTACCTTGCGCGCCGGTGAAGCCTTGGCAGATTACTTTGGTGTCTTTGTTAATTAAAACGCTCATGTTCTTGGCCCCTTATTGATTCGCAGCAGCTGCAACAACTTTCTTGGCTGCGCCAGTCAAGTCGGTATCGGCAATAATGTTAAGGCCGCTTTCGCCCAACACTTTTGCACCCAATTCAGCATTGTTACCTTGCAGACGAACAACAACAGGTACTTTTACGCCTACTTCTTTAACTGCACCGATTACGCCTTCTGCGATCATGTCGCAACGTACGATACCGCCAAAGATGTTGATGAATACGGCTTTAACCGCGTCATCAGACAAAATGATTTTGAACGCTTCAACTACGCGCTCTTTGGTAGCACCACCGCCTACGTCGAGGAAGTTAGCCGGTTGGCCGCCGTGCAATTTAACGATGTCCATGGTACCCATCGCCAAACCAGCGCCGTTTACCATACAACCGATATCACCACCGAGCGCAACGTAGTTCAGTTCCCAAGCAGCAGCATGAGCTTCACGCGCATCTTCTTGTGATGGGTCTTGCATTGCTTTCAGTTCTGGATGACGGTACAGAGCGTTGCCGTCGATTACCAATTTGGCATCCAGGCAATGCAAATTACCTTCCGGAGTGATTACCAATGGGTTAACTTCCAACAGCGCCAAATCTTTCTCTTTGAAGAGTTTGGCCAAGCCGAGAAAAATGTTAACGAATTGGTTAATTTGCTTGCCTTCCAAACCGAGCTTGAAAGCCAGATCGCGACCTTGGAAAGGCTGTGCGCCTACCAGTGGATCAACAGCAACTTTAAGGATTTTTTCAGGAGTGTCATGAGCAACTTTCTCAATCTCTACGCCACCTTCGGTAGAGGCCATGAACACGATACGACGGCTTGAACGATCAACTACAGCGCCCAAGTACAACTCTTTGGCGATGTCGGTGCAAGTCTCAACCAAAATGCGGCTTACTGGTTGGCCTTTCTCATCAGTTTGATAAGTCACCAGATTCTTACCCAACCACTTTTCAGCGAAAGCGCGGATATCTTCTTTGCTCTTAACCAGCTTTACGCCGCCCGCTTTACCGCGGCCGCCAGCGTGAACCTGAGCTTTAACGACGAACATATCGCCGCCGATTTGATCCGCGGCAGCAACAGCCTCTTCAACAGTCGCAGCAGCAATGCCCTTAGAAACAGGCAGACCATATTGGGCAAACAGTTGCTTACCCTGATACTCGTGCAAATTCATGGTGTAGTTCCATTTGACGATGGTTGGACATGCAATTATCGATAAACATGCCAACTGGGTTATCGATGGAGACGAACCTTATGAGTTCGCCCCCGCCTAAAAAACGAGGACTCTATGGTTCTCTTAACGCTTCTTCTTGTTGGCTACGTGGATGGCATGACCATGCACCGCCAATGCTGCTTCGTGGATAGCTTCAGACAGGGTTGGGTGACCAAACACCATCATGCCCAAATCTTCCGCACTGGAACCGAACTCCATTGCAATCGCCACTTGCTGAACCAAATCTGCAGCGCTTGGGCCAACAATGTGGGCACCAAGAATGCGATCAGTTACGGCGTGAGCAATAATTTTTACCAAACCCTGGGTTTCGTTAGCAGCCATAGCACGGCCAGATGCTGCAAACGGGAAAGTACCAACGTTATAAGGTTCACCCGACGCTTTAACTTGCTCTTCAGTTTTACCCACCGAAGCAACTTCCGGGTGGGTGTAAATTACGTTAGGAATAATGTCGTAATTAATTTGTGATTTTTGGCCAGCGATACGCTCGGCAACCATCACACCTTCCTCCGAACCTTTGTGAGCCAACATCGGGCCACGCACTACATCACCAATTGCCCATACACCTGGCGCATTAGTTTCGCATTGTTCGTTTACAAAGATAAAACCGCGCTCATCCAAATTAACGCCGCTGTCAGCAGCCAATAGATTTTCTGTGAAAGGGCGACGACCAACACACACAATCAACTTATCAAACGTTTCTTGCTGCTCTTTACCTTCTTTATCCAAATAGGTAACGGTCACTTCTTTGCCGTTTACTTTTGAACCGGTAACGCGTGAACTGGTACGGATATCCAAACCTTGTTTGGTGAGGATTTTTTGGGTTTCTTTCGCAATTTGCTGATCCATAATTGCGAGGAAACTATCCAATGCTTCCAACACAGTGACCTTGGAACCACAACGATTCCAGACAGACCCCAATTCCAAACCAATTACGCCAGCGCCGATTACACCTAAACGCTTTGGCACTTCGGTGAATTCCAACGCACCAGTAGAATTAACGATAATATCGTTATCAACAGGTGCCGGTGGAATATTGATGGGGCTGGAACCTGAAGCCAAAATAACATTTTCAGCTTCATACACAGTTACCTTGCCCTCAAAGTCAGTCACTTCGACTTTCTTGCCAGCAAGTAATTTACCAGTGCCGAACAAGCTGGTAACGCCATTTGATTTAAACAATCCAGCAATGCCACCCGTCAAATTTTTGATGATTTGATTTTTACGCGCAATCATTGAAGAAACATTCAACTCTACGCCTGAAGTGGTAATACCATGAAGGCCAAGATCTTCTTTTGCTTCGTGGTATTTGTAAGAGCTATCGAGTAATGCTTTAGAGGGAATGCAACCTACGTTCAAGCAAGTACCACCGTTAACACCCTTGCCTTCTTCGTTTTTCCATTTCTCAACACACGCAGTTTTCAAACCTAATTGCGCGGCACGAATGGCAGCAACATAGCCCGCAGGGCCAGAACCGATAACTATCACATCAAATTTTTCAGACATAACAATGTTCCTAAATTATTAACAGTCGGCTACAACCTTGTGAGTGGTAACCCTTCACATAAAAACGCTCCTGGGTTGCCAGAAGCGTTTCAAAAAAGCAGATTAGATTTCCAACACTTTATATTTCTAGAAGAATGCGCGCTGGATCTTCCAACAAATCTTTGATGGTCACGAGGAATTGCACAGCCTCTTTACCGTCGAGCAAGCGGTGATCGTAAGACAGTGCCAAGTACATCATCGGCAGAATTTCTACTTTGCCATTGACCGCCATTGGGCGCTCTTGAATTTTGTGCATGCCCAAAATTGCAGACTGCGGCAGGTTCAAAATCGGCGTAGACAAAAGTGAACCGAACACACCACCGTTGGTGATGGTGAAGGTGCCGCCAGACATTTCTTCAATACCAAGTTTGCCATCACGTGCTCGCAGACCAAAATCGCGGATAGTATTTTCGATGGTGGCCAGACTCATATTTTCGGCATTGCGCAACACAGGAACTACCAAGCCTTTTTCAGTCGATACTGCAACACCGATATCCTGGTAACCGTGATAAACAACATCGTTGTTGTCGATAGAGGCGTTTACAACAGGGAAACGACGCAGCGCTTCAGCAGCGGCTTTTACAAAGAAACTCATAAAGCCCAAACGTGAACCGTTATGCGCTTTTTCAAATTGGTCTTTGTATTTTGCACGCAGTGCCATTACCGGAGCCATGTTCACTTCATTGAACGTGGTCAGCATTGCCGTAGTGCTGGATGCTTCAAGCAAACGCTCGGCAATACGCTTACGCAAACGCGTCATAGGTACGCGCTTCTCAACACGATCACCTACGGCTTCGATTGCGGCAACAGGTACAGGCGCAGCAGGAGCGATCACCGCTGGTGCTGATTTCAAATGATTGGCAACATCTTCTTTGGTAACACGGCCATCTTTACCGCTGCCAGCGACAACTGCAGTATTCACATTGTTCTCTTCAGCCATTTTCCGTGCTGCAGGATTTACCAATTTTTCAGCGGTTGCGGCAACAGGCGCTGCTGCAGGAGCTGGAGTACTTGCTGCAGGAGTACCTGCTGCCACGGCACCCTCAACAAAACGGGCAATCACTTCATTACTCAATACAGTCTCGCCTTCACCTTTAATAATTTCAGCGATACTGCCATCTGCAGGTGCAACCACTTCCAACACAACCTTGTCGGTTTCAATATCAACGATCAACTCATCGCGCTTGACGGCTTCGCCTGGTTTTTTGTGCCAGGTTGCTACCGTGCCATCGGCAACGGATTCAGGGAAGGTAGGGGCTTTGATTTCGATACTCATGCTATTCCATCTCTCTGTAGCGCTAGGATTATTTGATCATTTAATCAGTTAGTAAAAGCACTCAAACAGTGAGCGCTTTATTCACAAAACGTTTTTCTTCTTCAAGGTGCGCAGACATGTAACCGCCCGCTGGTGCTGCCGATGGATCACGACCCACATAATCCAAATACATTTCTTTGCCGTACAACCCCTGCACTACATGGCGCATATGGTGTTGACTGCTATACCAAGCTCCCTGGTTCATTGGCTCCTCCTGGCACCAGAAGATATCTTTGATATCCTTGAATGGCGCCATAGCAGCTTTCAATTCTTCTTCAGGGAATGGATACAATTGCTCCAAGCGGATCAAGGCCACATTTTCCTGCTTGCGTGCAGTTCGCTCTTCAAGCAGCGTGTAATAAACCTTACCACTACACAAAATTACCCGCTCAACTTTGGACGGTTCGACGGTGCTATCGCCAATCACATTTTGGAAGCTGCCGTTGGCCAATTCTTCCAGCGTAGATGTTGCCAATTTATGACGCAGTAACGATTTCGGACTCATTACCACTAATGGACGACGCATCGGGCGAATCGCCTGACGACGCAGCATGTGAAATACCTGCGCGGGTGTAGTTGGTACACAAACCTGAATATTGTGTTCTGCACACAATTGCATGAAACGTTCAAGACGCGCAGAAGAGTGCTCCGGCCCCTGCCCCTCATAACCGTGTGGTAATAACATGGTCAAACCGCACAAACGACCCCACTTGTGCTCACCACTGGTAATAAATTGGTCGATAACGACTTGAGCGCCGTTAGCGAAGTCACCGAACTGCGCCTCCCAAATCACTAAACCGGTTGGCGATGTTGTTGAATAGCCATACTCGAACGCTAATACGGCCTCCTCTGACAAATAAGAATCGAACAACTCAAAAGACGGTTGGTTAGGGGCCATATTCGCCAGAGGCACATAAGAAGAACCGTCTTTCTGACTGTGAACTACCGCATGACGATGTGAAAAAGTACCGCGACCAACGTCTTGACCAGTCATGCGAACCTGATAACCCTGTTCAACCAGAGTAGCGTAAGCCAATGTTTCGGCCATACCCCAGTTAAGCGCCAAAGCACCAGCGGCCATTTTGCGGCGGTCTTCGTAAATTTTTTCAACTTGTTTTTGCAGCACGATTCCATCAGGAATTTCGCACATTTTATTTGCTGCAGCCTGCAGTGTTTTGAGTTCACAACCGGTTACTGCCGGCGTCTCCCAATCGTGGCCGATATAGGGCGACCAATCTACAAACAAGCTGCGATCCGGCTCGCTTACCAAACCACTCGCAACATTTTCGCCACGATCCAAGGCTGCGCGATACACGGTAGTCATCTCGTCAGCTGCCGCTTGGCTGAGCAGGCCCGCTGCAACCAACTTATCGGCATAGAGCGTGCGAGTAGTTTTGAGATTGCGAATAATTTGATACATCAACGGCTGAGTTGCAGAGGGCTCGTCAGTTTCGTTGTGACCGCGACGGCGATAGCAAACTAAATCAATTACCACGTCCTTCTTGAACTCATAGCGATAATCCATCGCCAATTGCGCCACAAACAATACTGCTTCAGGATCATCACCATTCACATGAAAAATCGGGCACTCGATCATTTTGGCGACGTCGGTACAGTACTCAGTTGAGCGTGCATCTTCACGTTTGTTAGTGGTGAAACCCACTTGATTGTTGATCACAAGATGTAAGGTACCACCAGTACCGTACGCGCGAGTCTGGGACATTTGGAATGTCTCCATCACTACGCCTTGGCCTGCAAATGCAGCATCGCCATGCACATTGATAGGAACAACTTTGGCACCGGTTTTGTCGTTGCGACGATCCTGACGGGCGCGCACAGAACCTTCAACCACGGGTGATACGATTTCCAAGTGCGACGGGTTAAACGCCATCGCCATGTGTAACTCTCCGCCAGGAGTCATTACGTTGGAAGAAAAACCTGAGTGATATTTCACATCGCCAGAGGTATTCAATGAACGCTTGCCATCAAATTCTGCAAACAATTCTGCAGGGCTTTTACCAAACACGTTGATCAACGCATTAAGGCGCCCACGGTGAGCCATGCCCAATACTATTTCTTTTGCACCGTAAGTACCCGCGCGCTTTACCAAGGCATCAACTAACGGAATAAAACTTTCGCCACCTTCGAGACCGAAACGTTTGGTGCCTGGATATTTACTATCGAGATGACGCTCAAGGCCTTCCGCAGCTGTCAAACGCTCGAGGAGGGCAAGGCGCTGCTCTTTACTGAATTCAGGATTCGAGCGCACGCTCTCAAGACGCTGTTGCAACCATTGTTTTTCAGCAAGGGGCGTAATGTGCATAATCTCGGCACCGATATGACCGCAATAGGTCTTCTCTAATGCCTCAACAATTTCACGCAGGGTCGCCTGCTCTTTGCCGATAAACAAGCTGCCAGTGTTAAATACAGTATCCAGGTCTGCATTGGTCAGGCCGTGAAAACCTAATTCCAAATCGGCGACCGGATCGCGCTTCATCAATCCCAAAGGATCCAACTGGGCCTTTTGATGACCGCGGAAACGGTAGGAACTGATCAGTTGTACTACCTTGATTTGTTTTTGCTCGTGCTCAGCACTAACCGAGCCACCTGCAACGGCAACGGTGCGCACACGGGATTTACCCAATTGCTCGAATTGAGCGCGAATGACCGAATGGGGAGTATCTTGAGTCAACACACCGTTGATACGTGGTAATTGATCGAAGTAATTGCGCCATTCTTCAGGAACGGCATTAGGATTGTGTAGATATGTGTCGTAGAGCTCTTCGACATAAGCAGCGTTCCCACCAGAGATGTGAGACGTACTCCAAAATTGCTCCATAATGCTGTCTTGCATTCCACTCACCTTAATCATTGGGGACTCAGGCAAATCCCCTGCTATCAACTAGCGGTTAGCTACCAAACGTTTTCAACTTGTGATTAAAAACGCCGCTTTTAAGTTGCTGCAACACCGGGTTACAACAAACAGTTCTTCAACGCAGCGAGCACCAAAGTGCTCACTTTGTCATCAAATTTTTGCCAGCTTCAGATACAGAAAAGCGCCACCTTAGGTAGCGCTCTGTAACAACATATTGCGAATATGGCCGATGGCTCTTGTCGGGTTCAGCCCTTTGGGACAAACCGCCACACAGTTTTGGATACCATGGCAACGGAATACGCTAAAAGGATCGTCCAGATTGGCAAGTCGTTTCTCGGTCGCCAAATCACGACTATCAGCCAGGAAACGATAAGCCTGTAATAAACCAGCCGGACCGATAAATTTATCGGGATTCCACCAGAAGGATGGGCAGCTGGTTGAGCAGCAGGCGCAGAGTATACACTCATAAAGGCCATCGAGCTTCTCGCGATCTGCAGGTGATTGCAAACGCTCAATTGCTGGTGCTGGCGTATCGTTTTGCAAGTATGGCTCTATTTTCTTGTATTGATCGTAGAACTGGGTCATATCAACTACCAGGTCACGAATCACTGGCAAACCGGGCAACGGGCGCAAAATCAAAGTATTGTTCTTAATGCACTCGGAGATTGGCTTGATGCAAGCCAAACCGTTTTTACCATTGATATTCATGCCATCAGAACCGCACACACCTTCGCGGCAAGAGCGGCGATATGCAAGACTTTCGTCTTGTGCTTTCAGTAATTCCAATACATCCAATACCATCAAATCTTTACCCTGAGTATCCAGCTCATAGGTTTTCATATAGGGCGCATTATCTGTATCAGGGTTGTAACGATAAACTTGTACTTTCAACATGACTTCTGCTCCCGATTGTTAGTAGGTACGTTTTTTAGGTTGGAAAGCTTCCATAGTGCGCGGTTTGAAATTTACCGCACGCTTGCCAACACGCTTATCAATGGGGAAATACATGGAGTGACACAACCAATTAGCATCGTCACGATCTTCAAAATCTTCACGCGCGTGCGCGCCGCGCGATTCTTTACGCTCTTCCGCTGCAATCGCCGTTGCTTCTGCGACTTCAAGCAAGTTTTGCAATTCTAATGCTTCAATACGCGCAGTATTGAATGCATTGCTCTTGTCAGTAATAGATACATTTTCAATACGCTTGCGCAGCTCAGCCAGTTGCTGGATACCTTTTTGCATAAACTCACCTTTACGGAATACACCGAAGAAGTTTTGCATAATGGTTTGCAACTCTTTACGCAGTACTGATGCGCTCTCACCGCTATTAGATGTATTTATTTTGTTTAGGCGCGCCATCGCTTTATCGATATCAGATTGAGTGGCATCGCGATGCTCAATACCCTCACGCAATGCTTTCTCAATGTACAGACCAGCTGCACGACCGAACACAACCAAGTCGAGCAATGAGTTTCCACCCAAACGGTTAGCGCCGTGCACAGACACACAAGCAACTTCACCACACGCAAACAAACCATCAATCACCACATCATTTCCATCAGCATCGACGGTCAACGCTTGCCCATTCACGTTAGTTGGAATGCCACCCATCATATAATGGCAAGTTGGAACTACAGGGATGGGAGCATATACAGGGTCAACGTGTGCGAAGGTGCGCGACAACTCGCAAATACCAGGCAATTTACTCTCGAGCACTTCTTCACCCAAGTGATCGAGCTTCAGCAGTACGTGATCCTTATTAGGACCTACACCACGACCAGCAATAATCTCCTGGATCATGGAGCGCGCCACTACGTCGCGACCAGCAAGATCTTTCGCATTAGGAGCATAACGCTCCATAAAGCGCTCGCCATCGGCGTTGATCAAGTAGCCACCTTCACCGCGGCAACCTTCAGTTACTAATACACCGGCACCGGCGATACCGGTTGGGTGGAACTGCCACATTTCGATATCTTGCACAGGAAAGCCAGCGCGCAACGCCATACCAACACCATCGCCAGTATTGATGTGAGCATTAGTAGTAGAAGCGTATATGCGCCCTGCACCACCGGTTGCCAACACAGTTGCCTTGGCTTTTACATAAACTGTTTCGCCATCTTCGATATTGATCGCGATAACACCAACCACTGCGCCGTCTTCATTTTTCACCAAATCAACTGCAAACCATTCATTAAGAAATACGGTTTTGTTTTTCAGGTTGCCTTGGTACAGAGTGTGGAGCAGTGCGTGCCCGGTACGGTCTGCCGCAGCGCAAGTACGCGCCGCCTGGCCACCTTCACCGAAGTTTTTAGATTGGCCACCAAATGGACGCTGGTAGATACGGCCTTCATCTGTACGGGAGAATGGCAAGCCCATATGCTCCAATTCAAATACCGCTTCAGGGCCTACCGAACACATGTACTCAATCGCATCCTGGTCGCCGATATAGTCGGAACCTTTGATAGTGTCATACATGTGCCAACGCCAATCATCATTTGGATCAGCACTGGCGATCGCACAAGTAATACCGCCCTGGGCAGATACAGTGTGCGAACGCGTTGGGAATACTTTTGTAATTACTGCTGTTTTGTAACCGGATTGTGCCAACTGCAAAGCGGCGCGCATACCAGCACCGCCGCCGCCAACCACAATACCGTCAAAAGAAATCGTGCGCATATTAGCCATTAATTAATACCCCAAATTACTTGAACACCCCAGACAAGATAGGTGACTGCAACTGCACCCAGCACTATCTGTGCGAATATACGAAGGAAAGTCGCTTTGGAGCCTAATAGACGGGTAGTTAAATAATCAGTGAGCACAGCCCACAAACCGATCCACGCATGCGATATAAAGGAAAGAAGGGTAACAAGGGTAAACACACGCATCCACAGTTGGTTATAAAGGGATTGCCACTGTTCGAAAGTCAATTCAGGATTACATGCAAGATAAGCCACGATAAAAATAGTGTACGCCGCCATGACGGCACCACCGACGCGTTGGATTAGCCAATCATAAAGGCCACTGCGTCCAAAACTGGTTACTGAAGTTACCATACCCACACCCCCGCCAACACGATCAACACAATGGCAATAGCCAGTGCGATTTTGGCACCAGTTTGACCACCTTTAAGAGATTCACCGATACCGAAATCCATAATCAAATGACGGATACCGAGCACCATGTGATACGCCAAACCAGCCAAAACTGCCCAGAGAACAAATTGGCATACAGGGTTTGCGGCGAGATCGCTAATGCTGTTAAAACCTTCTTGCGAATCAAGACTGGCATCCAGCATCCATAAAAGGACAGCTACGCCTGCAAAAAGGAAAACGCCGGAAGCACGATGAAGAATGGAAACGTAAGCAGTGACGGGGAGTTTAATAGTCGCTATATCTAGGTTGACAGGTCTTTTCTTGTTCACGGTCTATCTCACCTTTATGCCCATCGCGGGCAGGTTTAAGAATAAGCGCTTCACTTTTTATCATTTAAAAATGACCTTAAATGAAACACGCCCTGCAAGTCGCGCAGCATTATAGAGATTGGACTCTGGAAACACAAACAAAAAGCCGTGCAGAATTCCCTTCACGCTGGCAAGGAAAAATATTACTGCACTTTTAACGATGTTTTTACACAACACATTGATTATATTGAAAGATTTTAATAAAAATGCACCGCAAGCGCGCGTTTTTACCATTGCCGCTCCACATAAGTGCAGGCACATCGGTGAGTTTTTCAGCAATGTGAGACGCCACCACATGAGCACTCAGCTATGGCGCGAAAATTTCCGAAAAAGATAAAAGAAATTGCCCCAGAGATGTGCCAAAAACTTTCGCCTTAACAATTAAGTCATCTATAATGCCGCTCGCAAACGGCAGTGTCGGCCCACCATAAGAAACCGACTAGTCCATAAAAAACATAGCCGGCCTATGACGCTATTAAAAGTAGAGCTATTTGCACAACGCAAAGCTACCTACAGTTTTTATCAGTTGAGTAGAGCGAAACATGCTTTTCTCAAGCCTTTAGTCTTAATCAGTAAGCACAGGAGTCAGTAATGACTGACAAGAAAGCACATCTCTCGATTGATGGCATTGATTCGACAATTGAATTACCAATCTATGCCAGCACAATCGGACCTGACGTTATCGACGTCACCAGTATTACCAAGAATGGCTTTTTCACGTTTGACCCGGGCTTTATGTCCACCGCCTCATGCGAATCCAAGATTACGTTTATTGATGGCGATGAAGGCGTGCTACTCCACCGCGGTTACCCGATTGAACAACTGGCTGTCTCTTCTGATTATCTCGAAACTTGTTACCTCTTATTAAACGGCGAATTGCCAACTCCGGCGCAAAAAGACGAATTTACTGCCGCGATCAAAAAACACTCCGCTGTCGATCCCTCCATTGCCAATATCATCAAGAGCTTCAAACGCGAATCCCATCCGATGGCGATTTTGTGTAGTGCTGTCGCAGCCCTGGCCGCGGTATACAACGATGAAATCGATATTACCAACGCTGAAAGCCGCAAGCTGACCGCTTACCGATTGATTGGTCAAATGCCAACCTTGTCGGCAATGGTGTACAAACACCGCAAGGGCGAAGAGTTTATTGCCCCGGATGACAGCCTGAGCTATGCCGAGAATTATTTGAACATGACCTTTGGCACGGCGGGCAAAGCGCCTAACGTGAGCAAAACGATTGCCAAGGCCATGGATCGTATTTTTGTATTGCATGCAGACCATGAACAAAACGCATCGACATCTACCGTGCGCCTGTCCGGCTCTTCAGGCACCAATCCATTTGCCGCTATCGCTGCTGGTATTTCAACCTTGTGGGGCCCTGCCCATGGCGGCGCCAACGAGGCGGTATTGGAGATGCTGGAAGAAATCGGCACTGTGGAAAATATCGAAGCTTGTGTTGCACGCGCTAAAGATAAAACCTCTGGCTTCCGCTTGATGGGCTTTGGTCATCGTGTTTACAAAAACTTCGACCCTCGCGCCAAAGTAATGAAGCAAACTTGCGATGAAGTACTGGCCGAATTAGGCCTGGAAAATGATCCACTGCTTGCAATTGCAAAACGCCTCGAACAAATCGCACTGGAAGATCCATACTTCATATCCAAAAAGCTCTATCCTAACGTTGATTTCTACTCCGGCATTATCATGAAAGCAATTGGTATCCCAACCGAAATGTTTACCGTGATTTTTGCTTTGGGTCGTGCGGTGGGTTGGTATTCCCACTGGGATGAAATGGTGAGTGGCCCTTACAAAATTGGCCGCCCACGTCAGCAATACACTGGCAGCCCGAAACGCGACTATCCAAAAAAGTAAGGCCAAAAAAAGTAAGTCATAAAAAGTAATCACTGTAAAAGCTACAAACAAAAAAGGCCGCACTGAAAACTGCGGCCTTTTTTATTGACGCTGCCCCCGAAACGCCCCCACGCACCGCAATTCAATCAGTTCGCGCACCATTTCAAACAAATGCTAAAGCGCCGGTTCAGAAATTCCCTCTATACTCCCACCACAGATCACACAGGCTTTTGCAACCACAAGTTTTTATTACACGAATAATCATCGCTTTTTTATCATAGGGAGTTGTTATGCCGCACACCTTGGTCCGCGCTCTAATTAGCCTTTTTCTGTTGGTTGGCAGCCATTTACAGGCAGCAGAAATTCCTACTGTACTGCAAGATTGGCAGGGCTGGGTCTTAAAAAAGCACCCGGAAATCCACTGCCCGTTTTTATATAACGATGCCCAACGCTCTTGCGTCTGGCCGAGTGAATTGCACATTGATGCCAATACACAGGGAGTACAGTTTACCCAGCGGATAGAAACATTTACCGAAAGTTGGATCAGACTGCCTGGCGGCACCGGCTTCTGGCCTGAGAATCTGCGCGATACCAGCAATTCACTCATGCAGGATAAATTAGCCATCCGCGAGCGCGGCGGAATCCCCGAAGTTCTCCTTCCACCTGGCCGATATACATTGCAAGGCGATATCCGCTGGACCGGTATTCCGCGCACACTGAGCATCCCACCCGCATCCGGGATCATCAAGCTGCAACTCAACGGCACGAGCGTAGCCACTCCATCACTCGAAAGCGATAGCCAGCTCTGGTTGACCGCAACACAAAATGCGCAGGAAACCCAGCAGCAAGACAGTTTGCAAGTACGCGTTTTTCGTAAACTGGATGATGGTATTCCTCTGAAAATCAGCACCCGCCTACAATTGGATGTGAGCGGCAAAGAGCGCGAAATACAACTGGGGCAGATGTTGCTCACCGGCTTTAATCCAATTCTGTTCAACAGCCGCCTACCTGCCCGCCTCGAAGCCGATGGCAAGCTGCGCGTGCAAGTTAAACCGGGCAGTTGGGAGATCGAACTGCATATGCAGTCCACCCAACCACAGCCCCATTTGGGCTACAAAGCGCTGGATGAGCACTGGCCGCAACAAGAAATATGGGTAGTCGCCAGCCAGCCAACACTGCGCAGCCTGCAAGTTTCCGGCGTATCCAGCATTGACCCAAGCCAGACTCAATTACCTGACGAATGGCGCGAACTACCCGCTTATTTGGTCACTCCGGACACCACCATGGAATTGCAGGAGTTGCAGCGCGGTGCGGGCGATAGCAGTAACCAACTGGTACTTGATAAAGAAATCTGGCTGGATTTTGATGGTCAAGGTTTTACGCTGCGCGACGAAATTAGTGGACAATTTCAACAAGGCTGGCGCATGGAAACGCTGCCACCCTATGAGTTGCAAAGTGCCGCCCTCAATGACGTACCCCAGTTGGTTACCCGCCTTGCCGACAACGCCAACACCGGCGTAGAAGTTCGCACCCGAGAACTTGACCTTACCGGCATCAGTCGCCTGCTGCGCAGCACAGCAATTCCGGTCAGTGGCTGGTCCGTGGATTTTGCGGAGGTTGATGCACAACTGCATTTGCCTCCGGGCTGGTCGCTACTTTCGGCGACTGGAGCCAGTTATGAATCCGGTAGCTGGGTATCCAAGTGGAGCCTGTGGGATATTTTCCTGGTACTGATAATCACCTTTACGGTAGTGCGCATCACCAACCCATTCTGGGGCGGATTGGCGCTGCTGACTCTGTTGCTCACTTTCCATCGCGCCGGCGCACCGCTGTTTATCTGGCTAAATATCGCTGCCCTGCTGGCCCTACTGCCCATGGTCAGCGGCAAGTTCAAAACCCAGTTGGTGCGCTATGCCTATGCCAGCTTTATTTTGCTCGGCTTATTTTTGCTGCCGTTTAGTGTGCAGCAGGCGCGGCAGGTGTTTTATCCCCAACAGGAGTTTTCGGGGCGCAATATCAGCGAGAGTTACTACGACGATAGCCAGAACAGTTGGGGCTTTGGCTTGGTAATGATGAGTTCGGATAACAAAGGAGTTGAAGCACCCCAAACAAAATACCGCGCAGATCAAGCCGATGCGGTAGAAGAGGTAGTTGTCACCGGCGTCCGATCCTCGCTCTCCAGCCCTAAACAACAAGTATCCCAGGAATACGATTTAGGCCAACAAGTACAGACAGGCCCGGGAGTTCCCGGTTGGAATTGGCACAATATCGATTTGCGCTGGAATGGGCCGGTAAAACCGGATGAAGTTACCCGCCTGTATCTACTGCCACCCGCCATCAATCGCGCAGGCAGCGCCTTGAGCCTATTGCTCCCTCTCCTGCTGGGTGCGCTGTTGCTGCGATTATTCTTACGGCAAACCGGACACACTCTACCGAGCTGGAAAATGGGCAACCGGACGCTGTTACCCACCCTTTTGTTGCTTGGCTGCGGCATCAGCCAAAGCGACAACAGCCAAGCTGATGTGCTGGTTTCCACTGCTTTACTCAAAGAACTGGAAACGCGCCTTACCCAGCCCGCGTCCTGCCTGCCGGATTGCGCCAGTATCGAATCCCTGCAAGTGAAAGCCGATGGCGAACAGTTGGCAATGGATATCATCATCCACAGCGCCGATGCAATCGCCCTGCCCCTGCCTGCCCAACGGCAGCAGTGGTGGCCAAATCAGGTGCTGATAGACAATAAACCGGCATCACTGGTACAAAATGCCAATGGCCAGCTGCTGGTCAATCTGCGTAAAGGGCGCAACTTGCTCCACCTTGAGGCAGTGATTAAGGGGCGCGACAGCCTCACCCTCAGCTTCCCCTTGCCCCTCCATAACCTGGGCAGCCAATTAGATGGCTGGCAATTGACGGGAGCACCAACGGCAAACCAAGCCAGCAGTTCACTGCAGCTCAACCGTATTCAGCGCAGCGAAGCATTGACCAAAGCTGAACACCTGCAACCCGACCCTATCGCTCCCTTTGTGACCGTGACGCGCCAACTACAATTGGGGCTGGAATGGCGTGTAGAAACACGCGTAGAGCGGGTTGCTCCTACCCAGGGAATGATTAATCTGGAGATCCCCTTATTGCCCGGTGAGTCGCCTATCAGTGGAGATACCAGCATCACTGGTGATGAAACCAGCAAAGGCAAAATCACCGTACAACTGGATTCCCATCAACAAACGACCTTCTGGTATTCCACCCTCAAGGCAGAGTCACCACTGGAACTGAAAGCACCGGCAAATCCGGCTTGGGTGGAAACCTGGGTCTTGGACACCTCGCCCATCTGGCACACACAGGTAACCGGTATACCTGCAGTGCAAACCAGCAACCTGCCCGTCTGGCAGCCCTGGCCAGACGAAAGCATCAGCATTATCGTCAGCCGTCCGCAGGCAGTAACAGGCAGTGCGATGACAATTGACCAGGCCCAGCTGAAATATACGCTGGGCGATCGCGCCAGCAGTTCCACCTTGAGCCTGTCCCTGCGCACCAACCAGGCAGGACACTACGACTTTGCCCTACCGGAGGGAGCCAGCCTCGAAGGTGTTAGCATCGATGGGGATGAGGCGCCCTTGTTGGCAGTAAATGGCCGGGTAAAAATCCCGCTGCACCCCGGCGAGCAAGAACTGGAAATTCGCTGGCAAGATGACAAGGGCACCCGCCTTAAAACCATAAGCCCGGCAATCGACCTGGGCAGCAATAGCAGCAACCTGACGATTAATATTGATTTGCCGGGTGATCGTTGGCCACTGCTGGTAGGCGGGCCCAGCATGGGGCCAGCGGTATTGCTCTGGGGAATGTTGGCCGTGATACTGCTGCTCGGGCGCAGTCCACTGACACCACTGAAAACCCATCAATGGGTGCTCTTAAGCCTGGGGGTGGCGACAGTCAATCTCTATGTACTCGCCCTGATCGCCATCTGGCTGATCCTGCTCACCAAGCGCGGGACATTGGTACAGATAAGCTCAGCCAGAACCTTCAAGTGGATGCAGCTGGGATTATTTTGTCTATCGCTGGTGACCTTGTTGATGTTATTGGGCAGCATTCCCTACAGTTTGCTATCCAGCCCGGATATGCACATCACCGGAAATGGTTCCAATGCGCATTACCTGCGCTGGTACCAAGACCAGAGTGCGGGTGAGTTCCCGCAAGCCTGGATTATTTCACTCCCTTTGTGGAGCTATAAGTTGGCCATGCTGCTCTGGTCGCTATGGCTGGCGTCGGCATTATTAGATTGGATTCGCTGGGGGTGGCAGCAACTGAGCTGCCATGCGTTATGGTATGCCCCGGATTCAATTTTGCCAGCTACACCCAAAGGAGAAAATGATTTACTGGAGAATAAAACCGAGGCGAACAAACCCAATTCGGATGCTCATCCCAAATAACTTTCAGTTTGCCAAAAAATAAACCCTCACCAAATGGCGAGGGTTTATTAAAAAAATTTGAATATCCTTTTCCAATAATCCATTCAGCGAAAATTTTTAAAATATTGCATTAAAAATTCCAATCCGCCATTACCCAAAATTTATCAGTGTCGGTAATTTTGGTGGTAGCATCGCCCATTGCGTACTGCGCATACTTTGCAGTCCACACAACGGCACCTACTTTTTTGCTGATGCTCAAATCAATTTCATCACCGTAATCGGCGCTGCCAAAATCTGCATCGTATTTGTGATAGCTCACCAGCGCTTGTGCACCTGCAAACGTAACACCCAGGTTTACATATTTATCTTCAAGACCATCCTTAGGTGTAGCTAAAAACTTATCTGCCCAACCATTAAATGCATGCAAGGTTGCCAAGGGAGTTGCAAAACCATAAGCACCATTATCAGAGCCCAAAACTTCATAGCCCAAACCAATGCTGTAACGTGAAACCGTATAGGTTCCTTCAGCTAACAAATAATCAGCATCAAACGCTTTTTTTGCACCTGCATCTTGTTGAGCTGCATATTCAAGGTTGTAGGTAAAGGTTTCACCCACTGTACCCTGCCAACGCGCACCAAAGGTATCGCTGGTTAAACCAAATTGGGCGATGGGGTTTTCCACATCCAACAAATAGGCATAGCCAATTAGTTTACCTGCATCAAAGCCGGTGTAGCTGGCATTTAGCACGTGGCTATTCATATTTAAATCGCCCAATCCGGCATTGGCCTCACCAAAAACACGATTCACGTTTTTGATATAAGCATAAGTAAAATTGGTGTAGCGAATTGCTTTGTTGGTGAGCGAGACACCATCGTATGTCTGCTCGTTCTGGCGCCAGCCTACATTACCGATAAAACGGGCGTTGTCGAGAATCAAACGCTGGCGACCATATTTAATTTGATTGTTAAATGTGGTGTAAGAAATAAAGCCTTGATTGACTTCAGTACCGATGGGATCAGCAATGATTGCTTTATTGGTATTCAGTGGATCATTGCCAGCAGTGCGATAATCGACTTCATTCGTCATCTCGCTCACATTGTCCATTTCCGCGGTAAAACCAAAACCATTCCATGCACCAGACTGATAAGACAAGCGCGATCTGGTTGTCCAGGCATTCGCTTCTTTCTCACCAGATTTATTTCCCTGCGCATTTAGAACATCTTCAGTTACATCTTCATAGCGTGTACGAAAATTTACCTTGATCACACTGCCCTGCTGCATAGATTCGGTGAATGTTTTTGCTGAAATACTTGGAGCAGCACAAAGCAGCGAACTTGCCGCAGCAACAAGAAGATGAATCGTATTTTTTTTCATAGAGCCTTCTCCAAAGATTTTCATAAATGTGTGTAGTTAATCCGCACCCTGCCAATAAATTTGAAATATAAAATTTATATTTGCTATGCACTAAAAAAGTTTCTTGTATGTTTATGGGCATAACATGGCGGTGACTGAAATCCATTAGAGCAAGGCTTATGCCAATTGATTTTCTAAACCATCCCCAAAGGAATAAATCATTATTAATCAAAGGGATATAAAACGTTAAAAAATACACCACGAAAAAATCGCATTTTTTTACGCGCACCCTTATGGGGACATCATAATTTTTTACGCGCCAATTAAATCCAACACGATAAAATTTATCGCACAATAAACGCCCACAAAAATGCACGCCGCTTTTTCACTTTGCACAAACTTGATGCAACCACAAAAAATAAGTGAATGGGTGCCTAAATAGCAGGCACAAAAAAGCCGCACAATTGCTTGTGCGGCTTGCATGTTAACGGGCAAAAAAGACTTAGTTAAGGCGTACGCTGGCGCCTTGCGCCAAGCCTTTTTCAATACGCACCTGTGCGAAAGTAACATCCAATTTATTATTGGCCACCAAGGTAAATGGCTCAAGAATGAGGGCAAACAACTCCTGTGGCGTGCGCTTCAATCCAAAGTCAGTGCCGGCGTCCGGATAGCATTTCAAATCTACGGTTAAGGTTTTCCAACCAGCCCCAGCAATACTGGTAAGCTCCCGGGTTATATCCACTTGTGAATAACAAGAAGGACCACATCCAATGCGCACCCAAGCCTTATCGACAGGTGCAGCATCCACTTTTATATCAAACACCAACGAAGAATCTGATTCATAGTAATCACTCAACACCTGACGATTCAGCGTTGAGATGGCAACCAACCCCTCACCTTGACCATTCCACACAGCCCGACGCGCATCTTCCTGCACATCGCGGTCCACACAAGTTACCGTTAGCGTTGACACACTGGCGATATTGCCATTTAGATTGGCGCGATCGTTATTTTTACCTTCTAAAATAATGCCGTACGCCCCCATGGGGCGACGATTGAATAATTCCAATATCGCAGAACTGGACTCAAATACTATCCCCTCTTCTGACAAGTCATCGCCCAACGTATCAGTATCGCCATAATTCAAACCAAAACCATAGGCAAACAATGGATCATAATTTTCATCGCCAATATTCAACGTGCCCTGATCCGGCGATTTGGGCCATGAGAAGGCTAAGCGCCCCTTTACGGGATAATTAATTTGATCATCGGCATTTTTGAAGATCACATCAGCGATACCTGCACCTTCTGTACCCGGCTGCCAAATAACTGCAAACGCATCAGAGGCATTAAGTTCGCGGTTCACCCACATGGGGCGACCAGTGACAAACAATGCCACAACGGGAATTCCTTGGGATTTTAATTTCTTGAGCAAATCCAAATCGCTGGTATCGCCAGCTTTCAACAATTGGTGTTGGATATCGCCCTGCATTTCGGCATAGGGATCTTCACCAAAAATAACGATAGCAACATCCGGTTTCTCACTGTAGGAACCGTCGACACTCAATGTAACTTTACCGCCCGCACTGGCAACGGCATCCTGAATTCCCGCCCACAAAGTGGTAGCACCGGGGAAGTCCGCCATAGTATTGCCGGTACCCTGCCAGTTCACCGACCAACCACCAGTTTGCTTGCTGATATTGTCTGCGCCATCGCCTGCAACGAGAATATTTGCTTTGGCAGACAGCGGCAGAATATTGTTTTTGTTTTTTAACAATACAATGGATTCGCGTACAGCTTGGCGAGCAACAATACGATGCTCACGTGCACCAAGCAATTCATCTTTACCTGCGAGTGGGCGAGTTGATGGAAGACCTTTCTCCCACAGATTCGCACGTAATTTCACACGCAGGATACGGCGCACTGCATCATCGACACGCGCCATCGGAATAACACCGGTACGCGCTTGCTCAACAGTATTGTTAAAAAGCTGCTTCCAGTCAGGATCGGGCACCATAAAGATATCCAATCCTGCATTAATTGCCTGTGGGCAATTCAATACCGTTGCGCCTGCAACAAAACCGTGGCCATTCCAATCGCCCACCACCAAACCGTCAAAACCCATTTGATTTTTTAATACATCAGTCAGTAAATAGCGATGCCCATGCATGTGTTCGCCGTGCCAGCTATTAAAGGAAGCCATCACACTTTGCACACCGGCTTCGATTGCGCTGTAGTAACCAGCTGCATGAATACGACATAAAGTCTCTTCATCATCGAGACAGTTACCGCGATCGATACCGTTGTGGGTACCACCATCGGCGATAAAATGTTTTGCAGTGGAAATAACGCGATATTTAGAGAGGAAGCCTGAGTCATGGGCTTCACCTTGCAACCCCTCAACCATCATGCCCGCATATTCGCGCACAAGATCAGGATGTTCGGAATAGGATTCGTAAGTGCGCCCCCAGCGATCATCGCGCGCAACCGCAACAGTGGGAGAGAAATCCCAATCCAATCCGGTCACCGCAATTTCAGTCGCCGTGATACGACCGATCTCTTTAATCAATTCAGGGTTGCGCGCGGCACCCAGCGCGATGTTGTGCGGAAACAGGGTTGCACCAACAATATTGCCTACGCCGTGAACTGCATCTGTGCCCCACATAATCGGGATAGCCACTTTGCCATCGCTGGTATCCATAGACGCCTGATAATAAGCATCTGCAATCGCCAACCAATCTGCAGCTTTTGAGTAACGGTTGCCATTGGGCACCGAGCCACCGCCATTCAACACCGAGCCGATGTGATAATCCTTAATATCCTGCGGAGTCAAGTGGCGAATCTCCGGCTGGATCATCTGCCCCACTTTTTCCTCAAGAGTTAACTGCGCGAGCAATTCGTCTATTTTCGCTTCAAGCGCTGGATCTTTTTTCACCTTGCTGGTGATGCTGGGCCACTGCACGTTTCAACCTCCGTCGGGGGCATCTAAAAAA
Source organism: Cellvibrio fibrivorans (assembly GCF_031457055.1). Lineage (NCBI taxonomy): Bacteria > Pseudomonadati > Pseudomonadota > Gammaproteobacteria > Cellvibrionales > Cellvibrionaceae > Cellvibrio > Cellvibrio fibrivorans. The sequence goes on along the minus strand of NZ_JAVDVX010000002.1, from coordinate 156,707 downwards.
TCATTGTAGGGACAACACTGTGTAACGCCGAAAATCCTGACGGTTAAATAACACCAAGTGGCGCCAAAGCCCCACTCAAAGAGTGTAGCCGCCAGAATAAATGAACGGAAGATTCCTTGAGATAACCCCCGATACACCGCTCGAATCAGGGTAACTTGTGCGGGATGCCCATCTTGAGCACCTGTGTGACATCACTTCTCTTATTAAATTGCGGCCAATCAATCGAGCCAGCAACCCCTTCCAAGCTGGCGCAAACTACTATTTGCTGACAGCGCTGTCAACAATAGGGCGCGCCAACCTGCATGCAAATCAATATTAAACCTGAGAAATCGTATTTATTCGTAAAATTAACAAATAAACCCCTGTATGAGCACCAGATATGCGCATGAAAAAGTGTGCAAAATCAATTTAGCAATCGGGCGTAAAAAGTGAATTTCCGCCCATCCAGTTTAATGTTATCCTCCTGAGCCTAACCACTATATCCAACACATTCCCCTATAACTATTTGATCTTCATATAAAAGAAGCTGAGGAGTCACATGAGCCTTTTACTGGTTGCAGATATCGGCGGCACCAATGGCCGTTTTGGACTGGTCGAATTTGATGCAGAAAAGATCGGCACAAATGGCCAAATTAATTACACCGCAGAGCGCCAAATCACGCTCAAGTGTGCCGACTATGTTGATATGGCCACCATGATTAGAACCTGCTGCGCAAAATTTGGGGTTGATATACCTGATTATGCTTGTTTAGCGATTGCCGGCCCAATCGAAAATGGCCAGGCATCCATGACCAACCTGAATTGGAAATTTTCAATTCACGGCCTGCGCGATCAATTGGGAATGAAAACCCTGCATGTCATCAACGATTTTGCCTCTCTTGCATATGCAGTTCCTTTCCTCAAAGAAAATGAATTAGTCACTCTCTACGAATCCAATAAATCCAATCCTGACGCACCGATTGTCGTGATGGGACCTGGAACAGGTTTTGGTATGGCAGCGCTGGTTCCCAGCCAAAATAATTGGAAGATTATCCCTACCGAAGGTGGCCACGCCAGCTTTGCCCCAACAAATGAAAAAGAATTGGATATCAAATCATTTCTATTGAAAGAGCAAAGTCACGTATCGGTTGAAAACATTTTGTCAGGTGGCGGCCTCGTGACACTGTATCGTGCCCTTGCACACAATTCAGGTGTTGAAGCAAAACCCTATTCACCTGCTGATGTCAGCACCAAAGGCCTTGCGAATGAAGATCCCCTATGCCGCGAAGCCGTACTGACTTTCTGCGATGTATTGGGTGAAGTAGCAGGAGATAAAGCACTTTCCGTCGGTGCGCGCGGTGGTGTTGTTATTGGTGGTGGACTCACGCCCAAACTGATGGGCTTGTTGCCGGAATCCCATTTCCTTGAGCGCTATAAAAACAAAGGCCCTATGGCTGGATATGTTAGCGATATATCAATTCGCTTGATTGTTAATGACAAAGCGGCATTGGTTGGCTCTGCCGCCTGGCTTATTCACAATACACCAGAATTAAAAGCACACTAAAATAATCAAATATCTCGCCCATAAAAAATGCACCCTCAGGTGCATTTTTTATTGGGACGGCAAGTTGAATTTTTAATGCTTATCTTTAGGTTTGATTAACGGTCCGGTAGATTCGCGCGAAATAATACTGGAGCTCAGCATACTGGCAGGTAATTGGATCTCGCGTCCTTTTAATTGTTTGAGCAACAAATCGGTCGCTTTTTTTGCCATCTGCCGAATAGGTTGGCGAATTGTTGTCAAGGCCGGCCAGATTTGGTGAGCAACAGGTGTATCGTCAAATCCTGCTACCGATAATTGTGCAGGAATTTTAATTCCCATCTGATGGGCAACCATCATTACCCCTGCCGCCATATCATCGTTCGCCGCAAAAATAGCGGTCGGCCGCTGGGCATCCGCCAACAATTTTTTTCCGCACATCTCACCGGATTCAAATGAGTTATCGCCCTGCTCTACCAAATTTTTTAGCAGCGGCAAATCATTTTCCACCAAGGCCGCTTTATATCCTTCATAGCGTAATGACATAGCACGATGATCAGGATGACCACAGATAAACCCAATGCGCGTATGCCCCAACGCGATAAGTTGGCAGGTCATATCGTAGGATGCTTCTTCATCATTTGTTTCAACGTAGGGAGAAGCAGATTTATTTTCCGTCGGTGCAACACGCACAAACGGAATATTCATTTTTTTCAATAAATTGATAACGTTCATATTGTCAGATAGCGGCGGCGTCAGCATTACACCATCAACCCGCTTTTCCAAAATCATATCGGTCACTTCATTAATCAAATTAGGATCGCGATGAATGGCCGGATGCACCAATAATTCGTAGCGTTGCGGGCGACAAATTTCCAATACCCCTTCCTGGATATCCAACACATAGTGCGCACTGGGATGCCCATAAATAAGCCCCAACAAATAAGAGCGGTTGCCTGCCAAACTGCGCGCCGATTGATTGGGGCGATAATCCAGAGCGCTGATCGCCGCCTCAACTTTTTCACGAGTTGCAGGGCGCACATTAGGTTCGTTATTGACAACACGAGAGACTGTTTTCATGGACACGCCCGCCAGAGCGGCCACATCGTCGATGGTTGCTTTTGCCACAGTACTCACCTCAAGGTTGATTTTTATCGCTATTGTTATCGCGCACTCTGATTGGATGCCCGTGCGCAGTTATCCGTTAATATTTAACCAAACAAATATGAGTCAAAATGACTACAAGATGAATAATGCGCGTGTGATTGTAAACCGGGAACAAACAATGTGACAGCCTTATAGGCTTGGATTATAGTACCGCGCGCTTGGCGCACGCTTTTAATCGGCAATCGTCAATTTAAGACCACGACAACGACAGACCATTTTTATAACAAGAGGTAGAACCATGGCCAGCATTCCGCAAGGCTCATCAACGCAACACAGCTCGGTGGACGCAGGTAACAATACTGTGCCCCTGATTATCATCACTATCCTGTTTTTTATGTGGGGCCTATTAACATCAATGAATGATGTTTTGATTCCACACCTGAAAAGTGTCTACACCCTGAGCTACACCCAAGCAATGTTGGTGCAATTTTGCTTCTTCGGCGCCTACTTTGTTATCTCTTTACCTGCTGGTGCACTCATCAAAAAGCTGGGTTACCAAAACGGTGCCGTGGCCGGTTTGATTATCGCCGCGTCAGGTTGTGCGTTGTTTTACCCTGCAGCAACCAGTGGCTACGCCATTTTCCTGCTTGCATTATTTGTACTTGCCTCGGGCATCACTATTTTACAAGTTGCTGCAAACCCCTATGTGACGGTGCTTGGCCCAGCCAGAACCGCATCCAGCCGCTTAACCCTGACCCAAGCATTCAACTCCTTAGGCACTACCATTGCCCCGTGGTTGGGTGGGATTTTAATTTTGGGCGGTGCGGTGTTAACGGCAGACCAACTCAATTTATTACCCGCGGCAGAAGTTGCTGAATACCGCGCAAAAGAAGCGGCATCTGTTCAAGGCCCCTATCTTGCACTTGCTGCTGCATTACTTGGCTTGGCATTATTTTTTGCCTTTGCCAAATTGCCAAAAATTCAACACGAAGACGAACCGGGTGTATCCGGTGATATGGCCTCCAACAAAGAATCTGCACTGTCACATAAACATTTGGTACTGGGTGCAATCGGGATATTTTTATATGTTGGTGCAGAAGTCGCCATCGGTAGTTTATTGATTAACTTTTTTGGCGAAGAAAATATTGCCGGCCTGAAAGAAGCAGACGCAGCACACTTGGTAAGTTATTACTGGGGCGGAGCAATGGTTGGCCGCTTTATTGGTTTTGCAGTCATGCGTTATATCAGCCCAGGCAAGACCCTGGCATTCAACTGCATCTGCGCTGTATTGCTGGTATTAACCGCAACCTTCACTGAAGGTAAGTTGGCTATGTGGGCGATTATCGCGGTGGGTTTGTTTAACTCTATTATGTTCCCAACCATTTTCAGTATGGCATTGCACAACCTCGGCAAATTCACTGGCCAAGGTTCTGGTGTTTTGTGTATGGCAATTGTTGGTGGTGCATTAGTTCCTTTACTACAAGGCGCTTTAGCCGATACCTTTGGCTTGCAAATCTCCTTCTTGCTGCCTGCTGCCTGCTATTTATACATCATGTATTTCGGTATTAAATATGCTGGAATATACAAAACTGCTCCGGCTTCAGAGCCAGCACATTTGTAATTTTCCGATAATAAAAATGGGCGCAGTAGCGCCCATTTTTTTGCGTCGAATATAGCCATTGAACTCACCAACGCTTGCTTGCATCAACATCCTTAACATTTTCTTCAACCCACACAGACCCTTGTGTAGTTAGCTCCTTCTTCCAGAAAGGCGCCTGTGTTTTTAAAAAATCCATCAAGAATTCTGCTGCCTGAAATGCATGTTCACGATGTGCACTGGTAACACCGACAAAAACAATTTGATCACCCACCTGCAATTCACCAACGCGATGCACGATATGTGCAGCAATTAATTCCCAACGCGAGTTAGCTTCATCCAGAATGTTCTGCAAAATATTTTCTGTCATGCCGGGATAATGTTCGAGCGACATACTTTTTACATCGCGCGCATGATTCATATCGCGCACCCGCCCCACAAAAAAAACCACTGCACCTGCAGCAGTATCACCTGCAACCAATTCAGCGTACTCGTGCCCGATATCAAAATCCTGCGTTTGCACTGCAATCGAAAAAGACATATCAGCCTCCGGTAACAGGTGGGAAAAAAGCAACTTCATCACCTGTTTTTAGTGCCACATCAGCTTTTGCATATTGGTGATTTACCGCGACTAGCAGTTTGCTATTGGAAAGAAATTGTTCCCAATGCGGATGACCAGCCACAAGGTATTGTTTGAGGGTTGCGATGCTAACAACATCTTCAGCCACAACTTGTAACTCAGCAGCGCCCAATTGCTCGCGCAGTTGGGCGAGAAATAAAACCCGGATCATTGCTCACTCTCTCCCCTAAGATAACGCCCACGCCGACCGCCAGATTTTTCCAGCAGGCAAACCTGCTCAATGACCATTTCCATATCGACAGCTTTACACATGTCGTAAATCGTTAATGCGGCAATGCTGGCTGCCGTCAGCGCTTCCATCTCAACGCCCGTTTGCCCGGTGAGTTTGCAATAGCTGGTGATTTCCACGGTGGAATGCTGGTCATCAATTACAAAATCTACTGCGACCTTACTCAATGCCAATGGATGACAAAGGGGAATCAAATCCGCACACTTTTTTGCTGCTTGAATTCCAGCAATGCGGGCAACTGCAAGTACATCACCTTTTTTAAGGCTATTGGCTTTAATTTGCGCCAACGTCTCCGGCTTCATCAAGACTCGCGCAAAGGCGCGCGCCTCGCGTACGCTGGCAGGTTTTTCCGAGACATCCACCATGCTGGCGTGCCCTTGGGAATCTATATGGGTTAGTGACATAGAGAACTTATCCAATGCAATGAACTGCAGTTTACCGTGCAGCAGGAAGTAAATATCGTTATCATAAAACACCTGTCGGCTATGGCCGCATTTTTATTTCCCTCGCAGCAGAATTCCACCAACTAATGACTTCAACCAAAACTCTTGATCGTCGTTTTACCTTGGCACCCATGATGGAGTGGTCAACCTCTGACTGCCGCACCTTCTGGCGCTTGCTGACCAAAGAAGCAGTGCTTTACACGGAGATGGTTACCACTGGCGCGCTCTTGCACGGCGATAAGTCGCGGTTTCTGGATTACAACGCTTGCGAACATCCGCTGGCATTGCAATTAGGCGGCAGCGATCCCATCGCCCTCGCCGAATGTGCCCGTATTGCAGAAGATTGGGGATACGATGAGGTGAATCTCAACTGCGGCTGCCCGAGTGATCGCGTGCAAAATGGCATGATCGGCGCCTGCTTGATGGCAGAGCCTGAACTGGTTGCCGATTGTATCGCCGCTATGCAAAACGCCGTCAAAATCCCTGTCACCGTCAAACACCGCATCGGTATTGATGATATGGACGACTATGAAGGCTTGGTTAAATTTGTCAGCACTATCGCAGAAACTGGCTGTCACACGTTTATCGTCCATGCGCGCAAAGCCTGGTTAAAAGGCCTAAGCCCCAAGGAGAATCGCGAAGTTCCACCATTGCAGTACGATAAGGTGTATCAACTGAAACAAGACTTTCCGCACTTGAATATCATCATCAATGGTGGCGTCACTACATTGGAGCAAAGCAAAAACCTGCTGGATCATGTAGATGGAGTGATGATCGGGCGCGAAGCCTATAGCAACCCTTATCTTCTCGCGCAGGTCGATCAACAGATTTACGGAATCGACAAGCCCGTGGTGAGCCGCGCTGAGGTCATGCAAAAATTTATGCTGTATTGCACTGAAGAATTGGCCAAAGGAGCTCGCCTTAATCACCTGACCCGCCATATCCTGGGGCTCTACCAAGGTCTGCCGGGCGCGCGCCAATTCCGCCGGATTATCAGCGAACAGGCGCATAAACCCGATGCAGGAATTGAGGTACTTGAGCGCGCCCTTGCTGCATTAAATGAGTTACCATTAGCAAATACAGTTGATGCCGGGAATGCTTAAGGCCTCCGACACTATTGAATTATCAGCTTATAAAAAATGACTGCTTTCCGCATAAAGTCATAACGACTATAATATATCTGACGGCAATAAAACGAAGATCAACCACTTGTACTTTCAGAGATAGGATTACCACTGTGACTAGCAAACTTGAACAACTGAAAAAATTTACCGATGTAGTTGCCGATACCGGCGACATCGAAGCCATCCGCCTGTACAAACCGCTGGATGCCACCACTAACCCATCCCTGGTATATAAGGCTGCGCAAATGCCGCAATACCAGGATTTGCTCACGGCATCGATAAATGCCAGCAAAGGCATCACCAATAGCGCCCAACAATTAAGCGCTGCTTGCGACCATTTAGCAGTGGGTATTGGCTTGGAAATTTTAAAAATCGTTCCCGGCCGCATTTCAACCGAAGTCGACGCACGCCTGTCGTTCGATACCAAAGCTTCTATTGCCAAAGCCCACGAACTCATCAGCCTTTATGAAAAAGGTGGTGTGGATAAATCACGCGTTCTGATCAAACTCGCTTCTACCTGGGAAGGTATCCGTGCTGCTGAAGTGCTGGAAAAAGAAGGCATCAATTGCAACCTCACCTTGCTGTTTGGTTTTAACCAGGCTGCTGCCTGTGCAGATGCAGGTGTGTTTTTGATCTCTCCGTTTGTGGGTCGTATTCTGGATTGGTACAAAGCCAATACTGACAAAAAAGAATACACCGCTGAAGAAGATCCAGGTGTAGTGTCTGTGCGTCACATTTACAATTACTACAAACAAAATGGCTACAAAACAGTAGTGATGGGTGCCAGCTTCCGTAACATCGGTGAAATCGAAGCACTGGCCGGCTGTGATCGCCTGACCATCAGCCCACAATTGCTGCAAGAGTTGGAGCAGGACAAAAACGAATTGAAACGCGTTTTATCACCGGACAACACGGGTGACGCAATTGCCAAACGCCTTGAAACTGAAGCGAGCTTCCGCTTTGGCTTGAATCAGGATGCCATGGCGACCGAAAAACTGGCTGAAGGCATTCGCGGTTTTGTCAAAGACCAGATCAATCTTGAGAATTTGTTGAAAGCCCGTGCTCAATAAACTCTCGCGCTTTATCGAGCGCCACCTGCAACCCGCAGGTGGCAGTTCGCCCGTATTATCTGATCACCAGAAACAATTGGCGGTAGCCTCATTGCTGGTTGAAGTAGCAATGGCTGACCATCAATTTTCCGAGGTGGAGCTGCACAACCTCACTCTCATTCTTGAGCGTAAGTTTTCACTATCGCTTGACGAGCTTACAGAGTTGATTAGTCTTGCTAAAAACGAAACTAATCATGCAACGTCCCTGCATCAATTTACCCAGCTTATTAATCAGTATTGCACGACAGAAGAGAAATTTAAGCTGATGAAAGCCATGTGGGAAATGGCTTATGCCGATAATGATCTGGATAAATACGAGGATTATATTATTCGCAAAGTGGCCGATTTGATTTACGTGCCACACACCGAATTTATTCGTGCCAAAAGTCTGGTTAAAGCGAGTTTGTTAAGCGCAGAAAATTAATGCAGCGTTCAAATAAAGGAGGGTATTAGCAGCTCTCGAGCATATTGACCAAATTTCGGAAAGTATCGGCGTTACTAGCGTTCAGCCCCATCAAAATTTTGTGCGCTTCCAGCACTTTTTCTTTCACTTCCTGTTCATTACAGTTAACACAATTCAGCGGTTGCTCGGCTAACACAGGGGCATCCAATTTATCGACAATGGTGAAAATATCGCCGAAACCCATAGTCTGCAAAATACGCTGGATACTGGGATTACTCGCCAGAATCACCGGCATAATGCCGTGACGCTCTTGCCCAAGGATAGAAATTTTCGCCATCAGCCCCAGAGTAGTACTATCGATAGCCTCTGCCTCCGACAGATCAAAGAGTACCGAGATAAAACTCTCACTCTTGAACATGGCATCGATAAATTGATCAAATGAGATGCACAATGTCAGGCGTACATCGCCCACCATTTTGATCACATAAACACCATTGTGGTCGGCAACTAAAATCTGGCCGGCTTTCATCAACTAACACCTCGGGCGATGGACAAGACTGCAATGTCATCCGGGTTATCACGAACTTCTTTTATAACTAAAGTATTACAGACAGAATCCAAACTGCCACTACTTGAAGCAATTAGTTTTAATAAATGGGCTTCTTTGTCTTGTAACTCCGTTTGTGGCAAGGTTTCCAATACACCGTCAGAAAAACAGACTAAAGCAAATTTCTCTGGTAACTGCCGTTCGTAAACCTCCCAGTTAACTTCCTTGAAAATGCCGACCGGCTTGCCGCGCCCGGTCAAATATTCGACGCCAGCATCAGTGAGTAAAATGGGCATCGGCAAATGACCAGCCACAACGTAATGCATTTGGTGGGTAACCGTATCGATTACGCCCACAAAAAGCGTCAGGTGGTGGCTCAGGCGTGTGTCATGCAACTCGCGATTAATCTGCCGCAACATGACATCTGCACCTTGCGCAAAAGAGCTTTCATCCCCAAACAACCCCTCTTCCCGCACCATACGGCTAACCAGATGTTTAAGCCAGATAGTCACAAAAGCAGAAGATGCGCCATGCCCGGAGACATCGGCCAAATAAAATGCGAGATAGCGTTTTTTGATGTGGGCGTAATCAACAAAATCGCCGCTGAGGAACAGGGATGGGACGATGGTATGGGCAGCAGTATAACCTTCTTCAGTTGTGAAGCCCGAAGGCATCAAACGGCGCTGCACCCGTCGACCGGCAATTTGGTCGCGCTCAAGCACGCGCAGATTTTCCTTTAACTCCCGATTAGCGTCTTCCAATTGAATTCGATAGCGCTGGTTTTCCTCTTCCAAATCCTGTCGGTCGAGCACTTTGTTGATCGAATGAACCAGCACTTCCAAATCGACCACTGGTTTTATCAAATAATCGCGCGCACCTAAACGTAGCGCAGTTACCACATCATTCATCACACCGGCGCCGGAGATAACAATCACCGGCAGCGAAGGATGGCGATCATGCAATAGCTGCAGTAGTTGCAAACCATCGCCATTCGGCATACGCAGATCAGTGATGATTAAATCGGGAAGGGAATGGTCAGGATTAGCGAGCAAATCAAGTGCAGCGGTGGCATCAGAGGCAGAACACACACAAAAGCCACTGTCCGTCAGATAGGTCACAATACTCTGGCGGACAAGGGCATCGTCATCGATGATAAGCAGCTTGCGGCTTGCGGGTGTCATCTTATGCTCGGACTTTTTATGGCTACAGTTGAGTTAAGGGCAATCGATAAGGCGCGTAACACTACTCCTTCACCTTAAGGAGCGCAAGCCATAGCAACTAACGCCCTGCCTGCTTAGCTAATTAAGTTTTGTTTGCATTCTATTTGCACCGCCAAGGGGCAACAATCGTTAAATCTTGGACTATTTCGGCTTGCTACGATTTTTGTCGCGTTCAGCTTTACGTCGCATCTCGACCAGTTGGCGCTGAGTCATTTTGCTTTTGCGCTCAGTATAGGGGTTTTCATTATTGCGATATTCAATCCTGATCGGTGTGCCATGCAAATCGAGCACACGCCGGAAAGTTTTTTCCAAGTATTTGGTGTAATGGCTAGGTATATCGTTCGTCTGGTTGCCGTGGATCACAATAATAGGAGGGTTATGCCCGCCCGGATGCGCATAGCGTAGCTTGATGCGACGCCCTTGAATCATTGGTGGCTGATGCTCGCGCACTGCATCTTGCAGGATACGAGTCAGGAAATTGGTGCTGAATTTATCGGTGGCGGATTGGTAAGCTAGCTCAATCGATTTGTACAGGTTACCCACGCCAGTGCCGTGGAGGGCTGAGATAAAGTGAATAGTCGCAAAATCCACAAAACGCAAACGGCGTTCAAGTTCGCTTTTGACATACTGCTTGTGCGCATCATCCAAGCCATCCCACTTATTCAATGCGATAACCAGCGCTCGCCCCGCTTCGATAGTCGTGCCCATCAAATGCAAGTCCTGCTCGACTACACCTTCGCTTGCATCCATTACCAACACCACGACATTAGCATCTGCAATAGCCTGCATAGTTTTAACAATAGAGAACTTCTCTACCATCAAATCAATATTTTTACGGCGGCGCACACCGGCCGTATCAATCAGGGTATAAGGCTTATCAAAGCGGGTGTAATTGATATACGTACTATCGCGCGTGGTACCCGGCTCGTCGTAAACCACTACCCGCTCTTCACCCAGCAAGCGATTAACCAATGTTGATTTACCCACATTAGGACGGCCAACAATCGCGATTTTTATCCCGGTTGCCTCGTCTGATTGATAGTCCTCAGGCAGTTCAGGAATATCAGCCAGCACCTCCTCCATCAAGGACCTAACACCGCGACCATGGCTGGCAGTCGTAGGGTGAACCTCACCCAGACCCAACTCATAAAAAGGTGCAAGTGCGATGTCAGGATCCATGCCATCGATTTTATTAGCGACCACATAGGTTTTTTTGTTGTTCACCCGCAAATGCTTGGCAATCATTTCATCAGCAGGGTTTAAACCAACACGACTATCAACAATAAACAGCACTATGTCAGCTTCCTGAATTGCAAGAAGAGACTGGCCAGCCATCATGCTATCAATGCCCTCTTCTTCTCCGCTTATCCCACCGGTATCAATGACGATAAACCGGCGATTCTCCAATACGCCCTCGCCGTATTTACGGTCGCGGGTCAAACCGGGATAGTCTGCCACCAATGCATCACGCGACTGGGTGAGACGATTAAAGAGTGTGGATTTACCCACGTTAGGGCGGCCAACAAGTGCTATTACGGGGATTATCATAAAAGTATCAATTGAGATGAAAAATCATGGGATTGCAGCAACGGATCACCGCATAAATTCATGTACGTAAAAAAACAAAACCAGCCGCTGAGAAGTTTACCTTATTCGATTCAGGTAAATTCAAGCGGCTGGTTGGTGTTAATAAATAAAGCTGGAAACTATTTGTCCTTTTCCGCCCTAAATGCAATTAGTTTGCCGCGATTGGTATAAACATAAAGTGTCTCGCCATCCGTTAGCATTGGTGCTCGGGCACCCTTTCTATCTACGCGAGTGCGCGCAACAAATTCACCATCACTTTGGTTAACAACATGCATGTAGCCTTTAAAATCAACCACTGCGACATAATCACCAAACACTTGCGGGCCATTTAACAGACGACGCAGCATTTTTTCGTTACTCCACAGCTGCTCACCCGTGACTGAGTTGTATGCAACCAATTTTCCGTCGGCATGGGCGACAAACAACTTATCGCCCGACAGCGCCACACTCTCGCTGGTAGAACCATCCTGACCCCAAAGAGGTTTGCCAGTACCACGAGCGAGGGCACTGATACGCCCTTGATAAGTACCTACATAAATCACACCATCTTTAATCAACGGGCTTGAATGGATATCAACCATACGCTCCAATTCGGAACGTCCTTTAGGTGACGCAATACGCTGCTCCCACAATATCAATCCATTGGCCGGATTAAATGCCATCATACGACCATTGGAAAAACCGGAATAAATAGCGGTATCTGTCACTATGGGTGATGGAGTTCCACGCAAGGTTAATACCGGTGGTGGATTGTCATAAAACCACAACTGTTCGCCGGTTTTTGCATCCAGCGCAAACAATTTGCCATTCACGGTTTGTGCAGCAACAACACTACCATTAGTGCGCGGAGCAGAAACCACTTCACCCGGTAATTGTCTACGCCATACTTCATCACCTGTTTCTTTGGAAAGCGCCATCACTTCGCCCGCGTAAGTTGCGACCAACAGCAGGCCATTCTCTGCCGCTATACCACCTACGATTTGGCGATTGGGGTCACCTGCAACAAAAAAACTTTTTAACCAGGTCCACAGGCCTTGTTGCGATTTATTAACTTTGCGCGACCACTGCTTTTTACCGGTTTTGCTGTCTAACGCAACAACCAGACCTTCATAATCCACTGCATAGATAGCATCGCCATCCAATGCCGGAGTGAGGCTACTAAACCCTTTGTTTTGGCCTTCACCGATGCCGCGTTTCCATACCTTGTCGAGATCCAATGTCTCTTTAAAATCGACCAACTCCATGGGTTCATTCCCGGTTTTTTTACTAAACCAGGAACAGCCGGACATAGCGAATGCACAAAGCAATACCAAGCAGCTCAAGTGCCTCACAGAGACTTGCATCATTGAGCCTTCTCCTCAGCCGGAGCTGCAGGTACAGGGCCATCCACTTTCAAATCATCAACTTTCATTTGCAATAACATGTAGCGCTCTTGTTGTTGAGGGTCGGTTGCTGCGAGTGCTTTTTCGTAAGCAGTACGTGCCGCATCCAAATCACCTTGCAATTTCAGGATATCACCGCGCGCTTCTGCATACTCGGAAGTGAACGCAGCAGCAGGCTCGGGTGACAATTGTGCCAATGCATCGGCATAAACTTTTTGTGCCGTTAATACACGAGCCAGACGCAAACGAGCAAGTTGCTCAGTCGCAGCATCGGGTTTGGCAGACAAAACCCATTTAAGTTCACTCACAGCAACATCCAATTTATTATCTTCCACCGCTAACTTGGCCAGGAAAAATGCAGCGCTGTGCGCATACATACTTTTACTGTTGCCGTCTTTCAACTCGCTAGCGAGGTGAGCGATAGTTGCTTTATCTGAATCCGTCAGGATTTTACCTGGTTCAGCATTAGTCAGTTTGAGCAATTGCTCATACACTTCTGACGCTTTTTCCGCTTTCTGACGTTTTTGGTCCTGCCAAGTGGTGTATCCAAAATAACCAACCACAGCAACCAACACGGCGATAATTACGGTTTTACCGTAATCCTTCCACCAGCGCTTTAATACTTCTAATTGTTCTTCTTCTGAAAGATGTACGCTCACAATTGACTCCTGTAGACCTTAGCGCAATGCGCAAAAAATGAAATAATTTTTAAAACGTTATTTTTTTACTCGGCGAACTGCTTTACTCAAGAGCAAGAAGGTAAGCAATTGCCTTATCAAAATCGAGTGTTTGCTGCTCGATTTCTTCACGCAAAAATTTGATCGTCACTTTACCTGCTTTGACTTCATCTTCACCTAAAATAAGTGCGATATCTGCACCACTTTTATCGGCTTTTTTCAGCTGGTTTTTAAAGTTGCCTCCGCCACAATTGATTAACAATCGCACAAAAGGCAACTCATCGCGAATCCGTTCTGCCAATTGCATAGCAACTGATTGCACATCACCCACAGCAACCAAATAAATATCCGCCTGCTGATCGAGCCCCTCGGGTATTGCTTCTACCGCCTGCAACAGTAAAACCAAGCGCTCAAGGCCGATACCAAATCCAACCGCTGGCGTTGATTTGCCGCCCAATTGCTCGACTAAACTATCGTAACGACCGCCTGCACACACTGTACTTTGAGCGCCTAATTTGTCAGTCACCCATTCGAACGCCGTTTTACCATAATAATCGAGGCCGCGCACCAAGCGCGGATTAATCTGGTAACTAACACCAACAGCATAAAGCAAGGATTTTAGACCCTCAAAATGCACACGCGATTCTTCATCCAGATAATCCAGCAATACTGGCGCTGCATTGAGCAATGCCTGGGTGTTTGCATCTTTGGAATCGAGGATACGCATCGGATTTGTAGAGAGGCGGCGTTTGCTGTCCTCATCCAACTGATCCTGCACATTACTCAGATAAGCAACCAGGGCATCTTTATAGGCCGCTCGCGCTTCTGCACTACCGAGCGAGTTAATTTGCAACTGCACGTGTTCAGCAACACCAAGCTCGCGCAAAATACGCGCACTAAGAACCAACACTTCGGCATCAATATCCGGCCCTTGAATACCAAAGGTTTCTACACCAATCTGGTGAAACTGGCGGTAGCGACCTTTCTGGGGGCGTTCATGGCGAAACATAGGCCCCATGTACCAAAGGCGTTGCGTTTGATTGTAGAGCAAACCATTTTCTTCGCAGGCGCGAACACAACACGCAGTACCTTCAGGGCGCAGGGTGAGGCTGTCACCGTTGCGATCATCAAAGGTATACATTTCTTTTTCGACGATGTCGGTAACTTCACCAATCGAACGTTTAAATAATTCAGTTGATTCAACAATCGGAAAACGAATTTCCTGATAACCGTAACGCGCCAAAATATCAGTGACGACACCTTCAACGTATTGCCACAACGGCGCATCTGCCGGAAGCAGATCGTTCATACCGCGAATTGCCTGGATTTTTTTCAATTTCGAACCTTAATTGTTGCAAGCCAGAAAGCGATTAGCCTTTGGCAATAATATTCCTGGCGTCAGCATCCATCTGTGCTTGTTTTTGCGCCGCTTTTGCGCGGATCAACCGCTCTAAATTATCAACCAAATTTTCATTGGTTAACTTTTGGTTAGGTTCACCGTCAATATAAATTAAATTGCTTGGTGTGCCACCAGCAAGCCCCAAGTCTGCCTCTTTGGCTTCACCCGGGCCATTAACCACACACCCAATAACAGCGACATCGAGCGGAACAGTAATATCTTCTACTCGCTGTTCAAGATCATTCATCGTTTTGATCACATCAAAATTTTGTCGCGAACAACTAGGGCAAGCGATAAAATTTACGCCCTTGCTGCGCAAACGCAAACTGCGCAGCATGTCCCAACCAACCTTAATTTCTTCAACAGGATCAGCAGCAAGCGACACGCGAATCGTATCACCGATACCATCCATTAACAGCGCGCCCAAACCTATAGAGGATTTCACTGTCCCCGAGCGCAAACCACCTGCTTCGGTAATACCCAAATGCAATGGCTGCTCAATCAATGTAGCGAGTTTGCGATACGCCGCAACCGCCATAAACACATCGGACGCTTTTACACTGACTTTAAAATTATGGAAATTTAGCGAATCCAGAATTTCAACATGGCGCAATGCAGACTCCACCAATGCATCAGGTGTAGGCTCGCCATATTTTTTTTGCAAATCCTTTTCAAGCGAACCCGCATTAACGCCAATCCGAATCGGAATATTGAGATCGCGCGCCTTATCAACCACAGCTTTAATACGCTTTTCACGTCCGATATTACCGGGATTAATACGTAAGCAATCCACACCCAAGTCCGCTACTCGCAGCGCGATGCGATAATCAAAATGGATATCCGCCACTAACGGAATATTGACTTGCTTGCGAATTTCACCAAACGCTTCCGCCGCCTCCATCGTTGGTACAGACACACGAATAATATCGGCACCAGCCAATTGAATGCGACGAATTTGCTCTACTGTTGCCGCAACATCAGTAGTTTCGGTATTCGTCATACTCTGTACTGAAATAGGCGCATCACCGCCAACGGGAACATTACCCACCATAATCTGGCGAGATTTACGACGTTTTATTGGAGACTCGCAGTGCATAACTATTCCTGATCAATTTTACGCAATCATTCGCGTGTGGGCGCACCCACTTTTATCGACAATACATTGGTACCCAAAGCAGGCACTATAGCGACCTGATCGCCATTTAATTCTATCTTGGCTGCAGGTGAATTACCGAGCTTCACATCAAATGGAGCTGTACCCTGCAATTGCAAACTACTACCTGCAGATTGCAAATCGGCTACCAATACATCACCGCGCGCATCACTGACTTCAAGCCAACACTCTTCGGTAAAAGAAAAAGCAATTGAATCCAATTGATTAGCATTAGCCTGTTTTGCCGCCAATTCAGAATGTGCAGCCGAAGACATAGACAAACTCGCTGCAACAGATTGAATTGCACTGGAGAGACTTGAATTCTGCACCGGTTTTACGGAACTATCTGATGTAACATTCACCGGCTGCTGACTTCCAATAAGTTGTTGCTCCACTGTGACCAGCGCAACACTACTCACCGCTGCCTGTCGTGCATTGGATTCGCTTAGCGATTGTACATTTAGCGCAGTTTCCACAGGAGGAACCACTGCCATGGGCCTGTTGTATGTTGGTTGCTGACGATTATCAAAAAACCAAATCGATACCAACCAAAGTACTAACAAGGCAAGCAGAACCATTACAATAAACTGCCACAGGGGTTTATTGGCAGATTCTGTGCGACGCGGTAAAACCTGCTCAACCAACCCATGTTTTTGCGCATGACGATCATAGGCTGCAAGCACCTGCACTACATCAAGCTTTACTAAATTTGCGTACGCACGTAAGTATCCACGGGTAAATGTGTCTGAACCCATATGGCGATAATCATCTGACTCAAGGGCACGCACCTTGGTCAACGTCATATAGAGTTCTTTCGCTACTTGCTCCTGAGTCAAGCCTGCACGCTCACGCGCCCAAACTAATAATTTACCAGGTGAAAGTTCGCGAAAACGACTATCGTCGGTAGATTTTTTTTCGTCGTCAGCTGCCATTAAAAGCCCGTTAATTTAAATATCGCTTGTGGTTTTACATCATCGTTTGTTTGTATTCCAAATACTCTTTGGAATAGGGAAAGCGATTCTTTAATACCAACAAATAACTGGCTTCTTTATCCTTGTTGCCAAACACGCGCTCTAAGCGAATCCCAAGCAAGAGCGCACGTGCAGATTGCTGCCCAAGTGCCTGATAGCGATCCAAATGCCTCTTGGCTTCAGCGTATTCCTGGTTTTGGAAACTCATGGCGGCCAATTCAATATACGGCTCAGAAATTCCTTTATCCAATATTGATGCATGTTCAAACGCGGCCTTGGCACGCTCGTTTTTCCCAAGCAGCAACGCGGTCCTGCCGACATTTACCAGAGCAGAAGCACGGCCATCATAATCGAGATCGCTGGCAGCCAGTTCGAATTGCGCAAGCGCCTCTTCATAGCGTTTCAGACCAAATAAAAATACTCCGTAATTATTATTGGCCAACGTAAAATTCTTTTTACGCTTGAGTGCTTTCTTGAAGGTTTCTTCCGCAAGCGCAGGTTCACCCTCTAACTGATAAAGACGCGCCATCGCTTCAGTAGCATCAGCAGAGTTTTTATCAATTTCTGATGCTTTGCGTAAGTGATGACGAGCAGCTTCCCTATTACCATTATCAATATATCCTTGAGCCAACTTAATATGTAATTCCAAAGATTTCGATTTATCAACTTTCCGTGGCTTGCCACTTTTTACTTCTGACGCACAACCAATGAGAAGTGCAACAGCAACAACAGACACTAGGGTTAATTTCAGCAATCTTATAAAGTTATTCATTTGCATCATTGACACCATTGTATTTGGAATTATTGGCTAACAATTTTTACCGCTTGTACTTCATCAAACTGCGCGCGGTAGCGTTCGCTACGGCGCGTCACATCATTCACCTGTCCTGCTAACTGACCACAGGCTGCATCGATATCGTCACCACGCGTCGTGCGTACAGTAGTAATGTAACCTTCCCCCATCAAAATATCCTGAAACTTGCGCAACGCGTTGTTACTGACTCTTTTATAATTCGATAGATTAAATGGATTAAATGGAATCAGATTGATTTTTACCGGAACATCACGCAATAGCTCAGCCAGTTCACGGGCGTGATGGGGGCGATCATTCACTTGATCAATCAACGTGTATTCAATGGTAATTTTTCGATGGGTGTCCGGCATTGCTTCGATGTAGCGTTTGGCAGAATCAAGCAACATCGCAATTGGATATTTACGATTGATTGGTACTAATTCATTGCGCAATTCATCGTTAGGTGCGTGTAGCGAAATAGCAAGGCAGGCATCGGTATACTGGCTTAAACGATCCAATTGCGGCACCACACCGGAAGTGCTCAGCGTAACGCGACGCTTAGAAATTCCGTAAGCGTTGTCGTGCATCATAAGGCTCATGGAATCGACAACATTATCGAAATTGAGCAACGGCTCTCCCATGCCCATCATCACCACGTTGGTGACTCTGCGCGGGCCATTAGCCTGCAATTGACCAAAGGATTTGGCCGCAATCCACACTTGTCCAATAATTTCAGCTGCTGTTAAATCGCGATTAAATCCCTGCTTGCCCGTTGCACAAAAACTGCAATCCAATGAGCAGCCAACTTGCGACGACACACACAAAGTACCGCGGTCGCCATCGGGAATAAATACGGTTTCAATAACATTATTGCCACTGACACGAATTAAAAACTTACGCGTGCCATCAGTTGAATCAAATTGCTGCACAACTTCCGGCATACGTATTTCCGCAATGTTTTTCAACTTTGCACGCAAATCTTTGCTGACGTTAGTCATATCATCAAAGTTGTCAGCGCCAAGCTGATGGATCCATTTCATCACCTGAATAGCGCGAAATTTTTTCTCGCCAATCGATTCAAAAAATGCCACCAGTTTGGCTTCTGGCAAGCCCAACAGATTCATTTTGGCAGAGCCCTCTGCAACCTCCGCGCTAGCGGTGTTAGTGAAACTGGAAACTTCAGTCATGGCTCTATTACCTGGTGAACTACGTTGGGAATAACAGTGATTACAAAATTAACGGACAACAACTTCATTGCTGGCAAAGAAATAAGCGATCTCGCGCGCAGCTGAAGTGGGCGAATCTGAACCGTGGACAGCATTGGCATCAATGGCTTCCGCAAAATCAGCACGGATAGTACCCGGAGCCGCTTTGGCAGGATCAGTAGCGCCCATGAGTTCGCGGTTAGCCGCGATAGCATTTTCACCGGACAGCACTTGCACAACCACAGGGCCAGAGGTCATAAAATCGACCAAGCCAGCGAAGAATGGACGGCCTTTGTGCTCGGCATAGAAGCCTTCCGCTTGAGCACGGCTCAACAGCATCATGCGCTGGGCAACGATTTTGAGGCCAGACTTTTCAAAACGAGCGACGATTTCACCGATATGGTTCTTGCTAACAGCATCGGGTTTGATAATGGATAAGGTTTGTTCAACAGCCATGAGACGCTCCACACGCGATTTTCCGGTTACTGCAGGCTCGGATTTCACCACCCAAAAGCGGATTCAATGCCTACAAAATACAAAACCCGCGAATTATACGCGGGTTTACATTATTTTTATATCCTAGCTATTTGATTAATAAACAAAATCGGTTAGCAAACCTGCCCCGATATTCCATCCGATTTGGATTGGCTTAATTAGTTTGGCTGGCACGATCCTTAATCCGCTTCACCATCGCCCTAAGGCCATTTCCCCGGGTAGAACTCAGGTGCTGCAAAAGGTCCAGCTGTGTAAAATAAGCATCTATATCAAATGCAAGAATTTCCCCAGGGGTCTTGCCGTTAAAGGCAGCCAAGACTACGCCAAGCAAACCCTTAACGATAAATGCATCGCTATCTGCCTGGAAAAACAACTTGCCCGCACGCCATTCATCCACCAACCACACTTGGCTTTGGCAACCGCGCACCAGATAATCTTCGGTACGCAAACTGGCATCCATCTCGGGCAGCTCCTTGCCCAGATCGATAATGTACTTGTAGCGCTCCTCCCAGTTATCAAAAAAACCGAGACTGTCGATAATGTCATCGACGGTTACATCTATGCCAAATTGGGTCATCAAAATTCTCAATACAGGGTCATCAATACACGGAAATCAATAGAACATACCGGTTTGCAACTGGGCCTCTTCGCTCATCATATGGCGCTGCCACGGTGGATCAAACACCAACTCAACCTTCACCGTTTTAACGTTGGGCACCTTGCGCACGCGATATTCGACGTCGCCAACCAATACCGGCCCCATACCGCAGGCTGGCGCAGTTAACGTCATTTGGATATCCACCTGCTTTGCAGCCTGATCCACCTCAACACTGTAAATCAGCCCGAGATTCACTAAATCTACGGGAATTTCCGGATCAAACACCGTGCCGAGCGCTTGCCAGACCTGCTCTTCGACAATCTGGTCATTGGCAGGCTCGGGGAAGCTTATGGTCTCGGACTCAAGCCCC
This sequence comes from Cellvibrio fibrivorans, assembly GCF_031457055.1. Taxonomy (NCBI): domain Bacteria; kingdom Pseudomonadati; phylum Pseudomonadota; class Gammaproteobacteria; order Cellvibrionales; family Cellvibrionaceae; genus Cellvibrio; species Cellvibrio fibrivorans. The sequence continues at coordinate 136,139 of NZ_JAVDVX010000002.1, read as the reverse complement.
AGCAAATGCGCATCAGTACCATCTACCCGCACCATCTGGCCGTGATAGGTCAGCGTGTAATTACCGCCCAAAGCCTGGGTGATAGTAACGAAGGTTCCTTCAGGGATAGTCAGTGGTGTACCGTCAGGGACACGCCGCGCCGGACAATCAGCTTGGGCGACCACCATACGTCTTTCAGACATAGTAATTCTCTACGCAAGGCGTCTTAGTTAACGCTAAAACTTTCACCGCATCCGCAATAGTCTTTGACACGCGGATTATTGAATTTAAGCTGGCGGTTAACGCCTTCAGTGACGTAATCAATTTCAGTGCCGCTCACAACTGACAGACTTTTAGAGTCAACCAATAACTCGACACCAGTCTCCAGTTGCATGTGCACGTCATCAGCTCTGGCTTCATTGACCAAATCCACAACGTACATCCAGCCAGTACAACCACTTTGCTTTACACTCAAGCGCACCGCTTTCGCGTCTTTAGCAGAACCCAACTGCCGCTTGAAATGTTCAACCGCCGTTGGGGTGACCTGCACAGGTTGCTGCGGATCAAATGATGCGATACTCATAGCAGTCTCCAGGGTTAACTCATCGCTCGTTAAAGCATGTTTCGTTACAACACGTTCGTTACATTAAAAGGCGTTACAACAAAAAGGTTTTCGCTTTTTCAATCGCTGCGAACAGGCGATCCACCTCGGCAAAGGTGTTATAAAAACTGAAACTCGCGCGCACTGTGCCGGGAATTCCATATTGATCCATAATCGGTTGCGCACAGTGATTACCCGTGCGCACCGCAATTCCCTGCTTATCCAATAAGACACCGACATCGGCCGGATGTGCACCTTCGAGCAAAAAACTCATTACTGAGGTTTTATGTGCGGCAGTACCAACCAATTTCAAGCCAGCGGTTGCACGCGCTTTTTCCTCAGCATAATTTAACAGTGCCTGTTCATGCGCAGCGGCAGCGGTACGGTTGATTGAATTTAAATAGTCGATCGCAGCACCCAAACCTATAGCGCCCGCGATATCTGGCGTGCCCGCTTCAAATTTGTAGGGCAACTGATTAAAGGTTGTGCCTGCAAACGAAACGGTTTCGATCATCTCGCCCCCACCCTGATAGGGCGACATGGCATTCAGCAAATCTTCTTTACCGTACAACACACCCAAACCCGTCGGACCAAATAGTTTGTGTGCAGAAAACACATAAAAATCGCAATTGAGTTTTTGGACATCCACCGCCCAATGGCTCACTGCTTGCGCGCCATCAATTAACACGCGCGCGCCAACTGCATGCGCAAGCGTAATAATTTTTTCGATGGGATTAATCGTGCCCATTGCATTGGATACATGACCTACGGCGACCATTTTTACATGGGCGTCAAGCATGGCATCAAACGCCAGCATGTTGATATTACCGTTAGCATCGACAGGAATCGGTTCAACTTTCGCACCGGTTGTCTGGGCGATTAATTGCCAGGGAACAATATTGGAGTGATGCTCCATCGCCGATACCAGAATACGGTCACCCGGCTGCAAATTGGTTTTGCCCCAAGAGGCGGCAACCAGATTAATACTCTCGGTTGTACCGCGAGTCCAAATAATTTGTTTTGCCGCTGGAGCATTTAAAAACTGTGCAACTTTTTCGCGCGCCGCTTCAAACTTTACCGTGGCTCGATCAGCCAAGGCATGAGCACCGCGATGAACATTGCTGTTGTCATTGCGATAATAATCACTGATTGCATCAATCACCGCATTGGGTTTTTGGGTGGTAGCCGCATTGTCGAGATACACCAGCGGCTGCCCATTCACCTGTTGGTGCAAGATAGGGAAATCAGCGCGGATTGTTTCCACATCAAAATGCAACACGTCAATATCACCCAAAGATTTAGTCATCCGTCAACTCCGCCAATGCGCTGGCAGCAATCAAACTGTTGTCACGGCCAAAGAGTTTCGCCAAACGCGGCTGCAAATAATCGTGCACTACGGGTTGCGCAATTTGTTCCAGCAGTTCATTGATAAAACCAAAACTGAGCATCACATCGGCTTCGGCGCGCGACAAACCGCGGCTCTGCAAATAGTAACGCGCATTGGCATTTAACTGGCTTATGGTTGCACCGTGAGCGCACTTCACATCATCCGCGTAAATTTCCAACTCCGGCTTGGTATTCACTTCCGCCTTGTTGGAGGTCAGCATGTTTTTGTTGCTTAATTCCGCGAGAGTTTTTTGCGCGTCTTTATGAATATAAATACGGCCATTAAAAATGGCCTGTGCCGAATCACTCACAATTCCGCGAAACACTTCATTCGATGTGCAATGCGGAACCCAGTGGCAAATATTGGTGTGATAATCAACAACCTGTTGGTTGCGCGGCAGATAAATCCCTTGCAGATCCAACTCGGCCCCCTGCCCGCGATGATTTAATTGGTAATCGACACGCATCAGGCTTGAACCCAATGCCAACGCGAAGCCACGCAGACGCGCATTGCGCTGCAAATCCACATGCACTGCCCCAATATGCTGCGCATGCTCTTCTTCCAAATTCAAACGGTAGTGATGCAAGTTGGCGTTATCGCCCAGATGAACTTCAGTCAATGCATTAGCGAAACCATTTTGCGTATCCGCATTGGAAAAATAATGCTCTACAACTTCAGCCTGAGAGTTCTCATCCAATACAATCAACAGTCGTTGATTGCTTGCCGCTGCAACTGCGGTCACTATATTGACAATATAAACCGGCTTTTCCAAACGCTGGTTGCGCGGCACATGAAGCAAGACACCATCATCAAGCCAGGCATTATTCAGCGTCGCAAATAAATGGCGCTCACCTTCTACAATCTTACCCAGATGTTTTTCAATCAACGCTTGTTGCGCAGCATTGGCTTGCGAGAAACGCACAATCGATTCCGGTAGATTGCTTGAATGTTTTGCATCAAATACACCGTTGATAAATATCAAGCGATAGGCATCAAGCGGAATCAATTCATCCTGCAAAGTTTTATCTAACGATGGGTTTGCAGCCACACCCCAGGTATGCAACAGCGTTTTTTGCAAACCCTGCATCGGTGTATATTTCCAATGCTCGGTTTTGCGTGTTGGCCAAGGTTGTGCCAACCACTCATCAGTTGCCTTATTGCGCAACCCTTCCAACCAGGTCAATGGTTGCTGCTGTGCAGTGAGCCGTATCGCTTGATGTTGAAAATCACTCATGCTTACACAGCCTCGTTTTCAAGCCAGGCGTAGCCTTTTTCTTCCAGCTCCAGCGCCAATTCTTTACCGCCGGTTTTCACAATTCGGCCATTGGCCAATACATGCACATAATCCGGCACTATATAATCCAGCAAGCGCTGATAGTGAGTGACCACAATAAAACTGCGCTCGGCTGAACGCATCGCATTCACGCCGTTGGCAACCACTTGCAGGGCATCAATATCCAAACCAGAATCGGTTTCATCGAGAATGCACAGGCTCGGCTCAAGCAACATCATTTGCATAATTTCGTTGCGTTTCTTTTCACCACCCGAAAAGCCTTCGTTAACACCGCGTTTTAAAAAAGCCTGTTCGAGATTAACGCGTTTACTGGTTTCACGTGCGAGCTTCATAAACTCAACTGCAGACAATTCCGCCTGACCATTATGCTTACGTTTAGCATCAACAGAGGCTTTTAAAAATTCCATATTGCTTACGCCTGGAATTTCTACCGGATATTGGAATGCAAGGAACAAACCTTCGCGCGCACGCTCTTCAATTTCCAGATCAAACAAATCCTTGCCATTAAACTCAACACTGCCGCCAGTTACTTCATAACCATCACGGCCAGATAACACATTACCCAATGTACTTTTGCCCGCACCGTTTGGCCCCATAATGGCGTGAACTTCGCCGGGCTTGATGGTCAGATTTAAACCTTTAAGGATGTCTTTCTCTTCAACACGGGCAAACAAATCAGTAATGCGTAACATAAATTTTTTAGTCCGATAATTTTCTAACACGGTAAATTCAATTTTTTAATCGTTCTTGTTGGGCCATGTCGCTCGCTGAACTCGTGGCCAGCCCAACCTGCAAAATCACTCTGAGCGATTAGCCTACTGAGCCTTCGAGGCTTACTTCCAACAACTTGCCGGCTTCAACCGCAAATTCCATTGGCAATTCTTTAAATACTTCACGGCAAAAACCATTCACAATCATAGAAACGGCTTTTTCTGCATCCAAGCCACGCTGCTGGCAAAGAAACATTTGGTCTTCACTCACTTTTGATGTGGTGGCCTCGTGCTCAATCACAGCACTCGGATTTTTACTTTCGATATACGGGAATGTATGTGCACCGCATTTATCACCGATCAACAGCGAATCACACTGGGTATAATTACGCGCACCTTCGGCACCGGGATTGATACGTACCAAGCCACGATAGGCATTAGAACTTTTACCTGCTGAAATCCCTTTGGAGATAATCGTTGAGCGGGTGTTTTTGCCGATATGAATCATCTTGGTGCCGGTATCGGCCTGCTGGTAATTATTGGTCAGCGCAACAGAATAAAACTCGCCGACGCTATTATCACCACGCAAAATACAACTAGGATATTTCCAGGTCACCGCAGAACCGGTTTCAACTTGGGTCCAGGAAATTTTGGCATTGGTGTGGCATACGCCGCGCTTGGTCACAAAGTTGTAAATACCACCCTTGCCTTCTTCGTTACCGGGATACCAGTTTTGTACGGTGGAATATTTGATTTCTGCATTATCGAGCGCAATCAATTCAACTACAGCAGCATGCAACTGGTTTTCATCGCGCATAGGCGCGGTGCAACCTTCTAGATAACTGACATGCGAACCTTCATCGGCAATAATTAACGTGCGCTCGAATTGACCGGTATTTTGTTCGTTGATACGGAAGTAAGTAGACAACTCCATCGGGCAGCGCACACCTTTGGGGATATACACAAAGGAGCCGTCGGAAAATACTGCTGAATTCAATGCAGCGTAATAGTTGTCTTTTTGCGGTACAACTGAGCCGATATACTTTTTCACCAGCTCGGGATACTTATGTACCGCTTCGCTGATCGAGCAAAAAATAACGCCCACTTCAAATAATTTTTCGCGAAAAGTCGTTACTACCGATACCGAGTCAAACACCACATCCATTGCCACACCAGCGAGTGCCGCTTGCTCATGTAACGGAATGCCCAGTTTTTCATAGGTGCGCAATAGTTCCGGATCAACCTCATCCAGACTTTTGGGCTTTTCATCCATCGATTTGGGCGCTGAATAATAGGACACCGCTTGAAAATCAATATCCTCATATTTGACATGTGCCCATTCCGGCTCGGTCATTTCCAGCCAGGACTGATAGGCTTTCAAACGCCATTCCAGCAACCACTCGGGTTCATTTTTCTTCGCCGAAATAAAACGGATAACATCTTCATTCAACCCCGGTGGCAGGGTTTCCGAATCGATGGTGGTATGGAAACCCGCCGCGTATTCTTTTTTAATGAGATGTTCGACTTGTTCAGACATGGGCATTTACCTGTTTTTGCAAAGGGTTAGCAAACCAACACTAAGCCTTGTGCAGCTTGGCGATCACACCGCGAAGGTGTTCAATCGCATATTCAATTTCGTCGGCAGTGGTGTAACGGCCAATACTAAAACGCAGCGAGGCTTGCGCTGCTTCATCATCCAAACCAATCGTTTGCAGTACATAGCTGGGCGACATGCTCGCGGAATTACACGCAGAGCCGCTGGAGATCGCCAAATCGCGCAACGAGAGCAGCAACATTTCGCCGTCGGCATTGCTAAACGCGAGATTTAAAATACCGCTGACGCAATCAATACTCGATCCATTGCGTTTAATTCCCGGCAAATCCGCTATGCCTTGCCATAAACGGTCGCGCAATCTTGCAATACGCTCGCAATCTTCATCGAGATGTACAGCCGCTAATCTTGCAGCCTCACCCATACCCACTAATTGATGTGTAGGTAAAGTACCGGAACGCATACCGCGCTCATGGCCACCACCGTGAATTTGTGCAGCGATTTTTACGTCGCCTGAACGGCGCACGTAGAGCGCACCAACACCTTTGGGCCCATAAAATTTATGCGCCGATAGCGACAGCAGGTCTACACCAAGTGTTTTGACATCGACAGGAATTTTCCCCGCGCTTTGTGCAGCATCACAATGAAATAAAATACCGCGCGCCTTACAGACTTCAACTAAATCTTTGATGTCATTAATGCAACCCAACTCATTGTTGACTTGCATGATGCTGACTAAAAATGTATCTGCTTGCAGCGCCGCAGCGAGTGCATCCGCAGTGATAATCCCTTCTGGTGTAGGTTGTAAATATGTGACGCGAAAACCTTGCGCCTCCAACCAACTTGCGGGATCAAGCACGGCTTTATGTTCAATGGCCGACACAACAATATGGCCACCAGCGTGGTGATTGGTGCGATAAGTTTCTGCAACACCTTTGAGCGCAAGATTGTTGGCTTCGGTTGCGCCACTGGTCCAAACGATTTCACGCGGATCTGCATTGATTAAACTGGCAACCTGCGCGCGCGCTTCTTCTACCAGTTCCTCAGCTTGCCAGCCATACACATGGGAGCGGGAGGCAGGGTTGGCGAAGGTGCCATCCAATGTCAGACACTCAACCATCCGCGCCGCCACTTCAGGGGCAACGGGTGTAGTCGCGGCGTAATCTAAATAAATGGGCTTGCGCAAAACAGTGGGTACCTTAACGGTGAAAAACTACAGTGTGAAAAATGGAATTGTAAAAACCAGCTACAAAATTTCACTAATCGCAATATGAGTCTCGTCATTGTGACTGCTTACCACACGCAAATCCTGGCGCTTGCGGACCGATTGGATATCGTTACGTGCAACCAGATCAGCGAGGGTGATATCACTCAAAAACTGATGGATTTGCGCACTTAAATCTTCCCATAAATGATGGGTTAAACAGACTTCGCCTTCATGGCAATTGCCCTTGCCTTCGCAGCGGGTTGCATCGAGCGATTCACTGACCGCATCGACTACCTGGGCGATGGAGATATCGGTAGTGCTGCCCATCAGGCGATAACCACCACCGGGACCCCGTACGCTTTTCACTAATTTAAAATGACGCAAACGCGCGAATAATTGCTCGAGATAAGAGAGGGATATGCCTTGGCGTGCGGAAATATCCGCCAGACTAACAGGCCCCTCATCGCAGTGGAGCGCCAAATCCAACATGGCGGTCACGGCATAGCGGCCTTTGGTGGTAAGTCTCATAGCAGAGAAGCCTCGCTGCAAAATCCCGGTATTAATCTATTGTCGCGAGCGGGAAATAGCACTCAAGTCCAGACGCGACGCCAATTCCGAGTATTTTACTCAAGTATTCACTTTTTTCCAACGCCCAATCACCATAGCAACAAATATCGCCCGGATTACCCAGCCTATTCTGCAGGTTTATCGTCCTTTGTTAGCTCGCGCATAGACTCCAAACCCGGCGCCTTGCCAAATTTAGTCATCACCTTGCCGCTGTAATGGATATAGTTCTGCACCGCTGTGAGCACACCACGCAGGATATTCAGCTCCATCTGGTCCATACGCACACGGTTGTAGAGACGACGCAGGCGGGTCATGGTCTGCTTGGGATTATCACGATCAAGGAAGTTTAATTCAGCAAGGGTTTGCTCAAGATGTTCGTAATAAATTTCCATCGCCTGGGCCTCTACCGGCGGCATATCCCACTGGTGCTGCGGCAGGGTATTGCCTTCGGCCGCCTGCAAATATGCCATGCGGACTTCATAAGTGATGACCTGGACCGCCGTTGCGAGGTTAAGCGAGCTGTAATCTGGATTGGCCGGGATATGCACATGATAATTGCATTTATGCAGTTCTTCGTTGGTCAAGCCGCGATCTTCACGTCCAAATACGATGGCCACCTCATGACTCGCCGCTTCTGCCCACACATTTTCACCGCATTGGCGCGGATCTAACAGCGGCCAAGGGATACGGCGCTCGCGGGCACTGGTGCCCACTACCAGACTACAGCCTGCGATGGCCTCATCCAGTGTTTCAACCACGACGGCATCATCCAAAACATCGGTAGCACCAGCCGAGCGCCACACCGCTTTGTCTGACGGATAATCCTGCGGTGCAACAAGATAAAGGCGAGAAAGCCCCATATTTTTCATCGCCCGCGCCGCGCCGCCAATATTGCCGGGGTGGCTGGTATTGACCAAAACGATACGGATATTGGCAAAAGGCTGGGCTGACATAGGCAAATCTCGGTAACTAAGGGAATATGACGCAGGCGAAGCGATAAAAAGGCGCGCAGTATACAGTCACTTATCACTAGCCTCTAGTGATCACTTGCCGGTATACTGCGCGCCCTCGGCGAGAGGCGCTTATGCCGCCTGCGGTCATGTTCTTTTACAATCCCTACCCCCTGAACAATCAGGTCTGCTGATATCCATGCGATATCCAGTGGCCCATTTAATTGGTGCTTTATGGAACCCATGTTAACGATTGCCTTGCGCGCTGGTCGCAAAGCTGCCGAATTGATTGAGCGCGCATTTGAGCGTGTTGATTTATTAACGATTGAAACCAAAAGCCGCAACGACTATGTCACTGAAGTCGATAAGGCCGCCGAAAAAGAAATTATTTACCACCTCCGTAAAGCCTACCCCGACCACAGTATTCGCGGTGAAGAAGGCGGACATCAACCCGGCAAAAACCCCGATTACGAATGGATTATCGATCCACTCGATGGCACTACCAATTTTATTCACGGGGTACCGCACTTCTCTATCTCCATCGCCTGCAAATACAAAGGCCAGATCGAACACGCCGTTGTTATCGACCCCATCAAACGCGAAGAATTTACTGCCAGCCGTGGCCGTGGTGCTGCATTGAATGGCCGTCGCCTGCGTGTTTCTACCCGTCGCAACCTTGAAGGCGCGCTGATAGGTACTGGCATCCCCTTTAGTGGCTATGCGCTCGAACATATCGGCCCTTACCTCGCCTGCGTGCAAGAAATTGCCGGGCAGACCTCCGGTATCCGCCGCGCCGGTTCAGCTGCATTGGATTTGGCTTATGTAGCAGCTGGCCGCTTTGATGCATTCTGGGAAATGAATTTAAACGAGTGGGATATCGCGGGTGGAATCTTGTTAGTAAAAGAAGCCGGCGGTTTGATCAGCGACTTTAATGGCGGTGCGGATTATTTGGAAACCGGTCACATTGTATGCGGCTCGCCCAAAGTATTTAAGCCGATCCTGCAGATCGTGCAAAAAAATCTGGGGCACCTGAAATAAGTTTTTTTAGCAAACCCAAATGAAAAACGGCGAGCCTTGGCTCGCCGTTTTTCATTCATCCAAACTGATTTACCGCTCAGGATGCAACGCAATCGAATCCCAGCTTGCACAGATAATGCGATCCAACATCGCATCATCAACGGCAACAAACCCTTGCAGCGATTTGCGCGCAATTTCAAAATAGGGTTCAAACGCTAGCGAAAATAAAATTTCGTCTGGAAAGTTTTTCAGCATCTGCTGTTCGCGCCCGCGCAGGAAAAAAGTAAAGAGCGGCTCCAATACCACCTTCGCCTCTTCATGGCGGCTGCGCAGCAAATCCGCAGGTAGATGATCAAACTGCCCCTTGCTCAATATCATCGCTGGATGACGTTTAAATAGCGCCCAAAAGTTCACGCACATTTGATGGAATTGCTGCTGCAAGCTTAGCTCCCTCCCCAATGAAACAAACACTTCCCGCCCCACAGTTTCAATAATCTGGCTGTGCAATTTTTTAATCAGATCTTCGCGATCCTCAAAATATAAATACACCGTACCCGTGGCGACGCCCGCCTCTTTGGCGACATCACGGATTGAAAAACCGTGGAAGCCGCGACTCGCCAAGAGGTTTAATGTTGCATCAAGAATGATATCGCACTTGTTCATGATGACACCGAATCATCCGGTTTCGGAGCAGCGGGAAACCAGCGCTGCGCCAAACGGAAGACCACCACAAAAAATACCGGCACAAAGAAAATGGCAAGCACAGTGGCAGAAAACATTCCACCAAACACCCCGGTACCAATCGCATTCTGGCTACCGGAACCAGCGCCCGAACTAATCACCAAGGGTGTTACGCCGAGCATAAACGCCAGTGAGGTCATAATAATCGGGCGTAGACGCATACGCACCGCCTCCATAGTTGCTTGCACCAAATCCATTCCCTCCTCATATAACGCTTTGGCGAACTCCACAATCAAAATTGCATTTTTTGCTGCAAGGCCGATGGTGGTTAACAAACCCACTTGGAAATACACATCGTTGGATAACCCGCGCCCCATTGCAAATAACACCGCCCCTATTACACCGAGAGGCACCACCAGAATCACTGCAAAAGGGACTGACCAACTTTCATAAAGTGCCGCCAAACATAAAAATACAATCAGGATGGAGAGCGCATACAACAGCGGTGCTTGATTACCAGACTCGCGCTCCTGAAATGACATCCCCGTCCATTGATAACCTATACCCGCTGGTAATTTCGCCACAATTTCCTCTGCCGCCAGCATCGCATCGCCCGAGCTAACACCTGGTGCGCCCTGCCCGATAATATTGAGCGAAGACACACCGTTGTAGCGTTCAAGACGTGGCGACCCATAAATCCAACGGCCCGATGTAAACGCCGAGAAAGGTACCATTTCACCTTTGCTATTGCGCACGTACCAATTTTTTACATCTTCCGGCAACATGCGGTATTGGGCATCGCCTTGCACAAATACTTTTTTCACGCGGCCTTTATCGATAAAGTCATTTACATAAGATGCAGCCCAGGCAGTGGAAAAAATGCTGTTTATATCGGTCAACGAAACACCCAGTGCCGTCGCTTTTTCCTGATCGACATCCAACTTAAATTGTGGGTTATCTTCTTGCCCATTGGGACGCACACCGACTAAACGTTTGTCCTGTGCCGCCATTCCGAGAAATTGATTGCGCGCTTGCATTAATGCTTCATGCCCCAAACCGCCCAAATCCTGCAACTGCAAATTAAATCCGGATGAAGTGCCCAACTGGGTAATCGCAGGTGGCACAAAGGGGAATACCATTGCATCTTTAATTTGGGAGAAGGCACCCATCGCACGCGCCGCAATACTTTGCACGTGCTGCGATTCATCGGTGCGCTCGCTCCAATCTTTCATGCCGACAAACGCGATGCCGTTATTTTGCCCACGCCCGCTAAAACTGAATCCAATTACCGAGAAAACAGAACGCACATTATCTTTTTCGTTTTCAAGATAATGTTTTTCAATTTGATCCATAACCACCATAGAGCGCTCTTTGGTTGCGCCAACTGGTAAGGTCATTTGGGTAAACATAATGCCCTGGTCTTCATCCGGCAAAAATGAACTTGGCAGACGGGTGAATAAAAAACCGAGCACCAATACAATCGCCACGTAGATCACCATGTAACGACCGGTTTTACCCAACATCGAACTAACACCAGACTGATATTTAGTGGTCGCATTATTAAAATTGCGATTAAACCAGCCGAAGAAACCCCGCTTTTCGTAGTGATCGTGTTTTACTGGTTTTAGTAGAGATGCGCAGAGTGCAGGTGTGAGCGTGAGTGCAACAATCACTGACAACACCATCGCTGACACAATGGTGATGGAGAACTGGCGATAAATAACTCCGGTGGATCCACCAAAAAATGCCATAGGCACAAACACGGCAGATAACACCAACGCAATACCAATTAATGCACCCGTAATTTGCTGCATGGATTTGCGTGTTGCCTCGCGCGGTGAAAGCCCCTCCTCTGCCATCACTCGCTCAACGTTTTCCACCACTACGATGGCATCATCTACCAACAATCCAATTGCTAGCACCATCGCAAACATGGTGAGCGTATTAATGGAATAACCAAATACGGACAGGACAGCAAATGTACCGAGCAACACTACCGGCACCGCAATCGTGGGAATTAAGGTTGCGCGGAAATTTTGCAGGAATAAATACATCACTAAAAACACCAACACAATCGCTTCGATGAGCGTGTGCACCACCGCTTCAATCGATAGTTTTACAAAGGGCGTGGTGTCAAAGGGATAAACAACTTCCAAACTCTGCGGAAAAAAGCCTTGCAGCTCAGCGATACGTTTGCGCACCACATCTGCAGTGTCCAGAGCGTTAGCACCCGCGGCGAGGGTGATCGCCAAACCAGTGGCAGGACGATTATTGTATTCCGTTTCAAATTGATAATTTTCACCACCGAGCTCAACGCGCGCCACATCACCTAAACGAATTTGCGAACCATCCTGATTCACACGCAATAAAATATTGCGAAATTGCTCCGGCGTGGAAAGACGGGTTTGCACCACGATACTGGCGTTAATTTGTTGCCCCGGCAGCGCTGGAGTACCACCTAATTCGCCTGCAGCAATTTGCGCATTTTGCGCTCGTATCGCCGTAGCCACATCGACAGTAGTGAGTTTGTAAGTGGCAAGTTTATTGGCATCCAACCAAATACGCATCGCGTATTGCGAACCGAACAATGTTATCTGCCCAACACCATTAACGCGACTTAATTGATCCTGCACGTTGGCGGCCACATAGTCAGCAATATCGTATTTATCCATGCTGCCATCAGCAGAAACAAAACCGATCACCATCAAAAAACCGGCTGATGATTTTGTAACGCGAATGCCCTGCTGCTGCACTTCTTGCGGCAACAATGGCATAGCCGTCTGCAATTTATTTTGCACTTGTACCTGCGCAATATCTGGATCAGTGCCCGCTAAAAATGTCAGCGTCACTTCACCGCGGCCACTGGCATCACTGGTCGATGACATGTATTGCACATTGTCGATACCGGTAAGGCCCTGCTCAATAATTTGTATAACCGTATCTTGCACAGTTTGCGCGGAAGCTCCGGGGTAAGAAGCGCTAATACTCACTGCTGGTGGCGCCACTTCCGGATATTGCGCTATAGGCAATTTAAAAATCGACAGCGCGCCCGCCAACATAATGATGATGGAAATAACCCACGCAAATACGGGGCGATCAATAAAAAATCTGGCCATGTCGTTTACTCCCCGGCCTTGCTGCTAGCCGCCGCCGCTTTGGCGGGTGCTCCCGGCTTCACTTTTTGCAAGCCTTCAACAATCACCTGATCGCCCACAGCCAAACCTTCCAACACCAACCACTGGTCGCCCACTGCACGGCCGGTTTTTAATTGGCGCAGCTCAACCACGCCTTCTTTATTAATCACCATGGCAGTTGCATTGCCAGTGCGATCACGCGTAATGCCACGCTGAGGTGCCAGCAAAGAATTAGCGCGCACACCTTCGTCCAATTGCGTGCGCACAAACATGCCAGGCAATAACAACCGATCCGGGTTGGGAAATTGCGCGCGCAAAATAACGGTGCCCGTCGATTCATTTACACCCACTTCGGCAAATTGCAAACTGCCTTCGTGCTCGTAGACTGAACCGTCATCCAACAGCAGGCGCACTTTGGCGCTCTCTGTCTTTGCAACATCGCCTTTAATCATTTCACGGCGCAGTTGTAACAATTCCTCTGCCGATTGGGAAACATCGACATAAATGGGGTCCAGCTGCATGATACTGGCCAACACATCGGCCTGACCTGCATTAACCAAGGCACCTTCAGTCACAGACGATTTACTGATAACACCATCAATCGGAGCCAACACTTTGGTGTACTTAAGATTGATCTGCGCCGTCTCCACTGCAGCTTTTGCCGCTGCAACATTCGCTTTGGTCTGGCCGAAATTAGCTAAGGCATCATCGTAGTCTTGCTGGCTGATAGCCTTCATTGAGTTCAGATTTTTGTAACGAGCCTCCTTCGCCTTTGCGGCGGCCAGATTGGCATCTGCGCGGGCCAGCTCTGCTTGTGCACTACTCAGCGCAGCTTGGTAGGTTGCAGGATCTATTTGGTACAAGGGTGTACCCGCCTTGATTTCAGCACCTTCCACAAACAAGCGTTTCTGGATAATTCCACTCACTTGCGGGCGCACTTCCGCCTTGCGGTAAGCTGAGGTGCGACCCGGCAATTCAACTTGCAGAGGCACATCAGACGCACTCAAAGTCACCACTCCTACCTCAATTGGTGCCGGAGCAGCCGCAGTTGCCGGTGTCTTGGTGTCGCATGCAGATAGCGCCAACCCCATGAATCCTATGGCAAAAATTGCCCGATACCGAATAACTGGGAACATGGTGAACTCCTTAAAGTGCGTTAATGCGAGACTGAATAAAAGGCTGGACTGAGGGGGAAACGATATACCTTCTGAAAAATGAACAAATGTTCATTGCTGGATAATAGACAGCTTTGCCGCTAAAACCACGAACATTTGCATTTGTTAACGATTGTGATTAAAGGCTGGAAGTGAAAGAGGAAAAACCGGTGCTTAAAAAGAATAAGCACCAGTTAAAAGAGCTTGGGAATCAATGGTCATGCAGGAGCTTGTTAAATACTTCAATCAAACGATGAATATCCACCGGTTTGGTCAGGTAATCGTAAAAACCCGCATTGCGCCCGCGCTCAACATCGTAAGGCATGGCATTCGCCGACAAACCAATCACCGGAACTGCACGTGTATCAGGATCATTTTTTAATACACTCAGGACCTCGTAACCATCCATTCCCGGCAAGTTGATATCCAATATCACCAAATCCGGCTGCGTACTGCGCGCTTTATAAATACCCAAAAACGCCTCTTCCGCAACATCTAATTCAAGCTGAGGATAGCGCGCGAAGATTTGCTGCAGTAGACGGATATTGGTTGGGTTATCTTCTACATACAGGACTTTGCAACGACGTTTTACATTGAGCGATGCGGGAGTGTAATCCTTGTTGGTCGAGGTGCGCACAATTGAATCAGCATTCCATTCTGTGGCCATTGGTAAGTCGATCCAGAAAGTAGTCCCCATACCTTCAGCACTGGTGAAATCAAGATACCCCTGCATCATCTCCACTAATTGTTTGGTGATCACCAACCCCACTCCTGAGCCCTCAATATTGGTATTTTCCGCCGTCAAACGGTTAAAGGGCTGGAAGACTTCACTTTGGCGCTGCAGAGGAATACCGCGCCCGGTATCGCGCACACTGATACGCAATTGCTGCCCGGGTTGCGCAATAAGTTTTACTTCAACCTCGCCGCCCACATAATTATATTTCACCGCATTACTCAGCAAATTCAGGAGCGCCTGCTTAAAACGGACGTGATCGGCAATAACATAGGTATTGGAAAATTCAGCAAGCAATGAAGATAAACGAATCCCTTTGGCGTCCGCTTGTGGCTGCACTAAGGTAAAACATTCAGTAATCAAGCGTGAGACCAATACCGGCTCAAGCGATACCGTCATATTGCCCGATTCGATTTTGGCCAAGTCCAACACATCATTAATCAACTGCAGTAAATGTTCGCCCGCTTTGCGGATTTCGCGCACGTTATCAATTTGTTGGGTTTTTAAATTGCCGTCGTATTCAAATAATTGGGTGTAGCCCAAAATTGCATTGAGCGGTGTGCGCAATTCGTGGCTCATACTCGACAAAAAATCGGACTTGGCGCGGTTGGCTTTTTCAGCTTGTTCTTTGGCCTGGATAACGCGCTCTTCTGCACGCTTTACTTCGGTAATATCCATATTGCTACCCGACATCATAATCGGCTGGCCTTTTTCATTAAACACGGCGCGTCCACGACCGCGAATCCACCGAATTTCACCCTGGGTGCTGATAAGCCGGTACTCCACATCAAAGGGCGCGCGACCAGCCATGTGCTCAACCAGTGCATTATCAAACTTGGATAAATCTTGCGGATAAATATGTTTGCGCCAAATTTTTAAGCGGTCTTCACCCTCGGTGAGTACATCATCCAGATCGTCATAACCTAATAATTCCCAGCAACGATGGGAAAAGTGGAAGCCGCCGCGATCGGCATACCATTCCCATATACCATCACTGGATGCCTGGATAATCCGCACCTGACGCGCCTCACTCTCGCGTAGTGCTGCCTCTACCTTTTTAATTTCAGTGATATCAAAATTCACGCCCGACATAATCCTCGCGTGGCCATGTTCATCGCGAAGCGAGTCGGCACGGACTTGCGTCCAAATATAATCGCCCATTTTAGTTCGGATGCGATAGGAGACATCGAGCGGTTTGCCACTACGCAAATGCTGGCGCGCGGCCTCGATTGCAAATTCGCGATCATCGGGATGCATATAAGTCAGCACTTTAGAGGCATCGCTAATACTTTCCGCATCCTCAGGACCGTAACCTAAACGCTCCCAGAACCCGCCCGACCATTCGATGTGCTGGGTTTGCAAATCCCACTCCCAAAAACCATAACCACTACCATTAAAAATACGCTGGAAACGTCCCACAGTGGTACGTAACAACTCAATATCATCACTTAATTGCAGCGCTGGACTAAAACTAATGTGCTCGATCATAGAAATTATTAGCGAGTTAAGGGAAATTGGTTGGACGATACCCGAGATATCCCGATTGTACAATCGCAGTAAAAACGAGGGGGCATAAACAACAACAGCGCCTATTGGCGCTGTTGTTTGATGACATTAAAAAAGCTGAGGATTAGGGGATTTCATCAAGCTCAGTACCATCTTCTGCTTTAGCTTTTGGCATCAAATCTTCTTTGGTGATACCCAATGCCGCAGTGATATTTGCACAGATATAAACTGATGAGTAAGTACCGGCAACAATACCGATAATCAGCGCCAGAGCAAAACCTTGCAAGACTTCACCGGCGATAAAATACAAACAAAACAACACAATAAACACCGACGCAGACGTCATAATAGTACGGCCAAGCGTTTGGGTGATGGAGATATTGATCACCTCGTGTGGATCTGTTTTACGCAGGATGCGGAAATTTTCACGGATGCGATCGTAGATAACGATGGTATCGTTGATGGAGTAACCGATCAGCGCAAGGATTGCCGCCAGCACAGTCAAATCAAAATCCCAGTGGAAAAATGCGAAGAAACCCAAGGTAACAATAACGTCGTGAACCAAACCAATAATAGCGCCGGTTGAAAATTTCCATTGGAATTGTACGGCAACGTAAAGGAATACCAAGGCAAAGGCCACCAGCATTCCCAAGCCACCTTGATCGCGTAACTCATCACCAATTTGCGGCCCAACAAACTCGCTGCTGCGCAATTGAATTTTAGCGCCGGTTGCCTGTTCAATATCAGCGATTATCTGATTCAGATAGACAGAGTCAATTGAGTTTTCAACTACTACCAAGGTTTTACCTTCACGAGACTGGTATTCAACACGGCCATAAATTTCCGCAGAAAACAACGCTTTTTGTTGCAGCGCCTCTGCACTCACATTGGCAATCACCAAGGTATCTGCAAAACCTTCAAGCTCGCGTGCCGGACGCTCGATACCTTCCAATGCTGCCCCGGAGCCCAAGGCCGCAATTTGCGTAGTGAGTTTTTCCTGCGCTTTTACTTTCATTTGATCCTGGGTGCGAATCATGACTTCCTGATCGGAACCGAAGAGCACCGCGACCGGGCTTTTCAGTTCCTCTTTTTCCAGCACATCGCGGATTTTATCCAAATCTGCAGGGCGATCGAGTAACAGCTCAAGCTGTGACCCACCGGTAAAATCCAAACCCAGTTTCAAACCATTAATCGCCAATGATGCAAGAGAAATAATGACTATGATGATGGACAAGGCGGAGGTGTAGTGTCTAACCCCCATAAAATCGATAATGCGTAATTCCTTAGTCATAGCAGTGATCTCTTAAATCGAAATTTTCTGTAAGTTTTTACGGCCGCCATATACCAAATTGGCAAGGGCGCGACTGCAGCTGACCGAGGCATACATAGTAGTGAGAATACCTACAATCAAGGTAACCGCGAAACCTTTGATCGGGCCTGTACCTATCGCAAACAAAATCACACCCACAATCAAGGTAGTCAGGTTGGCATCGAGAATGGTAATGAATGCACGTTCGTAACCCGCATAAATTGCTTGTTGCGGCGAGGCGCCATTTTTAAGTTCTTCACGGATACGCGAGTGAATTAACACGTTGGCATCTACCGCCATACCAATCGTTAATACGATACCGGCAATACCAGGTAATGTGAGCGTTGCGCCAAACATCGACAACATAGTGATCATCAGCAGCAGGTTAAGTGCCAATGCAATGTTGGCGAAAATACCGAACATGCGATACACCACGAGCATAAACAGCACTACCAGACCGAAGCCCCACAGAGTTGCATCAACACCATTTTTAATGTTTTCTGCCCCGAGCGATGGACCAATTGTACGCTCTTCCACAAAGTGCATAGGTGCGGCCAAAGCACCGGCACGCAGCAAAAGCGCAAGTTCTGATGCTTCTGCGGGGTTATCCAAACCGGTAATGCGGAACTGCACACCCAACGCACTTTGAATTGTCGCAAGGCTGATAACTTTGCGCTCAACGTATTGCGTCATTTTTTCTACATCTTCACCCGCTGCATTTTTGACAATTTGCGTTCGGGTTTTGTATTCGATAAACAGGATACCCATTTGACGGCCAACGTTATTGCGGGTCACGCGGTGCATATGCGTTCCACCCAGGCTATCCAGCGTAATATTCACTTGGGGCTGATTGGTTTCCGGATCAAAACTGCTCGTAGCATTAGCAACGCGATCACCAGTTACAATAAGTTGTTTTTCCAAAACTGCATTGCCGCGCTGCATTTGCATCAGCTCGTCTTTGAAGGGGAACTCTTCTTTATTGGAAACCAAGGTATCGGGCGATGCGCCCAAACGGAATTCAAGGTTGGCGGTTTTACCGATCACACGCTTGGCTTCTGCAGGGTCTTGAATACCGGCGAGCTGCACGATAATCCGGCTGCGTCCCTGGCGCTGAACCATTGGTTCAGATACGCCCAATTCGTTAACGCGGTTGCGCAAAGTGATCAGGTTTTGGCTAACAGCATAATCTTCAATTTCGCGCACGCCTGCTTCGGTAAAATTAGCAGCAAAGGTAAATTCACCTGCGGTTTGCTCGCTATCGGGAGTAGTAAACAGCATGGTGGGATAATCACCGCGCAACAAACTTAATGCTTCGTCACGCGCTTCTTCTGAGCGGAAGCGCGCGGTGATTTGATTATCTTTCTGCGCAACAACCGATGCGTAACGCACCTTGGCTTTGCGCATCTTGTCTTTCATATCGTCAGCATTGATCTCCTGACGTTTGGCGACTGCAGAAGCGGTATCCACCTCCAGTAAAAAGTGCACGCCGCCCGCAAGGTCAAGGCCCAACTTTAGGGGCGAAGCACCCAAAGACTGCAGCCATGCTGGTGTAGTTGGTGCTGTATTTAAAGCGACCACATAACCATCACCCAATGCTTGCTGCACAATTTTACGCGCAACCATTTGTTGCTCAACATCCTTAATGCGCAACATGGCGGTCTTGGCAGTCACTTCTCCACCAAACGCTTCAATGTTGGCGGCTTTTAGCGCTGCCTCCATTTTTGCCAGTACAGGTGCATCGATAACTTTTGCACTCGAATCACCCGAGACTTGCAACGCGGGATCTGGCGCATAGAGGTTAGGGATTGAGTAGATAATACCGATCACAGCAAAAAACAGCAGCAAGAGGTATTTCCAGAGCGGGTAGCGATTTAACATAGGTTTTCCCAACTTATCAGCGGCGGGTTTTAAAGTCGTTTCGATTCGCTGTACCGCTCAAATCGTGCACTTCTCATTCGCCTTATTTCTACTTGCGCACAGCAACAGAAAGTTACTGCGGTATGGTCAAGGGCGCCGGATTATACCCTTTAATTGGCGTACAACAACGGTGCAGCACTCATTGTGTGGGTTCTGGCGGTACTTCCGAGCCCTGGCGACCATAAAAGTCGACTAAAAAAGCATCAAAAGTGTTATCGCTCAATGCCTTGCGCATATCCGCCATGATTTTTTGGTAGTAGCGCAGGTTATGAATTGTGTTCAATTGTGCGCCCAGCATCTCGTTGCATTTGTCCAAATGGTGCAGATAAGAACGCGAGAAATTTTTGCAGGTATAACAGTCACATTGCGCATCAAGCGGACCGGTATCGTCGCGATATTTAGCATTGCGCAGCTTGATCACTCCTTCGCTGGTGAATAAGTGACCGTTGCGCGCATTGCGAGTAGGCATAACGCAATCAAACATATCCACACCGCGACGCACACCTTCCACCAAATCCGCTGGCTTGCCCACACCCATCAAATAGCGCGGCTTGTGCTTAGGCATTTGCGGCGTAAGGCTTTCGAGAATGCGCAGCATATCTTCTTTGGGTTCGCCGACCGACAAACCGCCAATCGCATAACCATCAAACCCAATTTCCACTAAACCGGTCAGGGATTCGGTGCGCAGATTTTCATACATGCCACCCTGCACGATTCCGAATAACGCCGAGGGGTTATCACCGTGGGCGATCTTGGAACGCTTGGCCCAGCGCAGCGACAATTCCATCGAGTCACGCGCTTCATGAATAGTCGCCGGATAGGGCGTGCACTCGTCAAAAATCATAACGATGTCAGAACCCAAATCGCGCTGCACTTGCATCGACTCTTCAGGCCCCATAAACACTTTGCTGCCGTTAATGGGCGATTTAAAAGTCACACCGTCTTCGGTAATTTTGCGCAACTTACCCAAGCTGAAAACCTGAAAGCCACCGGAGTCGGTCAGGATAGGGCCTTTCCACTGCATAAAATCGTGGAGGTCACCGTGCGCCTTTATCACTTCAGTACCGGGGCGCAACATTAAATGAAAGGTGTTACCAAGAATGATATGGGCACCTATGTCTTCCACATCGCGCGGGGTCATACCCTTCACAGTGCCGTAGGTTCCTACAGGCATAAATGCCGGAGTCTCGACTGTGCCGCGCGGAAACTTCAAACGGCCACGACGCGCCCTGCCCGTCTGGCTATCTAATTCAAATTCCATAAAACATTGGTTAGTCACGATCTTCTCTCTCGGCTCAGATAAGTAGTATTCAAACAGACCCGCCAACTGGTTGCTGCGCGGCCGCAGGATTGCGGGTGATAAACATGGCATCGCCATAACTGAAAAAACGGTATTGCTGTGCAACAGCTTCTTTGTAAGCAGCCATGGTAAAACCATATCCAGCAAAAGCCGACACCAACATAATCAAGGTAGATTCGGGCAAATGGAAGTTGGTCACCAACGCATCGACCACCTGAAACTGGTAGCCAGGATAAATAAAAATACTGGTCTCACCCTGATAAGGATGGATCGCGCCTTTTTGAGAAGAATCCGCATATCCCTGCGCGGCCGATTCCAAACTGCGCACGCTGGTAGTACCTACGGCGATAACGCGCTTGCCCGCCGCCCTGGTTGCGCGCACCCGCTCACACACCTCGGGTGACACATCCATAATTTCCGAGTGCATCTGGTGCTCGGCAATATTATCGACACGCATATTCTGGAAAGTGCCCGCTCCCACATGCAAAGTCACAAACGCGATATTCACGCCTTTTGCACGCAGCTGCTCCAACATCAATTCATCAAAATGCAAACCGGCGGTAGGTGCAGCAACAGCACCCTGCTCTTTGCTATACACGGTTTGATAGCGCTCGCGGTCGGCAGCAACATTGTCTCTATCTATATAAGGAGGCAATGGCATATGGCCGATACGATCCAACACGACCAACGCCGAATCATCACCCAGAAATTCCCACTCGAACATCGCATCGTGACGGGCAACCAATTGCACGCGGGTGCCATCCTGCAATATCACCTGCGAATCCACCTTGGGTGCTTTGCTTGCACGGGTATGGGCGAGCACGCGGCGATTATCCAACACGCGCTCCACCAGAATTTCCACCTGCCCGCCCGATGTTTTCTGACCGAACAAGCGCGCCGGAATCACGCGGGTATTGTTAAACACCATCAAATCACCCGGCTCGACCAGATTGAGCAGATCGGGAAATTGCCCATGGGCAAGCTGCCCACTCCGGCCATCCAAATGCAATAAACGACTACCCCGCCGCTCTGCAGCAGGTGCACGGGCGATAAGGGCATTAGGTAACTCGTATGAAAAATCCTGGCGGCGCATAACAGTCAGATAGAGTAAATAAGGTTGGCGTGAAAAAGGTCGGCAGGGTAACCCAATTTAGGGCTCTTGCAAAATCAAGCGCCGAGGGAATCGCTCTAATTAGGACGCCGGATTTTGAATCCGACGCGTCTCCTGACTCTCAGGATAGACAGTGGAAGGCGGCAGCAACCGTAATAATCAACCGCTTTTTGATCAACTTGCCTAGTAATTGAATCAAATGGATTACTGATTAAGGGCTTTATGAAGTTTTCGTAATTAGTGTTTGACAGACAGGCGCAAATCATTAAAATGCGCACCACTCGCCAGTGTGGCGGAATTGGTAGACGCACCGGATTCAAAATCCGGCGCCCTTAAAGCGTGTCGGTTCGAGTCCGACCACTGGCACCAAATCCGAAAGGGGCTTACAGCAATGTAAGCCCCTTTTTTTGCTTTATATCTACAACCTGTGGCAGTGGAAGTCGCCCGGCCCGCCGGGGAAAAATCTCGCAACGTCAGACTAGCGCTCAACCATGCACTAAAAAGTCCATTCACGGAGAGATGTAGAAAAACTCAGGTGCGATCGAGACAGGAATGATCGACAGCGTAAAATTTAATATTCCAATTGCAGATTGCGGTGATAGCGAACCAATGACTTCTTCGTTTGTCGGGATGCTAACGCCGCTTGTGCATAATGCTCAGCAACGGCAATCGCCGCACAGTTAATAATGTCTAGATTACCCGCATACTTAGGCAAATAATCACCCAGCCCCTCGACACTTAAATCAACCCGAATACCTCCTTCAATCACAACAGGCTCTCCCTCCAACTTGTAGCCAGGTACATACGCCTGAATCTTTTCCAACATTGCCAATAGTGGGGAGCGCAATGCATCTGTATCAACTGCATCACAATAGGCCGTCACACTGGTCAGCATACGCGTTTCAGGATTCACTTCATCTACAAACAACTCAACATCAAAATCTTTGACACCGGTATATTTTTTCAAACCCGCTTTAGTGTTGTGATAATACTCATCAAGGTTGGCCAGAGTTCCGGGGCCAATAGAGTTGGGAGAGACAATCGATCTAACCGCGATTTTTTGTACCCCGGGAATTGCGCTGGCCAATACTTGCGCAACAGGAATAGATGACTGGCCGCCGCAAGAAATCATACTGATATTTTTATTTTCGAGTACTTCCCTCATTCCGAATGCTGGCACACAGCACTCGCCTATTTGTGAAGGGGTCATATCTATCGCAAGAATACCCAAGCGATCAAATACTTGCGCATGCTCAATGTGATTGGCTGCGGATGTCGCATCAAACACAATATCACAGCGATAACGTGGCTCAAAAAACGCATTGATCCCTTGATCTGATACCGGAACACCCAATTCCGAGGCGAAAGACATTCCTGCCGATTGCAAATTTCTACCAGAAAAAATGACGCACTCCATCCAGGGGGAACGCCGTACTTTCACCAGTAGATCCACACCAATTTTTCCTGTCCCGATGATTCCCACCCGCAAACGGCCAGATGTAGATTCACTCGTACCCTTATTATTCTGTAAAAAGTTGTTCGTTAAAAAGCTACCCTGTAAAAAATCACCACTCAATAACGCTTTAATGAACTGCATAATTTGATCCTTGAAAATTATCTCATTAACCGATTTACATCTCGGGGGTCAGAACACAGCTCAAAGATTTCATAATCATTTTGTCAATGAAATACCAAATATTGATTTTCGCGAACCACATCTCAGATAAAAATATTAATTTGTAAAGAAAAAAATATAGGCTAGAAACAAAAATTTATTGACCAATTACCACGCTTCAATAGATTCGTTTAATACGATAAATATGCAACACAAATAAATCCAGATTAATTTTTAATCAAGGTTATGACTCAAAAAACTGTCTCACGAAACTTTAGGCGACACATTTTTTTTAAACGACTGAAAAAGCCTATTAAATAAATGATGAGGTCGTCATAATCGTCCGCCCGTTAACAATTATTAACCAAACATTTCACAAAAGAATTAATGCAGCAATGTGCATGGGCTGCCTTGTCGTTATGTTGCTGCTGTTAATACAACAAAAATCCTGACAGCTAACATAAATGTTTGTTAGCTAATCATTAGTAGCAACCAATAACAGTGAAGCGATACTTTGATCTGAGGTTTTGTCGAAGTAAAAGGTAAATTTTTGACAGTTGACAACCAAAGGAGCATCAAGTGGTTAAACAACCCAAGTATTATTTTGAGGCCATTTTGGGAATTAATGCGCCGTGGTCAGCACATGATGTGAATATCGACGAAAAGAATAAAATAATCCAAATTACACTTTCCCATCATGTGGAAAAATCGCGGTTTTCCTTTTTTTCAAAGGGAAACGATACTGATAATAATAAAATAGTGGATACCGGCTTAAACAAACGCTGGCTTCACAGCAGCATTGGCTATTACAGCTGTCATATAGTCTCATCGTTTTACGACCCCAGTATTTCGGGAGCAGGCATTAGTAGAGAAGCACTTTTGCAACCCAATTTTTTGGGTGACCCCAACCGCAACTATACTCATCAATTACGCCAGGAAGTCGCACTCGCGCACATTCGCGGCATTGCACCTGACGCTATCGCCAATATGTTGCGACTTGACCAGTCCCTGGTTGATGAAATTTTAAATGACATTGAAAAAACCCCGGAATCCTATCGTCTAGCAACCTGTCTGCCGTGCGAATCCGATCCCATCTGGGAAAGTATGATTTACGATAAATTTCATTTGAAAACCCAGCTGTTCCCATTAAAACTCATGCTGTCCAAACTAAAGCTCAGCATGATTGATCCTAAGGTTGAAGTGAAGCTATCGGACTCGGTCAACGAGTTGCGTAAATTTTTTATTTCGCATATCAATGCGCTGGATGCTGAAATTAGCCAAATATCGGCACTTTCAATGAAGAAACAATCTGTTGAAGAGCGTCGTAGCGTCACCACCAAATTGGTTTTACCTGCATTGAAGAATAGTATTTGGTTAAAGCTGGTTACCGGTAAAATTGACCTTGGCTCAACCAACATGCCGCTGAATCTGTTTTTGGTTCGCCTGCGTCATGCGTTCCAGAATACCGACGATAATAATGCGCGGGTCTTTGCACTTAACTCCTTGCGCGAGTTTTTCCGCAAAAACGCACGCAACCTCAAAAAAGAATTGGTGCAGATTAATCAATTAATGAATGCGCCAGAAGAAGCCCAATACTCACTGCCCGACGAGCGCAGCGAAATATGGAAGCGCATCTTAAAAGATGACAGTTTCATCCCGAGTTCACATATTGCCTATAAGCTCTTACTCTCCAATTTGCGGTCACAGATTCTCATGAACCCGGATCCGGTAGTCGAGCTTAATGCCGTAAGACGCGTAAGGGATTTTATCAAACACAACCAGCGATTTATGCAACAAGAGCTTCGCATGGTTTTAAGCAATAGCCGCTAAACATTCATTAGATCGTTCAGGAGATCTTGCATGGCACAAGACGCCGACATCAGCATTCGCAGTGCGCTCATCAACCGCGATCAGCTTATTGAAAAAATTAACAAAGGTGAATATCTGGTCATCGCTGCTGATGAATCAGTGTTGACTGATCTTCCTTCAGGCAATTGGATTGCAGGAACCATCCCCTACTTTATGACTGCTGAGGGCGGCAAAGTAGATCGCGAAAAGATTTTCGTAAATACCATTGAGGGCGTGCAACCGAATAATGCACCACGTATTACGTTATACGATGGCAACTCTATCGCACGTATTGCACAAGAAGCACCTGAGCACGGTTTCACCATCATCATTTTACCGGCTATGTCAGAAGTACATTTGTCCTATGCGCAAAATGCACCTGACTATCCCAATATGTATTTTTCACCCATTATTGGTTGGATTTCCGGCGTACACCTGGATGATATTGGTAGCCGCAGTGCCAAAGTGGGTTTTGGCCCCGCACGCGGTATGCTCTTCGACCAACAAGCGGTCGCGATGCATATTCCGCTCCCCACAAACCAACTGGCGAATATCAATATCGTCAACCTGTTTAGCCAGGGTGATGGGCCTGAAATCAAATTCAAAAGCACCGGCTTCAGCGTAAGCGATTGCACCATCAACGGTGAAGCAGCGAATCTGGCGGACTACATTAAATACGCAAAAGTCGATACCCGCCTGCCATTAGTGGCAAATTACTCGGGTGTGATGATTAACGTGAGCATCCAACAAGTAAATGAATCCAATAACAAGGTGGATCTCTACGCACCAGTATTTGCCGATATCAGCTATCGCTTCGCAAAACCGGTGGAGAATTATATTGAGAGTTTTAATAAAGAGCTTTCAGCATCAGCAAGTGAGGGAATTTCATTCTCGTGCAACTGCATACTGAATTATCTTTATTCAGAGCTGGAAGGTAAAAAGACCCGCGATTTAACCGGCCCCATTACCTTTGGGGAGGTGGCCTATCAGCTGCTCAACCAGACACTGGTTTATCTCAGTATTAGTGGCGGATCACGCTAACGACATGACGTAAGAAAGCTTGGTGTAATAAAGAAAGGCGGATGCTTATCACATCCGCCTTTTTTATCGCATCAACTTTTTTATTGAATAATTAATTGGAAGGAGCGGCAACATTCTATCGCCCTGCCCCATAGGCTTGAATATATTTCTGTAACGCCTTTTCATTGTTCTTAATAAAATCGATATCGCTTTTTGGCACAGCCAGGACAGCAGGGTCCGCTTTTTCTTTGAGTTGCTTTTCCTGTTCTTCGGTCACCTTACCCAAATCGCCAAACAAAAAATAAGCGGCTATCGCATTGCCCAGCTTGGTGCTCAAGCGCATATATTCGCCCACGGATTTCCAACCATGTTTTTGCGTAATCTGGTTAGCACTTTCCAGAAGATTGTTGGATTTCAGCAGCGCATTAATTTTCTGGTCTTGCTCTGCAGGCGGCAAGGCCTCAAAAGCCTTAAGCGCAGCATCTGTCGCATGCATTGCATCCACAACCTGCACAATCGGCGCTATATCGCGGTTGCTTTGCATCCAGCGCGCTACAGACTGTGCATTCAGATTTTTATTATCAGGCAATAATTGTGCACTTGCAGATGCACAACAGACACATAACACCCAGGTGATGTAGTTTAAAAATACTCTGCCCATTAGCATGTCCACACACTCAAGATAAACGCAGCGTAATCGCTGTCGTCAACGACCAGACCCAAAAGAAAAAGAATACCAAGAAGGGCGTTAATATGCCGAGCGATAAGCCCGCAACACCTTTGCCCTCATAAAATGGATAAAATACAAATAGCTGAATCAATGTAGGAATTAACGCGATCACAAAACTGCGCGCGAAAATGCTGCTGGCAAAAATGGGTAATAAAAATAAAAAGCCCCATAAGCCACCCCACACAATTCGCGGATACATCCAGTGCGGCGATACAGATCCGGCCAATTGAACATTAAGGGATTGGGTAATCCCATAGCGGGAAAACAGCCACATCACTACACACATCACCAAGCCACCGAGGCAACCAGCAGCAAACACAACCAAGCCATTTTTCATAGATTTATCCCGACTAAAAAATACTACTGCCAAGTGTTGGCAGCCGACTTCATTAATACTGACCGCCAGTTTATCACCGCGGCTTAACACTTGGTTACACGAATATTGATGATTGAGCTGCTACAATAACGGCCTAAAATTTAGCCAGCCCCTCTTATTTCTCACCGGCGATTGCACTATGTTTCGTTTTTTTGAAAGCCTGATTAAACCTTTCCCTCCGCAAGACCCAACAGAACCACCCAAAACCCTGTATGCGTTTTGCCGTCATTACAGCCGGGGGGCAGAAGTATATTTATTAGGCATGGCCCTGTTTACCGGTCTGATCGCGATAATGGAGGTATCGTTATTTGGCTTCCTTGGGGATCTAGTTGATACACTCAACAAACATACACCAGACACTTTTTGGAGTGAATCCCATACGCAGTTAATCTGGATGGGCTTTATTTTGCTCATCGCTCTCCCCGTTTGCGTGTTGCTGCATTCACTGTTAATGCACCAGACGCTGCTGGGAAACTTCCCTATGCGTATTCGTTGGCAGGCACACCGTTATCTACTCGGCCAAAGCTACCAGTTTTATCAAAATGAATTCGCCGGGCGCGTAGCCACTAAAGTCATGCAGACCGCCCTTGCAGTGCGCGAAACCATCATGAAGCTACTCGACGTGCTCTTGTATGTAATTGTGTATTTCACCGGCATTCTGGTGCTTTCGGCTTCGCTCGATTGGCGTTTGGCAATACCGCTGGTTGCGTGGTTTATCGCTTATTCTGCGTTGCTTTATTATTTTTTGCCGCGTCTCGCCAAAATATCTGCCGCGCAAGCGCACGCGCGCTCCGATATGACCGGCCGCTTGGTAGATACCTACACCAATATTTCTACCGTGAAATTGTTTTCCCACTCCAATCGCGAAGCCGATTACGCCAAAAAAGGCATGGAATATTTTTTAACGACTGTGCATCCGCAGATGCGCTTGGCAACACTCTTGGGTAGTGCCGTATGGGCGATAAATGCCCTGCTGATTTTTGCAATTGCCGCCGTATCACTGTGGCTCTGGTCAAGCGCTGCAATAACCACCGGCGCCATTGCAGCCGCAGTCGGTTTGGTATTGCGCTTGAATGGAATGGCACAGTGGATTATGTGGGAAGTCTCGGCACTGTTTGAAAACATGGGCACAGCACGCGATGGTTTAAATACACTGTCGATTCCACGTGAAGTACAAGATAAACCCAATGCGCCCCCTTTACTTATCCAGCAAAGCCAGATCGATTTTAAATCCGTGCGTTTTAATTACGGTAAAAAAGATGGATTACTGCAGCAGTTTGATTTGCATATTAACGCCGGTGAAAAAATTGGTTTGGTCGGCCGCTCCGGCGCGGGCAAATCCACTTTAGTAAATTTATTATTGCGTTTTTATGATGTCGATGACGGGACAATTTTAATTGATGGCCAAAACATCGCGGACATCAAACAAGAGAGCCTGCGCGCGCAAATCGGCATGGTTACGCAAGATACATCGCTACTCCACCGCTCCATTCGAGACAACCTGCTCTATGGCAAACCCGATGCAACCGAAGAAGAGATGATCTGCGCCGCCAAGCAGGCAGAAGCGCACGATTTTATTATGAGCCTCAGTGACAATGAAGGCCGCAAAGGCTATGACGCCCATGTAGGTGAGCGCGGTGTGAAATTGTCCGGCGGCCAGCGCCAGCGCATCGCCATCGCCCGCGTACTGATAAAAAACGCACCGATTTTAATTATGGATGAAGCGACCTCCGCGCTAGACTCGGAAGTGGAAGCCGCCATCCAAACCAATTTAAATACGTTGATGCAAGGCAAAACGGTGATTGCTATTGCGCACCGTTTATCCACTATTGCTGCGCTGGATCGTTTAATCGTATTGGATAAAGGCCAGATTATCGAGCAGGGAACACACAACGAATTGATCGCTTTGGGCGGTGTTTATGCGCACTTGTGGGCGCATCAGTCAGGCGGATTTTTGGGGGAGTTTTAACAAGCATTAAAAAAGCAGCAAGTCTATGAGTTTTCTTGCTGCTTCGGGCAAAGTGACTAAGCAGGTGTGTCATCCGGCTTGTCGTACCAAACACCGTATTTATCGCCCTGCCATACCAATAGGTGGAAAAAATACGCGGTTAGTAAAAATGCCAAACCACCGGGTAATGCTTTAGGGTCAAACCACGCCAACGCACAGAGTGCGAATCCGCAAGCATGGCAAAAAAACATACCCCTCACACTGGATTTACGCAAAGGTTTAAAACTTAGGTAATTAATAAAAAACCACCATTTCAACCACAACGGCTGGTTACGCCACACATCAGAATTTTTATCTATCATCATTCGCTCCTGGTTCAGGGTTGCTACATCCACTTCAAGCACAGAGGCGAGGCATTTAAGTGATTCCACACTGGCGTTATTGCCGCTTTCAATCCGCTGAATGGTTCTGACATTCAAGCCAGACATTTGCGCTAATTGCTCTTGGGAGAGATGGCGACTAATACGCAGTTCTTTAAGAATCATTTATTTACTCCAACCTGTGTGAACCCGGATTATTACTAATAGCACACCTTGTCGGGTACGGCAGCTACCCGACTTTCACCCGACACAGATGCTGATTAGATTGCGAGGATTCTTTTTTGGCGAGAATTCGTGCGGCGTTATTTTTTTGCGAAATACACATCCCAAATTACCAGCAGGATTCCCACAAAAAATCCTACATGGGCAAGCATTGCACCTATGGCAAACAACCAGCTCAGCAATACGGGATTGCCATCAGCAGGGCCGAAGGCGCTATAAAGCATAATCGGTGCGGCGCAGACGAGAACCAACATTAAACTCAGTGCAATAATTTTTATACCGCGCAATGATTTACTGCGCAACACGGCGCGGATTGGATTCCACATAAGGGTTACCACATAAGGTCGTCGGGAATAACGTAATCCTTGTAGGGATCATCTTCGTCAACCTTGCTTTCGGTTTTGGTATTGGCGACCACGACAAATTTTTCGTCGCGCTGCGCAATTTTGTCAGCAACTATGCGCGGTACAACTTCATACCCCTCGCCCAATTTCACTACTGCCAATAACCCACGCACAATTTGCTCAAGTACCAAGGGCGATACACGCATTTTTTTGATGAGTTTGCCATCGGTAAAGTTATATTCCACATCGCCATTGCCTGCACCTTTGGGTTGGCGATGGTTTTCGATGAGCTGTTTGATTTGGGCGGCTATGGCTTTTTGTTGCAGTTCCAAATCGCGCTGGCGATTTAATTCGCGGTCGCGTTCAACTTTTTCCAAGCGGGCTTGTTCAGCGGATTGTTTTACTTCATCGACCACTTCTTCATTGGAGCGACGCGCAACATTGGTTTCTTTGCGTTTTTCTTTATTGGCCTGTTTGGCTTTTTTGGTGTCTATCAAACCGGCTTTGAGCAGTTGATCTTGTAGAGAGGCCATAAAAAATTCCGATCAAATATAGTGATTAGCAGGGTAATGCGCCCTCACCCATTGCGCGCGCCTAGCGATGGCAGCGCGTTTGTCTTCGCTCTGGTTATCCAGATGCTTGACTTGTAAGGCCAAGCGAGGATGCTGTTGAAAACGCGCTCGGTGCTTCTGCAAAAATTCCCAGTACAGGGTGGTAAATGGGCAGGCGTTTTCTGTTTCAGCCTCGTCCGGCTTGTACCGGCAGTGATCGCAATAATTGCTCATTTTGGCAATGTAGCGACCCGTGGCGATATAGGGCTTGGAAGCCATTATGCCACCATCAGCGTATTGGCTCATCCCTAATACGTTGGGCAATTCAACCCATTCGACGGCATCGACATACATGGCCAAATACCATGCATGGATTTGTTCGGGGCGTGATTGCCAAAGCTGGGCAAAAAGGCCAGTGACCATTAGCCGCTGAATATGATGACCATAGCCTGTGTCCAATACCTGCCGAATACTGTGGCTCAGGCACGCCATGTCTACGTCGCCGTGCCAGTAAAAATCCGGCAGATTATGTTGAGCATCCAATGCATTCATCTCCTTCCATTCCGGCATTAGGCTCCAATAAAGACCGCGCACATATTCGCGCCATCCCAGAATCTGGCGAATAAAACCCTCCACGGCATTGAGTGGCGCATGGCCGCGGCTGTACGCATGCTCTGCCACCTGCACAACTTCCATTGGCGATAACAATTTAAGATTGAGTGCTGCCGAGATCCGCGAATGGTAGAGCCAGGGCTCGCCAGTCCACATGGCATCCTGATATTCACCGAACAGCGGTAAATTTTTTTCGACAAAGAAATCCAGCAGCGCAAGCGCTTGCTGGCGATTCACTGGCCAACCAAAACTCAATAAATTACCGGGATTGTCTGGGAAAAACGCTGCGACAGAATCGATCGCACCCTGGGTAATTTTATCGACCGGAAAAACCAAAGCGCTGTCCAATAACCCCGGCCCTGCTTTGCCAAAGGTGCCGCGATTGTCTTTATCGTAATTCCAATCGCCGCCGACGGGCACATCGCCGTTCATTAATATTCCCGTGCGTTTACGCAACTGACGATACCAATATTCCATGCGCAATTGCTTTTTACCTTTTTTCCACGCGCTAAATTCACCCGGCTTGGCGATAAAATGATTATCGGCCAGCACATCAAGGGTCAGGTTGTTATCGGTACAACAACGCTTTATTTCCTGCAGTACACGATAATCACCGGGTAACACAACGCGCAGTTGAGTCACCGCATAATGTCGCAGAGTTGCGTTAATCGCCGCGGTGAAATCCGGCTGCTCATGCTCTTCAAGCGAGTAGTAAACCAGCGGTAATTTTTCATCGCGCAGTTCTTGGGCGAAATGGCGCATGGCGGCAAGAAACAAGGTGCTCCGCTGTTTGCTTGAGTGAACATGGGTACTTTCGCCGAGGGTTTCTGCCATCCATAGGAGATCCTGCGCAGGATCGAAACCGGCAAAAACAAGGCTGTCGCGATTGAGTTGGTCGCCGAGTATCAGGCACAAGTGACGTATTTTTTTCATTGGGGGGATTGCTTCCTGTTACTACGAGCGGCTGTGCTGCAGGCGGTGGAACAGTACTTGACCTCCAACCAAACCTTTTCCCATTTTTTTCGCCAGGTGTATGGACGCTGGCAATGCTGGCAAATTTTTTGAGGCAAGTGCTGTTTTTTCATACTGCGCGCTTTTTCGGAAATAGGCTTTTTGATTCTATCTGTCCATTACGAAAAATATCGGCGCTGGTATCATTCGCTGCCCACTTAATTCGACTGAACAGACCAATGCCATCACCACACATCAAAACCTGGGATATCTTCTGCCGTGTCATCGACAACTTTGGCGATATAGGCGTCTGCTGGCGACTGGCGCGGCAGTTGGCCGAGGAACACCAACAAGCGGTAAGGTTATGGGTCGATGACCTGGATTCGCTGATACGCATATGGCCTGAAACCCTCCAGTTGGAGCAACAACAGGTCGCGGGCATTGAGGTATGCCGCTGGAACACGGAATTTGACGCGGATGTGCAGATTGCAGACGTGGTTATCGAAGCCTTTGCCTGCGATATTCCGACTCTTTATTTGGACAAGATGGCGCAACTCAAACGCATCGGCCAAACGCCTGTATGGATTAATCTCGATTATTTGAGTGCAGAGAGTTGGGTCGAAGAATTTCATGGCATGCCTTCCGCCCACCCAACAACTGGCCTGCGCAAAACCTTTTTCTTCCCCGGTTTTACCGCGCGCACCGGCGGGTTGTTGCGCGAAGGGTCATTAATCAGCGCACGCGATTCGTTTGACGCGGCACATTGGCTGATCAACATGGGCATTGAGCCGCAACCAGAGGCGCTGCTTGTATCCCTTTTTGCCTACGAAAATCCAGCCGTTGCCAGCCTGCTGGCGGCTTGGGCAAACTCAAACAAGCCGGTTCACTGTCTGGTGCCCAGCGGTAAAATCCTGACCAGCATCAACGAGACGATCAAGCAGGAATTAGTCGTTGACGATATCTACCTGCAGGGGAACCTGCGCTTACAAGTCATCCCTTTTGTCACCCAGACCGATTACGACAAGCTGCTTTGGGCGTGCGATATCAATTTCGTACGCGGCGAGGACTCATTCGTACGGGGGCAATGGGCGGCCAAGCCAATGCTCTGGCATATCTACCCCCAGGACGAAGAGGTGCACATCACCAAACTCAATGCGTTTCTTGATCACTACACGGCGCACTGCAGCAGACCGCTGGCGAATACTATTCGTGCGACATGGCTGGCGTGGAATCAGGGCGAGAATATAGAGAGCTACTGGCATCAGCTTATACCCCAGCTAATCGAGTGGCGCGGACACAGCCAAAACTGGTGCGATTCACTGCGGAACCAGCCTGATTTGGCGACTCAATTAGTCACTTTTTCCACGAATCGCCAAGGCTAAAAAAGCACTACAGAAAAGTGATAAAGGACTGTATAGTAGCGCGCCGATTTCAAACTCGGGACGCCTGAGGGCTTTTATGCCCGCGCGCCATGCGCATCAAGGCCTCCCTCTTATTCGTTAACCTCTGCAAATACTGGGATTTACCATGAAAAATGCTCAAGAAACCCGCGCTGGCAACGTTCTGATGATCGACGGCTCACCTTGGGTTGTTCAAAAAGCGGAATACAACAAGTCTGGCCGTAACTCTGCTGTTGTAAAAATGAAGCTGAAAAACCTGCTGAACGGCATGAACACCGAAACCGTTTACCGCGCCGACGACAAATTCGAAGACATCCAATTGGATCGTAAAGAAGTAACCTACTCTTACTACGCTGATCCGATGTACGTATTTATGGATCCAGAGTTCAACCAATACGAAGTAACTGCTGAAGAGCTGGGTGACTTGCTCCCATGGATCGAAGACGGCATGGAAGATGTGTGTGATGCCGTATTCTACGAAGGCAAAGTTATCTCTGTAACTCCACCAAACGCTATCGTCCGTGAGGTTGCCTACACCGAACCAGCAGTCCGTGGCGACACCTCTGGCAAAGTGATGAAAACTGCAAAACTGGTCAATGGCACCGAATTGCAAGTTGCTGCGTTTGTTGAGATTGGCCAAAAGATCATCATCGACACCCGCACTGGCGAATATAAGTCTCGCGCTTAATTCTCCTACTTATTCAGCGGCCGTCTTGGCCGCTGAATTCAATTCCCGCGAATCACACCCTTTCTTTACTCGATTTGTTTTAGCGCCGCCTATCACTTTTAAAAACCATTCAGCACCATTCCCACTCAAGATTCAGATAAATTGCAACAATACCTCCACATTAAAAAGGAGCTATTGTTATGTACAGATTTATAAAAGCCATAATTACCTTTGTTTGCCTGATCGGATTTTCAGTACAGGCCGATGAACCAGTACCGCAATCACTTGAAGAATTAAAAACAGCCATCGAAAAAATTCGTCAGGATACCAACACTCCTGCCCTTGGCATTGCTCTGGTCAATAAAGATGGCCCTTACTGGATTGCTGGTTTAGGTGAGGCCAATATCGAAACGCACACCAAAGCCGATGAAAACACGCTGTTTCGCATAGGTTCAGTTTCTAAAATGTTTGCCGCACTTGCCGTGCTGAAATTACAAGAGGAAGGAAAACTCAATCTGAACGACAAGGTACGCGATCTAGTACCAGAAATTCAGTTTGAAAACCCTTGGGAAGAAACCCATCCCATTAAAGTTGTTCACCTACTTGAGCACACCACTGGCTGGGATGATATCCACCTTGCTGAATACGCCTTTTCAGCACCGGATACCATGAGTACAAAAGAGGGTCTTGATTACCATCCTGATTCACGCAAATCTCGCTGGATTCCGGGTACACGTCATGCTTATTGCAACGCAGGCGCGGCAGTAGTCGCTTATATTGTAGAAAAGATAACAGGCAAAAAATACGAAGACTATATTGAAGATACTTTTTTCAAACCACTGGATATGCAATCCACCAGCTATTTCCAAACCGATTTGTATCAGCAAAAAGGCGCAACACTTTATACCAACAATAAACCGGAAAATTATTGGCATATCATTCACAGAGCCGCAGGCTCCATTAATTCATCTCCCAAAGATATGGCGAATTTTGTGCAATTTTTATTATTGCGCGGAGCAACGCCCAGTCAGCAAATAGTTTCAAGTACCGCTATTGATCGCATGGAAACACCGGAAACAACACTTGGAAATCTTTCCGGTATTAAATCAGGTTATGGATTGGCAAATTACACAAGTGGCCACAAAGATTTTCATATTGCATTTCGCGGCCATAACGGCGGGGTGTTCGGTGGACTTACTGAATTAAGTTACAACAATGAACTAGGCACTGGTTATGTCTTTATGATCAATGCAGGAAACTGGCTTGCATTCGATAAAATTTCAAAAACTATTCGCGCTTATTTACTGAAAAATCATAAGGTTAATAAACCGCAACCTATAGCACTCCCAGAAAAATTTAAATCTCTCGGCGGCTACTATGTACCTATTAATCATCGCAATCAGCTGATGCGATTAATGAATGTGACTTTTGGTGTTATGAAATTTCAGACTGATGATACTTACTTGCACCGTCATCCTCTACTGGGAGGATGGGAGCACCCGAGTCAAGACTATGCAACAAATGAAGATTACTTGATTGATAGCTGGACTGGATTACCATCAATCGCATTGGTAGATGATCCCATTGAAGGAAATGCAATTCAGGTTAACACAGATTTATTCAAGCCGGCCTCAGCCCTCCAAGTATTTGGCATGATCGGTCTCTACGCCGCACTGCTTATTACTACTTTATGCAGTTTACTTGCAATTGTTATCTGGGGCTTTCGCAGGCTAGCCAAAAAAACACCAGCTGACCCTAGCGTCTGGATTCGCATTTGGCCATTAGCTGCAAGCCTGATATTTATTGGATTCGCAGTCAGTCTTTCTCTCGGTGGATTATTCATACAATCTTTTGCAAACATCTCGCCCTTATCAATTACTATTTTCTTGCTAAGTATTACGTACCCAATCGTGTCAATTGCTAGTGCAGTCATATTATTTAAGTATCGCCAACATTCAATATCAAGCTGGATATTCTGGTACGCATTTATATACACTGGGTTAAATCTATTGATGGCCACTCACCTGGCTTATTATGGATTGTTCGCACTCAAAACCTGGTCCTAACTGATGAACTTTAATTTTTTCCCGCGCAACAAGACATTTTGGATGTACCACGGATCTATCTTGTTGATTATGACGTTGGCACAAACCGTTATTATCTTGCTGTGGCGGGAAGAAATTCTTTTTAACTTTGTGGGTGGGCTACTATGGCTCCCCCTGTTTACACTGGCAACACTCTATTATCGATACCTATATAAAAATCATCAGTGGCAAGAACTAAATACGGCAAAAAATATTTTAGTTGTAACGAGTTATAGTTTAATTGGCGGCCTCATTGTCACCGTCATTATGCTTGGCTCGATTATTCCGTTTTTTTGGGAAGATATGAATAAAGCGGCTGCTGAACATAAAACAACTGCCTCAACAATAATCACGCAAATGCTTATCGGCAATTGGCTTCAAACCCAACTATTTATTGGTGGATGGATTTTTGTCTACATCAGCATCACAACCAAGCAGCGAATTAAAGAAGCCGATGTAACCAACTTAAAACTTCAAAATAGCCTCAAAGAAGCTCAACTCGCCAACCTGACCAATCAACTCAACCCGCATTTTTTATTTAACACACTCAACAACATTAAATTCACCGTGCGTAAAGACCCCTTAAAATCCGAAAAAATGATCACAGACTTATCAGATATTTTGAGATATTCATTGGAATCCAGCAAAAATGAAAAAGTTCAGCTTTCTGATGAGCTGGAAATAGTTAACCGTTACATTGCCATCATCAAAGTACACATGGAAAACAGATTACACTTTGAAAGTGACATACCAGAAAACCTGTATTCTAATTTTATTCCTCCTATGATTTTGCAAATGCTTATAGAGAATTCGATTAAGCATGGTATAGAAAAATTGCGCTATGGTGGAAAAGTTCAGTTGATGGCCGAAGCCACTGCACATTCCATCACCTTCAAAATCACCAATGATATTCCGCATACAGAAATACCAACAACGCAAAGCACAGGTATAGGCTTACGCAATATTGAGCAACGGCTTAAACTGCTGTACGGCAACGCCGCAACCATAAGCACCCATGGACACGACCAACAATTTATAGTCACACTGACCCTTCCGCGAGAAATACGCTAATGAAAGCTATAGTGGTTGAAGATTCCCGCATCGCCCGCGAAGGATTGATAGAAATGCTGGGTGAATTTGCAGAAGTAGACATTGTCGGTGAAGCTGAGCACCCTACCCCGGCACTTGAACTTATTCGGGAAAAACGTCCTGACGTTATTTTTTTAGATATCCATATGCCCGGAGAGACTGGTTTTGAGTTGCTGGAAAAGCTGGATTATATACCGCGCATTATTTTTACAACGGCTTACTCTGAGTACGCAATCAAATCCTTCGACTACCATACTATCGATTACCTATTAAAACCTATCAGCCAGGAGCGACTGGCCTTAGCTATTGCAAAACTTAACACCAGCACTGATGAAACAGCGCAAGGAATCAAACCTGCGCTGGAAATGAATAACAAGATATTTGTGAAAGATGACGACAAGTGCCACTTGGTAACACTGGAATCTATACGTTATTTTGAAAGCTGCAAAAATCATGTGCGGATATTTTTCAACCAGGAATCAGCCTTTGTCAAAAAATCGCTAAGTCAAATTGAGGAGCGCTTACCCAGGAAATTTTTCTTTCGCGCCAATCGCCAATTTATTGTTAACTTGCAAGCGATTAGCACCATCGAAGAAGGCATCCGCGATGGCTATGTGATCACCATGAATAACGGTACAACTATTGATATTTCACGCCGGCAAGCAACAGACTTAAAGGATATATTGAGTTTTTAATTGACCATATTGTTATTATTTTCGAACCGCCCAATACAATCTCGGCAACAGCAACGCCAACAAAATCACACCAAATAACACCGCCTCAAAATAACTTGACCGCACCTGCATCAACACATGCACCCAGGCGAGGATGGCAATCAGGTAAATACTTTTGTGTAAACGCAGCCAGTTTTTCCCCAGCCTCCGCATCATCGCCTTGGTTGAGGTGACACCCAAAGCAATCAGTAAAATTACAGCGGGAATTGTGACCAGAATATAAGGCCGCTCAACCAATTCTTTACCGAAACGCGAAAAGTCCAATCCTAAAATAAAAACTAAAAATGCGAGCACATGCAAAATGGCATAAAAAAGCGTAAACAACCCCAGCATGCGCCTATGGATTTGCAACCAGCGGAAATGGAAATTTGTAAAGTTAACTAAACGCCGCAACGGCGTTACAGCGAGAGTAATGAACAAAAAGTAAATTGTCCATTCTCCCGTAAATAGCACAATTGTTTTAGCTGGGTCAGCGCCCAATTGATTGGCAAGTGTTTTATAGACAATAAATACCAGCGGTATCAATGCAAGGAAAAAAATCAGAACCCGTCGCCACAACACAGGCATAGCAATTACTCTCAATAAAATTTACGCAAATCCATATCTTTATACAGATGTGCTACCTGCTCCGCATAACCATTAAATAATTGTGTGGGAATAATATTCGGGCGTAACAAACCGCTTGGCAGACGACGCTCTTCCGCTTGGCTCCAACGCGGATGGCTCACTTGTGGGTTTACGTTGGCATAAAAGCCATATTCATCTGGCGCGATCATGCTCCAGGTGGTTTTGGGTTGCTTTTCAGTAAATTCAATTTTCACAATCGATTTGATGTATTTAAAACCATATTTCCAAGGCACCACCAAACGCAAAGGGGCGCCGTTTTGATTAGGCAGAACTTTGCCGTACAAACCAACCGCCAAGGTCGTTAACGGATGCATAGCTTCATCCATACGCAGACCTTCGCGATAGGGCCAATCAATCGTGCTAAACCGGCTTTTCTGTTCAGGCATCTCCGACGGACGTTCGAGTGTCGTGAATGCAACGTATTTTGCTTTGCTGGTCGGTTCGACGCGTTTGATTAAATCAGCGAGTGAGAATCCAACCCAAGGCACCACCATCGACCAGGCCTCAACACAACGCAGGCGATAAATTCGCTCTTCCAGTGTCACGCCTTTTAATAAATCTTCCAAGCCAAAAGTGCGGGGTTTATTTACCTCACCAACGATCTCAACTGTCCATGGATGCGGCTTTAATATATGAGACTTAGCGGCCGGATCAGTTTTATCGTAACCATATTCGTAAAAATTGTTATAGGCAGCAACATGTTCATAAGGTGTCAGAGGTTCGCTGATTTTTTCCTGATTGGCTATGGCTCCGGCAATCTGCATTTTTAACCAATCCGGGCCGGGTAAATCCTTATCAGCTACCTGCGTAGGGGTAGCAAATACATCGATTGCACTTGCGCTGACACCCATAGCTGCAACGCTCATGGCGCCACGCATAAAATCGCGCCGGGCATTGTAGATAGACTCGGGGGTAATTTCAGAAGATGGGATATCGGTGGGCTTTTTGATCAGCATACTGACCTCGATAGACAAGATGGTTGGCTTATAGACTTGCGCCATTAGGATTTGTTACTGCAACTCAAAAATATAATTTCTACCCTGATAGTCGCAGACATAGCGAGTATCAGTTAGCGCGCCGCAATCCTGCACTGATAAACCTTGAGGAACACGGGATGACTCGCTCACGCCCATATTCGCCTTATCTTTTTTCAGAAAGCCATACATGATTTCAAAGCGCTGGGGAAAATCCAAACCCTTGCTGTGTAAATCCTGATAAAGATACGCAAATTTTCCGTAAGTCATTGTGACACCGCAAAGACCAATGTCGCACATTTTTGCAACGTAGCGCGCATAAGCATGGCCGAGATATTGACTCAAGGCGCCGCCTTGATACCGCGGCAAATCCATTTTGTTGTGGATTGATAAGGCATTAGTTGCCAAGCGATGATTGGCTTTGTTGCCAATCAGTTTGAATACCTGCCCTCCACAGTGAATCTGTCCGGCAAGCAGGTCACAACCCAGGATATTTTTTGGCTCACTGACGGGTTTACGCAACGGTCTGGAATCTGGTTCATTTACAACAGTTTCCGGCAGGTTAACCTGTGGCCTATTAATTATTTCTGGCGGGGCAACGGTTGTTATCGGGAGTTGGACTTGGCGCACTGGTAATTTAATCCCGTTGCGCTCTGCTGGCCGTTTTAGCAAAGACGCCTGCACTGCTTCATTATTTTTCTTGAATTGATTAAAGGGCGGTAAGCCTTTGGTTTGCGCCTTGGCTTGCAACTGGCAGTAGATTTGTTCGTAAAAGGTTTCAGCGAGGGCAAAGCAGAATTGGTCGGCCTTTGCGCCAGCGGTCAGTACACATAGAATGTAAATACTGAACCGGGCGTAGCGCATAGCAATGACCTTTATTGACTAGTGGGTAATCAACCAACACTGATGGATTTTAGGATTGCGCTTAAAATCTTCATCAATTGTTTGCGCACTAATATCCTTGATGGTGTA
The DNA here is from genome assembly GCF_031457055.1 of Cellvibrio fibrivorans. Lineage (NCBI taxonomy): Bacteria > Pseudomonadati > Pseudomonadota > Gammaproteobacteria > Cellvibrionales > Cellvibrionaceae > Cellvibrio > Cellvibrio fibrivorans. The sequence continues at coordinate 94,886 of NZ_JAVDVX010000002.1, read as the reverse complement.
TGCACTCAATGCATCAGCATCCAATTTAAAACTGCGCAGGTTATTGGAGAAAATCAGTGTGCCACCTTCCGCTAACGAGCGCATCGCATTGTTAATCATGCCGACATGATCGCGCTGCACATCCAATACATCTTCCATACGTTTGGAATTAGAGAAGCTTGGAGGATCAAGCAAAATCAGATCAAATTGTTGGTCGTTATCTTCCAGCCATTTTAAACAATCGGCTTGCTCCAAACGGTTGCGCGACTCACTCAAACCATTTAACGCATAATTTTTACGCGCCCAGTTTAGATAAGTATTGGACATATCCACGCTCACCGTATAACGCGCACCGGCCATAGCCGCGTGCACACTCGCGGTTGCGGTGTAACAGAACAAATTTAAAAAGCGTTTATCTTTGGCCAGATCCGCAATCATCAAACGCACCGGGCGATGATCGAGAAACAAACCCGTATCCAAATACTGCCACATATTAATATGCAGCTTCGCTTGCCCTTCCTGCACACTGAATACATCACCGGTTGGACGCTCGCTGATTTTTTCGTACTGGCTGGTACCCTTATTGCGACGGCGCTGTTTGTAGCTGATATTGGAAGCGAGTAAATCCAGCGCAAACGGCACCGCCATTTCGATTTCCGCAAAACGCTGCGCAGCGCGATCTTCATCGACTGATTTGGGTGCTGCGTATTCCTGCACATGGGCGTAAAGTTGCGGAGCACGATTGGGCTGGGTTTGGCCGCGATAAATATCAATTGCCGCGGAATATTCCGGCATATCAGCGTCGTATAAACGATAGCAACTGATGTCGTTTTTCTTTGCCCACTTCTCTAACTGCTTGAGATTTTTTTGCAGGCGATTCACTAACATCTGTGCACCATTGGAAAGTGCATCAGCCTGTTCTTTTTTGTTTTCAACTTTAACCCGCGCTTCAGCTTCTTTGCGTTCTTCATCGTCTTTACTAAAGCGCGCATCTTGTTCGACACGGCTTTGTACAAATGCATCGCTGCTGATGCTGAACATCAACAATTCGCTCGCGATAGTGCCGTTAAAAAATTTGTATTTTTTATCCGCACGCAAACCCATTTGTTTACCGAGTTCAGGATTGCCGGTAAATACACCCGCACGCCAACCCTGGAATTCATTGCGCAAACGCTCTCCCAAATGGGCATACAATAATTTCAGCGATTCAATTTCACCCAAACGTTCGCCGTAAGGTGGGTTGCTGATGACGATGCCAAAATCCATCGCTTTGTGCGTCGGTTTTACGAAATCTTTTAATTCTTTACGACTCACACGCAACCAGTGATCCAACTCGGCGCTGACAATATTGTCTTCCGCTGCGCGAATCACGTTGACATCAGCATCGTAACCGCGAATTTCTGGCAGGTTTTCGCGCGCAAGACCTGCTTTTTTGCGCGCAAACGCTTCTTCGCGTAACTCCAGCCAGATATCGTTGCGATGGTTGAGCCAGCGTTCGAAACCAAAACTGCCGCGCAACAAACCCGGAGCAATATCCGCAGCGATCAAGGCGGCTTCAATCAGGATAGTTCCCGAGCCACACATAGGGTCTAGCAGTGCACCACCTTGCGCAGCTATCTCCGGCCAGCCAGCACGAATCAAAATGCCCGCGGCGAGGTTTTCTTTCATCGGCGCACTGCCCTGCTTCACGCGGTAGCCGCGGCGATGTAGGCTGTCACCCGAGAGATCGATACTGACAATCACTTTGCTTTTGGATAAGCGCACATTCACCCGCAAATCCGGGTCGCGCTTGGCGACCGAGGGGCGTTCGCCGCTGAAATCGCGCAGGCAATCCACAATCGCATCTTTGACTTTTACGGCGCCAAACTGGGTGTTGCGGATAGTGTCGTTGGTGCCGATAAAATCCACCAACAGCGTGCCATTGGGGCTTAAATGCTCCTCCCAACGCAACTCGCGTACACCGTCATAAAGTTCTTCCTGGCTATCGGCTTCAAAGCTTGCCAGCGGCAGCAGTATTTTATTAGCCAGACGCGACCACAGGCAGGCACGATAGGCCATCCCTATATCGCCCGAGAAATAAATACCGGCAACCGTCTCGCGCAGATCTTCTGCACCAAGGGTTTGCAGTTCGGTATAGAGCAAGCCTTCCAAGCCTTTGGGGCAAGTGGCGAAATATTGATGTGTCATTAAGCTTTCCAACAAGGGATTTTCCAAAAAAAGGTTTCCTGATGAACTTTTCTGAACAGAACCTGACTAACGAAAGGTGTGTGTCATCAAGTTGTCAAATACATTTGCTAGGCCGATATGCCATATAGAACGGCCTATGTATAAAAATTTAATCGTTCACGAGGCCAGTTAAATCTGGTGTACTCACCCAACCTGTCAACGCTAAGGAGAATGTAAAAACCAGTCAGACATGCTAGTGAAAGACCGCAAGACCGCTTCCGTCGATAAGTAACACCCTATCGATAAACCACAATATAGAGGTGCAATAACTGATGAAACGTCAAAAACGTGACCAAACAGAACGCGCATTTGTTAAAGGGTATCAAGCAGGTATTGATGGGCGTTCCAAAAGCCTTTGTCCCCATGAGACCGGCCAAGCACGCCAGCAATGGCTCAACGGCTGGCGCGAATCGCGCATCGATCAGTGGGACGGCTATAGTCGTTTGGCACAGGTTCAAAAAGTGAACAACATCCAACCCATGGCCATGAGTGGCTAGCTTTCAACGCAAGACCAACAGAATTTTCCCAGCTAAATCATTTTTGATTCTATAAGCCCGCTCTTGCGGGCTTCGCTGTTTTAGCGCCTTAAAAAAACGGAATTACAGCCCTTTGTGATAACTGGCTATTCCAGCTGCAGCCCGGCCAATCAGGCTTGGCCCCTCATAAATAAAACCGCTATAGATTTGTACCAAGCTGGCACCAGCGCGGATTTTATCGGCAGCACTCGCGCCATCAAAAATCCCGCCCACACCTATAATCGGCAATTTTCCACCCAGACATGAACTGAGCGTTTTGATCACATAGGTGCTCTTGTCGCGCACGGGTAAACCGCTCAACCCGCCGGTTTCACTGCCATTCTCATATTCTTCTACACCTACACGGGTGATGGTGGTGTTCGTGGCAATCACGCCGTCCATACCTTCCTGCAGGAGAACGCCGGCGACCTGGTGGATTTCACTCTCATCCATATCCGGTGCAATTTTTACCGCGATAGGTACATAGCGGCCAGTTACCTGTTGCAGCACAGCCTGCTCCTTTTTCAGCGGTGCCAGCAGCTGCGAAAGCGAATCGCCAAACTGCAAGTTACGCAAGCCTGGGGTATTGGGCGATGAAATATTCACAGTGATGTAATCCGCGTGTTCATACACCTTACGGAAACACATCAGGTAATCATCCACCGCATTTTCCACAGGGGTAGTGGCGTTCTTGCCGATATTGATGCCCAACACACCTTTATAGCGGCGGTTTTTAACCTGCTCGACCAAATGGTCTACGCCTTTGTTATTAAACCCCATGCGGTTGATGATCGCCTGGGCTTCCGGGATACGGAACAGACGTGGCTGCGGATTGCCAGGTTGCGGACGCGGGGTAATAGTGCCTATCTCCACAAAACCAAAACCCATGGCGCCCAGCGCATTGAAGTAATCGCCGTTTTTATCCAAACCTGCGGCCATACCTACCGGGTTATCAAAGGTCAGACCCATCACGTTTACCGGTGCGCTGGGCACACTGGAGGTAAATAATCCCAGCAAATGTAAACGCTCGGCAGCGCCCAGAAGATCGAGACTAAGTTCGTGGGAAGTTTCGGCATCAAGGCGGAATAAAAGATCGCGGATAATGTGGTACATGGCAGGCTCTTTAGCGGTCTGGATGGGTGACGATAAATAAGGCGGCAAGGATACTGGATTAACGGGTACAACGCACCCCGAACCTTGCCCTTTTTCTTGCGCTAATGACTACACCAAAGGCTAAGCCAATCGATGAACAGATTGGAAGCGATTGTCCTCATCAAAATCGATCTGAAAGGTACCGTGGATACCGTTGTGCAATACATATGGCCGCAGGATTCCCGCAGGGAAACGGATACTACGGCCATCAATACTGTGCGCGAAAACGGTTTTAACGCTGCCCTCATACAAACGTTGAAACTCTTCCGTGGAAATAGACAAATTAACGATAATACTTTTCAAAAAAATAAATCTCTTGTTAAAAAAGCGATAGGGTTATTCCGGCAAAGGGCAGTTATCCAACGCCTCACAATGCTGACTCGCCTGCGCAAGGTCTAGCAAATCGCGCAGGGCAACCGACACCATCGCAAAGTCAGTGCCATTTACCGCCTGCAATTCATTCACCATGGTTTTCCAACGTGCGATGAGTAATTGATGCTGATTACTCCAGCGTTGGATCAACTCATCCAGCGACAAACGCACATCCACAAAACGGATGAGCGATACACTCAAGCTGCGCAATTGCGATTCCAAGTCTCCCAGATAAGTCTCTCGCGCCATGGCTTGCCAGATGTTATCAACCGGTAAATTGGAAATTTGGTTTGAAAACCAGGGCAAACTTAAATAGTTACCCAGTGCAAAATAAATTTTGGCAAGTTGGTTAATATCCTGGTTGGCGATACGCGCTGCCTCCACCACACTTAAGCCTGAATATAAATCTGCGGGTCGCGCCACGCAACTGACCAGATTATCGGACAGCCCAAAAGCGCGAAGTTTCTGTACAGACTCCTGCCATTCGGCCAACGCATCACCCACCAATAGTTGCGGCAAATGTGCATTGATGGTTTGCATGCCTGTAGCAAACAACTCCACTTCACTTGCAGGATGCAAATAGCTGCGGCGATTGCGTAAAAACCAGCGCGCGGCACGGCGGATTTTACGCATCATCATATTGATCAACTGTAATTGCCGCTCCGCAGGTACCGCAGTGCCGGCGGCATCGAGTGCAGTTAAAAATTCCGGCATCGCATAAATATCGCGCGCAATCACGTAAGCTTTCGCCACATCACCAGCGCTTGCACCTGTCGACTCCATCAACCGCTGTGCAAAACTGATCCCCATGGTATTGACCATATCGTTGGCAATTTGGGTGGCGACAATTTCGCGGCGCAGGCGATGGTTGCGCAGCGCTAAAGGAAATAGCTGCGCAATTTTATGTGGAAATGCAGTTTCAATAAATTTTGCCAGATAGTCATCATCGACAATGTTTGCGGTGGTTAAATCGTCTTTTAACACGGCTTTGGCATAGGAAATTAATATGGCCAACTCCGGACGTGTGAGCGATTTTCCGTGTGTTTGACGCTCTAACAACTGCTCATCTGAGGGCAAAAATTCCAATTTGCGATCCAGCCGCCCTTCGCTTTGCAAGGCATTCATAAAGCGGCGATATTCAGCACTGCGCTGCAAGGCATCTGATTGCGCCACACTAATTGCCTGGGTTTGCCGCGTATTATTGTGCAGCACTAACTGTGCAACATTGTCGGTCATATCCACCAACAATTGGTTGCGCTGCTTTTGGGTGAGGTCGCCATTAGCGACAATTTCGTTTAATAAAATTTTGATGTTCACTTCGTGGTCAGAACAATCAACACCACCGGCATTGTCGATAAAATCGGTATTGCACGCGCCGCCATTCAAACAATACTCAATGCGTCCGCGCTGGGTCATACCCAAATTACCACCTTCGCCAAATACTTTGCAGCGCAACTCTTCGCCATTGACGCGCAGGCTGTCGTTGGCTTTATCACCCACATCTGCATGGGTTTCAGTGCTGGCTTTTACATAGGTGCCAATACCACCGTTCCAAATTAAATCCACCGGCGCCTTAAGCAGTGCATTGATCAGCTCCGTTGGCGTTAAGCTGGCTGCATCCAACGCAAAGCGTGTGCGCATTTGCGCCGAAATCGCAATGGATTTTGCGTTGCGATTAAATACGCCGCCGCCCTCGCTGATCAGCGTTTTATCGTAATCATCCCAGGTTGTTTTGGGTGTAGTAAACAATCGCTGCCGCTCGACAAAACTGCGTGCCGGATCGGGATTGGGGTCAATAAAAATATGTTGGTGATTAAATGCAGCGACCATCATCGTCGCTTGCGATAACAACATGCCATTGCCAAATACATCACCTGCCATATCGCCAATACCCAACACGGTTACAGGTTCGGTTTGCACATCAATATTTTTTTCGCGGAAGTGGCGCTGCACTGAAATCCACGCGCCACGCGCGGTAATGCCCATACCTTTATGGTCATAGCCCTGGCTGCCGCCCGAGGCAAATGCATCGCCGAGCCAGTGATTGTATTCAGCCGAAATGGTATTGGCGATATCGGAAAAACTCGCAGTGCCTTTGTCGGCAGCCACTACCAGATACGCATCATCTTCATCGTAGCGCACGACGTTTTTAGGCGCACAAATACTGCCATCAACCAAATTATCAGTTAAATCCAGCAGACCACGAATAAGCCACTGGTAGCAGGCAATACCCTCTTGTAATTGCTGATCACGATTAGCATTGGGTGGCATTTTTTTACAGACAAAGCCACCCTTGGCACCACTGGGAACAATCACTGCATTTTTTACCTGCTGGGCTTTTACCAAGCCAAGCACTTCCGTGCGGTAATCTTGTAAACGGTCAGACCAGCGCAGGCCGCCGCGCGCAACTTTACTGGTGCGCAAATGCAGACCTTCCATCCGCGGTGAATAAACAAAAATTTCAAATAGCGGGCGCGGCGCGGGAATATCCTGCAAACTACGTGGAGAAAATTTGAGGGAAAGATAAGGCTTGCGATTGCCCTGCGCATCCACTTGATAAAAATTCGTGCGCAAGGTGTTATCAATCAAGGCGAGGAAGCGGCGAATAATACGGTCATCATTGAGGTTTTGCACTGCATCCAGGCGCGCAAGAATATCGGTGCGCAGCGTAGCAATTCGCTCCGGCGTTTTCTCGTCTACCAAATCCGGATCAAACTTCAGGGTAAACAACTCGACCAGCTTATGTGTGATAGCCGCCTGATTTACCAACGCTACCGCCATATAGTTTGCGCTAAACGGGAACAAGGTCTGGTGCATGTAGCCGGAATAGGCGCGCAACATGACTACTTCGCGCCAAGCTAAGCCGGCCGTAGTAATCAGTGCGTTAAACGCATCGCTATCGGCTTGGCCGTGCCATATAGCGGCGAAGGCACTCATAAAATTTTCTTTGAGTGCAGGCAAATCAATGCTGCTGGAAAATTGATGGGAAAGCTTAAAATCGTGCAGCCAAAACAATGTACCCGAGGAGGTATTGATACCGTAAGTGCTTTCGCTTACAACACGAAAACCGAGATTTTCCAATACCGGAATCACATCGGACAAGGCCAGCGTAGTATCGCGATGGAAAATTTTGAATTGCACGAATGCACCCTGCTCACCCACAAGCGAATGGTACATACTGAGGGCAATTTTCTGTGCATCAACCTGCCCATTATCCGCAGGATTTCCAGCAGACAATTCGGCAATAGAGTGGATATCCTGCACTGCCGTAGGTGCATCGTATTGCTCTTGATAGGCAGCCGAAAATGCATCGCGATACTCGCGCAGTAGCTGGGCACTCACTTCCTCCCCATGCGCCTCCATCAACGCCGTATGTAAATAATCCTCCCATGACCGGGTGATATTCACTATCCCGGCCTGCAGAGTCGCCACGTCCACCTGCACTGGCATAGCGGAATCCAATTTAAATACCAGATAGACGCGCGCGAGGATGGACTCAGAAAAATACGTAGTAAATTGGCTCTCATGCGAACCTATAGCGTTGCCGATCAATTCCTGTATCGCCAGACGCACTTTGGTAGAAAAATAATCGCGTGGGACATAAATAATAAAATTAATAAATTTTCCAAACGGATCGCGCCGCATAAACAATCGCACCATAGAGCGCTCGTTGATTTGCGCTACCCCCACAAGTGTTTCGTAGAGTTCAGTGCTGCTGCTTAAAAATAATTCATTGCGCGGAAAGGTTTCCAATAACTGGCGGAAATTTTTCCCATCGTGGCTCGCCTCGTCCAATCCGGTAAGTTCAAATACTTTCGCAACTTTAGTGGCGATCAGCGGGATCTCGGTCGGACTCATCAAATAAACGGCCGAGGTGTAAAGCCCAAGAAAACGCACCTCCCCTATTACCTCGCCCTGTGCATTAAAACGTTTAACCACTACATAATCGGAATAGGCATTGCGATGCACGCGCGCACGCGCGGAGGATTTGGAAAAAGTAATGACCTGAGGCACCAAATGAAAACGTGCCATGCCTTCGTTAAATAAATCTACTGCGAGGGAGGCCTTGTCAGTGCTTTTACGCAAAGTGAATATACCCAAGCGTGAGGCAGGAATTTCACAGAGAGTCTTCTGGCCAGCAACATCTTTAAATTCATACTCGGCATAACCGAGAAAAGTAAATTTATCCTCCGTCAGCCAATGCACGAAGGCTTTAGTTTGCTGGATATTGGCCGCAGCCGGGGCATCTTTAGCAAAATTGAGGTTTTGCTCTGTCGCAAGTGCAGCAGCACGCATAGGCTGGTAATCATCAACAACGCACTCAACTTCCGCCAGAATATCGTGCAAACTCTGGCAAATTTCTGCCAGCTCGTGCTGATCAGTATGGACGCTGACTTCCATTACAATCATGGCTTCTTTAATTTTATTACCGCTGAGCTCTTGTATTACCTCACCGTTATCGCCGTCAATTAATTCCACTAGCTTATGATTAGCGTCCCGCACCAAACTAAGCACCGTGCTTTTGATGGTGTAGATCGCTATGTTGCGTCGGTTTAATTCGATGCGGATTGAATCCACCAGAAACGGCATGTCTTTTTGCAATACCACCAGCGCCGTGTGTGGGCACACCCAGCCATCCTCAGCGAGACCGGGATTAAACAGGCGCACCTTGGGTTGCTGCCCGTCGTACTGCTGGATAAATTGCCACCACTGGTAGAGGCTGCCGAATACATCGCTCAAGCGGCGTCCAACCAGCTCCTCCAATGGGTAATGGTTAAAAAATTTTTTCGCCAGCTGCTGCAACGGTTCCAGCTCAGAGCCCGTCAATTTGGACGCGCTGTAATTATTAAATTCATCTAAAAATTCAGTGAGCCTGTGCTGGCTGACTAATGGGCTGTTCACAGTTTGAACTCCTGCCAAAAATGGAACTGATGTTCCTTAAGCCTAGTCGAAAAATTCCTGCAAACAGTTGAAATTACAGGGAACCGTCACCACCTTGCGCAGTCTATCGAGCACTTTTGTCGCGCTGCCAATGTCTTTTGCAGTTCGTCAGCCTTGAATCAACCCATAATTGCTACCCCATCAGCGAAAAGGTATTCATTTCCATGCAGGCTTTTCAACAAATCCAATCATTGAACACATGGCTGAACGACCAAATTATCGGCCAGGAACATTTGACCCAGCGCTTATTGATCGCCCTGCTCGCGGATGGCCATTTACTAGTAGAAGGCGCCCCCGGTCTCGCCAAAACCAAGGCGATTAAAACCTTATCCCAGGCAATAGAAGGCAACTTTCATCGTATTCAGTTCACTCCGGACTTGCTGCCCTCCGACGTAACCGGCACCGATATCTATCGCCCGGAACAAAATCGCTTTGAATTCCAACCAGGGCCGATTTTCCACAATCTGGTATTGGCCGACGAAATCAACCGCGCGCCCGCCAAGGTGCAATCGGCATTATTGGAAGCCATGGCCGAGCGCCAGGTGAGTGTGGGCAGCAAAACCTATCCCCTGCCCGGCCTGTTTATGGTGATGGCTACCCAAAACCCGATTGAGCAAGAAGGTACCTACCCGCTGCCCGAAGCCCAGCTCGATCGCTTTTTGCTGCATGTGGTGGTGGATTACCCGAGCATCGAAGCCGAGCGCCGCATTTTGCAACTCGCGCGCAATGAAGCTGCCTCAGTCGCCGCTGTACAACCGGAAATGATTACCCAGGCCACTATCGATGCTGCACGCAATCAAATCCTGGCGATTTACATGGCCGAAAGTGTGGAGGACTACATAGTCCACCTGATCAATGCCACCCGCCGCCCCGCGCAATATTCTGAAGAGCTAGCTGGATTGATCGAGTACGGCGCCAGCCCGCGCGCGACTATCGCATTGGATCGCTGCGCCCGCGCCCACGCCTGGTTAAATGGCCGCGATTTTGTCAGCCCCGATGATGTGCAAGCAGTCGCTCACGATGTATTGCGTCATCGCCTGATTTTAAGTTTTGAAGCAGAAGCTACTGGCACTACACCCAATCACGCGATTGATAAATTGCTGGCCGCCGTGCCACTGAGCTAAGTGGAACGCAATGCTATGAGCAATTTGCAGCAAGACTTGAATCCGCGCGGTGCTTACACCGAACTCGCCGCCCTTTTGCGCTGCCGTTTTTCCGCGCAGGATTTAAAACTCTTTGCCCACCAACCAGCGCGCAGTTTGTTGTCTGGCGGTGAACGCACACGCTTTCGCGGACGCGGAATGGATTTTGAAGAGGTGAGGCTTTACCAACCGGGCGATGACATCCGCTCTATTGATTGGCGAGTGACCGCACGCACTCAAGTCGCGCACACCAAAATTTTTCGCGAAGAGCGCGAGCGTCCGGTATTTATGTTGGTTGACCAGCGTTCGCCGTTATTTTTTGGTAGCACGCGCTGTTTTAAATCTGTACTGGCCGCCCACATAGCGGCGCTGCTCGGTTGGGCTGCGCTCGCCAATGGCGATCGTTTAGGTGCATTGGTATTTGGCGATTACAACCAGCGCGATGTGCGTCCACGCCGTAGCAAACATGCCGTGTTGGAATTATTGTATCAGCTGCAAGATTACAATCACCGTTTAACATCGCCAATTACTCCCGCTCCAACACAATTGCCGTCAGGCGAAATGCAAAAGCCCAACTCGTTGAATGAAATGCTGGCGGATGCACGCCGCATTGCCAAACCCGGCTGCGCGCTATTTATCATTAGCGACTTCCATGACTTGGATAACAATGCCGAACAACAATTATTTGAATTGGCGCGGCACACCGATGTAACCCTGATTCATGTTTATGATCAACTCGAACGCCAACTGATTAGCAATTCACCATTGACCATTAGCAATGGCCGCGAGCGTTTGCAGTTAGCCGCTAACGAAAAGGCATTTCAGCAAGCCTATCAACATCAGTTTGATCAGCAGTTAACCCTGCTCACGAATATTTGCAAACGCTTGCGCATCCCACTGCTGAGTTACGCTACGCAAGACGATATTCAGGACGGCTTGCGCAAAGCGTTTGGGCGAAAGAAATAGTCATCACTTTTAACATTAACTACAACTTATTGAAGAATAAAAGCAGACTATGCAACCAACCTCTTCTCCCCTGGATCAATTAGCCGATATCCATTTACCCGATGGTGTGAGCTGGTGGCCACTAGCGCCTGGCTGGTGGATATTGTTCGCTTTACTGGTCATGGCCATTATCGGATTTTTTATCTGGCGTCAGCGTAAACAGCAAAATCATTATCGTATTATTGCCCAGCATCAACTCGCCGGTATGTATGCAGATTATCAACAAACACAAAATGCAGGAGCTTATCTGCAAGCACTGAGCCTGCTACTGCGTCGCACAGCACTTACCGCTTATCCACATAGTTTTAATGCCAGCATTAAAGGCAGCGACTGGTTGCAATGGTTGGATGAAGTTTGCCCGACACTGAACGAAAAATTTTCCAGCGATCTCGGGCAAAGTTTATTAAGCAGCGCCTACCAAAAAAATCCGCAATTAGATGTGAGTGGATTACACCAAATCAGTTCGCAGTGGATCAATATGCACCGCAACTATCGCCAAAGAATTCCAGCCTCGAAAAGGGTAAAAACAACAGCGGAGGCCAGCAATGTTTGAAATGCAATGGCCATGGTTATTGTGGCTCGCACCGCTGCCGTTATTAATGGGTTTTATTACACCCAAAAAACGTATTGAAGCTGCGCTGCGTGTACCGTTTTACCAACACGCTAGTCAACTAGAACATCAAAATCGTTTGGGAGTGGGCAAACGTCCGGCAAAATTATTATCGCTCTGGCTGATGTGGCTATTCTGCTTATTGGCCGCCACTAACCCGCAATGGGTGGGCGAGCCTACCAGCATGCCATCGAGTGGCCGAGATTTATTAATGGCGGTCGATATTTCCGGCAGTATGGAGCAGACCGATATGGTCGCCAATGGCCGCAAGATCACGCGGTTGATGGCGGTTAAAAAAGTGATTGGCGATTTTGTTACGCGCCGCACTACTGATCGATTAGGTTTAATTTTGTTTGGTGCGCAAGCCTATCTGCAAGCACCACTCACTTATGATCGCAATACCGTCAATCAATTATTGCAAGAAGCACAAATTGGTTTTGCCGGGCGCGAAACCGCAATTGGCGATGCTATCGGCCTCGCCGTGAAACGCTTGCGCGATAGGCCCGATGCAAGCCGCGTGTTAGTGGTACTTACCGATGGTGCCAATACCGCCGGTGTACTCGCACCCGATAAAGCAACAGAACTCGCACAGAAAGCCGGCATTAAAATTTACACCATCGCCTTTGGTGCAGAATCGATGGAAGTACCGGGCATTTTTGGCTCGCGCACCGTCAATCCTTCAGCCGATCTGGATGAAGGAACCATGATGGCTATTGCTGAAAAAACCGGTGGAAAATATTTCCGCGCACGCGACCTGGAGGAACTGGATAGCATCCATCGCGAATTGGATCGACTGGAGCCGATTGAAATGGAAACAGAAACCTTTCGCCCGGTGCAGACATTATTTTATTGGCCATTGGCGTTTGCATTTTTTCTCAGTTTGATTTTTGCCTTGAGCCATATCTGGCAAGGCCGTGCAACACCTTTAGCAAAAAATACAGTGGAGGCGAAATAATGTCTGCTGTGGATTTACTCATCAGCCAATTTCATTTTCTGCGCCCCTGGTGGCTGGTGGCACTCGCCCCTGTGCTCGTTGTCGCACTCTTGCTGTGGTATCAAAAACACAACGCTCGCTCATGGCAGCAAATGGTTGCACCGGAATTATTGCAGTATTTACTCGACGGCCAGACTACTCGTATCAGACCCTGGCAACTTATCGCACTATTACTGGCATGGATTATTAGCTGCATTGCGCTCGCTGGCCCCAGCTGGGAAAAACGTCCGGTTGCCGTTGAACAAAATCAGCAAGCATTAGTGCTGTTACTCGATCTGTCCCCTTCCATGATGAGTGAAGATGTAAAGCCATCACGTTTGGTGCGCGCGCGGTTAAAAATTGCCGATTTACTGCGCTTGCGAAAAGATGGTCAGACAGCATTATTGGTTTACGCGGGTGATGTGCATGTGGTCACACCGCTGACCGACGACACCGAAACGATTAACAATATTATTCCTGCGCTGCACCCTAACATCATGCCCGCACAAGGTAGCAATACCGAGGAAGCAGTTTCGCGCGCAATCCAATTATTAAAAAACGCAGCCATCACCCAGGGTGATTTACTGCTGATTACCGATGGTATCGATAAAGATGCGCAATACAACATCAGTGAGATTATGACTCGCGAAAGCCAATACCGCTTGTCTATTCTCGGCGTCGGTGGAACTGCGCCTACCCCCATACCCAGTAGCAAAGGCGGGTTTGTGCGCGACAACAAACGCAACATAGTCACCACCCAACTCAACGCGGGTGAATTGCAAAATCTCGCCAACCAAAGCCGTGGCCGCTATCGCACCCTGGCCAGCACCAGCAGTGACATAGATTATTTAATGGATTTACCCACACCGAAAAAAGAAGAAACGCAACGGGTCGAGCGCGATTTTGATAGCTGGTACGACCGCGGCCACTGGTTGGTGTTGTTACTATTGCCCATTATTCTCTACTGCTTCCGCCGTGGGGTTTTACTCTGCTTATTCATCGTTCCTCTCACCGCTTTAACACCCAATAAAAGTTATGCGTTTGGTTGGGATGATTTGTGGAAAAACAAAAACCAGCAAGCCTACGAAAAATTGCAGCAAGAACAAGCCGCTGAAGCAGCGCAACAATTTGACCACCCAGACTGGAAAGCAAGCGCCCAGTATCGTGCGGGGGATTATGAAGAAGCCGCAAAAAACTTTGCCCAGTCCGACGATGCTGATGCTCATTACAACCGTGGCAATGCGCTAGCTAAAGCCAGCAAATTACCCGACGCAATCAAGGCCTATGATCAGGCCCTCAAGCTCAACCCTGAACTTGAGGACGCAAAGATAAATCGCAAGTTGGTAGAAGAATTGCTCAAACAGCAGCAACAAAACCAGGATCAGCAAGACAAAGACGAGCAGGATCAAAAAGACCAAGATCAACAGAAACAAGACCAAGGTAATAGTGATCAGCAGAAGGACGAGCAACAACAAGATCAGCAACAGCAAGACAAAAACGATCAACAAAAACAACAGGACCAGAACAACCAGCAAGATCAGAATCAACAACAGAATCAATCAGACCAGCAGTCACAACAGGATCAGCAATCCTCTGCTGGCCAGAACGAGCAGCAAAAACAATCTGAACAGGAAAAGTCAGACCAGGAACAATCCCAACAAGAAAAAACGGACGAAGAAAAAGCCGCTGAAGCTGCACAGCGCGAACAGGAAGAGCAGCAAGCCGCTGAAGAAAAAATGCAGCAGATGCAAGCTGGAGAACCAAAGGATGATGGTTTGACAGATGAAGAACGCCAAGCAATGGAACAGTGGTTGCGCCGCATACCGGATGATCCGGGTGGCTTATTGCGCAATAAATTTAATTACGAACACTATAAACGCAATCAGGAAATACTGAATGGCGATTGGGAACCGGCAGAAAATGGAGCCGAAGATCGCTGGTAGTGGATACACTTTTTGTACTCACAATATCCAGATTAGACAGTAGAGCACTTTACGAAACATTTTACGGAACCATTAACGGTAGAACGCAATGAAAAAAGCTTCATTTAATTTCCAAAAATACCTCAGCCGCTGCGCAGGTTTTTTGTTAATGATTACCGGGCTCAACGTCTATGCGGGTAACTTGACCGCTAGCGTTGACCGGGATGTGCTGGGACTGGAGGAAACATTTACCCTCGTCCTGCGCTATGACGAGCAAATTAATACCACGCCGGATTACGAATTGCTGCGCAAAGACTTTGATATTTTAAATACCCAAAGCGGCACCCAGATGAGCATTATCAATGGCAATATGGAAGCTTCTACCGAGTGGAAAATTGCACTGGCGCCTAAACGTATTGGTAAATTACTGATTCCGTCGTTTACCATTGATGGTGCAATTAGTGATGCAATTGAAATAACGATTGAGGGCAAAAGTAAATCGCCCAAAAACACCGACAACAATGTCACTGTAGAAGTTGAAACCAGCAAAGATACCAGCTACGTACAAGAGCAAATTATTGTCACACTGCGCCTCTATACCACTGTGGGTCTGAGTGGTGTAGACCTGCAACCACTGCAAGTTAAAGATGCATTAGTGGTCAATATCGATGAAAAACAATACCAAACCAAAATTAATGGCCGCCCGGGTGCCGTGGTAGAAACACGCTATGCGGTATTTCCACAACAAAGTGGCGAATTAATTATTCCCAGCATGCTCTACCAGGTTTCAGTTAATTCAGGCCAGCGCGATCTGTGGGACCGCTTTTATGGCAACAGCCAAAACAATATTTTGCGTTTGCGCACCGATGAACAGCGCATCAATGTGCTGCCTGCCCCCGCATCAGTCAACGCAGGCGATTGGCTGCCCGCACTCAATGTCAGCATGAGCGAACATTGGAGCACCAGCCTCGACTCCTTAAAAATAGGTGAACCTATTACCCGCAGCATCACCATTAAAGCGGATGGGCTAACCGCAGGGCAAATTAACCCCCTGCAATTAGCTCCCATTGATGGACTCACTTTTTATAATGACCAGGCGCAAACCGACGACCAAAAATCGGCCAATGGTGTTGAAGGTTCACGTATTGAAACCATTGCGATAGTGCCCACCAAAGCGGGGCATTTCACCTTGCCGGAAATAAAACTCAATTGGTGGGACACAAAAACGAACAGCATCCGCACCGCCACCCTGCCCGCTGTTTCCCTTACTGTTGGACTTGGTGATATGACCCAACTGGCAGCACCGACGAATGAAGTTGAAGAACCCACTAGCGTGGATATCAATACCGACTTAAGCACGATTGAACCGCAGCAAACAGTTATTCAGGAAAAAGTGCCACTCTGGCTATACATCACTAATGCACTTGCATTATTAGTTGCCGCAGTTTTTGCACTGCGTTTTTGGCAAACCAAGCGTGAACTCTCAGCCATTTACGCAACAGAGCGCGATGAACTTAACGAATTAAATCAAAAAGAAACTGAAGCCTGGAATAATTTCAAGCGTACCCTGGCCGATAAAAAATTAACGGGGCTGCGCAAAGCCTTGATTAACTGGGCGCAGGTGTATTGGAAAAATGCATCCATTACCAGTCTGCAAGCAATCGCCGCACAGACACAAGATTCAGCGCTCGCAGATGAACTGCGCAAATTGGACGAAGCGATATTTAGTGCTCACAACAGCGCACCTGACACTGAAGTACTATTGCAACTCCTGGTCAATCTACGCAAAACCAAACATAAAAAAACGGCCGACAACAATAAGTTGCAGCCGCTCTACAGAGTTTAATAAAGACCAGATGACCGCAACTGAACTAAACAGCAGTTGCGGATTTCAGTTTCTGCCTGCTTCGGTTTTAATTGCGATAATACTGTAAACGATCAATCTGGCGATCAAACTGATCGAGCACATGCTCAATGCAGCGGGTCGCCAATTTAAAATAATCGCCTGCCTGGATACTCGGATGATCAACAATTAATTGGGTTTCAATGCAGCGCAAGAGCTGCTGGATTTCCACACGAGATTTATCCGGCCAGGAAGAGTCCACGCTCGATGCAATTTTATTGCGCAAGTGATTGAGTTGGATACGCAATACGCTTGAACACTCACCTTTCGCTGCTACCCCCGTACCTAATGCGCGCACCTGCCCGATATATTCGGCAATCGATAACAGATAGCGCCAATCAGTATCCATGGCATCGCCCGTTATTTTTGAAAGATGGTGGACATCAGCCACATCGTCAATCAGGTACAACAGGTTGGCGATCAGAATATTGTGCTGCTTGAAATTTTTATCGGCATCTCCCTGCAAATAGGTTATTCCCAAGCGGGTCCAGTGGTCTACCAGGCTCGACCACTTAACATTACTGCGTATCCAATCACCAGCTTCATCAAGCTCGCCCATGATCCGCTTAATTTTTATAGCAATTTTTTCTATATCTGGTTTTGCACCAAGATTGCCATTAATAAAACCAGTCGTTAAACCGCGATGCTGTTGCACATAGGTTAATAAAGTACGCAACAGTTTTATATATTCAATACCTTGGGTAAACAACAGGTTCGCTTGACGTTTTTTACGGCTCAATGAAACCATTAGAAACATCAAAAAACCCACTGGAAAAGCCAATAAAATAATCATTAGCGAAACAGGAGTTTCCATAGTGCTACTCCGATTGATGAGTCAATCTATGCAAGTGGTCGGCAATTTCAGCAGCTTGACCGGCGCGATAACTATTTTGATTCGCCAAATCCGCCACTGTTTCTATATGTTTTGAAATTTCACGCGCTGCGACACTCTGTTGACCTGCAGCAACGGCAATTTCATCGATCAATCCAAAAACATCATCGGTTGTTGTTAATATTGACTTTAAAGATTCATCTGCACTGAATACACCTTGCAATGACTTATCTGTTTTTTCTACTACGTTTTTCATACTTACTAACACCTGCTGCATGCTCTCCTGCACACGCGCAATATTGGTTGCAATCTCACTGGCCGAACCTTGGCTGCGTACTGCCAGCGCACGCACCTCATCTGCCACCACCGCAAATCCACGCCCATGCTCACCTGCACGAGCAGCCTCAATCGCGGCGTTGAGTGCAAGCAAATTGGTTTGTCCTGCAATATCGCTGATAATTTGTGACATGGCCGTAACATTGTGCATCAACGTTCCCAACTGGCTAACACGCACTTCCGTTTCACGCGCAAGATTAGCTACTGCACTGACCTCACTACTAGCCCCCGCCAAAGCACCTCCACCGCTTTTACTATAGTCACAGGCTTTGGTTGCTGCATCGCGTGCTGCCACAATACGACTACTGATGTCATCAATGCTGTGACTTATTTCCGTGATTGCCGCAGCGCTGGATGCCGTTGCACTGGATTGATAAGCCGCACTTTTTGAAACCTCTTTTGCATTCGCCGCCAGTTCAAATGATGAGTGGCCCATTTCCTTTACCGCATCTTTATATTCTGCATTGCGCCTCTGCCGCGATTTGAATACCTCGATAAAAGTATCGTGCAAACTATTGAGCGGCCCAGCGACTAAACGATTCCAATCGACCAGCTCATCCTTATCGACAGCCGATAAATACTGTTTAATTCCCTCTATATCCTTAGTCACACCACCGACTACACCTAGAATCAAAATCACCACTAACAGCAGAGGCACCAGTAACCAAAAGCTGCTGCTATCCAGAAAAATAGCGCAAGCCACGAGGAGCAAATTACAAAAAATAGCTACCAATAATACCCAGGACTTTACCGAGGCAACCGCCTGCCCCAAAAAACGCACCATCACGCAACCTCCAGCCTCACCTTACAAAACGGCATCAGACAAAAACGAGCACTCAATCAGTGCAAGGAAATTTCCCAGCCTTATCAATGCAACAAAAAGATGCACATCCCATTGCGGTTTTTTACTTATGGGTAATATCCGACGTATATCTATCAACATTCATGCCAGACACAGGCAAAAAAAACGGGCATCACTTGCGCGATGCCCGTTCTTTGTTTTAATTATAAGATTTCACTTACACCAAACTTTTGCTCACCACTTCAAACACATCTTTGGAAAGACCTGGTGTAGCCATAATTCTTTCCAATTCGGTTTTCATCAAGCGCTGCCGATCAGGACTGTATTTTTTCCATTTAGTGAGAGGTGTTAACAAGCGTGAAGCAATTTGCGGGTTTTGTGTATTCAGCACAATGATTTGGTCGGCCAGAAACTGATACCCGGCACCTGCATCGGCATGAAAATTAATCGCATTGCCATTGCAAAAACTGGCAACCAGTGCGCGAATTTTATTGGGATTTTTTCCATCATAAGCGGCATGGGTTTGCAGTGTTTTTACTTTAGCCAGGGTATTGGGCAACACGCAGGTTGCTTGTACGCTGATCCACTGATTGACCACCAGCGATTCGTGCTGCCAGCGCTGATAAAAATCAGCGAGCGCCACTTCTGCCAGCTGCTGTGCTAAAGGAGCCTCTGCGTTCACCAACTGGGTCAAGGCGGCTATCACGTCGGTCATATTATTGGCAGCGCGGTATTGCTGCTCGCAGGCGCGAACCACTGTCTCGTCAACCAACACCATTAAATAGCCCAATGCGACATTTTTCAAACTTCGTGCGGCAATAGCATCGGCAGTTGCTGCATAGGGCTGTGCGTGATCATACGCCCGGTAAATACGGGCAAAATCATCGCGCAATTCGCGCGCAATCATTTTACGGATTGCAGTGCGGCTGTAATGAATTGCCTCTACATCGACAAGATCGGCCAATTCACTGAGATAGGCTTCAGATGGCAAGCTGAGCATATAAGCTACCATCGCTTTATCGAGGCTATCGTCTTGCAGCACACTGCGGTAAGCGGCAACCAAATCTACATCGAGCTGCAATGCAGCAAAGTCCTCACCGCGCTGATACGCCTCCATCGCACGATGAATAGCTTGCAAGCCCAATTGCTGGCTCGCCTCCCAGCGATTAAAACCATCGCTATCGCGGCTCATGAGCACAATCAAATCATCTCGACTGTAGTCGTAATGCAACTTCACCGGCGCAGAAAAACCACGCAATAAACTGGGCACCGGTTTTTCTTGTACGCGTTGGAATACGAAAGTTTGCTCTGCCGCTGTTAACTCCAACACTTTATGAGTGTTATCGCCAGTTTCAAAATCAGGTTCTGCATCCTTTAAATACAGCGGTAAATCCCCTGCACTACCTAACAAGCCTATTGCAACAGGAATATGGAAAGGGAGTTTTTGCTGGCACTCAGGTGTTGGTGGGCAGGATTGTTTAATAGTGAGTGAATACTCCTGTGCATCTTCATCGTAATGATCACTAACCTGTAAACGCGGTGTGCCTGCTTGAGAATACCAACGTTTAAATTGGGTGAGGTCCCGTCCCGATGCATCGGAAAGTGCTGCGACAAAATCTTCAGTCGTCACCGCTTGTCCATCGTGACGTTCAAAATATAAATCAGTGCCTTTGCGGAAATTTTCTTTGCCGAGCAAAGTCGCCAACATACGAATTATTTCTGCACCTTTTTCGTAGATCGTCATGGTGTAGAAATTGGAAATTTCAATATAGGATTCCGGACGAATCGGATGCGCCATAGGGCCGGCATCTTCCGCAAACTGCAAGGTGCGTAACAGGGTTACATCTTCAACGCGCTTTACGGTGCGCGAGCCCATATCGGCCGAAAATTCCGAATCGCGATAAACCGTAAAACCTTCTTTTAAACTCAACTGGAACCAATCGCGACAGGTGACACGATTGCCGCTCCAATTGTGGAAATACTCGTGTGCCACTACGCCTTCAACACGTTGAAAACCACCGTCGGTAGTCGTTTCCGGTTTTGCCAGCACACAGGAGGTATTAAAAATATTGAGGCCTTTATTTTCCATGGCTCCCATATTGAAATCATCGACCGCCACAATCATAAAAATATTGAGATCGTATTCGCGACCATAGACTTCTTCATCCCAACGCAGGGAATTTTTGAGCGAGGTCATAGCGTGGTCGCATTTATCCAAATCCTTTGGCTCAACAAAAATTTTCAACGTGACTTCGCGCTTGGAACAGGTCGTAAATTTATCTTCAATGTGCGCAAGATCGCCTGCAACCAACGCGAACAAATAAGCCGGTTTTTTAAACGGATCATGCCAGGTTGCATAGTGGCGATTATTCTCTGCATCACCCTGGTCAATTAAATTACCGTTGGACAAAAGTACTGGGTATTTTTTATCGGCCACAACGGTGGTTGTGAATTCGCTCATCACATCCGGGCGATCCAGATAATAGGTAATCTTGCGGAAACCTTCAGCTTCACACTGGGTGCAATACATAGTGCGCGAGCGATACAAACCCTCCAGCGATGTATTCGATTCAGGCTTGATTTTGGTAATACTAAGCAGCTTGAATTCAGCCGGCGTATTGAAAATGGTTAGACTTTCTTCGCCAAATTCGTAATCACTGCCTGTAAGAACTTTTCCATCCAGAGCGATAGAAATCAATTCCAGATCAGCGCCATGCAAGGTCAATTGTGTTGCAGGTGTAGATGCGGCAGGGTTGCGATACAAATGCAGCATCGCACTCACAATAGTTTCACCCTCATAGATTTCAAAACGCAAATCCGTGGTTTTGATGAGGTAGCCGGGAACCTGGTAATCTTTTAGGTAAATGGTTTTTGGTTGCTGTTCTTTGGCAGGCAGTGATTGTTCAACGGCAGTCATGGCGAAATCCTTAAAATTTATTCAACCCACTTGATCGGTTTATCTTGTGGCTCATGGTCGTGCTCATGATCGTCATCACCACAATAGGTGTGTGGTTCAGGCGGGATATAACCAGTGTGTTGTTCGGGGGGCAGATTTTTGTGTTCATAAGCAATAACCGCTTGCATGCACAACTGGCGCTGCTCGGCTGACAACCGGTTACCATCAGGCCATTTACCCAATTCAACAGCGCGTTTTAAATTCTGGTAAATTTCCGGCGTAAGGCTGGAAAGCAATTGTTGTAAATCCATAAATCTCTCACTCAATTACGATGACATTAAACTGTTAACGTCGATAACGATTTCGTGTCGCAAATGCATAAATAGCACCGGCAACCAAGCCGCCCACATGTGCTGCATTGGCGACGGATCCTGAAATAAAATAATCCACAGCTCCAGTCATACATAACACCAGCCAGAAGAGCATAAAACCAATGAGTGCGGGAGGTACTGTAACAAGCGGGTGAGGAGCCAAACGTTGGCGCACGGCGATAAAACCTACCAGTGCATAAACCACACCTGACAGACCGCCAAAATTAGCGCTGCCACTCCAAACATATTGCACAACATTGGAAGCGACAGCAGTGATCACAAAAAATAACAGGAAATGCCATCTGCCCAGGAAAAATTCCAGGCGCCGGCCTAAATCCCACATCCATAAACTATTAAACAACACATGAAAAATACCAAAGTGTAAAAAAGCAGGGGTGAGCAACCGCCAGATTTCACCGCGCGCCAACGAATCGCTTAATGGTATATACGTATTTCCGGCAAAATCCTGAAACGTAAAATAGTGAACCCAGGATTTAGCCAGATTACTTTCAATCAGCAATGCGCCCAAACCACTGAGAATAATCAGGCATACAACAACCGGCACATGTGCCGCCTGCGTCAATAATGTTGGTCCATTATCTGCGGGTTGCATATCGGCAGTTGCTGCCGGGTGCAACTCCACGCGCCCCTGCAAATATTGATCAAGAAATTCCTGTAAAGCTGGAATCACCGCGGCATCCATGACAGACAAACATTGTTGGCCATTCTCTTCAGCTATGCGGTGCTGCAATCCGCGCTCGCGCAAATAGCCGCTGAGCACACTTAAATCCTGATCAAGTGGAAAATATTTAACAGCAATCCAGTTCAATGATGGGTTCCGGTGTAGAGGTGAGTAATAACAGATACGAGCGTGAATGATAAGGGATCAATACCATCGGTTTGGTTCGACACTTACGGATCAACATAGACCCACACAAATTTGTCAGGCTGCAATTGTGCCTCACCATCCATGCGGTACGCCACCAATCGCCCGAATTTAACCGCACTGTAGTCGAGGCAAGCAAGGTTCGGTGCAAGTGGGCGCGGCTGGCCTTTGAGCCAGTAGTGGCCAATAAATAGCGGCGGTTGGGATTTATCGTAGTACACCATTTGTGAACGGTGATCAGGGGAAATTTCTGCCTTGGCGATATGTTCCGGGATTGGATCTGGCTGGAACAACAACTGCCCATAGGTGCGCGCCGTGTGCCCCCAAAATTTGGTACGAAACGCGCGGCGCACATAACCATCTGACGATACCATGGTTTCGCCCTCGGGTAAGGGCAAATCCACACCCCCCGTCAGACGCTGCTTGGTTCTGGCTTCCAAACTGCCCTTTTGGGCAGAACGATTGATGAACAACCAATCGATATGGCCATCGCCATAGGTGGCCCGATGTAAGTCGATCAGCTGTTGATCCCAACAGGCGTGTACCGCACGAAATACTTGTCGGGTCTGCGGATGCTGGATTTCCAGAAACAGCGGCAGCTCGACAAACCAGCGCAAAAACGCCTGCCACTCCTGCGGGTGATGAGCAAATTGTTCAAGTGTCTCGCTGATTTGGCGGGCATTCGCAGGCGTGTGAGGGCGCAAATATTCGCCGGCGATACCAGCAGGCGTGGAATAGGTAATCGCATTAAATTCGTGATTACCCAAAATCATCTGGGCACTGCCCTGCTCCACCATGTCGCGCACCAGATGCAGGGCTTCGCGGATACGCGGGCCGCGATCGACAATATCACCGAGGAAAATCACCTGCCGCTGCTGTGGGTGACGATAGGTACCGGAAATTTTTTGATAGCCCAGCAACTGCAACAAGCGCTCAAGCGACTGGGCGCAACCGTGCACATCGCCAATCAAATCATAACCATTCGCCGTTCCCATCACCGGCGGATAGTAAGATTGGTTCGGCGCGGTTTCAGTCATATTATTCCTTCAGTAAATGACCGCCCCAGCCCAGCTTGGAACGGCAGCGCTCATAGAAGTTGTAATCGAGTGGGTGCAGCAATTCGAGCAGCTGCGGCTTTTTGCGGATACAAATTTCATCGCCCGTTTGCACATCCACATGGGAATGGCCGTCGCAGGTGACCATAGGTTCAGCGCGATTGTGCTCACCAACCATAATACTGATCGCACTATCCCCTGCCACCACAATCGGGCGGCTACTGAGTGTGTGCGGGTTCATGGGAACGACCACTATGGCGTCGAGCGCCGGGTGCAAAATCGGGCCGCCACCACTCAGTGAATAGGCCGTAGAGCCAGTCGGTGTGGACACTATCACTCCGTCGGAGCGCTGACTGGTAACGAATACGCCATCGACAGAGATTTCAAATTGCAGCATATGAATAAATTGACCGGGATGCAGCACCACATCATTCAATGCATCCGCCGTGGCGATCACTTGCCCCTGCCGCTTGACCTCCATATCCAGCAGGAAACGCTGCTCGGATTTAAATTTGCCCGATAAGACTTCATCAACTTTGTCTTCAATATCTTCTGGCGTGATATCGGTCAGAAAGCCCAAGCGCCCGCGATTCACGCCCAACAGCGGTACACCGTACTTGGCTAGCGCGCGGGCACCGCGCAGCAAACTGCCATCGCCCCCCACCACAATCACCAGATCGCAGACTTGGCCTAGCGCCTCCATATCCATGATTTGTTGTGCAGAAGACACCATACTTGCATCAGTGATTAGCGCAGCCGTCTCGGCTTCAAGCACAAACGCCTTTTTACGCTGCTGCAAAAAACGAATCAATCGCTTGATGGAATAGACCGCGCGCTCGTTGTTGAGATGGCCAATCAAGCCAATGGTTGAAAAATGAGTCATAGAAATTCACTGAGTGAGCGGTTATGAAAATGTGCAAATAGTAATCAGGTTTGTAAGCTATTATAGCCTGCAGATCAACCAAGACTTCATTTTATGCCAGAAACGAAAAACGAATCGTTCAATCAGCGTGTGCACAAACTGCAGCACCAAGCCGTACGCGACCTTGCATGGTGCTGTTTTAGTGCGCCCATGATGCAGGAATTGCCAGAATCAGGTGCTGCTATGCTGCTAATCGGTAATGATCGACTGTGGCCGTGGTTGATCGCACTGGATCAACAGCCGAATGAACTTATCGAGCAAATTGCAAAAGTCAAAAGTACAAGACTGGGTATTTATTACGAAACACTTTGGCGCTTTTATTTTTCGCAACAGTCCGATTGGGAATTACTGAATCACAATTTGCAAATAGAGCGCAAGGGAATCACGCTCGGTGCTTTTGATTTTTTGTGTCGTCGCGGCAACGAATATTGGCACATAGAAACAGCTGTAAAATTTTATTTATGCAACACCAGCAATCCCGATGAAGCGCGCGATTGGCATCACTGGATTGGCCCCGCCAGCCATGACCGACTGGATTTAAAACTGTCGCATTTGCACAAGCACCAATTGCCGTTGCACCGAACTGCAGAGGCAAGAACACAATTGCAAACCTTGTATCCGGAAGCAACCGAATGGAAAACCGGCCTGTGTTTGCAGGGTTATTTATTTTCACCTGTACCGACGAAATACAGCCCCGCTTTTAGCAACGAAAATCACGGCCACGGATACTGGTGGCATCTGCAGGATTTTTTGCAATACCTGCCGGAACATGCCGATATGCAATGGATTATTTTCGAACGCAAGCGCTGGTTATCGCCCGCACATGTCAATGACAAAAATGAATTGGTACAAGGGGTCGAATTAATAAAGCAACTACAAAGGCAGATTGGTGAAATGAAAAAGCCGCTATTATTAGCGGCCTTGAAAAAAGCGGATTGTACGGATAACTTTTGGAGCGAAGCCTGGCGCGGTTTTGTCGTACCAGACAACTGGCCACAACCCCAATCAATCGCGTAAAGTTACCTCTGCCCGAGCACTGCCACCCCATCGCGCAATACATAATTGTTGGTGTCCTTCAAAAACTGTTGCACTCCCGCAGGGGTAAACAATTGCGGACAATTTTCCAACGCCAATGTGTTATAACCGTGCTGCGCCAATAAATGTGCAGCAGCGCGGCTGCGGCGACCGGTATCGCAATAAAAAATATAGAGATTATCTTTAGCAAGCAAACGCGACTTTATCGCAAGAATATTCAAGGGAATATTTACCGCTTGCGGCAAATGCATTTCGCTATATTCTTCTTCACTGCGCACATCTACCGCCACAATACCTTTGGCGATATGAGCTTCCAACTCACTCAATGCCAGAGTGGCAACACTCGGCTCTTTCAGCAGACGATAAAAATCCTGTTTGTCCAAGCGCATCAGTACACCATCGGTACGCATCATCACAGTGGCGTTGCGCACGGTTTCATTTACAAGGGCATCTTCGCCAAAACAGCGGCCGACACTGATCGTTGCAAGGTGCTGCCGCTTATTATCACTGTGGCGAGTTACGTCAGCCTCACCCTCTTTAATGAAGTAACATTGGTCACCCATTTCACCCTGACGAATAATCACATCACCGGCATAGACGACTTGCGGGGTGAGACGCGAAAAAATTTGCTCGACATTGAGTGGCGGAACTTTGAAAAACAAATTGGATTTTAAAACAATCATCATCCAATCAACGTCTTCATCAAGATCGCGCTCACGCGAAATAATTAACTGTAGATAATCTGCCACCTGGCTCCAGGTCAGCATTTTATCCAGACGTTCGCTGTCGATGCGCAACACACTGCAATCTGTTTCGGCTACCGCCGTAAACTGACGGGGTTGTTGATGTGCAATGGGAAAAAGCGAAGACCGACCTTTAATTCGGGTGCAGGTATCATCTTCAGCGGCCAAAGAAACATCACCATGCAGTAGATATACGTGCTGTGCGTCGTAGTTACCGGCGGTAAACAAAGTTTGTCCTGCGCAGACCGTCTCAACCACAGCATCATCCAACAATGCGAGCAAATGGCTTTCGCTCATATCTTTTAACGGCACCAGTGTGCGCGTTAAATTCAGATCGAATTCAACCGGCGGCACCTGGGTCGTCGTTGGAGATGAGGTAGTTTTCTGAGCTTGCATAACAACATCCTTCAAGATGACAGCGACAACTTAAGACAACGTATTCACACAACTTTTCAATCACACAACACTATCCAGTACAGAATTCATTACGGCTATTACAAACCATTACGGGCAAATAAAACCCCGTCGCCCCTGGAGCCCGCCAGAATGTATTGCAACAATCCGCGAGCCACGAGGCCAATACCCCTGTTGCGCGAGGGAATTCATTCCCCAAAACAGTTTTAGGGTATAGACAGGATCAAGTGGTATACCGCTACTGCGCTCAAAATCTTGCCAAAATTGTGTCAGGTATTCAGGGTGTTTTTTTCCATAACCACCCGCATGAAAGCCGGTAATCAAACGCCAGTTAGCATCGATACCAGATTTACAAATCTGGCGATAAGTAGTGGATATTGCGTCACCCAAACCACCCTCACCTTTTAAAACCGAAAAGCCCAGCGCCAGTTTGGTGCTATCAACTCCTGCCGCCAGACCTGCCACACTAGTCCCGGTTCCGCAGGCCATGCATACCGCAGTATAGTCACCTTTCAACTGATGCTCTAGCGCCCGCCCCAGCAGCTGCATGCCACGCGCTCCAGCCAGATTGGCTCCCCCTTCGGGGATAAGATAAAACCCGCCATAGCGGGACTGTAATTCAGCAAGCAATTCCGGTTCACTTTTATGGCCGTAATCCGTTCGACTAATAAAAACCAGCTGCATCCCCCAAGCTTCAGCGTCGCTGAGCGTTGGGCTTAATTGTGCAGGCCGCTCGCCACGTACAACGCCAAGCGTATTGAAACCATGACGATTTCCGGCTGCCGCCAGCGCATGCAGGTGATTGGAATAAGCGCCACCAAAACTTAACAGGCGGGAAAATCCTTGCTCACGCGCAGCACGCAGATTAAAAAATAATTTGTAAAACTTGTTGCCTGATAAATCTGGATCAATCAAATCGTCCCTACGCACCAAAACTTCAATCCCTGCATCAGTAAATACCTTATGCTCTAGTCGCTGCATAGGAACTTTTCGGGCGATATCCATTAATTCATCCGCCGAATCGATCAACACTATATCTAACCTTCAACGTCGCTCTGCCACCAAAGAATAAGCTACCGCTTGATGCTGGGCACAGCGGTCGCTCTCGCCAGGGTGGAATTCTAACGGAGTTTCAAGCGCAGGGATGCTTCTACCGCACAGCTTGCCACGAGGATCAACTGCGTTGCAGCATGGCGATTTATGGTGCTCAAGCCACGCGAGGTAGATCACTTCACTCACACCAGCCTTGTCCGCGGCATAAGCTTGTGGATCTTCGAGATAGCGGCCAATATCATCCAAGGCAATCGCTATTTCCCCCAGCCCCGGCAAGAAGACAACCAAATTGACACCTGCCTTAGTCAAGCGCCCCAGCAATTGATCACCGCTGTTTTTCAACAGCTGCTGATTTTCTCGCTTGAGGTTCACAATCTCGTCTTTCAATGCGCTCTCATTTTGATGGCGATAAAACAGTTCCACCTCGCGCATATCCAACATTTCGCGCAGCTCAGCAGTAGCAGCGCGAATTTTGGCGTCCAACTCCAACGCAAAATTTTCTTGCAGTACCTGCACTTGGCTGGATTCATCCTGCTGCGCCGCTTTGAGCTTATGCGCAAAATATTCGCGCATCCCCTCAATTTTGGTCGCCTGTACGTCCAGGGTATCTTTGAGATTGCGGTTGCGCTCAGTCAGCTCTTTGTTTTGCTGTTCAAACTGCTGATGCTTTTGTTGATAGGCCAGTAACCGCTGTTGATGTTCGTGTTGAACGGCATGAAACTTGGCTTGGTGCTGATTCATTATGGTAGCAATGCGCAGGCGCTGTTCTTTAATCAGCATTGCCATTTTGTCGCGCAGCTCTTGTGCATAGTGATCGTGGAGTTTCTGCTCCAATGCCACTTGCTCGCGCTCTGCCTCCTGCGCAGACCTCACCGCCTGTACAGCTACAGCAGGTTTTGGCTCCTCCACAGGAGTGGGCTTAACAATCAGCCCCAGGCGATTCGCCTTTACCGCTTTGCGCATAGCAACAAAACTATTATTGCCTCGCTGCATTAGCGGGTCCCACAAGCTTTTTTGGTGCCATGCTATGGAGCACTGGCTGTAACACGCCAAACGGATAGCACCTGCGCCCATATCCGGTCCAGAACCGGCCGTTTCGATCAACTGGCGTAGTGGCACGTTCCAGCGACGGTCAACCATCCCTTTTGCATCAAAACCCAACAAAAAAAAGACCGCACCTGTAACACACAGAGAATGATCAATCTGCACATAGACGGCTTTAGCTGAAGCATTGGCAAAATCAGGAACCGGGATAAAACCATCCAGGATGGCTTCAAATTCGGGATAGAGTAACTCACGGGAAATCTGCTCTTCCTGAAACAGAAAGACCGCCTCGAGTTGCTCTGCGGGAGAATTGGGCATAGGCAATCGTCTCAAACCAAGCGGGTTATTACCGGGGAAGTTGTTGCAGTATAGAAAACCAACTACCACGAAAACGTGAACAACCACCCGCAATAGCGACTTTTAGCCAGATTTGCGGCCTACTCGACGTAAATTACCGTTAAGGTAGATGTCATCAAAAACCACTGGTTATAGGGATCTGAAGGAAGCAGGAAAAGAGTTATGAGGAAACGGGGTAAACAGAAAGCAGTCTTGTGAGAGGAAATTACCGCGAGCCTTGCAGCAAATTGCTGCAGCAGCCCGGGTTAGATATCTGAATAGTCCTCAGTGATTTCATCGTCAGAGTCGTCGTACTGAACATCCAACAGGTCTTCTATATAGTCTTGCATGGTTTATTACTCCTTTAAGGGAATGATTTTACGATGAGGCGTAAGCCTCATCAGAGACAGCCAAACAACCCGGCTGTTCACGAACTTTACTCCTCGAAACCCAAATTACCAATTGAAGATGACAATTTTATGTATACCCAATATTTATTAGCTAATAACCAAAAGTACGAGGGAATAGCATTTGAGCAGGAAACAGGCAGGACTAATGGCAGGCAGTTACATCAGGCAATAAAAAACCCGCAACAAGTGCGGGTTTCTTGAATAGTGGCGGACCGGACGGGACTCGAACCCGCGACCTCCGGCGTGACAGGCCGGCATTCTAACCGACTGAACTACCGGTCCGCATATTTCTCAACACCTGCATTTTTACTTTATTGCCCTTGTTCATAAGAGCGTAAAAATGTGGTGGGCGGTACAAGACTCGAACTTGTGACCCATGCCTTGTAAGGGCATTGCTCTACCAACTGAGCTAACCGCCCCTCGTTGAGAGGTGCGCATTCTATCGAATCTGGCTGGGCTGTCAAACATTTTTTAGCTAAACATTTAAACTTTTTCAGATTCGCTTAAAAGCTCATCAATGGCGGATAAAAATCCAGCAAAAAAGATTCAGGAGCACACAAACTGAAGGTCCTGTACAGAAATCAAGTCGATAAAATCAAAAGCAAAGAGTAGATTATCGATACCCCAATCCAAACCCCACACATACCTTATGACCGCAGACCCGTTCATCACCAGTTTCTCCCACAGCGATTCCAGCCCCTGGATGGGCATAGTGGTGATATTGCTGCTCGTACTACAAACATTATTAATTATTGGCTTACAGCGCAGCCGCCTGAGCAATAAGCGAGCGCGCAAAGCATTAAAAGAATCGCAAAAAGCACTGGAAGAAAAAATTCGCGAACGCACGGAAAGCCTCTACACCACCAATAACCTATTGATCGATGAAGTCGCGCGGCACGAGCAGACCGGACGCCAATTGCGCGAGACCAAACTTTATTTACAAAGTATGATCAACTCCATGCCATCCATTATTATTGGTGTAACCGCTAACGGTGATGTAACCCATTGGAACGCAGCTGCCGAAAACACCTTTGAAATTTTTTCCAATGAAGCGCTCGACCGAAAAATAATGGATTTATTACCGCTCTTCCCCGTTACACTTCACGCAATAAAAAATTCCATCCGCAGTGGCGAACCTCACGCAATACAACACACTCAAAACGATGAAGACGAAAAAAAACGTTACTTTGAAATTACCATCTACCCATTAATTTCCAGCACCCAACAAGGCGCTGTTATTCGTGTGGACGATGTCACGCTAAAAGTGACTATCGAAAACCTGATGATACAAAATGAGAAAATGTATTCACTAGGCGAGGTAGCAGCAGGCATCGCACACGAAATCAATAATCCACTCAGTGTGATTTTGCAAAACGTGCAAAATATTGCACGTCGAACAGACGCCAACTTTCCCGTCAATCAAACTCGCGCAACGGAATTAGGAATTGATTTTCCGCAAGTAAATACCTATCTACACGCACGCGAAATTCCCCAGATGCTGGATTCCATCCGCGAAGCGGGCGAACGCTCCGCCACTATCGTGCGCAATATGCTGGAGTTTTCCCACAATTCACAGCGTAAAACCAGCTTGGTCGATATCAAACATCTCATCGAACAAACTATCGCACTTAACCACAGCAGCTACTCCAAGCCGCAAAGTGAGCATGCATTGCAGATCATCACCGAATTTGCCGACCCAATGCCGCCCCTGCATGCTTCTGCCCCCGAACTGCAGCAGGTATTGCTAAATCTGTTGCGCAATGCAAAACAAGCGCTCGCAAGCAGCGCGATAGAACAACCTTGTATTTGGATTAGGACCTATCCACAAAACCACCATCTTGTGATCGAGGTTCAGGACAACGGCCCCGGCATGGCCGATACTATTCGCCAACACATCTTTGAACCCTTTTTTACCACCAAGGAATTGGGTTCAGGAACAGGCTTGGGGTTATCTGTTTCTTATTTCATTATCACCGAGCGCCACCAGGGAACGATTGATGTAAAAACTGCGCCCGGCAAAGGCAGCAATTTTATTATCCAATTGCCTTTGCAGTAGCAAACAATCACGCAATTTATCGTTTACCAGGAAATAATAATGATCAACACACACTATTTTTACCTTGCAGCATTGAGTGCTGTATTCATGAGTGGCTGCGCAACCCCACCCACAATCCCGGATGCCACCAGCATTGAAAAAGCAGCAACCCACGTACTGAGTGAAACGGTTTATTTTTCCACACTGTTTTCTACCTGCTCAGCCTTGGGTGGCGATACCGAGCTGGATGCAATCGACATTCAACAAAATTGGATAAACACAAACGCAAATTTGGTCGCTGCCGCCGATAGCTATTACAGCCAACAGCAAGCCAGCAATACATTTACTTATGATGGCAAAACACTAGCGCCTGCCGCTATTCGCCTTGTGATGGATGCGCGCAACCGTGCAACCAATGAACTAGCGTTAGCGCAACGCAGCCCGGTCAATAAACAAAAAACCTGCCAATTTCGCCTGGCGCAAATCAACGGCAACAAACTCCCATTGGCAAATGATCCACTGATCGCGCCCTACCAGGCCGAGCTGCTTACCCATGTACCGCTCGACCTCAATATTGCCGATGCACCACAACTCGCTGGCGGACTATCAGGCGCATCTCAAGGTGCAACTTATTTCACCATTGCCAAAGCGCATGAATCCAGCTGCACCGCCGCTTATACACTGAGCATTGCCAATCAATGGCCGAAGGAAGCTTATGCCAATTTCTGTGGTGAAAAAGCCGTGGACATCATCACCTGTGAATGGGGCAAATGTGAGACGAAGAAGTTATAATGGGCCATACCAAGCCGCAGCCACCTGCGGCTTGTTTCTTATTTTATGAGCCCCAGTATGACGCCCACAGATTTCTCCACCGCCAGCTACCAGCAGCAACTCGCCGAAAAACTTACAAAAATCCAGCAGGATTTTGCCGAATTCTCGCTCCCGGAAATCAGCGTTTTCAGCTCCTCCGAAAAACATTACCGCATGCGCGCAGAGTTTCGCGTATGGCATCAACAAGAACGCACCGAATATGTGATGTTCACCCAGGACGAATTCAAACGCCCCTACCCGATCCATGAATTTCCCGTTGGTTCTGCATTGATGAACCAATTAATGACGCGCGTATTGCAGGAAATTAATAGCGATGATTTGTTGCGCCGCAAACTCTACCAAGTCGATTTTTTAACTACCCAAAGTGGCGAAGCACTGGTGACTTTGATTTATCACAAACCGCTGGATGAAGCCTGGGTAACCAAAGCACAATCACTGAAACAGTTGCTGGGAATCGATGTTATCGGCCGCAGTCGTAAGCAGCGGTTATTGGTTGAACGCGACCATGTTATTGAACGTCTGAGCGTTGCAGGGCGCGAATATGCTTATCAACAAGTGGAGGCCAGCTTCACCCAGCCCAATGCAAAAATTTGCGAAGCTATGCTGACATGGGCGGTCGAAAATAGCAGAGGCTTGAGCGGGGATTTATTAGAGCTCTATTGCGGTAACGGCAACTTTACCTTGCCTCTTTCACAAAATTTCAGCAAGGTTTTGGCTACCGAAGTATCCAAAACTTCTGTGGAGTCAGCGCAATATAATATTGCTGCAAATCAGATCGACAACATCCAGATTGCCCGCATGTCGAGCGAGGAATTTTCCCAAGCGATGGATGGCGTGCGCGAGTTTAATCGCCTGCGCCATGTCAATTTAGCGAATTATAATTTCTCTACCATTTTTGTCGATCCGCCGCGCGCCGGGCTTGATCCACACACCACCAGTATTACCCAGCGCTTTGATAATATCCTGTATATTTCCTGCAACCCGGAAACACTGCGCGAAAATTTAAAAACAATTACTCAAACGCACAGCATCAAAGCCTTTGCAATTTTTGATCAGTTCCCCTACACACACCATGTGGAATGTGGTGTGGTGTTGCAGAAAAAATAATTGGAAAAATTAACCAGCAAGCTCGCGCGTCATATAAATTGCAGGACCAGAATAGGATGCAAGGTTGTGTTGCTGGATCTCATCCAGCTGATCGCATTCATTAAAACCTAATTTCTGCCAAAAGGATTTGGAGTTTTGCACCGACACCAAAGCCGCCGCGCGCAGTTCACGCTGCTGCGCTTCCATCAAAGCATGATTCACCAGCAACGGCCCCAAGCCGCAACCTGCGACCGATTTGCTAATGGCGAGGTCGTGCAAATACAACGCGGTTGATTCAGGCTTGTGCGCAAACTCGCTACCCCAAGGTGATACCTCACCCAGCGCTGAATGATAACCAACCAGATAACCACAGACTTCACCCGCGCGCTCGACGACCCAGGAAGTATCCGGTGTTTGCGCAAAGCGGGCGAGAATCACCTCGTCAGTTTCGAGAATTTCATCGATATAAGCTTCGGCCTGAATACGAATCACATCCGCAATATCGCTCAATCGCATAGCGCGACAAATAAATTCTACCGTCATGTTCAAATAGCCCTAAAAATCCCGCCCCTGAATGCGCTTGGCGGCATCCATCACAAAATCATTGAAGGTGGATTCGTGACGCAAACGTTCAAGATCAAATTTTTTCTGCTCGGCATCGGAAAGGTGTTGCCAGGCTTCCAAATAAGGAATGTGACTGGTTTTTTCACGCAACTGGTAAAAAGCGGAAAATTCAGTTTTTATATCGGCATTTACGTCGAGTGAATCTAATAGACCGGAAATGCGAATACTGGCTTCAGTCAGCGTCAATTCGTCTTTATGAACTGCCTGTGCAAGAATTTGGATACTTTTATTGACCCATTCGCGCCGTTCAATTTGCGCTTTTTGATTAGCGGCTTCCAGTGCTTGTAGTTTAACTGCGCGATCTTTTTTCTGAAGATATACTTTATAAACCAACCGGCCGGCGATGGCCGTCAAGACCAGAATAATTAACGCACCCAAAATAATTAATATCGACAACAGACTCATTGTTACTACGCTCTCAAAAAGTGTTAACGCCCACCTGCATCATCAGGCTGATCCATATCCAATAAAAGCTCTTCGGTCTCAATCTCAGCACCGGCATTTTCCAATAAATGGCCAGCAATGGATTTTTTGGTTTTTGCGCCCAAGCGGCGAATATCATCGACACGCTTTACCAGATTGCCGCGCCCGGTTTGTAAACGATCACGCGCTTTGCTGTAAGCCTCCTGGGTTTTATTGAGCGAGTTGCCAATCGCATCCAGAGATTCCAACAGCAATACAAATTGGTCATGCAAGGCGCCCGCTTCTTTAGCGATACGCTCGGCGTTTTTGTTTTGCTTTTCGTAGCGCCAAATATTCTCGACTGTGCGCAAAGTTGCCAATAACGTTGTCGGGCTTACTAAAATGATATGGCGGTCATAGGCCTCGCGGTATAAACCCGGCTCATGCTGCAAGGCAAACATAAACGCTGCCTCAATCGGGATAAAAATAAATACAAAGTCGAGCGCTTTAATACCATCTAACTTTTCGTAATCCTTAATGCTTAAACTTTTGATATGGCTGCGCAACGAATTTACATGGGCATTCAGATAATATTTACGCTCGGCTTCATCATCAGAGCTGCAGAATTTTTCATAATCAACCAGCGAGCACTTTGCATCGATAACAATGTCTTTATTTTCTGGCAAATGAATAATTACATCTGGCATCAAACGCGAGCCATCACTGCCAGTGAAATTTACTTGCGTGTCGTATTCGCGACCTTTTTGCAAACCGGATTCCTCCAGCAAACGCTCCAACACTACTTCACCCCAATTCCCCTGGGCTTTGCTATTACCTTTGAGTGCTTGCGCCAGATTAACCGCGTCTTCGCCGATTTTTTGCGCCTGCTTTTGCAGCTCTACCACTTGCCCAGAAAGGCGATTACGCTCCGCATTTTCTTTTTCGTACACGTCCTCTACTTTTTTGCGGAACTCTGTGAGCTGTAGCTTCAGAGGATCGAGCGTATTGTCGAGCAGACTTTTGCTATTCAAATTAAATTGCTGCTGCTTGTTCTCAAAAATCTTGTTGGCAAGGTTTTCAAATTCTTTAGCCAATTCCACTTTGGCATTTTGCAAAAGCGCCAACTGCTCAGCGAAATTTTTGCGTTCCTGCTCCAAACGGGTTTTGAGTTCGGTGTTTTCTTTAGCAAGATGTGTAAGCTGCTCATCTTTACGCAGAGATTGTTGTTGCAGCTCATCAAAGTGACGGGTTTTCTCTCGCAGGCCGGCTGCATCCTGCTGGGAAACACCCAGAGATTGCTGTAATTCATTTGCATGTTGCAGGGTGGATTGCAACTGGGTTTTGATGTCTGCCACCTGCAATTTGAGCTGATTGCCCTCTTGTTGCAGTGCCGCTTCGCGCAGCGCATGGCTGTGCTGTAATTGCTGCAGGGCGGATTCAAGCTCGTGAGTTTTGGCAAACACGGCTTGATCGAGGCGACGACCAACAATCCAATACACAATAAGGGCGCCGATAGCCAAGCCAGCCAGGGCGGCAATAAGAGTTAATACCGATGGATTCACAAGAAAACTCCAGAATGTAAAACGCAGCTAGGCATTATCAGCCATGGCCGTTAAAATCGCGGCCATTTTAGCAACATATCGCCGTATTCAGGCCATTGATTTAACTCATCGCTGATTAACTCGCTTATGACCAATTCCACCCAATCCTTTCAAGCTCCCCGCATTCTGGTATTCGATTCCGGTGTCGGCGGCTTGAGTGTCGCCCGCGAAATCCAGCAACGCTTGCCGCTGAATCCGCTGGTATACGCCTCGGATAACGCGTTTTTTCCTTACGGCACCAAAGGTGAAGCTGAACTGATTGAACGAGTGGATTTGGTTATAAACGAACTTTTATTACGCTATCCGGCCGATATCCTCGTTATCGCCTGCAATACCGCCAGCACCCTCACCCTGCCCCATTTGCGCAGCAAGTTGAATGTGCCAATTGTCGGGGTTGTACCGGCAATCAAACCGGCGGCGCTGATGAGCAAAACCGGGGTGATCGGCCTACTCGCCACCCCCGCTACAGTTGCGCGCCCCTACACCCATGAATTAATCCGCGAGTATGCGGCTAATTGCCAGGTAATTTCGTTGGGCAGTAGCGAACTGGTACAAATCGCCGAACAAAAATTGCGCGGCGAAGCGATTGATGTAAATGCCATTGGCAGGATCGCGCAGGAATTGATGCGCGCAGATCAAGCAGAACAAATGGATGTATTGGTACTAGCCTGCACCCATTTCCCGCTATTAAAAGATGAATTGGCGCAATACCTGCCCACGCAACTGAAGTTGATTGATTCAGGGGCAGCGATTGCAAGACGGGTAGAGTTTTTGCTCGCCGATGCTGCAGAGCCACCGGCAGATTATCTACCCGAACATCTCGCGGTATTTACCAAAGCCACCGAAGCTGCAGAACGTTTGGCACCAGCGTTAACCAGTTTTGGAATTCACCAACAGGCTTATCTCGATATCTAAACCACCAGACGCAACTCATGCCCGTCAGGCTGCAAGTTGCGCAAAATATCCATACTGGTAATCACGCCCAAGGCTATTTTCTTTTCCGTCACTACTACACGGTGAATATTGTTTTTCACCATCACCGCAGCAACTTCTGCCACAGAGGCCTCTGGCCTCACGGTAATAATTTCGTGCTGCATAATCTGATGCACCGTGCAGTTATATTCTGCGCGATTACTCCAGTCGCGCAGGCTGGCTTCATCCAAATCAATTTCACAACTTTCGCGGTAGTAATTGCGCAGCGCTTCGCGGCGGTTGTCTTCATTCATACTGCTGAATTTGAAAATATCCGAAACAGTCACCACACCAACCAATTCATGGTCCGATGCGATCACCGGAGCACCAGATATACCGTGTTTAATAAAAAATTCCGCGAGCCGGTGAATAGTCCAACCTTCATAAGCACTCAGCAGGGTTTTGCTCATAATGGCTTGGGCATTAAGGTTATTTTTATGGGTTATCGACATATCGGATTCCTCTTTTCGAGTTTCGTCTGCAGGTTTCAGGATTCTTTGCAGAAAATTGGAAATGCCCTTTAAGTATTAACGCAGGCGATAAATTCGACACTCATTGACGAGCAAAACTCGCGCATCAATTAGACTTTTTCTGCATTAAAACTATCGATTGATAAATATCGATGCATCTCAGACCAATAAAAAAGCCGCTGGATTTATCAATCCAGCGGCTTTCGTCAATCCAATCAATTTGTTATAGATCGGTAATTGGTTGGTACTTGGGCACGAGGGTTTTCATCACACCCCATGCAAGCAGATAAGCGACCGCACAGACTGCAAACATAATCGCGTAGCCAGTATGGATATTGCCTTGGGCACCGTAGTAGTCAAACAACCAGCCGCCGGTCTTAGACAAGAAAACACCGCCCAAACCGCCCGCCATTCCGCCGATACCTACCACTGAACCCACCGCTTTTTTGGGGAACATATCAGACACAGTGGTAAAGATATTTGCTGACCAAGCCTGATGCGCAGAGGCGCCTATACCAATCAGGATGACCGGCACCCAGAAACCGTAATGACCTAAAGGCTGCGCAAGCAATACCACTAATGGGAAGAGTGCAATTACAAACATGGCGCGCATGCGGCCATCGTAAGCGTTGTAGCCTTTGTTCATAAAATAAGTGGGGAACCAGCCGCCGCCGATACTGCCGAACATGGTCAAGCTATAAAGCACGGTTAACGGCAGCATTAGCTGGGTGCCGGTCAATCCGTATTGTTCACCCAAATATTTTGGCAACCAGAATAAGAAGAACCACCAAACACCGTCAGTCATAAACTTGCCGAACGCAAATGCCCAGGTTTGGCGATAGCCGAGCAATTTAAACCAGGAGGTTTTTAACTCTTCTTCAACAGGCACAACCGGCGCTTCACCCGGATTGGTATTGATGTAATCCAACTCCGCCTGACTCAGGCGTTTTTGTTTGGTCGGAATTTCGTAATAAATCTGCCAGAGCACCATCCACACAAAACCAATGGCGCCAATCACAATAAACGCGGTTTGCCAGCCCCAATTAACCGCAATCCAGGGCACAGTCAAAGGCGCAAGAATCGCACCTACGTTGGCACCCGAATTGAAAATACCCGTCGCAAAAGAACGCTCTTTTTTAGGGAAGTATTCAGCGGTGGCTTTGATCGCCGCAGGGAAGTTACCCGCCTCACCTATCGCCAGCACGGCGCGGGAAATCATAAAACCGATAATTGAAACCGGGATCGCAGCTATACCTGCAATCGCCAACACATTGTTAGTGAAGTGGCCGATAGGCACCGCATAGGCATGCATGATCGCGCCAATAGACCAGATCACAATCGCCACTATGTAGCCCAGCTTGGTACCCAGTTTGTCGATAACACGACCAGCGAAGAGCATGGAAATGGCGTAGACGAATTGGAAAACCGCCGTGATATTGGCGTAGTCGCTGTTAGTCCAGCCGAACTCTTTGGATAGAGCGGGAGCTAAAAGGCTGAGAACCTGGCGGTCGAGATAGTTAACAGTGGTTGCAAAAAACAGGAGGGCACAAATCGTCCACCGGTAATTACCAATAGTTTGATGGTTCATAGGGTCACTTGTTTATAGTTATGGAATACAAAGGGAATCATAGACGCACTTTTGAATATCACTCAAAAAGTGGCAGCCTAACGAAACACTCACCTAATGTATTGACCTTATTTGCCTGTGTTCTTTTGCCTGAAGGCGCGCCCTTTGGGCTATTTTTAATTGTGGGCGGGAAAAGTAGCATGTTTCATCTGGCCAGACAAGCCAAGTAGCCCGCTAAACCCTTGTGCGACAAAGGTTTATAACCAAATCAGCACCTTAACTTTGATGCGCACAAGCACTGTTTCCGGTGCCATAATACCCAACACTTTTGACTGGCAACGATTACAAGGCAATTGCAGACATCATCATGGTTGATACCTGGTTCGATATAAAGCCCCACATTTCCGCTATCGAGAGCGGTGAATTGATCATCACCGCCAACAATCGCCTGCGCAACCATATGCTGCGCGCTTATGGCCAACGGCAGACAGATGCGGCCGGCGTTTGGGCGAGTCCGCGTATTTATTCATTAAGCCAATGGATTGAAATGAATTGGGATGTATTGCAGCGGCGCGCTTATGCCCCGGCGGCACAGCGGATTATCAATAACCTGCAACGCCAAACCCTGTGGGAAAAGATTATTGGCGAATCCTCTCTAGCCGCCGCTCTCTTGCAACCGGAACCCCTGGCACAAGCTGCCGATAGCGCACTGCGCAACCTTGAACTCTGGCAACTCAATGAAGAGCAAGTCAGTGCCGCCGAGCCACTGTTAAATGCGCAGAGCAATACTTACTGCTGGCTTACCTGGCTGGGTGAGTTTCGCGCGCGTTTGGCGCAGCTGGGATTTATTACACAAGAAAGTGCAAATCAAATATTGATCGATGCATTTAAAAATTTGCAGCTCGATCAAGAAGCCATTATCCATCTCACCGGATTTGACGATATTCCGCCCCAGCATCAGGATTTAATTAACAGCGCCTGTCACGAATTGCGCAATATCAAACTGGATAACCAACAGACTCAACTAATTCGTACCGAGACACAAAACAGCGAAGCAGAAATCCGCGCAGCGGCGCTCTGGAGCAAAATCCAGCTGGAGCAAAATCCGGCGGCGATGATTGGGATTATCGTGCCGAACCTCGGCCAATGCCGCGATCAAGTCGAGCGCATTTTTGTTGAAGTGTTTGAACCACTCGCCGCCCTGCCGTATCGCCCTCGTTACACATTGCCATTTAACTTTTCTGCCGGTACACCACTGGGCGCCACGCCCATTATTACGGCTACGCTGGATTTATTGGAGCTGCAAAAATCTTCCTGGGACTTGGAGGCGATTTGCAATTTATTGCTTTCACCTTTTTTTGGCGATGCCGATAGCGAATTAGTCTTGCGCACACATTTAATCCAAACACTGCGCAAACTCGGAAAATTTACTATCAGCTTGAGCGACTTGCGCTACCACTGCCAAAAACTGAAAAGCAAATTAGGTATCGCCGAAAGCGATAACAATCTGATTACACGGTTGGTGCAACTGGAAAACTATCGACGCCAGAGTTTTGGCAATCACAGCGCACAACAATGGTGTGATTTTTTTCAACAGCATTTGCAATTACTTGGCTGGCCGGGCACACGGCAGTTGGATAGTCAGGAGTACCAGCAACTCACCCTGTGGAACCAGGTGCTGGAAAACTTTTTGCAACTGGACGGCACCGGCATTCAATTTAATTATCCCGGTGCGATACAACAACTGCGCAGCATCGCCGGAAAAACACCCTTCCAGGCACAGACCCCCAATTCACCGATACAAATCCTCGGCGCACTCGAAGGTGCCGGTTTGCAATTCAGTCACTGCTGGGTGATGGGCTTGCACCATCGCCAATGGCCGCCAGTGCCGGCCCCCAATCCACTATTGCCAACCAACTTGCAGCGCACACAAAAAATGCCGCACGCAAGTGCAGAACGGGAATTGCAATTTGCACGCGCACTCACAGAACACTATCGCCAATGCGCGCCTGTAGTTGTATTCAGTTCAGCCCACAGCGATGACGACAGCGAACTCAGCCCAAGCGCATTGATTCGACATCTACCACTCACAGCAATTGACTCTTTAATGAGTAACGATCAAAGCATTAGCGCACAAAATTATCAGGCACTCGCAGCTGCCAGTCATTTGGAAATAGTTTCCACTGCGCAAGCACCGCAATTATTAATTGCGCAGGAGCCAGTGCGCGGCGGTGCCAGTTTATTTAAAGAACAAGCCGCCTGCCCGTTTAATGCGTTTGCACGATTACGTTTGGGCGCAACCAGTATCGATGAGCCGGTTGCCGGTTTATCTGCCATTGAACGCGGCAATCTATTGCACGATGCACTTGCGATTATTTGGAAACAACTGAAAGATCAAAACA
The DNA here is from genome assembly GCF_031457055.1 of Cellvibrio fibrivorans. NCBI lineage: Bacteria > Pseudomonadati > Pseudomonadota > Gammaproteobacteria > Cellvibrionales > Cellvibrionaceae > Cellvibrio > Cellvibrio fibrivorans. The sequence goes on along the minus strand of NZ_JAVDVX010000002.1, from coordinate 53,021 downwards.
CTTTGCTTTCATTAGATGAAACAGCATTAACAACGCTAATCACTACAACAACTCAAACCGTGGTAGATGCGCTCAAACAAAAACGCGGCACCAGCATAGGTGTTTTTTATGCACAGCTGGAACAGGAACGGCTTGCTCAATTAATAGCAGACTGGCTCGCGCAGGAAAAAACGCGCCCCGCATTTTCTGTCGTCGCCATTGAAGAAGAGGTACAAATTGAATTTGCAGGTTTGCCACTGCGTTTACGCATTGACCGTATAGATCAACTCGCTAACGGCGATTTACTCCTGATCGATTACAAAACCGGCCAACCGAAATTACAAAGTTGGCAAGGCGAGCGCATGGATGAACCCCAGCTACCGCTCTATGCAGTTACTGCCACCAGTCCCGTTGCGGCTATCGCGTTTGCGCAGATTAATGCTAAAGCAATGAAGTGGATCGGCACGGGCGAATTAAACACGAATCACGATGGTATTTATCCAAGCAAACAGCCCTGGGGAGAACAATTGCAAGAGTGGCAAATGTATTTACAACAATTGGCTGCTGATTTTATCCAGGGCGATGTACGTGTCGATATGAAAAACCCCACCACTGCGCAATACGCGGAAGATTTGCTCCCACTTAATCGCCTGCAAGAACAGGATGCGCTTGATGCATTTATTCGCCGCATGCAGGGAGCTGTGTAATGTCTGAATTAATTGCAATACAACCTATCGATCAGCACGTCCGTATTGAAGCGCTTGATCCACAAACCTCTTTTGCTGTATCTGCACCAGCAGGCTCTGGTAAAACCGGTTTGCTAACGCAGCGCGTATTAACCCTGCTCGCTTATTGCGATGAGCCGGAAGAAGTATTGGCGATTACGTTTACGCGCAAAGCCGCCGGAGAAATGCAAGACCGGATTATGCATGCGCTCTGGCAAGCAGCCGATCAGCCGAAACCGCAAGACCCGCACGCGCAGCGCACCTGGCAACTTGCGCAAAATGTATTAGAGCGCGACCGCGAATTGCAATGGAATTTGTTGCAAAGCCCGCAGCGTTTGCGGGTGCAGACTATCGATAGTTTATGCCGCTCTATTACCAAACAATTACCGCTTGCCAGTGGCATAGGCGCGCAGCCAGATACACTGGAAGATGCCGAGCAAGCCTATCGTTTAGCCGTGCGTGAATTATTTAATCTGCTCGAACAGGAATCGCCTCTTCGCGACGATTTAACCCGCCTGCTGCGCCACTTGGATAACAACCTGCAAGCGGTGGAAGAATTATTAATTAGCCTACTCGCCAAACGTGAACAATGGCTCAGCGTGTTATTACAGGCACGTCATGAAGACGCACGCGCTTATCTTGAACAAGTCTTGCGCGATGTAATCTGCGAGCATTTGGATTTGGTTGAAGCCGCGTTATTAATTCACAGCAGCGAGTTATGCAGCATAGCCGACGACGCCGCAACCAATTTGCAGGAGGAAGGCGAACGCAAAAATCGCATTCACGAATTGCTCGGTATCAGTGCGCTGCCCGACGCCGAACCCGAATCGCTTAATGAATGGCTGGCGATTGCCGATCTATTGCTAACTAACGGTGGCACCTGGCGCGCACGATTAACCAAAGCCGAAGGGTTTCCAGCGGGAAAAGAAAACGCTGAATTAAAAAATCGTTTTAGCGAATTAATCGCAGCGATTAGCGACACAGCGCCGGAAGCAGAACAACTACTCCAAGAACTCCGCTCACTGCCATCGGCCAATTACGCCGAGCACCAGTGGCAATTGCTCGACAGCCTGACCAGCATATTGCCGATACTCGTTGCGCAATTAACCATCGTATTTAAACAACAAAGCGCCACTGACTACACAGCGATTAGCCAAGCGGCATTGCTTGCGTTGGGTGATGAAGATTCGCCCACTGATTTGGCATTGCAGCTGGACTATCGCATCCGCCATATTCTCGTCGATGAATTCCAGGATACCGCCAGCCCGCAATTAGAGCTGCTGCGAAAACTCACCAGCGGTTGGCAGGCAGGCGATGGTCGCACGCTATTTATTGTGGGCGACGGCATGCAATCCTGTTACGGCTTCCGCAATGCCAATGTGGGTTTATTTTTGGATGCACGCCAGCAAGGCATAGGTTCAGTCGATTTAACCGCACTGGATCTGCGCGTCAATTTCCGCTCACAAGCAGGTGTAGTGCATTGGGTTAATAGTATTTTTCAAAACGCGTTTCCAGCACAAGATGATATAAGCCGTGGTGCGGTAAGTTATTCCCCTTCAGTCGCCTTTAAACCAGCAATTGATGGTGATGCGGTAAATTTTTATGCGTGCACTTACTCTACCGAAAAATCGGCAGAAAAAAATAATGATGGCGACGATGATGATGTTCCATCGCGCATACATGCCCAGCAACAAGAGGCCGAAAAAGTCGTTGAGTTAGTACAACAAGCGCGCTATGACAATCCCAATGGTAGCGTTGCAATTCTGGTGCGCACGCGCAATCACCTCACACGCATTTTACCTGCGCTGACAGCTGCCGGTTTGCACTATCAGGCCACTGAAATTGATCGCCTCGCCAGCCGCATGGCGATTATGGATTTACTCTCGCTCACCCGCGCACTGCTAAATCCAGCGGATCGCATTGCATGGTTATCAGTCTTGCGCGCGCCCTGGTGTGGTTTGGACAATAGCGACCTGCACAGCATCACCACGGCAAATCTCGCCGAACAAAACCCGCGCGTTAACGAAACGGCATTTGCAGTGCTTTGGCCACAACTTGCATTGCATGAGCAGATTAGTGGAGTAAGCGAGAGTGGAAAAATAATTCTAGCAAGAGTGGTCCCAATTCTTAAACACGCATTGCAAGAGCGCTACCGCAAACCACTGCGCCAATGGGTTGAAGGAATCTGGTTTGCTTTAGGTGGACCTGCAACCTTGCTGGACGCCAATGACCGCGACAATATCAACAGCTTTTTTGCACTACTCGACAAACATCAACAAGGCGGCAGCATTCGTGATTGGCAAGCGTTTAACAATGCGATCGAACGTTTATTTGCTGCACCGCGTGCCGATGCCGACCCCAAATTGCAAGTGATGACCATCCACAAATCTAAGGGATTGGAATTTGATACGGTGATTATTCCCGGCCTCGATCGCAGTGCGCGCAAAGACGACAAACAATTATTGCTCTGGCAAGAGCGCATTAACCATCACGGCGAGAAACAATTATTACTCGGCTCGCTTGCTGCCACCGGCAAAGAAGAAGACGGCCTCTACACGTTTATGCGTCGCGAAGCAGATAAACAACAAGCCTTTGAATCAACACGCTTGCTCTACGTCGGCTGCACCCGTGCGATTAAACGTTTGCATTTACTCGCGTGCATCAATACCAAAGAAGATGAATTAGTCGCACCTGCCAAAGTATCGCTACTACACAGTATTTGGCCGTTTGTAGAAGACAACGCAATTAATGTATCCAGCAATAACGCTAACAATCGCAACAATTCATCTACTCTGGAAAATACCAAGCCAGGGTTACAACATATTTTGCGTTTACCCGCACATTGGCAAGCACCTGTACTAACCGATGTCACCTTGCTCAAAGATTATCGCGGCCACGAATTTAGCATGAGCGAAAGTGACAACCCGCTCAATATTCCTGAAGTTGAAACCACCGGTGCCCGCCTCGCTCGCCATACCGGCACGGTCATTCATAATGCTTTGCAAGCGCTGGTCGAAAACAAACTGGTCACCAATCGCGATTGCATCGCCGCCGATATTTTTATCAAGCAGCAACATACGTTCTGGAAAATCCAACTGCAACAACTCGGCTGGAGTGGCGACAATCTCAACCGTGCATTACAAAAAATCGCCACAGCGATCACTAATACATTAACCAGCGAAAAAGGCCGCTGGTTGCTTAACAGCGACCATGAACAAAGCGACTGTGAATTATCGCTCATGCAAAAAGACAAACAGGATGTGCGCGAACATATAATCGACCGCACATTTGTTGCCGATGGTGTGCGCTGGATTGTGGATTACAAAAGCAGCGAACCCGAAGCCGGACAAAGCTTGGAAGATTTAGTTACGCGAGAGTTTGTAACCTACAAGGAGCAGTTGCAGCGCTATGAGAAGGTGATGGGCGCAGTTGAATCCCTACCGATTAAAACGGCGTTGTATTTGGTAAGTGTTGCGCAATTAGTAGTAGCCAACTAAAAATTTACCACGTTCTGGCTCGGGTAAATTTTCAATAGATTGACGCATATCAACTCAGCAAAACTCACACCTGATTTAATGGTTCCACCCACAAGGAGCCAACTATGAGAGCGCGAATCTACAAAAAAATGGCCGGAACCTCCGCCGTATTTATCCCCGCCGATTTCAACCACGCATCCCCCGTTGAACGCGATGGCCTAACCTGGACAGATACCGAACTCAACATGCCGGAAACCCCACAAACCTTGCAGTGGAAACCACCACTCGATAGTTCATTAGCATTAGAAGGTCTAGAAGAATACGACCCACCTACTCCGGGTGATGCCCGCTACATAAACAAGCTGGGGATTGGATTTGTATATATTGGAAAAATTCGGGGATGGGTAGCGCTAACGGATTTTGTTTAAATAAACATAAAAAAATCACCTAAATTCAAGCAACGCAATCGCCGCCGCTACACCAGAGCAATAGGCACCTTCGATACGCGCATCGGTAAGCCAATCGCCTGCCAGCGCTAAACCTTGTTCAGGCCATACAGCAGCAGCGCGAGCATCATGCTCCGTAGCTCGCGCAAAACGCCAGCGATGCACATAGCGCACATGGACAGGCGGCAGTTGCTGACCGGGCAACCAATTTGAGAGCACGCGCATAAATTCTTCCAACATCATCGCTTGAACAATTTCCGGTGAAGCTTCCAGATGCGCGCGCGACCATTCAGCCGTGGCGTGCAGCACATAACATTCGCCCGTTTCGCGCTCGGGTTTGCGATTATTGTGAGCAATCCAACACAGGAATCCCTCATTCACAAACGCTGCAGCAAACGGCAAATTTAATGGGTACTCGACATCCAACAACATTGCCCAGCAAGGTTCCATAATCGCGCTGGCTGCGAGTGCGTGGGCAGCGCTACCCACTGGAAGTAACGCCTGACTTTGTGGCGCAGGTAATGCAAGAATGAGATTATGGGCTCGCCATTGCGAATGGTTTGTTTCGATTGTCCAACCAGACTCGCTGTACTGCACTTGCTTCACCTGGGTGTGATAAGAAACCTCAAGCCCCGCCGCTCTATGTACCAACGGCGATTTCATCTGCGGCACGCCGACATAGCGCTCGCGCGAGCGACTTACACTGAGCTGTTCTCCGTCCCACACTGCGATAGGTTCGCGCCAGGGTGCGACCAAACCTTCATCCAACCAATGTTGAACCTGCGCGCGAAATTCAGGTGAGCGAGCCGTAAAATATTGCGCACCGTGATCCCAACAGCCGTCTTCTTTTGTGCGCGTTGCCATACGCCCGCCTGGGCCGCCGGATTTTTCCAGCACACATACACGCTTGCCCAACGCACTGGCTCGCGCAGCTGCTGCCAGACCGGCCATGCCTGCACCGACAACAACCAGATCACACTCATTTATTGCTTTCAAACAAACACTCTCCACGAATTGCAGCCGCATCAGTCAGTTGTGCAAACACATTATCCAAACCATTGGCAGTAGCCAAACCCAGTATCACACCCAGCACCGCGCCCCTGTGACAATTATCGCCGCCAAGATTGGCATTGGCGATTAACCCTTGCTTTGGATCAGCACAATATTTCCACGCGAGATATAACACACCTGGCCAGGAATCTTCGATGTAACAAGCGCGCGAAAACTTGCCACCGACAACCCGATTATCATCGTGATATTGTTGCGCGAGCTTCTGCACATCAATACCCGCCGCTTGTTTTGCCGTTGCAGCAATCAACCCGCGCCCATCCTCTGTAGTACGAAATAAAAGCGCATCGATTAGCGCGACGTAAGCGTCGCAAATTTTTCCCAAGTGCTCATCGGGATGAGTGAATAAGATATGCGTGCGACATAGATCTTGCACACGGCTTAACGAGCGGTCATGCAACAGTTCCGCAATCGCGATAGGCGCAACCGTCACCAACCCACCGACAGACGCGGTATCGTGAGTCACAGCACCGCATTTTTCCGCTGGGCGTCCTTTGGCAAAATTGGCAAAAAATCCACGGTGATAGGATTCGGCGTAAGTATCCGGGTGCTGCGGTGTTTCAGCGGTCATAAAGGCGATGTAATCGCGCAAAAAAATCGCGGGATCATAGCGCCCCTGGTTATGCTGAATCCCCCGCATCACCATACGCATGCAATGCAGGTTAAGCGTATTCTCTCCCGCCGCCATACCGCGATGATAATGCTGATTGGCAACACCCCAATACTGGCGCTTGCCTTTCAAAATAATATCGCCCACCACTTGCGGGCCATTGCTCGCGTGCTGCGCACCGCGACCACCCGCATTGGTGGAATGCAAATTCATAATGGAGGAAGGATGAAACGCTGGAGCCGCTTCGAATCTGGTGATGCCACCGGGAAATGCGGCGTATATATCCTGAGGGTTGTAAAACCAATGCACTGGCATTGCTAGCGAATCAGCAATAAAACTGAGTTGGATCGCAGCGCTCACACGGGCGCTGATGAGCTGATGACTCATTCAAAAACTCCTGCAAACAACAATGCGGGAGCCGCGCCTACTGTAAGTACCACACGCAACTGCCAAAACCACCGCGCTATGAGCTGCACGCGCCACAAGAAAATAAAATCCAACAACAATTGCAGCACTAGCAGCGCCGCAAATCCTATCAATGCCATTTGCCGATCCAGCGTTAGTAGAAACCAGGCAAGCAAACAAGGCACCAGGCTCCAACCGAATAAAAAACCGCGCGAGGCTAAACCAACTAATCCTTGCGGCCCATTCAAGGCAATGCCCCACCAAATTGCTCCCACAAAGGCGAGTATTAGCGCGGCATAATTCACCAGATGCGCTAGCGCCGAGACAACCCAATCACCAGTCGCCCACAGCTCCGCAAACGCCAGCCCCCAAAAGGGCAAAAGCCCTAACAGGCCACCGATAACAGCGACAGGATTTGCACTCAATTGCGATTCGTTTGTATTCACTGCCCCACCTGGTATGCAAATTACATCAGTGCTTTATTCGAAGGGAGGCGGAATTGAGATCAGGTCAGGTGTAAAACAATGATGGGAGAGCTACTAAAGTGCAGAATTGATTACCATACCTGGTGCTCTTAATTTTTTTAATATCAAACACGTTTAACATCTTGGTAAATGGCAGAATTCGGAATTAAAAATAATAATGCTAAATCTTTCGCCAAAGATAAAAACCCAGCACTACAAACCCGCAAGAAAATAACAATCCGAAAAAATGGCCTTTAGCAAAACCAACTGCTATTACAGAATTTGCGTAATTATCCGGATCAACATAGACAGTGACGCGATCGCCAATACGCAAAACTGACGCAGGTTTGTTGATGCCGTAACCGACGGTAGTATTGCGGTATTCGTTGCCGTTAATTTCGTATTTATATTCCAACCAACGGTTAGTGACGTTGTATGGTGTTGCCAAGACGCGGTTCATATCCTCACTGCCGTTGGTGACAATTCCCTGATGGGTTTCCCAATTGGCAGCGGCCACACTGCTAATGATATTTTTCATAGTGGTCAGCAAAAGTAAGGCAGCGGCGAGTATGCATAAACCGAAGAATAAATTGCGAAAGCGTTGATAGTTTTTTTCCATTTTATCGTTCATTAAAGAAGCCTTTTCTCATTACAACAATGTGGATGTAACCAGTAACTACAAAACAGGGATAGCAACCTATTTACTCGATGCGACCACCCCGTCGCGCGTCCAATCAAATTCCATTTGCCGCGCAGTGCGTTCAGCAAGAGATAAACCCGCGATGCGTGAAACCAGATGGAGGCTCATATCAATACCCGCTGATATTCCTGCCGATGTCACTACAGATCCTTCATCCACCCAACGCACATTGCTGATCACATCCAGTGAGGGGAATGCATTTTTTAAATCATCTTGATCTTCCCAATGTGTTGTCGCTTTATGCGTAGTCAGCAAACCCGCTTTGGCAAGCAGAAATGCGCCTGTGCATACAGAAGCAGTGACCTGGGTGCAACTTGCAGCGCGATTGATCCAGTCATGTACCTGAGGCTTTTCCAGCTCTGCGGTAACTACACCGCCGGGAATAATGAGCAAATCCAGTGATGGGTGTGAATTGAAGTGAAAATCAGGAACAAACTTGAGCCCTGCCCTTGCACGCACAGGGTCAGGTTTTTCTGCAATGGCATACACGTTGAAAACGGGGGGATCCACAATGTTTTCTCGCGCGGCAACACGGGTTGCAGTGGTAAACACTTCGTAAGGGCCAGCAAAGTCCAGCACTTCAATTTCCGGGAATAAAAAAATGCCGACGTTATAGTTCATTGCAAAATCCTCTTTTAAAAACCAAGGCATTAAGAGTGCGCCGCAAGAACTACGCAGTTTGCGCAATGCTGAATGTACCATAACGGGTTAAACAATCACCATCTGGTCACTGTTTTAGCAGAACAATAAGTAAGGGGAGGGAAAATGCGAGAAACCCGCTCCCGCATTGTGCGGGAGCAAGCGTTAAAGCAGAAGCGTCTTGCAATAGCGCAATACAATTAAATAAACAGCGTACCTATGTAGAACAATCCGCCCGACAACAAAATGGTAGCAGGTAAAGTGAACAGCCATGCCAGCAGAATTGTGCGTACGGTTGAAAATTGCAAACCTGTGCGATTGGCAACCATAGTGCCGGCCACTGCCGATGAAAGTACATGCGTGGTAGATACCGGCATGCCCGTCACACTTGCGACCCCAATTGCTGTCGCAGCGGTAATTTGCGCTGACATTCCCTGTGAATAGGTCATACCACTTTTACCAATTTTTTCACCGACGGTGTACACAATGCGCTTCCAACCCATCATAGTGCCAAGACCCAAGGCCAAGGCAACAGTGATAATTACCCACATAGGTGCATATTCAGTTGTCGCAGTCAGATCTTTGCGCAGGTTTTTCAGGTCGCCTTTTTTCTTGTCGGAAATCGTATCCAGCTTGGACACTTTTTTCGCGGTGTCATCAATACAGAGCAATAAACGACGCACACTGCGGCGCTGTTCTAAATTCAAATCAGAATAATGATTTACACCTTTTAATTGACTCTCCAGTGTGTTGATCACTACCAGCGATTCTTTGCCGTTACATTTGAAACTGTCAGCAACCACTTCACCTTCTTTTTTGGTGAAATCGACCAACCCATTCAAATTGTTTTCATTGGCATTATAAAAATTACGCAGGTGGGTTGCGGCATCGCGCGTGCGTTCAATTTGATAGGTACTGCTATCCAGATTCAACACAAATTGCGCCGGGGTCAGGCCTATTAATACCAACATGATCAGGCCGATACCTTTTTGTCCGTCGTTGGAGCCATGCACAAAACTCACGCCCATCGCCGAGGCAACCAGGGTTACGCGCGTCCAAAATGGAGGGTGTTTTTTACCGTCAATCTGCTCGCGCTCTTGCGGAGTTTTATGGATTTTGGGGCCGGTAAATATTTTCTTCAGCAGAAGCAATACCAGTGCCGCCACGCCAAAACCCACCAGTGGTGAAATCAATAGCGACAACATGATATCGATAGCTTTTTTGACATTCACACCTTCGCTAATCGGGATATCGGTAATCAACGCATTGGCAAGACATACACCCAAGAGCGAGCCGATCAAGGTGTGCGAGCTGGATGCCGGAATACCGAAATACCAAGTGCCGAGGTTCCATACGATCGCTGCCGTCAAGAGCGAGAAGACCAGCACCATACCGTGCACTGAGGTGATATTGAGCAGCATATCGACCGGCAATAAATGCACAATCGCATAGGCAACCCCCAAGCCACCCAGTATCACACCAAGGAAATTGAAGATACCTGAGGCGACAACCGCCATATGGGGCGACATGGCTTTGGTATAGATAACTGTGGCAACTGCGTTGGCGGTATCGTGAAAGCCATTGATGAACTCGTAGGCCAACACAAAAAGAACAGCAAAAAACAAGCTAAGACCCATCGCAAAACTGAGTCCAGTGAACATATCGATCATAGGTAATCCACTTGATTGACTAGAAAAGTAAATGCAACAGCATCGTCCTTGTCATTGCACAGAGCGAAATTTCCAGCAACGGCTTACAGCCTTACATCAGCCTGGATAACTCGCATGGGATACACAAAATAGAAGCGCCCCCGAGGGGGCGCCCTATGTGACAATTATATTTCAAAGAGAGTGGCGAGCGACAGCTAGACAAGCCAGGGGGAAATCTGCATCCAGGGGGATAACTGAACTATTTCTTCCAGTTTCAGATGGCAAGTGAGAAAACACCTTATTTGGCCGCCACAGCCAGCTCACATCTGTGCGATTCCGCTGCCCCATGCCCTGCGTATCAACCGACCGCAGCCGACCGATTCCAACGCCGGACGTCCGATTACTGTCTCTTTACGGGCCACTATGCCATAAAGGGATTTATCGGCGCTGATCCAGGGATAAAAACCAAAGGCACCTGGGCTGCTGAAGGCGCCATCACCTACGACAGGATCATCCTCCACCCAGTGACCGTAGGAGTAATGCCAATGCTCAGCGCTGTAATTGATGTCGCCGCTGCTACCGCTGATAGGGGTCGCTATGGCATCGCAGGTTTTATTGGTAATTGCCGGATCAACCCAGGCACAGACAGGATCAGCCCCCAGATATCGACCTAACTCAAGATCCTGATTGAGCATCGCGCGCAAAAATTCTGCATAGGTGTTGGGCGACATATTTGCCCCGCCCGCCAACGAAGGGAAATCATAGGTGAGCGTGGAAAAACGATTGGTAATGCGACGAATTTCATCGGCAAGAAAAATGCCGTTGAGCAAGCCGTCGTCATCGCGATATTCACCTAAACCAAGGTTGACGGCGTACGCCTGCATATGGCCGCCGTTATAGGAAAACTTATTGGCACTCGCGGGATTGTAGTTGGCAATGGAGCCAGTAAAACAGTCAGCGACTGTATGCTTCAAGCACAGCGGTGTTTCTTCCTGATCATAGCCACTGGTGAAATTTAAAAACTGTCTGCGCGCGATGCTGCGCCCACCAATATCGATACTACCCCCACTCAATACTGCATAACCGTCGCGCTGCATTGCATATGCACCGAATACCCATTTAGATGCAGAAGCAACCCCCATGGGAACATTGGGGCCAATGCCTTCCGCCGTCTCTGCTTGAGGATTTTGCGGTGCGTTGCGTCCACCCCACCCCGCTGCAAGGGCACCAGTTTTATCGCCGATTTGCCAATAAAATATATCGATACTCTTACAGATAGAATTATCAGCAACTGTTGTATTCACTGCGGTAACTCGCTGCTCCAGAGTCATTATTGAAACTGAACTAGTGGCGAGCGATGAAAAATTATTGGCTGAGGATGAATGATTAACTGAGGATGGATTGGAAATAAGTGACGCGCTGCTTGCTCCGGGCGCACCGCCACCAGATCCGCCTCCACACGCAATTAGTGCCGAACTGATTAGCACCGCAATAAAATTAGCAACACGCATAAAAATTCCTCATCTTACAGTCTGCTATTTACTCTTCATTTTGCTGGCGACGCATAAAACGTTCACGGGCTTTGGCGCGTTGCTCTGGTGTCATATTGCGGAAGCGGTCGCGCAATTTTTCACGCTGCTCAGGCGATAGTGATTGCCAGCGTTCGCGCATGGCGGTGCGCTGCGCTTCCGGCAGATTATTAAACCACTCAACACGCTGTTTCAGTTTGGCTTTTTCTGCCGCAGGCAGCGCTTGATATTCGCGATAACGCGCGCGCAATTGCGCTTTTCTCTCAGGTGACAGATTTTGCCACCGATTAAACCGCTCTCTCAATACAGCCTGTTCCGCCGGCGTCATGTGTTTAAATTTCTCTGCCTGCGTGACTAATTTTTCACGCAGCTCGGGGCTGAGCTCAGGCCATTGGTCTTTCACATTTAACAATAGCACCTGCTGTTCACTGGTTAAATCTGACCAGAGTTTATCCTTGGCAACACCAATCGATGGCATAGTGGCAAGCCAACCTAACAACAGAATCACTACTGATTTTTTTATCAAAAAATCACTTTTGATGTTACTCATGGTTGCACCTCATCAGCTTGAACTGCTGCTTTTTCGTCACGTAATTTATTTGCACTCACACCGTCAACCGATATTGCTTTGGCAGATATTTTTTCCATTTCGGTTTCGGTAATCTCGCTAACGGTCATCAGCATTTCTGGTTCCATCAACTCACCTTGCACATCGCTAAATTCCACCAAATACTGCAACAACTCCGCCGACGGCGGTGTATTCTCTTCTGTTGCATGTGCGTCAAATGGCAAAATCAGCAGCAAACCAATGATCCACTGACGATGTAAACAGTTATGTTTCACTACTAGTGTCCTCAGTAGTTTCACCCAGCACTTGCAGCATTTCCATATCCTCCAACAATTGGGGATCAACACTTAAATAACTGAACTCATCACCAAACTCCAAAGCAGATTGATCATTCCAATATCCCGGCAACACCACCGCAGCAGCAATACTTGCCGCAGCCGCTATACCAGCCAGAGCATTCAGCGGTGTTGATATCGATCTCTTACTCGCCAACGCTTGTTGACGCGCCTGCAAAAGCGAAGCGTGCGCTTCAGCATCAAGTGATTGCAAACTCACATCCAAAGCATCTGCAATTTTTATTGCCAACTGCTCATCCGCATTGGGGATTTGATCTTCCGGTTTCATAGCAATCACTCACCGAGTAGTAATTGTGTACGCATAAATTGCAGCGCACGAAAATAATGGGTTTTTACACTTCCCTCGCTACAGGCCATCACACTAGCTGTAGACGCCACATCAAATCCTTCCCAAGCGCGCAATAAAAATACTTGCCGCTGGCGCAAAGGCATCATCGCCAACGCATCAAGCACGCGGTTAATATCTTGTGCGCGCGCAACAATCTCTGCAGGATTTTCATTCTTGTCATCGACAATTGTATCGATAACACTCTCGCTCTCGTCTTCTACAACATTTGCGGGCACCTGCCAAAACCAACGACGCTGTTTGGTTTGCGCGCGATGCCAATCCAATATTTTGTGCTGCAAAATGCGCTGGAATAAAAGCGGCCATTCAGCGCTATCGCGCGCGCGATAGGATTGCACCAGATGCAACATCGCCTCTTGCACTATATCCAGCGCATCAGCCGACTTTTTTGTCGTTAACAAAGCACTGCGATAGGCACGCGCCTCTACGCTCGCTAAAAATGCATCCAGCGCGCTCTCGGCTGGCGATGAACTCATAAGCGGAAGAATCTTGGCCGGCATCTAATGACTCAATAGGTCGATAGTGATAAACGTGTGTTCACTGGGTATAACGGCGAAGTGGAAAATTGGTTGACAGGATTATTCATTATTTTTTGGCATGGATCGCTCAAAAACGGCGGGCAATAAAAAAACCGCCACAGTTGCCTGGGCGGTTTTTCTATCACTACTGGTTTGACTACAACCAGATTAGAGACCAATTACGTTTTCAGCCTGTGGGCCTTTTTGGCCTGGCTTAACGTCGAACTCTACTTTTTGGCCTTCAGCCAGGGTTTTGAAACCTGAACCGGTGATAGCGCTGTAGTGAACGAATACGTCTTGACCTGCTTCACTCGCGATGAAACCAAAACCTTTAGATTCGTTGAACCATTTAACGGTACCAGTACTTCTAGCCATAATAAACCTCGATGCTCTTTGTAAATAATAAAATGAATACCCCAAGGTGGAGCTGTGCTGGCGGATTCAGATGTTACTTATGAAGAACAAAACGTGGTGCTAATAGATGTACTGCTAGAACAACGAGGTGACTTGCCATAAATAATGCTGTGAACAGACCAACAGGCCAAATATATTCTGCGTGTCGTTCGGTGTAAAGGCTTTGTTGCAAGGCGATATAGGTGATTTTTAGTTATAAGGGCTTTAGTGTGCGGCAATTTGCCACTCCCGTAAATGGAGGTCACTCGCTAAGATGACTCCATACCATCACCTCGTTGACATACCGTCTTTCACTTAAACGGGCAACTGGTTAATCTCCTTCGGGCTGGCTCGCCGGCCCATTTTTGTCTCCACCTCACTGCCCTATTTAACAGCACCAAGTCGCGCAAAATGCGACTTTCGGTAGAGTCTGCATACACCCTTACCAATCTAATTGCGTTTAGAATGCGCTCGGGCAAAGTAGCGCCACCAATAACAGGTAAAGGAAGCAATCCATGCAACAGGTTCATAGAGTCACCGGGGCTATCCCCTTTTTCATTGCCGTTTTTCTCAATGCGTTTGTCGATCTTGGCCATAAGATCGTTGTGCAAAATACCGTTTTCAAACTCTACAACGGCAATGAGCAAATTTTGCTCACCGCGGTAGTCAACGCCATGATGTTACTCCCCTTCATTCTGTTGCTTAGCCCTGCCGGTTTTTTATCGGATGTTATGCGTAAAACCCGCGTGATGCGCGCCATGGCCTGGTTTGCCCTGGCATTGACCCTGCTGATTACTGCCTTTTACTACCTGGGCTGGTTTTGGGCCGCGTTTGCAATGACGCTTTTACTCGCCGCTCAAGCCGCGATTTATTCACCCGCCAAATTTGGTTACATCAAAGAATTATTTGGTAAAGAAAGCCTCGCGCAAGCGAACGGTGCCGTTGGTGCACTTTCGATGATTGCGATCCTTTCCGGTATCGCTGTGTTTTCGATTTTCTTTGAAATGTACTATCCGAAAGGTGCCGGTACAGAAAAAGACGTGATTCAAGCAATTGCTCCACTCGGCTGGTTACTGGTGTTAAGTGCAATCATCGAAGTGGTAATGATTTATCGCCTTCCCGAACAGCCCACACCGCAAACAACTGCCCACTTTTCAACCAAAGCTTACTTAACAGGAAAATTATTTGCGGAAGATATGGCGCCAGTAATGCGCCAACGAGTGATCCGTTTATCGGTTGTTGGCCTCGCAATTTTCTGGGGCGTAGGTCAAGTGATGCTTGCCGCCTTCCCCGCTTTCATCAAAGAAGAATTGCACATGGATAATGCCATGATCGTGCAAGGCATTCTCGCGTGCAGCGGTATTGGTATCGCACTGGGTTCGATTATCGCCGGGCGCTTCTCGCGTAATTATATTGAAACGGGTTTGCTGCCTTTAGGCGCATTGGGTTTTGCTCTGGGTTTATTGTGTTTGCCTCACTTGCATTCTTACACTGCATTTATGCTTGCGTTTTTGTTTATTGGGTTTAGCGGTGGTGTGTTTACCGTGCCCCTTAATGCCCTGATCCAATTTCACGCTGGCGAGCATGAGTTGGGTCGTACCCTCGCTGCCAACAACTGGGTACAGAACGTGGTGATGCTGGTTTTTCTCGTTATAACCGTCGGGTTTTCATTTGCAGGATTCAGCAGCAAAACCTTGCTGGAAATTATTGCGGTTATCACTTTGATCGGTTGCTGTTACACCATCTATGAATTGCCGCAAAGTCTGGTGCGTTTTGTTTTTTCGCGCATTGTTTCGCAGCGCTACCGCGTGTTAGTGCAAGGGATGAAAAATATCCCTGCAAAAGGCGGTGTATTGTTGCTTGGCAACCATGTGAGTTGGATTGACTGGGCGGTATTACAACTCGCCAGCCCGCGCCCGGTTCGCTTTGTTATGTTGCGTGCGATTTACCAACGCTGGTATTTGAAGTGGTTTTTCGATTTGTTTGGTTGCATCCCGATTGAATCCGGTGCACAGAGCCGCAATGCATTGGATACGGTTGCAGCAAGTTTAAACAACGGCGATGTGGTGTGTTTATTCCCTGAAGGTGCGATTAGCCGCACCGGTCATTTAGGTGAATTTCGTCGCGGTTACGAACGTGCCTGTGAAAAAGCCAATGACGATGTCGTTATTGTTCCCTTTTATTTACGCGGTTTATGGGGCAGCCAATTTTCGCGTTCATCTGCCCACTTAAAAAATAAAAACCGCCCGTTGCTAAAGCGCGATTTAATTGTCGCATTTGGAAAACCGCTGCCTAAAGAAACCAAGGCGGATGTGTTAAAACGCCGCGTGTTGGATTTATCGATTCGCTCATGGCAAGAATATGTAGACAGTTTGGACACCATTGGCCGCTGCTGGATTGACGCTGCTAAAAAAATGGGTAACCAAATGGCAATTATCGATACCATGGGTACAGAGCTGAGCGCACATCGTGCGCTGGCCGGCGCCAGTGCCATCGCCAGCCGTATCGCCAAATTACCCGACCAGAATATCGGTGTACTTTTGCCGACCAGTGCTGCTGGTGTGCTCACCAACCTCGCGGTAATTCTGACCGGAAAAACCCTGATCAATTTAAATTACACAGCAAGTCAAAGTGCTTTTGCATCGGCACTTACGCAAGCAAATATAAAAACCGTATTTACCTCTGCACGCTTTTTGAAAAAACTGGAGGACAAAGGCATTCCTGCGCACAGTTTATTGCAAGGCGTCAATGTGGTTGCGATGGAAGATTTTGCAGGCAGCATTTCTACCGCCGAAAAAATTGCCCGTTTATTATTGATCAAAATACTACCTGCATTTGTGTTAAAAACACTCTGGGCGCGGAAACAAAAAGCAAATGATATCGCCGTTATTTTATTTTCCAGTGGTAGCGAAGGTATTCCCAAAGGTGTACAGATTAGCCACAAAAATATTATCGCCAACGTTAAACAAATTACCGATGTATTAAACGTAGAAGAAAAAGATGTAGTAATGGCAAACCTACCGCTGTTCCACGCATTTGGTCTAACAGTGACACAGTTTATGCCGCTGCTCGAGGCTGTACCTATGGTATGTCACGCTGACCCGACGGATGCATTGGGCAGCGCCAAAGCCATCGCACAAAATCGTGTAACCGTTTTATTCGGTACATCTACTTTCCTGCGTTTATATTGTCGCAACCACAAAATCCATCCACTCATGTTAGAGAGTTTGCGTTTGGTGGTTGCTGGTGCAGAAAAACTGCAAGAAGAAGTGCGCACCGCATTTAATCTGAAATTTAATTTGTCGATTTATGAAGGGTATGGCGCAACCGAAACCACCCCCGTCGCTAGCGTCAATCTGCCCGATAAAATCGATACCCATTACTGGCAAGTGCAAGCAGGCAACCGACCCGGTTCCGTGGGCATGCCCCTGCCCGGCTCCAGTTGTATGATTGTTGATCCGGTTACATTTAAGGAATTGCCCACCGGTGAAGCAGGCATGATTTTAATTGGTGGTGCGCAAGTGATGGTTGGCTATTTAAACAATCCAGAAAAAACGGCCAGTGCTATTAAAGAAATACAGGATATGCGCTGGTATGTAACGGGCGATAAAGGTGTGATTGACGAAGACGGCTTCTTGTTTATTCAGGATCGCTACTCGCGCTTTGCTAAAATCGGTGGCGAGATGGTCAGCCTCACTCTCGTTGAAAGTGCATTGAAAAAGGCCATCAACAACGATGCTATCGATGTGATTGTAGTTGCGATTGATGATGCCAAAAAAGGTGAACGCTTGATCGCCATCACCAACGCCGAAGTGGCAAAAGATGAAGTTCGCACTGAAGTATTGCAGCAAGGTCTAAATGCGCTCGCGATTCCCGGAGACTGGATGCAAGTAGAAGCAATGCCATTATTAGGCTCAGGCAAAACGGATTTCAGTTTGGCGAAGAAGATGGCGAGGGAGTGGAGTGAGGTAGGTACAGCGGCAGCTACCGAGACCACAGCGTAATTACTATTGGTGTGCTTGGGCGAACAATCGCTCAAGCACACATTCAAAATCAACTATTTACCGCCCCAACCAAAGCTGCAACAATCACGTTATCAAGCCATCCCTGCACAAATCCTATCAGGGGTAACCGTTCCCTTGAGGTTCCCGCGCCATGACCGTCAACCAAACCATTGTAAAAACACAGGATTCCAGTTGTCCTCACGATAAAAAAGTGAGCTGCGGCAACTGCCGATTGAATACCATCTGCCTGCCTATCAGTTTGCATATAGAGGATATTGATCGACTCAACAACATCATTCAACGCGGTAAACCGCTGCAAAAAGGGGATTATTTGTATCGTGCCAACGACCCCTTTGACTCTGTGTATGCCATTCGCTCAGGGGCGGTAAAAGCCATGACTCTCAGTGACAATGGCGAAGAACAAGTCACCGGGTTCTATTTACCGGGCGAAGTTGTGGGGATGGATGGCATTGCCGACAACCGCTATACCAACTCCGTAGTTGCACTGGAAACAGCATCAGTATGCGAAATCCCGTTTAATCGTATGGAAGAATTAAGCCTGCAAATTCCCAACCTGCAGCGCCATTTCTTCCAACTTATGAGCCGCGAGATTACCCAGGATCAGCAAGTTATTACGTTGCTTAGCAAAAGCAGTGCAGAAGAGCGGATTGCCGCGCTGTTGCTAAGTATCTCCAGCCGCAATAGCCGCCGCCAATTATCGGCTAATGCCTTTCGTTTACCCATGTCGCGTACTGATATCGGCAACTATTTAGGGTTGACCATAGAAACTGTCAGCCGCATTTTCACCCGTTTGCAAAAACAGGATGTCATCACTGTGGATAAAAAAGAAATTCTCATTAAAAACATGGAACAGCTACGCAATATCGCCAATGGCGACACCGAAAACTAGAACATAACGAGCAACCATCGATGACCGACCAAAACCGACTGGAAAAAACCCTCGCTGCATTTGATGCGGCAAATTTACAAGACCCAAATACTGAAATAGTGGATGGCAAAGCCGTTGCCAAAGAATGGATTTACGCCCAGCGCATGAGCGCACAATTACATAAATTCTGTGCAGCCCCGTCAGAAGCATTGCAACTAGCAACACGCAGCCAGCACATATGCCGCTGGAAAAGCCCGCGTAGCGATTACCCTATGGATAGGAGCGGCTATAAAAAATGGCGGCTGGATCTGGCGCAGCTACACGGCGAAATTGCCGGCGACATCATGGCAGAACATGGGTATGACGAAAGCATGATTGCGCGGGTGAAAGATCTACTGCTGAAACGCAGCTTGAAACGCGACGATGAAGTACAGGCGCTAGAAGATGTCATCTGCCTGGTGTTTATTGAATTCTATCTGGAAGATTTTGCAAGCAAGCACGATGAAGAAAAACTCATCGATATTATTCGCAAAACCTGGAACAAAATGTCAGAAAAAGGCCACGCTGCCGCCCTAAAGCTACCTTTATCCGAATCCATGCTGGGTCTGGTCGGCAAGGCGTTAAGTGCAAGCTGATCGCGATTTAGCGTTTAATAACTATCCAACATCCACAACAGCAATCCCACATTGATAAAAAGGAACATACCGTGTATCTAGCTCTTAAACATCTTCATCTAACTTTTGTTGTGTTATCGCTGCTGGCTTTTTTCGTACGCGGCATCTGGTTGTTTATGAACTCCAGCATGCTTAGCAAAAAATGGGTAAAAATATTGCCACATATCATCAGCACCATTTTATTGGTAAGCGGGATAGTGCTGGCAGTACACCTGAGCATGTCGCCCGGAAGCCAGACTTGGTTGATGGCTAAAATTATTGGTTTGGTCGCTTATATCGGTCTGGGTATTGCCGCATTCAAAGTGCCTAATCCTAATGCGCGCAAACTACTCTGGGTGAGCGCATTAATCGTATTCGCTTATATCGTCAGCGTTGCAATCAGTAGAAACCCGCTGGGCTTTTTTAGCTAACTACACAGCCTGATTCGTTGTTACCCAAGGCAGCCGAGCGCTGCCTTTTGTTTGCCCGCTTTGACCCGCCCCAAAAAATTGATTCTTCAACGTTTGCAATTTCGCAGTGAACTCCTAGGCTTAAAGCTAATAGCTATATTCAGGCTTAATTTTATTTACAATACTTGACGTTTTTTAAAAAGTGATTTATATCACAGTCCAGTTGTTCAGCTTTCATATAACTTTAATAATCGGTGAGCCTGCTATGAAAAAAATCCTACTAACCATCGCCCTGCTGTCGCTATCGCAATTCGGTTTCAGTTGCGATGAAGCCTGCAAACGCACCAAGGCAGAAGCTGCCAACAATATAAAATTTGCCAGTTATCTGAATGCCAAATACTGCAAATCGACTGGTCTTGATTTTTTGTTACAGGGGCGCAAAAGCCTGCAAGCCTATCGCGACAAACAACTCCCCACAGCTCATCGCGGCGGTGCCAAGAATATTCGCCACTTTATTATGCAACGCAAAGACTGGCTGCAAGAATGCGACAACTATTTGCAGCTGACTGAGCAGGGTAGAATTTTCCGTGATAAAGACAGCACCGATAAAATCATCTCTGCAATGACCGGCACTGCTGCCGAGCTGGAAAAAATTATGAAGCGCCCCAAAGTCGAAGTTGAAAGCCTGGAGTTGGTGACCGCACCGGCAGCACAAAAATTTGATGATTTATTCAAGCTGGTTGATGCACATTATTTGGAACTGCAAAGACGCGGGTTACTTTGAGTTACCAACCAATCGCCATTTCGCTTCCGTAAAAAAACCGGCGTTTTGATACGCCGGTTTTTTTATGGGATTCAAATTATATGGATACAATTTCAAGCTCAAGAATTCTTTTTCAACGACAGCACTGAACGCTGAGGTTTATCGGGCCGATCAGCAAAACGTTTGGCCAACTCTTCGCGCGCTTTGATAGCTTCTGTTTTTGCATCCTGCACCGGGCTGGATTGCCAGGATTTAGGTGCACTGCCACCTGCCTTCGCCAGAAACTCCAATCCAGAACGTAGCAGGCGCGCCTGATCAACAAAGCTCATCCCTTCCGGAAACTTACCGGGATACACCTCGGAAGGATCTTTTGGATTACCTTCAATACGAATAGTGAATCCGCTGGCATGGGTTGCCGTGCCTGTAGCCATGTCGGCTGTCCAATCGTCAAAATTCATAGATACCACAAGTATTTATTAACGGAAACGGCATTAAAGCATAAAGTAATTGTGTGACAAAATAGCTAAATACTATTTGATGATGGGCGCTTTGTTTCGCCCACTGCTTTTAACGACAACCGACGCTGCTCCTCGCGATGCTCCAGCTTTTGGGCGCGACGCAACTGACGCTCCGGGGGCAGAACACCTATGTGGGCTTGATTGCGCTGCTTGGCCAATTCGATTTGTTTCTGGCGTTCGGCAAAACGTGTGGTTTGCTCTGGCGTCAACTTGTCAAAGCAGCGCGGGCAGCAGACACCCAACATGTAATGTGCAGAGTTTTTGTCTTCTTCAGTGATGGGATAACGGCAGCCATGGCATTGGTCGTAAACACCTTTTTCAAGTTTATGATTAACGGCCACGCGATTATCAAATACAAAACATTCGCCACGCCACAAACTTTCTTCTTCCGGGACCTCCTCCAAATATTTAAGAATCCCGCCCTCCAGGTGATACACCTCATTAAAGCCCTGCTCTTTTAAATAGGCAGTGGATTTTTCACAACGAATGCCACCGGTGCAAAACATCGCCACTTTTTTGTGTTTGGCAGGATCAAGGTTTTCTGCAACGTAAGCAGGAAACTCCCGGAAGGTTTCGGTTTTTGGATCAATAGCGCGCTCAAAAGTCCCTATCTCATACTCGTAAGAATTACGAGTATCGATCACCAGCACTTCAGGATCGCTAATCAGCGCGTTCCAATCGCGGGGTTTAACATAGGTACCCACAATTTGTTGCGGATCTATGCCGTTAACACCCATGGTGACGATTTCTTTTTTGAGCTTAACCTTCATGCGGTAAAAAGGCTGCTCATCGTAAAAAGATTCTTTGTAACTCAGGTTATCAAAGCGGCCATCGGCGCGTAAAAATGCAATCAAACTATCAATGCCTGCACGCGAGCCGGATACAGTTCCATTAATACCCTCCTCTGCCAACAGCAAGGTTCCCTTGATTCCCAACTGCTCACAAAGGTCTTTCAAGCGGGGCACCAGGGTTTCGTAATCAGGCAATTTAACGAACTTATACAGGGCGGCAACGACAATTTGGCTCATAAACATCACTTAACGGGTTAGCAGTAATCAGATCGAAGTATTCAAGGGCAAGCAGGATTGCGCAGGGCGCGCATTATAGGCGTTTAGTTTTTGCACAACCAGCACTTATTGTGGGTCGTGTTTCCTGCCCCCCAGGCATTGGGGAGATGCTGGAACCTGGCTGCTGGCCTGCCACTCCTCTGGACTAAAGGTGTGCAGCGCCAAGGCATGGACTCCGGATTGCAGCTCTCCGGCAAGGCAAGCATAAATTGCCTGATGACGCTGCACTTGCCGCTTGCCCGCAAACTGCGCGGACGCCAATACCACTTTAAAATGGGTTTCCGACCCGGGCGGCACCGAATGCATGTAACTTTCGTTGATAACTTCCAGATGTACAGGTTGGAACCCGCCACTCAGCTTGGTGTAGATACGACTTTCAACAGGATTCATAGGATTCACCCTTTTTCGCAAAGCAATAACAACATCACACAGGGATAGACGATGGCTATCCAAATGGATCTGTTTATGCAAAAAAACTTGCCGCATTTTAGCGACAAAGATCTACACTGTGTTGACTTGGAGCAACCAGCACACATTTAAATCCAGGTAGATAACGATAAACAGACGAGAATAGAAGTATTCGCTATGAGTGACCACAAGATTTTTTTTGACCGCCGTAAAGGCAATGACCGCAGGCTGGATCGCGACCCCTGCAAGAACATGCCTCTGGATCTTTATCATCGCAAGCGCCGCAAATCTACCGAGCGCCGGACTGATGAACGCAGTATCGCCGATGACTATCTCGCCTTTTTAAGTGATGCAGATAACGCAGGCAAAACGCGGCATTGATCGCTGGTGTGATTGTAGGGGCGCCGCTTGCCGCGCCCAATCGACAGTAGAAATAAGGGCCCAGCAAGCAGCGCCCCTACAGGGAAGGGAAGAGAGGATTAAGCAAAGGCACCCGCACTGGCTTTGGCGCGGATTAAGGTAGGAATACAGCCGGTTTGATCCTGATAATGCGCCTCAACAGCAGCCGCCAAGCGAGGAATAACCGCTGCCGGGGCCACCGCAACAACACAACCACCAAATCCTCCGCCCGTCATACGCGCACCGGCTTTACCCTCTCCCGCAACTGCCAGGATATTCACTAGCGTATCTATCGCGGGCACAGTGATATTAAAGTCATCACGCATAGATGCATGTGATTCAACCATTACCTTAACTAAACTAGCCAGATTACCTTCTGCAAGCGCCTTGGCCGCATCCAGTGTGCGCTGGTTTTCAGTAAGTACATGGCGCGCGCGACGGAAGCTCAACTCATCAAGTTCAGCTTCGGCCGCTAGCAGCTGAGCCAACTCAACACCGCGCAAGGACGGTTGTCCAAAAAACGCGGCGGCCTGCTCGCACTGTTGGCGACGCTGGTTGTATTCGCTATCGACCAAACCGCGCTTGACGCCGCTGTGGACAATCAGGATTTCCCAATCTGCTGGAACTGGCACAGCACGGGTCGATAAATCCTGGCAATCGATAAGTAATGCTGCATGCTCCTGGCCGCGCGCTGAAATCAGCTGATCCATTATCCCGCAGTTGCAGCCAACAAAATTGTTCTCTGCCGCCTGCCCCATCAACGCGGCTTGTGTTGGCTCAATTTGCTCCTGACTGAGCGAAGTGAGCGCGCGGATCAACGCCATTTCCAGCGATGCTGAACTGCTTAAACCCGCACCGGAATGAAGATCACCGGCAATATACAAATCGCCACCAGCGAGTTTAAAACCCTGTTTACGCATCTCTTGCACGACGCCGCGCACGTAGTTGCTCCATGACGCATTAGTGTCATGCACCTGAACTGCATCCAGATCAACAACGACAGATTCATTATCAAAGTTGTAAGCCACCAAACGCAGCTGGCGGTCACCGCGCAGTGCAAAGGCAATATAGGTGTGATAGTTGATTGCTGCGGGCAACACAAAACCGCCGTTGTAATCCGTGTGCTCACCAATCAGATTGACACGGCCGGGCGCTTTAACGGTGCCAACCGGCGCTGTACCGAAATAGCTTTCAAATAATTCGCTCACACGAGCATTAGAGAGAGTCTTCACGCTCGTCTTACCTCAATCGAAAATGAACAGGACTTTGTTGACGCAAACGTTCAGCCGCTTGCTCGGGGGATAAATCGCGCTGGGGCTCAGCCAACATTTCGTAGCCCACCATAAATTTGCGTACGCTCGCACTGCGCAATAGCGGGGGATAAAAATGAGCGTGCAACTGCCAGTGTGCGGTGTCGTCAGCCATATCACCCGTCGCAAAAGGTGCGCCATGCCACCCCATTGAATAGGGAAATGAGCACTCAAACAGGTTGTCGTAACGGGCGGTGATATCACGCAGTATCGCACCTAGACTCAGCTGTTGTGTGGGACTAAGTTCTGTAATGCGCGCAATTTTTTGCTTGGGCAGCAGCAGGGTTTCATAAGGCCAGGCCGCCCAAAATGGCACTACCACCAGCCAGTCCTCGTTCTCCACAACTACTCGCTCACCAACGGCAGACTCTTTCTGCGCATAGTCCAGCAGTAAAGGAATCGAATGTTGATTGTGGTATTCGCGCTGCTGCTCATCCTCTTTATCGACTAGTGTTGGCAGCTGCGATTGTGCCCAAATCTGGCCATGGGGATGAGGGTTGGAGCAGCCCATCACCGCGCCTTTGTTCTCAAAAATTTGCACGCTGGCGTAGTCTTTGCCCAGATCAGCCGCCTCGCTCATCCAGGTACTGATGACTGCACTGATCTCTTCATCGCTCAACAACGGCAGGGTTTTACTGTGATCGGCAGAAAAGCAAATCACCCTGCTGGTGCCGTGTTCGGCCTGGATTTGGAACAGCGAATCACTGGAAACCGGCGCTGCTGGTACTTGCGGCATCAACGCCGCAAAGTCATTGGTGAAGACAAACGTCGTTTTGTAGGGCGGATTCACTTCCCCCCCAGCGCGATGATTACCGGCACACAGATAGCAAGAAGGATCATGCGCCGGACTGTCTGGCCATTGATTCTGCTCTTGCTGCCCCTGCCAAGGGCGCTTGGTACGATGAGGGGAAATTAGCAGCCATTCTCCCAGGAGTGGGTTGTAGCGGCGATGTGGATGTTCATTAACTGAAAATTCTTCGTTCATAGTTTTTCTTATGCTGGCTTCAATGACATATAAATATGATAATTAACCGATTTGTGTAATTTACCCTAAACCGGAGGGCACTGCAATCAACCCACGGCAGATTGATTAAAAGAAAATTTTCAGCAATGCAAAAACAAAAAGCCCCGGCCTTTAGGGCCGGGGCTTTAAAAATGATCGTTACTGCAGTAATCAGCTAAACCGATTGAAGGCAATGATTCCCCACACAATCGCCAGCAATACCAAACTGACAAACACCAATGCTGAACCAATATCTTTCGCGCGCCCGGAAAGCTCATGGCGCTCAGAGCCGGTGCGGTCCACCACCGCTTCAACGGATGAGTTGGCCAATTCCGCCATCAATACCCAGAAGACACTCGCAATCAACAAAATAAGTTCGACTGGAGTTTGTGCAAGCCAAAAGGCCGCCGGAATCAGAATGATCGCCAGTCCTACTTCTTGCCGGAATGCCGCCTCATATTTCCATACCGCGGCAAACCCCTTCATTGAATAACCAAACGCATCAATTATACGTGGAACACCGGTTTTACCTGGTTTGCTCATTCACTGTCTCCGCTCATTGTCATCTCAGGTTAATTACACATTCACACAATAGTCACACAGCAATGTTACTAATAGATGGACGCGGACGTAATTTATCCTGTTCGCGCGATTTCATCTGCAACTAGTTAAAAAGGCGGTGAATCATGAATACTTTTTTACAGCGCGTCCACCACTTGGATACTCTCGCATTTTTGTGGGTACATGTAACCAAAGGCTTCCAGTATCGTCGCTCTGTCAGATTTGTTTCCCAGACCGGAGACGGCCCTCTTTATTTAATTGTCGCATTGGGTTTGCTTGCACTTGAGCCTATCGCCGGTGCGCGTTTTTTCTGGGCGGGAATTATCGCCTACGTATTTGATGTCAGTTTGTATCTGCTTCTGAAAAATCTCATCAAACGCGATCGCCCTGCGGTAAAGATCACAAGCTATCAGGCGTGGATCACTCCCTCGGATCAATTCAGTTTTCCTTCAGGTCATACTGCTGCTGCATTTTTATTTGCCTGCCTGATTTTTAATTTTTATCCGCTTTTTGCAATCCCCTGTTTTATCTGGGCCTGTGCGATTGGCATGAGCCGCGTGCTGCTCGGCGTGCACTACCCGACTGATCTGGTCGCCGGAGCCCTGCTCGGTAGCGCCTGTGCATTTTGGGGAATTTACCTGCATTCGTTAATTGTTTCACTACACTAATTATTAACAGCGCAGCGACTTATTAACCGCCAATCCTGATTGGCATTGATTACCAAGTGAGAGCGCATGAAAATATTGTATGGGGTTCAAGGCACCGGCAATGGCCACACTACGCGTGCGCGCATTATGGCCAAAGCCTTTGCTGATGTTGGTGCACAGGTTGATTGGGTTTTCTCAGGCCGGGAGCGCGATAAATTTTTTGATATGGAAGCCTTTGGTGATTTCCAATCCTACCGCGGACTTACCTTCGCTACCCAAAACGGCAAAGTCCAGTTCGTAAAAACACTCTTCACATCCAATATTGCCCAGCTGTATCAAGACACGAAAAAAGTGGATGTCGAGGGCTACGACTTTATCATCAATGATTTTGAACCTGTGTCGGCTTGGGCAGCCAAACGCGCAGGGAAAAAAATTATCGGTATCTCTCACCAAAATGCCTTTTTTTACGACATACCCAAATTCGGTAATAATATTTTTGTCGATTGGTTTATGCATAATTTTGCACCAGTGACGCAACCTATTGGTTTGCACTGGCATCATTTCAACCAACCAATTCTTCCACCACTCGTAGAACCATCACAGTACCCTAACGTTTCCACCCCCAAACATTATTTAGTTTATCTACCTTTTGCGGGCTTAGAAGATATAGTGCCGCAGCTGCGCGAATTTCCGGATTATGATTTTTTTATCTATCAATCCGTTCCTGCCGCCTACGATGATGGTCACATCCATGTCCGCCCGTTTTCACGGGAAGGATTTCAAATAGACCTGCATCGCTGCGAAGGCGTGATTTGCAGTGCAGGCTTTGAGTTGCCGAGCGAAGCGATCCATCTGGGGAAAAAATTATTAGTGCAGCCAGTTGCCGGACAAGTTGAACAAAAATCCAATGCCATCGCCTTGGAACAACTCGGTTACGGGAGTACTGCTACACATTTTGATACAGAAACCTTAAGCCGTTGGCTGCCACTTAAACCACCCGCCCAACCGCGCCATTACCCGGATGTTGCCAAGGCACTGGTCAATTGGTTAATGAATGGTGGCAGTGACGACATCAGTGATTTGCAGCAACAATTATGGCGGGAAGCTATCGCGGGAAAGACACAACTAACCGGATTGTTAGCGAAATAAAACAATTCTGCGGTAGAGATTAATCAAACGACACTTTTTGCCGGGCAGATTTAATGGAGCCGCGCTGGGTTTTGGCATCCATGCGGCGCTGCTTGGATGAATAAGTCGGCTTGGTCGCACGGCGCATTTTTTCAATTTTTATTGCATCGAGAATGATTTCCTGCAGACGCGCCAGAGCATCTTCACGATTTTGTTCTTGCGTACGGAATCGCTGGGCTTTAATCACCAACACACCTTCGTTAGTGATGCGTTTATCGCCCAGCGCCAACAAACGCGCTTTGCAAAACTCACTTAACGATGAATTAGGGATATCAAAACGCAAATGTATCGCACTCGACACCTTGTTGACATTTTGCCCGCCCGCACCCTGAGCACGCATAGCGCTGCATTCAATTTCACTCAGGGGAATAACAACCGAGGCGTTCACCCGCAACATACTAATGCTGCTCTACGGCTTGATAAAAATGCAGGGGTTTTCGGTCATCCACCAACACTGGTTGCAGATCGCTATTTAAGCGGTTACGCCAGGAATGCCAGCGCACAATCAAGCCACCCAACAATAAACCAGCGAAACCACTGAGCGTACTAATACCCTCATGGGCAAATTGATGATGGGCAAATACGGTGGCAAGCAACAGCGTTATTAGCGGCACCATATAAACCAGCAGCGCGCCTTTTGCGATAACTTCCTCGGGAATACCGATCTGGATTTCATCACCCAAGTGATAATCCGCAGGATTGCGCCCCTCCAATAGCACCCAAATATACACGGTGTGACCATCCCATTTATTGATAAGGCTCTGCCCGCAACCTTTTTCGGCCTTACAGGAACCGCAGGCGGATTTCCGGATGGTTTCCACCCAGACACCTTCGGTTTCTATTGCCATTATGCGGCCGGTTTCAAGAATCATGCGCCTTACCTGTATGAACTGCCTGGAATGAAAAAGGGACGATTAAATCCCCCCTATATTCTGCGCAATTTTTTGGGCGGTGACGACAGGTATTTCGCCCACGACGGTTATCCGGTAACTCTTGCCCTGATAGCTCAAGGAATCCATTACCGCCAAGGTTGCACCGCGCGACGCAACCCCCTCAGGGATCGCACCGGTCGCCGCTTCGATAAACACAGAAAAGGTGGTCAATCCATCGGTATACATCAACATATCAATCTGGTTGCGCACCTGACGCTGGCCAACAAACGCAAAGCCGGGCGGCACCCACGCCAAGCGCCAATGCTCGGATTGCTTGAGCGCGGAAGGATTACATTCACTGAGCTGGGATGTGGCAGAGCGCTGCAATTTAGCCGCCGGCTGTTGTTGGATACTCTCCAAATCCGGACTGAGATCGAGATCAATAAATTGATAGCGCTCTAGTGGCCGCGCCGATTCATCGACCAACCAGGATTTAAGGACCAAGCCGGTCTCATTATCAATCGTCAACAACGAACTGTGGCGGTAAGCATCCAGCGGCAGTGCAAGCAGTGCCGTGGCTTCGCGCCCGGCGACACGCTCGGGGCCGCGAATTTCAAAGCGATATAACTCATCCATACGCGCAAGATTGGCGCCGAGCTGGCTGATCTTGCCCTGCAATAATTGATCACCCAAGGATTCACAACCTATCGCCTTACCCGAGCGCACAAACTCACGCTCGGTACCATTCAAGTGCTGCAAGCGCTCATGCTCTACCCCATTCTCTACCCAGTGGAGAATCCGGAAGCTTTGCAGCGATGGATTGTCTTTATGCTGGTAAGTGAATGACCCTTGGTAATTCAGGGTATGGGGGACGCTCGCCATTTTCTGTAACAATCTGGCTACCTCAGGTGATTGGTTAACGCCAGCAGAAACTTGCGACGAAGCCTCAGGAGCTGATGAGTTTGAATCTTGGGCGTACAGATTGGGGGATAACAACAATGGGGAGATGAGTAAAAGGTTACGTATAGAAAAGAGAGTTAACATTCTGAACTCGTGGGAGAGTGGATCAAGGGAGCAGCATAACTGCTCCACCTGTTAATGCAACGGATCGGAGGAGCTATTCCTCCTCAGTCAGAATAACGCGGGTATAAGGCAACATACCTTGGCCACTGTTGGTAGAGGCATTGTCAGTATGCTCCTGAATTAGCTGGTTCACGTAAATGCTGACATCTTCGTTGTAGATGGGCGCCGCTTGCTGACGCGGTACAAACATCACACGACGATTTTCTTGCGGACGCGATTCATAACCACTTTGCACTGCAACAGTACGCGCCGACAGCGCGGGAGCATTGATACCAGAAGGCAAATTCGCCGCCTTGGTTTCATTATTCACTGCCGCAGGTGTGGTGACAGGAGTGTTATCCGCAAACTCTGCCGTTTGTGGCGCAACTGCTTGATACTGTTGCACTCCGACAATCAAGGCGCCTGCAACCGATGCAGCTACAGCAACACGACCGGCTTGCTGCCACCAACGCAGCGGCATAACAATCACATTACCCCCAGTGCCCCGATTAATAACTTCTTGCGCAGCAGGCTGCGATTGAGGTGAGTAAGTTTCTTCAGCATCAATTGCAGCGCTAATCCGCGCAGCAAAACCACTGGATGCCATCACCGACAGATCTTTTTTGAGGCCAGCGCTGGCGATTTGATAGCGGGACCAAGTGGCTTTGAGTTCAGGATCTGCATCAAGTGCTTTGAGCAGACGTTGGATTTCCAACTCAGACGCCTGGTTATCCATAAGTGCTGACAAGGATTCAGCTAGCACTGGTGGTTGGATTTGCTCTGTCATTCTCGCTGGTGCCTCGTTTAAAAGTGCTCGCTAGAGTACAAAAACTATTATTAATAAGGTACGTTTGGGTGGCCAGAAGTCTGAATACTTAACCGTTCTGGCCCAACTGCTTTGTATGACTAGACGCTAGCCAATTGGTTCATGAAATTACAAAAAATTGTGCAAGTTTTTCAAGAGGGTTGCAATTTCTCCGCGACCAACCCGGTCGCTCAGCCACACTAATCCTCAATCAACGGTTTGATACGTTTATCAATCGCCTCGCGAGCGCGGAAAATACGCGAACGCACGGTGCCAACCGGGCATTCCATCACCTCGGCGATCTCTTCATAACTCAAGCCATCAATCTCGCGCAAAGTCACTGCGGTGCGCAGATCATCGGGCAGATCCTGAAATGCTTGCGCAATCGTATCCTGTAACTCGTCGCACAGGATATTGTGCTCAGGCGTATTTAATTCATGCATGCCATCATTACCATCGAAGAATTCGGCATCTTCGATCTCCACATCGCTGGTCGGTGGACGACGGTTGCGAGCTACTATGTGGTTCTTAGCCGTATTGATGGCGATGCGGTAAATCCAGGTATAAAACGCACTGTCTCCACGAAAATTGGGCAGCGCGCGATACGCTTTAATAAAGGCTTCTTGAGCCACATCCTGAGCTTCGGCGTGATCGCGAATAAAACGGCTAATCACTGCCAACACTTTGTGTTGGTACTTAATCACTAGCAAATCAAACGCGCGTTTATCGCCTTTTTGAACTCGCTCGACCAGTTGCTGATCAACATCAGGCGCTAGTTGCGCTGTCATTCTTTAACCCCCAAGCGCCTCAACCTAACGGTTGCACGGCAAATCTGCGTCAGTATTCCAGAGCCAGTAGACTCATGCGAATCTAACCTCACTAAACCAACTTTTAGCCTGCTACCCGATCTCTATACCGAGATACGGATGCTGGTCTTATACAAAACAAGCCTATTAAAGCTGGCCGGCTCATAGACAAAACCATGCCTGAAAAGTTCAGGGGCGATTATACGGGGTTATTACCCTTATGGCTGTTTACTTCGTATAAACCAACACGGGCTTGATATACTGCGCCCATTGTCGCCGTCTTATCTCACGGCGCCCCTCGTACGAACCGGGTTCTATTTGCATGAAAAAACACTATCAATACGACGTTCTGGTTATTGGCTCAGGCGCAGCTGGCCTCACTCTGGCGCTAAGTCTAGCCCAACAGGCGCGAGTTGCCGTGCTTAGTAAAAATGAAATCAACCAAGGCTCTACCTGGTTTGCACAGGGCGGTATAGCCGCTGTATTGGATGACCAAGACTCTATTGATGCCCATGTTGCGGATACGTTGATTGCCGGCGCCGGACTCTGCCATGAAGACGCGGTGCGGTTCACTGTCGAGCGCAGTAAAGATGCGATCCAATGGCTTATCGCCCAAGGCGTCAACTTTACCAAAGAAAATAGCAATGGCGATTATCACCTCACCAAAGAAGGTGGCCACAGCCATAGACGCATCATCCACAGCGCCGATGCCACCGGCCAAGCGGTACATTCAACACTGATTGAACAAGTCCAGCAGCAGACCAATATCGATATTTTTGAACACCATGTCGCGGTGAACTTAATTTCCCAGGCAGATGCGGACTCACGCAAGCTGCGCTGCACGGGCGCTTATGTGTTGGACAGCAAGCACGATGCAGTCCATGTGTTCCAAGCGAAAGTCGTGGTGCTGGCTACGGGTGGTGCGAGCAAGGTGTACCTTTACAGCAGCAACCCTGACAGCGCCAGTGGTGATGGTATCGCCATGGCATGGCGAGCCGGTTGCCGTGTGGCCAATATGGAATTCAACCAATTCCACCCCACCTGTTTATATCACCCGCGCGCGAAAAACTTTTTGATTACGGAAGCCCTGCGTGGCGAAGGGGCTTATTTGCGCTTGCCGAGTGGCGAACGTTTTATGCCGCGCTTTGATGAACGCGAAGAATTGGCACCGCGCGATATAGTTGCCCGCGCCATCGATCATGAAATTAAACGTCTCGGTTGCGATTGTGTGTATCTGGATATCAGCCATAAATCCGAAGAGTTTATCAGCGAGCACTTCCCTACAGTAAAAGCACGCTGTTTGGAGTTTGGAATCGATATAACAAAAGAAGCCATTCCAGTTGTACCCGCAGCACATTACACCTGTGGCGGTGTTGTCGTGGATAAAAATGGGCAAACCGATTTGCAGCATCTTTATGCTATCGGCGAAACCTCGTTTACCGGATTGCACGGCGCCAACCGCATGGCGAGTAACTCGTTACTCGAATGCATCGTTTACGCGCAATCGGCAGCGGAGCATATTTTGGCGAAACTCAACAATATCCATACGCCCGAATTGTCGGCGCAGTGGGACGAATCGCGCGTAAGAGACTCTGATGAAGACGTTGTGATTTCGCACAACTGGGACGAGTTACGCCGTTTCATGTGGGATTACGTGGGCATTGTACGTACACATAAACGCCTGGAGCGCGCGACCCACCGTATCAAATTGTTGCAAAA
Organism: Cellvibrio fibrivorans; assembly: GCF_031457055.1. Taxonomy (NCBI): domain Bacteria; kingdom Pseudomonadati; phylum Pseudomonadota; class Gammaproteobacteria; order Cellvibrionales; family Cellvibrionaceae; genus Cellvibrio; species Cellvibrio fibrivorans. The sequence goes on along the minus strand of NZ_JAVDVX010000002.1, from coordinate 20,066 downwards.
AGAAATCGCCGAGTATTACAGCAACTACAAAATCAGCAGCGATTTGATCGAACTGCGCAATTTGGCGATTGTTGCCGAGTTAATTATTCGCTCAGCACATGAGCGCAAAGAAAGCCGCGGCCTGCACTTCTCGCCCGATTATCCGGAGAAGTCGCCAATCGCACGCGATACCATTCTGGTGCCGACAAATTTTGCCGGGCAGGATGTGATTGTGAGTAAGGAAATCTAAAACCGGAATTATGCCTTGGGTGTTAAACACGCGCGCAACCAACGGCGCAAGCGGGCATTATCATCTTTGTTTAATGCATCACCAAAAATCAATATCCACCGGATTTTACCGCTCGCTATTTCACGTAAGGGCAAAATAATCAGCCAAGGCCAACACAGCACGTCGCCTGCCAGCGTCAACTGGTAGGTGCTGCCATCTTGCTCAAGCAACCAATGATCACCGGAGTAGCTGAGCGCCCCTGTAACGCAACGCCTACTTTCCCGACGATACACCAACCACACCCCACCCCAACACAGCGTTAACCCAAACAACCACAGCGGTTGCTCACTGATAAAAGGATAAAACACCAGCAGCAGGCTCAACGCAAACACAGCATAGCTGCAGCGATAAAGCAGGACACCAAAGCGGGAGTGATTGATATAAACCGCTGCCAGCATGGGCAGCGGTTTCAGAACAGATGAGTCAGCAGTTATAACGTCAGTATCAACTGCTTTTTTGAAGGCCGGTGTTTGCACGAATAATATCCACAATCCGTTGTAGCTCAGGGTTAGCAGGATCAGTCCTGCGCATAAACCAGGCAAATAAATCCTGATCCTGCTCTTCCAATAATAACCAGTAACGTTCTTTGTCCGCCTGCTCCAATGTCGGGTAGACATTTTCCAGAAAAGGCATCAACACCAAATCCAGTTCCAGCATTCCGCGCCGGCTACCCCAAAACAAACGATTAATATCCACATCACTACCTATATTGATCACGCGAGATGTACGGCATTATAAACGAGCCACTGACTAAACGCTTGCTTTGATCACCCTGTTCCGCCCCTGCGCTTTGGCTTGATAGAGTGCAGTATCCACGCTTCGGAATAATTGATGAAAGGGGATTTTACCGTCGCTGGTGCCTACACCCAAGCTAATGGTCACGTGCAATTGCGGGAATTGGTCAAAGTTGGCAGCTGCGATTAAGGCGCGCATTTTTTCTGCGATAGCAAATGCGCCCTCCGAATGCGTATCAGGCAATACCAGCACGAATTCTTCACCTCCCCAGCGGGCCACTTGATCACTTTGGCGCGTATGGGATTTTATTAATTCTGTCACTCGCTTGAGCACCAAATCGCCACCATCGTGCCCTAATGAATCATTAATTTTTTTAAAATGATCAATATCCACTATCACCATAGACACCAGGCGTGCGCTATCCATTGGAAAATATTGTTCGATATATTCAGAAAGCCCCTGACGATTCAACAAGCCGGTTAGTGGGTCAACCATCGACAGCTTTTTATATTTGTCTGTCTCCTGCGCGAGCAGTGAATTTTGATTTGCCAACCGCTCAAGGCGCTGATGTTCAAGGCGAATTTCTTTAGTGAGCTTCGCCAGACTGATACCACCCCCGAACATAATGGCACTTAACCAAAATACCAATATCCCCAAATACCAATCCTCACGCGACACCCATTCGCCAACAAACTCGAGCTTGTTGAGCTTAAAACCGTGCTTCCCAACCGGACCGGGATAGCTGACATCAATTCCAAATGCAATAACATGGTCAAAACGTGGCAATGAATGTTCACGCGGTGCCTTGTATTGGGTGACCCACCATTCAGCCACTGAGAACTCCGATAAACTCAGCACCAAACTCTCATCAACGTAGTTGATCGGCACATGTACATTATTAAACTTGGATGTCTGCATATCGTTGATATCAGAAAATCCGGGTTCATAATTGCGCAGATAAAATCGCAGGCGCTGATCATTGCCAACATAATCCAAATCAATATTGATTGTTTTATAGCTGCTCAAATTGATTCCCTCGGAGCCTTGCCCTCCACCGAGATAAACATTAAACCCACAGCCATGGGCTTTGCCATCATTCTCGATATTGCACTCCCAGGCGAGGCCGTCAAAATCGGTCCAATACACCATAGGCTCTCCTGCCGAATTCATATCGGCATAGATGTAATGGGGAATATTGGCGGAAGGAACGACCAGCATTTTTTTCGCTGGCAACAACTCATAGGCATACATCACTGCCACAGTAATCAGGCAGCAGAGGAAAAGTTTATAGAAACCACTTTGGCGAAGTCTGGAATTCTGCATTGGCTATATATAGTCCAGATCGGAATAACTGCCAATGAGCAGATCGTCAAAACACGGTATGATGCAATTCAATTTTGCCACTTTTATAGCAACACCAAGATTCTCCTACAGTAGCGGTATTGGTAGTTATGACCCAAGATAAACCCACAACCAACCAGACAACACGACTGGTAAAACTTCATCAAACCCGACTTCTTCTGGTCAAAGGGCCGGATGCCAGTAAGTTTCTCCAAGGCCAGGTCACTTGTGACTTGCGCGAGCTAAGTGCACCCGTCACGCGCACAGGCGCGCAATGCAATCCCAAAGGGCGAATACTGCTCAGCTTCCGCGCCCTGCAACTGGATGCAGAGACCATCGCCCTGCGCATACCCGCGTCCATGCTGAACAAAGCCAAGAGCTCGCTCGGTAAATATATCGTCTTCTCCAAAGCAAAATTGCACGATGACAGCGGCTACCATTTGTATGGAATCCATGGTGATAGCGCACAACACACCGCCAAAACCATTTTTACTACACTGCCCACCGATAATGATGGCTGGGCAGAAAAAGACGGTAACTTCCTGATTCAACTAGCGCAGGATCGTTTTGAATGCTGGATAAAGTCTGCCGATGCAGCTGCATTTGAACAGCAACTCGCTAACCTCACGGTTAACGGAGACCTGAATGATTGGGAGCTGCTGAATATTCGAGCAGGTGTTGCCGATATTTATCCCGAAACCATCGAGCTGTTTACCCCACAGGAAATCAATTACCAATTGATCAACGGTATTAACTTCCGCAAAGGCTGCTACACCGGTCAAGAAATTGTGGCGCGCCTGCATTATCGCGGCAAATTAAAACGGCATATGTACCGCTTTAAACTTAGCGGCAATCAACTCCCCGCACCCGGCACCGCGCTGGTAAACGCAACAACCCGCAATGCCTGCGGGCACTTGGTCACTGCTGCATTTACATCCAGCAACCAGATCGAAATTCTAGCCTCATTGCTGGATGAGCAATTGGATCAGGTAACTCTGGAAACCAGCACGGAAATTTTAAAACAGCTACCACTTCCCTATGCTATACCTACAGCAGATGAAACCACCGAATAGCGCTGTAATAGGATCACTAATGAACCCCATTGCTGAAAAAGTTCGCACCGAAATTATCACCGCGATCAACAATGACCAACTCGTTCTCCCCACTCTGCCCGAAGTCGCATTAAAAGTACGGGAAGTCGCCGACGATCCGGATGCTGACATCGATAAACTAAATCAGGTCATCAGTGGCGACGCAGCACTCAGCGCCCGCATTATCCGCGTAGCCAACAGCCCGCTCTTGCGCGCCAGCCGCGCCATAGAAGATCTACGCACCGCGCTAATGCGCCTCGGTATCCAATACACCTGCAATATCGCTACTGGCCTCGCTATGGAACAAATGTTCCAAGCTACCTCTGACCTTGTCGATATGCGCATGCGCGAAGTCTGGAGCCGCTCCAGCGAAGTCGCCGGCATCAGCCACGTGTTGTGCAAACATTACACGCGCCTGCGGCCAGACCAGGCAACCCTCGCCGGCCTCGTCCATAAGATTGGTGTGCTGCCCATTCTCACCTATGCTGAAGACCATCCCGCACTCCTCAAAGACAGCTTCACCCTCGACGCCGTCATCGAGGAATTACACGGCCCGATTGGCGACCTTATTTTAAAAACCTGGGGCTTCCCCGAAGAGCTCGCGCACATCCCCACGCAACACATCAACTTTGCCCGTCAAAGCCCCAAAGCCGATTACGGCGATATAGTCACTGTCGCCATGCTGCAAAGTTACCTCGGCACCGATTCACCCATGGCAAAAATAGATTGCTCCCAAGTAAAAGCCTTCGAACGTCTGGGGCTCGACCCGGAAATGCAAATTGCTGAATCAGAAGATTTGAGTGCAGAAATGGAAGCGGCTATGTCGCTGTTGCTTTAGGGGGATTGCGAATGCCATGGTGCGGGATAATTGCGAGTGGCGATTGAACTAAATTTGCGTTGTAGGTATTGATTTTTTAACACAGTCGCTTGTTATGCGCTTTCAGTCTGTGATTTTAAGTTCTATTTTAGCTCCCTCAGGGAGCTCTGCAATTTGATATGCAAGATCACCAGAAAAACGAATTTGCTCTATTTGAGAAATGGTACGAATATTACTAATTCCATATTCACCGCCTAAAGTTCCTGGAACGGCCAAGTGATATTTACGGCCCTCTTCTAAAACTCCATATTTCTCTGTTGCTTCGCCAGCTAACGAAGACATATACCAGTCAGCCAAGAAATCTTGGTTTTTAGATAAAGAGTCAAGCTGCTCTTGATTTTCAGCAACCACCTTGCAATAAAGGTCTTCGGGGCATAAGCGCCAATACTTCCCCAATACGTCACGAATTATTAGATTCCCAAAATCGTTTTGACCAATTATTTCTGCCGGCTTAATTCCGACCCAGCCCCAACTTTCTTCAATAATTTTTATCACGCTCATCTCCTGTGACGGATGGGTAAATGATAGGCAGGATCAATGACACAAAAAAGGCGGCCTTTTGGCCGCCTTGAAGTTATTGCATTAATACATTTATAAAATTTCCCGATCAGTCATCCGCTTTCACAATCGCCTGAATCAGATTGGGGTATAGCTGCGCACCAGAGGCGCGGTCGAACAACGCCATACCGCCGTTGCCGCCGAAACCGTTGTCCCAATACACTGGAACCAAACCGCGCGTGTACGCGGACTTAGTGATGTACTCATTCCAATAGTTGCGATAGGTTTCGTGATCCGCAACATTCGTGCGCGATACCACGCCGTATTCGCCGAGGATTACGCCGATGCCTTTATCCACAAAATTCACTTTCATTTTTTGGAATTGCGCATCGGTATATGACTCGTTTGCCCAAGTTTCAGTGGCGCTTGGGTTAGTGGCGATTGAGCCCCATTGGGTGATATTGCTGCTGGTGTTCAGTGTGAAGTTGTAAGGATCGTAATAATGCACTTCCATCATCAAACGATTGCTTACGATATCGGTTGGGATTTTTGCAAAATTTACGGTGTGGTCGATATTGGTATTGAAGCCCTGCACGACCAAATGACGCGTTGCATTTTTTCCACCGGTTGCACGTACAGCCGTTACGAAGGTTTGGTTGAAGCTATTTTGCACTGTGTAATATTCGGCAGTGGGCGTACCGTAATCACCGTCCACCATCACTTCATTGGTACCTGCAAATAATAAGCGATCATCGTAATTGCTGAAACGAGTGGCGATTTGTGTCCACATAATTTTCAACCGGTTATTCACATAGGCTTGTTGCGCATAGGTGGGTTGCATCCAACCATTATCCCAATGAATATTCATCACCACATACATGTCGGCATTCAGTGCGTAATTCACGACTTGTTCAACGCGATCCATCCACGCACTTTGAATGACAAAATTGGATTCGTCCGAAAATTTACTCCAGGCAACAGGCAAGCGAATTGTTTTAAAACCTGCAGCTTTAACGGAATTAATTAATTGCTGTGTAATTAGTGGGTTGCCCCAATTGGTTTCACCGCCGATTGCATCAAGCGAGTTACCAACGTTCCAACCTATTCCCATGCGTTTTGTCAGCTCAACACTGGTAATACCACCTGAGCTTACTGAACTCGACGAGCGCGAACTGGTGCTGGAGGAACTTCTCGGGCAGAGTGACGGGCCAACCTGCGCACAGTATGCATCGCTCCAGGTTGTGTAAGGGCAATCGGGCCAGCTATTGCCTTGGGGGCAGCTTAATGAAGAACTGCTTGAGGAGCGACTGGAAGAAATACTGGAACGAATACTTGACGAGCTCAGCGAAGAAATAGATGAACTTGATGGAACACAAGCCCCGCCTGTTACACCGAAAGGTGAAGGCTGGCTGGTACAGGTTGCGCGTGAAATACAGCTTTTATTGTTCTCATATCCCCAACCGCTCTGGGTATTCACACACAACGGATAGAGCGTGCCGTACCAGTTGCACTGCTGAACACCGGTACAAGCTGATGTCGATGAGCTGCTGCTAACGGACGAAGGTATAAGACTTGATGACGATGAACGGCTTGAAGGAGCAGTCGAAGAAGAGCTGGATCTGCTGGTTGTTACAGACGAAGTGCTGTAACTATTGGTGCAAATGGAACCATACACAATGGGTGCTTCAATTGAGCCGTTACCATTAACTTGCACACCGATTGAAATGGTTTGGCCTGGCTGGATGCTAGCATTCCAACTCAAATTGGTAGCAGTGTAAGGATTGCTGCCAGTAACAGCGGCATTCCAACTACCGGTAACGCGGTTATTGACATAATTCCAATTCACGCTCCAACCATTGATTACCGTTGATCTTATATTGGTAATTTCGATACTCGCCGTTGCACCACTTCCCCATGAGTTATTCACTACATATTTACAGTTGGCGATTGGCGCGATGGAACTTAACGCGAGTGAACCATGCGATGCGAATAGGCCTGCGCTTAGTAGCACAGCCGTTGCCATTTTTTTGAGCCGCGACATATTCATAAAGTATTTCTCCTATCGTTATTGTGAGTTATCAGAGCGAAAAGAGGATCTACCTTGGACTAGTTACAGCGGTCGCTATACAACATCTTCGAGGGGGAAATATCGAGAAAGAGCTTGTGACCAAAATAGTCAGGAGGACTACATACTAATCACTAATGCGATAAATAAGACTTGAAAAGCCAGACCTACAGATGCTTTTGATGACACAAAATTGATTATGCGATGTAATTCACAAATGGAACTATGTTCATATATAAAAATATAATGCCTTATTATTTACTGGATAAAAAGCGACTCTGGATACATGCCCCCACGGCCGGTAAGTTATTTTTTGGTGAGAATTACAACTCATGAGGAAGGAAAAATCGCTAATGAAAATAGCAAAATACGCTTGTCGAAAAACGTAAAACTGCAGCACAAAAAACGTAAAATCACGCCAAAATCCATCATTTTATATGTTAATTATCTTTCATACTTAATAAAGCGGCATTAAACTAACAAACATAGTCACATAGACTATTTAAAGGCTTGATCGCAAAGCTACTGATAATAAAGCAAGCATTCGGCAAAAAAATTGGCGTTTACATTTTAGCGTCCACGTCACTGCTCCCAGTACAGACGCCGCTGATAAAACCCAATCATTTCTCTCAATACCTACCGTTGTGATCCTCAGGATCCGGTATTTGGTCGCATCACTTCCCCAGTTTTTCAACAGTTGGGGAACGTGCATCTCTACGTCAAAAAAACATAACTAGCGGGAACTAAAAATGAAAAAACTTTTTTGCAAATCGCAATTGCAGCTCGTTAAATCCTGTACACATTCGCTGATAGCTGCCGGTGTAATATTGGCGCTGGCACCCCAGGCTTGGGCGGCAGAAAGCAGTTGGATTTTTGAAGAAAGTGCAGTGGGATTTTGTGGCAACTCTGGCGTGATCGACACCAAACATGCCGGCTACACAGGTACAGGTTTTATCGATACAGAAAATGTGATTGGCGCATCCATCACCTGGAGCATCAGCGCTGCCAGCACAAAAACCTACGCAGCAAAAATTCGCTTCGGCAACGGTGGCACAGGGGCAAGACGTGCAAACTTTCTGGTAAATGGTAACCAGGTTAAAACGCTGGATTTCCCATCCAATAGCAATTGGGCGCAGTGGCAGACCGTTAATGTAGATGTCCCACTCAACGCGGGAACCAACAGCATTAAACTCGTTGCAACAACGGCGAATGGCTTGGCGAATATCGATAATATCAGCGTGACCGGCGACGGCATAACACCAGCAGCCTGCCCTGCTACACCCACCACTGCCGATTGCAACAGCATTACCAACCAACCAACCTTACGCGTCGCTGCAGATGGCTCCGGCCAATACAAAACAGTGCAAGCCGCGTTAAATACTTTGTCCAATTCCAACACCACGCCGACACAAATTCGCATCAAGCCGGGTACCTATCGCGAGAAATTATTGATCACAAAACCGTTTGTAACTTTTTGTGGTGAAACAGGAAAAACAACATCGACGATTCTTACCTACAACGATGGCGCCAGCACATTAAAAGCCGACGGCACTGCGATTGGCACATCCGGCAGCGCGAGCGTCACGCTCAAAGCCAACGATGTCTCCATGGAAAATATCACCATCGAAAATTCATTCGGTGTTGGTTCGCAGGCAGTTGCTTTATTAGCCCAAGGTCAACGCTTACAGTTCCGCAATTGCCGTTTGCTCGGCAATCAGGACACGCTCTATACCCACAGCGGCACGCAGTATTACCGCAATTGCCACATCCAGGGCACTGTCGATTTTATTTTTGGTGCAGCGACAGCAGTGTTTGATAACAACACGATTCACAGCGTTGGCGGCGGTTCAGCATTAACTGCACCGAGCACCGAGCAAACTGTTCCTCATGGTTTGGTTTTTCTGGGCGGAAAAGTGACTGCAACCTCGAGTGTGGCCAAAGGCTCTGTTGCACTGGGTCGCAATTGGAGACCTTACGGTGCGGCTACCTATATCCGTACTGAACTGGGTCAACACATCTCTGCAGTCGGCTGGGTGAATATGAGTGAAAACACACTCGATACTGCGCGCTTTTCTGAATACTTAACCACTGGTGCAGGTGCAAATACATCGGCACGCGCACCGCAATCCAAACAATTAACCGCAGCACAAGCAGCGACTTATACCATCAGCAATATTTTTGGTGCATGGACACCCAGTTACAGTAAATAAAACCTGTTTCAATAAATAGAAAAGACGTTTTAACCACTACTTAAAAATGAATAACTATTCTGAGGACATTATGAAAAGTTCATCAATAATTTTTACTAAATACGCAAAGACATCGTTTGCGATAAGCGCATTGGCTTATGTAATAGCATCACCCACCTGGGCCGCATGCACCTACAAAGTCACCAACAATTGGGGCTCAGGCTTTACCGGAGAAATTACCGTCACCAACGACACTACCTCCACCGTGAATGGGTGGTCAGTATCCTGGCAAGAATCTGGCGTGAGTGTAACCAATGCGTGGAATGCGACGCTGAGTGGAGCAAATCCCTACACTGCAAGTGCATTGGGTTGGAACGCAATGCTTGCACCTAAGGCATCGGCTAGTTTTGGTTTTCAAGCAAACGGCACAGCGGGCGCACCTAAAGTGAGTGGCAGTTTGTGTGGTGCAACTACATCATCAATAGCTAGCAGTAAAACGAGCACGAGTGTTGTGAGCTCCAGTATCGCAAGCTCACGCGCTGTTAGCTCAAGTAAAGCGAGCGTAACTAGCAGTTCAAAATCATCAAGCTCTGCTGCAACATCCAGTGTTCCGAAATCGAACAGCAGCTCAAGCCTGCCCACAACATCATCATTCACTATTCAAGAAGAACAAGCCGGATTCTGCCGTGTCGATGGTATCGCCACCGAAAATACCAATACTGGTTATACCGGCAATGGTTATACCAATAGCAACAACGCGCAGGGTTCTGCAATTGTATGGGCCGTTGATGCAACCACCAGCAGCCGTCACACATTAACCTTCCGTTTTGCTAACGGTGGAACAACAAACAGAAATGGCTCACTGTTAATTAACGGCGGTAGCAACGGCAATTACACTGTGCAATTACCTGCAACCGGCAGCTGGACAACTTGGCAAACCGCGAGCATCGAAATTGATTTGGTGCAAGGTAATAATAATGTGCAGTTATCATCACTCACTGCGGATGGTTTGGCCAATATCGATTCATTAAAAATTGAAGGCGCACAAACCAAAGCTGGTGCGTGTAGCAATGTTGCAAGCAGCAGTTCTTCGTCGGTTTCTTCAGTCGCTAAGTCCACCTCAAGTTCATCCAGTAGTTCTCTATCAAACACGGGAACTTTGCTGACACTCGACGGTAATCCTGCTGCAAGCTGGTTGACAAAATCACGAACCAAGTGGAATGCAAGCAGAGCCGATATTGTTCTCTCTTATCAACAAACCAACGGCGGTTGGCCAAAAAATCTGGATTACAACAGCGTGAGCGCCGGTAGCGGCGGCAGCGACAGCGGTACTATCGATAACGGCGCAACCATTACCGAAATGGTATACCTAGCTGAAATTTACAAAACTGGCAGCAACACCAAGTACCGCGATGCAGTGCGTAGAGCCGCTAACTTTTTGGTCAGTTCACAATACAGCACCGGTGCATTGCCGCAATTTTATCCGTTAAAAGGCGGCTATGCAGACCATGCAACCTTTAACGATAACGGCATGGCTTACGCTCTCACCGTGTTGGATTTTGCTGCAAACAAACGCGCGCCTTTTGATACGGATGTATTTAATGATACAGATCGTGCAAAATTTAAAACTGCTGTAAGCAAAGGCACTGCGTATATTCTCAAAGCACAATGGAAACAAAATGGGGTATTAACTGTGTGGTGCGCTCAACATGGTGCGACGGATTATCTGCCGAAAAAAGCACGCGCCTATGAATTGGAATCACTCAGTGGTAGTGAATCAGTGGGCGTGCTTGCATTCCTGATGACCCAACCACAAACTGCTGAAATTGAAAAAGCAGTAAGGGCGGGCGTTGCCTGGTTCAATAGCCCCAATACTTATCTTGATGGCTACACCTATGATTCATCGCTGGCGGCGACAAACCCTATCGTTAAAAAAGCAGGCAGCAAAATGTGGTATCGCTTTTACGATTTAAATACCAACCGCGGATTTTTCAGCGATCGCGACGGCAGCAAATTCTATGACATTACCCAAATGTCGGAAGAGCGCCGCACAGGTTATAGCTGGGGCGGGTCTTACGGGAATTCGATTATTCCATTCGCGCAAAAGGTGGGATATCTATAAAAAATATATTGATCATTAAAGTAGCAACCTGCTAAAGGAACATCGGTAGGTATGCAGAAAAATGCCAGAAAGTTTTCTGGCATTTTTTTTGCCTGATTACACTCAAAAACGATATTCTACTCCGCGAGACATATGTAACAGACCGAAAAATTATTACTTCCGCGAGAAACCTTATGGACAAACATCATCGACAACCCCAACTTGATAAGAAGTTTTTGGGTGTGATCTCGCACCAGAACCCATTAATAAAATTCATGCTGTGGATTGGCAATCGCGAATTCGCCGTTTTAATTGCCCTATTCTTCGTTTTGGTATCGCTGTGGGGATTTGTCGCCCTGACCGAGATCGCGCTAGAAAATCATCCACATGAATTTGATCGCGCACTGCTACTCAGTATGCGCAATGCCGCCGATGTGAGTGACCCCATCGGCCCGGGCTGGGCGGAAGAAATCGGGCGAGATTTTACGGCACTTGGTGGCAATGCCGTTTTAATACTGCTCACTATCGCCGTCATTGGTTATCTTTTGCTAGACCGAAAACCGCGCATGATACTAGTAGTCCTCATCGCAACACTTGGCGCACTGGGAGCTAATAATCTTCTAAAAAAAGCCATTGATCGCGACCGCCCCGATCTGGTTCCGCACGGCAGCCATGTCTACACCGCCAGCTTTCCCAGTGGCCATTCCATGCTGGCGGCAAGTACCTATCTCACGCTCGGTGCCCTTCTGGCGCAATTACAGCGTCGCAAAATCATCAAAGCCTATATTTTAATGATATGCATCACCATCACCTTGCTGGTGGGTACAAGCAGGGTATATCTGGGAGTGCACTGGCCTACTGATGTGCTCGCAGGCTGGGCCGCAGGTGCCGGCTGGGCAGTGTGCTGCTGGTTATTGGCTCGTTGGTTGCAGGCAAATGACGGGCAAATAAACACTGCAAATATTGACCATACTGGCATTTAGTAAACCACTATCGCGGCAGTAACACCGTATCCGTAATCCAAAAAATGAATATTTATAGCTATCGGAGGTGTGCCAACTAACGGAAAAAAATACAAGGATCATGTAAAAACGAACAGATTAGTGAATGGATGATACAACTGAGGAATATGTGAAGGTGACGATTATCAATACTGCCTTGTTAATCCTGAATGCTAATAGCCGCAACGGAGGCACTGCTGATATGCAGGAAGGCCTGCAGTTGCTCAAAAGTGCAGACATTACTATCATTCAAAAAAACTCTGGTAGTGCCAAAGAAACTGCGCAATTAATTCAGGATCATTGCGACCAAATACAATTAGTGATTCTCGGTGGAGGTGATGGCACTGTCAGTTCAGCAGCGGAAGCACTCTACAAACATAAGTTGCCATTCGCCATATTACCCTTGGGCACTGCAAATGATTTGGCGCGCTCGCTGGGAATTTCCAGTAACCTACCTGACGCATTCCAAACCATCCTCAATAATTACCGCAGCAAGATTAATTTGGGGGTTATTAATGGGCATTATTTTTTAAATGCCGCGCACATCGGGCTAGGCGTTACTGTCACGCATGAATTAACACCAGAAGTTAAAAAGAAATGGGGCGTGTTGAGTTATTTGAAAGCAGCCTTTGCAGCGTTTAAAAATAATCAATCATTTCGCGTGACGATAACTGCAAATGGTGAGTCACATCAGATGCGCTCCATCCAACTCGCAATCGGTAATGGCCGTTATTACGGTGGTGGAAATGTGATTGATGAAAAGTCTGAAATTGATGATGGATTACTCTGCTTGTATAGCCTCCCACCCTCAACCTTGTGGGAGTTATTAACACAAGCTCCTTTGTTGCGGTACGGCAAACACAGCCAGATGAAAAAAACATTTACCATTTCAGGTAAACGTATTGAAATCAAAACAAAACACCCTAAAGAAATTCATGCAGATGGAGAACCCGTCACTAAAACGCCAGCAATATTCGAAGTGATCCCACAGGCGTTGGAAGTGATTAGACCAATACCTACTTAAACCACAGCTCAAGTTTGCCAAGGAGCACAGAATGTTTCGTTTACTTTCGGATACCGAAGTTGCCCTAAATGAGTTATTTGTAGCTTGCCGCGAAAGTATTGATCACTATCATGATGCCGCTGAACTGGTTGGACAATCAGAGATTGCAAAACACTTTTTGGACATTGCCAATAGCAGGAAATTATTTTTAAACCGTTTGGCATCTGCAATAAGAGAGCTTGGGGATTTACCCTCAGTTCCCGACCCGGATAAAGAAGCAGGTGAAATGATGCTACATCATTTAAGTGCTGCACTCTCATCTGATTATACAAACGAAGCCTTAGCGCAGCGCATTAAGACTGAAGAACATATTCTGGCGTTAGTTAATGCAGCACGCAAAACTGAGCCGAATCAGTCTTGTACTGGATTATTGAATGACTTAACGAGCCATATTGAAGATGCAATTAATACGCTTACCAAAGCTGTTTAAACTTGTCGGTGCTTCGATATTGAAAGTCACAAAATCGACTGTTCTAAAAGCTCACGTAAAAAAGCGCGCTGCGCTGCAGGTGTTTGTTCATTCTTATACGGCAAAAGCGTCCAGACTTCAGTCGCGGACATAGATTCATGTGGTTTGAGGGTTTTGTAAGGTGCATGCACTTCAAGCTCCAACAACCCTTCATCCGGTCTTTGGGTTAAAAACTCCTGGTAAAGTTCAATTTGCCCTTGCTCAGGATGAATCGCACTTTTTGGTTGCAGAGCAAACTGGATAATTAACAATTGTTCACCGCGAAATGCAGCCATCCAACCCTGCGCAGGCTGGATGAAAACCTTGCCTTTACGCCCTTCGTGTGTGCTGGGTGAAAAATTTTCCAACGCAAAAAATCCCTCGCTGAAAGTGTATTCAAGTGACCCATAAGTCGCATCAGTAAAGTGTTGGATGCGCACATCTTGCATGCTTGTAATAGGCACATACACATTCGTTGTGTGTGGTACGCGAGTATTAAACCAAATATCCCAAGCAACGTTTGAATCACGAATGTTTTTTGCATTCACATCCAGCCGAATTTGATTTTGTTTACCACCTACAAGGGAAAATGTTTTTTGCAGCGCGACACCCGATATAGGACTATTAGGGCTTTGCATAATGACTCGCTGCGCGTTTTTTTCTTGCAGCGTATTTTTAGCAAGAATTAAAAAGGGATCAGGCGGCCACACCGCTTTTGCAGCAGCACGCTGGGGATTAAGCAGTTGATGCACCCACCATTGGCTCTGCGGGCCCACCCAGGTTTCATGCCCCAAATAACCTATATTGTAGGATTCAGGTGTCACCACAGGATTTGGATCGCTAACCACCGCCGCGCCAACAAGTAAAAAATTGGGCTGATCGAGAAGGCTCGCTGATAAAATTCGCCCGCCGATATCAGGAGTAATTTCAATAGCGACAGAGCTATTGCTAAGCGGAATTCGCGTCACTTCTGCCTGCGCAGATAATGCAGAAGAAAAAAACATAAGCAAAAAAATCCTTACCAAAAAGATATGGGGTGCGGGCATAATTGATCTCTCACTAGGTATTTTTTGTATGTTTTTTGCAACATGCAACAACATCTACGCTGGATGTTGTATGCACCAAATAGATTTATAGAACTATTGTTTTTGGGTCAACAAACGGAAAATCACAGCAAAGGCTTAGAGTTCAGTATTTGCAACAATTGTTGCAGGTGTACCGAGGACTCATATCCTAAAGGGGTTAAGTAACCGCCATCCACTTGGGTTGTTAATTGTTTTTCAAAAAGACGGCGGGTCGCAGCGATAATATCAGCAGAAGCATCCGAGTGAACCTTTAATCCTGACTGACTGGTACTGGTATCAAACATACGCAACACTTGCATTTCGGCAACTAATTCGGGCGATATTGGCATGGTTATTCTCCGTTATTATTGAAACTTGCTTATTGGTTTCTGGTCTGCAAATCAGTAAAAGTGGATTTCATTTACCCTGAATGAGTCAGTTATAAATAGCATAGCCCTTGCGTATCGCCAAATATTTCGCTGAAAAAGCGGTGATTTCATATAAAAATCGACTATTCAATTCGGTCATTGTGAATTTTGATCACCATGCAGGCAAAAAAAATCCCGCAAGTGTATGCGGGAATTTTTAACCAAGACTCTATCACTCGTCAGCCCACTGGCAATACTTATGTATTGAAAGACATGTATTGTTATGGGCGGTTCGCTTTCATGAATCCGGCGAACCCTGTTGAAATTATTTTTGTTGATTCACTTTTGACAAATAACGCAGCAAAAATAATTTTTGGAAAATGCTGGGGGTGCGAATTAACAAAAAGCCGACCCACCGTATGGAGGGTCGGGAAGTTCACGGTTTTTCAGGGATAGCTATTGGAGTCTGGCAAGCGGCGGGAGCTGTAGTAAAACCGCTCCGCCCGCCCGAATCCATTGTGGGAAAAAGTCGTCCTTAACCGGGGCATCTCTCCAAATGCCTGTCCATGCTCACTCTCACTCATTTACTTAGCACCGATTAATTCAGCGGTGGGTAAGCATTATTGATCAGCACCTGGAAGCCTTCTTTGAACCAGCGCCCCGCTACCGGAGCATTAGCCATGGAGCCAGTGGTGGTGCCAGCAGCATTGGTGTAGGTTGGATCGCAATTGCGGTCAAAACCTTTAGCTGGATCTTGTGGATCAAAGGATAACTCCTTGGACGCAGCACCATCAGATTCACCTGGCGGTTTCACCCACACATAAGCATCAATACCTGCAACTGGTGCAGTTTGCGGACGCTCGCCTACCCCACCAGCTTGGTTACACCAATTACCACGGTGCGCACGACGATCAATACGCGATTGGTCGATGAAGGTATCAAGTACAGTGCTGGTAGATACGGCGGTTGGACGGTTTGGACCACCCCAACCGTTACGTGATGTGTCTACCAACATACCAATAGTTGAAGGGAAACCAGCTGCAATCATCGCGGTACGCCAGGCTTGCACAAAGGAAACTTCGCTGAAATGCGGGTTCCACTCGTAAAATTTCGCTTGACGGGTTTGAGTGCCACCACCAGTACCGAATGAACCATTTGCCAATGAATCCAGGAAGGGTTCGTACAGCGGTGTATAGCCTGAGGTGTTAGAAACAAAACCAGCAATTGAATTTACACCACCAGTTGCACCTTTAATCGCATTGCCAATCAAGGTTACAGCCTTGCCAAAGTTATCAGTCCAACCCAACCAGCCTGAGTGTCCAATGTCCACATAGCTGTATACGTTAGTGATGGGGTACAGCTTGCTCAAGGTGTAACGGGTATTAGCCACGTAACCATGAGTTGGGTCGGTTGCTTCCTGACATGCTGGTGTGCTCAAGTTGGTAACCAGGTTTGGCAATGAGTCCGGCTCAATAATCGCAATAATGCGCAGTGAAGCGTATTTAGGATCAGAGAAAATCCCTGCAATTACATCAACATACTCAGTACGGTAGCGTGCGCTCCCTTCTGGAGTTTGCTTTAACTCACCATTTGATGCCAGTGCATGACAGTCACGGTTTGGTAGGTCATAAACCACAACTTTAATCACATTAGCGTTTTGCGCCAATGCGGCATCAAGGTGATCACGCAAGCCGTAGCTGCCATCGGTCGGAGCAATAGCGCCGATACGATCCATCCATACAGCGGTGCTGTATCCGGCGATCTTCGAACCGTTAGTCTCAGCTTGTGCTTTGGCTGACCAGATTGGGTCTACATACCAACGTGCATCCACGAATGGGTTATCCAAGCGCACGCCAGGTGTCACACTCGATACGGACGAACTTGAGCGTGAGCTAGGTGCGATAGAAGAGCTTGTGCTCGGAACCGAGCTGGATGTGGTAGCGACGCTGGAGCTGCTCGGAGCCACTGATGAACGTGAACTCGGTGCTATTGAGCTAGTGGTAGCGACGGACGAGCTACTAGGAGCAACCGATGAACGCGAACTTGGCGCGACAGAACTGGTAGTCGCAACAGATGAGCTGCTTGGAATCACAGACGAGCGAGAGCTCGAACTGGGCGCGATGCTGGAAGACCCGCCCACTACGTTGATACATGTAGAGCGGGAAATACAGCTCTTGTTGTTTTCCCAACCCCAACCACTTTGGGTGTTGACACACAGTGGATACAAAGTGCCGTACCAATTACATTGTTGTCCGCCGTTGTTAATCACACTTGAGCTTGAGCTACTAAGGATCGGTGTTGAACTGCGAGAAGAACTGGTTGTTGGTATGCTGGATGGTGCGGATGAGCTGGTCACTGTGCCAGAACAAATACTGCCTGTCACACTTGGGATCTCAGCAGCACCGCCACGTTTATCCACCTGAAAACCAAAACTGACGCTCTGGCCTGGCGGTAAACTACCATTCCAACCCATGTCAGATGCGCTGTAGGGATTGGTGCCGCTTAGGCGTACGTTCCATGAGCTGGTGACACGGTTGGTCGCATATTGCCAACCCACAGTCCAGCCATTTACAGCGGTTGTGCTGCTATTAGTAACTATGATTTCGCCGGTAAGCCCGGTATTCCATTCGTTAGTAATTTTATACGTGCAACCGGCTGCAGCACCCTGGCTGACGGCAGCCAGTCCAAGGCTCAGCAATGCAGCCAAGCCGTAAGTTTTTCTTAGGGAAGTTGTCATTCAAGTTCTCCTGGAGTCCAGTGAGGAAGACCATAAGGCTTCGTTATTATTTCGCGCCTGATACCGCTGACGCTGATTTATCCCTACATTCCGGTAAGGCCGTCACGAACATGCCTGTGACATTATCGATCCATCAATATATTTGTTAGCGCAACCTTATTTTTATGTAGGTAAAGGCAACATACCAATCATCTAAAAAGACGATTACTAGGAATTTGACGCTACAGAAAAATGCGTTAGTTGTGTAAGACAGAAACAATACCAACAAAAAAATAAGCTGGTAAAACAATGAAATTGAATAATTATTGTAGTTTTTTAACGGATTTATACAAAAACACTACACAGGAAGAGTCATTACTGGAGAAGACAATGAAGTTATTATGATTTTATTTTCCACTGCTATCTGCGAATAATCTCTCATTGTGTACTTGTACCCTAGAAAAATAATACATTCAAGGTAGCGCTACCATTTAAGCGACAATATTTGCGATTGCGGTAGTCGACGAAAGAAATATTGCGCTCGCAATAAGTCCCCCTTAACACAAACTGCTATCACGGGAACTACCGGAGTGTCTGCATCAACTGCCTGATTTAGTGGGTCCTACACACGACAACGCGCATATCCCACAAGGTTGAATTTGTTTTCTTATAATTTTTAGATGTTTATAGAAGCTTTTTAGCTCCTAATGAGAACCAATACCGCTCGAAAAATGTTCTTAAAAGCAAGCTTTGACACGGTATTGTAAAAAAATGCAAATGGCAAGCGCTCATCCTCGAAATTTATATGACTTACCTGATCTAGCAAAAGGGTGCACATCAGGCTGCATTTTTTCATCGCACCTTCTTTTCCGAATCCACTCGCTCAAGAGCACTTTTTAACAAAGATAATTTCACCTATGAACAAAAAATTTGTTTTTGCGAGCTTATTATTGACTTTATTAAAAATGAAATGAATTTTCTTTGTTTTGTGAATTGATCGCGCTGTCAATTTGCTGTAACGTGGAATAATAAACATAAAAATAGATTCACCTATTAGAAAGATGTTTTTTAGTTATAAACACATAGCGCCAAACGGACAATTAAGGCGCCAAAATTATAAAGACCGTGATAAGAACGAGGGAAATAAGTGCTGTATTCGCAAGAACTACACGCTTTTCTGCTTCACCATCCAGCTGTAATTAATTTGCGCGCGAGCGTTTATAAAGAGCTTTTCTGACCGCAAAAATTCATTATCAATTTTTCGTCACAGGATTTTATAGACAATTTGTTAGCGCAATCATAACAAGCAAAAAATAACAATTTACCCACAACAACCTGACTCAAAACAACAACAAAGGCGCGGACGACTATGAAGACCTTGATTGTTTATGCCCATCTCCTGGCTGCATGTGTAGCTATTGGCATTTTGCTTATTCAAGACCTGGCCCTGGCTAAATCCAAAGGTAGCCCCCTCTCGGCTACTGCCATCAAAGACCTCACCAAATCCGCAGAAATTATGTTTATTGCACTGGTCGTATTGTGGATTTCCGGTCTGGCACTGGTGCTGCTCGGCTATCTTGAAAACCCCCAGCAGTATTTGATGAATGAGAAGCTATGGGCCAAATTCACTGTCGTATCGGTACTAACACTCAATGGAGTTGCACTGCACTACTTCAGTTTTCCACGCGTGACCTCACGCCGCGGCCTGCTTGGCCTACCGACCTTTGAACAAATTTTGGTGACGCTGACTGGCGCACTCTCCTCTGTGTCCTGGCTATTTGCCTGCTACCTCGGTATTGCACGCCCCTGGAACTACACAGTGGACTATAGCTTTGTGATGTTCATCTATTCCGGCCTCTTGGTCGGCGCCTTTATCGTCGCAGGTGAAGTGCTGCGCGCCATGCGCAGAGCCGAGCCCGAACCACCCACGCTGACCGAGCAAATTCGGTTGAATGCCTCGCGCAAGTTTGATTAATCCTGTAACCCGATACTTTATGTATCGGGTTTCGGTCGTTATGACACGCTGTTGTGCAACAACAACTGACAATAACTGTTAACCGTTTGTTTTACCCGCTCCGCCTGTTTTACCCGTTCTGACAATAACGATTGTTGATGACCGTTACCGGTGCAAACCGGTATTTAACTCCGAGGAAGACACTATGAGTAGCTTTAAAGCCTCTGCGATCACCCCTCGCCAGGATGGAGCACTAACCCGCTCCCTCTGCGCGGTAGGGTTCTCCC